>CANKZU010000001.1 GCA_947488615.1 uncultured Aurantimonas sp.
CATCTTGCGATCCGCACAGACGAAGGAACAGGCCCGACGCTCCGACAGGCCCATGACGACCTGCAGATGCGCGACGGCTTCGCGCTTGGCGGCGGGCCCTACCATTTTTTTGACAGAAGCTCGCGTAGCGCCGAGGCTTCCAACATCTGGTCGGCGAGCAGCCTCTTCAGCTTGGCGTTCTCATCTTCCAGAGCCTTCAGGCGCTTGGCGTCGGACGCGTCCATGCCGCCATACTTCGCCTTCCAGTTATACAGCGTCGCCTCGCATATCCCGTGCCGGCGGACGAGATCGCCCGCCTTCGCACCCGCCTCATGCTCCCGCAGAACCGCGATGATCTGCTCTTCCGTGAACCGCTTTCTCTTCATCTGTCCGTCCTTCAATCAAGGGCCGGACTCTAATCTCAGATGGAGGAAATCTTCAGTGGCAGGTCACTGGCAAGCAAATGTCGAAATCAAAGGTCCGCTAGCATCTTTATGACTCCAGTGGATTTTCGAATTTGACATTTGATATCGACTCCGCCGCGCGTGCGTATCAAATGTCAAATTCAATCCACTGGTGGCTTTACCGACGATTAACCCTAACGAGCTTATAACATCGGACAAGATGCCGCCCTGCCCGCCGGCATGGGATCGTCACGGGAAAAGCAGCCATGCAAAAACCGACGCTGGCCCTGATCGCCACAACGCTCGCGCTGCTTGCCGGCTGCGCGTCCTACAAGCCCGTGCCGCCGGCCTTTCACGCGGCACTGAACGAGCCCTACCACCTCGATAGCGGCGATATGGTGCGAGTCACGGTGTTTGAGCAGGATGGGCTCACCAGCACCTATCCGGTCGACAAGGCCGGCTATCTCGCCTTTCCGCTGGTGGGATCGGTGCCGGCGCGCGGTCGCACCACCAAACAGCTGGAGCAAGAGCTGGCCGATCAACTGCGCGACGGCTATCTCAAGGATCCCGACATCACCGTCCAGGTGGAGCAGTACCGTCCGTTCTTTATCATGGGCGAGGTGACCACCGGCGGCCAATACACCTATGTTCCGGGCATGACCGTCCAGAAGGCGGTGGCCATCGCCGGCGGCTTCACCCCGCGCGGCGAGCAGGAATCGGTCGACATCACCCGGCAGGTCGGCGGACGCGTTCTCACCGGCCGGGTTTTGACCTCCGATCCGATTCTGCCCGGCGACACGCTCTATATTCGTGAGCGGTGGTTTTAGAGGATCGGACCAAAAAGTGGAATCCGATTTTTGGATCATTCCGATGCTCAATCAAAGTGTTAGAGCGTCTTTTGTGCGTCCGAATGGACCCACGGCGCTCCAAAGCATCGGTCGGCGACCTCGCCGGACACGTCATGCGGGTCGGGGCCTGTCCGATCCGTCACGAGAAGCGGGATGAAAGTCACGCGTACCCGCCCCTTCGCTCGAATGTACCGGACCTGCTCAAGCAAATCTTAGCCCTTTCGCCCTATAGTCGCTGGCTCGAGGGAGTGCCTGTGTCGGGGCGCGGACCGATCGAGCGAGAAGCGAGACAGGATGGCGAATTTCGAGAGCGGTCTGCCGTTCGACCGTGAAGTCGTGCGGGCGTTTCCGCAACCGGCCTCGACCGCTCCAGTCGAGATCAACGCCTTTGCGGCGCGCGCCGCCAGGCAGTATCAGGACGACTTCATCACGCCGCGGATGCTGTCGGGCATCTGGCGGGGGATCGAATTCGTCCTTCTCGCCAGCGTCGGACTGCTGGTCTTCGTCCAGTATGTCGGCCTTTCCAGCCCTCTCCGGCTTTCCTACATCGTCTTGTCTCTTGCCGGGGCTGCCATCGGCATCGTCGCGATCAACCTTGCGGACGGCTACGAACTCAGCATACTCAAGGGTCGCCTCATACAGCTGTGGCGCGTCGTCGCGGCCTGGGGCGCGGCACTCTCGCTGCTCAGCGTCATGCTGTTCTTTCTCTACAACGACGCGGCCTATTCCCGCGTCTGGCTCGGAACCTGGTTCGTTGCGGGTTCCGCCGGCCTTGTCCTGGCGCGGCTGCTGCTGCGCGCCAACATCCGTCGCTGGGCCCGCAACGGCCGCATGGAGCGCCGCGCGGTCATCGTCGGCGGCGGCAAGGACGCCGAGAATCTGATCCGCAGCCTGGAAATCCAGCCGGACAGCGACATCCGCATCTGCGGTATCTTCGACGACCGCGACAACGAGAGATCGCCGCCGATCGTCGCCGGTTATCCCAAGCTCGGCACCGTGACCGAGCTGGTCGAATTCGCCCGGCTGACGCGGATCGACATGCTGATCGTCACGCTGCCGCTCTCGGCCGAACAGCGCGTCTTGTCGCTGCTCAAGCAATTGTGGGTGCTGCCGCTGGACATCCGCCTGTCGGCGCACTCGGCACAGCTGCGGTTTCGCCCGCGCACCTATTCCTTCGTCGGCCAGGTCCCGCTGATCGACATCTTCGACCGCCCTCTGGCCGACTGGGACTGGATCGCCAAACGCGTCTTCGACCTGTGCTTCGCCACGCTGGCGCTGATCGCTCTATCGCCGGTCTTCCTGGCGACCGCCATCGCCATCAAGCTGGATTCGAAAGGCCCGGTCCTGTTCCGCCAGAAGCGCCACGGCTTCAACAATCAGATCGTCGAAATCTTCAAGTTCCGATCGCTCTTCCACGACATGTCGGATCCGCTCGCCAAGCAGATCGTCACCAAGAACGACAAGCGGGTGACTCGGGTCGGACGGTTCATCCGCAGGACATCGATCGACGAGCTGCCGCAGCTGATCAACGTTCTGCGCGGCGACCTCTCGCTGGTCGGGCCGCGCCCGCACGCGGTCCACGCGATTTCCAGCGGAAACGAGACCTTCGTCGAGATCGTCGAGGGCTATTTCGGCCGCCACAAGGTCAAGCCCGGGATCACCGGCTGGGCGCAGATCAAGGGTTGGCGCGGCGAGATCGACCAGCCCGACAAGCTGCAGAAGCGCTTCGAGCACGACCTCTACTACATAGAGAACTGGTCGATCCTGCTCGACCTCTACATCCTGATGATGACGCCGATCAGCCTGCTGAAAACCGAAGGCGCCTATTGATCAGGAACCCGTCCGCCCGATCACGCCCGGTCGCTCGAGAACGCCCGGATCGGCGACGGCGATGAAATGCGGATTGGCGAAGGTGTCTTCGTCCGGCAGTCCGGTGCGACCGTAGCGCAAAGCCGCGCCCTCGATCGTCGCGGTCAGACCGCCGGCGGCGCGCAACACCGCGTCTCCCGCCGCCGTATCCCACTGCATGGTCCGGCCGAGGCACGGATAGAGATCGGCGCGCCCTTCCGCCAGCAGACAGAATTTCAGCGACGAGCCGACAGACCGCCTCTCGCCGACGTCGAGTCCGGCGATGTAGCGCCGCGTCGCCTCGGACAGATGATCGCGGCTGGCGACGACATCCAGCCGCGGACCGGGTCGGCGACCCCGCAGCGGCAGCATGGCACCGTCGCGCTCGACCATCGCAGGCCTGTCCGTCCCGCCATAATAGAGTTCGCCGGTCGCCGGGACGCCGACACAACCGAACACCGGTATCCCGTCCTCGATCAGCGCGACATTGACGGTGTAATCGGGCTTGCCGGCGATATAGCTCCTCGTGCCGTCGAGGGGGTCGACCAGCAGAAAATTTCGCCCGACGGCCGGAATCTCGCCCGCCGCGAAGCGCTCCTCGGCGATGATAGGAACGGAACAGACGGCTTCGATGAGCTCGGTGATGGCATGCTCGGCCGCACGATCGGCGTCGGTCACCGGGGAAGCATCGTCCTTGTAGTCGACGCCCTTCGGACCGGCCCCCCGTGCCACGATCGCGGCCATGCCGGCACGAACGGCGGCGGCGAGAAGGGCTGTGTCGACGCTGGCTGTCATCACCTTACGCTCCGTGCTTGCCGCAAAGCGATGTCACCCGCACGAGCGCCCACCGGCGCAAGGTTTGCAACGTCACGTCAAAGCGTCTGGTTGTAGGCACCGACCTCTCCGTTTCGCCGCAGGATCGTGTCCACCGCCTCGAACATCTCGCGCTTGCGCGCCTCCGACACCGGGCTCTCGACCACGACGACGAGTTCCGGCTTGTTAGAGGATGCGCGGACGAGACCCCAAGTGCCGTCTTCCGCCGTCACCCGAACGCCGTTGACCGTGACGACGTCGGCGATCGGCTGGCCGGCGAGCGGTTCTCCGGACGCGTACATCGCCGCGATCTCGGCGACGACGCGGTCGATGACGCCGTATTTCACCTCGTCTGGGCAATGCGGCGACATGGTCGGCGACCCGTAGGTCAGCGGCAGATCGCGATAAAGATCGGCCATCGATTTATCCGGATTGCGATCGAGCATTTCGGCGACGGCGATCGCGGTCATCAGACCGTCGTCATAGCCGCGGCCGATCGGCGTGTTGAAGAAGAAATGGCCGGATTTCTCGAAGCCGGCGATCGCCGAAAGCTCGTTCACCCGGCGCTTGATGTAGGAATGTCCGGTCTTCCAGTAGTCGGTCGTCGCGCCCCGCTCGTTCAACACAGGGTCGGTCATGAACAGGCCGGTCGACTTCACGTCGACGACGAATTGCGCGTTCGGATAGATCGAGGACAGATCGCGCGCCAGCATCACGCCGATCTTGTCGGCGAAGATCTCCCGGCCTTCATTGTCGACGATGCCGCAACGGTCGCCGTCGCCATCGAAGCCGAAGCCGACATCGGCGCCGTGCTCCAGCACCGCGTCGCGGATCGCATGGAGCATTTCCATGTCCTCCGGATTCGGATTGTAGCGCGGGAAGGAATGGTCGAGCGTGGTGTCGAGTTCGATCACCTCGCAGCCGATCCGCCGCAGGACGTCCGGCGCGAAGGCCCCGGCCGTGCCGTTGCCGCAGGCAGCGACAACCTTGAGCTTGCGTTTGATCGCATGCCCCGCGACGAGATCGTCGGCATAGACCTTGGCGAAATCCGCGACGAAACGGTACGAACCGCCAGTCTCGCTCTTGAAATCCCCCGACAGGACGATGTCGCGCAAGCGCGCCATCTCGTCCGGACCGAAGGTCAGCGGGCGTTCGCAGCCCATCTTGACGCCGGTCCAGCCATTTTCGTTATGCGACGCGGTGACCATGGCGACCGATTGGCAGTCCAGCGCGAACTGGGCGAAATAGGCCATCGGCGAGAGCGCCAGGCCGATGTCGTGCACCTTGGCGCCGCCGGCCAGCAGACCGGCCGTCAGCGCGGTCTTGATCGCCAGGCTGTATTCGCGAAAGTCATGGCCGACGACGATATCGCGCGCAATTCCCCTTTCGGCGATCAGCCTCGCCAGTCCCATTCCCAGAGCGGTCACGCCCATCAGGTTCAGCTCCGGCGCCTTGGGATCGCCGGGCCGGCCAAGCCACCAGCGCGCGTCATACTCGCGAAAGCCGGTGGGCTTCACCAAAGGCCGGGTTTCGAATTCGAGACTGTTGGGCAAGGCGACGGCGACGGGCTTGGGAAACATAGAGACCTTCGGCTGATCGACATAAGAGGCGACCATCCGGCGCCGTTACGAGGCTTGGCGGCAACCCTCACAGGCCCGATCCGCAAGCGTCACGATCGGGCGCCGTATTGCCGCGAACTCGCCAGCAAGCTCTACCAGCCGGCGCCACAAAGGCAAGGCGCCCTCCGGCCGGTCGCTTTTCTCGCATCCGATGACATTTGTTCTACGAAAATCAGAGAAAAGTAACAAAACACGCCGATAATGAGCCACTGAACATTGAAGGAGACCTCCACGACGTGACGCATCGGCATGCCTTCTCGGCCATGATCCGGAAACGTTTTGTGTTTTCGCGCGACCGATCCGGCGCGACGGCTGTGGAATTCGCCATGGTCGCGACGCCGTTCTTCATGCTGATGTTCGCGATCATCGAAACCTTCGCGATCTCCGCCGCCGGCATGTTGCTCGATACCGCGGTAGATAACGTCGCGCGGCAGGTCCTGACCGGCCAGATCCAGCAATCGGATATCGATGACAAGGTGTTTCGCACCAAGATCTGCGACAAGGTCGACTTCATGCTGTCATGCGACAAGATCAAGATCGACCTTCGCACGTTCCCCGCATTCGGCGACATCCCGACCGACCTCCCGCTGCAGTTGAAAAGCATCAACGACACGAATTTCTGTTTCGATCCGGGAAGCGCGAATTCGATCACCGTGCTGCGCGCATTCTACGAATGGCCGTGGGTCGCTTCATTCCTTCATGAAATCGCATCCGACACCAATGGCAACGACATTCTGTTCTCGATCACGGCTTTCATGAACGAACCCTTCGGGAGCTTGAAGAGCAGCAAATCCAACTGCTCGTGAGGACACGATGCGCGTAGGCTTTTCCATCATCGGCGGTTACGGCAAATCGGCGCTCAGGACGTTCGTGGCGAACCGGAAGGGTGTCGCCGCACTCGAATTCGCGTTGATCCTTCCGGTCATGCTGTTGCTCTATCTCGGCGGCTTCGAGGCGTCGAAGGCCCTCGAAGCCAGCCGCAAGGTCGAGACGACCGCAGAAATGGTCGGCAATCTCGTGGCCCGCAACAAGCTGATGAACCAGACCGCAATCGACAACATCTTCAATATTTCTGGCGCCGTGATGGCGCCGTTTTCGCCGGACGATCTTCAGATCGTCGTGACGACGGTCAAGGTCGATGACAAAGGTCAGGGAAAAGTCGAATGGTCCCGGGCAAGTTCGGGAAGCGGTTTGTCTTCCGGCGCATCTTACCCAGTGCCGCCCGAACTGTTCTTCGGCTCGCAGAGCTACCTTGTCGTCGCGGATGTCTCCTACGACTACGAACCATTGCTCGATTACACGAAATCCTTCTCGAAAATAAAATTCAGCAAGTCTTACACATTTCGGCCACGCCTCAGTAAATCGATCGTTTGGCAAAATTGAGCCTAATGAATTTATCAAATCTTGAATATCAATGCGGATATTGCTGACCACATCGGACAAACACGACAGGAACTGCGATGCGGACGCGAGTGAAGCCTCTTTCCCTGTGGCATAGCCGCCATGGCAATGTCGCCATGCTGTTCGGGTTAACGCTGCCGGTCCTGGCCGCCGGCATGGCGGCGGCGGTCGATCTGAGCACGATCTACGGCGCCGAGCGCAACCTGCAGCAATCCGCCGATACCGCCGCGCTCGCCGCCGCGAAGGAATATTCCCAGACCCAGAACCCGGTGGTTCTTGCCAATGTGGCGGAAGGTTACTTCTTCCATAATGCAGGGGCGGATACGCGATCCTTCACGCAATTCAGCTACGATGGCATTCAGGTCGTCGCAGGGGACAGGGTTCTCAAGGTATCGGCCACGCGGCAACAGCCGACATGGTTTGGCGACCTTCTCGCCTTCGTGACCAATGAAAAGGTCGATTGGCGCAATTTCCCGATTGCCAGCACCAGCGAGGTGATCGTCGAGAACAGGTCCGTCGAACTGGCCCTGGTTCTGGACAATTCCGGATCGATGGGCTCGAGCGTTGGAGGCAGCCGGAAGATCGACACGCTCAAGGTTGCCGCGAAGGACCTGACAGCCGCGTTGATGAAGGTGAACGACACCGCGTCGGGCAATCCACCGGTGAAAATCGGTGTCGTGCCATTCTCCGGATCGGTCAATGTCGGACCCGCGAACATCAACGCATCCTGGATAGATCAGCTCGGCGAGTCGCCGATCCATCATGAAAATTTCGACTGGGAGAGTTGGGGCGCGGGTAAGGGCAAGAAGAAGGATTCCTTCGCCGAAAAAGTCGGAGACCAATGGCGGCGGAAGGCTGATGGGCAGGTTCTGACGCGCCAGTGGCTTTTCGAAAACGCCCGGGTGAAGGTCAAAGTGAAGGGCAAAGAAATTGCTGGTGCCTTGAGGTTTCCCGAAGGGTGGGCCGGATGCGTCGAGGCGCGGCCGAACGGCCTCGCCATCACCGACACGGCTCCGGCCAGGGGTGCGTCCTTGTTCGTCCCCATGTTCGCGCCGGACGAATACGACTGGAGTTGGTTCAGTTCCTCGGAGAACGACTATCTGATCGACGAGAGCACCACGGCTCGCAACTACTCCAATCCGCAGGCGATCGATTTCCAGCGGGATATGAACAAATATCTCGAATCGCCGGAACCGAATCTTTCCCGGGGCAAGGGGCCTAACTTCGGCTGCACCACCACGCCGATCACGCCCCTCACCGCGGAGCGTGCGACGGTCGACGCCGCGCTCGACCGCATGACGCCGGAGGAGCTGACCAACATCCAGGAGGGCATCGCCTGGGGCTGGCGCGTTCTGTCGCCCGGCCAACCGTTCACCGAAGGCGCCGCGAAGGATGCCGCCGACAACCTCAAGGTTCTGGTCGTAATGACCGACGGCAATAACACCTACACCGGGCTGTCCAACGCCAACCGCTCTCGTTGGGGGGCTTACGGCTACGGTCAGGTGTGGAACGGAAACATCAACAAGACCGGTCGCATGTTCGACGCCACCGCGCGCACGATCAAAAGCTCGCAGGGGTCCCGCTACGTCGAGGCGATGGACGAGATGACCGAAAAGGTCTGCAGCAACGCCAAGGATGATGGTCGGCTGCCGGATGGCTCGGATGGCATTCTCATCTTCACCATTGCCTTCGATGTCGACGACGGCAGCGATATCAAGAAGTTGCTCGAGGGCTGTGCGTCCTACGGTCTGAGGGATCCGACGACCAAGCTCTATTACGACGCCAAGAACAAGGACCAGTTGATCGCCGCCTTTGGCGCGATCACCGAAGAGGTTTCGAGCCTTCGCCTCTCGCGCTGAGCTTCGGCACGTCGCGATATTGGTTGTCCCGACAGACGGGAAGCCGAAGGGATCTGGGCCGCTCGGGTCTCCTCGACGGGACACCGACAACCCCTTGCTGATCATGGAAGCGCCCGACGTTTCCTGGCGCCGCGTCAGCTCTGCCGGCGGTTTTCCCGCCACCAGATGGTCAGGCCGCTGGCGACCAGGATGGCCGCGCCGATAACGAGGTTCGGCCGTAACGGATCGCCGATCAGCACCACGCTGTAGATGCCGGCGAACAGAACCTGGGCGTAAAGGAACGGCGTCAGCGTCGACGCGGACGCGTAGGCGAAACCCTGAACAAGGCAGAAATGCCCAAGCGCGCCAAGCGCGCCGATCCCGAGCATGAGAGCAAATTCCGTCGTCGAGGGCGTCTCCCAGACGATCAGAACGGCGAAGCTCAAAACGACAGCGCCAACCGCCGTAGTGTGAAAAAGTGTCGCCGCGTTCTCTTCCGGCCCCGACAAGGCGCGGGTCAAAAGGAAATACACCGAGACGATCGCCGCCGCGCCAAGCGGCAGCAGCAGATAAGGATCGGTGTCGGCAAAGCCCGGACGGACGATCAACAGGACCCCGCCAAACCCGGCCAGCACCGCCGCGATGCGCGGAAGGCCGATCCGTTCTCCCAAGAACACAACCGAGAGCACTGTCACCAGCACCGGCGCGAAAAACATCACGGCGGTGGCGTCGGCCAGCGGCACCTTGGAGAGCCCGAGATACATCATGATGGTGGCGCCGAGCAGCGCCCCGCCCCGTGTCAGTTGCAGCAGCGGACGCCGGGTGGTCAGAAAGGCCGTCCCACGGGTCTTGGCCAGCCAGGCGGTCATCAGCACCGCGTGGAAGAAGTAGCGCGCCCAGACGACCTCGATGACCGGCAATTGTCCGGTGAGGTACTTCGCGCCCGTGTCCATGGTGGCGAGCGCAAGGCCGGACAGGATGGTGAGGAAAATACCGGCAACGATGCCGCTCGGCTTGCGCATGAATCGCCCGGTAGAAGAAAAAATCAGTCTCCCATGCTTTCGCCCATGACGCCCTGAAAAGCGAGAGCCGGCGGAGCGAAGAGGAAAATTCCCGCGCGGCAGCGCTATCCTTGGCTTGAATATACACGTTTTAGGTGTATTCTTTTCATTTCCTCAATCATGAGGAGATGCACTCCGGACGGAGAGTGGCCCATGGGAAACTATGTAGAAGGCGCTAGCCTTTCGCAGAACGAGAACCTGAGTCCTGACGAGGGAAAGGCGCATCGCGGTGGCCTCGAGCGGTTCCACAAGGGGCTCGAAAAACTGCACAAGGCGGAAGCGGAATTGGCGCGCGTTCGCGCCGATCTTGCCC
The DNA here is from genome assembly GCA_947488615.1 of uncultured Aurantimonas sp. Lineage (GTDB taxonomy): Bacteria > Pseudomonadota > Alphaproteobacteria > Rhizobiales > Rhizobiaceae > Aurantimonas. Next base: position 10,125 of record CANKZU010000001.1, read on the forward strand.
GCTCCGGCGTCGATCTGACGGTGAATGACTCGCTGCACTGGTAGGCGGCGGGAGCGCGTCCCACCATCTGAATCACACCTATAGATTGCAAAACGATCCTTTGCGATCACCAGGAAATCTATCCGCAGAAGGAATGACGACATGACCGGAAACGCGACAAGCTCATTCGAAAGCATGTCCCCCGAACAGCAGAAAGCCCATCTCGGCGGGCTGGAAAAGTTCCACACGGGGCTGGAGAAGCTGCACATGGCGGAGGCGGAACTCGCGCGGGTTCGCGCCGATCTCGCGCGCTCCGGCGTCGATCTGACGGCACCCGACTCCCTGCACTGGTAGCAGCGCGGGCGGATGGTGGGATGCTTCAGGCCTTCGCGTCCGGTGCGACCCGGATCCAAAGCGAGCGGGTTGCCGCGGACCATCCTGCCGTCTGCCATGCGATCGGCTCCGCTACGCGACCGATTGCCGAAGCCTACGCAAATGCGACGGGGCGGATTTCTCGCCCCCTTTCATCGTCGGCCTCGCGCCGTTTTGACGATGGAGACGTGATCGTCAGCCTCGCGGACGATCTGACCGACGATCTCGTGAACGCGGCGGCGGTACCGAGCGCCGGCTCGGTGGCCGGCTTCCTGGTCGGCCGCACCCTTGAGGAACTGGGCGCAAAGGCGGCCGCGAGCGCGACGGCGCTGCGCAGGCCTTTGGCCGACGCTCCGTTTCGCCTCGACCTGTCCCCCCAACTTCCCATCGGCGTCGTCGAGACGCAGGACTTCGCCCTGTGCGGCCGCGCCTCGGACAAGGCGCATTTGATCGAGCTGCTCGGTCGAGGCGAGAGCCTCGTCTCGGTGACCGGCCATGGCGACGGCATCGACGGCGATCTCGGGCCGCTCGTGCTGTGCCCGGTGGATGCGGCCTTCGCCGCCGAGGACAGGCCCAGCAAGCCGACCTGCCGGGTGAGCGGCCACTGTCACCGCCTCGATGTCGGTCGTGATACGGCTGCCTTCGCCGAGGCGACCTTGCATCCGGCTGCCATCAAAGCGCGGGCGATGATCTGGAACACCTGTGTCGGCTGGCCGTCCCGTGACGGCTTTATCGACCGGACCTATGGTGCCGGATTGCGTCTCGCCGTCTCGCCGGCACTCGGCGCGCTGGTGACGACGGCGCGGATCGTCATCGCCTCGCCTGTGTCGATCGACCTTTTGGCCGGCACGCTCTCGCGCGGCATACCGATCGGGGAAGCCGTCGCGGCCCACAATCGCGCGGCGCAGGCCCTCGCATCCGGCCATCGGTTCGTGCTGTTCGGCGATCCCCAGCTGCGCATCGCGCCGCCCCTCCCGACCCCATCAGCGCCTCTGGCCGCGTCCCCGTCACGCGGCCGTCCGCGGTCGCCTCGCGCGCCTGTCGCCGCCGCCCACCCGGACGAACCGGTGCTGGCCGCGCTCGCCACGCTGGTTTCGAAACACGGCGGTGAGGCCATGCGCCGGTCCGCCTTCGCCTGTCTGACGGACGCCCTGGCCAAGGGCGCGCTCGAAGGCGTCTGGGTCCGCGCGAGCAAGACATCGACGCAGTGCGCGGTGCCCTGCCCCCATTGCTCCAGCCATTCGACCCGCCTCAGGCTCGACGGCTCGTCAACACTCGGGCAGCGGCTCTTGACGATCTGCCGGCGCTGCGAGGTCGCCGCCGACACGCCGCCGATGCCACGTTTCTCCGCCCATCTCGACACCGCCGCCGTCTGGCACCTGCGGGGCAAGCGTCCCACCGCTGGAGACTGGCTCGGGTCACTCGTCGTCCGGCGCTGCGAGCCCTTCGCGACGGTCGTCGAGCCGTGGCCGGCCGACACCGAGGGACGCCCGCGGGCGAGCGTCGATTGCGGCCGGTTCCAAGGCGCGGCGCCGATGACGCTCACCGCCATGTTCTACGCGCGGCGGCAGCTATCGATCTTCTCACGCCCGCTGCCGGCGAAACCCGAAAAGATCGCACCATGACCAACCCCTCCGACCCGCCGGTGGCGGCGTTCACCCCCTCCTATGCCCTGTCGCTCGCCAAGCTCGTCGGCTTTCTCGCCGTGGTCATCGCGCTCATCTGGGTGGTCGGCATAAGCGACGGGCCGCTGCTGTTTGCGGCGGCGCTGTGCCTCGCCGTACTCTTCGCGCATGGGCTGGAATTGCAGCACGAGGCGCTGCACGGGATTTTTCTGCGCGGCGAGACCGCCAACCGCCTCGCCGGATCGCTGCTCGGCGCGCCGATGCTGGCGAGCTTCACCGACACCCGAATCCGTCATCTCCATCATCACCGCCATGTCGGCACGCCAGCCGACGTCTTCGATCGAAGCTGCCGGGATTTCGCCAACCGACGCGCCCTTCTCCTCCATATTTTCGACCCCGCTCGCCTGCCGGCATTCCTGCGCGCGACGTTCGTTCTGGCACGGGGCGGCCGTCCCGGCCCGTTCCGCCGCAAATCCCGCGCGCGGGCGCGCACCGAGCACTTCGCGCTCGCCGCGCTCGCACTTGCGCTGATCGTCATCGGCGGCCTTTTCGCGCCACGGCTCCTCATCTTCGGCTGGCTCGTCCCGGCCTTCGTCGTCGCACCCCCGCTGCACTTCCTGATGACCGCGCCCGAACATCTCGGCCGCGATCCGGCGTCACGCGATCTGACGCAAAGCACCCGCTCCTATCGCGCGCCGGCGCTGTGGAGCTATCTGGTCAATTACGACAATTACCATGTCGAACATCACCGCTATCCGGCCTTGCCGTTTCATCGCCTGCCCGCGCTTCATGCGCGGCGGACGTTCGAGCATCCCGTCCGATCTGGCTATGGCGCGGCGCTCCGCGAGGTCGCGGCGGCGATCGCCGCCTGCCGGCGGACGGGCTGACCCGTCATGTGCGCGATCGCGGGGTGCATCTCCTTCGCCGACGCGCCGGACTGCCGCGAATTGCTGGCGGCGATGCGCCATCGCGGCCCCGACGAAGCCCGCCAATTCGTGAAAGGAACAGTCGCGATCGGTGCCGCGCGCCTGGCCATCGTCGATCCGGACCATGGCGCGCAGCCGATGGAAGATGCCGAAACCGGCATTGCCGTCGTCTTCAACGGCGAGATCACCAACGCCGCCGAACTCCGCGAGGAATTGAGCCGGCGCGGCCATCGCTTTCGCGGGCGTTGCGACACGGAGGTCGTGCTCGCCGCCTTCGTCGCCTGGGGCGAGGCGGCGGGGGAGCGGTTCACCGGCATGTTCGCGATCGCCGTCCGCTTTCCCGATCGCCTGCTGCTGCTTCGCGACCGACACGGCATCAAGCCGCTCGCCTTCCATTGCGACGCGCGCAGCCACCGCTTTCTCTTCGCCTCCGACGCGAAGGCGATTGCCGCCGTCCTGCCGCAACCGCCACGCCTCGACCTGACGACCCTTGCCGATTTCGCGGTCCTCGGAACGCCGGTCGACGGCGCCACCTTCTTCGAGGACGTCACCGAGCTCCGCCCCGGCCATATGATGGCGGTGACAAGGCAAGGCGGCATCCGCGTCGGGCCGCAGCGGGCCTTTGCCGGTTCGGCGCGGGCCGCCACGGTGACCACGGCAGCTAAGGTGAGCGAAGCGCAAGCGGACGAACGCTTCGAATCCGCTCTGATCGCAGCGGTTCGCCGGCATTGCATCGCCGACACGGAGATCGTCGTCAGCCTGTCCGGCGGGCTCGACTCGGCGGTGCTGGCGCTGGTCGTGGCGGAGCTGACCGGTCGCCCGCCACGGACCTTCACGGTCGCGGAAGATTCCCACCATCCGGACGCGGTCGCCGCCGCCAGACTCGCCCGATCGCTCGGCGCCGAGCACGACTTCCTCGCTGTGTCGTTCGAGTCTTTTCTGGCGGCGATCCCGGCGACGCTCCGGGCCGTGGAACAACCCGATCTCGCGGCCGGGCCGCTCTTCGCGCTGCTCTGCCATCGGATCGGCCTGACCGCCCGTTGCTGCCTGAATGGCGAGGGCGCCGACGAACTCATGGGCGGTTATGCCGCTTACCGGACACCGGAAAGCTCGCTCGCCGCCATCGAGGCGGCGCTGCGGCGCGTGCGCCGGGCCGGGCTGGCGCCGCGCGACGGCGTGTTCACCCGGATCGAAGCGCTGCGAGCGGCGGAAAGCAGCGGCGGCCTGCGCGATGCCCTTCTTGCCCACGATCGCGCCGATCCGCTGGAGCGCGGCCATCTGCAACCGGTCGACCGGCTCTCCATGACGGCCTCGGTCGAAATGCGGGTTCCCTATCTCGACGACGATCTCTGGCAACTGCTGAAGACCCTGCCGCCCTCGATGGTCGTCGGCCCGCCCGGCGCGTCCGGCAAGGCGATCCTGCGCCGCTTCGCGACCCGCCGCTACGGCGAGCGCGCCCGCGCCATCGTCACACGGCCGAAGCTGATGATGCCGGAGGCCGCGCGGGGTCACCTCACCCGGTTTCGCGGATTGTGTGAGCGCGCCATCCCCGATCGCGCTCTCCGCTCCTCCGAATTCGGCGGTCTTTTCGATGCCAAATCGGATTTTGTGCTGTTCGAGATGTTCCGCCGTCAGGTCTTCGCCAAGTGCGAACCGTCCGGTATCCGGGACGTCATGGCGGAGATCGCGAAGCGGCCCGAAGCGGCGCTGGCGGCGTTGTGAGCCCGCCGGCTCCTCTTCGAATGGGCTTCTGCGGCGCCGGCTGGGTGGTTCGCAATTGCTACCGGCCGGCGTTGGAAGCCCTTGGCGGCCGGATCGTCGTCGCGGTCGTCCTTGAGCCCGACCCGGCGGCGCGGGCGAGGGTCCAAGATCTGTTTCCCGAGGCCGTTGTGGTGTCGACGCGCGCGGATCTGTCGGCGGCGCCGGTCGAGGCCGTCGTCGTCGCTTCGCCGAACCCCTGCCATGTCGACGACGCGGAAGCGTTTCTTAAGGGCGGCCTCGCCTGCCTGGTCGAAAAGCCGGTGCTGCGCGGCTCCGCCGACCGAGCGCGCCTGACGGCCGCCGGCCGTCGCGGCGGGGCGGCGCTCACCGCCGGGGTCGCCTGCCGTCATCGCGCCGACGCCCTGCGCTGGCTGGAGGGCGCGGCCACGATCGGTCCGCTCCGGCGTCTCGACTTGTCCTGGCATCGCCATCGCGGCGTCCCGGCAACCGCCTGGCACCTGGCGGAGTCGCCCGGCTGGACCGGCGTCTTCGCCGATCTCGGTTCGCACCTCGTCGATCTGGCCGGCGCCGCGCTTGGCTGGCGCACCGACGGGCTGGACATCCGTTTCGCGCGCCAATTCCGCACGGGACACGCCGCGCCCGCGTCGTGGTACGATGGAACAACGCTTAAGGTCTCGCCAAGCGCCTCCGACGTCGCCGACCGGTTCGAGGCGGAATGGCGCGTCGCGGACTGCGTCGTTCATCTCTCCGTTCGCTGGTTGGACGCGACGCCGGGCGACATCGTTCGGCTCGACGCAATCGGCGACGACGGCGCCTGCCGGCTCGACGGCCTGTTCGGCTACTCCGAGGAGCGCCGAACCCCGCATCAGCGCGTCACCCTGAAGCGACGCGGCGAAGCAACGGAGATCGCGGATTTCATGCCCGGTCCGGCTCTTCATGTGGAGGGTTTCGCGGAGATGCTCGACAACTTTGGGGACTGTGCCGCCGCCGGATGGCGGGAGGAACCGGACCTTGCCTTCACCGCCGCGCTCGGCGATGCGATCGAAACGGCGCTTCGATGAGCGCGGTCCTCGCCGTCGACCTTGGCGGGACGTTTTTGCGAACGGCGTTGGTCGGCCCACACGACGATATCTACCGCCGGATCGACACGATCCCGACGCCGCCGAGCGCGCCGGATTGTGCCCGCGCGATCGCCGACGCATGGGAAGCGGCCGGGCGGCCGGCGCGGCTCGCCGTCGCGGCGGCGCCCCATTGCAACGCCGCGGGTCGGGTCATCCGCTGGCCGAACCGCCCGGCTTACGAGGGCGAAGCGGTCCTTCCCCCCGATCTCCTCGGACAAGTTGACATTCGCATCCTCGACGACGCCGCAGCCGCCGCCCTCGCCGCGCACCCGATGGACATGCCGGACACGGCGCGCGAGACCACGGTCACTATGGCGATCGGCACGGGGATCGGCGGTGGCGCGGTCGTCGGCGGCCGGCTCCTGACCGGCCGTAGCGGCGCGGCGATGGCGGTCGGGCATATGAAGGTGCCCGCCGCCAGCGGCCTCGTCTGCACCTGCGGCGAGATCGGCTGCCTGCAGGCGGCGGCGTCCGGCCGGGCCTTGCGCCGCATGCTGGACAAGTCCGACGCGGATGCCTTCGACATTTTCGCGCTCCCGGCCTCCGTGCGGGATCCGGTTCTGGACCGCGCCGCCGATGCCGTCGCCGAGGCGTTGGCGATTCTCGCCCGGCTGCTCGATCCGCACCGGCTGGTAATCGGCGGCGGCCTCGGCCTGTCGCCCCTGTTCGATCTTTGCGCTGAACGGTTCACCACCAGCGGTGGATGGCCGCCACCGAACCGGCATCCGCACGACGTCGATGCCGCGCTCGTCGGCGCCGCCCGAGCGGGACTTCGACCACTCGCTTGACGCGCACAACTGCCTCTATAATACTACCTAAAGTTACATGCGAGGTGCCGATGCACGCTGATTTCGCCTCCCGCATTCCGGCCTGGCCCCGCTTCGACGAAGCGGACGAAGCCGCGCTGATCGATGTGCTGCGATCGCGGCGCTGGTGGCGCGGCAATGGCGATGTCGGCGACCGCTTCGAGACGGCTTTCGCCGAGTTTCTGGGTGTGGGCCATGTCCGCGCGGTTTCCCACGGCACGGCGGCGCTGGAACTCGCGCTCGCCGCCCTCGGCATCGGCGCCGGCGACGAGGTCATCGTGCCGGCCACGACCTTCATTGCGACGGCCTCTGCCGTCCTCCGGCTCGGCGCCTGGCCGATTCCGGTCGACGTCGAGCAGGACACGCTCAATATCGACGTCGCCCTGATCGAAGCGGCGATCGGCCCGCGTACCCGCGCCATCGTGCCGGTGCATATGGCCGGTCAGGTCGCGGAGATGCTCGAGATCATGGCGATCGCCCGCCGCCACGGCCTGTCCGTGGTCGAGGACGCCGCCCATGCCCATGGCGCCCGCGCCTTCGGTCAGGCGCTCGGCGCGATCGGCGACGCGGCGATCTTCAGCTTCCAGTCCGGCAAGCTGATGACCTGCGGCGAAGGCGGCGCGCTGGTCACCAACCGCGCCGACATCGCGGCTGAGAGCTTCGCGCTGCACTCCTGCGGCCGGCCGAAGGGCGACACGGATTATCGGCATGTGATGCCGGCCACCAACATGCGGCTGACCGAGTTCCAGGCCGCCCTGCTCCTCGGCCAGCTTCGCCGCCTGCCGGACGAGATGGCCCAGCGCGACCTGATGGCGCCGTTCTTCGAGGCGCGGCTCGCCGAAGCCGGGCTCCGCCCGCTCGCGACCCGCCCCTATGTCGAGCGGCACGGCCGCTACATGGTGCTGGCCTGGTTCGAGTCGGCCGATTTCGGCGGCCGCGACGCGGGCGCGCTGTCGGCCGAATTGCGAACGATGGGAATCCCGGCCTTCCGCTGCTTCCCGCCTGTACACCGAACCGAAATGTTCGCGCCCGGCGCGCTCGGAAAACTCGCCGGTTCGCCGCCGGACTATGCCGCCCTGCCGACACCGGTCGCCGACGCGGCAGCCTGTTCGGTCGTCTGGTTCTCGCATACGCTGCTGCTCGGCGACGAAGCGCTGCTCGCCGACATCGCGGCGACGATCGCCTCGCTGAGAACCGGCGCGCCGGCAAGCGTCGCGCCCGCCCATTCCGCCGTTCCGGCGTAACCCCCGATGGGTCGCCCCGAGGCCGGTCTCACGGAATTGTCGGACACCTTCAGCGAGGCACGTTTCGAGGAGGATGGCGGCGCGATCGTCGGCTTCGCCAGCTTTCAGGCCGCGGCGACACGCGCAACGGCGGCGGCATTCGCGGCGAGGGACGCACGCGGGCATCAGCTGGAACCCGGCGCCACGGTGCTCCTCGCCGAAGACACCGGCCTGACGCTCTTGTCGAAGATCGTCGGCCTCTGGAATGTCGGCGCGGTCCCGCTGGTCGCGCCCTCCGGCGCAAGCGCGGCGAGCGCCGCATTGGTGAATCAGATCGACTGGCGCTGGGACGGCGAGCGACCGTTGCGGCTCGGCGAACACGCCCCGGCACGCGCCCGCCCCGAGGGCGCCGAGCCGGCGGCGATCATCCATCTGACCTCGGGCTCGACCGGTTCGCCGAAGCTCGCGCCCCGCGGCGTCACGAGCCTCCTCGACGAAGCATCGCGCTACCGCGCCCGCTACGGCTTCCAGGCGGGCGAACGCGCGCTCGTCGCCGCGCCGATCGGCCATTCCTTCGGCTTCGGCGCACTGCTGGGGCTGGCCGCGTCGGGTGCGATTATCACCGTTTCACCGGTGTTCAACGCCCGCCGGCTGGCGCGCGCACTCCTCGCCGGCCACCACGCGGTCGTCATCCTCACTGCCTCGATGGCGCGGCTGCTCGTCGCGGCCGCCCGCCAGATCGGCGCGCCGGCCGTTCCCGCGTTGCGGCTTGCGATCGCCGGGGCCGGCCCGGTCTCCGACGCCCTGTCGGCGGATTTCGCGGCGGCGTTCGGCTGCCCGCTCGGCCGCAATTACGGCTGCAGCGAAACCGGCGCGACCTTCGGCGACGCGGCGGCGCTGCCCGAAGGCGTCATCGGCCGGCCTTTCGACGGCGTTCGTGTCCTCAGCCCCTCCGGCGGCGAGATCGCCGAACTCGTCCTCGACCTCGGCCATACCGTGCTGTCCGGTGACCCGCGCGGGCCGACCATCTGGCGGAGCGGCGACCGCGCCCGCCGCCTGCCGGACGGGACGATCCGCCTGCTCGGCCGGAGCGACGCCCGGCTGAAGGTCAACGGCCAAACGATCGACGCCGACCGCCTGACCCATGCCGCTCGCACCGTGCCGGGGGTCAGCGACGCGGTCGCCCTGGTTCTTTCGGCGCCGTCGGCGCCCGACCGCGACTATCTGGCGCTGGTCTGCGAGGGCGACGGCATCGCGCCCGACCGGCTGACGGCGACGGTCGCCGAGCGGGGCGGGCCGATGCCGCACAGGATCGCGACGCTCGAGCGCTTTCCCCGCACAGCTGCCGGCAAGCCGGACCGCGCGGCGCTCGCAGCGGTCGTGGTCTCGGGCAAGGCGCGGCGGATCGCTTGCCCGGCCGGGACCGCCCCTGACCAGCCTCACGACCGCCCGCAAGCTGGCATCCCGTGACCGACACCGACGCTGCGATGCCCATGCCGCCAAGCGCGACGGCGCTGCTGCTGCCGCATTTTTCGCCCTCGCCGGACGGGGTGCGGACGGCTGGCGGCCGGTTGGTGCGGCTCGATCCCGACAGGACGGCGGTGGCCGCGAAGTTGACGGTCGAAACGCCGCTCGGCGATCTGCCCGCAAGCCCAGTCGGCGCGGAGCGCGTCCTTGCCGGTCTTGTCCGAAGCGGCCTCGCCATCATTTTGCCGCCGCCGGTCGCAACTCGCCGCGGCGCCGGTGTCGATCTCATCCTGTCGCCGCATGTGGACGACGCGGCCCTGTCGCTCGGCGGCACGCTCGCCCACCAGCGCGGCGACGGACGCCGCCGCATCGTCTGCAACATCTTCTCCGACCAGGCCTATCAGAGCGGGCTGCGGGCGCCGGCCGCCGCGCTTGCCGCGCTCGCCAAGGCGGAGGACGAGTTGGCCGGGCGCATCCTCGGCTATCAGAGCTGCGATCTCGGCCTTGCCGGCGCGCGGGATCGCCACCGCCTGCCGCTCGCCCGCACGCTCGGCTGGACGGAGGCAAGCGTCCGGGCGGAGGCGCGGTTCCGTCGGGAGATCGCCGATCTCGCGGCGCGCATTCTGACCCTCGTTGCGCGGGAGCCGGCGGCGGGCGATGTCCGGCTGTTCGCCCCCTCCGGCATCGGCGGCCATCTCGACCATCTGCTGGTCCGGCTCGCGGTGGGCGACCTTATTGCCGACGGCGCGCTCCACCCCGAGACCACGCAATTCTACGAGGATCTGCCCTACGCCGCGGCCAACATGCCCGGCCCGGCCGCGCCGGCCGGCTTTTCCCAGGCGCTCCGCGCATTGCCCCCACCTGCCCTCGCCGCCAAGCTCTCCGCGCTGCGGGTTTTCCGGACCCGGCTGCGCGGCCCGCAGGTCGCGCTGTGCGGCCGGCACGCGGTTCTCGTCGCGGGCGAAACCGGCGCGGCGGAGCGGGTTTTCCGCCATTGCGGCACAGGGAGACACGCCGCAACCATGGACAGACACGCCGCGCTCGGCTCTATGGCCCCATGACCGCTGACGATCACCCCCCCGCCGATCCGGCCCCGCCCGCCGGCGACCTCCTCGCCGATGTAGCCAAGGCGACCGAGCTTCGCGAAGGCCGCGAGGGCGTCGCGACCATTCTGCGGATCGTGGCAAGCGACGGCCCGCTGGCGCTGCGCGATCTGGCGCGGCTCGCGCGCATGCCGCTGCCCGTCGTCAGCGCCATCCGCCGCGAGCTGGAAACCCTCAAGCTGCTGGAGCGCGGCCAGGGCGTCGCGCTGTCCGACTCCGGACGCCTCTTCGCCCGCGAGGAACTCGGCCTCGAAGCCCCGCCCCCATCCGCCGTCCCGCCCCGGCCCTCGCGGACCCGCCCTGACGATGCCGGCGATACGCTCGATCCCGTGCTGACGCCGCTCTTGCCGGCGATGGAAGCCCATCTCGCCGACGGGCCGAAAATCGACGTCACGCTCGACCAGGCGCCCTGCACCGCCGAGACGGCGCTGCGGCGCGCCTTCGCCATGCATCAGGCTGGCGCGCTCGCCGGCCGGCGCATCCTGCTTCTCGGCGACGACGATTCCCTGTCGATCGCCATCGGCCTCGTCGCCCGCGCGCTGTCCGCTCCGCCGCGACGATTGACCGTCCTGGAGATCGACCCCGAGCGCCTCGCCCATCTGGAGCGCGGCGCCGCACGCATCGACTGTCCCTTCGAGCGGATCGCCCACGACATGCGCGATCCGATGCCGGAGGCGCTGCAAGGCGGCTTCGACGTCTTCGCGACCGACCCGCCCTATACGCTGCCCGGCATGGCGCTGTTCGTCGCGCGCGGCATCGAGGCGCTGGCGGCCGGCCCCGGCCTGCCGGTGTTCCTCTCCTATGCCGATCTATCGCCCGACGACCGGCTCGATCTGCAGGCGCGGCTGACCGAGCTGGGGCTGGCCGTCTTGCGCATGCGCCCGTCCTTCAACCGCTATGGCGGCGCCTCGATCCTCGGCTCGGTCGGCCAGCTGATCGAACTGGAGACCACCAGCCGCACCGCCTCGCCCCTCGCCGGCCAGCGCTTCGACGGCGCGATCTATACCGGCGAAATCCGCCCGCGCCTTCGCCGCTATCGCTGCAAGGCCTGCGCCGCGCTTACGCCGGTCGGCGCCGATCAGGCCGTCACCACCGTCGAGGCACTGAAAGAGGCCGGCTGCCCGCGATGCGGCGCCCATACCTTCGAGCGCCAGCGCGGCGGCAAGAAGGGGCGCGGTGGCGGGTGAGGCGCGTTTCGCTCCCGCTCCACCGGACGCGTCGTCCACTGCTTCCTGGCCGGCCGGAAGTTGCCGGCGAACGACTTTGTCATGAAATACCGACAACAACGCTGGTTCGACGAATGTGCGAGGTCGAGGCTAAAAGGATCGCCTTCGCCCCGGATGCTGGAACACCAGCACCATGTCGTCAGTCCGGCCGGCTCGCTGATGTTCGGCGAGATGACCGAGGACAGCGGCGACCTCGTCGAACCGCGACAGCTCGACCTCCGGCATGCCTTCGCCGGTTGCCGCTTCCTGGCAGCGTTCGTCCCACGCCCAGCGCTTCAGGATTTCGCGCTTGCACTCGAGTGGGAGAAGCGGATGGTCCGCGACCTCCGCCGGTGACCGAAACACCGCTGCGGGGGTAACCAGGGCCCGTTCGAGATCCGGAATCGCCGGGATGCCGGCACCGTATCGCGCTTGCAGCCAAGCGAAAAACAACCAGTCCGAGAGCAGCTTCTCCGTCGCTTGCGGCTTCCGCGCGGCCTGCTCGACGGGCATCCGCTCCGACTTCGGAGCCACCGTTCGGTCAGCATGCTCCTGCACCCTGAACGGGAGGCTTTGCCGTTCCGCGTAGCGGATGGCCGATTCCTTGTCGGGAAAGCGGATCTGCACCTGCTGCAGCGTATCGTCACCCGCTGTGTATCCCATCATCGGTTCTATCCGGGGAGGTGCCCGGCGTTCAAACGTCAGCAGCCAGTCGCCACAGCGGGCCCTGCCCGACATCATGGGTGAGCGGGACGGCTGACGAATGATGGCGAACGCATCCTCCGGGAAGCGGGAACACCGTTCGACGGTCGGATCATCCGAGAAATGGCTGGCCCAGCCGGAGCGCTCCGAAGCAACAGGAGCGATGGCCGGACGGGCGGCAGATGTTTGATCGCGGGAAATAAAGTCGGACCAACCTGTCTCCATCGCATTCTCCTTTCTAATCGCATTCTCCTTTCTAAGAGAACCGGAGAGGGAGCGGCGAACCGCTCCTGCTCTCCTCCATCAGCTTTGGCCGATCGGAATGCGCTTGTAGCTTTGCCGCGCCTTCTCCGATTTCGGCACCGTGATAGTCAGGACGCCATTCTTGAAAGAGGCTTTCACCTCATCCGGATTCACCTCCCAGTCCATCGGGATACGCCGTTCGAAACGCCCGTAGTGGATTTCACTGAACTGGCGCTCGTCGTCCCGCGTTTCCGACGTCTTCTCGCCGCGGATGACGAGCGTGCCGTCGGCCAGCGTGACCTCGATGTCCTTTTCCTCCACACCGGGAATTTCCACCGAGACGCGCATCTCCTTCTCGGTCTCGCCGAGTTCCATCTTCGGAATTGCCTCCGCCGGAAACAGCGCCCCGTTTCCGCCGAAGCCGCGGAAAGCATCATCGAACAGACGGTTCATCTCGCGATGCAAGGCCAGGAAGGGGTGCTGGCTCTCACCGTAGGAGGGGACGGGGGCGGACCCATTGCGTCCCCAAGGGATCAGATCACGTACATTCATCACTGCTCCTCCTTCTCACGAGCAAAGCTGCCGCGCGGACCATCCCCGCGCGGGCTTTGAATAGGTTCAGGCGGCCCGCTTGAGGTTCCGCTTCTCGATCCGAGGAGATTCGCCCGCCGCGTCAGGCGCGTCGTCCGCGCCCACGGGAATCTTCTTCGGCTTCATCGCCTCGGGAACCTCGCGCATCAGATCGATTGTCAGCAGACCGTCGTGCAGGCTGGCATTGGCCACTTGGACGTAGTCGGCGAGTTCGAAGCGGCGTTCGAACGCCAAGAGAGGAATGCCGCGATGCAGCATCTGCGCATCGGTGTCTTCCTCCCGCTTACGCCCGTTCACGACCAGCAGGTTGGGTTGGGCGGTGATCTCAAGATCGTCCGGGGTGAAGCCAGCAGCCGCAATCGTAATGCGGTACTGGTTCTCGCCCGTCTTCTCGACATTATAGGGTGGCCAGTTACCGGTCCCGTCACCCTCGATGCCAGCGAGAGTGTCGAACAGCCGCTCAAAGCCGATGCTCGAGCGGAACAGGGGAGATAGATCGTAGAGCCTACTCATAACCACATCCTCCATTGAGCAACATGGAAACGAGACGCACGGATCGACGCCGTGCGCCCATCCAGCATGCCGGACCCTCATCGGCGTCCGGCGAATTTGAGGTGGTTTGCGACATTCCGGAGTTCAAGAGGAAAAAGGGGCAATTTTCTCGGTGAAGGCACCGTCCGCCAAGCCCTCGGCGGCTTCTGGCGGAGGCAACGCTCTCCATTACGCGCTGGCGGCCTGACCGGGCTTCAGACCAGCCGCCGCACCGCCAATCCGTCGCCGGACCGGATGAGGATAAATGTCGCGGCATGGGTCCCGGCTCAAGGCCGGGATGACGAAGCTTGGATGCCGGCGCCTCATGTTTCTGCGGAGTTTTCACAGAGAGTGGCGGGTCCGCGCAGCTTCCGAAAATCCGCCCCCCAAAGAAATTTTCTCCCCACGCTTTTCGCCTCCCGCATACTGCCCTCACCGCCGGCCCACGGAACGGGCGCGAATGATCATCGGGATCGTTCGTTGGGCCAAGGGGAGACATCCCTGGCGGTGCGGTGTCCGCGACGGGGCTTCTTCCGGAGAAGGCTCGGCCCGGACGACACTTTGCTCCCGCCGGACCGTCCCCACTAGGAGGGGTCTGTGGATTGGTCCGCTTGAACGTCCCGCAAGGGGCGTGAAGATCCGGCAGCGCATGGGGCCTCGCCAGCGAGCGGCGGAAGCCGCGAAGCTTAAGGGCGGGGTGAGGAAACTCGCTCCGCTTGAAGGCCGAGGGTGTCGCATCGCAGCGGGGGTGTCCCGCCAGCGAGGCGCAGCCGAAGCTGAAACGGCGGGGCACAGTGTTCAAGGGGTTGGTCAAACACCGTGCGGGATGCCGGAGGCGGACCGTATGACGTAAAACAGTCGGAGGGTTCGGCTCCGGCGTCCCGCCGCTTGTTACGAGCGGCAACAAGAATCGGTTGAGACGAGGAAGAAGGGAGGCGAAGCGAGGGTCGAGGAATGCATAGGCCGGCCGCCAAAGCGGTGCGGGCGATGACGCGCGCCCTCTCCCTCGTGGAAGGAAAAAGGCGGCCCTCGACGCTTCGTCATCCTCGCGCGGAGCGCGGGGATCCATGCCTCCGCATGCGTGGCGTCCGTTCCCGTGACGGACGCGCTTCCGGCGAGGGTTTGGCGGCGGCAACGACTTGGCATGGATCCCCGGCCTGCGGCCGAGGATGACGAGGCGGATAACGATGCCCACCCCTTTCTTGCGCCATTCCGCTACCCCCGCCGCACCGCCCGCACCAGCGCCGGGACGCCGTCGATCGCCTCGATCTCGGCCATGGTCAGGCGGACACCGAATTCGGCCTCCAGCGCGAAGACGATGCGCACCAGGGCGAAGGAATCCCAAGCCGCGATCTCCTCGGCAAGGGTCGTGGGCATGATCGCGCCGGGAGCGACGCCCAGCACTTCGGCGACGATCGCGGCGACGCGGGATTCGATGTCGGTCATGGTCTTCATGATTGCCTCGTCCCTCGTCTCCGTCATGATCCCGCTGCCCCGTCGATGATCGTCAGCCCCGTGGGAGCCGCCACGCCGGGCGCATCGTCCGCCAGGTCGAGGGCGAGCACCCAGCGGCCGTCCTTGCGCCGAAAACCGGCCTCGGCGAAGAGGCCCCGCGCCGGACGATTGCGTTCCATCTCTTCGACCGTCCCGACGATCCGCCGCGCGCCCAGCGCCGCCGCGCGCCGGCTGAGGATTGCAAGCATTGCCGTCTCGACGCGCCGCTGCAATGCCCGGCAGGAGAGATAGAGATTGCGGATGACGGCCGCCTCGCCGTCGATATCGGCGAGAACCAGCCCGACGATGCCGTGGCCGCCGAAGACGTCGTCGAGCCGGACGAGAAAGTCGAGGCAATTGCTTCGCCGGCTGAGTTCCATCTCGTTGGGCCGCTCGGCGGTGAGCACGAACTGGTTGACCCGCCGCGCCAGCTCGGCCGCGCGCGGCCGGCTCGCGGCATCGAGCGGCAGGATGGTGAGCCGGGTTTCGAGACGTTCGAGAAACGCCGCCGCGTCGGTCTCGGCCGCGCGCAGGCGCTCCACTTCGGCCCGGCGCTGGTAGAGCGAGGCGCGGGTTCCGGCATCGCTGCCGGGCCGTTCTTCGGCAGCCAGCAGCGGATCGGCGAGAAGCATCGCCGCGAAGCCATCCGGGTCGGCGAAGCGCCGCACGTCCATCGCCGGAAACCGCGCGGCGACGAGCGCGCAATTGACCGGGTCGTCGTCGACGACGACGGTATGCTCCGCCGCCAGCGCGAGCTGTCCCAGAATGTCGGCGACCAGATCCGCCTTGTCGGCCCAGTCGACCGCGAGGGCGGCCAAGCGCGGAACGCCGGACGGCGCTTGATGCGCGACTTCGGCAAGCGCGGCCCGCGCGACCTCGGCTTCGTTGCGGCTCGCCGCCGCAATCACCAGACCGCGCGTCGCAAGGGTGGCGAGTGCCGCCGCATAGTTTTCATGCAGGGCCAGATCGCCGGTTTCGCCGGCGACGCCGCGCCATAGCGTATCGTCGAGATCGGTGATCAGGAGCTTCGGCGCGGTGCCCGCGATCCGGGCGGCAAAGCCGGCAGCAATGTCGGCGATGGCGTCGGCGCCGCGCTGCGACGGGATGGTGCCGAGACTGGCGGCAAAGCGCGTGTCGAACAGCGGCGCATTGCCGGCAAGGTCCGGCGCGACCGGACAGCGGAAAACGCCTTCGACTGGGACGGGATTCCCGACCTCCGCTTCGCCGATGATCGCGACCGGGCATTGCAGCGTTTCAGCAAGCGTCGCCGCCACGCGCGTGACTTCCTCGCGCACCGTTGCAATGCCCGAGGCTTCGCCGGTCGCCGCGATCGAAAGAACGACGCAGTCGAAACGCCCCTCGCCCGTCTCCTCCCGCGCCCGGTCGCCGGCCTCGGCCAATCCCTCGACCGCGACCGTCTCTACGGCGAAGCCGGCGATCGCGAAGGCGAGACGCATCGCGTCGTCGATCGCGCGCGGCTGATAGGACGTGACCAGAAAGATCCGCGCCGGGCGGAGCACGGCGCCGACGCCGGCTTCATCGAGCAGGGTCGTGGCGCGCGCCGCTCCGAGCCGGTGGCGCGCCTCGCGCAAGAGCCGCGACAGGGCGCCGCGCCCCGCATCGGCCGCTTGGCAGACGGCAGCGGCATCCGGCGGTTCGGCAGCCGGCGCGAACGACCACCAGGCGTGGCTATCCGTCGGCATCACGCTTCGCCGTCACGGCTCGAGCGGCTCGATATGCCGGGTGACGTAGCTGCGCTCGACCAGCCCGTCCGGGCACAGCCGCCGCGCGATTTCGTCGATCGTCGCGTCCTCGGACATATCCGGATTGCACAACAGCACGTCGACCAGCACCATTTTGTATTCCGGCCAGGTGGTCAGCATGATGTGCGACTCGGCGAGGAACACCACCAGCGTCAGCCCATGCGGCACATAACGCTGGGCGTGCTCGCCGATGATTGTCGCGCCGCCCGCTTTCGCGCCGGCGAGCGCGGCCTCGCGCAGTGCCACCTCGTCCTCGATGGCCGCCGAGCAGTCGCGCATGTCGGCGAGGACCTGGCGTATTCGCATGAATGCATCCTTTGATTGTGAGGACGAGCGCCATCGCCGTCGTCGGCTCTGGTCAATTCGCCCCGCCCGCTATAGTCACGCGCCTGACGGGCCGCAAGCCCGCCCGCCGCCTCTCGCGCGGCCACAACCGCCGACCGGAGCACTCCGCCATGGCCGACCGTCATCCCGCCCCAGCCGACCCGAGCGGCCTCGTCCTGCGCGATTTCCGTATGGCCGATGTCGAGGCGGTCGCCGGCTTCGAGACCGCCATCGCCGTGAAATCCTTCGCCGACGAGGCGGTGACCGATCCGGCGCACTACCGCAAGAAGCTGACCAAGCTCATCAAATACGGTGGCGACTGGACAAAGGTCGCCGAGCGGGACGGCCGCCTCGTCGGCTGGGTCTGGGTCGCGCCGCGCCAGAACTTCATCACCGGCGATACCTATGCCGACTTCCGTTCGATGTATGTGGACGGCGAGCGGGCCGGCGCGACGGCCGCGATCGCGCTTTTGCGGGCCGTCCTCGACCATTGCCGGGAAGCCGGCTACACCCGCATCGTCGGACGCACCGCCAGTTCCAACGACGCGATGCGCGCGCTCTACCGGCTGGCGGGCTTCGAGGAAAAGCACATCGTCTACGAGATGGACATCGCGCCGGGCACCGGTTCCGGCACGACCAGCCGCGATCTCGGCTGATATATCAACTTACGGTTGTTATTGCGCCGGCGCCGTGCGATCCTGCCCGGGACGACGGGAGACCGGGCATGAAGCGTTTCCTCTACCATGACCTGATTGTCGCCGGGAACTGGTGCAACTTGAAGTGCAGCTATTGCACCAGCGTTGCCGATGCGGGCGATTTCGGCGAGGCCACCTCGGCCTCCGCCAAGCGGCGCGGCGCGACGATCGCGCTACCCGACGTCCTGGCCATGCTGGACGGGCTTCGCCGCCACGTCGACGCCCCGGTGATCAAGGTGAGCGGCGGCGAACTGTTTCTGCTGGCCAATGCCGCCGATCTCGTCGCCGAGCTTTCGGCGCGCTACGCCCATGTCCAGGTGCTGACCAACGGCACCGAACTGACGCCGGCGATCGTCGCGCGCCTCTCCGGCCTCGGCAATGTCGGCTTCAACCTCTCGCTCGACGGCCACACGCCGGAGATGAACGCGATGCGCTGGCGCTCGCCCCGCCTCGGCGAGCGGGTGATGGCGGCGCTGGAAGCGATCGCGGCCGCCGGTCGGCCGCTGGAGATCACCATGGTGGTCAGCGACACGAACGCAGCACATCTTCTCGACTTCCTGGCGTTCCTGGCGACGTTGCCCTGCCGGGTGGTGCTCATCCCGATCCCGGTGCGCGGCGTCCATGCCGACCGGCTGTTCGGGAAGGCGGCGCGGCGAGCCTTCGCCGATCTCCTGCGCACCCTCCCCGGCAATTTCGCCGCCGTGCTCGGCCCGGCCGCCTATTACCGGCGGCTGGCGGATTTTCTCGATGGGGAGAACGGCGTTCGCCGTCACCGCTGCCATTTGACGGCCGCCGCCACGCAATTGTTCGACACCGGCGCGATCACCCCCTGCCCGGTCGGCTGGACGGCCGAGATCGCCAATGTCCGCCGCGATGGCATCGACGCCGCGAGCGCGGTGATCGGCGAGCACAAGCTCTACGATCTGATGCAACGGGACCCGCCACGGGTGCCGGTCTGCCGCACCTGCTTCAGCCAGGCGGATGTTCTCAACCTTTATCTCGACGGCGCGATCGAACTGGAGGAGTTGGCGGTCATGCCACTGTTCGCCGCGCCGGCGGCACGGCAAAGGCTGATCGAACTGAAGGCGACCCGAACGCAAGCGTTTCAGGCGCCCGCCGGAGCCCGCGCGAGATTTGCCTCGCCGACGGGATCGGCGCCGGCCGGATCGGGCGCGGCGTCGGCCGTGGCCATCGCGGCCGAACGGTAGACCACCCGCCTGGCCCCGACGGCCAGAAGCCGCGCCGCCGCGTCGATCGTGTCGCAGGTCGGCAGCAAGGTCAGCACCAGACAATCGGCCAGCCAGGGTGGGCTGACGCCATCGAGGTCTTGGTGGCCGATGTCGCCCGCGACGTGGCGGCAAAGCTGGTCGGCCCGTTGCCAATCGCCCTCGTCGCACGCGCGCAGCATCGCCGCGAACAGGGCCGGGCGCGGCGCCAGCACGACGGCGAAATCCGCCAGCCGCCGCAGCCGCTCCGGTTCGACATCGAACGCCGCGCCGCCCGCCCCGGCGTTCTCGGACAGCGCCACGGCGGCGCCCGTCGCCGCGATCAATCCCTGCACGGTTCCGTTGCGCATCAGCCGGTCGGCGAAGAACAGCCGGGTGCGCGGCGACAGGCGGCGATCGGGGTCGGCGCGTCTGGCCACCTGGCGCAGGTCGAGCGGCTCGAACGCCAGGCTGGCAAACGTGTCGGGGATCGTGAAAGGCAGATAGGCGAGCGCCAGCGCCATGCCGGCCAGTTCCGCCCCGGCGCCCGGCGCCGCCTGGGCAAGCCGTTCCGCGCAGACCTCGAGGCGTGTCTCCTCGCTGTGCAGCAGACCCGCCAGGGCACCGGCATCGAAGCGCCCGCTGGCCAGCGCCTCGCAGGCGGCGGCGAGGACGCCGAGTTGCCGACCGTCGCGCTCCGATATCATATCCGAAAAGACATGCCCCCGATCGACGATCTGCTGCTTGGCGGCGAATTCGCGCAGCATCGAACGGCCCCAGGCGGGCCGGAGGCGGTCGGTCGGAACCGGAATCATCAAACCTTAGGCCTCATCCCCTTATGCTATCTCCGGTTGTATATTTATGCAACCGAAGATAGTGTTTTCGTTGGATGTGTCGGAAAGATGGGTGAGCGGCATGGAAACCAATCAGGACGGAATCGCGGCGCGGGAACTGGAAGAGCAGTTGGCGACGATCCTTGAGGATCTGTGCGCTCCGAACGAGATGGTCCGGCGGGACGCCGACCTGCGCACCGACAGTTTCGGCGCGATCGGGCTGACGTCCGTCGATTATCTGGAGTTCATCCTCAACGTGGAGACCGCGTTGAACATCGACGTGCCGGATGAAGCGCTGATGGACCCCGCCCTCGCCTCCGTGCGGCTGTGGGCCGACTATCTCGCCCGGCACCGCGACGAACTGGCGACGCCGCTGGTCGGCGCCGCGACGGCCTAGATGGCCTGCGCCCCGCTTCGGGTCGCGCTGGTGGGCCCGCGCGAGGAGCCCTTCGCCGACGACCCCGACCGCGAGCATCGCGAGCGTATGCTGCGCAGCTTCGAGGATATCTGCCGGGACATCGTCACCTTCGGCACCGACTACACCCTGTCGCGCGAGTTTCTCGGCATCGAATATCTGGCGGCGACGCTGCGCCGGGAAGGCCGTCAGGTGGCCGTCGTCGGCGCCGGCAATGAAGGGCTCGACGACAAGGCGCTGATAGCGCGGCTCACCGCCTTCGCGCCCGATCTCGCCGGCTTCTCGCTGCTCTACGATTTGCAATTGAAGAGCGCGCTGACCGCCGCGCGGACCCTGAAGCGCGCAAGGCCCGAGACATTCATCGTCTTCGGCGGACCGCTGGCCTCGGCGATTTCGGCGCTGCTGCTGGAAACCTTTCCGTTCATCGACGCCGTCGTCGAGGGCGAAGGCGAAGCGGCGATCGCGCGGCTGGCCGACGCGGTCGAGGGGCGCCGCGCGCTGGACGCGGTTCCATCGCTGGTGCGCCGCTCGGACGGCGGCATCGTCAAGCAGTCGCGCGCGACGCCGGCCGATCTCGACACGCTGCCGCATCCCGCCCGCGACATCATCGCCGCGATCCGCCAGCGCGGCCTGCCGGTGCCGAGCGCCTATCTGACGACCTCGCGCGGCTGCAAGGCATTCTGTACCTTCTGCACTGTGCCGAACGTCGTGCGCGGCATGAAGGACGGCGTCTACCGGATGCGCGACCCGCGCGACGTGGTCGACGAGATCGAGGCGGTGGCGCGCGACCATGGCGTGACTCGCTTCTACATGGCCGACGACAATTTCCTCGGCTATGGCGAGGCTAGCAACCGGCGGATGCTGGCTTTCGCCGACGAGATTCTGGCGCGCGGCCTCAAGATCAATTTCCATGCCGAATGCCGTGTCGATTCCCTCGTGCCGGAGACGCTGGTCCGGCTGCGCGAAGCAGGCTTCGACCAGATCCTGTTCGGCCTCGAAT
Source organism: uncultured Aurantimonas sp. (assembly GCA_947488615.1). Classification (GTDB taxonomy): domain Bacteria; phylum Pseudomonadota; class Alphaproteobacteria; order Rhizobiales; family Rhizobiaceae; genus Aurantimonas. The sequence goes on from CANKZU010000001.1 coordinate 31,470, forward strand.
CCGGTTCCGCCAAGACGCTGAAGCGCTGGGCCAAGGGCCAGACCGTGGAAGAGAACGAAGCGGCCGTGACGCTGGCGCGGGATCTCAAGCTCGACCTGATGCCGAGTATGATCCTGCTCGACTGGGAGTCCGGTCTCGACGAGGTCGAGGAGAGTATCGGCTTCATCGAGCGCACGCGGCTGTGGCGCTCGAACCAGCCGCTATGGCTGGTCAACCGGCTGAAGGTGCATTGCGGCACCGCCGCCGCGCGGCGTTACGACAATGTCCGGGGCAAGCCGGATTTGCCGCCGGTCGATGCCGGCGACGCCGACAGCCTGGCGCGATGGTGCGCCGCCGCGACCTATCAGCGAACGCCGATCGAAGACCCTCATGTCGCGGCATTCTGGTCGGCGCTGAACGGCGAGGCGAACCGCTGGTCGGTGCTGATCGACGAGGTACTGCCGCCGCTGCTCAAGACGCTGCGGGAGACATCGCGCGACACCGGCCGGGGCGAGGCTCTGGCCCGCATCAAAAGGATCGCGACGTTCCGGCGCTCCGTCGGCGGCGCGCTCGCCGGGCTGATGCGGCGACTGGTCGACGCCGCGCGGGAACAGAAAGAAGCCGGCCATCGTGCCGAACCCCTCGACGCCGTGGCCCAGCGCTTCGTCGCCAAATTCGAGACCGAGTTGTTTCCCGAGGGGCTCGACACCTGGCTCGCGCCAAAGCCGACGGGTTTCATCGCGATGCCGGGTGCGATCTCGCGGCCGCCAGCGCCCCCGGCCGAGGCCATGCCGGCGGAGATCGGCTAGGCGAATGGGCGTTCCCGACCTGTCGGTGATCATCCCGACATCGGGTAAGCCGGAGCGGCTCGTGCTGGCGCTGCATTCGCTGATCCCGCAGACGCTGTGTCCGGGGCGCTTCGAGACCATCGTCGTCGCCGACGGACCGGCCCCCGGTACCGGGGCGGCAGTGGAGGTGGCCCGCGCGGCGGGGCTGCCGGTCCGCCTCGTCCGGACACCAGTGCTCGGTCAGGCGGCGGCGCGCAATCGCGGCGCGGCCGCCGCGCGCGCCCTGGCGCTCCTGTTCATGGACGACGACGTGCTGCTGTCACCGGACTATCTTGAGACCGCGCTCGCCCATCTTGCTGACCGAGCGAACCGCGTGGTCCGCGCGCCGGTCTATCTGCTGCGCTATCTGGCGCCGTTCCGCGATCCCGAACGCGGCATTCGCTATGACGGGCAGACGCAGGATCCCGGCGCGGCGATGACGCGGCGTCTCGTGTCCCGCCAAGCCATCGTCGAGGACTGGCCGTCGATCGCCCGTCAATGCCTCCACCGCAACCGGTTCGAGCGGCTGGTGAGCGACACGCTAGTCAACGGTCCGGCCGCCCATCGCTGGCTCGGCTATTCCGGGTCCGGCGTCGCGCTCGCCAAGCCGCTGTTCGAGGCGGCCGGCGGTTACGACGAGGGCTTCGGCTTTCGCTGGGGCGCGGAGGCGATCGAACTCGGCTACCGGCTGATGCGGCGCGGCGCGGAATTTCGCGACGTGCCCGGCATCTTCTCGGCCCATATGGACCACCCGCGCGGCGCGTCCCTCGACAGTTTCGCGGCGAGCTTAGAGCATTTCTTCGACAAGCACCGCGACCCGGCGATCCGCGCGGTCGAGCGGCTGATCCTCGGAGAAGATCGGAGGCCGGGCAGTCTGTCCGTCTCAGGCGCCATGCCCGCGATCAAGGAAATCTGAGAGCTTTTCACAGCCCGCCGCGAAAATCTCCGTCTGGTTCGCCGTCGAAATCCGCACCCAATAGTCGGTGGCGTCCTCGCGATCGTGATCGGCGAAGACGCTCTCGGTGTAGAAGTCGAGCCCGGCGTCGTCGAAGGCTTGCCGCGCGAAGGCCCATTCGCCGAGACCACCGTCGAATTTGACGCAATGGTTGAAGCCGGCCGGCGCAACGATCACCGAGCGCAGCCGGTCGCCGAGTCGCCCCTCGAACGCCCGCCAGTTGGCGGCGCAGAGGACACCGGTCGCGGCCAGATCGGCTTCGTAACGGCGAAACGCTTGCGGCCAGTCGACGGCCGCGTCGAGAAACGCCCAGAGATCGCCGGGTCGGCCAAAATCGTCGGAGTATGGCGAGAACAGCCGCAGATAACGCCCGGCCCGCCGCGCCACGCGCGCCACCCTATGATCGATCGCCGCCTCGTCTTTCGGATCATCCACCACGAACGAAGCATCACGGACCCGGCGCGCTGCGGCCCGCAGCACCATGTCGAGAACGAGGGCGCTCGACCCGGCGTGGACCGGCGACCAGAGGAGCCGTTCATTGTGGCGACGGACGAAATCGACCACCGGCCGGTCGGCAATCAGCCAACCGGCCCGCAGGCCGGCAAGGCTGCGCGACTTGGAAAACGAATTGATCCAGATCAGCCGCTCCAGAAAAGCCTCGGTCTTTCCGGGGAACGGATGCGGCCGGTCTGCATCGCCGGGATGGGCGAGATCGGGCACCTCGTCGAACACCAGCCAGCTTCCCGTGGTCGCGACCGCCGCGATCAGGGTGTCCAGTTCCTCCGCGCCATAGACTTCGCCGGACGGGTTGGTCGGCTGGGTCAGCACGACGATGTCCGGGCAATACCTTGCGATGAGAGCAACGGCTTCCGCCGCGCTCGGCAGGATGCGGTCCGGTTCTTCGGAACAGCAGGTGCGGTAGGCGATCCGGTGTTCGTCGCAGATGGTCGAGAAATAGCTGTAGTTCAGCCCGAGGACGAGCGCCGTCCGCGCCCCGGCGATGTCGGCGAGATAACGAAAGGCGAAGGCGAGCGCGCCGGTCGCGCCGGCGGTGATCGCGATATTGGCCGGCCCGATCGCGCCAAAGGCGGAGGCGCCGATGCGCTCGTGTATCTCAAAGGCAATCGCCGCAATGACGGCGGGCGCGCCGCCCGGCGCGGTATAGTTCTCGACCAGCATCCGCTCTTGCAGCTCACGGGCGGCGATGTCGAGCAGAACCGACGGAGCCTTCAGATGATTGACCCCCGAGGAGAGGTAGCGGACGCCGCCATGGCGCCGCACGGCGGCGGCCCGACGCGCGGGATCGTAGAAATAGGCGTTCGCCCGCTCCAGCGACCGGTAGGTCACGGCGGAACCCGGCCCGGTTCGGCCGCGGCAGGATGGTCCGGCGATTGCAGCGCCAGCACCTCTTCGAACCGCACCCGGCGGGCGATCAGCCGCTCCTTGTCGCCCTCGACGAGGATTTCTGGCGGCCAGTCGTGGCCGAGGAAGTTCAGCGGGCTCGCATGTTTGCCATAGGCGCCACAGCCGGAAAAAACGATGAGGTCGCCCGGCGCAAGGGCTGTCGATAGCGGCACCGCGCTGGCCAGCCGGTCGGTCGGCGCACAAAGCGGACCGGTGAGTTCCGTCGGCTCGCTCTCGCCTCCCTTCGCCGGCGGCCCGGCGACGGCGACCGGCCGCCGCAAGAAGCGCAAAGTGCCCGAGACCACCATCAGATGGTGAATGCCACCGTCGAGCGCCGCGAAACGCCGGCCGGCGGTGCGCTTCACCGCGACGACGCGGGCGAGATACCAGCCGGCCGGCCCGATGACATATCGCCCCATTTCAAAGCCGAGTTGCGGGGGCGGACCGTCACCGGTGATGGCTTGCACGTCGGGTCCCCGGAGGAAGGTGGCGATCGGATCGAGATCGAGGGCGCGATCGTCGGCATAGAACGGCGCGCCGAAGCCGCCGCCGAAATTGACGAAGCGCGGGGCAGACCCCTTCGACAGACGCCCAACCGCTTCGATAAAGGTCGCGAAGCGCCGAATGAAATCGGCTGCGTTCAGCGATCCCGACGTCGGATGATTGTGAAACCCGACGATCTCGACCGGTGCCAGGCTGTCCCGGGCACCAAGGATCGCTGCGGCGGTCGCTTCATCCATGCCGAAGGACGAGGCTCCCGCCCAGTCGCCGCGCCGCGCGCCGGCATCCTGCGGCAGATCGAGCCGCAAGACCGCTGCGGCCGGGCGCTCCAGCCGCGCCGCGATCGCCGCCAGCCGTTCGATTTCACCCCGCGACTCGATCTGGATCGCGTAGATGCCAACCGCGACCGTCGCCGCCAGCTCATCGTCGGTCTTGGCCGGTCCCGACCAGACGATCCGTTTCGCCGGGATTCCCGCCGCCATCGCCAATGCCAGTTCGCCCCTGGAGGCGACCTCCGCGCCGAAGCCGAGTGCGGCGAACAACCCGACAATAGCGGGATTCGGATTGGCCTTGACCGGATAAAAGATTGCGGCGCCCTCAGGCAAGGCCGCGCGCAGCCGCCCGGCGGCTTGCCGCATGGCGGCCGCGTCATAGACGAAACAGGGCGTGCCATAGCGCCCGGCGATCTCTTCGAGCCGAGCGTACGACAGGTTGGCGGCCTCCCCTCCGGCCGCACCCGCGCCGGCATTCTGGATGTCGGGCAACTCGGCCATAGCCGACCTCATGGTTCGCGAACGCTTCACACTACACAACCATAGGATGCACTAGCAAGGCACCCGTCAACCTTTCGGCCAATGCCTGACCACGGTCACGCGTGGCGGTGCCCGTCGCTCTTCGCTCAGATCGAGCCGGCTTCGACCATGTAGTTGTTGGCGGTGCACATCGCGGCGTCGTCGGAGGCCAGGAACAGGACCATCCGCGCGAGATAGACCGGCTCGATCAGGTCCGGCAGGCATTGCCGGGCGCGGTGTTTTTCGATCGATTCCTCGGTGACCCACAATTGCTTCTGTCGCTCGGTCATCACCCAGCCGGGCACCACGGTGTTGACCCGGATGCGGTGCCTGCCAAGGTCGCGGGCGAAGGAACGGGTCATGCCGTGGACGGCGGCCTTGGCGGTCGTATAGGCCGGCATACCGCCGGACGCCTCCCACCAGGAATTCGATCCCATATTGACGATCGATCCCTTGCCCGCCGCGATCATCCCCGGCGCGACGGCCTGGATGGCAAACAGCATGTGGCGAAGATTGGTGGCGATCCGCTCGTCGAAATACTCCGGCGTCACATCTTCCCAGCCATGCCGGTCGTCGCGCGCGGCGTTGTTGACCAGGACGGTGGCGGGCCCGTGAGCTTCGGCGAGAGTCGCGAAGGCCCGTCTCAGATCGGCGATATCGCGCAAATCGCAAGCCTGGAAGGCGACGGTCCGTCCGTCGGCGACCAACTCGGCGGCAAGCGCCTCGCCCTTTTCCCGGTCGAGATCGACGAAGCCGATCTTCGACCCTTGCGCGGCGAAGGCGCGGACGATCTCGGCGCCGATGCCGGAGGCGCCGCCGGTGACGATGACGCTGGCGCCCTCAAGGCTCGGATAGCTGGCAAAGCGCATGGAAATCCCCGCTTGGTTCAACGAAAGTGAGAGATGTTTCTGGCCGCTTTATCCCCGAAACGGAAGGAGAAATCGAGCGGCGAGAGGGACACCGCGTCACGCGTGCGAAAACGCGCCGGGGTTTCTGCGCCAGACCGAAAGATTGAGGCCGGCGGCGATGCAGACCCAGAAGAAATACGGGACCAGCAGCAGGCCGGCGACGGCGTCGATCGACCAGAACAGCGCGATGTTCGCCGCGACGGCCATCGCCAGCAGCGTGATATCGGCAAACGCCAGATCTGGCCGGTGCAGGCCGAAGAACAGGGGCGACCACGCCGCGTTGAGAATGAGTTGCACGGCGTAGAGGATGAACGGGAGCGCCGCCAGGCCAACCATCTCGTAGACCCGCCAGCCGGCGATCGCGATCATCAGGTAAAGTGCCGACCAGACGACCGGAAAAGCCCAGTTCGGCGGCGTCCAGGAAGGCTTGTCGAGACGTCGATACCAAGCGCCCGGCTTGAAGATCACGCCGCTGAGGCCAGCGGCGCATACCAGCGCCAGAAACCCGACGAAGCGGGCGATGTCTGCGAAACTCATGAAACATTTCCGTTGCGCGCTGGCATTCTGCCTGTCCTATTTAGGCGTCGGGTCAGTCTGGGGAACCACCGTCATGCAACGCCATCTCCTGATCCTGTCGTCGCTCGCGCTGTTCGTGCAGCCGGCATCGGCACAATCCAGCGACGCTAGGGCCGACTTCGCGACGATCAGGACATGCCTTTCGGACCGGGCCGACGTTCCCCGGTCCTGTATCGGAACCATCGCCAATCCCTGTCAGGATGCTCCCGGCGGCGCCTCGACGATCGGCATCGACACTTGCCTCGGTCGCGAAACGGCTGCGTGGGATACCCTCCTCAACGAGAGCTACAAGGTCGCGGTCGCGTCCGCCAAGACCACGGACGAGCGGCTGGCGAGCGACGGCATTTACGAGCCGGGTGTCGCGGCGGCCTTGGTGAAGGCGCAGCGCGCCTGGATCGCCTATCGCGACGCTGAGTGCGATCGTCGCTACGAACTCTTCAAGGAAGGAACGATCCGCACGAACATCGCATCGGATTGCGTTCTGGAGCTCACCGCGCAACGGGCAATTGAATTGCGTGCGGAGGAACAGCAGGACCGCTGAACGGCGAATGTCCGCCGTTCGCCCGCACCGGTGCGCCAGCGTCTCAGTGCGGCGCAGCGTCGACCCTGGCCATCATCGCCCGGACCTGACGCTCGCTCGTCTGAAGAACGCGGAAGGCCTCGTATTTAGCCGCGTGGAAATCCGCCATCGCGCCGTGTGCCGGGGCGATGACGTCACCGACGCGGCACATGGCGGCGGCGGCATCCTTCAGACTCGGTTGCGCGCCCGATGCCACCGCGCCGAGCATGGCACCGCCGAGCAGCACCGGCTCGCCGGTGACCGGCAGCGCCACCTTCAGGCCGGTCGCGTCCGCCAGAATCCGCCGCAGCAACGCCGAGCGCGCCGCGCCGCCCGAGACGACGATCGTGCCGAGATCGACGCCCCTCTCCCGTTTGGCCGCGACGATCTGGCGAGTACCGTAGCAAAGGCCGCAAAGCCCGGCGACAAATAGCCGGACCAGCCCGTCGGTGCCGCTGTCGAGCGTCAGTCCGGCCAGCACCGCCGTCGCCTTCGGGTCGGCCTCGGGCGAGCGATTGCCAAGAAACTCCGGCACGATGTGGATGTCGCTAGCCAGCCTGGCCGCATCCTCCGGCGAGCCGGCCATCTCAACCGCGCGGGTTTCGAGATAGTCGAGCACCGGACGCCCCGCTTCGGCGGCCGCCTTACTGACAGCCGGAAACGCCGGATGCATGGCGACGAGATAATCCAGCGCCGCGCCATAGGCCGATTGGCCGCCCTCGAGCAGCCAGTAGCCGGGCAGCAACGCGCCGTAATACGGCCCCCAGACCCCGTCGACGAAAGCCGCCTCGCGGGTCAGCGCCATGGCGCAGGATGAGGTGCCCATGATCAGCGACAGCTGCCCCGCCGGGTCCGCGGCACCATTGGGACCGGAGCCGCCGAGCGTGCCGATAGCGCCGGCGTGGGCGTCGATCAGCGGCGCGCCGACCGGCGTGCCGACGACAAGGCCAAGTTCGGCGGCCGCAGCTTCGGTCAGGCCCGAGCCGAGAGGGGCGGCGATGTCGACGATGGACGCGCCGATGCGGGCGAAATCATCCTCGACCAGCTCGCCGAGGCCGATGGTCTGGAAGTAGTCCGGGTCCCAGCGCGCTTCGTGGGCGAGATAGGTCCATTTGCAGGTGACCGTGCAGACCGAGCGCTCGCGGCTGCCGGTGGCGCGCCAGGACAGGAAGTCGGCGAGATCGAAGAAGTCGCCGGCAGCAGCGAACACCTCCGGCTTGTTCTCCTTCAGCCAGAGCAGCTTCGGCGTTTCCATCTCCGGCGAGATCGCCCCGCCGATATAACGCAGCACCGGATGTCCCGTCGCGTTGATCCGCGCGGTTTGCGCCATCGCCCGGTGGTCCATCCAGACGATGACGTTGCGGGCCGGGTCGCCGGAAGGGCCAACCGGCAACGGCTTGCCGCCCTTGTCGACGACGACCAGCGAGCAGGTGGCGTCGAAGCCGAGGCCCTTGATGTCGTCCGGCGCGGCGCCGGCCTTGTCCATCGCCTCGCGAACGCTGTCGACCACCGCTTGCCAGATATCGTCGGAGGATTGTTCGACGATGCCGCCATCCTCCTGCCAGATGCGGATCGGGCGCTTGGCCGAACCGAGCAGCGTGCCGGCCCGGTCGAACACGCCGGCGCGGGCGCTGCCGGTCCCGACATCGACCCCGATGAACGCGCTCATGACGATCCCCCCGGACGCTGACAACCTCGCACCCCACCACGCCAATGGCGCGGAGGGGTGCGAGGCTCAATAGCCCGTTCGGTCCGGGAGGAAAAGGCCGGCGCGGGCTAGGGCGGTCCGCCCTGCCAACGATGGCGGTGTTCTACCAGCAGGTGTAACCGCCATCGGCAAGGACGATCGAGCCGGTGAGAAGGCTCGCTGCGTCAGAGGCGAGAAAATGCACGACGGAGGCGATCTCCTCGGGCTGGCCGACCCGTCCCATCGGGGTCATCTCCAGCCAGACCTTGTACATGTCCGGGCTCTCCTCCATCCCGAACTGGGTCAGGGGCGTCTGGATATAGGTCGGCGCGACCGCGTTCACGCGGACGCCGCGCGCGCCCCATTCGGCGGCGAGCGACTTGGTCAGATGATGCACCGCCGCCTTCGACGCGTTGTAGAAGGACTGGGGCTGGGGCTTGTTGACGATGAAGCCGGACATCGAGCCGATATTGACGATGGCGCCGGAGCCGCCTTCCAGCATCTTGCGGCCGAACTCGCGGCAGCACCAGAACAGCCCGTCGAGATTGACGTCCATGTGGAAGCGCCAATGCTCGTCGGTCGTGTCCTCGGCGCGGACATCGGATTCCGCGACGCCGGCATTGTTGACGAGGATGTCGATCCGGCCATGCTCGGCATGGATCTTGTCCGCGAGCGCGGCGACATCCGCCGATTTGGTCACATTGAGCGTCGCGCCGTGGGCTTTGATGCCCTTGTCCTTGAGGCGGGCGACGCAGGCCTCCACCCGATCCGCGAACATGTCGGCAACGACGACGGTTGCGCCGGCCTCGCCGAGCGCCGTGGCGCAGGCTTCGCCGATGCCCTGCCCGGCGCCGGTGACGACGGCGATCTTGCCGTCGAGCTTGAGTTTTTCCAAATACATCCGATGCACTCCAGGATGATGGTCGAGTCGGTGGCGACGCGGGTCTTACGCAATCGCCTTAACGGATTGCGAGACCCTTTTCGTCGAAGCGATGAATGCGGCCCTCGTCGGGGGTGATCCAGACGGGGTCGCCATGGCTGACGCGATAATCGCCGCCGGAACGGGCGGTGATCGCCGTGCCGTCGTCGAGCTTGACGTGGACGAAGGTGTCGGAGCCGAGATGCTCCGATACGCCCGCCGTGCCTCTGATGCGGCCGCTGTCCGGCGAGATCGTCAGATGCTCCGGCCGGAAGCCCATCGTATGGGCACCGTGCTCGGCGGCGATTGGACCGGCGAGGAAATTCATCTTCGGCGAGCCGATAAAGCCGGCGACGAACAGGTTTTTCGGGTTCTCGTAGAGCTCGAGCGGCGAGCCGACCTGCTCGACATTGCCGCGATTGAGGACGACGATCTTGTCGGCCATGGTCATCGCCTCGACCTGATCGTGGGTGACGTAGATCATCGTCGTCTTCAACTGGGCGTGCAGCTCGGACAGCTCCAGCCGCATGTTGACCCGCAACGCCGCGTCGAGGTTGGACAAAGGCTCGTCGAACAGGAAGCCTTTCGGCGCACGCACGATGGCGCGGCCGATGGCGACGCGCTGGCGCTGGCCGCCGGAAAGTTCACGCGGCTTGCGCTGCAGATAGTCAGTAAGGTTCAGCGTTGCGGCGGCGGCCCTCACCTTCTCGTCGATGACGTCCTTGGCCTCGCCCGCCATCTTCAGCGGAAAGCCGATGTTACCGGCCACGCTCATATGCGGATACAGCGCATAGGACTGGAACACCATGGCGAGTTCGCGCGCCGCCGGCGGCACGCTGGTGACGTCCTTGCCGTCGATCTCGATCTTGCCGCCGGAGACGTCCTCCAGACCCGCGATGAGGCGCAGGAGCGTCGACTTGCCACAACCGGACGGGCCGACGAAGACGACGAACTTGCCCTCTTCGATCTCCAGGTCGAGCCCGGGGATGATGACCGCTTCGCCGAAGCGCTTCTGGACGTTGTGGAGCGTGATGGCACTCATAGCGAAACTCCTGTCAGGGTCCTCGTCATTTTACCGCTCCGAAGGTCAGGCCGCGCACCAGCTGTTTCTGGGAGAACCAGCCTACGATGAGGATCGGCGCGATCGCCATGGTCGAGGCGGCCGAGAGCTTGGCGTAGAAATTACCCTGCGGGCTGGAGAAGGAGGCGATGAAGGCGGTCAGCGGCGCCGCGTCGGTGGTGGTGAGATTCAGCGTCCAGAACGCCTCGTTCCAGGCGAGGATGACGTTGAGGAGCACCGTCGAGGCAATGCCCGGCAGCGCCATCGGCGCCAGCACCTGGGTGATTTCCTTGCGCAGCGAGGCCCCGTCCATGCGCGCCGCCTCGAGGATCTCTCCGGGAATCTCCTTGAAGTAGGTGTAGAGCATCCAGACGATTATCGGCAGGTTGATCAGGAACAGGACGACGATGAGGCCGATGCGGCTGTCGAGCAGGCCGAGATTGAGGAACAAGAGATAGACCGGCACCAGCACGCCGACCGAGGGCAGCATCTTGGTCGACAGCATCCACAGGAGCACGTCCTTGGTGCGCTTGGTCGGCGAGAAGGCCATCGCCCAGGCGGCGGGAATGGCGACGATGAGGCCCAGGATGGTCGAGCCGACCGCCAGATAGATCGAGTTCATCATGAAGTGGAAATAGTTCGAGCGGGACTGGACGTCGGCGTAGTTTTCCGTGGTCCAGTCGAAGGCAAGAAACGTCGGCGGGATCGAAATCGCCGCCAGCTCGGTCTTGAAGGACGTGAGGAAGGTCCACAGGATCGGGAAGAAGATTAACAGCCCCACCGCCCACGCGGCGATGGTGACGACGATCTTGCGACGGGTGCTAACGCTGCGTGCCATGGGATCAAGCCTCCAGGTTCTTGCCGATGAGGCGAATGAGGAAGATCGCGACGATGTTGGCGAGCACCACGGCGACGATGCCGCCGGCGGACGCCGCGCCGATGTCGGAGTTGAGCTGGGCCAGGCGATAGACGAGATAGGTGATGTTGGTCGACTGCGAACCCGGCCCGCCGCTGGTCGTCACCAGGATCTCGGCGAAGATCGACAACAGGAAGATGGTCTGGATCAGGATGACCACGGTGATCGCCCGGCTCATATGCGGCAGGGTGATGTAGAAGAAGATCGACAAAGGCCCGGCGCCGTCCATTTCGGCGGCTTCCTTCTGGTCCTCCGACAGCGATTGCAGCGCGGTCAGAAGGATCAGCGTGGCGAAGGGCAACCACTGCCACGCTACGATGATGATGATCGAGGTGAGCGGATATTCCGACAGCCAGTCGATGGGCGGCAGGCCGAGGGCGCCGAGGAACTGGCCGATGACGCCGTAGACCGGGTTCATCATCATGTTCTTCCAGACCAGCGCGGCGACCGTCGGCATGACGAAGAACGGCGCGATGACCAGCAGGCGGACGATGTTGACGCCGTAGAAGGCCTGGTCGAGCAGCAGCGCGACCAGAATGCCGCCGCCGACCGTGATGACCAAGACGCCAAGCACCAGAATCAGCGTATTGGCGAGCGCGGTGAAGAATTCGGGGTCGGAGAGGAAATAGGTGTAGTTGGCGAAGCCGACGAAGGGCGTGCTCATCGGGTTGAACAGGCTGTAGTTCAACGTCGAGAAATACAGCGTCATCGCCAGCGGCACGATCATCCATAAGAGGAGGACGATCACGGCGGGGGCCATCATGAGCCGTGCCGCGGATTTCGTGTGCAGGGTCGCCATGAGAATCACCCGAAGACGGCCGGCCCCCAATCGGGAACGCGCGCGGTTTCGACGCAAGGGGCGGCGCGACGCGCGGTCCCTCGATGCGGTTCAAGAGCGGCGGTTCCAGCCGCTTGTATGCGCTGCGATAGGCGGCCACATTGGGCGGAGGGGCCGGCCGACGCGGGGGCGCCGGCCGACTCTACCCAATTATCTTACTTTGGGTAACCCGCGCGGGATATCTCGCGCTCGGCCTGGCTCTGGGCGGCGGCGAGTGCGTCGTCGACCGACATGTTGCCGGAGACGGCGGCCGCCATCTGCTGGCCGACGGCGGCACCGAGGCCCTGCCATTCAGGAATCGCCGCGAATTGCAGCCCGATATAGGGCTTGTCGTCGCTCGCCGACGGATCGGCGTTGTTGATCGCCTTCAAGGTCTGCTCGGCGAAGGGGGCGGCGTTCAGATATTCCTCGTTCTCATAAAGCGAGGTCCGAGTGCCGGGAGGCACGTTCGCCCAGCCTTCGTTCGCGGCGACCAGCTCGGTGTATTCCTTGGAGGTCGCCCACGCGATGAACTGCTTCGCCGCGTCCTTCTTCTGCGAGGATTCCGGGATCGCCAGCGACCAGGCCCACAGCCAGTTCGCACCTTCGTTCGGGCAGTTTTCGACGCCGCACGGAGCCGGAGCAAAGCCGACCTGATCGGCGACCTGGCTCTGCTTGGTATCGGTGACGAATGAGGCCGCGACGGTGGCGTCGATCCACATGCCGCATTTACCTTGGCCGAACAGCGAGAGATTCTCGTTGAACCCGTTCGAGGCGGCACCCGGAGGGCCGTATTTCTGCATCAGGTCGACATAGAGAGAGATCGCTTGCTTCCAGCCCTCGCTCTCGAACTGCGGCTTCCAATCGGCGTCGAAATAGTTGGCGCCGAAGGAGCGCGACATGTAGCCGAGAAAGCCCATGTTCTCACCCCAGCCGGGCTTCCCACGCAGGCAGATGCCGTAGATACCGGCGTCCTTGTCGGTGGTTTTTTCGGCCGCCTCCGCGATGAAGTCCCAGGTCGGCTTCTCCGGCATTTCAAGTCCGGCCTTTTCGAACAGGTCCTTGCGATAGAGCGTCATGACGCTCTCACCGTAGAACGGCGCCGCATAGAGCTTGCCGTCGACGGTGAGCGCGTTGCGCATGGGCGGCAACAGGTCGTCGACCTCGTAAGCCGCATCAAACTCCAACGGAGCGAGCCACTCGTTCTTTGCCCAGATCGGAACCTCGTAGGTGCCGATGGTCATCACGTCGAACTGACCGCCCTTGGTTGCGATATCCGTCGTCACGCGCTGACGCAGGATATTCTCCTCAAGTGTTACCCAGTTCAGCTTGACGTCCGAATGAGCTTTCTCGAACTCGTCCGTCAGACCCTGCATGCGGATCATGTCGCTATTGTTGACAGTGCCGATCGTCAGGGTTGTCTGCGCCTGCACCGAAGTGGTCGCGAAGGCGAGCAGCGATACCGCGCCCGCCAACATCGTCCGAAAAGTCATGAAAGCCTCCCAGCTCCGAAATTGAGCAATTGACCATTGCTCGGGCAATTTCCCACCACACCCTGGTCGATGTCAAATCAATTGCGTGATGCGGCGCACCAATTCGACATGCGGCGACGCGCCCGCCGGCTTGGACCGGCAGGCATCCTTGAAGTGCCATGCGATGGGAGAGCGGAGGCGACGCCGCGCGCACTTAGGCGTCGAGCAGGCGGCGGGCCGTTGCTTCGTCGGTGATCAACCCGTTGACGAGTTTACCGACCGCGGCGGCGCGGATCGCAGCGGCCTTCGCCGGCCCCATAGCCACGGCAATCACCTCGCAATGGGTGGTGGAGGGAATCGGTGCGCTGGCCACGCGCGCGTTGAACGGACAATCGAGAATGCGCCCCTGGGCATCGAACACCCAGCCGACGATCTCGCCCACTCCGCCGTCGGCGGTGAGAACCTTGTGGTCACTCGTCGTGGCGAAGCTATCAACGATCAACGGTGCCCGTGGACCGAGGTCCCCAACCCCGACAAAAGCGACCGTGGCCTCGGCCGCAAGCGAGAGCGTCGATTGCACGACCTTCTGGCTATGCAGCAAGGCTCGCTCCTCGGGCGAGGAGACGATAGCCGGCAGCGGCATCGGATAATGCAAAGCCCGGACCCTGTCAGCCATCGAAAAGATCACGTTGTAGACCGACGCCGAGCCGTCCGGCGCGACATTGGCGGTCAGCGAGACGATCCGGTGCTGGCGACAGGTCATGGCCGGCAGGTTCTCGACCGCCGCCTTCAAGGTCCGCCCGGTTCCCATCGCCACGACCAGCGGCTTTTCGCCGCGCAGGCGCCGTTCCATCTCGGCCGCGCACGCCTCGGCGATGCCAAGCGTCGTCGAAGCCGATTCCGGATCGGATGGTACGACCTCGACCAGCCCGAGACCGTAACGCGCGCGCAGGGCGGCCGCGAGTTCCAGACAGGCGGCGATCGGATGATTGATGCGCACGCGTACGAGGCCGGCGCTGATCGACAGGGACACCAGGCGTTGGGCTGCCTGCCGTGAGATGCCGAGCTTGGCGGCGATCTCCTCCTGGGTGTTGCCAGCGACATAGTAGAGCCAACCGGCCCGCGCCGCCTCGTCTAGCCGTGATCCATCGTCATCGCGCGTGCGCGCCATTTGCCTCGCCTCCCAGCCGCCCCTGTTTACGGCGTCGAGCGAGCAATAGGCAAATACAATGGGCAATTGCCCAAGCCTTGCCAATGCGGCCGCGCAATGGGTGCCCAAGCCAACCGCATCTTGCCGAAGTTCCGACCATTTGCCGATCTTCTGGCCCGTCAAGGCTTGATTTTCCGGGGTTCCGCTTTCTCTCTAGGGGGAACCCGATTGGAGGATGCTGGTGGAACCGTTCGACGAGATGCTTTCAGGCCCTGATCGGGTTCGCGAACCCTATGGGCGGTTCAACGAATGGTTCCGCGAGCAGAACGTCGAGGAACTGGCGGCCAAAGCCAACGAGGCGGAGGCATTCTTCCGCCGCACCGGCATCACCTTCAACGTCTACGGTGAGGACGAGGCGGCCGAGCGTCTGATCCCCTTCGACCTGGTGCCGCGAATCATCGCGCGCGCCGAGTGGGAAAAATTGGCGGAGGGAATCGAGCAGCGGGTCCAGGCGTTGAACGCCTTTCTGCACGACATCTATCACGACCAGGAGATCGTGAAGGCCGGCAAGGTTCCGGAGCGGCTGATCGCCGGCAATGCGGCCTATCTGCCGCAGATGGAAGGTTTCAGCCCGCCCGGCGGCGTCTACACCCACATCATCGGCACCGACATCGTCCGCGTCGGGGAGAACGAGTTCTACGTTCTGGAGGATAACGCCCGCACCCCGTCCGGCGTCTCCTACATGATCGAGAACCGGGAAACGATGATGCAGATGTTCCCCGAACTGTTCTCCCAGAACCGGGTGCGTCCGGTCGAAACCTATCCGCATCATCTGCGCCGCTCGCTCGCCGCCGTGGCGCCCGCCGCCTGCGACGGCCCTTGCACGATCGCCGTCTTGACGCCGGGCATCCACAATTCGGCCTATTACGAACACGCCTTCCTCGCCGATCAAATGGGCGTCGAGCTGATCGAAGGCTCCGACGTCAAGGAGATCGACGGGCGCATCCAGATGCGCACGACCGAAGGCTATACGCCGATCGACGTCCTCTACCGCCGCGTCGACGACGAGTATCTCGATCCCAAAGCGTTCCGGCCCGATTCCATGCTCGGGATCCCCGGCATCATGGAGGTCTACAAGAACGGCGGCATCACCATCGCCAATGCTCCCGGCACGGGCATCGCCGACGACAAGGCGATCTACTCCTACATGCCGGAGATCGTCGAATTCTACACCGGCAAGACCGCCCTGTTGGAGAACGTTCCGACCTGGCGCTGCGCCGAGGCCGACAGCCTCGCCTATGTGCTCGACAATCTTGAGGATCTCGTCGTCAAGGAAGTCCACGGCTCCGGCGGCTACGGCATGCTGGTCGGGCCGGCCGCCTCGAAAGCGGAATGCGAGAGCTTCGCCGCCAAGCTGCGGGCGCGGCCGGGCAACTACATCGCCCAGCCGACGCTGGCGCTCTCCACCGTCCCGATATTGGCCGACCAGGGGCTGTCACCCCGGCATGTCGACCTTCGCCCCTTCGTCCTCGTCTCCGACAAGGTCCGGATCATCCCCGGCGGGCTCACCCGCGTGGCGCTCAAGCAAGGCTCGCTGGTGGTCAACTCCAGCCAGGGCGGCGGCACCAAGGACACCTGGGTACTGAGGGACTGATCATGACATTACTCGGACGTACCGCAAACGGCCTGTTCTGGATGTTTCGCTACATCGAACGCGCCGAAAACATGGCCCGCCTCGTCGACGCCGGCCAACGGCTCTCGCTCACGAACCTGTCGGCGGAACCGGACGAATGGCAGTCGGTGCTGGTCTCGGCCGGCGTCGAAGCGGCCTATCGCGCCAAACACACCGAACTCGACCCGGACACCATCGTCGACTTTCTCTTACGCGACCGCGACAACCCGTCGAGCGTGCGCGCCTCGATCGAAACCGCCCGCACCAACGGCCGGATGGTGCGCACCGCCCTCACCCGCGATCTGTGGGAGACGCTGAACGAGAGCTGGCTGATCATGACGGAACGGCTGGACAAACCATTGCAGCCCCGCGAACTGCAGACGGTGCTCGATCTGGTCAAGCGTCAGACGACTCTCATCCGCGGCGCTTTCTATGGCACCATGCTGCGCAACGAGACCTTCGACTTCTGCAATCTCGGCGCCTTCATCGAGCGCGCCGACAACACCGCCCGCATCCTCGACGTCAAATACTGGGTGCTGCTCCCCGAACACTCCTCGGTCGGTTCGTCGCTCGACAATTTCCAGTGGGCCTCGATCCTGCGCTCGGTTTCGGCGCATCGTTCCTATGCCTGGGAATACGACGCCGAATATCGCGCGGTGAACATCATCGACTTCCTGATGCTGAACCGAAGGCTGCCGCGCTCGCTCGCCTATTGCTATCACTGTATTGAGGAAAGCCTGACCTACCTCGACCGCAATTACGAGACAAAGCACCCCTGCCACCGCACCGCCGGCGAGATCAACAAGCGGCTGTCGCAGAATTCGGTCCGCGAGATCATCGACGGCGGCCTGCACGAGTTTCTGGAGGCGTTCATCCTCGATAACAACCGACTCGCCGGCGAGATCGCCAAGAGCTACCGCTTCTATCCGTCAGGATAGGAGGGTGGCAATCGAGGTCAGTTTCAAGGAAGCGCCCGTGTCATCGACGCTGCCCGTGACGATCGCTTCGGCCGAGTTCCAGGACTATTGCCCGCAACGGCGCCGGCGCTTCGTGCTGGTCGCGGCAATCCTCGCCTCGGCTATGGGCTTCATCGACGGGACAGTGGTTTCGATCGCGATTCCCGCGATCCGCGAGAGCCTCGGCGCCTCGCTGACCGATGCCCAATGGATCAACAATGCCTATCTGCTGGCCCTCGCCTCGCTGGTGCTCGTCGGCGGCGCGGCGGGCGACCAATACGGTCTGAAGCGAGTCTTTTCCTGGGGGATCGGCATCTTCGTCGCGGCCTCGCTTGCCTGCGCGCTAGCCTGGAATCCGGGAACACTGATCGCGGCGCGCGCGCTGCAAGGGATCGGCGCGGCGCTGATGGTGCCGGGCTCGCTGGCGATCATATCCAAGACCTATCCGAAGGAGGACCGCGCCCGAGCGATCGGCATCTGGGCCGCCTCTTCCGCGCTGACAACGGCGGTGGGACCGGTGCTGGGCGGACTGCTTCTATCGAGCGCCTATCCGGAGGTCTGGCGACTGATTTTCGCGGTCAATTTGGTTATCGGCGCCTTCGCCCTCTATCTGCTCCTGGCGCAAGTTCCACCCGACACGCCAGTATCCACGGCGCCCCTCGACCGTTCCGGCGCGATCCTGGCCACGCTGGGGCTCGGCCTGATCGCTTGGGCGTTGACGGGACCCGAGGGTGAGGACGGCCGCCCTGGTGTCGCGCATATCCTCGCCTATGGATTGGCTGGTATCGGTGCGCTCTGGGCGTTTCTGTGGGCCGAGGCGCGCGTGTCCAATCCGATGATGCCGCTGAGGCTCTTCGCGAACCGCGCGTTCAGTGCGGCGAACCTCGTAACCTTTCTTCTTTACTTCGCCCTCTCCGCCATCCTGTTCTATCTGCCGATGGCTCTCATCACCGGCTGGGGCACGCCGGAGGTCGAGGTCGGGCTGGTGTTCCTGCCGATCACCATCGCGGTCGCCATCGGATCGAGCGTGGTCGGAAAGCTGGCCGGGCGAATCGGGCCGGCGCCGCTGATCGGAGCCGGCTGCGCGCTCGTCGCGCTCGCCTTCGCCACGCTGGCATGGGGTATCGCCGGCGGGAACTTCTGGATCCATGTCTTCGCGCCGATGTGCCTGATGGGCCTCGGCATGGCGATGGTCGTGGCACCCTTGTCGGCTGCGGTGATGGGTGCGGTGTCTGACGACGACGCAGGAGCCGCATCGGGGATCAACAACGCCGTCAGTCGCGTCGCCGGCCTTGTCGCCGTCGCCGCTATGGGCGGCGTCGCTTCCGTGGCGTATCTCGAAGCCGGCGGCAGCGCTGGGTTCGGCCAGCCTGTCAGCGATCTGCCCGCCGATCACCGTGTGGCAACGAACGCCGGCTTTGCGATGGTCGCCTGGGTGACCGCCGGGCTCTCCGCCATTGCGAGCGTCATCGCCTTCGCGTATCTGCCCGCAGGGCCTCCTCGCGTCGGCGAGTGAGGTCGATTCGGCGCCGATCGGCGCGCTTCCTGAGGACGAACACCACCCATGACCTACTGCGTCGGGCTTCTCGTCGATCGCGGCCTCGTCTTCATGTCGGACACCCGCACCAATGCGGGCGTCGACAACATTTCCGTCGTCTCCAAGATGAAGACCTGGGAGGTGCCGGGCGATCGCTTCCTATGCCTGTTGAGCGCCGGCAATCTGGCGACGACCCAGGCCGCCGTCTCGCTGCTCGACGAGCGCAGCATCGCGCCGTCGGAGCGGCAGCCGGCGATCTTGACGCAACCGACCATGTTCCAGACCGCAAAACTCGTCGGCGAAACGCTGCGCGAGGTGATTTCAGGCGCGGCAACGGCTGGACAGATGGCCGATTCGGTGTTTTCCGGCTCCTTCATTCTCGGTGGCCAGATCAAGGGCGGCGCGCCGCGGCTGTATCTGATCTATCCGGAAGGCAATTTCATCGAGGCCGGTGCCGACACGCCGTTTTTCCAGACCGGCGAGCACAAATACGGCCGGCCAATCATCATCCGCACCTACGATCCCGCGATGTCGCTGGAGGATTGCGCCAAGCTGCTGCTGGTGTCGTTCGATTCGACCATCCGCTCCAATTTGTCGGTGGGCCCGCCGATCGACATGCAATTCTACGAGACTGACAGCCTCATCGCCGGTTACAGGCAGCGCTTCGATCAGCGCGATCCCTACTACAGCGAGATCTCGGAGGGCTGGTCCGACGCGCTCAAGAGCGCCTTCGACCAGTTGCCGGCCTTCGTCCGCTCCTGATTCGGCGGCGACGGGTTTGCCTCACCGCTCGCGCTTCAAGCCCTTGGCCTTCAACTCGTCGAGATAGATCTGCCAGCGCTCCTCCTTCTCGCGACCAAGCTCGGTGAGATAGGTCCAGGTGAAAATGCCGGAACTGTGCATATCGTCGAACATGATTCGGATCGCGTAGTTTCCGACCGGCTGGATATCCATGATCTGAACCTGGATCTTGCCGCCGACGGTCTGACGCTGCGACGGCGAATGCCCCTGCACCTCGGCCGACGGCGACATCACCCGGAGCATCTCGGCCGGCAGTTCGATGCGCTCGCCGCCGGGCAAAACCACAATGAGCGTCCTGCGATCGGGAGTCACGCGGATCTGCACGGGGGTCGTCGCTGCGGTCATCATGGCAAATTCATTCCTTCGTCCAATGGTTTGATCGTCACGAAACGCTTGACCCGGGCCCGGCGGGCTTCCACATTCGGTCGCATGGATATGACGAACTTCCCGACCCCACCGCCTCGACAGTCTCGGGCGGCAGGCGACATAGAGCTGCCGTCCACGGTGACGAGCCCGACGGGGGCCTCCGGCGCGGAAATGATCGACCCGTTCGGTCGAGCGATAACCTATCTGCGCGTCTCCGTCACCGACCGCTGCGATTTCCGCTGTGTCTATTGCATGGCCGAGGACATGACCTTCCTGCCGAAGCGCGACCTGCTGACGCTGGAAGAACTCGACCGGCTGGCCAGCGCCTTCGTCGCCAAGGGGGTCAAAAAGCTGCGGCTGACCGGCGGCGAGCCGCTGGTACGCAAGAACATCATGCATCTCGTGCGTTCGCTTTCCCGGCATCTGCAGACCGGGGCGCTGGAAGAGCTGACGCTGACCACCAACGGCTCGCAACTCGCCCGCTTCGCCGGCGAGCTTGCCGATTGCGGAGTGAAGCGGCTCAATGTCTCGCTGGACACGCTGGACGCGGCGAAGTTCAAGCAGATCACCCGCTGGGGCGAGCTCGACAAGGTCATGGGTGGCATTCGCGCGGCCCAGGCGGCCGGCATCCGCGTCAAGCTCAACGCGGTCGCGCTGAAGGGCTTCAACGAGATCGAGATCCCCTCGATGATCGAATGGGCGCATGGCGAGGGTCTCGATTTCACCCTGATCGAGACGATGCCGATGGGCGAGATCGACGAGGACCGGACCGACCAGTATCTGCCGCTGCGCCAAGTGCGGGAGCAACTGTCCGAGCGCTGGACGCTGTCGGACATCCCCTACAAGACCGGCGGACCCGCCCGTTACGTGGAAGTCGCCGAGACGGGCGGGCGGCTCGGCTTCATCACGCCGATGACTCACAATTTCTGCGAAAGCTGCAACCGGGTCCGCGTGACCTGCACCGGCACGCTCTATATGTGCCTCGGCCAGGAGGACGCGGCCGACCTGCGGGCGCCCCTGCGCGCCTCGGAGGGCGACGAATTGCTGTCGAACGCCATCGACGAGGCGATCGGCCGCAAACCGAAGGGACATGATTTCATTATCGACCGCGCGACGCGAAGACCCTCGGTCTCGCGGCATATGAGCGTGACCGGAGGATAGTTTCATGCGTAACTGGATGATGTCGCTCGCCGCCGGGGCGATCGCCGCGCTGGTGCTGGCGACCGCCCCGGCCGTGGCCGACGAGGTGACCTATCGCAACGAACGGTTTGGCACCTCGGCAAGCTTTCCGTCGGAGGCCTTCCCGGATCAGTTACCCGCGCCGACCAATGGCGACGGGTTGGGCTGGACCTCGCCGGCGGGCGCCGAGATTTTCATCTATGCCCGGCCGAACCGTGGCGGCGAGACGCCAAAAACGGTCATCGGGGACCGCGCTGAAGTCGACAAGGTCACCTACGACAAGTCCGGCCGCAGCTGGGCCGTAGTGTCGGGCTATCGCGACGGCAGGATTTTCTACGAACGCTATATCTTTCGCGGCAACCTGATCCACTCGGTGTCGATCCGCTATCCCGAAAGTCTGCGCTCCACCTACGATCCGCTGGTCGGGCCGGTCACCATGACGCTGCGCGGCCCGTCTAGCGGCTGAGGCGAGAGGAAGCGGCGCTGGTCGCGCCGCTCCGCTCAGACCAGTTCGCCGCGATAGGCTTCCTGGACAGTCTCGTAGCTCGCCTTTGCCGCCGCCAGATCGGCGTCCGGCTGCTCCGCCGCGAAGAGCGCCAACTGCGTCGAGATTTCACCCACCCCTTTCACCAGGCTGAGCGTTCTCTGCGTTGTGACATTGTCGATCGCGGCCTGACGCACTTGCTCGACCGAGGCCGGCTTCGCCGCCACGTTGACCGAGCCCGGTGCGGTCGCGCCCGTTGTCGGAGCCGCTTCACGCGCCGAAGATTGTGCGGATTGCGACTGCGCCGCCGGGCTGGCGGACGTCGCGGCCGAGGCCGTGCTGGAGCCGCTCGGCGCGGTCTGCGAAGACGAACCGCTCGCGGCCGTTCCCGACGATGGGCTTTCGGACGCCGGTGCCGTGTTGGAGGTGGACTCCTCGGGGGGCGGCGACTGATAGCTCTGCTGCGACGACTGCGTGCCGCTGGCCGGCAGTAGGTTGATCGACAATGACATGCACTATTATCCTCGATGTTACGATGGCGCATGTCTAGCCGCAGGATTATTTCCGCCTGCTTCCGGAACTTCTTAAAGTTCTAGTCAATACTCGGTGAGCGCTGCGTTTGGGCTGCGACAAGTCGACACGGATCCGCTCTCGCAAATCCCCTGCGGGAAGAGTAAGGTCGACTGACGATCATCCAAGCATCAACCCGGCCTTTTCCATTGTTAAGCGACAACATCCGCGCCGCGCTCTTCATGCTCGTGGCCATGGCCGGCTTCGTGGTCAACGACACCTTCGTCAAGCTTACCTCCGAGGAGCTGTCGCCGCCACAGATCATGGCGGTGCGCGGCGTGGCGGCTTCACTGCTGCTGTTTGTGCTGGCCTGGCGCATGGGAGCGCTACGGCCGGTCGGCCTCGCATTGCGGCCACGGCTGCTGCTGCGAACCGGCGCCGACATCATGGCGACCCTTTGCTATCTGACCGCGCTCAGCCAGATGCCGATCGCCAATGCCTCGGCGATCTTCCAGGCCCTGCCGCTGACGGTCACGCTCGGCGCCGCGGTCTTCCTGCGCGAGCCGGTCGGCTGGCGGCGCTGGGCCGCTATCGGCGTCGGCTTCGTGGGCGTCAGCATCATCGTGCGGCCGGGCACGGACGGCTTCACGCTCTATTCGCTGGCGGTCCTCGCGGCCGTGGTGTTTTCCGCCATTCGCGATCTGGCCACGCGTCGCATGGACCGGGCGATACCCTCGCTGTTCATCTCGCTGATGGCGGCGATCGCAGTTTCGCTGCTCGGATGGAGCCTCATTCCGTTCACCGGCGGCTGGCAGCCGGTCTCGGCCGCCAATGCGCTGTGGCTGACCTGCGCCGCCGCCACCATCGTCGTCGGCTATATCTTCATCGTTCAGGCGATGCGCACCGGCGATATGGGCTTCGTCGCGCCATTCCGCTATTCGGTGCTGCTCTATGCCCTGGTCATCGGCGTCGTCGTCTTCGGCGAATGGCCCTCGGCGCCGGTGCTGCTGGGCTCGGCCATCGTCGTTGCGAGCGGCCTCTACACCCTCTATCGCGAACGGGTCCGCGGCGTGGCGGCCCCCTTGAAGAGCCAGGTCCATTGAGCGAGCAGCCGTTACCGAAGATCCTGCCCGCGTCGCCGACAACGGCACGGGATGAAAACAGCATGGACGCGGCGATACCGAGCATGGCCGCCCGGCGCCCGATGCTGGCGACGCTGATGATCGCCTCGGCGCTGTCGCCGCTGGCGATCAACATCTTCATCCCGTCGATGGCCTCGATCGCGCGGGATCTGAATGCCGACGGCGCGACGGTGGGGCTGGGGCTGTCGCTCTATCTCGCCGCCACCGCGATCATCCAGCTGATTGCCGGCCCCCTCTCCGACCGCTTCGGGCGGAGGCCGGTCATCCTTGGCGGCATGGCCCTGTTTCTGCTCGGGACGGCCCTTTGCCTGATCGCGCAGGATGTCGGCCTGTTCCTGGTCGGCCGCGTCGTCCAGGCCGCCAGCGCCACCGGCATCGCCTTGTCCCGCGCCATCGTGCGGGACGTCTACAGCCGCGAGCGCGCGGCGGCGATGATCGGTTACGTCACCATGGGGCTTGCCGTCGCTCCGATGCTCGGCCCCGCGATCGGCGGCGTGATGGATACCGCGTTCGGCTGGCGCAGCGTGTTCTGGCTGCTCGCCGTCATGGGCGTTTTGACCATGACGCTGCTCGTCTTCGACCTCTCGGAGACCAACGACGAGACCGGCAAGCCGATCGTCAGCCAGTTCCGCAGCTATGGCGAACTCGTCGGGGCAAGCGCATTCTGGATCTATGTCGGCACGTCGTCGCTGACCTCGGCGGTCTTTTTCGCCTTTCTCGGCGGCGCCCCCTTCGTCGCGGTGACGATTCTCAAAATGACACCCGCCGGCTACGGCCTTTGGTTCATGCTGGCGGCGACGGGTTACATAATCGGCAATTTCGGCACCGCGCGCCTGTCCGAACGCTTTGGCGTCAAGACGTTGATGGTGACGGGAGCGGCGATGACCCTCGCCGCCACCGCCCTGTCGCTGGCGCTGATCGGTGCGGGGTTTTTGTCACCGATGACGCTGTTCGGGCCGATGCTTCTGGTCGGGATCGGCAATGGTCTGGCGTTGCCCACGGCGACGGCCGGTGGCGTCAGCGTAAGGCCCAAGGCCGCGGGAGCGGCGGCGGGCCTTCTCGGCGCCTGCCAGATCGGCCTCGGCGCGCTCAGTTCGATCCTTGCCGCCATCCTCGCCACCGGCTCGAACGGCGCCATCGGTCTCACTGCACTGATGACAGGCTTCGGCCTGGCGGGCCTCGTCTGTGCGCTCGCGGCGCGGCGCGTGCGGCCAGGCTCATAGAATGTCCGCCGGCACGCGGCATGGCCGCCCGGAGCGGATCATGTACTCAAAGACGCCAACGCGCCGGCACATCATGGTTGAAAACGCCTGCCCGAGGCGAAGGACGCAGTTGCCTAGCGCCTTGGAATAGTGGCAGCATCGCCTCCATGACAGGCATGTTGTTCAAACGGGCGAAGAACGTCCGGGCCGTGCCGTTCAACAGAAGAGGTATTCATGCGTCTTTCCCTCACTTTCGCGCTCGCCGCGTCGATCGTGGCCCTCGCCGCCGGCTCGGCCGTCGCCCAGGAAAGCGATGCCGACAAGGATTGGTCGAAGGTCGTCATCGGCACCGAAGGCGCCTATCCGCCGTTCAATTTTCTCGATGCCTCGGGCGAACTGAAGGGCTTCGACGTCGATATCGCGCAGGCCCTTTGCGACGAGATGAAGGTGGAATGTAGCTTCGTCACGCAGGATTGGGACGGCATCATTCCGGCGCTGCAGAACGGCAATTTCGACGCCATCGTCGCCTCGATGTCGATCACGCCCGAGCGCGAGGAGCAGATCGCCTTCACCAACAAATACTATCAGACGCCGCCGGCGATCGCCGTGCCGAAGGATTCGGCGATCACCGAAGCCACGGCCGAGGCGCTGGCGGGCAAGGCGATCGGCGCCCAGGCATCGACGACACACGCAAGGGCGGCCGAAGCGCTGTTTCCCGATGCCGAAATCCGCCTCTACCCGACGGCCGAAGAGTACAAGCTCGACATTGAGAGCGGCCGGGTCGACGCGGTGCTGGACGACGTCGTGGTTCTGAACGAATGGATCGCCAGCGACGCAGGCGCCTGCTGCAAGATGTTGGGCACCCTGCCCGCCGATCCGGCGATCTACGGCAAGGGCATCGGTATCGGCCTGCGCCAGGGCAACGACAAGCTCAAGGGCATGTTCAACGACGCCATCGCCGCCATCCGCGAGAACGGCACCTACAAGACTGTCCAGGACAAGTATTTCGACTTCGACGTCTACGGCGAATAAGCCGAGCATCCATCGAAACGAAGGCGGCCGCGGCGGATTTTTCCGTCGCGGCCGTCGTTGTTTCAACAGGTCGTCGCGGGCGGTTGATCAGCCGAAATCGTACTGCCAGGCGGCCGGCTCGAACGCGTAGCCGCCTTCGCCGGCGGCCACCACGACATGGCAGATGCCCGGAAAGGCGGTGTGCATTCCCGCGATGCGCGTCCGGTTCGCGCTGACCTTCGAAATACCACGCCCGCCTGCGTCATCACCGCTTGATGATATTCGATGCGGCGGCTAACCATCGATCCCGATGAATATCGACTGGACCCTGATCGGCTTCGGCCCGACCGGATGGGGCGACGACATCGCGTGGGGCGTTCTGGTCACCGCGGCGCTGGCCCTCGCCACCCTGCCGATCGGCCTCATCGCCGGCTTTCTCCTGGCGCTCGCCAAGCAGTCGGAGGACCGCTTCCTCAATCTGTCGGCCAATATCTACACCACGATCTTCCGCGGCCTGCCTGAGCTGCTGACCCTGTTTCTCGTCTATTTTGGCGTCAACGGCGCGTTGAAGTCGCTCACCGACGCGACAGGGCTGCCGAGTCTGGCCCTGTCGAGCTTCGTCTCCGGCATGGTCGCGCTCGGCTTCGTCTTCGCCGCCTTCGCCAGCGAGGTGTTTCTGTCGGCCTTTCGAGCGATTCCGCAGGGGCAAAGGGAAGGCGCGGCGGCCCTTGGCCTTCGCCGGTCGCAGACGATGGTGCTGGTCATCCTGCCGCAGCTGATCCGCATTGCCCTGCCCGGCCTCGGCAATCTGTGGATGAACCTGTTGAAGGATACCGCGCTCGTCTCGGTCATCGGTCTTGCCGACATCCTGCGCCAGTCGCAGATCGCCGCGCGGGTGACCCGCGAGCCGTTCCTGTTCTTCGGCGTGGCGATCGTCCTCTATCTGATCCTGACGATTCTCTCCTCGGCGGCGATCGGCCGGATCGATCGTTGGGCCAAACGTGGCGAGATGGCCAAGTGAGCGCGCCCGCGCTCGCCGCCCCGGCCGCGATCAAGCCGAAGCGCGGCGTCGGCGGAATCGTCGCCTTGGGCTTCTGGATCGCCATCGCCGCCGGGCTCGTCGCCTATATCGCCAGCGTCTGGAATCCGAGCCTGTTCACCCGCTTCGGCCCCTCCTACCTGTCGGGCTTATGGATCACCGTCTCGCTGGTCCTCATCTCCTTCGTCTGCGGCGCGGTGATCTCGCTGCCAGTCGCTCTGGGCCGCATGGCGACGAATCCCGTCGCGCGCACCCTTGCCTTCGTTTTCGTCTATTTCTTTCGTGGCACGCCGCTGATCGCCCAGATCTTCCTGGTCTATTACGGCTTCGGCCAGTTCCGCGGCGCCTTCGAGACGGTGGGCCTGTGGTGGTTCTTCCGCGAGGCCTGGTACTGCGCGCTGTTCGCCCTGTCGCTCAACACCGCCGCCTATCAGGCGGAAATCCTGCGCGGCGGCATCGAGAGCGTGCCGAAGGGCCAGTTGGAAGGTGCGCGCTCGCTCGGCCTGCACCGGTTGGTGATCTTCTGGAAGATCGTCATGCCGCAGGCGATGATCGTCGCGCTGCGCCCCTATGCCAACGAGATCATCCTGATGATCAAGGCCTCGGCGATCGTCGCGATCATCACCGTCTACGACCTCTTCGGCGAGACAAGACAGGCCTATTCGCGCACCTTCGACTTCCAGACCTATGTCTGGGCGGCGCTCCTGTATCTGTCCATCGTCGAAGCCCTGCGCCACGCCACGAATTTCGTCGAGCGGCGGCTGACCCGGCATCTCGAGCGGTAGTATTCGAACTGGAAACGAGATCACTTCCGTCTAGCTTCTCATTCTTACCGGCATCGATCACAAGGAACACAACATGGCGAAGGTCGCATTCATCGGATTGGGCGTGATGGGGTATCCGATGGCGGGCCACCTCAAGGCCAAGGGCGGGCACGACGTCACCGTGTTCAACCGCTCGGCCGGAAAGGCCGAGAAATGGGCGACCGAGCATGGCGGCGCCCATGCGGCGACGCCGCGCGAGGCCGTCAAGGACGCCGAGTTCGTGTTCTCCTGCGTCGGCAATGACGACGACGTGCGCTCGGTCATACTTGGTGACGACGGCGCCTTCGCCGGCATGAAGCCGGGCGCGACGCTGATCGACAACACCACCGCTTCGGCGGAGCTCGCCCGCGAGCTCGACGCGGCGGCGCGGGAAAAGGGCTTCAACTTCATCGATGCGCCGGTGTCGGGCGGTCAGGCCGGCGCCGAGAACGGCGCGCTCACGGTGATGTGCGGCGGCGAACAGGCGGATTTCGACGCCGCCAGGCCGGTGATCGAGGCCTATGCCAAGATGGTCGGACTGATGGGGCCGGCCGGGTCCGGCCAGCTCACCAAGATGATGAACCAGATCTGCATTGCCGGGCTCGTCCAGGGGCTGTCGGAAGCGATCGCCTTCGGCCAGAACGCCGGGCTCGACATCGAGACGGTGGTCGGCGTCATTTCCAAGGGCGCCGCCGGCTCCTGGCAGATGGAGAACCGCCACAAGACCATGAACGAGGGCCATTACGAGCACGGCTTCGCGGTCGAATGGATGCGCAAGGATCTCGGCATCTGCCTCGACGAGGCCAAGCGCAACGGCTCGACCCTGCCTGTCACCGCGCTGATCGACCAGTTCTACGCCGACGTGGAGAAGATGGGCGGAAAACGCTGGGACACCTCGTCGCTGCTGGCGCGGCTGGCCCGGTAGATTTCGATCAGGCAATGGCGTCGGCGGTCTCGAAATCGACACTGACCGGGCGATGATCGCTGGTATGCTCGTCGGCGCTGTCGAAGATGGTGTTCACGGCGACGTGCGCGGCGTGCTCGACCCGTCCCGCCTCCGGCGGAACCCGGACCGGTGAGTTCTCGAAGGCGTCGGAGCCTACTACCGGCTGGGTGAACATGATGTGGTCGAGGAGGATTTCGGCGGGCCGGTAAGGCTCCCAGGCGTCCTGAAAACGTACGGTCCAGCGATAATTCGCCGGATCGTCGATGCGATAATCGAAGAGGCCGTGATTCAGGAAGCGCCGGGCGAAAAAGACATCGCCTTGCAGGTTGGAGACGAGATCGTGGAAGAGATATTTCCGCTCGAAGATTTCCTTCCCGATCCCGTCGTTCATGTCGCCTATGAGGAAGATTGCCGGATAGGGCTCGTTGCGAAACCGGTTGTCGATGTAATAGCGGATGTCGATAGCTTCGGTTGATAGCTTTATCCGCGCTTCGACGGCCTTCTGCTCTGCGCGGGCGATCGTTTCGGCTTCCCGCTTGGTTGGCGCCCGGCTTTCTGCGGCGATCTCGCGTCGGGCTTTCGCCGCCGTCTCGTACTCCCGGCCGCTGAATTTCGACTTCATATGAACACCGATGAAATCCACCCGCCGCCCGCCGATTTGGCACACCAGCACTTGTGGGTGGCGGTAGTGATGATGCTCGCGGTCGCCGAGATCGGGTGGCGGTGGATCACCCTCTTCGTCCTCTGGGTCGGGCTTGCGCTTGTCCGGCTTGAAATACGGATGGTTGATCGGCCAGGTCTTGCCATGCTCACCCGGTTTTCCAGGGTCGAAGCGGCTCTCGAACTCCGTCGCCTCGCGCCATTTGGGGATCGGCAGAAGCATAGGCCGCAAAAGATCGAGCCGCCGTTTGCGGACCAAGAACCAGATCCCTTGGGAACCACTCACCTGGTATCCGGTCTTATCGTTCAATGGCCGCTTGATAACGACGTATTCGTCTTCCAATTCGGTCCGGCAAAAATCGTCGAGGAGGCCCACCCGCTTCACGCTCGGTCCTTCCTGAATGCAGAGGACGTCGGGGCCGATCAGACGGATCTCCTCGGCAATGCGATCCTTCTGCAACTGCTGAAGCCTCTTGCCGACGGAACTGGTGACTGTCTTGGATTCGCTCGGAATCGTCCGCGTCTTCCCCTGCAGCAATTGCCCGAACCATTCAAGATTCCAGGTCGTCAACCTGAGCTTCACCGCACATCTCCACGTTATATGGACAAAGCGTCGGATGAAGATTGGATGGCATCTTCGAGAAGATCAATACAAAAGTGAATATTCTCTGAGATTGCCGCAACGAAAGAAAAAGCGTGGCGAGTTGTTCGAGCGTTCACTCCCGCGGTTCCTTGTCCAGCACCATGTAGTCGAGCGGCATTTCGGTCGTGTATTTGATCTGCTCCATGGCGAAGGACGAGGAGACGTCGCGGATTTCGATCTTGGCGATCATCCGCTTGTAGAAGGCGTCATAGGCGGCGATGTCCGGCACGACGACCCGCAGCAGATAGTCGACGTCGCCGCTCATGCGGTAGAACTCGACCACTTCGGGAAACTCGCCGACCACTTCGGAGAACCGCTTCAGCCACTCGTTGGAGTGGGAACTGGTGCGGATCGAGACGAAGACGGTGACCCGTGCGTTGACCTTGACGGGGTCGAGGATTGCGACCCGCCGCTTGATCACGCCCTCTTCCTCGAGCTTCTGGATGCGCCGCCAGCACGGCGTCGTCGACAGGCCGACACGCTTGGCGACGTCGGCAACCGCCAGCGTCGCGTTTTCCTGCAGCAGCCTCAGTATCTTCTTGTCCAGCCGGTCCATCGACGCCTTGCTCCCTGTCCTGCGCCCAGAGGATTACAGGAGGCGCGCTAAAACCGGTAGGGTCGCTTGACGCCCGTTCACACAAGTTCCGCCACCCGCCGCTTCAGTTCCGGCAGAAGGTCAGTCGCGAACCAGGGATGGCGCTTCAGCCAGACATTGTTGCGCCAGGACGGGTGCGGCAGCGGCAAAACCTTCGCGAAACGCCCCTCGCCGGCGAGGATATTGCGCCAGTCGGCGACCGTCTCGGTCAGCGTCCGCGCGCCGCCGCCGGCAATATGGAAACGCTGCGCGTACATGCCGATCGCCAGCACCAACTCGACCTGCGGCATCGCGCGCATGACCCGCTCGTGCCACGTCGCCCGGCACTCGCGGCGTGGCGGCAGGTCGCCGCCCTTGGCGTCGTATCCCGGAAAGCAGAAGCCCATCGGCACGATCGCAACCCGCGCCGGATCGTAGAAGATTTCCGGGCCGATCCCCAGCCAGTCCCGCAGCCGCACGCCCGACGGATCGTTGAACGGCTTGGTCGTCTTGTCGGCGAGGTTGCCGGGCGCCTGCCCGGCGATGACCAGCCGCGCGGTCGGCGAGATCACCAGCACCGGGTTCGGCTCGATCGGCAGCGGCTTTCCCGAAGGCGCCTCGCGGCAGATCCGGCAGGAGCGGATCGTGTGATAGAGCGCCGTCGGATCGTCTCTCACCGCCGCAATGCTCAGGCCTTGGCGCTCGGCCGCGCGGAAACCTCCGCGTACCAGCGGCGGACATTCTCCAGATCCTCCGGCGGCGTGATCTTCGCCGGCTTCATGAAATCCATAGCGATCATGCCGGTGATGTCGGCGACGCTGTAGGCGTCGCCCGCCGCGAATTGGCTGTCCGCCAGATGCGCGTCGAACAGCTTGAGAAAGTCCAGCGCCTTCGGCCGGTTGGCCTCGCCCCATTCGGCGACCTGCGGCACTTCCCATGTGGCCATCGCCGGATGGGTGTGACGGAACGCCGCGGCGACCGTATTCAGCAAGCCGAGTTCGAGCCGGCGGTTCCACATCTCGACTTTGGCCCGGCCCAGCGCGCCAGTGCCGAACAGCGGCGGTTCGGGACGTTCTTCCTCGAAATAGCGGCAGATGGCGATCGACTCGGTCAGGCAGGTGCCGTCGTCGAGCTCAAGAACGGGAAGCCGTTGCAAGGGGTTACGGCGTGTAATCTCATCCGATTTGTGACCCAACTCGCCCATATCGACGGACTCGATTGGGATTTCGATCCCCTTTTCCGCCAGATAAACCCGCACCCGGCGCGGATTGGGCGCGCGCCCGCCGTCGAACAGTTTCATTCCGTCATCTCCCAATCCCGTTTTGCCCGCAATGGTTTAGGCAGGCGCGGCCCTGCTGCCAAGGCGTCGCGGTACGCTGGCGTTCGCCGTCCGAAAAGGACACGCAACACCGGAACGGATGACCCGTCGCGCGGTTTCCACAGAACAATCGGCTTTTTCGCTCTTTCTTAAGGCATTTTTTTAAGCTTCTCGAAACAGGATGGCCTGGTCTTCAAGCGTATCCAGGCGATCGATCGAGTTTCATGTCAGTCGCAGCACCGCCCAGTTATCATCATGCCGTCGTCGAGCGGCCGCGCGCCGTACGCGGCGGCGATATCGCCAAGACGCTCAAGGCGACACGCGAGCGGCTGTCGTCGCGCGGCGGTCTTGCGCCGGGGTTCGACCGCGAGCTTCTGACCCAGCATGCCGCCGCGCTGCAAGCGGCGGCCATCGTGCTGCCGCTGCCGGTCATCCTGACCGGACTGGGGCTGTCGGTCTTCACCGGCCCACTGCCGGCAGTGCTGTGGACCGGCTTCGCGCTTCTCGGCTACCTCGCTCTGGTGCTCGTCTCGCGGCGTTTCGCGACCGATGTCTCGGCACGGTTCGACGTCTCACGCTGGGCCAAGCTCTTCGTCGTCGGCCACGTCGCCGCCGGGCTCTCATGGGCTTATCTCGCGACGCTGTCTTGTGCCGATTGCGCACCGCTTCGGTTCGAAATTTTCCAGTTCACGGTGCTGTTCCTGGCGATCGCGATGATCGCGATGGTCTCCTCGACCCTGAAGGCGGTGGTCCCCCTCACCTTCCTGCCCACGGCGCTGGTCCTCGGCTATGGCATCGTCGCCGCTCCGCAGCCGGTGCTCGGCGCCATGCACGCCGTGCTGATCGGCGCCGTGCCGTTCTTCGCCGTGGTCGCTGAGACATTGCGCCGCGCCGCGATCGCGCAATTGAAGCATCAAAGTGAAAAAGACGAGTTGATCACCGAACTCGACATCGCCCGCGTCATGTCCGACGAAGCGCGATTGCGTGCCGAGGAAGCCAATCTGGCCAAATCCCGCTTTCTGGCGACGATGAGCCACGAGCTGCGCACGCCGCTCAACGCCATCCTCGGATTTTCGGAAGTCATGAGCAACGAGATTCTCGGGCCGGTCGGCAATGATTCCTACAAGGAATACGTCGCCGACATCCATGCCTCCGGCCAGCATCTCCTGGGCCTAATCAACGAAATTCTCGACCTCTCGCGCGTCGAGGCGGGACGATACAATCTCGACGAGGAAGCCATCGACCTCGTGCCGATTGCCCGCGCCTGCATCGGCTACATCAAGGTCAAGGCCGAGGCGAAGAACCTCGTTGTGCGTTCGGAATTCGAGAAGAACCTGCCGGCGATGTGGGCAGACGAACGGTCGCTGCGCCAGATCATCATCAACCTTCTGTCGAACGCGGTGAAATTCACCCCGCGCGGCGGCGAAATCGTGCTGCGCGTCGGCTGGACGGCCGGTGGCGGCCAGTATGTGTCCGTCAAGGACAATGGTCCGGGCATCCCCGAGGAGGAACTCCCGGTCGTGCTGTCATCCTTCGGCCAGGGCTCGATCGCCATCAAGAGCGCCGAACAGGGCACCGGCCTTGGGCTGCCGATCGTCCAGGCGCTGGTCAAGATGCACGACGGCAGCTTCGAGCTCCTGTCGCGCCTGCGCGAAGGCACCGAAGCGATCGCAATCTTCCCCAATTCCCGCGTTCTCGAAGTCATGCCAGCACTCGACGAGCAGAAGTGAACGCACGCTCGGCGCCCGGTCGACGGTTTTTTCTTGTTCCGTCTCCCGCCCCTCGCCATATCAACGCCTGTGAACGACCATGGCTGTGACCGTTGAGGACCATGAGCATCGAAAGCCCCTGCATCCTCGTCTGCGTGCTTGACCCGACGACCGGCTATTGCTTCGGCTGCGGTCGGACTGGCGAGGAGATCGCCGGTTGGTCCGCCATCTCGTCTAAGGACCGTCGGGCGGTCATGGATTTGCTGCCCGCACGGCTCGCGGGCGTCGAGCGGCCAGCCCGACGCGAAACCGCCCGCTCCCGGCGCGCCCGCGAGCGGCGTGAGACGGACGCCGGCGGCGATGCGTAGCGGCTCGCTCCTCTGGATGATCCTCGGCGTCATTGCCGCCGCCGGTCTCGCATTGGTGCTCAACACCGACGGCGAGATCGTCGGGCTCGACGACACCCAGTTCGCGAGGCTTGCCTATTATGGCGCCTGGGGTCTGGCGCTGGCCTCGACGGCGGTGCTCATGCTGCGCACTCGGCTTGGTGAGGCCCTGCGGGGCGCCGCGATCTGGTTCCTGGCTTTCGTCGTCCTGATCGGGCTCTACACGTTCCTGCCCGACCTCGCCGCCTTGAAGAACCGTCTGATGGCCGCACTGGTCCCGGGAACGCTGGTCGCGGTCGGCGCGCCAGAGGGCAAGCGGTTCATGGCGCTACGCGGGATCGACGACCACTTCCGACTGGACGGTTCGATCGACGGCAAGCCGGTCTCCTTCATCGTCGACACGGGCGCGTCGATCGTGGCCATGGACCGCGCCACTGCCGAGGATATCGGCATCGACACGGCGCGCCTGCGCTTTTCCCAGGAGGTGATGACGGCGAACGGCATCGCCCGTGCCGCGCCGATCCGGCTGGACGCCGTCCGCGTCGGCGACATTGTCCGCCACGATGTCCCGGCGGCGGTCACCGAGGGTGAGGGCCTCGGCGTCGCCCTTCTGGGCATGAGTTTCCTCAACACCCTCACCTCCTTCGACTTCCGCGGCGACCGGCTGATTCTGACCGATTAGAGCGCGCGATCTGCTCTCACAGCAGGCTGTAGGCGAAGCGGGCCGCGACGATCAGCAGGAAAGTGCCAAAGCCGAGTTCGAGCTGGCGCCGGGTCAGCCGGTGCGCCAGCGCAACCCCGAGCGGCACCGCGAGGATCGAGGCCGGCGCTACAAGGCCGACCGCGGCGAGGCTGACGAAACCGAGGCTGAACGACGGCAGCAACGGATTGCCCCAGCCGCCGGCGATATAGGCGAGGACGCCGGGAACCGAGATCAGGACGCCCACCCCGGCACTGGTCGCCACCGCCTGGATCATCGACCGGCCGTAGAGTGTCATGAAAGTGTTGTTGAGGACACCGCCGCCGATACCCATCAGCGACGAAAGCAGCCCGATGAGGAACCCGGCGACCGAGCGACCGGCAAGGCCTGGCAAGTGCGGACCCAGCACGAAGCCGACACGTCCGAGGATCAGCTTCAGTCCGAGCGTGAAGGCGAGCGCAGCGAAGATCGCCCGCAACTCCACCGACGAGGCGGAAGCGGCGATATAAGCGCCGACCACGGCACCAAGCGGTATGGCGAATATCCACCCTTTCAGCAGCGTCCAGTCGACCGCGTCCCGTTTCCAATGCGAGGCTAACGACCGCAGCGACGTCGGTATGATGATCGCGACCGACGAGCCGATGGCCAGATGCATCGAGACGGCGTGACTGACGCCAAGCCCCTCGAAGGTCTGGTAGAGGACAGGAACGAAGATCGCCCCGCCGCCGACGCCAAACAGCCCGGCCAGGAACCCGGCCGCCGCAGCGGCCGCGACGATCGGTAAGGCGAAGGCGGCAAGGGAAGCGGCATCGAGCGAAAGCATAGCGCGTCATAGGCCGTGAACGCGCCGTTTGCATCCCTGTTTCAGCGCATCGTGCGGCGAAAATCTGCAGGGGCCGTGGGCTTCAAGCGGCGGCGCGACCGACAGCCTCGCTCCGCACGGCGGCAAATGCCTCCTGGAGCAGTTGCGGTCCGGCATCGGGGCGGCTTGCGCCCTCGGAAAGGATCTGCCGCCAGCGCCGCGCGCCGGGCACGCCGTGGAACAGCCCGATCATGTGCCGCGTGACCTGGCCGAGCCGGCCGCCCTGCGCGATGTGCCGGGCGGCGTAGGCGGCCATGGTGTCGATCAGCGCGGCAAAGTCGATCGCCTTGGGCGCTTCGCCGAAGAAGCGGGCGTCGACGTCGACGAGCCGGTCCGGCGTCTGATAGGCGGCGCGTCCCATCATCACGCCATCGACGTGGGGAAGCTGCGCCTCCGCTGCGCAAAGCGTTTTCACGCCGCCATTCAGCCCCACGAAGACATCGGGAAGCCGCTGCTTCAGGCGATGGACCCGATCGTAGTCGAGCGGCGGAATGTCGCGATTCTGCTTCGGGCTGAGACCCTCGAGCCAGGCCTTGCGCGCATGGACCCAGATGCCCGCGACCCCGGCCGCCACAGCCGCGTCGGCGAGACGGTCGAGCGCCTCTTCGGGGTCCTGATCATCGACGCCGAGCCGACACTTGACCGTCACCGGGACGGCGCTGGCGCCTGCCATCGCCGCCAGACATTCGCCGACGAGGCCGGGCTCGCGCATCAGACAGGCGCCGAAGGTGCCGGACTGGACCCGATCCGACGGGCAGCCGACATTCAGATTGATCTCGTCATAGCCGTAAGAGGCGGCGATCCGGGTGGCACGCGCCAGCTTGTCCGGATCCGAACCGCCGATCTGCAGCGCCACCGGATGCTCCGCCGCGTCGAAGCCCAGGAGCCGCTCGGCATCGCCATGCAGGATCGCATCGGCGACGATCATCTCGGTGTAGAGCAACGCGCGCCGGGTCAACTGACGGTGAAAAAACCGGCAGTGGCGATCGGTCCAGTCGATCATCGGCGCGACGGCGAATCGACGGGCACGAGTTAATTGCATGATGCCTGCACCATTGAAGATACCGTTCGGACGTCTTGGACCCCGATATGGAGCAAACAGCCCGTCTTTGTAATGGGTCGGCATCGCAGCCGCGCCGGGGCATTCGCGCGGCCGCAGCCGGCGACAGCCCGGATTTGCGTTGGAGAAGGAACTCCATGCGGCGGCGAACCGTTTTCCTATTTTACCCCCGAAAGGAAAATACCATGAGCGTCGCACGCGTCACCGAAATCTCCGCCACGTCGCCTGAAAGCTTCGAGGCGGCGATTCGCGAAGCCATCAGCCGCGCAACGAAAACATTGCGCAACGTTCAGGGCGCATGGGTGAAGGAACAGGAGGTTCGGGTCGATGGCGACAAGATAACCTCGTTCAAAGTCAATCTAATGGTCACCTTCCTGCTTGAGGACTGAGGCCGGGCGTGAGGGGCCTCAAATCGCCGCGTGCCCCTCACGCAGGCCCAGGACGCACCGCGCGGCCATTATCCCGTGGAGCGGGAGCGCCACGCGCGACATGCGATCAGACCGCACTATCGTCGCGGGGCGAATTTCGCTGTAACCTGCTTGCGACGACACCGGCGCTTGGCCGGAGCCAGCAGCACCAGCGCGACGGGCCGGACGTGACAAATCGGGTGCGCACCCGCACGCCGAGGGCCGTCGGTTCGTCGCGCGGTCGGGCCACGAGCCCTATCTAATGGTCTAAAGCGCGATCGAGACCGGCCAGCCCCCGTTCGAGCCCGGCGAGTTCCTCCGCACTCAATTCTCTCATCACCTGGTTTTCGGCGTCCTCGACCTTGGGGACGAGCGCCAGATAGGCGTGCATGCCCGCCTCGGTCAGAGTCAGATATTCGAAACGCCGGTCGGTCGTCGCCCGGTTTCGCCCCAGCCACCCACGCCGATCAAGAGACGACACAGCCCGGCTGACCTTGGTCTTGTCCATCGCCGTCGTCTCGACGATGGTGGAGGAGGTGAACGCCTTGCCGCCAGCGGCGCCGAGAATGATCAGAACGCTGAACTCCGGTGCCGTGAGGCCGTGCTGGTCCCTGTGAACCTGGGCGGTGATCCGGCCAAGCGCCGTCGCCGCCCGGATCAGACGGTTGGTGAGAAAAAGGGTTCGGCCCTCTGGCTTGTTCGCGCTCATCAATCGTTGCCCTGCACCTGGAGAGTTCGACGTCATCTCCGGTTTGCCGCGATCGGCCCGCATTGGCCGAGAGCCTCGCGACGCCGATCGTTGAAAAGTGATCCGGTCCTATCGAGCAAACGTTGCAATCGCGCCGACCGTTCCGCTCAATCGGTCAGTCGCAAGCGTTTCCGGCCCTTCGCGCAAGGCTTCGATCGCGTCGGGGAGTTTGCGACAGCCGCGAGAGAAAGCTCGCCAAGCCGGGTGATCCAGATCATTGGCCCTCCGTTCGGGTCGGAGGAATTCGATGCCGTCGTGGAACGCACCCGATCGGCGTTGACCGACCAGGGCTTCGGCGTTTTGACCGAGATCGACGTCAAGGCGACGATGAAGAAGCAACTCGACATCGACATGGACGACTATCTGATCCTCGGCGCCTGTAATCCGCGCATGGCGCATCAGGCCATCGGCATCGAGCCGCGAGTCGGCGCGATGCTTCCCTGCAACGTGATCGTGCGAAAGACCGGGCCGAACGCCGTCGAGATCAGCGCGGTCGATCCGGTGGCCTCGATGGCATCGATCGATAACGCAGAACTGGCATCGGTCGCCGGTCAGGTGCGCGGGATGCTTGAAACGGTGGTCAAGAGCATCTGACACCAACCTGCGGTGATCGGTTGGCGCGGCCGGTGCGTCACGGCATCGGCCATCTTGGCCGAGCGGCTCCCGGTCAAGCCACCAGCGTACGACAGCCGAACGAAAGCGCCGCACGTCACACCCCACACTTTCGACACCTTGCACCAGCATAGCGCCCGCCGTGTCGGCACAGGGCGATCGCGGCTTTGCATTTCACGCCGAATTCCCTATAGCTTCGCGCCAAATTCGCCATGACCCACCAGACAAGGATGAATCATTGTCTTCTACTTTCGACCGGGTCGCGGACATCATCGCCGAGACCAGCGAGATCGACCGCGCCCAGATCACCCCGGAAAGTCACACGATCGACGATTTGGGAATCGATTCGCTGGACTTCCTCGACATCGTGTTCGCGATCGACAAGGAGTTCGGGATCAAGATTCCGCTCGAGAAATGGACCCAGGAAGTCAATGACGGCGACGTTCCGACGGAGGAATATTTCGTGCTGAAGAACCTCTGCGCGAAGATCGACGAATTGCGCGCCGCGAAAACCGTCTGAGGCAGAGCCGTCATCGCTACGCCGCCGCGACGTCGCCATCTCGGCGCCTTCGCGCGAATGCGCCGAGATGGCGTGGGCTTTGAACGGCGACAGGATGGAATCGGGCAGCCCATGCGGCGTCTCACCATTATGCCGGGGAGCGGAGGGCGTCGAAAACCGATCGCGCCGGTGGGAGACGGACCGATCCGGAAGCTTGGAACAATCGCATGACAGAGAGTGCCAGGGACGTCGTCATAACCGGAATTGGGTTGGTTTCCTCTCTCGGTGAGGGCGTTGCGACGCATCTCGACGCGATCGGGCGTGGACCCGCGCCGCAACCGAAGATCGAGGCCGAGGCCTACGCGCCTTACTTCGTGCATCCCCTTCCCCCGATCGACTGGGCAGGCCAGATCCCGAAAAAGGGCGACCAGCGCCAGATGGAGACCTGGCAAAAGCTGGGCACCTATGCGGCCGGGCTGGCGTTGGACGATGCCGGCATTCCGGCCGACGAGGCGGTTCGCGGCAAGATCGACATGGTGGTGGCCGCAGGCGGCGGCGAACGCGACATGACCGTCGATGCGCTGGTGATGGACCGGGCACGGGGGTCGAACGACCGCGACCGCATCGTCAACGAGACCCTGGCGGCGGAGTTGCGCCCCACCCTGTTTCTGACGCAGCTTTCCAACCTCCTCGCGGGCAATATCTCCATCGTTCACAAGGTCACGGGCTCGTCGCGCACCTTTATGGGCGAGGAAGCGGCGGGGATTTCGGCGTTTGCATCGGCCAGAGCCCGGATCGCTTCCGGTCAGAGCGACATCTGTCTCGTCGGCGGTGCGTTTTCGGCTGAGCGCAAGGATCTGATCCTCAATTTCGATCTCGCCGGGCTGATGCTCAGGGACGAGTGGCGCCCGGTGTCGTCCCGCGTGGCGCCCCATGACGGTATCGCCGTGGGCAGCGTCGGCGCCTTCGTCATCCTGGAATCGGCCGAGCATGCCGCGGCCCGATCGGCCCTCGCCTACGCCC
The DNA here is from genome assembly GCA_947488615.1 of uncultured Aurantimonas sp. Lineage (GTDB taxonomy): Bacteria > Pseudomonadota > Alphaproteobacteria > Rhizobiales > Rhizobiaceae > Aurantimonas. The sequence continues at coordinate 70,840 of CANKZU010000001.1, forward strand.
GGCTCGTCACCGCGACCGGCGACCGCGGCCGGCGCGAGACAACCGCGACCGAGGCTCGCTTTCAGGCCGTTCTGCCGCCGCTGCAAGGGCCGGCGGAAGAGACACTGGTTCTGTCGGGCGCGACGGGCATCGCCGGTCTTCTGGCCATCGAACGCAGTGTTCTGCAAAAAACGTTTCCGGGGGCGCCGGTCCGGGCCTATGGAACGCTGCTCGGCCATTCCTTCGAGGCGCAGGTGCCCGCCGGGATCGCGCTGGCCGCGGGTGCGCTATCGCGCGGCGAGGCCCTGCCGCCTCTCGACCCCGGCGAGGAACAGCCGGCATCGGCGCGGCCCCGCCGGGCGGTCGTGACCGCGATCGGCCATCTCCATGCCGAGGGCGCTTGTCTGCTCGAGGCCGTGGACGGCCGCAGATTGTGAGGATCAGATCATGAGCGCCAATGTGACCGCCGCGGAGACCGACTTCCTGGGCCGTCCGGTGATCGCGATCACCGGTCTTGGCATCGTGTCCTCTCTCGGCCGCGGCGTCGAGGACAATTGGGCCGCGCTGTCCGCGGGCCGCTCGGGCATTCACCGGATCGAGCGGTTCTCGACCGAGGGTCTGCGGACGACCATTTCCGGCTCCGTCGATTTCATGGGTGCGGAGAACGACACCTCGACGACGCTGTCCTACGCCATGGCCGAAGCCGCCGGGTCCGAAGCGATCCGGATGGCCGACCTGCCGGATGAAGACTTCGGCGGGCCGCTGTTCCTGGCCGCGCCGCCGGTGGAGATGGAATGGCAGCATCGCCTCGCTCTCGACGCGATGGACGGCGCCGAACGCGAGGAGGCCGGCTACGACCGGCTGCTGGAAGTGGCCAGGCGCCACCCCAATCCGGCGATCTACCGTTTGACCCAGTGCAGCCGGATCTCCGAGCTGCTGGCCGATCGGCTCGGGACCCGTGGCTTGCCGATCACCCTGTCGACCGCCTGCGCCTCAGGCGCGACCGCCATTCAGCTCGGCGTCGAGGCCATCCGGCGCGGCGAGAGCGAGCGGGCGATCGCGATCGGCACCGATGGCTCGATCACGCCGGAATCGGTGATCCGCTTTTCGCTGCTTTCGGCGCTGTCGACCAACAATGACGTTCCGGAAAAGGCCTCCAAGCCCTTCTCCAAGGATCGGGACGGCTTCGTCATGGCGGAGGGCGCGGGCGCGCTCGTCCTGGAATCGTTGACCGCAGCCAAGGCACGCGGGGCCAAGATCCTCGGCATCATCCACGGCTGCGGCGAGCGCGCCGACGACTTTCACCGCACGCGCTCCAAGCCCGACGGCTCGCCGATCATCGCGACCATCAAGGCCGGAATTGCCGACGCCGGCATGGAGCCGACCGACATCGACTACATCAATGCTCACGGGACCTCGACCCCGGAAAACGACCGGATGGAAGCGACCGGCCTCGGCGCCATCTTCGGCGAAGCACTGAAGACCACCCCGATCTCGTCGAACAAATCCATGATCGGCCACACGCTGACCGCGGCCGGAGCGATCGAGGCCGCCTTCTCGGTGCTGTCGCTGCAACACGGCGTGCTGCCGCCGACGATCAATTACGACAATCCGGACCCGGCGATCCCTCTCGATACCGTACCGAACACGGCACGCTCGGCCGATATCCGCGCGGTGCTGTCCAATTCCTTCGGCTTCGGCGGCCAGAACGTGTGTCTCGTCATCGGGCGCGAACCGCGCGCCTGACCGCTGGTTCCACAACATCAGGAGCGCAAGCAAGAGCAGGGACGATTCCTGCTCGTCTTGCGCTTTCACTTGCTAAATTCGATCACGTGGGATTGGGACGCAACCGATCGAATGTCATCGTGATCCAGACTGAGGTAGCATCATGCGGGCATTGCAACTCGTCGGCGACCGCGACCTGAAGGTGGTCGACCTGCCACCGCCGCCCGAGCCCGGCCCTGGCGAGGTCACCGTGGCGATCAAGGCGGTGGCGCTCAACCACATCGACGTCTGGGGCTGGCGCGGCATGGCGTTTGCCAAGCGCAAGATGCCGCTGGTCGTCGGCGCCGAGGCCGCCGGCGTCGTGTCGGCGATCGGTCCGGGCGTCGCCTCGGTGCTGCCGGGCCAACTCGTGTCGATCTATGGCGCGCGCACCTGCGGGCTCTGCCGAGCGTGTCGCGAGGGCCGCGACAATCTTTGCGAGCATGTCGAGGGTGTCCACGGCTTCCATCTCGACGGCTTCGCGCAGGAAAAGGTCAACCTGCCGGCCCGGCTGCTCGTCCCTGCCCCTCCGGGCTGCGACGCGATCGGCGCGGCGCTGGCGCCGGTCACCTTCGGCACCGTCGAGCACATGCTGTTCGACAACGCCAAGCTCGAGACGGGCGAGACGATCCTGATTCACGCCGGCGGCTCCGGTATCGGCTCGGCCGCGATCCAGCTCGCCAAGAAGATGGGCTGTACGGTCATCACGACGGTTGGTTCCGACGACAAGATCGACCGCGCCAAGGCGCTGGGCGCCGATCACGTGATCAACTATCGCAAGGACCGGTTCGAGGGCGTTACCCGCAAGCTGACCAAGAAAAAGGGCGTCGACGTGGTGTTCGAACACGTCGGCAAGGATACCTTCGCGGCCTCGATGCTGTGCCTGAAGCGTGGCGGGCGGCTGGTCACCTGCGGCTCGACCTCCGGCATCTCGACCGAGGTCAATCTGATGATGCTCTTCCAGCAACAGTTGCGGCTGCTCGGCTCCTTCGGCTGCCGCATGGAGAACATGCGCGACGCCATGCAGAAGATGGCGCGCGGCCTGGTCCATCCGGTGATCGACACGCGGATCGGCTTCGATGGGATCGAGGTCGCGTTGAAGCGCATGGAAGCGCGCGAGGTCTTCGGCAAGATCGTTCTCGATCTCGAGGCCGAGGGTGCGGATACCGTCGCCGCATGAACCCCACTGCCACACGCCTCGCTCTGAGGGGCAAACGGGCGGCCGACTATGTCGTCGCCCAGCTTCTGTTCGGGCTTCTCCGGCTGGTTCGCCTGTTGCCGGCCGAAACCGGCCTCGCCCTTGCCGACCGCACGGCGCGGCTGTTGGGGCCGCTGACCCCGCGCCACAGGCTCGCCAAGGAGAACCTCCGCCAGGCTTACCCGGAGAAGGACGACGCCTGGGTCGAACGCATCGCCCGGGAGAACTGGGGCCAGATGGGCCGAATCGCCGCGGAGTTCGTGTTTCTCGACGATCTCTTCGATTTCGACCCGGAAAAGCCGGGCGCCGGACGCATCGAGGTCGAAGGCTCCGACATCTTTCTGGAATTGCGCGAACGCAAAGGGCCTTTCATCTTCTTCACCGCCCATCTCGGCTGCTTCGAGCTGCTGCCGATCGGCGCGGCAGCCTTCGATCTCGAGTTCACCGCACTCTTCCGGCAGCCCAACAACCGCTATATCGCCAAGGAGGTTCAGTCGGCCCGACGGACCAGCGGCGGACATCTCGTGCCCTCCAAAGCCGGCGCCGCATGGTCGCTTGCCGGCGTTTTACAGCGCGGCGGCTCGGTCGGCATGCTGGTCGACCAGAAATTCCGCAAAGGCGTCGAGACGACGTTCTTCGGCCGTCCCTGCAAGACCAACCCCTTGCTGCCGAAACTCGCCCGCCAGTTCGACTGCGAAATCTACCCGGCCCGCTCGATCCGGTTGCCGAACGGCCGCTATCGCCTCGAACTGAAGCCGCGGCTGGACCTGCCCCGGGACGCAACCGGCGAAATCGACGTTCGCGCGACCTGCCAAATGCTCAACGATACGGTCGAAAGCTGGGTCCGCGAGCACCCCGAACAATGGATGTGGTTTCACGACCGCTGGCAATCGAAGCCGCTGGCCAAGCGCTAGCCGCGCGGCTTAAGGCAAAGTGGGAACTGGTCTTCCGCTCCCATTCCGCGCTCATTGATCGGAAGCGAACCGATGTCATAATGATCGAACGCGGATCGCCTTCCCTATCGGCAACGGCACCGATCCGGTCACGATGGAGCCGGCACGAAATCCTCCGCCAATTGACCGGGATCAAGGTTGCGGCCCGCGAGAGCGTGGAAAGTCCTTTCGAATGGAGCAATACTCCGACGAGCGAAAGGGCCACCTCATGGGCACCATCGGAATGCAGACCGGGCCTGACGGCGCTGCGCGGGCGCCCGAATTCGAAGGCGCGCCCTCGTCCAGGCTCCGGCGCGACCGATCGCGCAAGATTGCGGATCTTGCGGTCCATCTCGACGGAGGCGATCAGGACGCGGCGAAGATCGCCCATTTTCAGACGATCCGTGCCATCTTCGGCACCCATGTCGAAGCCTTTTTCGCCAACCCGATTCCGACCGCCTTCATCCCGATCGGACCGGGTTACGAAGGCCTTCCCGCCGAAATCTGGGCCGAAGGCGAAGCCGCAGGTGACGTCGCCGAGAAGATGATTCGCGCGCGGCTGGACCGGCTGGACTTCGCGGTGGAATTGCGGCGTGTCGACGGGATGCCGCACGAGCTGGCCCCGGCAACGGCAACGCTGGCCCGCTCGCTCGACCTCTTCCTGCTCGGTCGCCCCAATGGCGACAGGTGGCTGGCGGATATTCTGGAGGCCGTTCTCTTCGATGCCGGAGCCCCTGCCCTCGTGATTCCCCCGGACGCGGCGACAGCCAAGGACCCGCAGACGATCCTCATCGGCTGGCGTGACAGCACGGAGTGCGCCCACGCGATCGCCGCCTCGCTGCCATTTCTCGAACACGCGCGGCAGGTACATCTGGTCTCCGTAGCGGAAACCTCCTCCAGCGAGGAAAAGCGTCTTGAACCCGCCGCCGACATGGCCAAGCATCTGTCCCGCCACGGCATCTCGGTAGAGGTCCGGCACTTGCCGAAATGGAACCACCCGGCCGAGGCGCTGCTGAACGAGGCGGCGATCGTCGGCGCGGACCTTCTGGTCGCCGGGGCTTATGGACGCTCGCGCCTGCGCGAGATGATTTTTGGTGGGGTCACGCGAGCCCTTCTAAGGGACTGCCCGATCCCGCTGTTGATGGCCCACTGACGGGCCGATAGCGATGGAGGTACGTACGATGCACGCGTCAGAACTGAACTATTGCGTGGAACCGGCAGACGGACGCTGGACGGTTTCCTTCTGCCACTCGCCGCACGGAATCTTCGATCGGCGCGTCGATGCGATCCGCTCCGCTCTATCGGATGCCGACCGGGTCGAGCGGATGGGGCACAAGGTGACGGTGATCGTCGCCCGACCGGCCAACGCTCCTGATCTCGCGCAGCGGGTCTTGCGGCCGACCCATTGAGGGAGCGGCGTATCAGCGCTGGACGATGACCCGGGTGTTGCCCATCCCGACCGTCTTGACCAGTGAGTAGAAGATGCGTGCATTGGCGGTGCGGAGCCGAACGCAGCCGTGCGATGCCGGACGTCCCAGGCGGCTCACGGCGTTGGTGCCGTGAATCGCGTAGCCGCGATGGTAGAAGACCGAATAGGGCATCGGCGACATGTCGTATTTGCGCGAGTACCACATGCGGTGCGTGCGCTTCGCACGCCAACTTCCGGTGGGCGTCACATAGCCCTTCCGGGCTGTCGAGACCGGCCAACGATACATCACCGTGCCATTCTTGATAACGGTGAGCGTCTGCGACGAAAGATCCACTTTGGCAATTAGCCCGGCTGCGGCGCTGGATACGCCGAATGCGAAGATTCCAACCGCCACAGCGATGGCAAGCAGTCCGTTTTTCATGGCAATCCCTCCAGCCCTACCGGCAAATGTCATCGCCCCAAAAAAGTCTAATTTCACGTCCGCCGGGGGGTTAATTGCCAATTGCGTGAAGTGCCGTCTCCGTTCCTTTCCGCGAGCTGGAGCAACGGGTGACGCACCGAGCTCTTTTTCGAAGAGAAGCCCTCGAATGGCACGCAAATAGCAAGAAATGGCTGCAGCGAATGTTTACCGACCCCGAATTCGACAATTGTTTACCCCTTCGTTCTAGCGTTGCCCTGAACATCGATGCGGATGGCAATGCTGCTCAGCGTGATAAAACGATACGGCGCAACCCTGCTCGGCGGATTGATCATCGCCGGGTTCGTGGTCGCGAGCGTATTCACGATTGGCGGAGCGACTGTCGGAGAACTCGTCGAAACCGGTGCACGCGCCCGCGGTACCGAGTTTGCCCGCCTTCTCTTGGGACCGGGAGGACATGTCGACGCGTTTCTGACCGGTATCGCCCGCACCCCTGACGCGGAGACATCGATCCGCAAGATCGCGGGCCTGGCGGGGATCGAAAGCTTCGCCGTCTTCGACCGTAAAGGTCAGGAGGTGTATCGATCCCGTTCCGATCGCTACGACTGGTTGCTGCGCGATCGCCCAGGCGGCATCAGCTCGGGTGACCGCCTTTCACAAACCACGCTGACGAAGCCCGGGGCATGGTCGATCGTCCAAGATGACCGAACCACCAATCCGTCTTTCCTGACGCCGCTAATCCGTGATGGACGAACGATTGGCTACGTGTCCGTCGTGGCGGACATGATCGCCCAACGCTACGCGTTCAAAGCCACGCTTGCCCGTGCCTCGGTGTCATTGCTGCTCATCCTGTTCATGGCGACCGGGCTGCCTTTGCTGCTCTACCTGCGGCGCAAACGCAAGATCGCCGAGGCCGCCGACCGCATCGACTTCCTGGCCAATTATGATTCTCTGACCAACCTCTTGAACCGCAAGCGAATGCAGGAGGAAACCGACCGCGTTCTGGCCACGGTGCGCGCGACGCGCGAGCGGATGGGCTACCTATATGTCGATCTGGACGAGCTCTCCGAGATCAACGACCGGCTCGGCCAAAATAGCGGCGACGAACTTTTGACCGTGGTCGCTGCCCGCCTTGCCGCGGTCGTCGATCCCAGCGATCTCATCGGCCGGATCGGGGCGGACGACTTCGCGGTCCTGCGCCGTCGCATTACCTCGATCGAGGACATTGCGGCGCTGGCGAAACGCATTTTCGACGCGGTTTGCGAGCCGGTCGAACTCGCTGGCGAAATCGTCAAGCCCAGGGTTTCGATCGGCTGCGCCATGGTGCCGGAGGACGGGCGCACCCACTCTGAACTGGTCAAACACGCCGAGATCGCGCACCTGCACCACAAAACCGATAAAAGTCGCAACCTCGTCTTTTTCGAGCCCGCGATGGACGAGGCGATGCACCATCGCCGTTATGTCGAGGCGTTGGTACGCGCGGCGGTGGAGAACGAGAGCTTCGAACTTTTCTATCAGCCGATCGTCGATGGCGACGGCTCACGCCTGCTCGGCTTCGAGGCGCTTCTGCGCTTGCGTGACGAAAACGGCGAATACATCTCTCCCTCCATTTTCGTCCCCATCGCCGAAGCGCGCGGCTACATAAAGGCGATAGGCACGTGGGTCATCCGGGAAGCCACCCGCCAGATTGCCCAGTGGCCGGAGGATCTTTTCGTCTCGGTCAATCTCAGCGCGGTCCAATTCGGCGACGGGGATCTGGTGAGAATCGTCGAAACGGCACTCGGAGAGGCCAACATCAGCGGAAACAGGCTCGAGATCGAGGTCGTGGAGTCATTGTTGCTCGACCGTTCCGAAGATATTCTCGCGCAACTCCGTGAATTGAGGACGCTCGGAATATCCATCGACATGGACGATTTCGGCACGGGCTATTCGTCCCTCGGCTATCTGTGGCGCTTCCCCTTCGACAAGCTGAAGATCGACCAGTCCTTCATGGTCGCTCTCGAAAACGGCGAACCGAATGTCTCCCGGCTGCTCGAGACCATCGTTTCCATGGCCCATCATCTGAAGATGAAGGTCACCACCGAGGGTGTCGAGACCGAGGCGCAAGTGGCGCTGATGAAAAGCCTGGGCTGCGACCAGCTGCAAGGCTATTTCTTCGGTCGGCCGATGCCCGCCGACCAAGTGGCGGCTGAGATCCTGACGCGCTTCCGGCATAACACGGTGATCGACGAACCAGAGCCGCGTCAGCGACCGCTCCGTCAAGGCGCCTGAATCGCGAGGAAATTTCGCCAAACCAACGGCGACGCCGGCGGCTGCGGCAAGCTCCGCATTGTGCATAGCCGGTCTCCGACTTATGATTCCGCTGCCAGATGGATTACGATCGGGGAATCCGCCGGTGACCGTCGACATTGCAAGCGAGATCACGATCAACCGTCCGCGCGACCAAGTCTACGCCTATGCCAGCGATCCCGAGAACGCGCCGAAATGGTATGTGAACATCAAGAGCGTCGAATGGCGGACATCGCCTGAATTGAAAGTCGGCGCCCGGGTTGCGTTCATCGCCCATTTTCTGGGGCGACGACTGGCCTACACCTACGAGGTGGTCGAATTGATCGCTGGCGAGCGGCTAACAATGTGTACCGCCGAGGGGCCGTTTCCAATGGAAACGAGCTATCTCTGGCAGGATACGGCGGCCGGCGCGACGCGGATGACATTGCGCAACCGTGGACGCCCGAGTGGATTTTCGCGGTGGATCGCCCCTTTCATGGCAAGCGCGATGCGGCGGGCGAACCGCAAGGACTTGGCCCTGTTGAAGATGCTGCTCGAGCGCGACCCGTTCGGCCGTTAACCCCGGTAGCGGCGTCGGTCCTCGGCGAACTCCGGAATCGGGCCAGCTCAGACTATCGTCGGTCATTGCAACGATTGCGTTGAGTCACTCAGGCGTTGTGTCTGGTGTCACACGCTACTTCGCCCGTATGAAGTGCGGATTCCTTCCGAGAAAGGCCTACATTTATAGTTAATGGGAAGTAGATAGAAAAAAATTACTGAAAATTCTCGGCAACGACGCAACCTTCGCGTCGGCAGGGCATTGATCTGAAAATCGAAGGGTCACGTCATGAAGATTCTGATTCTGGAAGACGAACCAATCATCGCGATCGACCTTGAGGGCATCGTGCTGGGAAAGGTCGATGCCGAGATTCTGCATGCCGCGACGGTCGCCGGCGCCCTCGACTATGTGAGCGAAGGCCTCGATTTCGCGATGCTCGACGTCGCCCTGGGTCCTTGCGGCGAGACGTCGCTTCCGATCGCGCAGCTCCTGCTCCGCAACAAGGTGCCGTTCTGCTTCATCTCCAGCAGTCTCGATCAGCTTCCGGCGCAACTCGACGCTGTCCCCCGGATTTCCAAGCCCTTCCGGCCCCATGAGGTTGAAGATTTGGTGCCGTTACACGCGTGACCCTGGCCCGCAGGATAGGCGGACGGTTCCAAGGAGATCGTGACGGAAGTATGTGGCCCTGAGCGAAGCGTCAGGGCAACGGGTCGATTTTTCGAGAAAATAAACGCGCGCGCCCTATCGCGGACGGCTGGCAAGGGCTCGGTCGCTTTCCCGGTACGCAAAACCTTATCCGGGGGCGCGACGCTTGCTGCGTCGACACCATTGGTAAGCGGTAAGCGTTACCGTTCGGTTATTGCATCGCCGTGACGAAACGCTCTAGTCCTCGACCTGGCGCCGCATGGGGCACAGGACTGTCGGCTACCAGAAACGCGTGGCGGCTCTCTTGCTCGCGCCTGTGACGGAACCCCGGCACGGTCGCTGGAGCGCGACGTATCGACACGGCCACCCGACCCATCACGGAGCGGCCCGCTCTGGGCTCACGCGGTCCCAATTGGCCCGGGAGTTAAAAAAAATGTTGGATTCACGGCCCGGACCCTCTAGTTTCCGAATTGGAACGCACCGGGAGCGGACCGCTTTCGAATGTAATCGTTCGGCCGGATCGCGCCGCTTCGCCATGTGAAGCGCGCGTGCGATTGTAATTGCCAGGGACGATACTCGGAAAAACGCAATAAATAAGGAATTCTTATGAAATCACTTCTCACCTCCACCTTTCTCGCAGCAGCCTTATTCGGTTTCGCACCGAGCGCTTCGGCACAGGAAAGCTGCGAATTGACGATATCGAACATGAACTGGGCGTCCGCGGAGGTGCTAGCCGCGATCGACAAGTTCATCCTCGCCGAAGGATATGGCTGCGAGACGCGCCTGCTGCCCGGCGACACGATGCCCACTTTCGCGTCGATGACGGAAAAGCAGGAGCCGGACGTCGCCCCAGAGATGTGGGTCAATCAGTTCCGCGAGCAGATCGACAAGGCGGTCGAGGAAGGCACTGTCGTATTCGCGGCCGAGGCGCTGTCGGATGGCGGCGAGGAAGGCTGGTGGGTCCCGACCTACTTTGCCGAGGCGCATCCCGAGATCAAGACGGTCGGCGACGCGCTCGCACGTCCCGATCTCTTTCCGTCGACCGAGGACCCGTCCAAGGGCGCCTTCTACAACTGTCCGTCGGGTTGGGGCTGTCAGATTACCACGGCCAATCTCTTCAAGGCCTATAAGGGCGAGGAAAAGGGCTTCGTGCTGATCGATACCGGTTCGGCCGCCGGCCTCGACGGCTCAATCGCCAAGGCCTACGAGAACAAGGAACCGTGGTTCGGTTACTATTGGGCGCCGACCGCCATCCTCGGCAAATACCCGATGACGAAGCTTGCCTTCGACGCCGAGCACGACCCGGAGGAGTGGACCAGCTGCACCACGCAGGCCGATTGCGCCGATCCGAAGATCAACGCCTGGACCAAATCCGAGGTTTTCACGATCGTGACCCCGAACGTGGCCAAGGAATCCGAGGCCGCGGCGGAGTATCTCAACACCCGCTCCTGGGACAACGCCACCGTCAACAAGCTGCTTGCCTGGAAGGAAGATCAGCAGGCGACAGGCGAGGACACGGCCTTCTACTTCCTCGAGAACAATGAGGACATCTGGTCGAATTGGGTTTCGCCGGAAGCAGCGGAAAAGATCAAGGAAGCGCTTTGATCCGCTTGGGATCGGCGTGTGTTGCGGACCGGTGGTTTGACGCCATCCGTCACGGCGGCTTGATTTTAGCCGATCGATAAAACATGACGGCCGCGGCGTCGCCGCGGCCGTTTCTTTTTAGCGCATGTGACGAAGCCGCCTCAACAAGCCGGGCATACCTGGCTGATCGCGATCCATCCGGCCGAAGCCGGAGATCGAAAAAGGCGGACGTAAAGGAGACCTGACTTTTGGACTGGCTGACTGAATTTCCCCAGATAGGGGGGCGCAATCTGCGCCTCATGTCGCGGACGATCGATCAACAATATCGCGAGTTCTCGCGCGCTTTCGGCAACGATATCGAGGCGTTGTTTCGACCGCTTCTCGACTTTCTCCTCTGGTTCGAGAAACTGCTGCTTCAGACCCCCTGGTGGATCGTCATCGCCGTTCTCGTCGCCATCGTCTGGTTCGCCAGCCGCTCCAAGGGCATCACCGCAGGCACCTTCATCGCCCTGCTGTTGATCGGCATCTTCGGCATGTGGGAAGATACGATGCGCACGCTGTCGATCATCGTGGTGTGCACTTTGATGTCGATCGTCGTCGGCCTGCCCATCGGCATCCTCATGTCGCGCTCCGACAAGGTCCAGGCAGTCATCAATCCGATTCTCGACGTGATGCAGACGATGCCGTCCTTCGTCTATCTCATCCCGATCGTCATGCTGCTCGGTATCGGCCTGATCCCCGGCCTGATCGTGGTGGTGATCTACGCCATGCCGCCGATCATCCGGCTGACCAATCTCGGCATTCGCCTGGTCGACAAGGAAGTGCTCGAGGCCGCCAACGCCTTCGGCTCGTCGAACTGGCAAAGGCTCACCCAAGTGCAGCTTCCTCTGGCCCTGCCCACCATCATGGCCGGCATCAACCAGACCATCATGATGGCCCTCGCCATGGTCGTCGTCGCCTCACTGATCGGCGTGCGCGGGCTCGGACAGCCGGTGCTGCAGGCGATTACCAACCAGTATTTCACCCAAGGGGTGCTGAACGGCATGGCCATCGTGGCCATCGCCATCATCTTCGACCGCGCGAGCCAAGCCTATGGCAAGCGCCTCCAGCGTCACCGGGAGGCCGCCCATGGCTGATGTCGCCATCAAGATCCGCAATCTCTACAAGGTCTTCGGTCCCGACGACAAAGCCATGGTGGAGAAGGTCCGCCAGGGCATGTCGAAGTCCGACCTGCTCGATCAGCATTCCCATGTCCTTGGCCTCAAGGACATCAACATGGACATGCTCGCGGGCGGCATTCAGGTCGTCATGGGCCTGTCCGGCTCCGGAAAATCCACGTTGATCCGGCACATCAACCGGCTGATCGAACCGTCCAGCGGCGAGATCTTGATCGACGACGAGGACGTCCTCGCCATGTCCGACAAGCGGTTGCAGGATTTCCGCCGCCACAAGATCTCCATGGTCTTTCAGCGCTTCGGCCTGTTGCCGCACAAGACGGTCATCGACAATGTCGGCTACGGCCTGCACGTCATGGGAAAGTCGAAGGCCGAGCAGCACTCTGGCTCCATGCGCTGGATCGAGCGGGTGGGTCTGAAGGGCTACGAGGACAATTATCCGGCCCAGCTGTCCGGCGGCATGCAGCAGCGGGTTGGTCTCGCCCGCGCGCTCGCGACCGACGCTGACATCCTGTTGATGGACGAAGCCTTCTCGGCGCTCGATCCGTTGATCCGCAACGACATGCAGTCGGTGCTGCTCGACCTGCAGGAAGAATTGCACAAGACCATCGTCTTCATCACCCACGATCTCGACGAGGCGCTGCGCCTGGGCGAGCGCATCGCGATTCTGCGGGACGGCGAGATCATCCAGCAGGGCACCGGGCAGGAAATCGTCCTGAAGCCGGCCGACGACTACATCTCGTCCTTCGTCCGCGAAGTGAACCGGGGACGGGTCGTCCAGGTGGAAACGGTCATGGACCCGGCTCCCGCTGAAGGGGAGACGCCGGTAGGCGGCAGCCTGCCGGTCGAGAAGGGCACCATCCTCGAGGACGCCGCCCGGCGGATGAGTGAGGAAGGCGTGACCAATGCCCATGTCGTCAACGGCAGCGGCGCGCCGATTGGCACGCTGACCATGCGCGGTCTGATGGCTGCGATGGTGACGCCGGTCCTCAAGGACGCGCTCGACGCGACCGACACCAGCTGAGGTCCCCGCGCCTTCGCGCGCCACATTTCCGCCCGCGCCGATCGTCGTGGCTTCGATCACGGGGCAGCGGTGTGCGCGCCCGGAGGGACCACTGGGCTGCGGCAATCGTAACGCTCAGCCGGGATTGGTCTGTGGTGGCACAGTTGGGACGGCTATCGCCCTGACGCGGCGGTGCGGATCCCGTCAGGCTGCTCGATCGGCGATCGTCGGCTGTCGGTCGTCAGCGCCAAACAGTAATTGGTAGCATTCGGCCAGCAGATCGAGATCGGTGGGCGCTTGTCGAATCAGGGCGTCCTCGATCTGCGCCGGGGTGTAACCCTCCGCGTACAGGGCTTGAACCGCAGCATGAACCATATCCGCCTGGTCAAGCCGCTTGGGTGCGCGATCGAACATCATTTCCCCGTCTTCCGTTTCCACCGCGACGCAAGTTCGCGCGACGGTGATTCGCCTCGAACACCAGCTATTCTTACGAAATGAGGCTTTGGTAGAGCTTGCCGAGAAAATTGATGCAGTAGAAATGACTTAGCTGTGGAAAATGTCTCCCCAAGGGCAGCAGACCGCGCCTTTTCCCCCGCGCCCGGGAGGGGACGCAGGTCACGCTTGACATGATGACGCTCGCTTCGCAGGGGATGTGGGCGTTACCCTCTTCGCGAGGCGCATCGCCGACAGGCGACCCTCCGATCCCTTATGAGGAGGCCTCCATGTCCGACCCGCTCAGCCGCCTGCTCGCGGAAAAAGGCGTCCTCCTCGCCGATGGCGCCACGGGGACCAACCTCTTCGAGGTGGGTCTGGAATCCGGCGAGGCCCCGGAGATGTGGCTCGAAAGCCACCCGGAACGGATCACGGCGCTGCATCAAGCCTTTGTCGACAACGGCGCCGACATCATTCTCACCTGCTCCTTCGGGGCTAACCGCCACCGGCTCAAGCTGCATGAGGCGGCGGATCGCACGTATGACCTCAACCGCAAGGCCGCAAGGATCGCGCGCGCGGTTGCCGACGCTGCCGGCCGGACGATCATCGTTGCCGGGTCGGTCGGGCCGACGGGCGAGATCTTCGCCCCGCTCGGCGAGCTGTCCTATGAGGACGCGGTCGAGACCTTCCACGAACAGATCGCCGGCCTCAAGGAGGGCGGCGCCGATGTCGCCTGGATCGAGACCATGTCGGCGGCCGAAGAGGTTCGCGCCGCCGCCGAAGCGGCCATCGCCTGCGATATGCCCTATGTCTTCACCGGCTCGTTCGACAGCGCCGGTCGGACCATGATGGGCATCCACCCGAAGGATTTCCATAAATCGGTCGAAGACCTCGCCGAAAAGCCACTCGCGATCGGAGCCAATTGCGGCGTCGGCGCCTCCGACATGCTGGCCACGGGTCTGGAACTGGGCATCGGCGACAGCGGCGCCGCGGTCGTGCTCAAGGCCAATTGCGGCATCCCGCGCTTCGTCGATGGCCAGACGGTCTATTCCGGAACGCCCGAGCAGATGGCAGATTATACGCGCCTTGCGATCGATGTCGGCGCCCGCATTATCGGCGGCTGCTGTGGCACATCCCCCCACCATCTCGGCGCCATGCGCCATGCCATCGACACCCACAGCCAGCGAACGCGCCCGACCGTAGAAGAGATCGTCGGCACCGTCGGCCCGCTGGTCAACAAACCGGCTTCCGACGCGGCGAGGAATGGCACAGCGACCTCCCGCGGCCGTCGCGGAAGCCGCGGCTGACTGCTACCGCTTCCGACGCGCCACAGCGTCCGTCGCAGCCGCTGCGGGACGACAGAATATTTTGGGATAGTCGCCGCCTCGCAGGAGTCGCGACCTGACGGCCGCGATCATACCAGCGCGCATGCAGCCGGCCAGGCCATTACTGGGCTCGGTGATCGCCACCCAATGCACCGAGGTCGCCTCTCGGCATTTTTCGACCGGCGTCGAGTTCAAGCAGATCGCAATAACAGCGAAGAATGGCATGACGGTGCCCTCCCTCAATGATCCAAAGATCAGGCGCCCTCCGGCGAGACTGGACGCCGAAGACCTGGAACCCGCACGTTCATTCATTACCCACCCCGACGAAAGCACATCTCCATTTGGGGGAGCGTGTATATTTTAAGTTGAAAGCAGTTAGTTTCTAATCATTTGCCGAATTTTCCTAGAGTTGCTTCTTCGCTAAGCAGGGCATATCGTCACGGACACGGTAAAAGTCGCGCGCACACTGATCCGGGAGGGAGGCGATTGCATGGCTGCCAGCGCATCGGTCGTCGAGGACACCCTCTCCTGTCTTTACGGAAGCATCGACGGCTCCAACTCCTGGGCCGACGCGATGTCCCGGGTCGCGGCGGCAACCGGGGCGGATCGCTTCACATTCAATTCCGTCGGACACGACGGATCCTTTCACCACGACTCGGCACCCTTCGATCCGGAAGGCCTGCTCATGTTCGCCCAGGATTTCGCCGACAAGGATCTGCGCCTTCAGCGGATCGTGTCGCAGCGGCGTCGCGGACTGATCCACACTGGCGATGTGATGACCCCACAGGAAATCGCCCGGTGTCCGGTGCACAACGAATTCTACCGGCTGTTTCCCGAATGCTGGAATGCCTGCATCCTGGCGCTTGAGCATCTGGGAGGCATTACGGCACCGACAATTCAGCGCCGGGCCAGCAAAGGCCCCTTCGCTCCGGAGGAAACCCGGCTCCTGGAAGTCCTGGGGCCACACATCTGCCGCGTGGTCGAATTACAGGCCCTCGTGCCAGCCAGAACCTTGGGCGAGGACGGCATCGTTGCCGCTCTGGACGGCCTCGACGACGGCGTCATCATTTTCGACCAATCCGGTTTCGTCCTGCACATGAATGCGTCGGCGCGCGCGATCGTCGCGGCCAAGGATGGGCTTGAGCTGACCCGTGGGGTTCTGAGAGCCTCGCATCGCGATTCTCGACAGGTTCTGTTCGACATGATGGCTCGGACGCTTCGAGTCGCCGCGGGGCTCAGCTTCGATCTTCCGCGACCGATCGGATTGCGCCGCCACTCCAATGCGCGGCCGCTGATCGTGCGCGCCTTCGTTTCGCCGACGGGCAAGGACGCCAATCGGATCGGCGTGTTGAAGATTCAGGACCACTCGTCGTGGCAGGCGCCCACCGCCGAAACCGTGCGGGCCGCCACCGGCCTGACGCCGGCGGAGTCGCGTCTCGCCGTCGCGCTCCTTGAGGGCGAAAGCGTGATCGACTACGCCAGACGCGAGGGCCTGTCCGAGCACACCGCGCGGTCGCACCTCAAGCAGATCCGCTCCAAGCTCGGGGTCACCCGACAGGCCAACGTCATCGCCGAGCTGGCTCGCCTCTTCGGGTCTTAGAGCATCGGATTGCCAAGACGGCATCGTAGCGGCGAACGACGTCAATTGTCGCGCAGCCCCTTCCATACCGCACGGTGGATTGTGGCGCCGACTTTCGCGGCGGCGTTTGCTTCGCTTGCGGCGGCCGGGTCCGCCTGCCCCTTTCAGGCGAAGGCGTCGGGCTCGGACTCCTTGCGCTTGGCGATGAAGCCGGCAAGCCCCTCGGCGATGCCGGGGTCGAGCGCGGGCGCCTCATAGGAATCGAGCCAGCGCCGGCAAAGCTGGTTGGCCCGGTTCTCGGCACGCAACGCGCCCTCGGCCGACCACTGCTCGAAGGAATTGTTGTCGGCGATGGACGAACGATAGAACGCCGTCTGGAAATTATCCTGGGTGTGCTGACAGCCGAGATAATGGCTGCCCGGTCCGACCTCGCGGATCGCCGACATGGCCTGGCCGTTTTCGGATAGGTCGACCCCGCGCGCCATCGCCTGCATCATGCCGAGCTGGTCGCAATCCATGACGAACTTCTCGTAGCAGGCGGCAAGCCCACCCTCGAGCCAACCGGCGGAATGCAGCACGAAATTAGTGCCCGCCAGCACTGTCGAGTTCAGCGTGTTGGCGCTCTCATAGGCCGCCTGGGCATCCGGCACCTTGGAGGCGCAGAGCGACCCACCGGTGCGGAACGGCAAGCCGAGCCGGCGCGCCAGCTGCGCCGCGCCATAGGAGACCAGCGCCGGCTCGGGCGATCCGAAGGTCGGCGCGCCGGACTGCATCGAGATCGACGAGGCGAAGGTGCCGAAGACGACCGGCGCGCCCGGCCGGCAAAGCTGGGTAAAGGCGGCGCCCGCCAGCACCTCGGCGAGCACCTGCGTCAAGGTGCCAGCGACCGTCACCGGGCTCATGGCGCCGGCCAGGATGAAGGGCGTGACGATGCAGGCCTGGTTCGCCCGGGCATAAACCTTGAGCGCACCGAGCATGGTGCCGTCGAAGGTCATCGGCGAGTTGGCGTTGATCAGATTGATGACAACGGTGTTCTGATCGACGAAATCCGAGCCGAACAGGATGCGGCACATTTCGACCGTGTCGGCGGCCCGCTCCGGCGCCGTCACCGAGCCCATGAACGGCTTGTCGGACAGCGTCATGTGCGCATGCACCATGTCGAGATGGCGCTTGTTGACGGGGATATCGACCGGCTCGCACACCGTGCCGCCCGAATGGTGGATCGACGGCGCCATATAGGCGAGCTTCACAATGTTGCGGAAATCCTCAATCGTCGCGTAACGACGCACGCCGTCGAGGTCACGCACGAAGGGCGGCCCGTAGACCGGCGCGAACACCGTCGCCTTGCCGCCAATCTCGACCGAGTTCTCCGGATTTCGGGCGTGCTGGGTGAAAATCCGCGGCGCGGTCTTCAGGAGTTCGCGGCAAAGCCCCTTGGGAAAGCGTACCCGCTCTCCGGACACGTCGGCGCCCGCATCCTTCCACATCGCCAGCGCTTCCGCGTCGTCGCGAAATTCGATGCCGATCTCTTGAAGCACCGTGTCGGCGTTCGCCTCGATCAGGGCCAGACCTTCCTCGTCCAGCACCTCGTATTCCGGAAGCGCCCGACGAATATAGGCGAGCTTAGGTCCGGATCCGGTCTGGGTGCGGGCCGCGCGCCGGGCCGATGCGCCGCCGCCGCCGCGCCCACGCCGTCCGCCCCCCGCACCGTCTTCGGCTTCCATTGCCTCGGGGGCTTGTCCGGTCACGTCGCTCATCCGTCGTCTCCTGGCATTGTCCGCTTGGCGCCGGCCGCCTATGGCACCGTCCCGCACCGACATCCTCCCGCGAGCCTACGCGGCGATCATAGCCGATTGTAAAAGCACAAATCCCGCTCGCCGTTCCGGATGCGAAGATTGGTGACGCGCGAAGGATAGTCATCGGGCCTGGTCGGCGACCAAATCCATGGCGCGGACGTCGTTTTCGGCATCGGCAATGTCGCAGCCGGAAGATTTGCTCGCCGGTCTTTGCCCTAATCTCGATCATGATGCGGTGCGGTGTCGAAAAGAACGCCGGTGCCGTTCCCAACAAGGCCTTGGGAGAGGCCGCTGGCGAGGAGTGCCATCATGGCGGATGACGACGAGATCGTACTGGCCGAGCTCTCCGACGACGACCTCGTCGCCCAGATGAAGGACGACCTTTACGACGGGCTGAAGGAGGAGATCAAGGAGGGCACCAACATCCTTCTCGAACGGGGTTGGACGCCCTACGACGTCCTGACCAAGGCGCTCGTCGGTGGCATGCAGATCGTCGGCGAGGATTTTCGCGACGGCATCCTGTTCGTGCCTGAGGTGCTGCTCTCGGCCAACGCCATGAAGGCCGGGATGAAGATCCTGCGGCCGCTACTGGTCGAGACCGGCGCGCCGAAACAGGGCAAGATGGTCATCGGGACCGTCAAGGGCGACATCCACGACATCGGCAAGAACCTCGTCGGCATGATGATGGAGGGCGCCGGCTTCGAGATCGTCGACCTGGGCATCAATATCGACGTCGACAAGTATCTCGCCGCGCTCGACGAGCACCAGCCGGAATTCCTCGGCATGTCGGCGCTGCTGACGACGACGATGCCCTACATGAAGGTGGTCATCGATACGTTGGTCCAGAAGGGCCGGCGCGATGACTATATCGTCCTTGTCGGCGGCGCGCCGTTGAACGAGGATTTCGCCAATCAGGTCGGCGCCGACGCCTATTGCCGCGATGCGGCGATCACCGTCGAGATCGCCAAGGAACTGATGGCGCGCAAGCACAACCAGCTCTGAACGCCATGAGCCGGGTCATCCACCCCTTCCCCCATGCAGAGACAGGCGCGCCCCGCGCCGGTCGGGCAATGACCAGCGCGGATATCTCGCCGGCGTCCGTTCGCGGCAGCCATGCAAACGGCGCGGCGGCCCGAGGGCCCCGCGCCCATTCATCGCCGCGGTGGGTGACTGCCTACTGCGCGACGTCCCTGACGGCCGCCCCTGTTGCGTCGACGGTGTTGCCAAGGTCGCGGCCGACCCCACGCACGGTGTTCGCGCAGGCGGACAGCAGAAGCGCCCCCACCAGAAACCCGGACAATATTGCGATGCGGTGGGTCATGCTGTTTTCTCCGTTTCGAGAATGTGACGGAAAAACGAAATTGATCCGCGCGGGTTCCCCGGCTCGCCGACATTTTCGTTTGGAAGGCTGATGTTTGACGGCCCCGACCACACCGCCGCGTCCTCCCGTGCCAATGTCGAGCGGCTGACGGTCATCGCCTGTGGCGCCATCGCCCGGGAGATTCTCGCCATCCTCGCCGCCAACGACCTTCACCATGTCGACCTCACATGCCTTCCGGCCGTTCTCCACAACGCGCCGAAAAAGATCGCGCCGGCCGTCGAAGCGGCCATCCTCAAAGCCCGGAGCCGGGGCGCGTCCAGGATTTTTATCGCCTATGCCGATTGCGGCACCGGCGGCCATCTCGACGCGGTCTGCGAACGCCAGGGCGTCGAGCGCATTGCCGGCCCGCACTGCTATTCCTTCTTCCTCGGTAATGACCGCTTTGCCGCCGAAGGCGATGCCAACATGACCACTTTCTGGCTCACCGATTTTCTTGCCCGTCAGTTCGACGCATTTATCGCCAAGCCGTTCGGCCTCGACCGTTATCCCGAAATGACGGCAATGCTGTTCGGCAATTACGAACGCGTCGTCCACATCGCGCAAACCGACGACGCCGAACTCGATGCCAGGGCGCGGGCGATCGCGGACCGTCTGGGACTCGCCCACGAGCGGCGCTTTGTCGGCTATGGCGATCTCGTCGACGCCATCGCCACCGTAGCCGGCGCCGCCCGGCCCCAGCTCGCAACAGGCTGACGCGCACTTCCCCAGGCACCCTGGCGGGTATGCATCAGCCACATCGGCATGGGATCGGTTGGCGAAGAGCCGACGCAGCCGCTTGATGTTTGCCAAAGAAACGCCGATTTAATATCCAGCCCGTCATAGTGTTTGCGGACTCCTTGATTAAGAGGGAAGCCGTGCCGGCGGTTTGGCATTGGCTGCCTCATGCCATTCAGCTCCGCGACCCGTTCCGCAAACCAAGTATACCGAGTACCGACCGTGTCACCCGCCGCCTTCTCAAACATTCGACGATCGCTGCGGCGACGCGGAGCCAAGCGGCAACGACGCATCTCCGCGATTCTGCGGGGCTACACCCATCGCGACCCGACCGGTCCGACACTTGGCGAATTATCCCAAGCCTTCGATACGCGGGCGTATGGGGCATTCTTCATTCTTCTCGGCGGGCTCAATCTTATTCCGCTTCCACCGGGCGCCTCGCTACTCTTCGGCATACCGCTCATGCTGTTCGCCCTGCAACTCGCGATCGGTCGTCACCGACTCTGGCTGCCTGAGCGTGTCCATCGTATCCGCCTCAGCGCCGACACGCTCGGCATGGGCATGCGCAAGATTGGACCGACGCTGCGCTGGATCGAGCGCCTCGCACGGCATCGCTACTGGCCTGAGCCTGAATGGGTGCTGCTCGTCGCGGTAGGCTGGTTCTGTTTTCTGATGGCGGCACTGGTGACGATTCCGTTTCCGCTGACCAATATGGCGCCCGGCGTCGCTATCGCTCTCGCCGGGGTGGCGATCACCGCCCGCGACGGTCTCTGGCTGATCGCCTCGATCGTCCTCGGATTGGCGTCCGTACTGGTGCTTGCCGGTG
This sequence comes from uncultured Aurantimonas sp., assembly GCA_947488615.1. Lineage (GTDB taxonomy): Bacteria > Pseudomonadota > Alphaproteobacteria > Rhizobiales > Rhizobiaceae > Aurantimonas. The sequence goes on from CANKZU010000001.1 coordinate 91,847, forward strand.
TCTACGGCGCCGCGGCCCTCGCGGTCATGCAGATTTTCTGACCGGGCCGGCCGCCTGGCGCGTGCCGGCAGATGCCGGTTTTAGGACGCAGTTGGGCCAGGGTTCTCGTCCAGGCAGCGGCTACGTCGACGCAGCCGATCGATCACTTCCGATCCTCAAAAAATTCTCCGGGTCGCCCGTCAGGCGACGAATGTCGCAAAGCCGCCGCGCGTCGTCGCGTCCGGCATATCCTCAGACAGCATCTCCCGGCACATTGTCGGGCGTGGGAGATGCGGCATGGCCGAAACGCAAATCGTCTATTGGCGGGATATTCCGGCCCAGGTGATCGTCCGCCAGGGACGCAAGGCAGCGCGTCGCGAACTGCCGATACGCTTCATCGAGGCGATCGACCGCTGCGCCATGCGCGTCGGTGCCCAGGATTCCGAGGCCTATCTCGCCGAGTGGCGGCGCGACAGCGCGGCCTGCGAAGCGGACGACCTCGAGGCCGAGGTCACGAACAGATTGACCGAACTCGATCAACGCTACGACCGGGACCGCCTCGCGGCGCTGGTCGCCAACGAGGGGCGTGAGCCATGATACAGGATCTGCCGTTGCCGCGGCATCATATCCCCGCCTCGGTCGAGGTCGCCCCCAAGCAGGCGCTGGAATCGCGCGAGCTTCCCGATCTGTTTCCCGCCGGAACCAAGGTCTATCTGACCGATGTCGGTGTCGACTCCGTCAAGGATTTCATCCGTGCGGTAAAACGAATTTCCGACCTCGGCTACGCGCCGGTCCCGCATATTCCGGCGCGCCGCATCCGCAGCGGCGACGAATTGGAAACCCGCATCCGCGCCTATGCCGAAGAGGCCGGGGTAACCGACATGCTGGTGATCGGTGGCGGCCTCGATCGGCCGGCAGGTCCGTTCACCTCGACCATGGAGATTCTGGAGAGCGGCCTCTTCGATCGCTATGGAATCCGCGACATCGGGGTCGCCGGCCATCCCGAGGGCTCGCCCGATTTCTCGGCCGCGACCGCCGAAGAGGCGTTGCGTCTCAAACGCGATTTCGGCGAGCGCACCGGGGCGCATATGCGCATCGTCACCCAGTTCGGCTTCGACGCCGACGAGTTCATCAACTGGTCGCTGGCCATCCGCGAGGCCGGCATCGGCCTGCCCATCCATCTCGGCGTCGCCGGACCCGCCAAGATCACCACGCTGATCAAATACGCCGCGCTCTGCGGTGTCGGCAACTCCGTCGCCTTCCTGAAGAAGCGGGCGTTGGCGCTGACCGCGCTCGCCACGACCCATTCGCCGGAAGCGGTGGTCGGGCCGATCGAGCGGCATTGGCAGGCGACGCTGGACTCGCCCGTCCGGCAGATCCATGTCTTTCCCTTCGGCGGCCTGGTGAAATCCGCCGCATGGCTCACCGAGCGCGGCTCCTGGTCGAACCGGGCCTCATCTTCCGGCCACGACCTCAAGCGCCAGCACGGCTGAGCGCCAGCCGAACCGAATCCTCCGTCAGCCCCCTTCACCGAAAGACCGCCCATGACCCGCACCGTCGTCGCCTCCGCCAAGAGGGAGATCGTGATCGGCTTCGACGAACCCTTCTGTGTCATCGGCGAGCGGATCAATCCGACCGGTCGCAAGAAGCTTGCCGCCGAGATGGTCGCCGGCAATTTCGATACGGTGACCAAGGACGTGCTGGAGCAGGTTGCCGCGGGCGCGACCATGCTCGACGTCAATGCCGGGGTCACCGCCGTCGATCCGAACATGTCCGAGCCGCCGCTGCTGGTGCAGACTATCCGCCTCGTCCAGAGCCTCACAGATCTGCCGATCTCGATCGATTCCTCCGTATCCTCCGCCATCAAGGCGGCGCTGGAGGTGGCCGAGGGGCGGCCCTTGGTCAACTCCGTCACCGGAGAGCTGGAAAAACTCGAGGCGATCCTGCCCCTGATCAAGAAATACGACGTGCCGGTCGTCGCCATTTCCAATGACGAAACCGGCATTTCCGAAGATCCGGACGTGCGCTTCGAGGTGGCGAGGAGGATCGTCCGGCATGCCGCCGACTACGGCATCAAGCCGTGCGACATCGTCGTCGACCCGCTGGTCATGCCGATCGGCGCCATGGGCACGGCGGGCCGGCAGGTGTTCGCGCTCGTGCGACGCCTGCGCGACGAGCTCGGCGTCAACACGACCTGCGGCGCCTCCAACATCTCCTTCGGCCTGCCGCACCGCCACGGCATCAACGCCGCCTTCCTGCCGATGGCGATCGCCGCCGGCATGACCTCGGCGATCATGAATCCCTGCCGGTCGCAGGAGATGGAGGCGGTTCGCGCCGCCAATGTTCTGATGGGCAACGATCCGTCCTGCGGAACCTGGATTCGCAACTACCGCGATATCCAGCCAGCCGCGTCGATGGTCGCCGCCAATTCGGCCGCGACGCCATCCGGCAGCGGCCGGCGGCGCGGCGGTCGGGAAGCCCGGATGGCGCAGTCCTGATGAAGGCCGGCGGCCCGGCGAGCGCCAGGTGCGAGGTCACGGAGCGTCCGCGACCCGCGCCATTCTTTTCGCAAGTGCGAAATAAACTTGGCCGCCGCTGCGACCGTTTGGTGTCGCCGAACGTTTCCCGCAGGACAGTCCCCGCCGATGGGACACCCCCGAAAGGAATTCGTTTGATGACCCGCCGCCGCCTGTCGCTTTCCGTTGCCCCCAAGAGCAGCACCGAAATGTCGACGCTGATGATGCTGTCACCGTTCGTGATCGGCAGCCGCATGATGCAATTCTGGATGTCGGCCACTTCTCCGACGGCCACCGACCGGGATGAGATGTCGCGCATGGTCGGCGAGAAGATGCAAGCGGCCGGCGAATCGCTCGTCGCCATGAACATGGCCGCGATGGAAGCCGCGACCGAGGCCACGCTCGGCGCCGTGACCGGACGCAGCAGCCATTCCAACCATGGCGACGCGATCCTCTCCGCCGGTCTGAAACCCTATACCAAGCGCGTGCGCGCCAATCGCAAGAGATTGTCGAAGTGACGCATGGGGCGCCTCGCAAAGCCGTGGCCTTCAGTGCCCTCATCCTGACGTGCGAGCGCAGCGAGCCTCGAAGGATGAGCGCCGGCACGGTTCAAGGCTGACGGCGGCACGATGACCCAGCAAGATCCCCTCGTTCTGTTCATGCCGTCCGGACAACGCGGCCGCTTCGCGAAAGGCACGCTGGTGATCGAGGCGGCGCGTTCGCTCGGCGTCTATGTCGAGAGCGTCTGCGGCGGCCGCGGCATTTGCGGCCGCTGCCAGATCGAGGTGGCCGAGGGAATCTTCGCCAAGCACAAGATCACCTCGGCGGCCGACCACCTCTCGGCCTGGTCCGCCAAGGAAGAGCGTTATGCTGCCAAACGCGGCCTGAAGCCCGGCCGCCGGCTCTCCTGCTCCACTACTATCGAAGGCGACCTCGTCATCGACCTGCCGTCCGACATGGCGGTCAACGCAGCGGTCGTCCGCAAGGCGGTCGACACGCGCGATTTCCCGCGCGACCCGGCGATCCGGCTGCTTTACGTCGAGGTCGTCGAGCCCGACATGCACGCGCCGCTGGGCGATCTCGATCGCATTTTCGTGGCGCTGGAAAAGGACTGGGGCATCTCGGCGCCGATCGTCGATCCGGGAATTCTTCCCCATGTCCAGAAGACGCTACGCGACGGCGCCTGGAAGGTCACCTGCGCGATCGCCCAGGATCGCGATGACGAGCGCCCGCGCCTGATGGGACTCTATCCCGGCCTCAAGAACGAGGCCTACGGCATCGCCGTCGACATCGGCTCGACGACGGTCGCGCTGCATCTGTCGTCGCTCTTGTCGGGCGCGACCATCGCCTCGGCCGGCACGCCCAACCCGCAGATCCGCTTCGGTGAGGATCTGATGAGCCGCGTCTCCTACGTGATGATGAACCCCGGTGGCCGGCCGGAAATGACCAAGGCGGTACGCGAGGCGATCCAAAGGCTGGTCGAGGAGGTTGCAGCCGAGACCAACGTAGACACCGCCGACATCATGGACTGCGTCTTCGTCGGCAACCCGATCATGCATCATCTCTTCCTCGGCATCGATCCCACCGAACTCGGCCAGGCGCCCTTCGCGCTGGCCGTATCCGGTGCATTGGCCGTGCCGGCCAGCGATCTTGATCTCAGCCTGCATCCGGCGGCCCGCGCCTATCTCCTGCCCTGCATTGCCGGCCACGTCGGCGCGGACGCGGCGGCCGTCACCCTCTCGGAAGGCCCGCATCGCCAGAACGAGACGATGCTCGTGGTCGATGTCGGCACCAATGCCGAAATCGTGCTCGGCAACCGGCAGCGGCTTCTGGCCGCTTCCTCGCCGACCGGCCCGGCCTTTGAAGGCGCTGAAATTTCCTCCGGCCAGCGCGCCGCGCCGGGCGCCATCGAGCGCGTTCGCATCGATCCAGAAACGCTGGAGCCCCGCTTCAAGATCATCGGCGTGGATAGCTGGTCCGACGCGGCGGAATTTGCCGAGGCCGCACGATCCGTCGGCATCACCGGCATTTGCGGCTCCGGTATCATCGAAGTGATCGCGGAAATGTTCCTCGCCGGGATCATCACCGAAGACGGAATCATCGACGGATCGCTGGCCGCCCGCTCGCCCCGCATTGTTCAGGAGGGGCGCACCTTCGCCTATGTTCTCCACGCGATGCCCGGACGGACAATCAGCATCCTGCAAACCGACGTGCGCGCCATCCAGCTCGCCAAGGCGGCGCTTTACGCCGGCATCAAGCTGCTGATCGACAAGTTCGGCGCCGCCGGCGAGTCCGGCACCATCGACCGCATCGCCTTGGCCGGCGCCTTCGGCTCCTTCATCGAGCCGAAATACGCCATGGTCCTCGGACTGGTGCCCGATTGTAACGTGGAAAAATGTGGCTCGGTGGGCAATGCGGCAGGCGCCGGCGCGCGCATGGCGCTTTTAAACCGGTCCTATCGCCGCGAGATCGAGGCGGCAGTCAAGCGCATCCAAAAGGTCGAGACGGCGCTGGAGCCCGCCTTCCAGGATCATTTCGTCGCCGCCATGGCGTTTCCGAACAAGCGCGACGCCTATCCCGAACTGGTCAAGGTACAAAGGCTGCCTAACCGCGATGCCGAGGGCCAACCGATCCGGCGGTCCGACGATGCCGAAGGGAATGCGCCCCGGCGACGTCGCGGCGGTCGTCCTGCCCGCTGAACCAAACCGTTACGATTGACGCGGCGCCGCCAGCGGCTTATCCCCCAAGGCGTCGGCGTCCGGACAACGAGCGCGCGAACCCTTTTCCACGAATTACGATTGGTCCATGTCAGTTTTGAAACCCAAGGGTGCGGATTTCGTCGAACGCCGCACAGCCGCGCAAGAAGCGAAAGCCGCCCTTCTCGAAAAGATGAAGGCGAAGCAGAACGATCCCGCCGCGGAGGCCCGCCGCGCCGAGCGCGCCGCTATTGTCGCGGCTCGCGAGGAGCGTCAGGCCAAAAAGCGCGCCGAGGCCGAGGCCAAAGCCCGCGATGCCGCCGCCCGCAAGGCGGAGAAGGAAGCCGATCGCCTTGCCGCGGAAGAAGCCGCGAAGGCCGAGAAGAATCGTCCGATGGCGCAGATGGTCGCCGACGAAGCAGCCCGCAAAGCAGCCCGCGACGCCAAATACGCCGCTCGCAAGGCCCGCAAGCGCTAGGAACCGGGAGGCGTTTGCGGTGGGCCTGTTGGGAGTTTTCGCCAACATCGCGGCGATCCTCACGGCAGTGATCGCTGTGTGGGCCTACGGGCGATACCTGTGGGAACGGCGGCAAAAACGTCTGCGCCTCGAGCAGTACCTGCGTGACGAAAAAGCGGCCGGCGGCAATCAGGGTCAACGAACGCTTCTGCATCTCGTGGCTAATTTGGGCATGGCCGAGTCCGAGATTATCGACGCGGCGTTTCGCAGCAAATATGTGCGGCGCCGCGTCGGCGTCGATGATCAGGGCCGCGCCGACCGACTGCTGCTCGAATATGACAGCGGCGGTCCCGAGGACGATCTGCCGGGATAATCCGCCCACCGATACGTTGGCTATTCTCCGACCTGAATGTGAAAGACGTCGCTTGCGCGTGAAAACAATCCCGCGCAATCTGGCCCGATTCGACCGCGTGGTCGCAATGTCGTGGAAGCGAGACCATCGCCGGTCACGTTAGGGTCGGAGGCATTCGCCGATGAGAAGCGCGTCAGCGGCAAACGGCCAGCCGCCTTTGGGACCGACCGATCGGCCAGGGTTGACGATACGGTGAGCGAGGCTCCGCCCAAGCGCACGATCGTGTTCCTGCTCGTTCCGAATTTCTCGATGATCGCCTTCGCGACCGCGATCGAGCCGCTGCGGATCGCCAACCGCATCGTCGATCGGGAGCTTTATCGCTGGCGCCTCGCCTCGACCGACGGCGCGCCTGTGCGCGCGTCGAATGGCGTCGAAGTGGCAGTGACCAACTCCGTGGAGGCCGAGCGCCGCGCGCTGCCCGGGGAGCACCGGCCGTCCATGGTGTTCGCCTGCTCGGGCGTCCTGGTCGAGGATTTCTCCGACAAGGCGGCCTTCTCCTATCTGCGCGAGTCCCACCAACGGGGCATTTCGGTCGGCGGCCTGTGCACCGGCGCCTGGATTCTCGCCCGCGCTGGTCTCCTGGCCGACCGCCGCTGCGCGATCCATTGGGAGAACCTGCCGGGCTTTACCGAAGCCTTTCCGCGCGCCGACGTCTATGCCGACCTCTTCGAGATCGACCACAACATCTACACCTGCGCCGGCGGCACGGCCTCGCTCGACATGATGCTCGCCTTGATTGGCGAGGATCAGGGCGAGGATATGGTCAACCGGGTCTGCGAGCAGGCGCTGACCGACAGGGTGCGCGGTCCCCAAGACCGGCAGCGACTGCCGCTGCGCGCGCGGCTCGGCGTCCAGCATGCCAAGGTTCTGCGGGTGATCGAGATCATGGAAGCCAATCTCTCCGATCCGCTGTCGCTGGTCGAGATCGCCCGCGCGGTCGGTCTCTCCCGCCGGCAGGTCGAGCGTCTCTTCGACAAGGAGATGGGCCGCTCCCCGGCGCGCTACTATCTGGAAATCCGGCTCGACCGGGCGCGGCACCTGCTGATGCAATCGCAGTTGCCGATCGTCGAGATCGCCGTCGCCAGCGGTTTCGTCTCCGCGTCGCATTTTTCCAAATGCTACCGCGAACTCTATTCGCGCTCGCCGCAGCAGGAGCGGACCGGACGCGCCGCGCTGTCCCCGGCGTGATCGCGCAGGCGTCACCGCCGGCCCTGACCTACTGGAAATCCTCGAGCCAACGTCGCTGGCGCTGCTGCCACAGCCGTTCACCGATGAGACAATCGGCGGCCGAGGCGTTCTGGGTTGGAATAACAGTTGCTGGGTCGTTCGTCCGGTCGTCGGGCCAGGTGCCGGCAAGTTCCAGCACCAGTTTGCGACGCACCGCCTCGGGAAACTGCGACCAGTCGTTGACTGGGATGATGAAGGCTGAGGGCCCGCCGATAACGCAGTCCGTATAATAGCGGTCGAGATCGGGGATCGCGCTCCAGCCGAAGCCGCCGCCCGACGTCATCAGCGGCAAGCCGTTGATGGTGATACCGCGGGCGACCGCCGCATCCCGCGCGGCGGTGACAATGCGTCCCTGATTGTTCGGCCCGTCTCCGGATATGTCGACGACCCGCCGGCGACCGTCGAAGCCGTTGCGATCGAACAAAGGCGCGATGAAATCGAGGGCGGATGCGATGGAAGTTCGCCGCTGGCGCTCCGGCTCCTCGGTCGCCAGACGATAGGCGAAAGCCTCCGCGCTCGCCTTGGAATCGATCAGCGCCCAGGGAACGACGATCGATTGGGAGAATATGCCGGCCCACTCGATATAGGTGACCGCGATCCGGCCGTAGCCGCCCTCCATGATCGCCCGCTGCACCGCCTCGCTGCGGAAGGCGGCGGCATAACCTTCGCGCTGGATCTCCTGCTCGCCATGATCCATCGACCAGGATACGTCGACCGCGAGCACGAGTTCGACGTCAACTTTCTGGCCTTCTTGTGGTGCCCGTTCGTCGTTTGCACCGAGGTCGCCAAGGCTACGCAGTTGCGCCGTCGCCGGCGCAAAACCGTCCATTCCCGCAAATAGCGCGAGGAGAAAGACAGCGACGAAGGCGACGGGTCGGCCACGCATGCCGAAATCGTCACGCCAATTGCGCGATCGCGCAAGACACAAAGCTGTCACGATCCGCTCGAATGCGCGCCATCGACGGATCATCCAACCCAGCAATGGGCATCCTGCGCTTATGCGCGGAGCCGCTCGTTGTCCGGATCGAACGGGCTTTCGCCGACCACGGTCGCGTCATGAAGCGTGCCGAGAATCTTGATCTGGAGTCGCGTGCCCTCGCCCGCGTGTTGCGGCTTCAGCATGGCCAGCGCCAAGCTCTTGCCGACCCGCCACCCGTAGCCGCCATTCGTCGCCCGTCCGACCAGCACGCCATCGGCATAGATCGGCTCCGATCCGCGCGCGTCGGCGTCGCCCAGGTCGTGAACCTCGAGGGTCGCGAACTGCCAGCGCAGACCGGCCTCGCGCGCCTGGACCACCGCGTCACGGCCGATAAAGTCGCCCTTGTTCGGGTGAACAAATCTCTCAAGACCGGACTCGAGTGCATTGTATTCGATGGAGAGTTCGCGCGGTAGCTGGCGATAGGATTTTTCCAACGCCATCGTGCCCATCGCCCGGATGCCGAAGGGCCGGATTCCGAATTCGGCACCGGCCTCCAGCAACATGTCGTAGAGCGCGTTCTGCATTTCGATCGGATGGTGCAACTCCCAACCGAGCTCGCCGACGAAATTGACCCGCAGCGCGTCGAGGCGAACTGGCCCGACGGAAATGCGCTGGCCGGTCAGCCATGGGAACGCCGCGCTGGTCAGATCCGTGCGCGTCAGCTTGGCAAGGACATCGCGCGAGCGCGGCCCGGCCAGCACCAGGACGCCGAGCCACGTCGTCGCCGGATAAATCTGAACGCTGCCGTCGTCCGGCAACGCCTTTTGCAGGATGTCGTGGTCGACGGATTCGTAACCGCCGCCGGAGACGAGATAATAGCTCTGCTCACCGGCCTTGAAGACGGTGAACTCCGAGCGCACGCCGCCCGCCGGCGTCAGCAGATGGCAAAGCGCGATGCGGCCCGTCTTTTTCGGGACGCGGTTGGCGAGAAGACCGTCGAGCCAGCTTGCGGCGCCCGGTCCGGTGACGACGGCCTTGGCGAATGGCGTCATGTCGAGCAGGCCGACGCCCTCATGCACCGCCCTCACCTCGTCGCCGACCGGCTCGAAATAGTTCGAGCGGCGGAACGACCAGCGTTCGCGAATCCGGCCGGTGTGATCGACCGGCGCGTGGTTGTGCTTCATCAGGACGTCGGCGCCGACGTCGAGTTCGGCCTCCGGCACCGCGTAGCCGTCTGGCGCGAACCAGTTCGCTCGCTCCCAGCCATAGACCGAACCGAAGACACCGCCGAGCGCCTTCTGGCGTTCGTAGGAGGGCGAGGTTTTCAACGGCCGCGCGGCGGCGCGCTCCTCGTCGGGGTAGTGGACGGAGAAGACGTTGGCGTAGGCCTCCTCGTTCTTGGCCCGCAGATACCCCTCGCCCGCATAGGGTCCGAAACGGCGCGGATCGACGCCGATCATGTCGACGGTCGGTTCGCCGTCCACGATCCATTCGGCGATCTGCCAGCCGGCTCCGCCGGCCGCGGTGATGCCGAAGGAATGGCCCTCATTGAGCCAGAAATTCTTCAGGCCCGGCGCCGGGCCGACGATGGGCGAACCGTCGGGCGTATAGGCGATGGCGCCGTTATAGACCTTCTTGATGCCGACCTCGCCAAACGCCGGCACGCGCGCGATCGCGGTCTCGATATGCGGCATCAGGCGGTCCAGATCTTCCTGGAACAGTTCGTACTCGCTCTCCTTGTCCGGCCCATCGAGATAACAGCAAGGCGCACCAATCTCGTAGGGGCCGAGAATGAGGCCGCCGTTCTCCTCGCGCATGTACCAGGAGGAATCGCTTTCGCGCAGGACGCCCATCTCCGGCAGGCCCTGCCGCTTGCGCTCGACGATCGCGGGATGCGGCTCGGTGACGATGTATTGGTGCTCGACCGGGATGACCGGCACGGCGAGACCGACCATGGCGCCGGTTCGGCGAGCAAAGTTTCCAGTCGCCGAGATGACGTGGTCGGCGACGATCTCGCCCTTGTCGGTCGTAATCTTCCACTCGCCGGAGGCCAGTTGTTCGATGCCGGTCACGGCGGTGTTGCGGTGGATCGTGGCGCCGAAATCGCGGGCGCCCTTGGCCAGCGCCTGGGTCAGGTCCGCTGGCTGGATGTAGCCGTCTTCGGGATGCTGGATGGCGCCTAGGATGCCGTCGGTCTCGCAGAGCGGCCAGACTTCCTTCAATTCCTCGGGGCTGAGCAGTTTCACCGGCACGCCGATCGTCTCGGCAACCCCGGCATAGTACATATACTCGTCCCAGCGGTCCTTGGTGCGGGCCAAACGGATGTTGCTCACGTCGGAGAAGCCGACATTCATGCCGGTCTCCTCCTGAAGCTCACGGTAGAAGCGCACGGAATATTTGTGCAGCTGGCCGACCGAATAGCTCATGTTGAACAGCGGCAGGAGCCCGGCCGCGTGCCAGGTCGAGCCGGAGGTCAGTTCCTTGCGCTCGATCAGGATACTGTCGGTCCAGCCTTTTTTCGCCAAGTGATAGAGCGTCGAGACCCCGACCACTCCACCGCCGATCACCACCGCGCGCGCCCGTGAATTCATGCCTCTCACTCCTCAAGACGGCACCGCCGCGCGCCATTCCCGGCGGCGGCTGGCAGCTATCCGTCGAAGCTTAGGCCGTGCCCCCTCCGGACTCGCGTCTTGTTTGCGACATCACGAAGGCGCGGCGCGACGCCAGACCAGAGCCAAGCGGGTTAAGGATATTGTGGCTTTCCGAATGCGATGGGTGGCATCACCTTTCCGTGATGCTATCAATAATAGATGAGTATCTCGAACTCCTCGAAACCTACGCCGGGTGGCGGCAGCCGAATCGGCGGTAATCATCGCGATCCACGATCGGAGGTGGATGTATGCGTGGAGACCGGATTCGATTACACGGCTCCAGAGTACGAGGATATCTATCGGAAATCTGAGGCCTCTGCCTTTCAGCATCCCCTATGGCTAACCTATTTTTATAACCTTCTTGTTCCTTCCCGGAAGGCTCGGAATCTGACGGTGACGGGTCGCGATCCAGAGAGCGGACGTCTTCGCTTCGTTCTGCCATTGATTGGCCGACGTAAGTTCGGCCTTCGGCTTGTCGAGACAACGGATCTGGGCGTCAGTGACTACACTTGTCCGGTCATCGATCGCGATTGGCCCTTGCCGCGGGACCTTGCGGCACGGGTCGCGACAACATTGCCCTCCCACGACGTGCTTCGCATTCGTCCGATACGCGAAGAGGCGGTGAAGGACTGGAACGCCGTCATCAACATGCCGGCATCGAAAGTCGACTTCTCGGCCCATGCGACCGTCCTGCCATCTTCCTACCCTGACTGGCGAGCCAACGCTTTCGACAAGAGCTTCACTCGCTATCTCGACCGCAAGAAGCGCCGGTTTCTCAAAAGCGGAAATGTGGAACTCCAGCTTCTCGACGACCCGTCCGCGTTGCGCCAAGCAATCGGCCGCGTGAAGGCCTTGCGGACCGGACGATTTGAGGGCGATCCCATTCAAACCGACGCGGTCGAACGATTTTACACCGAGATCGCCATCCACGGCGCCTCGGCAGGGTTGGCGCGGACGTATCTCTTGGCCCTCGATGGCGAGGCCGTCGGCTATGTCTTCGGCCTCACCGTCAATGGCCGTTTCTATTACCTGCTGATCGGTTGCGATTACGAGCGTTTCGGTCGTCATTCCCCAGGCCTTGTCATGTACGACATGATCATCGAGCGATGGATCGGGGACCACGGCAACAGCTTCGACTTCACGATCGGAGACGAACCCTTCAAGGGCGACTTCGGGGCCACTCCAACGGCAATGTACGAGATCGCCGTCGGCAGGACTGCCGTCGGCCGACTGGCGTTGGGCATGTTTCGTCTTCGCCGGCGTATGCGCAGGACCGCCGCGGGAGAAGAGAGACAGTAGCACCGCGGAAATGCGGGCAGGAGGAGAGCGACGGAATGGATCAGCAACCGGATTTCCTGGAAAATTCCGTCATAGTTGCAGCGCATCCCGATGACGAACTCTTATGGTTTAATTCGATCCTGAAGGATGTGGACCATGTAATTGTCGTCTATTGCGATTTCTGGGCGCAGCCGCAACTGGGCGAGGCACGGCGCCAGGCGATCGCGGACTACCCGCGCGGCGCCATCACCTTCCTGGAGATCGAGGAATCCGGCGCGATCGGTTGCGCCAATTGGTCCAGCCCCACGCCATCGCCCTACGGCGTCACGCTCGGGCTGGAAGCCAGTCGCAGAGAGATGACCCGACTCGCCCGCGCCTGTCTGTCGAGTCTCGGCGCCGTGACAAATGTCGCCGAAGACAGCGTCGCCAATATGTACCGGAACAACTTCAGGACGATCTACGACAGTCTGAAAGAAAGGCTCACGCCCGACATGAATGTGTTCACCCATAATCCGTGGGGGGAATATGGCCACGAGGAGCATATCCAAGTGTTCCGGGTTCTCCATCAACTCAGGGACGAAATCGGTTTCAAACTATGGATGTCAAACTATTGCACCGACCGGTCCCTGCCGCTGGCGATGCACTATTTCGAAGCGGCTCCCGGTCCCTATGTCCGACGACGGACGGACAAGGATTTCGCGGACGCCGTCGCCGCCGTCTATCGGCGGCACGACTGCTGGACCTGGGCCGACGACTGGGCCTGGTTCGACGAGGAATGCTTCATGGAGGCGCCGCGAAGCGACGGGCCGGTCCGCCCTCACCGCCATCTTTTCCCGATCAATTTCTTCACGGTCGATACGGTCCGGCCTTCCTTTACCCAGCCGGAGCCGGCTGATCCGCCTGTCTCGGCGAAGCAAGACCGGTGAAGCTCGGCTTCCACGCTTCGAGGAAGATGATCGCGAAGGCCGCGACGAACATGAAGTAGACGCGGTCATCGGGCAGCGGGAAGGTCACGAACTTGCCGAGGAAGCACAGGACGATCGCCGTCAGCATCATGCTTGCGCGGCGCTCCGGCGCACGGCCATTGAGGACGAGCATCAGCCATCCCAACAGCAATAGCGCCATGATCGCCGGCCAGTTGTTCATGCGCAACGCGACGCTGACCCCGCGCACGACGCCGCGAAGATAATCGATGACGCTGAACGCCGGCGCGAATCCGGCCATGTCATTCTGCAGCATGATGTTGGAGAAATAGAAATGCGGCCACCAACCGGGGTGGCCCGCGGCCTGTGCGATCAGCGGATAGGAAGCCACGGCCACAGCGAAGGCGGCAAGCATCGGCAGCCGCGCATAGCCGAAGGCCAGAGCCGCCAGCAGCAGCGCGAACAGGAAGATGATCCCGTCCGGCCGCACCAGATACATGGCGACCAGGAAGGGCACCGAGGCCCATGGCTGGTTCTTGACGACGAGATAGATGCCAGCGAGCCCGAATGTGGCCATGTAGAGGTCGGGCGTCGCCAGCATCCCCATGTTGAAATAGCCCGTCAGCAGTAAAATCGGGGCGAGAAGCAGACCGGATTCGGCGAAACCGTGCCGAACCATCCAGAACAGCAGGAGGAGGCCGACGGCCAGGGCGGAAAGGGAACTGACGACGATCGTGGCGAAGACAGGTTCGATGACGCGATCGAGCAAGCGAAGCGTGTGCAGATAACCGACCTTCACCCGGTACATCGGCAGTTGCGAAACGAAGTGATCGGGGTTCTGCCACAGGTCGGCGTTGTAGGGGTTGCCTTCGCTCAGTTCGTACCACTGCCCCTCGGATGCCCGCGCCTTGATGTCGGCCCAGGCCTCACGGTGAAGCTCCACCGGATCACTGATGCGGTCCTCCAGTGAGACCCCTATGTAGGGCGCCATGTCCCAATTATATTCGGGCTTGACCAGCGCGGCGACGGCCGTGGCCAGTACGACCAGCGAAAACACCGCGATTGCCGCGGCTCGGACGACACGCGGCGACAGCATGACGTGCAATCTGGAGCCGAGATGGCGCACGGGTTGCCAATCGACCGGCGTCGCGATGTTTTCGGCAAGGCTCATGGCTCAATCCCTCGCGAGTTCTGGAACGGCGATGGCGACGCCACGCGAGCGCGGCGTCGGTTGGTCAGTTCATCTGCGACTTGATGAAGTCCTTGACGATCGAGACGATGCCCCGCGACAGTAGCGCGTCGAGCGCATCGCAGAACTGATCGACATGCTCCTCGCCGCAGATCAGCGGCGGCTCCAGCCGGATGACGTTGCGATTGTATTCGGTGAAGGCGACCAGAACGTCGTGGTCGCGCAGGAGCAGCGCTCCGATGAAGCCGGACAGCGAGCCTTTGAGCTTTTCGTCGAGGATCGCCACCATCGGGCGCAGCGCCAGCGGCAATGTGCGCGAGAAATCATGGAACTCCAGGCCGACCATCAGCCCCTGGCCGCGCACGTCCTTGATGATCGAGGGATAACGCGACTTGATCTCCTTGAGGCGGGCCAGTAGATGCGCGCCCACATCGTCGGCATTGCCGATCAAATCGTCGTCGTAGAGGACATTGAGACCCTCGATCGCGGTGACGCAGGCTTCGCCGATGCCGCCAAAGGTGGCTTGGGCGTGGATCATCGCCGTCTTCGGCGAACCATAGGCCTTCATGTAGACCTCACGTCTGGCGATCATCGCGCCGACCGCCGCCTTGCCGGCGCCGAGCGACTTGGCAAGGGCCGTGACGTCCGGCACGACGCCGTGATGCTCGAAGGCGTAGAAGCGACCGGTGCGCCCGTAGCCGCACTGGACCTCGTCGGCGACCCACAAGACGTTGTGCTTGTCGCACAGCGCTCGCACGCCTTGCCAATAGGCTGTCGGGGCGCCGATGATACCGCCGCCGCCCTGCACCGTTTCCAGCACGACGACGCCGATGTCGGGGTCGCTGCGAATGGCGTTGGTCAGCGCCTCGAGATCGCCGAACGGAACCTTGAAGGTGTTGCCGACCAGCTTGAACTCACCCTGGTAGAGCGGCGAATCCGTCAGCGAGAGAACGCCCTTGGTCTTGCCGTGGAAGGAATTCTCGGCATGCACGATCTTGCAGTTCCTGCGGCCCGAAGCGCGCTCGGCGACCTTGATCGCCGCCTCCATCGCTTCCGACCCGGACGAGCCGAGGAACACCATGTCGAGATCGCCAGGCGAACAGGCGGCGAGGTTCTTGGCGAGCGCCGCCGCGTATTGGGAGAGGAACGCGATCGCGATCTCGTGGCGCTTCTCGTCCTGGAAGCGCTGCCGGGCCGCCAGAATGCGCGGATGGTTGTGGCCAAAGGCGAGCGAGCCGAATCCGCCGAAGAAGTCGAGGATCTTCCGGCCGTTCTGGTCGATGTAATACATCCCCTCGGCGCTCTCGACCTTCACCTTGTGGAAGCCGAGCAGCTTCATGAAGTGGAACTGACCGGGATTGATGTGATCCTTGAAGACGTCGGCCATCGTCTGGACGTCGAGCGTCTTGGCCTCCTCGACGGTCAGAAGGTCGGGTTTGGCAGGCCCGCGCCGAAAAGGCTCATCGAGCGCGGGAGCGGTGACCGTGGGGCGATCGAGCATATCGGCTCTCCTGGTTCTTATTCGGCGGGTTGTATGAAAGCGGTGGAAGCGGGCCGGTGGGCCTCAAGCTTGGCCCGGTATTCCGAATAGGCGGCGATGAGCATGTCCTCATCGCGATATTGCGGAACCCAGTCGAGATCGCGCTCACCCTTCGACACGTCGAGGACGCATAGTTCGTCGGCGATCAGATACTGTTCCGGATCCATCAGCGGCACATTCAGCAGGTCGAGCAGGTCGAGCGTCCGCTTCACCGCCCAGCCTGGGGTCGGCACGAGAAGGGACTTCGAGCCGGCGTGCTTGACCAGATCGCCAAGCAGGCGCCGCACCGGCGGCGGGTTGAGGGAACCCAGATTATAGGCCTCGTTCGGCACGCCGGCCTTCCAGGCGAGCCGCGCCGCTTCGGCGCAGTCGAACACCGAGATGAACTGATAGGGATTCTTGCCCGATCCGATCATCGGCACCGGCAGGTTGCGGTCGATCAGCTTGAACAGCTTTTCCAAGATACCGAGCCGGCCCGGCCCGATGATGAGCCGCGGGCGGAACAGGGTAATGTTCATGCCGCGCTCGCGCCATTCGGCCGCCAGATACTCGGTATCGAGCTTCGACTGGCCGTATTCTCCGAGCGGGGCAACCGGATGCTCCTCGGTCATCGGGTGGGTGACCGTGTGGCCGTAGATCATGTCGGTGGTGAAATGCACGAGGTTCGGCGCGCCAGCGGCATGCATGGCCTCGATGATGTGCTTGGTGCCGAAGAAGTTCACCGGATAGAAAAAGTCGTGGCGCTTGGCCCGCGGCATGATCGGCGACAGCATCTTGGCCGACAGATTGTAGACCATGTCGTCGGCGCCGATCGGCACGCGCTGGAGCGCTTCCGGATCGGTCACGTCGGTCGCGACGAAGGTGCAGTTGCCATAATGCGCCAGATCGCTCTTGTTGACGTCGGCGACGACGACCTCTTCGCCGTCCTGCACGAGCTTTTCGGCCAGGTGGCGGCCGACGAAACCGTCGCCGCCGAACAGGATATGCTTCATCGGGAAACCTCGTGTGCGGAGTCGTTGGACAATGCGGCGATTTCGTCCTCGCCTTGGATCTTGGAGCCGCCCTGGGCGATGAACACCGTGCCGAGGCATATCAGGGCGATGCCGCCGACACGCATGGCGTTGAGATCCTCGCGAAAGACGAAATAGGCGAAGACCGCGACCGCGACATAAGCGAGCGACAGAAACGGATAGGCATATGACAGCTCGACCTTCGACAGGACGAAGAGATGCGAGGCCATCGATATGACGAAGGTCAAGAGGCCGAGGAAGACCCAGGGACTGAAGACGATCTGCAGGATCTTGACGATCGGATTGACGCCAGCGAACGATAGGGGGCCGAGCTGGATCATGCCGTATTTCAGCATCACCTGCGCCGCGGCATTGGTGAACACCGTGAACAGGATAAAGGGGAGAAACTTCGCCATCGATACCGCCTTATTGGAATGAGCGACGTCTTCGACGCGTCGCTATGTGGATACATAGTATAAATCTGTATGATATGGGTTAAATCGGCTTAAATCAGGCGGATTTGGCGGGAATTCGCAAATTTTACGGTAAATTTTCGATTGATACTGTCGTTATAATTTTATATTTTGGTTGAACGGTCAGTCGTCCCTTAGGGCAACCCTCTTCCAGAAGTCCGAAACCATCGCCGGATCGCGGAGCGCTTCGAGGGCGCGCCAACGGGGAAAACCGGCGGCGAAGGTTTCCGCCGACATGCGCGCGTCCTTATAGGGATTCACGGCGCCACCGGCCTCGACGGTGATCCGGTCGAGCTCCGCCAACAAGCGCAGCGTTTTCTCGCCGCGATGGGGAAAATCGAGGGTCAGCGTATATCCCGCGCGCGGAAAGCTGGTCAGGCCGGGACTGACCTGCTCTCCGAAGCGTTTGAGAACCGTGAGAAACGAGCCGTGATCGTGGCGGCGGGCGCATTCGATCAACGCACGGACTGCATCACGGCCGGTATCCGGCGGCACGACGCTCTGATGCTGATGCAGCCCGCCAGGGCCATAGAGCCGGTTCCACCCGCCGATCCGGTCGAGCGGATAGAAGAACTGGTCGAAGGCCACAATCTGCCGGCTTGTCCCCTTCCCGGCCCTGCGGAAATAGGCTTCGTTGAAGGCTCGCAGGGCCAGCCCCCGTAGCGGACTGAACGGCGGCGTGAACGGGACGCCCGCCAACGGTGCGCGGGCGATCCCGGTCATATCGCCGTCCGCCGCGTGATCGCCGGCGATCAAATGACCGCGGCCGAGCGAGGCGCCGCTGGCAAGCGAATCGATCCAGGCGACGGCGTATTCGTGACGCCGGTCGTCGTCCTCGGCGATGTCGAAATAGTCGTCCAGCCGCTCGAAGCGCGTCGTCGTCTGGACGATCGACAGCGACGGAACCTTGAGCAGCCGGATCGTCGCCCGCCGGATCAGGCCGGTCAGACCCATGCCGGAAATCGTCGCGGCGAACAGGCGCGGGTTGCTGGTCTTGCTGCACAGGATGCAGCCGTCGACCGAGCGATCGAGATCGAAGGCCTCCACCCATTGGCCGAATGTGCCCCGGCGATGGTGGTTCTTACCGTGGATGTCGTTGGCGATTGCGCCGCCGAGGGTGACGAACTGGGTTCCCGGCGTCACCGGCAGGAACCAGCCTTGCGGCGCCACATGCCGGGTTATCTCGCACAGCAGCACGCCCGCATCGGCCGTCAGCAGACCGGCGATCGGGTCAAAGGACTGGATCCGGCTCGCCGGACGGCTGTCGATCAGCGTCCCGCGATCGTTATGACAGCTGTCACCATAGGAGCGCCCGTTGCCGAACGGCAGAAATCCCCCCTCGCCGCCATCGCCGCGAGCCGGAACGCCCGGCAATTGCGCCGCCTCCACGGCGAGCCGCTTTGCCGGCCGCAGCCTGCCCCAGCTTTCGTAAGCGAAATCAGACATAGGCGGCGGCCAGAAACATGATCGCGCCGAGTCCGATCATCAACTGGCTGCGCCAATCCCGCAGGATGAAGACGACCGGGTCCTCGTGCATCTCGTCGCGGCGGGCGAGAATCCAGATCCGCACGATGATGTAAAGAACCAGCGGACAGAGCGCCCAAGCCAGATAGGGCACGGTGAATTGCTCGCGGACTTCCGCGCTGTCCACGTAGAGCGCCAGGACGAGTACCGAGGCGAAGCCGGAGGCGAGACCGGCCTGGGCCAGCGTTTCCAGATCGGCATCGACATAGCCGCGGCCGGTCTTGGAGCGGTGCGCCCCGGTGCCGAAATCCTGAAGCTCGGTGAAGCGCTTCACCAAAGCGAGGGACAGGAAGAAGAACAGGGAAAAGGCCAGAAGCCAAAACGACGTCTCGACGCCCGAAGCTTCCGATCCGGCAATGATGCGCATCGTATAGAGCCCCGCCAGGACCAGGACATCGATCAGCAACATGCGCTTGATGAAAAGCGAATAGGCGGTCGTCGTCACCAGATAGATGCCCAGGACGGCGAGAAAGTGCTCCGGCAAAATCCAGGCGATCGCCAACGACGCGATCAACAGCCCCGCCGCCAGCTTCAGTCCGGTGGGGATCGCCAGCGCCCCGCTGGCGAAGGGACGGTTCCGCTTGGACTTGTGTTTGCGGTCGGCGGTGAGATCGACAAGGTCATTGCCGATGTAGACCGCCGACGCCGCAAGCGAGAAGCTAACGAAGGCCAGCACGGCCCCGACCAGCATCTGCAGATCGAAGAACTCATGCGACAGGGTCATCGGCACGAAAATCAAAAGGTTCTTCATCCACTGATGCGGGCGCAGCGCCTTGATGGCGGGCCTGAGCCAGCCGCCGTCTTCGTCGATGCGGTTCGCGCCGCTGCGCTTCTGCCAGCGGTCTGCGGCCCGATCGGGCGCGACCACGGTCGCTTCATCCGCCTTGTCGAGCAGGCAGATATCTTCGTGGGAATTGCCAAGATAATCGAAACGGCCCTCGCCGCAGTCGCTCATGATGCGGTCGAGCTTGCGTTCCGCCGTGAGATTGACCGTCTCGTCGGAGGCCATGACCGCATCAAACACCCCCAGATGGTCGGCGACCGCATGGGCGAGCTTTTCGTTTGCGCCTGTCGCCAGGACAATGCGCCGACCCTCCGCCCGCGCTTGACGAAGCTGCGAGACGACGTCTTCACGATAGGGAAGCAGCGCCGCGTCGAACTCCACGGCGGCGGCGAGTTCAGCCTTGAGACGTGCCTTGCCAGCGGCCAGCCACAGCGGAAGGCGATAAAGAATCTGGGGCCTTTGACGGAGCGCCAGGAACAGCGTTTCCCATAGCAGATCGCTGCGGATCAGCGTTCCGTCGAGATCGACGAAGATCGTATTGTCCGTCTGCGGTGCTCTGGCGTCCAACGATCCAGCCCTCCTGCCGCGCCGCGCGGACAAGATGGCGCGACGTTCACGGGACCGTTATGCGCGGCCGCGGTTTCAACGCGGTGAATTCTTGGGGATGCGCCGCCAGTTACCAAGAAGAACTTGGGAAGACGGTAAACAACAATTCAAGGCCATACCGCAGAGGCAGCGCTTCGTTGATGCCCGCGTCGCGGAACAGCCTAAAGGCTGTCACGATCGGTCATGCCGCTGCGAACGCCGCCACGAAGGCTGGCGCCGCCTCGGCCACCGCCGCGAGCGAGTAGCCGCCCTCCTGGACGATCACGGAAGGCAGCTTCAGACGACCGAGGATGGAGCCGACAGCCGGATAGGCGTCCGTCGAGACATCCAGTTTCGACAACGGATCGTCGCGATGGGCGTCCCAGCCGGCGGAGATCACCAGCGCCTCAGCCCCGAACCGGTCCGCCGCCGCTACCAAGCGCTCGACGGCCGCGACGAAAGCGGCGTCGTTAGCGCCGAACGGCAGCGGCAGGTTCAGGTTAAAGCCCTCGCCGGCCCCCTCCCCGCGCTCCTCGGCATAACCGAAATAATGCGGATAATAGGCCGACGGATCAGTGTGGACGGAACCGACGAAGACATCGTCGCGGGCATAGAAGATCGCCTGGGTGCCGTCGCCGTGATGAGTGTCGAAGTCGAGGATCGCGACCTTGGCGTAGCGTTGGCGCAGTTGCTGCGCGGCGATCGCCGCGTTGTTGAAGAAGCAGAACCCGTTCGCCCGGTCCGGATAGGCATGGTGGCCAGGCGGCCGGCACAGCGCATAGGCGGCGGGCGCGCCGTCTGCCACCGTCCGCGCGGCGGCGACTGCGCTCGTCGCCGAGGCCAGCGCGGCATCGAAGCTTCGCGCGGTCATCGCGCAGGACAGATCGCCGATATACCAGCCGGTTTGTCCGAGAATGCCGGTCGTCTTCGGCGTCGGCCGGGCTCCCAGCCGGGTGGCGCCCGAGAAATAGGGATGCACGTTGGGCAGGACTTCCGGCCCGGCATTCGGAAGCGCCTGGAACCGCTCGAAGGCGCTTTTCAGAAAGCTCACATAGTGATCCGCATGGACGGCAAGCACCGGATCGAGACCGCAATCGCCCGGCGCCTCCGCCTCGATCCCGAGGGTGCGCAACGAGGCGATCAGCGTCTCGCCGCGTTCAGGGTTCTCGAGCGGGCGCACCAGCCGCCCGTGAACGCCGTACTGGGTCGGTTTATGGGCAAACTGGTCGGGGGTAAAGAACAGGCGCATGCGGCGAATCCGGGTTTTGCGGTGGGAACCGATACCAATCCACGGCAGGTCGAGAGCCTCGAAGGGAGCAGGCGCGGGTCCTTACCGCACAGAAACTCGAGTGCCCATCGCGCGGATCAGGATGTCGTAATGTCAGCGCCGGCTCAACAGCCGCGACGCCATCCCGGCGAGTTTCCCCCAAGGGGGGCCAAGACGCTCGAACACGTTGAAAGCGCCGACCTTGTAAACCGATCGGGCGTGGCTCAGGCGGCGAAACCCTTCAAAGCCGTGATAGGCGCCCATCCCGCTCGTCCCGACCCCCCCGAACGGCAGGCTTTCCTGCGCGACATGTAGCAGCGTGCCGTTGAGCGTCACCCCGCCTGACATCGTACCATCGAGAACCTGCGCCTGTTCGGCCTTATCATCGCTGAAACAATAGAGCGCCAACGGGCGATCTCGTGCGGCGACGTGGCGGATGGCGTCGTCCAGGCTGCCATAGCCGACAATCGGCAACACAGGGCCGAAGATTTCCTCTGTCATTAGCAGGCTCTCCGGTGCCGCCCCGAAGACGACGGTGGGACCCATCTTGCGGCCGGAATCCGCGCCGCTATCCTCATGCGACAGCACGGTGGCGCCCTCGGAGCGAACTGTCTCGACGGCGTCGCGAAGCCGTTGGTAATGCCGGTCGCCGATGATCGCCGAATAGTCGTTGTTGCCCGCGATCGCCGGATAGGCGCGGCGCGCCGACGCCATAACGGCCTCAGCGAAGGCAGCGATCTTGTCGTTCGGGACGAGCGCATAGTCAGGCGCGATGCAGGTTTGGCCGGCGTTGAGGAACTTGCCGAAGGCGATGCTGCTGGCGGCCTTGTCGAGCGGATAGTCCGGGCAGACGATCGCGGGCGACTTGCCGCCGAGTTCGAGCGTCACCGGGGTCAGGTTTTCCGCCGCCGCCTGCATGACTTTGCGGCCGACGGTGGTGGAACCGGTGAACAGGAGATGATCGAAGGGCAGGCTGGAAAAGCGCGACGCCTCCTCGACGCCACCGGTCACGACGGCGACTTGCTCGGGGTCGAAACGTTCGGCGACAAGGCGCTGCAGAAGATCGGCAAAGCGCGGCGCCATTTCCGACGGCTTCACCATGGCGCGATTGCCCGCCGCCAGCGCGTCGACGAGCGGCGACAGAGCCAGAAGCAGTGGATAATTCCACGGCGCGATGATGCCGACAACGCCGAGCGGCTCATGCCGCACCCAGGCGCGGGCCGGTTGAAACGCCAGATCGATATGGCGGCGCTGCGGCTTCATCCAGCCGGCGAGCTTGCGCCGTGCGTAGCGAATGGCGCCCAGGGTGGGGACGACCTCGAGGAGGTCGGTTTCATCGCGCGACCTATTGCCGAAATCCTGAGAAATCGCTTCCGCGATGGCGGACCGGTTGTCCGTCACAATACCGCGCAGACGACCCAACGCCTCCTGCCGCGTCTCCAGATCCGGAGCCGCTACGCGCCGGGACGCCTGATGCTGACTTTGGAACACGGCGCCCAAGTCGCGGTCGGGAACAGCCCCATCGGCAGTGGCTTCGGCATCCTGTGGCATGGCGGGTCCAGCGTGTTCTGGTCGGCGTGGCTCCCGGTTTTACAACGGGGAAGACAATGCGCCAACAGCCGCCATGGACCG
The DNA here is from genome assembly GCA_947488615.1 of uncultured Aurantimonas sp. GTDB lineage: Bacteria > Pseudomonadota > Alphaproteobacteria > Rhizobiales > Rhizobiaceae > Aurantimonas. Next base: position 114,909 of record CANKZU010000001.1, read on the forward strand.
GCAGCCCTGTGCACAAGACGCGACCGGCCACGTCGCAAGGACGTGGCCGGTATCGGCATCAGCGGCCTTCATGGCCGCCTGATATAGCGATCAGGACAGGCCTTCCTTCTTCGCTTCGCTCTTGGCAGCGCCGGCTGCGGCCTTGGCGACGTCCGAGGCCTTCTCGGCCAACGTCTCACCGCCAGCGCCGCCTTTCGGCATCAAGCCTTTCTTGTCGGCTTCCTCGCTGGCCGCCTCATAGGCCTTCTCAGCGACATGCCCGGCCCGCTCGACCGTGTCCTGGCCGTAGGCATAGGCCTCGTCCCGCATTTTGTCGCGGGCCGAGCCCATCAGTTCGTCCTCACGGCGGGTCGAGGGAAGCGCGGCACCCACTGCAGCGCCCAGTGCGAGGGCGACACCGCCCATGATCAGGGGCTCCTCATACAGCGTGTCGAGGAAGGTGCGCCGTGCGCCGCGACCGGCGCGGTAGAGACCGCGACCGGCTTCGCGGGCGCGGCGCGCCGCGGCTTCCTCGGCCCTCCACGCTGCCTCGGACGCATCGCTGCCAAGCCGAGTGGCCGTGTCGCGCGCCGAGCCGGCGGCACCCGAGATCGCCGATCCCGCGCGGCTGGCGGCGTCGGAGACGCTCGCGCCCGCGCTCGATGCGGCCGCTTTGGCCTTGTCCGTCATCCCGGGACCGCTGGAGTCGCTGGAGGCGGCGCCTCCGATGGACGGGCGCGATGCGCCTCCGGTGACGGGATACGGGCTCGGTCGCGGAGAGACTGGCGCCGTCCCCCGCGTCGAGGGGTCGTAGGCGCTTGCTGGGGAACCTACGGCCGGCTCCGAGCCGAGCGGAAACGCTTCGTCGGAGCGATCATACTCGCCGTCGTCGCGCCACTGGTCGTAGCGGCCCTTCAAATGACGACCTTCGGCGCGCGCGCTGTCGCCGGTAAACAGCCAAGCGATACCTGCGCCGATCAGGCCGAGGGCGAGCGGATTGTCGCGCACCTGACGGCCCAGGTTCCGGGCCATGTCGGAGCCCTGCCCCTCCTTCAGATAGCTCGACACCTCGTCGACGATCTGCCCGACGGAGAACCGGTCGCGCAATTCGTCGAGTGTCGAATCCACGCGCGAGCGGTGGCTTTCGGCTTCATTTTCCAGTCGATCGGTATCGTTGCTCATCGGGTCTGCTCCTTCACGAGCTGGCCATCCTTGCGCAGCTGGCGGGCCGTGCGGTCGGGCGAAAGATTGCTGGGACTAAGGTCGCTTCGGCCTTTGAAGAGGAGTGCGACGCCGATGCCGGCGATGACAACTCCAACGAGCAGTGCCGCCCAAGCATCGCCCATGAACGAGCCGAGCGCGACGATGAGCGCTTGCGCGAGGACGAAGAGCGCGACGAGCAGACAGATCGCCCCCGCCGCGATTGAACCGCCGCCGATTTCCACTTGGGTGATCTTGTCGGATATCTCCGATCGAATCAGCTCACCCTCGGTCTTGAAGAGGTCGGTGGTTTCCCGCAGCAGATCCGACAGCAGTTCGGGCACCGAGCGGTTGTCTCTGGGTTCAACGGCCATGATTGCCTCCACTGGTGTTGGTGGACGTGGTGCCGGACGGCGTCCAGGTCTGCGTGCCGCCGAGCGGCGCCGTGCTGGAGGAGCCGCCGGCCGAAGACAAGGCAGTCACGCCCGAGGCGCCCACGGACGATGCGGCGGTGGACGGCGACGGACGCGCACCCGCCGTGCCAGACGGCCGCACAGCGGTGGGAACCGGCCGCCCGACCGCGCCCCTGTCGTACGAATCACGATCATCGTCATGCTCGTGCTCGCTGGAGGCGCGCGCGAATCGTCCGAGCGCGACCCCGGCCAAGGCGGCGCCAACCAGAAAAGCCGTCGGTTGACGTCGGGCAAAGCCGGCGACCGAGCGGGTCAGATCCTGGACGCTGCGCCCATGCAGGGAGCGCGACGCGTCCTCAAGACCAGTGGCGACTTCGCGGACGACCTTGGCGGCCATCGACTGATCGCGATCGCCGAGCTCGTCGGAGGCCTTGCGCACGGCAGCAGCGAAATCGTCCATGCTCCCGGCCACGGCTTCCTTACCCTGATCCGCGCTCTCGCTCGCCCGCTCTTTGGCTTTCTCGGCGAGGCCGGACGCTTCGTCGCGAATTCGTTGGCTGGCTTTCGTCGCCTCGTCCCGCGCCGATCGAGTCTCGCGATCGATCGCGTCTGCAGCGCGTCTTTTGTCGTCTTCCGCCTTGTCGGGCAGCGACGGTTTGTTGGTATCGGATGTCATTGGGATATCCTTATGCAAGCCCGAGGAGGGAGAGGATGACGAGGACCACGACGATCAACCCGACCAGATAGATAATGCTGTTCATGACAAGCGTGCTTCCTTCCTGGGGCGGTGGCGAAGGCAGCGAAAGCGCCTTCACGCGCCCGTGTTCTAGACATGTGGCGTTAAGCGTGGTCACCGCGTTTCGGTTCCGCTGATCCGTGGCTGGCTGCGCAAATGACACTCGCGTGGCCGGCGCTGCCGGGGCTGTTCGCGACTGAAGCGAGCGCGGGCGCGGGCGCGTAAACGGCGCCGGGTTTGATCCAGGACAACGCAAGGGCCGGTGCCGGTTGCTATATCGACGTAGTTTTAGCCCTAGCCATTGCCCTCGCCGGAGAATCGGCCTCGCGTCCAGGTGAGGTTGGCGAGAGCGCAGACGATTGCGAGAAGGATGGAGAACAGACCCATGCTGACGGCAAAGGACATCATGACCGCCAAGGTATTCACCGTGGCGCCCGACGATACTGTCCGCAATGTGGCGACCCTATTGACCAACCAAGGCGTGAGCGCTCTTCCCGTGGTCGATGGCGACGAACTGGTCGGCATCGTCAGCGAGGGTGATCTCCTGCGCCGCGAAGAGCTCGGGACCGGCACCCGCCCGCGCTCCTGGTGGTTGAGCATCTTCACAGACTCGGCGGAAACGGCCGCCGACTACACCAAGGCGCATGCCAGACATGTCGAAGCCGTGATGACGAAAAACGTCGTCACCGTCGACGAGGACACGTCGCTGGCCGACATTGCCGATCTTCTGGAAAAACAGCGCATCAAGCGGGTTCCGGTCGTCCGCGAGGGCAAGCTCATCGGAATCGTCAGCCGCGCCAATTTGATCCGGGCGCTGGCGACGGCACGGGAAAGCCAACTCGCCGCCACCGCGGCCGGCGACGGCGGCATACGTGACGAAATTCTGGAGAAATTGCGCCGGGAGCCCTGGGCCTCGGTCGGCGCCTGGGACGTCACCGTCACCGACGGAACTGTCGCCTTCTGGGGCCGGTACCGGACCGAGGAGGAGCAGGAGGCCTCGCGCGTGCTGGCTGAAAACACCACGGGGGTCCGCTCGGTCGAGGACCATCGCATTCCGATCGAGGTCTATTACGGCGCCACGTAACGCGGCGAGGCAACATCGGCCGTCCGGTGGCCTTTCAAGCCGCCGGGGAGAACGCCCCGGCGTCAACCGTTGACCCGCACGACCTCCGACACGCAAGGCTTGCCACGGAGCTGGTTGAGGGTCTGATTGAGGTGGTTGAGATCCCACACTTCGAGCTCGATCACCATCTTGGTGAAATCGGGCGCCGTCGTCACCATGGACAGATTATGGATGTTGGCGTCGTTGGCCGCGACCGTCTCGGCGATCTCGGCGAGCGAGCCCGGCTCATTGATCGCCGAGATCATGATCCGGGCGGGGAAACGTTCGTTCAGCGCCTCGTCGATGTCCCATCTGACATCCACCCAGCGGTCCAGCTGGTCGTCGTAGTCCATCAAGGCCGGCGATTGGATCGGATAGATGGTGATGCCCTTGCCCGGCTCGATGATGCCGACGATCCGGTCGCCCGGCACCGCGCCGTCCGGTCCGAAATGCACCGGCATGTCGTCGCGCGCGCCGCGGATGGGAATGGCGTTCCGATCCTTCTTCTGCTTCGACTTCGAGCGCCCCGGCATGCGGAAGATCATGCCGGCGGCGGTTCTGAGGTTGAACCAGCCCTCCTCTTCCCGCCGTGGCGAGCGCCGCGTCACACGGCTGTCCTGAAAGTCCGGGAACGCCGCCTTGAGGACGTCGGAGGAGTTCAGTTCGCCTCGGCCGACCGCGGCGAGCGCATCGTCGATCTCGCGTTGGCCGAGCTTGCCGAGCAGCGGCTTCAGGATATCGCGGCTGAACGTCTTGCCCGACCGCGCGAAGGTTCGTTCGAGGATCTGCTGGCCGAGACCGGAATATTGCCGGCGGATCGAGATGCGGGCCGCCCGCCGGATCGCCGAGCGCGCCTTGCCAGTGACCGCGACGTTCTCCCATGCCTGCGGCGGCGTCGCGCCCTTGGCCCGGATGATCTCGACCTCGTCGCCATTGGCAAGCTCGGTGACCACCGGCATGATTCGCCCGTCGATCTTGCAGCCGACGCAGGTATCGCCGACGTCGGTATGGACCGCATAGGCGAAGTCGATGGGTGTCGCGCCGCGCGGCAATGCGATCAGCCGCCCCTTCGGCGTGAAGCAGAACACCTGATCCTGGAAGAGTTCGAGCTTGGTGTGCTCCAGGAACTCCTCCGGATTGTCGCCCTCGGCGAGCAACTGGATCGTCCGGCGCAGCCAGCCATAGGCGTTCGAATCCTTCGACAGATGCACCTTGGCGTCGGCATCCTCGCCGAGATCCTTGTAGAGGGAGTGGGCCGCAACCCCGAATTCCGCGATCTCGTGCATCAAGGACGTGCGAATCTGCAGCTCGACACGCTGGCGCGACGGCCCGACGATGGTGGTGTGGATCGACCGGTAATCGTTCTGCTTCGGCGTCGAGATGTAGTCCTTGAACCGACCGGGCACCATCGGCCAGGTCCGATGCACGATGCCGAGCGTGCGGTAGCAATCCTCTTCCGTGGGCACGACCACGCGGAAGCCGAAGATGTCGGACAATTGCTCCAGAGACAGCGCCTTCCGCTGCATCTTCGAAAAAACGGAATAGGGCTTTTTCTGCCGGCCGCTGACGGTCGCGTCGATGCCGCTGTCCTTCAGGCGCGCAGTCAGGTCCTGTTCGATGCTGGCGATGCGCTCGGCATGCCGGTCGCGCAATTCGTCCAGCCGCGCGGTGATGGTCTCATAGGCTTCGAGATTGACGTGCTTGAAAGCGAGGTTTTCCAATTCCTCGCGCATGTCCTGCATGCCCATGCGCCCGGCCAGTGGCGCATAGATGTCCATCGTCTCCTGGGCGATCCGGGCCCGCTTGTCCGCCGCCATGTGACCGAGAGTGCGCATGTTGTGCAGGCGATCGGCGAGCTTGACCAGCAAGACGCGAATGTCGTCGGCGATGGCGAGCAGCAGCTTGCGCAGATTTTCGGCCTGCGCGGCCTTTTTCGAGACGAGATCGAGGCGCTTCAGCTTGGTGAGGCCTTCGACGAGCTGGCCGATCTTCGGTCCGAAGAGCTGATCGATCTCCTTGCGGGTCGCGTCCGTGTCCTCGATCGTGTCGTGCAGGAGCGCGACCGCGACCGTCGCCTCGTCGAGATGCATCTCGGTCAGGATCGCGGCGACCTCGAGCGGATGCGAGAAGTACGGATCGCCGCTGGCGCGCGTCTGCGCACCGTGCTTCTGCATGGCGTAAACATAGGCGCGGTTGAGGAGCGCTTCGTCGACATCGGGCTTGTAGGCGGCGACTTTCTCGACGAGTTCATATTGTCGCATCATGTGGCTACGGCGACGGTCCTAACGTGAAAAGGACGCCTCCCCGATCGGGAAGACGTCCTTTCAATATAGGACTGTTACAGGCACCGCCGAAAGTGCGGCGCAAACAAAACTCAATAATCGTCCGTGCGCTCCGGCGGGACGAGCCCGTCGATCCCGGCGAGAAGCTCCTCTTCCGACATGTGGTCGAAGGAGACCGGTTCGTCGCCTTCCTGCGCGCCGGCGGCCTGCGCTGCCGCCGGCTGCCCGGCAATGCCGCGCGGCTCCGGTGCCGGTGCCGGCTCCGGCTCGTCCACCTCGACATGCTTTTGCAGCGAATGAATCAGATCTTCCTTGAGATCGCCGGGCGACAAGGTCTCGTCCGCGATCTCGCGCAGTGCGACGACGGGGTTCTTGTCGTTGTCGCGATCGATGGTGATCGACTGCCCCTGCGAGATCTGGCGCGCCCGGTGGCTGGCGAGCAGAACCAGCTCGAAGCGGTTCTCGACCTTATCGACGCAATCCTCTACGGTGACGCGGGCCATGCCTGTCTCCTGGCTGTACGAATTCGATGAGATTAAGCGGCTCGCATAGACCGTTTGCCGTCGCGGGACAAGGGCTTATGGAAACGCGGTCGCGGTTTTCCGAATCTGACAATGCCCGTTGTGCAGCTGGGACGCGCCGATTATGGTCGCGCGGAATTCGCCAAATGCCTCGCTAACCGTCGATTGCGCCCCTAACCCCCGACGGCCTGAACAATTGCCATCACCGATTTGAGCGCCACCGAAAGCTGCATTCCCGATGTTTGACCAACGTGAAAAAATCGCCCTCCTCATCGACGGTGCCAATCTTTACGCCGCTTCCAGAAGCCTCGGCTTCGATATCGATTACAAGAAGATGCTGGTCAGCTTTCAAAAGCGCGGCTACCTCCTGCGCGCCTACTATTATACCGCGCTGATTGAGGACAGCGAATATTCGTCGATCCGGCCGCTGATCGACTGGCTCGACTATAATGGCTACCGCGTCGTCACCAAGCCGGCCAAGGAGTTCACCGACGCGGCGGGACGGCGCAAGATCAAGGGCAATATGGACATCGAGCTGGCGGTCGATGCCATGGAGCTGGCCGATACGGTCGATCACTTCGTGCTGTTCTCCGGCGACGGCGATTTCCGCTCCCTGGTCGAGGCGTTGCAGCGCAAGGGTCGGAAAGTCTCGGTGGTCTCCAGCCTGACCACATCCCCGCCGATGATCTCGGACGATCTGCGCCGGCAAGCCGACCATTTCATCGATCTGGCGAGCCTCAAGGCGGAAATCGGCCGCAACCCGGCCGAGCGCGAAAACCGGATATCCCGTCGCACCGAGATCGACGAAGCCGACGCTTCCGACGAAGACTATTGAGCCGGTCGCTCGCCCTCGCTAGAGAGCCCGTCGCGATGTCCACTCTTCCATCCGACCCCGCGCGCGATTGTCCGGTTTGCCCGCGGTTGGTCGCCTTCCGCCACGAATTGCGCGCGAGCGAACCCTCCTGGCACAACGCGCCGGTAAAAACGCTCCTCCCCGCTTCGGGCGCAGGGACCGTCCGCCTGCTCGTCGCCGGATTGGCGCCGGGGGTGCGCGGAGCCAACCGCACCGGGCGCCCGTTTACCGGCGACTATGCCGGCGACCTCCTCTACGCGACGCTGTCACGCTTCGGCTTCGCCAACGATCGGTTCGCCGCCCGCCCCGACGACGGGCTTGAGCTGTTTGGAACGGCGATCACCAACGCGGTCCGCTGCGTCCCGCCCCAGAACAAGCCGGTCGGCGCGGAGATCAACCACTGCCGCCCGTTTCTGACCGCCACGATCGCCGACTTTCCCGAACTTCGCGCCATCGTTACCCTCGGCAAGATCGCGCACGACTCGACGGTTCGCGCGCTCGGCGGCCGTCTGGCGAGCACGTCATTCAGCCACGGGGGCGAGCACCAGCTCGGCGGAATCCAGCTGTTTTCGAGCTATCACTGCTCGCGTTACAACACCAACACGCGCCGCCTGACCGAGGACATGTTCGTCGCCGTGTTCCAGAGAGTGCAGGACTATCTGGACAGTTGATGGCTACGCAGGGTTCGCATCTGTCCGTCTGTGACGGTCAGCGTCCAACGGCAAGATACGCGATCACCTCCGCGGCGTTCCGGTCTGGCGGAAACACCGGATAGAAAACCTTCGCAATGCACCCGTCGTCGATGATCAGCGTGGTCCGCTTGAGGTAGGTGCGTCCGCCGAGTTCAAAGGCCGGGAGTCGCAGCGCGCGGCGAAAGGCGCCCTGCTCGTCCGACAACAGCACGAAAGGCAGATGCAGGCGCTCGGCGGCTTCCCGCTGATCCTCAGGCGATTGTGCGGACAGACCGAACACGGCATCGACGCCAAGCGCCCGCAATTCGGCAAAATGGTCCCGGAACGCGCAGCTCTGCGGCGTGCAACCCCGCGCGCCCGGCATTTCGTTCCATCCTTGCGGCAAGTCGACGCCCGGCTTGCCCGTCATCGGATAGACATAGAGAACAATCCGACCGCCGATCGCCGACAGATCGATCGTCCGGCTATCGGTCGCTTCGAGCGGCACCGACGGAATCGCCATGCCGGCAAGATGACCCGCCGCCCCGTCGTCAATCGGCGGCGTCAAATCATCGGGAAGTTGCGCGAGATCGGCCATGGGGGATTGCCCTACCCTTCCTTCAAGATCCGCTGCTTTTGCCGGTTCCAGTCGCGCTCCTTGATGGTCTGGCGCTTGTCCGGCGCGTTCTTACCCCTGGCGACAGCGAGTTGAAGCTTGGCCACACCGCGATCGTTGAAGTAGATCCGAAGCGGCACGAGCGTCATGCCATCCTTTTGCACCGCACCGGCGAGCCGGTTGAGCTCGGCGCGATGCACCAGCACCTTGCGGCGGCGTTTCGGCTCGTGATTGAAGCGGTTGGCCTGGAGGTATTCCGGCAGATTGGAGTTGATCAGCCACAACTCGCCGCCTTCCTCGGTGGCATAGGACTCGGCGATCGACGCCCTGCCGGCGCGCAGCGACTTCACTTCCGTACCGGTCAGTGCCAGGCCGGCTTCGAGCGTATCCAGGATCTCGTAATTGTAGCGGGCCTTGCGGTTTTCCGCCGCGACATTCGAGCCCGTCGTCTTTTTCTTTTTGGCCATCAACCACCTCGCGCGCGCCCGATGCGCGCGCCCCTTACACGGCCGATATAGTCACGGGAATGCCACGGCGCGACGGACGGCGGAAAATTCAGTTCAACAGCCCGGCATGGCGAAGGGCGGCATCGATGGCCTCCTCGGTTTCGCGATCCACCGGCACGAGCGGCGATCGCAGACGATTATCGACCTTGCCGAGCTTCGACAGCGCATATTTCACACCCGTCGGATTCGGCTCGAGGAAGAGCGCCTTGTGCAGCGGCATCAGCCTGTCCTGCAAGACAAGGGCGGCCGCGTAATCGCCCGCTTGGCATGCCGCCTGGAATTCGGCGCATAGGCGCGGCGCGACATTGGCCGTCACCGAGATGCAGCCGTGCCCGCCATGGGCGTTGAAGCCGAGCGCGGTCGAATCCTCGCCCGAAAGCTGGATGAACTCCGTGCCGCAGGTGATGCGCTGTTCGGAGACGCGGTCGACCTTCGCCGTCGCATCCTTGACCCCGACGATGTTGGGGCAGTCCGCCGCGAGCCGGCCCATCGTCTCCGGCGTCATGTCGATGACCGAGCGGCCGGGAATGTTGTAGATGAGGATCGGCAGGGACACCGCCTCGGCAACCGCCGAAAAATGCGCGTAGAGTCCCTTCTGGTTCGGCTTGTTGTAATAGGGCGTGACGACCAGCAGGCCATCGGCGCCGGCCTGTTCGGCGAATTGCGCCAGATCGATCGATTCGGCCGTGTTGTTCGACCCCGCTCCGGCGATGACCGGAACCCGGCGGTTCGTCACCTCGATGCAGATCTCGACCACACGCTTGTGTTCGTCGTGGCTGAGCGTCGGGCTCTCGCCGGTCGTGCCGACCGGCACGAGGCCGCTCGAACCTTCCCCGATCTGCCAGTCGACGAAAGCGCCGAATGCCGTTTCGTCCAGCGTTCCATCGGCGGCAAAAGGCGTGATCAGCGCCGGCATCGAACCCTTGAACATGCTTTGCGTCACTCCCACAATTTACCACGGCGCTGGCGTAATGACGGCGCTGCCCGCCGATTTCGGTTCCGCGCCGTCCCGACGAGCGAGCGACCGCAATCCCGCCCCAGAGCGGTGCTAGAAAGGCGGCACCATCTAGAAAGGCTGCACCATATTGAAGCGCCGGCAGCGAAACAAGCCGAGCCGAGGAGCACCCCGCAAGGGCGCCTCGACCTTGCTCCGGTAACGGCGCTTTAATCGTGTCCATGAGAGATTTGCAAACCATTCCGGCCAGCCGACGGGCCGCCGGAACCGGATCGGGCGCCCGACGACGGGCGCCGAGGACTCCAAAAGGTTGGCCATGACGGCAAAGCGTTCCGCCCGACGAATTTTGATCAGCGTTCTGGCCGTTTCGATGCTGCCGGTATCGAGCTTCGCCGACGAAGCGATCCTGCCATTGACGGGCCCCAAGCCGACGGTGCGCCCGGTGGAACGCGCCGCCGGCATCGCCATCGATCCCGCCCGTTTCGGCGGAGCCGTTCGCGCGCCAATGCCAAACCCGGTTCTGCGGCCGGCGACTGCCCCGGCCATTCCCGCCAGCGCCGGCGCCTTCACCGCGTCGATCGCCGCCATGCCCCGGATCGCTTCGGTTCAGCCCATGCAGGGCGACCTCAAGGATGGACTCCAGGCGCTGTCCGACCGCGATCCGGTCAAGGCACGGGCCATTCGCGAGGGTATGATGCCGGGCTCCCTGGACAGGGACATTCTGGCCTGGGCGATTGCCCTTCGCGGCGGCAAGAACGTCCCGGCGGTCGAGATCGCCCGCACCGCGACCGATCTCGCCGACTGGCCGGGCATGATCACGCTCCGGATCAACAGCGAAAAAGCGCTCTATCGCGAGCGGCCGCCGGCTGGCGACGTCATCCGCGCTTTCGCCGGTGGCCAGCCGGAGAGCCCCGAGGGCGCCATGGCCTTGGCCAGAGCCTATATCGCCGCTGGCGACGCCGGTCGAGCGAAGGGTCTCATCGCGACGGTCTGGCGCGAGGAGCGACTCGACAAGGACCTCGAACGCGCGCTGCTCGCGGACTTTCAGACGCTGCTGTCGCGGGCTGACCACAAATATCGCATGGAGAAGCTGCTCTATAGCGACCGGGTGACCGACGCGGGCCGTGTCGCGGGCCTTGCCGGCGCCAAGCAACTCTACGCCGCTCGTGCCGCCGTGATCCGCGGCGACGGGAATGCGGGGAAGCTGCTCGCCGCGGTTCCGAACGCCCAGCGCGCCGATCCCGGCTATCGCTTCGCGCTGGTCGAATACAATCGCAAGAAAGGCAAGATCACCGAGGCGGCCGATCTTCTGGTGGGAGCGCCACGCGATCCCGCCTCGCTGGTCGATCCGGATGCCTGGTGGAACGAGCGGCGCATCGTCGCCCGCGATCTCCTCGATCTCGGCCAGCCGAAACTCGCCTATCGGGTGGCAAGCAGCCACTCCGCCGAAAGCGCCAGCGAGGCGGTCGAGGCCGAATTCCACGCCGGCTGGATCGCGCTCAGGTTCTTGAACGATCCGCGCACGGCATCCCAGCATTTCGCGCGCATCGTACAATTGTCGAACAAGCCGTTGTCGCTCTCGCGCGGCTATTACTGGCTGGGCCGCGCCGCGGAGGCGGGCGCCGGAGGCAACGCGGCCGACCACTACGCCACAGCCGCACGCTATGGCTCCACCTATTACGGACAGCTCGCCGCCGCCCGGCTCGGACGGCAACCGGCGGCGATCGCCTTCCCGCGCCCGAGCGACGCCGATCGCCGCCGTTTCGAGCAGCGCCGTGCCGTGCGCGCCATCCAGCGCTTGGAACAGATCGGATCGGACTGGCGGACCGACAGCCTCTATCGCGCCCTCGCCGGCGAGCTCGACAGCCCCGGCGAACTCGCGCTGCTGTCGGTCATGGCCGAACGGCGGGGCGACCACGCCCTGGTTCTCCAGGTCGGCAAACTCGCCAATTGGCGCGGCGTCGACGCACCGGCCCTGGCCTTTCCGATCGGCGTCATCCCGGCAAGCGCCAACATTTCGTCAGCCGGCAAGGCTCTCGCCTATGCCATCGCCCGCCAGGAGAGCGCGTTCAATCCAAAGGCGCGATCGCCCGCCGGTGCGCTTGGCCTGCTGCAGCTGATGCCGGGAACGGCCAAGAGCGTCGCGCGCAAGGCCGGCCTGCCCTATTCCCCCGAGCGACTGACCAGCGACCCCGGCTACAACGCCACCCTCGGCGCGCGTTTTCTCGGCGAGCAGATCGCCGATTTCGGCGGCTCCTATGTCCTGACATTCGTCGCCTACAATGCCGGGCCTCGGCGGGCCCGCGAGTGGATCGAGCGCTTTGGCGATCCCCGCGGCAAGTCATTGGACGCGGTGATCGACTGGGTCGAACGCATCCCCTTCACCGAGACGCGGAACTACGTCCAGCGCATCATCGAGAACTATCAGGTCTACAAGATGCGGCTCGGCGCGAGCGTCGATGTCGAACGGGATCTGCGTTTCGGGCGGACCGGTTGATACTGGCTCTGGCGCCGCGTCGCGCCTGCGACGACTGTCAGGGCGCCGGCTGCCCCTGATCGCGCGCGAACTCCCGCGCCTGCTCGATCCACCTTTCGCGCCCGACCCGTCCGGCGAATCCGACCATCTGATCGATCCAGCGCGATTCGGCCGCGCTCCAGCCGGCAATCTGGTCGAAATGATAGATGCCGTGCTCGAACAGCAATCGCTCGATCGCCGGTCCCTGGTTGCTTCACCGCGTCCTCCGTGGAAGCGGTTCCGTCTCTCGCCAAAGGCTTGGCTGGCATGGCACCCGCGACTCGGCAGGATGCGCCGCCCGCTTGAGCGGCAGGCGAACCGATTTTCGGCTTTCCATCTTTTGGCTTGAGCGGAAACGTTGCGGCGGACGGATCGACGTCATCACGCCAGAGTGCTGCCCCGGCTTCGTGGCCCCCGGATCGGCGCTGTCAGTCGGTTCGTCCGGTTTCGCATGGCCATCGGCCCGTCGTGCCTTGCCGGCGGCAATGGCACTGATCCTGTCACGAGCAGGAGGAGCATCCTGACAAGAGCCGGCAGGTTTGACGCTCCGCATCGGCGGGATGGCCATTCGATAGCCTGGCAGGCGCGGTTCGCACGGCAACAGGTGCGACGGGCGCATCTATCCGCGCAAAAATCGACACAAAAAAGAGCCCGGCGCGAACGCCGGGCTCCCTTATCTGCAATGCTCGATCGATTAGAAAGAGCGGATGAACTGCAGGAAGCCCTTGGTCTCGCTGACGTTGTCCGTGCCAAAAGTGGCAATCGCACGCGGCGAGTTGTCGAACTCGAGATCCGTGTACGAGATTTCGGCGAGAACGTCGAAGTTGTTCGTGATCTCGTAACCGACGTTACCGACGATCTGGTAGAACTCGGCGTTACCTGGCAGAGACGGACCGTAAGCGAAGGCCGTGTTGCCGGTCGACAGATCGAAGGTCTCTCCGTAGAGGCCGGACACGGCCACGCCGAGCTTGCCGAACGACTGAGCGTAACCAGCACCAGCCGACCACTCGACCGGCAGAGTCGCGCCGAACGGACCCGAGAACACGCTGAGAGTCGAGTAAGCGGAAGGATCGAAAGCGTAGCTACCCTCAATCTTCAGCTCGGAGTCGGTCATCACCAGGTCCTTGAGCGACAGGCCGCCCTTGACCGCGAATGCACCTTCGCCATCGTTGACAATCACCCCATCCATCTCGGACACATCGATGGCGGAGAGGTGGCTAAGCAGCCCGACGCGCCCGAAAACGAGAGCCGTCGGAAGCAGAACTTCCTCATCATACGAACCGGCGATGTAGATCGAGCCCCAGCCGCCCGAATAGGCCAGCTTGCCGACCACGTCCGGAGCGAAATCGCCGGTCGCGTCGTCTTCGAGCGAAACCGCAGCCGAGAAGCCGTTCGCTGCGTAGGTGTAGGACACGCGGTTGACCGTGAGGTCGCCGATCGAGGAGTCGGTGTCGGTCAGCAGGCCATCACCCTCGGACCACAGCGAGTCGAGGTAACCCATGGTGAGGCCGCCGAGCTGGATGTAGCCGAGATCCATGTCGAAGCTGGCATCGCCATCAGCCATGTTGGTGGCCTGAACGCGCAGGAAGCCGCGCAGGGTGCCGAGCTCGGTCTCTTCGCGAGCGTCGAAGTTCAGACGGCCACGAACCGAGCTGTAGGCTGCGTAATCGTCGCCTTCGGCGTTGGTGCGGTCGATGAAGCCCGCGAGCGTGCTGTTCGAGGTGTCGAGATCCTGAACGATGTACTTGAAGCGAACGTAGCCGCTGACCGACAGGCACGTCTCGGTGCCCGGGATGTAGTGGAAGCCGGTGCCGTAGACGTCGCAGATGCGGACGTAATTGGCAGGCTCGGCGGCGACCGGTACGATGACGTCCGCAGCGCGGGCGCCGGAGACTGCGACGAGAGCCGCAGCGGAGCCGAGAAGAAGGCTCTTAATGTTCATGTTCTGACCTCCAGTCAAATTATAGGTTAGGGTTGGGCCTTGTTTATGAAGGACAGCCTTCCCTGCCCCATCCCCTTCTGCGAAAGTCCGAAGCGTTTTGTCCCCGCGATCTTTCTGACGCGACATTATCCAGCACCGGATCGGATGCAATCGCCTAATTGCCACAATGGGCCGGATGGGACGCTTTGGACACACCCCTGTTGCGTCAATGCAACTTTTTCGTTTACCCGCCGTTAGGGATTGGGCAAAAACCGTCGAATTGGATGGAAATCAGCTCTTAATGGCGGCCTGCGGAGGCCTCCAGCCTGATTTCACCGCCTCAGATTCGGAAGAGCGGCGCTCCGAGCCCGCGAAAATCGCGTTCCCGACAGGTCAGAACGATGATTTGCAGGTCTTCGGCGGCCTTTTGCAGCACCAGATGCATGCGTTCGAGGCGTTTTTCGTCCGTGTTGACCAGCGCATCGTCGAGAATCACCGTCGCCGGATGGCCGCCCTTCTTCAGAACCTGCGCCAGGGCGATTCGCGTGACCACGGCGACCTGCTCGCGCGCGCCGGCCGAAAGGCGTTGGAAATGTTCCTCGACCCCGGCGCGATGCAGCCCCCGAATTTCCAGCGTCGTCTCGTCGAGCTCGATCTCGGTTCCCGGATGGATCAGCCGCAGATAGGGGGCCACCTGCGTCTTGATCGGTCCCAGCCAATGCTCGCGCGCCTCGCGTTGAGCCGCGAGCAATGTCGAATGCAGCAGCTTCGACGCCTCGGCCTCGAGCGTGAGACGGCTCAGGCGTCGTTCGAGGACGGTAATCTCGCCCTCGATCCGGTCGATGTCCTCGCCAAGCGCCGTCAGCCCGTGGCCGCCGAGTTCGCCTTCCAGCGCGGCCGCTTCCTCGCGCAGGGCCACGACCTGGCGGCGAATCTCGACCAGTGCCCGGCGTTTGGATTGAAGGGTCAAGATAACGGTCTCGGGATCGACGCCCGCCAATTCACGCTGACGCTGATCGAGAACAACGGCTTTGGCGGTCCGCTCGACTTCGGCGGCGGCCAGGTCTTCGGCCAGCGCCGCCCGGCTCCGCTTCGCTTCGGCCTCGAGATGCTCGCGCCGCAGCCGCTCGGCCTCCGCTTGGCGAAACCCCGCCTCGCCCTCCGCCGTCGCCAATTGGGCCGAAGACCCGGCCGCGCGGCGGCGCATGCCGTCGAGTTCGGCATCCGCGGCCTCCAGCAGAGCCCTTGCGGCCCGGCGAGCGGCTCGACTGTCCGATGGATCGGCCTCCGTCTCGTTTTCCTCGGCGGGCGCTCCCATCGCCGCGCGCCGCTCGGCGATCTCGCCTTCCAGAAGACCGAATGCCGCGATCGCCTCGGGAAGGCCTTCGGGCAGGATGGCACCGAGCCGTGCCTTCATGGTGTCCACCGCGATCCGCCGCTCCTCGGCGGCCTGAACGTGCCGGCGCGCCTCCTCCAGCGAGGCAACCCCGTGCCGGGAGAGCAACGCGGCAAATGCGGCCTCCGTCGTCGCGGCATCGCGGGCCATGGCCCCCGCATCGGCGCCGGGCTCGATGACGATCCGGCCGAAGCCTTCCAGATCGAAGACGCTTCGGCCGGTGATATCGACCGATCCTTCGGTCGCAACCGCGTGGCCCGCCGCGTCCAGCACGGCCTGACCGGCCGCCGGCTCCAACCACAGTTTCGGGGCGGCGACAGAAAGCCGGATCGCCGCCTCGCGGCGCGATTGCTCCGCTGATTCGATCGCCGTCAGCGCCTTTTGATCGAGGCTGGCCCCGCTCGCGGCACGGCGCAATTCGGCCAACTGCTCCTCGATCCCGCGCGCGGTTTCGATGCGTTCGCGAGCCTTGGCCACCTCTTCCTGCTTGCGGGACAGCTCGGCGCGAAGCTGAATCGCCTCGTCCTCCGCTTCCGCCTGATCGGCGGCAGCCTTGGCTTCGGCCCGCCGCGATTCGAGCCGGACGACCTCCGAGCGCTCATCCAGAGCCCGCGTGCGCAGCGCATCGAGAGAAGCGGCGATGGCCTCGGCCGCCTGCGATGCGCTCGCGCTGGCCTGGATCAGCTTTTCGCGCTGGCGCAGGATTTCGGCGGCGCCGTCCCGCTTGGCAAGCGCGTGGCGAAGCTCCCGTTCGGCCTCGCCGCGTTCCCGCTCGAGCGTCTCGGCGGCGCGGGACGCGGCCTCCGCCGCCTCGACCGCGGCTTCCGCCTTGGCGATCGCGTCGTCGCGCTCGTAGGACAGAAGCGTTTCGCGCCGGCGCCGCAGCCGGTCGAGCTTCTCGTCATAGTCGGCGCGAAGGGCCAGTTTCGCCTTGAGTTCCGTGCGCAGTTCCTCGCGCCGCTCTTCCGCCGCGCGGATCGGCGAGGAGGCCGCCACGCGCAACGTGTCGGTAAAGAAGCGATCCTGCAGCGCCTTCGTGGCGGCGACCAGCGACCGGCCGCGCTCGCCGCCGAGAATCTGGCCGACCTCTCCCTCCAACGAGGCGGTGACGGCGTCCTTGCCGACGCCGATATCGAGGCCGCCGGTCGAGCGCCCTTGCTCGACCCAAAGCAAGCCGAACGCGCCCTGATGCTCGCTGAGCTTCGAATCGCCGCGGCCCGGATGGGAAAACCGGAACAGCTCGGCCAGCCGCTCTTCCACGGCGTCGCCGGACAGGTTTCCGCCCGCCCAGGACAGATCGGCCGACGGACGCTGGACGAATGTTTTGCGGAGCGTATAGGCGGTGCCGTCGATATCGAATTCCACCACGACTTCCGGCCGCGCCTGACGATTGTAGGGCGCCAGCATCTTCACCGCCTCGCCGCCGGCGCGATGCTTCTGGAAGAAGGCCGCCCTCAGCGCGGTCAGCAGCGTCGATTTGCCGGCTTCGTTGTCGCCGACGACGACATTGAGCCCGGGCTCGAACCGCGGCAGATCGACCGAGCCGACACCGGCGAAATCCGTCAGTTGCAACGATCGCAGATACATGGCTCAGCCGTTCCCCGAAGCGAGGCGCCGGTGTTCGACATAGGCCATCCGCAGCGCCAGCTGGGCCGCCGCGCGCTCGGGGTCTTGCGGATCGGCGGCCTTTGCCCGCAGCCGTTCGATCGCCACGCGCACGAATCCGCCGACGTCGATATGGTCGAGATCCTCCTCGTCCGGCTCGTCCAGAAGGCCCTCGTCCGACACACGCAGATCGAACAGCCGCGCCCGCCAGCCCGCGAGCGTCTCGTCGAGCCGAACCCGCTCGCGAAGCGACAGGCTGCCGGACAGCGTCAGGTGGAGCAGCGTCTCGCCCGGACGGGTCAACGCCGCGAGCGCATCGTCGAGCGCGCCGATCTCGCCATCGAGGCGCAGATCCATCGACCGCCAGTCGAAACGCGCGGTGCGGACCCGTTCGATCCGCGGCGCGACGCCCGGCGCGTCGATCTCCACGATCGCGACGTGACCCGGCACGTTGGCGGGGTAGCGATCCGGCTCCGGCGTTCCGGCATAGACGGTGCGCGGCGCGATCTCGACAAAGCCGTGCCAATCGCCGAGCGCCAGATAGTCGAGCTTCGCCCTGTCGGCGCGGTCGTCGGCGATCGGATTGCCGGCTTCGGCCTTCTCCGGCAGTCGGTTGAGCACCGCGCCATGGGCAAGGCCGACGCGCACCGCATGGGAGGGCGTCGCCGCGTGATCGAACCATTCGGTGAGATCGGCCCCCTCGCGACGGCGGGTCAGCGGCGCCGGCAAGATGACGAGTGCCCCGTCCTTCAGAACCACCAGCTCGGGACGATCCGCGATCATGATCGTCGCCCTGGTCGTCAGCCGGCGGAGGCGCGTCCAGACCGAAACGCTCAGCGCGGCGTCGTGATTGCCGGGCAGCATGACCCATGGGCCACGGAAACCGGCCATGGCGTCGAGCGTGCGGTTGAGGTCACGATCCGGCACGGTGTTGTCGTCGAAGGCGTCGCCGGCGACGAGCACGGCGTCGCAACCGCGTTCCTCAGCCAGCGCGGCGATGCGCGCGACGGCGGCGAAACGCTCGGCGCGCAGTTCGCCCCGGCGGTCGGGCTCGAAATTGCCGAACGGCTTGCCGATCTGCCAGTCGGCGGTGTGCAGGATCCGGATCAAGGGCCGCGCCTTGGCTGATTCATTGTTGGTCCCTGCTTAACCGCGCACCTGCCCTTGGCAAGAGGGGATGAAGCGCTCCCCTATTTTTCCGGCCTGCCATGCGGCGCTGGAATGCTCTCGACTCGCCGGAACGAGTCGGGCCCATCCGCCGTTCTGTCTCCCGTAGCGGCAGTCATCGTGTCCGGAGTTCAAAAAATGGCGCCACGCCCCGTCTGGAAAGGGCAGATACGTCTGTCGCTTGTCTCGATCCCTGTCGAAATGTTCTCGGCCACCCAGACCGGTGCGTCGATCAGCTTCCGCCAGATCCACCGCGAGAGCGGCAAGCGCATTCATTACGACAAGGTGGTCGAGGGGATCGGTCCGGTCGACAAGGACGACATCGTCAAGGGCTACGAAATCAGCAAGGACGAATATGTTCTCCTCACCGACGAGGAGATCGAGGACGTCAAGCTGGAGACGAAGAAGACGCTGGAGCTCGTGCAGTTCGTCGATAGCTGCTCCATCCCGCCGCTCTATTTCGACAAACCCTATTACGTCGTGCCCCAGGATGAACTCGCCGAGGATGCATTCCGGGTGGTGCGCGACGCGCTGCGCCAGTCGCAGAAGACCGGGCTCGGCCAGCTCTCGCTGCGCGGCAAGGAGTATCTCATCGCGCTTCGCCCGTGCGGCAACGGCCTCCTGCTCGAGACGCTGCACTATGAGGACGAGGTGCGGAAGTCGGATTCGATCTTCTCCGACATCTCCGATGCGGAGACCGACGAAGACC
The DNA here is from genome assembly GCA_947488615.1 of uncultured Aurantimonas sp. Lineage (GTDB taxonomy): Bacteria > Pseudomonadota > Alphaproteobacteria > Rhizobiales > Rhizobiaceae > Aurantimonas. Next base: position 134,056 of record CANKZU010000001.1, read on the forward strand.
TGCTCGATGTCGCCACCCAGCTCATCGCCAAGAAATCGGCGCCCTTCGACGCATCCGCTTTCAAGAACCACTACACCGATGCGCTGAAGAAGCTGATCGCCGATAAGCGGAAAAAGGGTGGCAAGGCGACGGTCGCCATCGAGGAAGACGGACCGGCGCCGTCCAACAACGGTAGCAACGTCGTCGACCTGATGGCGACCTTGAAGAAGAGCCTGGAAGGCGACGGCGGCTCGGCTGGGTCGAAAGCTGCTGCGGCGGGGGATCGGAAGCCGCCCGCCAAGGCAGGGGCGACGAAGTCTCGCGCCGCCACCTCGGGCAAACCCGCGAAGTCCGCGAAACCGGCCTCGAAGAGTCCAGCCAGCCGACGCAAAAGCGCCTGACGGTCGACGCGATGGCGGCGAAGGGAGACGACCTCCTCGGAACCTACCGGAAGAAGCGGGACTTCTCGAAAACCCGTGAACCGGAGGGATCGACCAGTCCGCGCTCCGGCGATGACGCCTTGTTCTTCTGCGTCCAGAAGCACGCCGCAACGCGGCTTCACTACGACTTCCGCATCGAGTGGGATGGCGTCCTGAAAAGCTGGGCGGTGACCAAGGGCCCCAGCCTCGACCCGGCCGACAAGCGCCTGGCAGTGAGGACCGAGGACCACCCGATGGACTACGGGACCTTCGAGGGCACCATTCCGAAGGGCCAATATGGCGGCGGTACCGTCATGCTCTGGGACCAGGGTTCCTGGGAGCCGCTGGAGGACCCGGAAAAGGGTTTCGAGAAAGGCAGCCTGAAGATGCGCCTGTCCGGCGAGCGGATACGGGGCAACTGGGCGCTGGTGCGCATGAAGCCGCGCGGCAAGGAGACGCGCGAGAACTGGCTGCTGATCAAGGAAAAGGACGAAGCGGTGGACCGGCGCCGCAACCTCCTCAGCGCCGACACAAGCGTCAAGACCGGCCGGACGATGGTGGCGATCGCCAAGGGCGACGAGAGCTGGGCCGAGACCCGGCGGCCGGGGGAGCCCGCGGCCAAATCCAGCCGAACCGGCACCAAACAGGCGGCCGAGACGAAGACGGACGCAAAATCCTCCGCCACGCTTCCGCTACCGCGCTTTCACGCGCCGCAGCTCGCCACGCTCGTCGACGCGGCGCCGGACGGCGGCGACTGGCTGCACGAGATGAAATATGATGGCTACCGCGTCATGATCGCGGTCGGCAAAGGGCAGGTACGGTGCTGGACCCGCAACGAAAAGGACTGGACCGACAAGTTCGGGTCGATCGCCGAGGCCGCGAAGCAGCTCGATTGTGGCAATGCCCTGATCGACGGCGAGATCGTGGCCTTCGACGCCAAGGGCAAGACCGACTTCTCGACCCTGCAGCGACATCTTGGCGAGGGCGGTCCCCTCGCCTGTTTCTGCTTCGACCTGCTGCATCTGGACGGCAAGGATCTGATCAGGCGGCCGCTGACCGAGCGCAAAACAGCGCTGAAAGCGCTGCTGGATCGTACGCCCTCCGACCTGCTTCTGTATAGCGAGCACGTGTCGGGCAGCGGCCCGGCGGTGTTTGAGAAGATTTGCGGAGCCGGCCATGAAGGCATCATCTCCAAGCGCGCCGACGCGCCCTACCGGTCGGGACGCGGCAAATCCTGGCTGAAGGTGAAATGCACGCAGCGGCAGGAATTCGTCGTCGGGGGCTGGTCGCTCTCGGACAAGAAGGGCCGCGCCTTCTCCTCGATCCTGGTCGGCGTCATGGAAGATGGTTGCTTGTGCTATCGCGGCCGGGTCGGCTCCGGCTTCGATCGACAGGCGCTGGAGGATCTCGCGGAGCGCTTCGACGCCCTCACCCGCCAGACCTCACCCTTCGATGCGCTGCCGAAGGACGTCGCGCGCGATGCCCGTTTCGTCACGCCGACGCTCGTTGCGGAGATCGATTTCGCCGAGTTCACCGCCGATGGCCATATCCGCCACGGCGTGTTCAAGGGCCTGCGCGAGGACAAGGCGGCCGATGCCGTGACCGACGAGCGGCCGCAGCCGACGCAAGCCACGCGCCCAAAACGTGCGCCCGGTAGCAACGCCTCCGCCTCTCGGCGCTCCGGCAGCGCGCCCGCCACCGTCGCCGGTGTCAGGCTCACCAGCCCGGATCGCGTGGTTTACGACAGTCCCGGCGTCACCAAGCTCGATCTGGCGCATTATTATGAAGCAGTGGCCGCGCGCATGCTGGAGCATGCCGGCAACCGCCCGGTCTCCCTGGTGCGATGCCCGCAGGGACGGAACAAGCACTGCTTCTTCCAGAAGCACGACACCGGCGGCTTCCCCGATCCGGTCAAGACGGTCGCCATCGCCGAAAAGGATGGCGGCACCGCCGATTATCTGACCATGCCCGATGCCGCCGCCCTCGTCGGCGCGGTGCAGATGAGCACGCTGGAATTCCACATCTGGGGCGCACGCAACGATCGGCTGGAAAAGCCCGACCGGCTGGTCTTCGACCTCGACCCGGACGAAGGCCTGGGCTTTGCCGACGTCAAGGCCGCGGCCTTCGATCTGCGCGACCGGCTCGCCGATCTCGGCCTGCAGAGCTTTGCCATGGTGACCGGCGGCAAGGGTGTGCATGTCGTCGTGCCGCTCGAACGGCGGCAGGGCTGGACGGAGTTGAAGGCCTTCGCCAAGGGCTTTGCCGCGACGCAAGCCGACACCGAGCCACAGCGTTTCGTCGCCACCATGTCCAAGGCCAAGCGCAAGGGCCGGATTTTCATCGACTGGCTGCGCAACGAGCGCGGCGCGACGGCCATCGCTCCATACTCCACGCGCGCGCGTGCGGGAGCGCCCGTGGCAACCCCGGTGGGCTGGGACGAACTGGAAACGCTCGATGCGGCCAACGGCTTCGACATTTATGCGGTGCTGCAGCGGCTGCACGACGCCGACCCATGGTCCGACTATGGCTCCGTGCGCCAGTCGATCACCAAGGCGATGCTGTCGGCCGTCGCCGGCTGACGGATCGGCGAAAACTTGATTCCCGCCCGCGCCTGACGCAATTTCGCCGCCGCAACCGGAGGATTTTGCCAATGCCCCTTTACGCGCTCGACGGCGACCGCCCCGAAACATCGGGAGAGAGCGAGTTCTTCGTCGCGCCCGGCGCCCATGTCATCGGGCGGGTGCGCCTCGGCAGACACGCCAATATCTGGTTCGGCTCGGTCCTGCGCGGCGACAATGAGTGGATGACGATCGGTGAGAACACCAACATCCAGGACAATTGTACCCTGCACAGCGACCCCGGCTTTCCGCTGACGATCGGCGCCGGCTGCACGATCGGCCACGGCGCCATCGTCCATGGCTGCACCATCGGCGAGAATTCGCTGATCGGGATGGGCGCGACGGTCCTCAACGGCGCCCGGATCGGCAGGAACTCGATCGTCGGCGCCAATGCGCTGGTGACCGAGGGCAAGGAGTTTCCCGACAATTCCCTGATCGTCGGCGCGCCGGCGAAGGTGGCGCGCACGCTCGATGACGCAGCGGTCGCCGGGCTCAAGGCCGCGGCCGAGCACTATGTCGCCAACGGCCGCCGGTTCGCCAAGGGGCTCGAGCGGATTGATACCGAGTGATACGGCGACGTCGTCGCGCCAGTCGGGACTGTTCGGCGGTCCACAGACGACCGCGGCGTTGAATCAACATCACAGCGACCCCTCGTAGCCAATTGATTCCGCTTTGTGCGCTTAGCCCTTGATCCGGATCGCCATGACACTCTTCACCAGCCTCGCCCGGTCGCTTCCCGCCACCATACCCTTCGTCGGCCCGGAGGCGATCGAGCGCCGCACCGGTGTACCGTTCAAAGCGCGGCTGGGCGCGAACGAGAGCGTCTTCGGCCCCTCGCCCGACGCCATCGCGGCTATGGCCGAAGCGGCGCGCGGGAGTTGGGCCTATGGCGACCCGGAGAATTTCGAGCTGAAACAGGCGCTCGCCGACCATCTCGGCATCGGCTTCGACAATGTGACGGTCGGGGAAGGCATCGACGGGCTGCTCGGCTATCTGGTGCGGCTCACCTGCGAGCCCGGCGATTTGGTGGTGACCTCACGCGGCGCCTATCCGACCTTCAACTATCACGCGGCCGGCTATGGGGCGTCCGTCGACTTCGTCCCCTACCGGTCGGACGACCATGAGGACATCGACGGTCTGATCGAACGGGCCAGGGAACTGCGACCGAAGCTCGTCTATTTCGCCAACCCAGACAATCCGACCGGCTCCTGGCACGAGGCCGCTGGAGTGGAGCGGCTGATCGCCGAAATCCCGGAGGAGACAATCCTCGTCCTCGACGAGGCCTATAGCGATCTCGCGCCGGCGTCGGCGCTGCTGCCCATCACCCTGATGCGGCCCAATCTCCTGCGGTTTCGCACCTTCTCCAAAGCCTATGGCATGGCCGGCATGCGGATCGCCTACGTGATCGGCGAGGCCGACACCGTCGTTCAGTTCGACAAGGTGCGCAATCATTTCGGCGTGTCGCGCGTGGCGCAAGCCGGGGCATTGGCGGCGTTGAAGGATCAGGATTATCTGCGCGCGGTGATCGCGAGAATCGTGGCGGCAAGAGATCGACTGGCCGATATCGCCCTGCGGGCCGGGCTGACGCCCCTGCCCTCGGCTGCGAATTTCGTGGCCATCGACTGCAGCGGCGATGGCGATTATGCCCGCGCGCTGCTCGAGGCGGTGATTCGTCGCGGCGTCTTCATCCGGATGCCAGGCGTCGCTCCGCTCGATCGGATGATCCGCGTCACGGTCGGACGGGACGAGGATATGGCGCTGTTCGAGACGGCGCTTGCGGGCGCGATCGCGGAAGTCGGCGCGCCCAAGGCGGCCTGACGTCGCGGTCGATCTCGAAACTCAGAGCATCGGGCCAAAACGCGGAATCCGGTTTCGGATCGTTCCGATGCTCAATCAAAGCATCGGCGTGTCCTTTATGCGCCCGACTGGACGCACGGCACTCTAGTGCAGGGTCAGCCATTCGCGAGCGGCGCGCAACGCGGCCGCGATCTCGGACTTCGACATCTGTCCGGCGACATCCTGGCGATGGAAGGCAGCGTCTTCGGCGCCCTTGCGATCGGCCAGGTTGAAATACATGTGGGCAGCGATGAAATTCACCGCGCCGTCGCGGCCCGAGGCCGCCCGCATGCCGAGGTCGAGGAGGATGTCGGCGTCGATGAACGCGGCGCCGTTGACCGTCGGTTCGGAGTAGTTCTGGAAATCGATGCGAGCCATTGTCTTTGCGTCCCTGTCGCTATTGATCGGGCTGCTGTCCGATGGCGTCAGAATGACCGGCACGACTGAAAAGGCGATTAAAGTTCGAGCTTAATTAGACTTAAACAGCGCCAGCCGAGAAACCGTCTTAATATGAGATAACAGACTGAAAGAAATAGATTATCCGAATAATCGGCCCAGATCGGGCGGGCCTTGGCTTTACCGAACGCTAACCGCGTTACCACAAGCGCCACCGCCCGGCGCGGCTTTCCCGGCTGTTTGGGGCCCGAACACGCCACTTGCGATTTTCTGCGATTCAATTACGCTTACGTCAAGGGAAGATTGCGGGCGCCGGTCTGTCGTCCGGTCGTCCCTATGGGAGGAAGATATGAGACGCGTATTCCTTGCGGCCGCGTGTTTCGGCCTTGCCATGGTCGGCGCGGCCCACGCCGATCCGATCGAGGGCAAATGGCGGATGCCGTCCGGCTATGACGCCAAGATCGCGCCCTGCGGCGGTGCCTTTTGCCTGACCTATACGAACGGCCCCTACAAGGGCAAAACCTTCGGCCAGATGCAGCCCAAGGGCGGCGGCCAATATGCCGGCTCGGTGACCGACTATACCAAGGGCGGCAAGCAATATTCCGGCAAAGGCAGCCTCTCCGGCAACACGCTGTCGATTTCGGGCTGCGTGCTCGGCGGCCTGTTCTGCCGGTCGCAGAGCCTCAACCGTCTCTGACAGCGACCGGGCGCTGGAAACTCTTACGGTGCGCTCTGTGTCGCCATGCCGGCGCGCCGTCGCCGGGGGCCACCGTGCTGCCCAAGTCCGGCCCTACCGTTCGCCTGGGGACGTCCCAGCGAACAGGAACAGAGCATGCGCCAGCTACTCCTTGCCATCACCGCCATCGCCGCCATCACCACACCGACGCTGTCGGCCGAGCCCATCGTCGGAAAATGGCGCGCGCCGGAAGGCGGAATCGTCAAAGTGACGTCATGCGGCAACGCCTATTGCGCCAAGGTCATTACCGGTGAGCACAAGGGCAAGTCGGTCGGACAGATGTCCGGGGCCGGCCTGGAATATGTCGGCACCGTCACCGACCCGCGCGAGGAGCGGACTTATAGCGGCAAGGCGCGCGTGGAGGGTGGACGCCTGACGCTGACCGGCTGCGCCTTGAAGATTTTCTGCAAGACGCAAATCTGGGTCCGCGTCTGAGACCGCCGGCGCGGCTTTTCATGAACCGACCCGCCACAGTTTGCGGGTCGGGGTTCCGGTCTGACCGAGAATAACGCGGCGCCATTGTCGCCTCGCGTCAGGCGCGGGCGCGCTGGCCGAACAGGACGCTCTGGGCGTTGCTGTCTGTGGCCAGGTTCATTTTCTCGCGCTCCTCCTTGCCGATGTCCAAACCCTTGGACACCGCCGGGCGCGATTTGACGACATCGAACCAACGCCGAAGATTGGGAAACTCCTCCAGATCCTGACCCTGGTTCTTGTAGGGCACCACCCAGCCGATTGCCGCCATGTCGGCGATCGAGTAGTCGGCACCCCCGAGATAGTCGTTGTCCTTCAGGCGCCGGTTCATGACTCCATAAAGCCGGTTCACCTCGTTGGTGTAGCGGTCGATGCCATAGGCGATCTGCTCTGGCGCGTAATTGCGGAAGTGATGGGCTTGGCCCGCCATCGGCCCGAGGCCGCCGATCTGCCAGAACAGCCATTCCTCGACGGCGACCCGCGCCCGCTCCTCGGTCGGATAGAATTGGCCGAACTTGCGCGCGAGATATTGCAGGATCGCGCCGGACTCGAATACCGAAATCGGCGCGCCATCCGGCCCCTCCGGATCGATGATCGCCGGCATCCTGTTGTTCGGGGAAATCGCCAGGAATTCCGGCTTGAACTGATCGCCCGCGCCGATATTGACGTATTCGATATCGTAGGGAACCCCGAGTTCCTCCAGCATGATGGAGATTTTCCAGCCGTTCGGCGTCGGCCAGTAATACAGCTTGATCGGATCGGACTGGGTCGGCATCGCAAAAATTCCTGTCATCCCGGGTTGGCGTTACCACCGACCTAGGGCCGCGACGGCGAAGCGCAAAGCCATATTCCACCCAACGCAGCGTTCATCATCGGCGTCCCACCCAGCGACACCGCTTCAGCTTCGGTTCAGGCAACCCGTGCAAACATGGGAAAAATCGTTTAGGACGACGCCATGATGACGCGATTGACCATCATCACCGCGCTGATCGCGCTCTTTGGAGTGAGCGTCAGTTTTCTGGCCCAGAACTCCCTCCACCGCCCCGGCAGCGCCTTTGCCTCGGTGGCGGGGAGCGATTGCGGCTATCGGATCGGGATCGTCTGTCCGCTCGAACGCGATCCAGCGACGACGCGGGCGAAATTTTAAGCGGCTCGTCTTCTCCGCGCCACGCCAGCCGGCTAAACCAAGGCATGACCAAGCCCTTTCCGTTGCCGGCCAATCCCGTTTTCCAGACCCCCGAGCCCGCGCCGCGGCGGCACTTCAACGACGCGGGCGAGGCCGTGGCCGAACTCACCCGGCTCTACGACCGGTCGGTCGCTTTCCTGTCCGACACATTCGATGGCGTTCTGGAGAAGGGCCTCGGCGGCAAGCGCTACCGCGCCTACTATCCCGAGATCTCGCTGACGACGGCGACCCACGCCAAGGTCGATTCCCGCCTCGCCTTCGGGCACGTCGCGCGACCCGGCCGCTATGCCGCGACGATCACCCGGCCCGATCTGTTCGAGCGCTATCTCGTCGAACAGGTCGACCTCTTGATCCGCAATCACGGTCAGCCCGTCACGGTCGGCGATTCGACCACGCCGATCCCGCTGCATTTCGCCTTCGGTGAAGGCTCCTACGTCGATGGAGGGTTGGCAGAAAAACTCGATCGCCCCTTGCGCGATATCTTCGACGTGCCCGACCTGGAGGCGACCGACGACCGGATCGTCAACGGCAATTTCGAGCCACGCGACGGCGAAGCGCTGCCGCTCGCTCCGTTCACCGCGCAACGGGTCGACTATTCGCTGCACCGGCTCTCGCACTACACCACGACCAGACCGGAGCATTTCCAGAACTTCGTCCTGTTCACCAACTACCAGTTCTATGTCGACGAGTTCTGCATGCTGGCGCGCGAGATGATGGCGGAAGGCGGCGGCGGCTATACCGCCTTCGTCGAACCGGGCAACGTCGTCACCCCCGCCGGCACGCGCGAGCCGGCCGAAGGCATGACGCCGCTCCGGCTGCCGCAGATGCCGGCCTATCACCTGAAACGCGAGGACGGCCACGGCATCACCATGGTCAATATCGGCGTCGGCCCCTCGAATGCCAAGACCATCACCGATCACATCGCTGTGCTGCGGCCGCACGCCTGGCTGATGCTCGGACACTGCGCGGGCCTGCGCAACAGCCAGGAGCTCGGCGACTACGTCCTCGCCCATGCCTATGTGCGGGAGGACCACGTCCTCGACGCCGACCTGCCGCTGTGGGTGCCGATCCCGGCGCTGGCGGAGGTACAGGTCGCTCTGGAGCAAGCGGTGGAGGAGGTCACCGGCCTGTCGGGCTACGAGTTGAAGAAGATCATGCGGACCGGCACTGTCGCGACCATCGACAACCGCAATTGGGAACTGCGCGACCAGAAGGAACCGGTGGAACGGCTGTCGCAGTCTCGTGCCATCGCCCTCGACATGGAATCGGCGACGATCGCGGCCAATGGCTTCCGTTTCCGGGTTCCCTACGGCACCCTGCTCTGCGTCTCCGACAAGCCGCTGCATGGCGAACTGAAGCTCCCCGGTATGGCGACGGAATTCTACAAGCGGCAGGTCTCGCAGCATCTGCGAATCGGCATGCGCGCGCTCGAACTGATGTCGGAACTGCCCTCCGAACGGGTGCATTCGCGCAAGCTGCGTTCGTTCTTCGAGACCGCGTTCCAATAGGCTGGCCCATGTCGAACGCCCGTCCCCGCCCCTCCGACCGGCGCCGCGTCATCCGCGCCTTGGCCCAGGCGCTCGCGCTCGCCGCGGCGTTGGCGTTCGCCAGCGGCTATTTCGGCGACATCGTCCCGTTCTTCGATACGCTGGCCCATTTTCGCGCGCATCTGGCCGCGCTCTTGTTGCTCGCCGGGCTCGTGCTCCTTGTGATCCGACCTGTCACGGCGGGTCTGGCGGCGATCATTCTCGGCGCGTTCGGTTTTTTCTCGGTCTATCCGGCGATGCTGCCCGCCGCCTCACTGGCTTCGGCGCCCGGCGGCACCGCTCGCTACACGCTTTTGCAAATGAACCTGCGCTGGAGCGCCACCGATCGCGCGGCGGCAATCCGGCTCATCGGGAAGCTGTCACCCGACGTCGTGACTCTGCAGGAGGCGCGGAAAGAGTGGCGGCCGCTGCTGCAGTCTCTCTCTGCGCGATATCCCTACCGGTTCGATTGCACCGGCCCCCGCGACTATTTCGATGTCGTGATTCTGTCACGCCGGCCCTTCGCTAGCGACGATCCGGGCGATTGCGACCGTCCCGGCACATTCGCCAGCCGAACAATCGATTTCAACGGCCAAGCGCTCACCATTGCCACCCAACATCTGACCTGGCCCTGGCCGGGACGGCAGTGGCGCCAGCTCGTGCGGCTGCAGGATCGTCTCCGGCGCCTCCGCCGGCTCGGGACGCCCGTCCTCATTGCCGGCGATTTCAACGCCGCACCCTGGAGCGCGGCACTCAGGACCTACGCCGCCGTGAGCGGCACGAACATCGTGCCGAATGTCGGGCCCACCTGGCTCTTTAGGCCGCTCACAGGCTGGCTCGCGCCCTATGCCGGACTGCCCATCGACAACATCCTCGCTTCGCCGGGCGTCGACATTCTCGATGTCGCGCGCCAGCCGGCGACGGACTCCGACCACCTGCCGCTGCTGGTGACCTTCGGTGTCGACAGAGCCCTGCCCGCCATTGTCGAGCCGCAACGATCGATCGTGGAACGACGCGCTCAGTCTGATTGATCCGGCCGCCTCGACGTTGCGTTTGAGCGATATGCCCCAAGTCATGCATGCATTTTTCGCTGCATTCGATTGTGCCGCCCGCAATATCGCTTGCATGAACAGCAAGCATCGCAGGACGCTGGTCGCCATCTTCCCGGAACCCGTTACCGGCACCCTGGAGTGGGCATCCATCGAAGCGCTTCTGATGTCTGTCGGATGCGAGTTGATTGACGGTTCCGGGTCGCGCGTGCGGTTCAACTTCGAAGGCGCCGTCGCGACGTTTCATCGGCCGCACCCCGCCAAGGAAGCCAAACGTTACCAAATACGAGCAGCCCGCGATTACCTCATCAGGATTGGAATCGAGCCATGAACACGATGTCCTACAAAGGCCACGCGGCCCGTGTCGAATACGACGACGCGGACGAGATTTTCTTCGGCCGCATCGCCGGGATCGATGATGGTGTGACGTTTCACGCCGACACCGTTCCAGAACTCAAGGCGGCTTTCCACGATGCCGTGGACGACTATGTCGAAACTTGCGCGAAAATCGGAAAGGCGCCGCAAAAGCCCTATTCGGGCAGGGTAATGTTCCGCATATCGCCGGAGATCCACGCCAAGGCGGCGCGTGCCGCGGAGCTTTCCGGCAAAAGCCTCAACCAGTGGGCGGAAGAGGTCTTGCGCAGGGCCTCGGAAATTGCCGCCTGATCGACCAGGAAAGTAGCCGCAGGGTCGCGACCAAGCCAGTCTCCACTCACATCACCTGATAGACGGGTCCTTCGCCGCCCTGCGGCGGAACCCAGTTGATGTTCTGGTTCGGGTCCTTGATGTCGCAGGTCTTGCAGTGGACGCAGTTCTGGGCGTTGATCACGAATGTCTCGGCGCCGTTCTCCTCGACCCATTCATAGACGCCTGCCGGGCAATAGCGTTGCGAAGGGCCGGCATAGACCGCCCATTCGGACGAGTGCTGCAGCGCCGGGTCCTTCACCTGCAGATGGACCGGCTGGTCCTCCTCGTGATTGGTGTTGGACAGATAGACCGACGAGACCTTGTCGAAGGTCAGGACGCCGTCCGGCTTCGGATAGGCGATCGTCTCGTGCTTGTCCGCCGGTTCCAGGCAGGCGAAATCCGGCTTGCCGTGCTTTTGCGTGCCGAAGAAGGAAAAGCCGAACAGCGAGTTGGTCCAAATGTCGAGGCCGCCGAGCGCGATTCCGAGCATCGTGCCGTATTTCGACCAGAGCGGCTTGACGTTGCGGACCGGCTTCAGGTCCTTGCCGATCGGGGACGTGCGCCACTCGTCTTCATAGGCAGCCAGCCGGTCGTGAGCGCGGCCCGCCTTGATCGCCTCGGCCGCCTTTTCCGCAGCCAGCATGCCCGAACTCATGGCGTTGTGGGCGCCCTTGATGCGCGGCACGTTGACGAAGCCGGCCGAGCACCCGATCAGCGCGCCGCCCGGAAACACCAGCTTTGGCACCGACTGCCAACCGCCCTCGGTGATCGCGCGGGCGCCGTAGGCGATGCGCTTGCCACCTTCGAGCAGCTTGGCCACGTCCGGATGTGTCTTGAACCGCTGGAATTCGTCGAAAGGCGACAGATACGGGTTCTTGTAGTTCAGGTGCAGGACAAAGCCGACATAAACCTGATTGTCGCCGAGATGGTAGAGGAACGATCCCCCGCCGGTGCCGCCGTCGAGCGGCCAGCCGAAGGAGTGCTGGACGAGGCCCGGTTTCGACTTCGACGGCTCGATCTCCCAGAGCTCCTTGAGGCCGATGCCGAACTTTTGCGGCTCGCGCCCCTCGTCCAGTCCATAGGCCTTGATCAACTGCTTGGCGAGCGAGCCGCGGACGCCCTCGCCGATCATCACGTATTTGCCGAGCAGAGCCATGCCGCGCTGGTAGCTCGGCCCCTGTTCGCCCTCGCGTGTCACGCCCATGTCGCCGGTCGCCACGCCGATCACCGCGTTCGATTCGTCATAGAGGATTTCGGAGGCGGCGAAGCCCGGATAGATCTCGACGCCGAGTGCCTCGGCCTTTTCCGCCATCCATTTGCAGACGAGGCCGAGCGAGACGACGAAATTGCCGTGATTGCCCATCAGCTTCGGCATCAGGAAATTCGGCAGGCGAACCGAGCCCTGCGGTCCGTAGAAGTAGAACCGATCGTCGGTCACTTCCGTCTTGATCGGTGTCTCTTCCTGACGCCACTCCGGCAACAGGCGGTCCAGCGCCGACGGATCGAGGACGTTGCCGGACAGAATGTGCGCGCCGACTTCCGCACCCTTTTCCAGAACCACCACCGTCAGGTCGGGATCGATCTGCTTTAGGCGAATCGCGGCCGCCAGCCCGGCCGGACCGGCCCCGACGATGACCACGTCGAATTCCATCGATTCCCGTTCGGGCAGAGTTTCGGCTTCGCTCATCGTCTCATCCCTTGTCCCGGTTCCCGCCGATCGACCCGGCCGCATGGCCAACGACCGCACTGCTTGCGCTACACTAGCGCTCCCGCGTGTCCGGACGAGTTCTATCGTGATCGACCTTGACGTCAATCCGGTGATGCGAAGCCCTATCGGGCTCCGCCCGCACTGCTTGACCAAGGCGCGCGCGGCGGTGCTAGACAGGGGGTGTCGAGCGCGCGGGGGCGGATTTGAATTTTCTCTATCTGAGTGTCGCGATCGTCTGCGAAATCATCGGGACGACCGCCCTGAAGTCGTCCTTCGGCTTCACCCGCCTGGTACCGTCGCTGGTGACGGTCGGCGCCTATGTGCTGGCCTTTTATTTCCTGTCGCTGCCGCTTCGCACGCTGCCGGTCGGCATCGTCTATGCCATCTGGTCGGGCACCGGCATCGTGCTGCTGGCATTCATCGACCTGTTCTGGTTCCGGCTTTCGATCGATTTCGCCGGCTTCGTCGGTCTGGCGCTGATCCTCGCGGGTGTCATCGTGATCAACCTGTTTTCCCAAACCATCGGCCATTGAAAGCACGCGCAAGATTTCAGGCAGCCGTCGCGCCGCGTATCCGAATGGGCTAGGTAGATGCCATGAGCGCCGAGATTCAATCGACCGACAGCCAAGCCGCGATCGCCCTGCTCGAATGGTATCGCGCGGCCGGGATCGACGTCGTTCTGGACGAGCGGCCGCGCGACCGCTTCGCCGAAACCCAAGCCGAGATGGAGGCGAGACGCGCGCGCAACGTAACTCCACCTGCCCGGCCCGAATCCACCGGCCCCTCTCACCCGCCTGCGCCCACCGCGAAGCCGGTCGCAAGCCCGTCTGGCAGCGGCTCCTTCCAAACCCCACGTGTCGCGGTGCCGGACGACGTCGCCGTTGCCGACGCCCGGGAGCGCGCGCGCTCGGCCGCCGACCTCGCCGAGCTTCAGGCGGCGCTCGAGGCCTTCGACGGCTGCAATCTGCGCATCACCGCGAAATCGACCGTCTTCGGCGACGGCAGTGAAACCGCCGACCTGATGTTCGTCGGCGAAGCGCCGGGACGGGAGGAGGACGCGGCGGGAGTGCCATTCGTCGGTCGCTCGGGCCAGCTCCTCAACCGGATGCTGGCGGCGATCGGACTGGAGCGCGAAGCCGTCCGGGTGACCAATACCGTGCCCTGGCGCCCGCCCGGAAACCGGCCGCCGACACCCGCCGAGACGCTGATCTGCCTGCCCTTCGTGCAGCGCCACATCGAGTTGGTGCGACCGAAGATCCTCGTCTGCCTCGGCTCGCCCGCCTCCAAGGCGATCCTCGGCTCGCAGGAGGGAATTCTGCGCATCCGCGGACAATGGACGACCTACAGCTTCGGGATCGAAGCGGATGAGGCGATCGACGCGACGGCGATGCTGCATCCCGCCTATCTGTTGCGCCAGCCCGCACAAAAACGCCTCACCTGGCGGGACCTCACGGCGCTGAAGACGCGGCTTGCGGGAAAATCCAAATCCAACTGAGTGCTTGTCCGACAAATGTCGCAGCAGGTGTCGCAAATGGCTCTCGCCAAATCACTTCCAAAGGCCTAGCTGTCCCGCCGAAACGCGGCGTCGGCAAACTGGCGTGCTGAGACATCTTGAGCCAAGGCAAGTCCATGCCCGCACCCCTTCAGATCCTCCCGATCGTCTCGCTGCTTCTGTCGACCTTCTTTCTGATGGCCGGCGCCGGCCTGATGGGGATCCTGCTGCCGGTTCGCGGCTCGATCGAGGGCTGGTCGAGCTACGAGATCGGCGCCTTCGGAACCAGCTACGCCATCGCCTTTACGCTGGGATGCTTCGTCATGCCGCTGATCGTGCGCCGGGCCGGTCATGTACGCTCGTTCTCCAGCCTGGCCGCCCTGATGGCGATTTCGGTGCTTCTGTGCGCCATCTTCATCGACCCGATCGCCTGGATCGTCTTTCGCGCCATCGCCGGCTTCGCGCTGGCCGGCACCTACATGGTCGTCGAAAGCTGGCTCAACGAGCGCGTCACCAACGAGACCCGCGGGACGATCTTTTCGGTCTATATGATCGTCACCATGGCCGCGATGATGGGCGGTCAGTACGTCATGCCGCTGAGCGGCCCGGGCCTCGCCGTTCCCTTCATGCTCTGCGCCATTCTCTTCGCAATGGCGGTGATCCCGACCGCGCTGTCGCAGGCACCGTCTCCCAAACCGCTGACCACCGTAAAAATCGATCTGCCCCTGATCTTCCGCAACTCGCCGGTGGCCGCAATCGGGGTGCTCCTCGCCGGAATCCTGTCGGGCGCGTGGAACAATATGGCGCCGGTCTTCGGGCAGAAGGCCGGCCTTTCGACCACCGATATCGCGACCCTCGTCGTCGTCGCCATGGCCGGCGGCATTGTCTTCCAGGTGCCGCTCGGGCGCATCTCCGACAAGGTCGACCGGCGCTATGTCATGACGGCGGCGGGGTTGATCGGCGTCGCGGCGGCCACAGCCGGGGTCTACCTTGCCGATGCCGGCGCGATCACGCTTTTCATTCTCGCCTTCATCATCGGCGGCATCATCTATCCGGCCTATTCGCTGGCCGTCGCCCATGCCAACGACTATGCCGCCGACGAGGATTTCGTGAAGATTTCCAGCGGACTCCTGATTCTGTATGGCGTCGGCACGATGATCGGGCCGCTCTATGCCGCGTATCTCATGGAGACCTTCGGTCTGAGGGGGCTCTTCCAGGCGATCGGCACCGCCGCCGCGCTCTACGCCGCCTATGCGTTCTACCGCACCTTCCGGCGGGTCTCGCTGCCGGCCGACGAACGAGCCGACTTCCAGACGACGCCGCTCGCCCGCACCCAGACGCCGACGAGCTTCGCGCTCGACCCACGCGCCGAGGTGCCGCAGGAATACGACGAAGCCGAGCCCTTGCCCGTCAAATGAAAGGGGCGGCCCCTGCGAGCCGCCCCCATCAACCCTAGCGACGGACGCGATCAGGCAATCTTCCCACCGCCCTGCTTGGTAATCGCGATCAGCGACGGGCGCACTGGCATGTCGTCCTTAAAGTCCGGCCAGCGGGTCGAGGGATCCTCGTAGTAGGACGGACGGCCAAAGTCCTCCCAGTCCTCGCCGCCATCGGCCGGATGCTGGACCGCGACGAAGGCGGTCTGCATGTCGGGCAGAAGCAGCGGCCCGCACATCTCGGCACCGATCGGCACGCGGAAGAACAGCTTCGACGTACCACGCGCCTCGCCCTCGGTATCGACGGCGAACAAGCCGTCGGTGCGCCCGGTCTTCTTCGGCGACATGCCGTCCGTCGCGACCCACAACCGGCCATCGGCATCGATTTCGCAATTGTCCGGCATGCCGAACCAGCCGTTTTTGGTCGTCTCGGTGGAGAAGGTCGCGCCAACCTCGGCGATGGACGGATCGCCGCATTTGAGAAGGATTTCCCATTTGCCCGTTGTCGCGGCGAAATCTCCGCCGTCCTCGGCGATCTCGATGATATGGCCGAAGGCATTATCGACGCGCGGATTGGCCGGGTTGGGCTCCTCGCGCTTGGTGTTATTGGTCAACATCACATAGACCCGACCGCTCGAGCCGTTGGGCTGGATGTCCTCCGGGCGATCCATCTTGGTCGCCTCGAGTAGATCGGCGGCCAAGCGCGTTTCGATGAGCACGTCCGCCTGGCTTTCGAAGCCGTTCTCGGTCGTGAGCGGTCCCTCGCCAAAGGTCAACGGCAGCCAGGCCACCGTTCCGTCCTCGGCGAACTTGGCGACATAGAGCGTGCCCTCCGCCAGCAAATCCATGTTGGCGGCGCGATCGTCGGCATTGTAGGTGCCCGCGGTGACGAATTTGTAGACATAGTCGAAGCGCTCGTCATCGCCGAGATAGAAGACGACGCGGCCATCCCCGTTGACGATCGACTCCGCGCCCTCATGCTTGAAGCGCCCCATCGCGGTCCGCTTCTTCGGCACGGAGTTCGGATCTTCGACGTCGACCTCGACGATCCAGCCGAAGCGGTTCGGCTCGTTCGGCTCCTTGGAGACGTCGAAGCGGTCGTGGAACTTGCCCCAGGCGTAGGTTCCGTCAGGCACGCCGTAGCGCTCGTAGTTCCTGGCCTCGCGGTGGTCCGCGGCCAGTTCGCCCATGAAGTAGCCATGGAAATTCTCCTCGGCCATCACATAGGTACCCCAGGGGGTGACTCCGCCGGCGCAGTTGTTGAACGTGCCGAAGACCTTGCGGCCGGTCGGGTCGGCGTTGGTCTGCATGCGCGGATCGCCGGCCGCGGGGCCGGTGAGTTCCATCTCGGTTTCGGCGGTGACCCGGCGATTCTTCGCTCCGTCCTTCACCACCTGCCACTTGCCGCCCTCCTTGCGGATTTCGACAACCGAGCCGCCATGCGCGGCCATTTCGACATTCACCTGGTTCTCGTCGGCTTCGGCGACGACGAGCTTGTCGTCTTCCACCTTGACGATTCCCGGGAACATCAGGTGATCGTTAGTGTATTCGTGGTTGACGACCAAGATGCCGTGCTCGGACGAGTCGTCGATCGGGACGTAGCCGACATAATCGTTGTTGTAACCGAATTGCCGGTTCTGGGCGTCCGGCGTCTGCGCCGTGGGATCGAACTCCGGCGAGTCGGGAAAGATCCCGTCGCCCCAGCGCAGCAGCACGTCGGCGTCGTAGCCCTCGGCGACATGGTGGGTTTCGTCCACTCCCGCCTCCACCTCGGTGAAGTCGAAGCGCGATCCGGACGCGTCCTGCGCCTTTGCTTCGTCGGCGGCGACGAGCGCCAATGGGCTCACCGTGGCGGCGATCGCCGTCGCGGCGAGCGAGCCGCGCAGGAAGTCCCGACGTGAGAACCGCGCTGCGATGATCTCGCCCATGGTGCGGTTGTCGGTCGGATTGTGACCCTCGCCTGCCGCGTCCTCAAGCTGGGTGGTAGGGAAGACCGTGCTTTTTCCAACATGTTCGTTCATCGAATGACCCCTTTTTTGAAAGGTTAAGAACAGTCCATCTTGCAATGGTTCTGATCTTACCTAAAGGGCTAATGTCACGGTCAGATGACGGCCCGCCGCGGGCGCTCTCTCAACCACTGGGAGGTGTCACCCGCCGGGCCTTCGAGCGCTCGATTCCCAACTGATGCTCGCGCCAGATGATGAAGATGCCGGCGGAAATCACAATGGCCGCGCCGAGGAGCGTCGTCGAACTCGCGGCCTCGCTGAAGGCGAAATAGCCGATGGCGATGGCCAGCAGCATTGAGGTGTATTCGAATGGCGCGATGGTCGAGGTGTCGGCGAAGCGGTAGGCCGAGGTCAGCAGCAACTGGCCGACGCCGCCGCATAGCCCCGCCACGATCAGCAGCACCGCCTGTTCCCATGTCGGCAGCACCCATCCGAAAAAGATCGTAAGAAGCGCGATGCCAGACGATGTCAGCGAGAAATAGACCACGATCGTCGCGGTCTTCTCGGTGCGGACGAGACGGCGTATCTGGATCATCGCGACGGCCGCCACCGCCGCAGAAATGACGGCCGCGATAATGCCGATCGCCTCCGCGCTGTCGACAGCATCGCCACCCAGGGTCAGCTTCGGCAACGTCACCACCACGATGCCGACCAGACCGACCAGCGCCGCCGTCCAGCGATAAAGGCGCACGATCTCCTTGAGGAAGACGGCGGCGAAGACGACCGTCAGCAATGGCGCGCCATAGGTGATGGTGATCCACTCGGGATAGGGCAGCCGGGTCAGCGCGTAAAAACCGAGGCCCATGGAGGTCACGCCGATCAGCCCGCGGCCGATATGGGCGGGCAGATTGTCGGTCTTGAGCGCGGTCTTCAGATCGCCCAGCCAGGCGAGATAGATAACCACCGGAACCAAGGCGAAGAACGACCGGAAGAACACGATCTCACCGGCCGGGATGCCCTCGCCGCCGGCCTTGATCACCGTCTGCATGGCGACGAACACCACGACCGACAGGCATTTCAGAAAAATGCCGCGCATCGGCGATTCGGCGGACGCCGGCCGACTGTCCATCCTCTCCCCTCTCCTGCCTCAACTTTCGCTGTCCAGGCGGACACCCGCCCGTCATTGTGTCGCTTCCCTCTGCAGAGTCCTTAGCGAGCTGCCTGCAACGCTTCCCACACCCGCAGCGGCGTTGCCGGCATGTCGATATGGTCGACGCCGGCGGGCCGCAGCGCATCGGCGACCGCGTTCATCACCGCGGGAGCGGCGCCGATGGTGCCGGCCTCGCCAGCACCCTTGATGCCGAGCGCGTTGGTCGTCGACGGGACGTTCCGGGTCTTGAAGGCGAAGAACGGCAGGTCCCAGGCGCGCGGCATCGCATAGTCCATGAAGCTCGCGGTGACGAGTTGACCGTCCTCGTCATAAACCGCGTTTTCGAGCAGGGCCTGGCCGATCCCCTGCGCGACGCCGCCATGAATCTGGCCGGCGAGCAGCATCGGATTCACAGTCACCCCGAAATCGTCGACGATCGTGTAGGTGAGGATTTCAATCGTCCCGGTCTCCGGATCGATTTCGACCTCGCAGATATGGGTGCCGTTCGGATAGGTCGCCTCATCCTGCTTGAACTCGCCAACCGCCTTCAGATCGTCGGCGGATTTGGCCGCCGCCGCGATGGCGGCGAAATCGATCGAACGGTCGGTGCCGACGATCCGCGCCGTTCCGCCGTCGAGCTCGATATCGCCAGCCGATGCCTCCAACTCGCTCGCCGCTAGTTTCTTGATCTTTTCCGCCAGGCTCTGGCTCGCCCGCCGCACCGACACCGCGCCGAGCGGTATCGACCGCGAGCCGCCGGTGCCGCCGCCGGTCGGGGTGTCGTCGGTATCGCCCTGTTTCACGTCGATCAGATCGTAGTCGAGATTGAGCGCCTCGGCGACGAACTGGGCATAGGCGGTGACATGGCCCTGCCCGTTGGACTGCGTGCCGATCTTCAGTTCGATCCGCCCCGCCGGCGTCAATTCGGCGTAGGCCGGCTCGGAGCCGGCGAAGGCGCAGGCCTCCACATAGGTGGCCATGCCGATGCCGCGAAGCTTGCCTTTTTCCTTGGCGCTCTCCCGGCGCACTTCGAACTCCTGCCAGCCCGACTGCCGCATCGCCTCGGCGAGATGGCCCTCGAAATCGCCGGTGTCATACATGCGGCCAACCGCCGTCGTATAAGGAAGTTGGTCCGGCCGGATGAAGTTCTTACGCCGGATTTCCTCCCGGGCCAGCCCCATGTCGCGCGCGCATTGATCGACCAGCCGTTCGATCAGATAGGACGCCTCTGGACGCCCGGCGCCGCGATAGGCGTCGATGGGAACGGTGTTGGTGAAGACCAGGTGACAATCGACATTGACCGCCTCGATATCGTAGAGGCCCGGCGCCATCGACATGCCGAGATAGGGAATGAACGGCCCGTTCTGCGACAGATACGCCCCCATGTTGGCGTAGAGACCGATATCGAGAGCGAGAAAGCGCCCGTCCTCGTCCATCGCCATGCGTGCCGTGACGACATTGTCGCGGCCGTGTGCGTCGGAGACGAAATGCTCGCCGCGATCGCCGGTCCATTTCACCGGGCGGCCGAGGCGCTCGGCCGCCACCAGCACCAGAACGTGTTCGCGGTACAGGAACGCCTTGGTCCCGAAACCGCCGCCGACATCCTTCGTCACGACCCGCACCTTCGACGGGTCGACCTTGAGCACTTTCTTGGCCAGCACCGACTGGATGCCGTGCACGCCCTGGCTTCCGGTCGTCAAGATCCAGCGGTTCTCGTCCTGCGACCACTCTCCGAGCGCCGAGCGAAGCTCCATATAATTGCAGACGAGACGGTTTTGGCGGAGGGTGATCTCGGAGACCCGGGGCGCATTCGCGAACGCCTCCTCGGTCCGCCGCTTGTCCCCCATGTTGAGATGGCCGCCGATATTCCCGTCACTGTCTGGCCACACCGGCGCCGCGCCGTCCGCCGTTGCCGTTTCGATATCGGCAACGACCGGCAGCGGCTCATAGTCGACGACGAGGAGTTCCGCGGCGTCCGCCGCCTGGATCGTCGTTTCCGCAACCACGAAGGCGACCGCGTCGCCGACATGCCGAACGACATCGCGGCAGAGCACCGGAATGTCGCGGGCCGACACGTTGCTGCCGTCCGGCTGTTCCAGCAATGTTTGGCAGGGCACATCGCCAAGTTCGGCGACGTCCGCATGGGTCAGCACCAGGTGCACACCCGGCGCGGAACGGACGGCTTCGACATCCGAGATCGTGAAAGTCGCGTGAGCATGCGGCGAACGCACCACCACCGCATGCAGAATGTCCGGCCGGGTTTCGTCGTCGGTGTAACATCCCTCGCCCCGAAGGAAGGCGTCGTCCTCCTTCCGCAGGGCCGAAGCGCCAAGGCCGAATTTCGGGGTCATCACGTTCATGAAAACAAGCTCCTGGACGGGGGATGCGCTGCCGTAGGAAGGGGCGGCGCAAGGGCGGGGACGAGGCCACAAATGGCGTTTCGAACGCCTCACTTATTGCGTCGGACCGCTTCCGTCGAGGGCCTGCGCGATCCCGAATGCCGGCGCTTGGCCGCCCGACTGCGCCATCGACCGGTTGGCAATTCGCCCGCTGGGGGCTACGTCCCGCTGCGATACGAAAGGAACCGCCCCATGCTTCGCACCGACGACGGTCAGACCATCAAGCTCGACGACTACCGCGCAACGGACTTCGTCCTGCATTCGGTGGCGATGACGATACGGCTGTTCGAGGGTCGCGCCGATATCGACACAACGCTAGAGCTCGAGCGGCGCGAAGGCGCCGACGCCGCCGCCCCACTGGTCCTCGACGGCGACGAATTGACGCTCACAGGCCTCTTGCTCGACGGCGCGGCGCTGGATGCGGGCCGGTATGAGGCGTCTCCCGAGCGGTTGGAAATTACCGGCCTGCCATCTGGCGGCCGCTTCACGCTCGACGTCGCGACGACGCTCGTGCCGGAAAACAATACGAAGCTGATGGGGCTTTACCGGTCCAACGGCATCTGGTGCACCCAATGCGAGGCCGAGGGCTTCCGCCGCATCACCTACTTCCTCGATCGCCCGGACGTGCTGGCGCCTTACAAGGTCCGAATCGAGGCTGACCGGCTGGCCGCGCCGATTTTGCTGTCGAACGGCAATCCGGCGGAGACGGGCACCCTTCCCGACAATCGGCATTTCGCCGTCTGGGACGATCCCTTCAACAAGCCGTCCTATCTTTTCGCCATGGTCGCCGGCGACCTCGACTCGATCCATGAGCGATTCACCACGGCGAGCGGCAAACCCGTCAGCCTCGGCATCTACACGGAAAAGGGCCGCGCCTCGCAGGCTGGTTACGCCATGGATGCGTTGAAACGATCGATGGTCTGGGATGAGAAGCGCTTCGGTCGCGAATACGATCTCGACGTCTTCAACATCGTGGCGATCGCCGATTTCAACATGGGCGCGATGGAGAACAAGGGCCTCAACGTCTTCAATCACAAATACGTCCTGCTCGACCCCGAGACGGCGACGGACACCGACTATGCCGGTGTCGAGACGGTCATCGCCCACGAATATTTCCACAACTGGACCGGCAATCGGATCACCTGCCGCGACTGGTTCCAGCTCTGCCTGAAGGAAGGGCTGACGGTCTATCGCGATCAGGAATTCAGTGCCGATGAGCGGTCGGCCAGCGTACAGCGCATCAGCTCCGTCCGGCGGCTGAAGGCGCATCAGTTTCCGGAGGACCAGGGGCCTCTGCAACATCCCGTCCGGCCAACGGAATATCGCGAGATCAACAATTTCTACACGGCAACCGTCTACGACAAGGGCGCCGAACTGGTGCGGATGATCGCGACGATCCTCGGTCGCGACGGCTTCCGGCAAGGCATGGACCTTTACTTCGAGCGCCACGACGGCGACGCCGCGACGATCGAGGACTTCATTGCCTGTTTCGAGGCCGCGACCGGCAAGGACCTGTCACACCTCGCGCTCTGGTACTGCCAGGCGGGAACGCCCACCCTCACCGTCACGGAGGATTACGACGCGGCGGCCGAGCGTCTGACGGTCGGTTTCAAGCAGACGCTCCGGCAAGGTGCCGCCGGCACCGGAACCGCGCCGGTGCATATTCCGATCCGCTTCGGCCTCGTCGGCTCCAACGGCCAGGACAAGGACGCGGCACCGGTCCACGGCGCCAGCGTTGAGAGCGACGTCATCCATCTCACCGAGACGGAAGCGAGCGTCGTCTTCGAAAATCTGAGCGAACGTCCCTATCTGTCGGTGCTTAGGGACTTCTCGGCCCCGGTGACGCTCGACCACCCGCAAAGCCAGGCCGATCGTCTTGCCCTCGCCCGGCTCGACCCGAACCTGTTCAACCGCTGGCGCATCCTCAACGATCTCGTCGGCGCGGCGCTGACAGAGGCGAGCCGGAGGTCATCGCCAGCGGCCCAGGCCCCGCTGACACCCGAGATCATCGATGCCATCCTCGACTCGGTCGGTGACGAAAGCCTGGAAGCGGCGTTCCGCGCCCAGGCACTTGCCTTGCCCGGCGAGGCTGAGATCGCGCGCATGCTTGCGGAGAATGTCGATCCCGCCGCCGTTCACGCCGTCGTCGAGGCCGCCCGGCACTCCGTGGGCAAGCGCGGCGCTTCCCTGTTCGCCCGCCTCCATGGCGGCCGGGAAACCGGCACGGCCTTCTCCCCCGATGCCGAAAGCGTCGGAAGGCGGGCTCTCGCCAATGCCGCGCTCGGCTATCTCGCCCCTGCGACCGGGGATTGCGGACCGGCGGAAGAACAGTATGCCGCCGCTGGAAACATGACCGACCGCCTCGCCGCCCTGACGGTCCTGGTGCATCGCTTTCCCGACACACCGGCCTCCACGTCTGCGCTGAGCGATTTCTACGCCCGCTTCGAGCACGATGGTCTCGTCATCGACAAATGGTTCGCGATCCAGGCGACGATCCCGAGCCCGAGGTCGGTCGAGATCGTCGCCGGCCTCGCCTCGCATCCGAGGTTCTCCCTGAAGAACCCGAACCGCGTCCGGGCGCTTGTCGGCACCTTCGCAGCAGCGAACCAACTGGCGTTCCACCGCCCCGATGGCGCCGGCTACCGCTGGGTCGCGGGGCGACTGGTGGAAATCGACCGCCTGAATCCGCAGGTCGCGGCGCGGATCGCGACCACCTTCCGCTCCTGGCGAAGCCTGGAGCCGGCTCGGCGCGACAAGGCGAGTGCGACATTACGGCAACTGCTTGAACTTAAAGACATCTCGACAGACCTGCGAGATATCTTGGGACGATCTTTGCGATAGGCGATCTGTTCATTGACTCCTTAATCTTGTCGCAATTCAGCTCTGGACAAGGTGATTCGCCTCTGATCAATTGGCGGTGATTCGGATGTGCGGCATGCCGAATCGTTGAGATGCGGTTACGAGGGGTTAGGCATGAGAGCGGACGCGTCAAACGCGCCGGCAAGGGGGCTATTGTCCCGATTCGAGGCATTGCTAACCGCCAAGACGGAGATTGCCGGACACGCCAAGATGCTGGCGGGTCCGACCTACGAGAAGCTTCTGCGCTCCGAAAAGGCGCTCCGCCGCACCATCCCCATTCTGATCATTCTGTTTCTGGCGATTGCCGCGATCGCGCGCTTCGCGGCGCTTCTCGAAGAGCGTTTCGCCTTGGAAGAGGAGGCGCGGCGCGACCTCCAGATCGCAACGACGCTGATGCGGGCAGAAAGCCAAGTCGCCTATGCGTCCGATCCGAAACTGGCGGATGCGAACGCGCTGCTGACGAGCGCAATTCCAGCCGCGTTGATCCAGCAGGGACGCTTTGCCGTCGTCAGCAATGCCGGTGGGCTGATCACCGCGGTCATGCCGGGCTACGAACACCTCCTCGGTGACGATCTGATGCTTCTGCTGGACGAGTCGCAGGCGCTGCTGATGTTCGGGCGGCGCGCGGGAGTGCAGCATACGCGGTTCCAGGGCGAGGCCGCCTTTGTCGCCAGCGCGACTCTGGCCGGCGATCAAGGCACCATCACCTTCATCCAGCCCGACGCCGACCTGCTTGCCGATTGGCGCGACGCAGTCTCGTTGAACGTCACCCTGTTCGCCTTCACCAGCATCATCATGCTGGTCATTCTCTATGCTTATTTCCGTCAGGCGACACGCGCCCAAGACGCCGACGCGCTGTATCTGGAGACCCATCAGAAGGTCGACACCGCCTTGTCGCGCGGCCAGTGCGGTCTTTGGGACTGGGACATCGCCCGGGGGCGAATGTACTGGTCGCGTTCCATGTACGAAATGCTGGGCCTGCAACCGACGGACAATGTTCTTGCCTTCGGCGACGTCGCGCCGCTGCTTCATCCCGACGACGGCAACCTCTTCGCGGTCGCCCGGTGCGTCGCCGCCGGCAAGATCACCAGCCTCGATCGCAGCTTCCGCATGCGTCGCAGCGATGGCGCCTATGTCTGGCTCCGCGCGCGGGCCCAGGTGACGCGCACCGGTGAGAACGAGGTCCATCTGATCGGCATCGCGCTCGACGTCGGCGAGCAACAGGAACTCGCCCGCCTGACCGACGAAGCCAACAAGCAGCTCAACAGCGCGATCGAGAACATCTCGGAAACCTTCGTGCTCTGCGACAACCGCAACCGCCTCGTCCTCTGCAACTCCAAATACCGCCAAACCTTCGGCCTGACCGAGGCCGACGTCTCCCGCGGGACCCCGCTCGGCGAGGTCATGGCCAAGGCCCGCAAGCCGATCAATAGCCACACGATCACCAGCCCGGCATTCGCCGATGGCGAGCGCGCCTCGGAGGCGCTGCTCGCCGACGGCCGCTGGCTGCTTCTGTCGGAGCGACGCACCGCCGACGGCGGATTCGTTTCCATCGGCACCGACGTGACGCAGCTCAAACTGCACCAGGCGCGGCTGTCGGACTCCGAGCGACGCCTGATGGCAGTCATCGATGATTTGTCGGTCGCGCGGCGGGACGCGGAGAAGAAGGCCGTCCAGCTGACCCAGCTCAACCGAAATTACGCCGTCGAGAAGGAGCGCGCGGAAGGCGCCTCGCGCGCCAAGACGACTTTTCTCGCCAACATGTCGCATGAGCTGCGCACGCCGCTCAACGCCATTCTCGGCTTCTCCGAGATCATGCGCCAAGGCACCTTCGGCCCGATCGGCTGCGAGAAATACGGCGAATATACGGAAGACATCCATCAGAGCGGCCACTACCTGTTGCGGCTGATCGACGACATCCTCGACATGGCCAAGATAGAGGCCGGACGCCTCGTCCTCTCCCCCGAGGAAATCGACATCGCCGAGATCGTCGCGGAGGCTGCAAAGATCATCGAGGTCCAGGCCGAACAGAAGGCGATCCGCTTCGAGGGGAGCGCACCGGACCAGTTGTCGTTCCAGTCCGACCGCCGGGCGACCAAGCAGATTCTCCTCAATCTCCTGTCCAACGCGGTCAAATTCACTGACCCGGGCGGCTCGGTCCGGCTGCGAGTGCGGGCCGTGGGCAACGCCGTGCTGATCACGATCTCCGACACCGGCATGGGCATCCCAAAAGGCGCGCTAGCCAGCCTCTGTCGCCCGTTCGAGCAGATCGAGAACGAATTGACCCGCAGCAACAAGGGAACGGGGCTTGGCCTCGCCATCGCCCGCTCCCTGGTCGAGCTTCAAAGCGGCCGGATGCGGATCAGTTCATGCGTCGGCGTGGGAACCGTCGTGGCAATCCGCCTGCCGCTCGCTCCGGTTCATGCGCCAGGTGCCGCCACGGAGCAGGTAACGGCCGCCTGACAACCGGCCGCCCCATTTCCACGCTCAGGCCCGGCGAAGGCCTGTGTCGGCGGCCTCCGCCTGCTCCTCTTTCGAATCCGCAACGGGTAACAGCGCATCGAAAACCGCCCGGACGGCGGCCGCGGTCTCCGCCAGAAGCGGCTCCAGCCCATCCGTCCCGTCAGCCTCGAGCGCCCGAACCAGGCGATCGGCAAGCCCCGGCGGCAGATCTGCCACACCCCGGACGCCGCCTGGCCCGAGCCGCAGGATCTGGATGACGCAGGTGTAGCGGCGCATGGCGGCCGCCAGATCGCACCGCGCCTCGACACCGGCGGCCAGATCGGCCGCATCAAGGACGTCCGCCGTCGGCGCACCGACGAGGTCCAGATCGGCGCGACCGGTCAGCAGCGCCCACTGTGCCAGGAATTCCAGATCGATGAGGCCGCCGGGTCGCAGCTTGAGGTCGAGCGACCCCTTCGCCGGCTTGTCGCGCTCGATGCGCCGGCGCATGTCGCCGACGTCACGGGTCGTCGTCGCTTCGTCACGCGGTTGGGAAAGGATATCGCGAACGGTCAGGGTCACTTCCGCGCAAAGCTCCGGATCGCCGGCGATCGGCCGGGAACGCGTCAGCGCCATCCGTTCCCAGGTCCAGGCCTCGTCAAGCTGGTAGCGTCGGAACGAGTCGATGCGGGTTGCCAGCGGCCCCATATTGCCCGAAGGGCGCAGCCGGAAATCGACCTCGTAGAGCACACCCTCACGCATCGGAATGGTCAACGCCGCAATCAAGCGCTGCGTGAGGCGGGCAAAATAAAGACCAGATGATAAAGGCTTTTCACCATCGGATTCTTCGGCCGCTTCATCGTGGTCATAAAGCAGGATCAGGTCGACATCCGATCCCGCCGTCAGCTCGCGGCTGCCGAGCCGGCCCATGCCGAGCAGGGCGATTCTCGAACCGGCAACATGACCATGACGCACGGCAAAAGCTTCCGTGACCGCGTTCAACGTCGCCTCGAGCACCACGTCGGCGATGTTCGAGAAAGCCAGTCCCGCTTCGCCGACATCGACCACGCCGCTGAGCAACCGCGCCCCGACCAGGAACCGCTGTTCCGACGCGAAGATGCGCAATCGGGCAAGCACGTCCTCGTAGCCGTCAGACTCGGCCAGGAACATCGCCAGACGTTCCGACATCAGGTCGCGATCGGGCACCTCGTCGAAAAAGGCCGGATCGAGCAGCGCGTCGAAGACGTGCGGTCGCGCGGCGATCGTATCGCGCAGCGCCGGCGCCGACGTGATGATCAGCGCGAGAAGGTCGAGGACGCGCGGATTGGAGGCGATCAGCGAAAAGAACTGAATCCCTGACGGCAGCCCCGCCAGAAACGTGTCGAAGGCGGCGATGGCTCCGTCAGGGTCCTTCGCACCCGAAAACGCCTTCAGCAGCATCGGCAGAACCTTGGCCAGGCGTTCCCGCGCGGTTTCCGAACGCGTGGCGCGATAGCGTCCGTAACCCCAGGAACGCACGATTCTGGCGACGTCCTCGGGACGGGAAAACCCCAGATCGCTCAGCCGGACGAGTGCATCCGGATCGTCCTCGCTGGCCAGCAATCCCTTGAATTCCGCTTCCTCGATCGCACTCGTCTCGCGGTCGCGTCCGTCGCTGAACAGCCGTGTGTAACGTCGGTCGACTCGGCTGAGCCGCGCCAGCAGTGCCTTCGAGAACGCCGCGCGATCTTCAAATCCAGCGAGACGGGCGATGCGTTCGACCCCCTCCTCGTCCTCCGGCAAGGTATGGCTCTGCTCGTCGGCCACCATCTGGATGCAGTGCTCGATGCGGCGAAGAAACCAGTAGTCCGAGACGAGTTCGGCCTCCGTCTCCTCCACGATCCAGCTCCCGGCGGCGAGTTCGGCGAGCGCCTTGTCGGTCCGGCGTTGGCGCAGCCTGGGCGCGCGGCCGCCGGCAATCAGTTGCTGGGCCTGAACGAAGAACTCGACCTCCCGGATGCCACCGCGTCCCAGCTTCACATTGTGCCCGGCAACACCGATATCGTCGAAGCCGCGATGCCGGTCGATGCGCGTCTTCATCGCCTGAATGTCGGCGATCGCCGCGAAGTCGAGATATTTGCGCCAGACGAAGGGCGTCAGTTCCTGAAGGAACGCCTCTCCCGCGGCGCGGTCACCCGCCACAGGCCGCGCCTTGATCATCGCCGCGCGCTCCCAATTGCGCCCGCTGCCTTCGTAGTAGGTGAGCGCGGTATCGACCGAGATCGCCAGCGGCATCGCGCCCGGATCGGGCCGCAGCCGCAGGTCGGTGCGAAACACATAGCCGTCGGCCGTGCTCTCGCCGACGATCCGCACCAGTCGGCGCACCAATTTGGACAGCGTGTCGACGGCTTCCGTCGGGTCGGCGCAGATGCTGGCCGATTCCTCGAAGAAGACGATGAGGTCCACGTCGCTCGAATAATTGAGCTCGCCCCCGCCGAGCTTGCCCATCCCCAGCACGAACAGCCCAGTGGCGGTTTCAGGTTCCTCGGGATGCGGCAGCACGAGCTTGCCGGCGCGGTGCGCGTCGGCAAGGCAGAAACGCAACGCCGCGCCGATCGCGGCCTCGGCGAGATCGGACAGATCGGCGGTGGTCTCGGCGGGCGTCCCGGCACCGAACAGATCCTGCAAGGCGATCAGTAGCGAGACCTCGCGCTTGATCAGTCGAAGCTCGCTCATCAGCGCGCTTTCGCCCTGAGTCGTCGCGGGCAGCTCTCGCACCAGAGCGATCCGCTCGGCGATACGCTCCTTGGCGTCCTGGTCGAACAACGCTTCCAGCCACTCGGGATGCTGCTGCATCTGGTTGTTCAGATAGGATGAGAGGTCGAGCACGGCCCCAAGCCGTTCGGCCTCCGGCCCGCCTTCCGTCAGGAACGCCGCCAGCCTTGGGCACTCCCCCGCCGCGGCCGCCGCTTTCAGATCGGAAAGCCACGCCGCCGCCTTGTCAGGCTCCAGCGGCGCCAATCGGTGGCCGCCGCCGATCCCGAGACCTCTTGCCTCATCCTTCGCCATCCAGAAGCGTCTTTCCGTCGAGAGGGAACTCCAGGATCACTGTAAGGCCCGGAGCGGCATCCTCAAGCGTCAACGTGCCGCCATGCACGCGGGCGATGGCCTGAACCAACGACAGGCCAAGCCCAGAGCCCGGCAGCGAGCGACTCTGGTCGAGACGATAGAAGCGCTCCAGCACCCGCTGGCGCTGCTCGGCGGGGATGCCGGGACCATTGTCCGACACCACCAACCGGCACAGGCCGCCATTTTCCGTGAGCCGGATCGCGATCACGGTGGCGCCATCGCCAGTCGCGTATTTGAGTGCGTTGTCGAGAAGATTCGACAGTGCCTGGGCGATCAGCTCCCTGCTGACCGAGGCGATCACCGGTGCGGCCGCGGCAATGACGAGACGGGCGCCAGCCTCTTCGGCCAAGGGCTCGTAGAGTTCACCGACATCGGCGACGATCGTGGCGATATCGACGCGATCCTTGAGGACAGGATGCGAGCCGGCTTCGACCCGGGAGATCATCAGCAGCGCGTCGAAGGTGCGGATCATCTGGTCCGCCTCGGCGATCGTGCCTTCCAGCGCCTCGCGCGGATCGCCCTCACCGGAGGCCGTCGTCAATGCCGCCTCGGCGCGGTTGCGCAACCGCGTCAGCGGCGTCTTGAGATCATGCGCGATATTGTCGGAGACCTGCCGGAGCCCTTCCTGCAACAGGGCGACCCGCGCCAGCAGCGTGTTGAGGTTTTCCGACAGCCGGTCGAACTCGTCGCCCGCGCCGGTCACCGGCAGCCGCTCGGTCAGATCGCCGGCCAGGATGCGGGCACTCGACGCCGACATTCGGTCCAGCCGCTGCAGGGCGCGGCGGCCGACCAGAAGCCAGGCGAACAGCGCACCTGCTCCCATCAGCGCCAGCGCCAGAATCAGCGCGCTGCGGACGATCTGGCGAAAGCGTTCCTGTTCGGTCTGGTCGCGCCCGACAAGCACGCGCATGCCGTTCGGCAGGCTGACGACTTCGGCGAGCGCGAGATGATAACGATCATCGGCATTCTCGGCGAAACGCTCATAGGCGAAGACCTTTTCGGTAAAGCCTGCTTCGTCGAGGACGCCGGCCTGGAGGTTCTCGACATTGCCGGCGATGATCCGGCCGGTTGCGTCGGTGACCAGATAGAGCGAAGCTCCCGGTTGGCGGGCGCGCCGGTCGACGGTCCGCACAAGGCCGACGATTCCGGCGGTGCGGTAGACCTGCGCGAGGTCGCTGAGTTCCTCCGAAATCGCCGCGCGGCTTTGGCTCTCCAGAATTCCCGACGCCGTGGCTGTGACGTAGAAGACGAGAACGACGGCGAAGATGGCGAAAAGCAGCAGATAGACGGCCGACATGCGAACGGCCGTCATGCGCATCAGCGCCTTCAGTCGCTCCATGCCCGGAAACCTCTTACCTATCTTATTCGCCGGTACGCATGATGTAGCCGGACCCGCGAACGGTATGCAGCAGCGGCGAATCGAAGTCCCGCTCGATCTTCGCGCGCAGTCGCGAGATGTGAACGTCGATGACGTTGGTCTGCGGGTCGAAATGATAATCCCAGACGTTTTCCAGAAGCATGGTCCGGGTCACGACCTGGTTGGCGTGCTTCATCAGATATTCGAGCAGACGAAACTCGCGCGGCTGGAGAATGATCGTCTTGCCGGCGCGCCGGACCTCATGGGAGAGACGGTCGAGTTCGAGATCGCCGACGCGGTAGCTGGTCTCGACGTCCTTGCCACCGCGGCGCCGGCCGAGCACCTCGACCCGGGCCAGCAGTTCGGAAAAGGCAAAGGGCTTGGCCAGATAGTCATCACCCCCGGCCCTCAATCCAGTAACCCGGTCGTCGACCTGGCCCAGCGCCGAGAGGATCAGCGCCGGCGTCCCGTCGCCCTTTTCGCGCAGCCCGGATATCACCGAGAGGCCATCACGCTCCGGCAACATGCGATCGACGATCAACACGTCGTAGGAGCGGCTGTCGGCCATGTGGAAGCCGGTTTCGCCATCGCCCGCGTGGTCGGCCACATGACCAGCCTCCCGCAGCGCCTTGACCAGATACGCCGCCGCCTCGCGGTCGTCTTCGATGATCAGGATGCGCATGGATTCGGTCGATGTTTCAAGGGCCGTGGAAGAAGACATGGTCGGCTTCCTTATCTGATCCATTTTGCGCAAAAGAAAAGCGGCGAAGGTGCAAAGGCAGCCCATTGTGAGCTGCCCGCCCCTCCGCCGCCCATCGGGAACGGGTCGGAGACCGGCTACGGTCACCGACCCGCGGCAGGGATCAGCCCTTGTCGATCGGCAAAGCCACGAAGCGGTTCTGGTCGCCGTTCTTCAGCTGGAAGAGCGCGGCCTTGCGGCCGTTCTTGGAGGCATCCGCAAGCGCCGCCTGAACGTCCTTTTGATTCGACACACTCTTGCCGTTCACCGCAAGGATGACATCGCCCGCTTCGACGCCCTTGTCGGCCGCCGAGGAGTCCGGATCGACGTCGGTCACGACCACGCCCTTGCCATCCTCTGACGGGGTCAGCGTCAGCCCGTAGCCGGACAAGGACGATGGATCGACCGGCGCCTTGCGACTGCTGGATTGGTCAGCCGACGACGCCTCGTCGAGGCTTGCGAGATTGCCGAGCGTGACCGAAATGTCCTGCGCCTTGCCGTCACGCCAGACGGTGATGTCGACCTTGGTGTCCGGCTTGTAATTGCCGATCTTGCGAGCCAGCTCACGCGGGCCGTCCACGGTCTCGCCATCGACCGCGGTGATCACGTCGCCGGTCGCGACACCGGCCTTCGATGCCGGCGTTTCCGTCTCCGGCAAGGTAACGATCGCGCCCTTTTCGTCGGCCAGCCCAACCGCTTCGGCGATATCCTCCGTCACCGAGGCGATCTGAACGCCCAGCCAACCGCGTTCAACGTTGCCGCCATCGCGCAGGGACGCGATGACGTCCTTGGCCACCGAGGCCGGAATAGCGAAGGCGATGCCGACATTGCCGCCGGACGGCGAGAAGATCGCTGTGTTGACGCCGATGACCTTGCCGTCGAGGCCGAAGGCCGGACCGCCGGAATTGCCGCGGTTCACCGCCGCGTCGATCTGCAGGAAGTCGTCATAGGGGCCGGCGCCGATATCGCGGCCGCGCGCCGAGACGATGCCGGCCGTGACCGAGCCGCCGAGGCCAAACGGATTGCCGACGGCCACGACCCAGTCGCCGATGCGAACTGCCTCGTCATCGCCGAACTCGACATAGGTGAAGGTCTTGTCGTCCCGGTCCACCTTGAGCAGCGCGAGATCGGTGCGCTTGTCGGTGCCGATCAGCCGGGCGTCGTATTCGGTGCCGTTGTCCATGACGATCGTATATTTGCTGCCGTCGCCGACAACATGGTTGTTGGTGACCAGATAGCCGTCATCGGAGATGAAGAAGCCGGAGCCCTGGCCCATCGACTGACGCGGCTGGCGGCGCGGGCGCATGCCCTCCGGCATGCCGTTCTGGCCGGGGATGTCGAAAAAGCGGCGAAGCGGGTGATCCTCCGGCAAATTGTCGAACGGGCTGGCCATATCCTGACCATCGGAAACCGCGGGCGAGATGTTCTGCGTGACCCGCACCGAAACCACCGCCGGAGAAACCTTCTCGACCACATCGGCGAAGCCGAAGTTCTTTGCTGGCGCCTCGACCTGAACCGGCTGGGCGAAAACCGGCATGGTGTTGGTCACAACGCCTCCGGAAAACGCCAGTCCGGCCACGCCGGCGGCCAGCGCACCGGCGATCAAACCGCCGCGCTTTGTCTTGCTCTTCGTCTCGTTCCGCATCGAAAACCCTTTCGCTAGGTCGTCCAAATCCCAGGCGAACCGGCGCTCACGCCGATCTCGCCATCGATGCGACCAGAGATAGGGTGCCCGAGGTTACAGGAGCTTTTCGGCTGCGTGAAATCTTCGTAAGGTTATGACGAGACGACGAGCGCCGGTTAGCGCGGCCACCCCTGTTCCGCCGTCTGAGCCTACCGCCGCGCCTTGACGACGTCGGCGATGGCGGCTTCCTCTTCGGCCGAAAGCTTCGGCGGCGTGCCGCTTTCACTCCGACGGGTGCGCAGGGCCATCAAAGCGAATCCGACGCCGCCGAGAAGCAGGATGATCGGCGCGCCCCACAGCGCCAGCGTCGCCCAGTCGAAGCGCGGCTTGAGCAGCACGAATGCACCGTAACGCGACACGAGATAATCGAGGACTTCCTCGTTGGTATCACCGGCGACAAGACGCTCGCGGACCAGAAGCCGCAGGTCTTTGGCAAGATCGGCGTCGGAATCGTCGATCGACTGGTTCTGGCAGACCAGGCAGCGCAAACCCGCCGAAAGCTCCCGCGCCCGTGCTTCGAGCACCGGATCGCTCAAGACCTCGTCGGGATTGACGGCGAAGGCCGGCCCGACCGTCAGCCCACCCGGCAGCAGAATGGCGAGCAGGGCGAAGACCGAAAGCAGATATCGAAAGCGCCGTATCATGCCTCAGACCTTCGCCATCGCGGCCGTCCGCTTCCGGTTGCGCGCCGGCGCGCCGACCCGCAGCCGCCGGTCGGCCAGCGAGATTACCCCGCCCAGAGCCATCAGGACCGAGCCGATCCAGATCAGCGTGATGAACGGCTTGTACCAGATGCGCACGACGGTCGAACTGCCGTCATCGGCCGGATCGCCCAGCGAAATATAGAGTTGAGAGAACCAGCGCGTGTGAATCCCCGCTTCGGTCGTCGGCGCCTGCCGTGCCGGATAGAAGCGCTTGGCGCTTTCCAGCGTGCCGGCGTCGCGACCGTCGCGGCTCAGCGCGAACGTGCCGACCTGTTCCTCGAAATTCGGCCCCTGACGCGGCGCGATGCCCTCGTATCGCAGCGTATAGCCACCGACGTCCACGCTGTCGCCGGGAGCCATCGAAAGCACGTCCTCGGTCTCAAAGGACGACACCGTGACGACGCCGAGCACCAGAACGCCGACGCCGAAATGAGCGAGAACCGTGCCGAACGCCGAGCGCGGCAGGCCCTTCAGGCGTGACAGTCCCTTGCGCCAGCCCACCTTGGCGAAGTTGGCCCGGCCGTAGAGATCCGTCAGGCTGCCGACCAGCAGCCAGACCGCGAGGCCGAAACCGAATGCCGCCAGAATCTTCGTGCCGGAGGTCACCGCGACGGCCACGATCACCGTGAACATGACGGCACCGATGGCGAAATAAAGCCGCTGCGCGGCGGCGAGGAGATCACCTCGCTTCCATGCCAAAAGTGGCCCGAACGGTAAAGCGAACAAAAGCGGCACCATCAGCGGCCCGAAGGTCAGATCGAAGAACGGCGCCCCGACCGAGATTTTTTCGCCGGTGATGACCTCTAGCACCAGCGGATAGAGCGTGCCGATCAGCACGGTTGCCGCCGCTGTGGTGAGAAACAAATTATTGAAGACCAGCGCGCCTTCGCGGCTGATCGGCGCGAACAACCCACCCGACTCCAGTGTCGAGGCCCGCATCGCGAACAGCGTCAGCGAGCCGCCGATGAACAGACACAGGATCATCAGGATGAAGATGCCACGCTCCGGGTCCGTGGCGAAGGCATGCACCGACGTCAGCACGCCCGATCGCACCAGGAAGGTGCCGAGCAGCGACAGCGAGAAGGTCAGGATCGCCAGGAGGATGGTCCAGATTTTCAGCGCCGAGCGCTTCTCCATCACCACCGCGGAATGCAGCAGCGCCGTGCCCGACAGCCAGGGCATGAAGGAGGCGTTCTCGACCGGGTCCCAGAACCACCAGCCGCCCCAGCCGAGTTCGTAATAGGCCCAGTAAGAGCCCATCGCGATGCCGGCGGTCAGAAAGACCCAGGCGACCAGCGTCCAGGGCCGCACCCAGCGCGCCCAGGCCGCGTCGATCCGACCGTCAATCAGCGCCGCGACGGCGAAGGAGAAGGCGATCGAGAAACCGACATAACCGAGATACAAAAGCGGCGGATGGATCGCAAGGCCGATATCCTGAAGGATCGGGTTGAGATCCCGCCCCTCCATCGGAGCCGGCGCGAGGCGAGCGAAGGGGTTGGAGGTAAACAGGATGAACAGCAGGAAGGCGCTGCTGATCCAGGCCTGAACGGCCAGGACGTTCGCCTTGAGGCTGGCCGGCAGATCCCGTCCGAACAGGGCGACGAGCGCCCCGAAAAGCCCCAGGATCAGGACCCAGAGCAGCATCGAGCCCTCGTGATTGCCCCACACGCCGGTGACCTTGTAGAGCATCGGTTTCAGCGAATGGGAGTTCTCGAAGACGTTGGCGACCGAAAAGTCCGAGGTCACATAGGCGGTCGTCAGGGCCGAAAACGATATGGCGAGGAGCACGAACCCGCCGGTCGCGGTGACGGTCCCCGTCTCCATCAGTCGGGCATCCCCCGTCCGCGCACCGATCACCGGCAAGAGCGACTGGACGAGCGACAGCGACAGCGCCAGGATCAGCGCGTAGAGGCCGATTTCGACGATCATGAGCTCGCTCCGCTTCCGGTCGGCGGCTGTGCCGGCTCCGGATCGGAATCGACCTTGCCCGTGCCTTCCTCCCACAAACCACGCGCCTTCAGGTCGTCGACGACTTCCTTCGGCATGTAGTTCTCGTCGTGCTTGGCCAGAACCGTATCCGCGACGAAGATGTTGTCGGGTCCGAACGTGCCTTCGGTGACGACGCCCTGCCCTTCCCGGAAAAGGTCCGGCAGAAGCCCGGTATAGGTCACCGGAACGCTTTCGATCGTGTCCGTAACCCGGAAAGTCACCTTCTGCGAACCCCCGCGCACGACAGACCCCTCTTCGACGAGGCCGCCCAGCCGGATACGCTGCGAGGGAGCCGGTGCATTGGCGACGATGTCGGTGGGTGAATTGAAGAACGCCACCGAATCCGACAACGCGGTCAGGACGAGGCCCGCCGCCGCGCCGATGACGAGGAGAATGGCTGCGATCGAACTGAGCCGTTTCGCTTTCCGTGTCATTGGGTCTGTGTCGCCCCCGCGTCCGTCAGGCCGAGTTCCTGTCCGAGAGCGGCGATGTCCCGGCCCGCGACGGTGTCCGCCCCGAAATGTTGAAACGCCGTTCGCAACGCGTCGCTCGCCTTGTCCGTCTCGCCCAAGACCTTATAGGATCGAATCAGCCGCTTCCACCCTTCCACGTCCCGTGGGTTGGATTCCAGCCGAGCTGCCAGCTGCGAGACCATACCCTTAATCATCGCCTGACGGTCGCCGGCGGTCATTTCGGAGGCGGCGGCCATGTCGGCTTCAGTCGGCCCCGGCGCTTTCGGGCCGGAGTTCTCCGCGATGGCGGTCGACGGCGCATCGGTGCCGGTCATCCGGCGCGCGTCGGCGAGAGCCGCGTCGGCGATCTGCATCCAGGGGGCGTTCTCCGGGCTGATGTCGATGAGCTTCACCCAAGCGGCCGCTGCCTCGGCGTAATCACCCTTCTGTGACAGGTCGAGCGCCAGGAAGAAATGCGCCGGCAGGTAATCGCCATTAATGATGAGCGCCTGCTCGAACGCCGCCCTCGCGTCATCCGTCACTTCGCCGTCGGCGGCCCGCGTCAACGCCTCGCCGAGGCCGCTCAGGCGAGATGCCGTCGGCTCGAGCAGACGAATGGCGTTCCGGAACGCCATGGCGGCGTCGTCCGGGCGGTCCAGCCGCAGATAGATCGGTGCAAGCACGTCCCAGCCGCGACCATCGTCCGGATTGGCACGAAGCTGCGCCTCGGCGGTGGCGACGAGGCTCTCGATATCGTTGCCGGGCACCTGTGACGGCGTTTGCCGCGTGGCGAGCGGCATATCCCGCAGGCCTGGCACCCCGAATGTCATGTAAAGAGCCGCCGAGCCAAGCGGTACAGCGATCGCGACGACGCCGATCGCTGCCATGACGCCTGGACGCATCCAGCCTGCGGCGGCACCATCGCCGCCGCCCTTCATGCGGCCAGCCGCCTTCAGCAATCGCCGTCCGATCTCGGCCCGCGCGGTTTCCGCCTCACCGGCGGCGATGGCGCCCCGCTCGACATCGGCGTCCAGTTCACGAAGCTGTGCGGCATAAACTTCGACGTCGTGGTCGGCGCGCGTCGCCGCCTCATCCGGGGAGGCACGAAACAATGGCCAGAGAGCCGCCAAAGTCGCGGCAACGGTCATGCCAGCTGCGATAATCCAGAACGCCATGACACCCTTGCACCGAACCCAGAAAATCGAGACCAATCGCCACGAATGGCCAACCGGCTCAAAACCAGTTTCCGTCCGACGTGCCGTCTAGCAGACAAGGGCCGATTTGCCCATTCACTTCGTCAGGAACTGACGCGGTGGCATCAGGCGACCGGCTTCCAGAGCCCATTGGTGGTCTTGCATGCGGTCCCCACGGCCTTGACCGGCTGTGCCTTGCCCTTGAACGTGTGGGAGTAGCCCCGGCAATCCTGCGATCCGACGCGGTAGAGCTGTGTCGGCACGACCTCGCCGCTATAGCCATCGACGGACCACTGCACCGCCTGCCCCGCCGAACCGTATTGCAAAGCCTGGAATTCAGCCTCAAGCGCCTTGGCGCGAGCAGCATTGGACAAGACTTTTGCCGCATCGTCCTGGCCGATCAACCCACCGTCGAGCGCCTGGACGCCGTCTGAACCCGGAGCCAGCGATGCGCCACCCAGTCCGGCACCGAGACATCCCGCGAAAGGCAGGATCAAAAGGGGAAAGAGCAGCTTCAACACGATGCGCATGACGTTTTCATCCGAGTGCGGCAGCCCGAGGGGACTGAAACGACAGGGTGCGGAGTTCGGAGCAATCCGCGTGCCGCAGTTCGTCGGTTCGGCCGATGATGTCAAGCCGTGCCGCCGCCCAAAGCGCGTGGCAGCTCGATCGTTACCCGCAGGCCGCCGAGATCGGAGCGGCTGAATTCCAGCGACCCGCGATACTCGGCCACCATGTCGGAAACGATCGACAAGCCGAGTCCGCTGCCCGGCGTTGCCTCGTCGAGCCGACGACCCCGCTTTTTCGCCTCGATGATCTGTGCCTCGGTCAGTCCCGGCCCGTCATCTTCGATGATGATCGCGAAGCGGTCGACGGAGACGGGCTTGCTGCTCACGTTGATCCGCCCCGCCGCCCATTTGCCGGCATTCTCAAGCAGATTGCCAATGATCTCCTCGAAATCCTGACGCTCGCCGGCAAAGACCAGACCCGCGGCCGAGGACGGATCGAATTCGAGATCCAGCGCTGGATTGAGCTTGGCGATCACCCGCGCCAGCCGTTCGAGCGCTGGCCCGACCGGCGCGCGGAAGACGGTCGCTTCGCTCTGGGCGGCGACCCGCGCGCGATCGAGATAGTGCTGCACCTGTTGGCGCATCCGCTCCGCCTGGTCGGCGACGACTTGGCCATGCCGCCCCCCCAGGGTAGCGGCTTCGTTGACGAGCACCGCCAGCGGCGTCTTCAGCGAATGCGCCAGATTGCCGACTTGGGTACGGGAACGCTCGACGATGCGCCGGTTGTTGTCGATCAGCGCGTTCATCTCGACGGCCAGCGGTTCGATTTCGGCGGGAAACTGTCCTTCCAGCCGTTCCGCGTGCCCGGCCCGCACGTTGAACAGCGCCCGACGCACGGACCCCAGGGGGCTGAGACCGGCAAGAATCGCCAGCACATTCACAACGACGGTCCCGATGCCAACCGCGCCGAGGTAATAGACGAGCGTGCGATCGAAGTCGGCGACGTCGGCGGCAACGACACTGGCGTTGCCCATCACGCGAAACCGCGCGGCGTGGTTCTGCGCGTCGAGCACGACCTCCGTCTCGACGACTTTCAACCGCTCGCCATCGAGGCCGCTGGCGTCATAGCTTCGACGGTAGGCGGAATCGAAGGGAATATCCGAGGGCGGTTTGGCGGGAATCTTGAGAATCCCCAGGGAACTGGAGATCAATCCTCCCTTGGTGTTGTCGCTCGCAGGGAGCACTTCCCAGTACCATCCTGAAAGCGGTTGGGAATAACGCAGATCGCCAAGATCGGGCGAGCCGGACAGATAGCCCTTGTCGCTGACGGTGACGCTGTTGACGAGGTTGTAGAGCTGCGCCGCAAGCAGCTCTTCAAAGCCGCGGGTAGCGGCCCGCTCATAAAGTGTGGAGATGAGGCCACCGACGACGATCAGAGCCAGAACAGCCCAAAGGCTCGACAAGACGATGACCCGGACGGTGAGGGAGTTAGCGGCCCGAATGGCCATCACTCATCCTGTAGCCCTGTCCTCGGACGGTCTCGATCACATCGACACCGAGTTTCTTGCGCAATCGTCCAACAAACACCTCGATCGTGTTGGAATCCCGATCGAAATCCTGATCGTACAAATGCTCGATGAGTTCCGTCCGGGAGACGATCTGGTCCTGATGATGCATCAGATAGTCGAGCAACCGGTATTCGTGGGAGGTCAGTTTAAGCGGCGTCCCGTCGAGTGACACCCGCGACGCCCGCGTGTCGAGGCGAACCGGACCGCAGTGGATTTCGGACGAAGCATGGCCGGCCGCGCGGCGGATCAGCGCACGCATGCGGGCCAGCACTTCCTCGACGTGAAAAGGTTTGGTGACGTAGTCGTCGGCGCCCGCATCGATGCCGGCGACTTTGTCGCTCCAACGGTCACGGGCGGTCAGGATCAGCACCGGCATGGTCCGACCATCGCGACGCCAGCGCTCCAGAACGCTGATGCCGTCCATGACCGGCAAACCGACATCGAGAACCACCGCGTCATAGGGTTCCGTGTCGCCAAGAAAATGCCCCTCCTCGCCGTCGAAGGCGCGGTCGACCACATACTCGGCGCCGGTCAGCGCCTCGGTCAGTTGCCGATTCAGGGTCTGATCGTCCTCGACCACTAGGATGCGCATGCCCGGCCTCGTATTTTCGCTCTCGTCTTGTCCTGTCGAATCGCCGCGACCGCGATGGAAGTCAACGCCTCTCGCCACTGTAACGATACCGCAATCAGGGCCGTATCGTTACCGTCGTCTTGCGTGGCCGGCCACCCTCCTCGCCGGGAATGAGGAGCGTCACCAGGCAAACCGTCTGGCCACCCTGCTCGCGACTGGAGACCGAGAGGACCTGTCCGCCTGTCTGGGCGGCCGCCTCAGCTGCGGCGCCGGAACAACTGGCGGCAACGGTCTTGAAAAGACCTTCGTCATTGCGGCGCGGCCCGCGGGTCGACCCGAGATTCAGCTCCAAGCCCAAACCCCAGCCCCGACCCGGACCATCGGCGGGTTGAGCCGAAGCCGGCGCGGTTGCCGCGATGGGAGCGAAGCCGACGATCAGGATCGTCAGAACGCAAGCGATGAAAGTTCGAAAGCTGGTCATTTCCGGCCCGTTATGAGGAAGGCGCCGTCGTAGAAAGGAATGGCGGGCCTTTCGTTCCTAACCCAGTGTCGCTGAACGACGAATGAATGACGGACGACCGCGCCGGGCCGTCCGTCGATTTTCACGCCGCAACTAGCGTAGGGTCTTCTGCGCGGCCAGTCGCCCCAGGATCGCGACGACGGCGCCGATCGCCGCCGCTCCGTTGGTCAGCGATAGCGCCAGCATTTCGTGCGTCGCCGCGTCGATGTCCACGCCGAGAAGGCCGGCCATCGCTGCCCCGAACGCGACGAGCCCGCCCCAGACGGTTCGCGATTGATACCACGGCTTTGCCTCGTTCATACTCCGGTCCTTTCCTTGCTGTTGCGCCGGCGGTCACGCCGGTCGGGAAAACATCGTCTGCCGCGCGGTCCCCGCCCCCCAGGTCGGGCTGACCTGGGCGATGGAGACGACAAGCTCGGCGGGCAAAACGCCGAAGACGGCGGTCTGCTCCTCAGCCGTGAGCGCCAATGCCGGCGTGCCGGACTCGCGCACCAGAGCGGACCCCGATCCATCGCTGACGTCGACACGGTAGAGCTCCTGTTCTTCGCCGAGCGGCACGTCAGGACCATCCCAATTGTCGCCGCCGACGCGGGTTCGGCGAATCCAGGACAATGCCACCGCACCCGCAGCGTCGAAGGTGGCTTTCGCATGCACCGGCGACAGCGGTTTGACCGAGCGCCGGCCGAGCGTGGCGGTGATCGTCACCGTCGCGGGATCGTCGAGCGCCCGGCCGAGCGGCGCCACGCGGACTTCCATCTCTCGGCCGACGTCCGATGTCGTCAGTCCGAGCGGCTCGCAGGCCGCGTCGAGCAACACGAACGCCGAACCCGCCGGAGAACCCGCGATCATCGCGTCCTCGGTGCCGCCCTGGGCCCGCAGCAGATCCCGCAGCTCGAAGACGCCGGGCGCGATCTCCGCCGCCGTCTCGAACTGCAGCACTTCCCATAGACCCGTCGCACTCCGCACCGCGCAGAGATTGCCGCCATCCAGAAGTTCATCCCGGGAAATCGCGTAGAGCGCGCCCCTGTCGAGCCGCAGCGTGATCGTGCTGTCGCGATCCAGACGTCCTTCCGGCCCTGCACCGAGCGCCTCGAGCAACTGGCCCGTGGTTGCCGGGCGCGTCGCCATTGCTCGCTCCAGGAAAGCGCCGCCCTGCCGGGATGTCGCGATCGAATAGCCCGGCCAGGGTTTGGCCTGCACCGCGAACCGCGCACCATCGATGCCCTGCCCTCCCTCGGGAAGCGGCAGGTCGAGGAGATGCACCAGTGGTCGCGAAGCAGTCGCGGGAGCCGGCGGCCGCGGCGGGATTGGGGGCTCCCCCTGGTCGGAAAGGGAGCCCCGGCGCTCGGGCAGCCGCCGTGCCTCGATCCGTCGTGAGACGCCCGTCTCGATACGGTTCACCATCCAGCCGCCGGGACGCTCCGCAAGATTCACTACATCCCCTGCCTCGAGGGACAGGAGCGACGGTGCAACGCCGAACCGAGCGGTCTCGGCCGCGCCTGCCGCTTCGCGCAGCATCGCCGCGGCCAGTTCCTTGGCCTGGGCCTCTTCGAGCACCACCGAAAGCTGGACGACCTCCTTGCGGGGATGGCTAGCGCTGGCGCGGACCGCTTCGGCAGAGCCCGGCTGGTAGGCGCGCGCCGGATCGAGAAACCCGAGCGCGATCTCTTCCGGCCGCTCGCTTGCCTCGCCGCGCCGCAGCTCGACATAAGGGCCGTCCTCGTCGGCGAAAGTCCCGATCTCTCGGCTCGACCGCAGCCGCGCCAGCGAGCGGAAAATCAGTCGCCCGGCCGCAACATGCACGACGGTGCCAGTCAGCCGCAGCAGATCCTCGAGCGTCTCGCGCGCCGTTCCGGGGCCGGCGGAGACGTAACCGGTCACCGAGGCTTCGACGGCCGAGACGTCGTAATCCGCGATGCCGTGGTCCTCCAAAATGGCGGCGATCAAGGCATCCGCCGGCGCGTTGGCGAGACGGCCGCTCAGCCAGTGGCCCCGGCGCCAATTGCCGCCGTCGCTCCACAGGTCGCCCCGCGTCGGGAAGGCGGGATAGGGTCGCGCGTCCCAAGTCCAGACATGGATCGCGGCCGGATCGACCATCCGCCCGCCATAGACCGGCGAGATCGGATTGGCGGCGGCCGAAAAGTCCGGCGATGCCGGGTCCCAATAAGCCAACTGCGCTTCGAGGAACCGCCGCTGCGCGAGGTCGTCGCGACCACCGGCGGAAAAATGCGGCACGAAGCTTTCCGATGATTTCGGATCGACGAAGACATTCGGCTGGTTCGCGCCCTTGTCGATCGCCGGGCAGCCGAGTTCGGTGAACCACACCGGTTTCGACATCGGCACCCATGCGGAGGTTCCGGCGGTCTCGACCCCGGCGCGGCGCTCGACATGCGGGTTCGACCACCAGCCCGTCACGTCCTTGGCGCGGTAGACCCACGGCTTGCTGGCGGCGCCGTCGGTGATCGACGTGCGGATGCGCGCCGCCCGGTCGGCGTCGCTGGCATAGTACCAGTCGTAATATTCACCGCCGCCGATCCCGGCCCGCAGCCAGTCCCGGTCATATTGCGAGGACGGTCCCGTCGGATCCGCGTCGATGTCGCCATCCCGCCAGTCGGCCAGCGGCAGATAGTTGTCGATGCCGACGACGTCGATCGACGGCGAGGCCCAGAGCGGATCGAGATTGTAGAAGACGTCGCCGGAGCCGTCCGTCGGCTGGTAGCCGAAATATTCGCTCCAGTCGGCCGCGTAGGTGACCACGGCCGTCGGCGCCATCGTCTTGACCTCGCTGGCGATGGCGATCAGCCCCTCGACGAAGGGAAAGCGGCCGTCCTGATCGCGGATTCGCGTCAGCCCGCGCATCTCGGAGCCGATGA
Source organism: uncultured Aurantimonas sp. (assembly GCA_947488615.1). GTDB lineage: Bacteria > Pseudomonadota > Alphaproteobacteria > Rhizobiales > Rhizobiaceae > Aurantimonas. Next base: position 177,658 of record CANKZU010000001.1, read on the forward strand.
CGAATGCGTCGACCCCGGCCGCCGCCGCGAGCATCGCTTGATGCAGGATCATGCGCCGATAAGACCATTCGTCGGGGCCGGTATAGTCGACGCCAGTAGCCGTCATCGCGAAATGCGCTGGAGCAGCGGTCCCCAGGAATGCGGCGATATCGGCTCGCGCCGCCGCCGTGCCATCGGCCGAGCCAGCGCGACCGGTGGCGATGTCGAGCGTCATCCGCCCGCGCCAGGGAAGCGCCGCCTGCTCCGCGCCGCCATAAGGGTTCGCGAGGCCATTTTCCGGCGGCACATCCATCAGGATGAAGGGGTAATAGGTCACCTTCAGCCCGCGCGCCTTGAGATCGGCGATCGCCCGAAGCACGCCCTGGTCGCTGGGCGTGCCACCGAAGGCCGGTCCTCCGTCGATGGAGCTGATCAGCCGCGCGCCTGACCGGTCGACGGAGCCGGCGCGCCAGACCTCGGTTTCATCGCGTTGGACGATCTCCACGCCGGGCATGAGCCGGCAGCGGCCGGCCCGCAAATCGTCGCCGAACCAGGACACAACCAGGGCGGCGCGATCGAGCGACGGGCAGAGCGCGCCGAGCTCGTCGAGCGCGGCCGTCCAGTCGCTGGAACCGTGGAGGACGTTGCGGTTGACGACCCGGTCCTCGCCCGCGCCGAGGCGTTCACGCACGGCAAGCGGGTCGAGAGCGTGTTCGCTGGCGCCAGGAATGATGGTGATCGCCCGCAGGTCGGTTTCCAAACGCCCGACCGGCCGCAGGATTTCGCAGGAGATCTGCGGCAGGCGGTTGCCCCAGCGTTCCAGCGGCAAGCGCTCGAAAACGATATAGGCAAGCCCGCGATAGGCGGGCGCGTTGCCGGCCCCTTGCCGGGCCTCGATCAGCGGATCGGCCTCTTGCGATTCGTCGCCGCGATAGACGCGGTGGACCGTGTCGGCGAGATCGAGCTCCTCGCCATCCGCCCACGCCCGCCTGATGCCGGCGATCGGTCCCTCGCAAAGCCCGACCGCAACATTGCCGTAGTAGCTGTAACTCGTCGTTTCGACGCGCGGGCCGCCGCCCTTGCCGCCGCGCCGTTCGGTGGTCGCGACCTCCTCGAAGCGCGTCGTCCAGATCACCTGACCGGCGACCCGCGCCGTGCCGTAGACCTTGGCGATGCCCGCCCCCTCGTCCGCCTCCATGATCCGGCTATTGCCGAGCCTCGGCCCTTCGCTGCGGCGTGTGCCACCGAACAGCGAGGCGTCAAGCGACGCACCCGCGAGCGCGCCGGCCGCGCGGCCGAGAACGGCGCCGAGCGGACCGCCGAAAACGCCGCCGACCAGACCGCCGGCCGCCTGCAGAAGAATCGTGGCCATGACCTACTCCGGAAAACGAAAGACGCCGGCAATTCGGCGCGTCCAGGCCTGCGGCATCGGCGAGGACACCACCGCCGCGCCCTCATAGGCGTGGATCAGCCGGCCGCATTCGTCGAGAATCCCGCAATGCGTCGCCGGCGCGCCGGCCCGCCAGCGAAACAGCACGACGTCGCCCGGCCGAGCATCGGCGACATCGACCGCGATCAGATGCCGCCGCGCCGCGTCCAGCAGCCGGTCCGGGCCGCCCCGAATCGACCAGTCGACACCGTAGGGACCGGGATCTTCCGGTTCGGCCCCATAGAGTGCGCGCCAGATGCCTCGCAGCAAGCCGAGGCAGTCGCAGCCGATGCCCTGCCGGCTGCCCTGATGACGATAGGGAGTGCCGAGAAACGCGCGGGCTGTGGCAAGCGCACGAGATGACGCGAGATCGCTCATGGCACCACCGGCGAACCGTCATGGATGCCGTCAGCCTTGGCCACCGCCAGCGCGGCGTCGCTGCCCGGCATATGCGGAAACCCACGAAAATTCGCGGAGTTGGCAAAGCGGTCGCGGCAAGTGGAAAAGCGCTTGTCGCAGCCTTGGGTCAGCCGTAACCGGTCACCCGGCGCGAAGCCAGCGTCGATCGACTCGGAAAGGGAAAGGCGCACCGTGCCGAGCCCGGTAGCGCTCGCCGAGATGATATCGGCGGCAAGCCCCACCGCGGCGCCGTCGAGAAATTCCAGCCGTCCGTGATCGAAGCCGTCCGGCGAGCCGCCCAGATCCCCATCGATCAGGATCGTTCCGCCCTTCCCGCCATTGACGATCGCTTCGATGGAATAGGGCGGATCGGACGCCGGAAACCGGCAGCGGGCATTGCCGAACACCGCATCGCAGCGGCGCCGGTAGATGCGTCCGCGCACCCGGTCGAGCTGCGTCGCGACGCCGCGCAATTCGGCGGCAAACCCGGTCTCGCCATGCTTGACCTCGCCGAGTTCGGCGACATCCATCAGTACGAAGTCGGCGGAATCCTGCCAGTCGACGACAAACGTCTCGACCCGCGCCGCGTCGAAACGGCCGGCGCGAATGTCGGCCTCGCCGATCGCCGCCGAGGACAGCGCGCCCTCGACCTCGCGCGTCGGCGCGGCCAGCCCCAGCGCCTCTTCGGCCTCGCCGCCGGTCAATCCGGTTGCCGCCTCGAAACGGGTTCCGTCGAAGGTCAGCGCCTCATCGTGATCGGTGAAGCCGAGAACCACGCCGTCGCGCCGGGTCAGACGCCAGCAATGGGCCAGCGTCGTCGCCGGAATTTCCAGACGCTCCGCCAGCCCTGAAGGGATCTGCCTCATGGCCGCACCTCGATCAACGGAATGGATGGGATGTCGCCGGCCTCGAAGGCCGCCACATTGACGGCGAGCTGGTCCATGTCGAAGCGCACCGGCACGTCGAATTCGAAGCCGGCGGTGATCGACAGGCCTGCGGCCAGCGCCAAAGCCAGGGCCACCGTGCCGCTGACGGTATCGACGCTGAAGTCAGCGCCGACCGCGAGCTCGGTGCCGTCGACCGCGATCCGGACAGTCCCCGGCACCGGTTTTTCGATCGGCCGGCCATAGGCCGCGTCCCCGGCGCCATAGATTTTCAGCAGCGGAAAGACCGTCGTCGAGCCATCGCCAATGCCGATAATCTGGTCGAAGGCGGTCACCGCCTGCCCGTATTGCGATGAGCGCCAGTCGAGCGGGTCGCGGAAGCGGAACCCGGTGAGCTTGCCGCGCCGCGCCTCGAAGAAGTCGAGCACGGCGGCAAGGTCGGCAAGGCTCCTGACGCCCGAGCCGGCATCGTAGCGCCGCGCCGAATGGCGATGGCGCTGGTTGCGGTGCTCGTAGCCGGTCGACAGGCGGACGATTTCGGTCCGACGCTCCGGCCCGCCGCTCGTGCCGAACGAGACGCGCAGCGGAAACCGTTCTTCGCTGAAGGCTTCGATTGCCATCTTCTATAACCCCCGCCGGCCACGGCTCGCAGCCCGCGCGAGCATCGCCTGGATCTGCGCCTCCGAACGCTTGAAGCTCGCCGCGTCCGGTGTCGTCACGTTGAAGACGATCGACGGTCCGGCGCCCGCCGCTGGCGTCGCGACGCCCAGGGTTCCGTCGGCGCCGCGCTTCAGCGGCAAAATCGCCTCCGCCCCCGCCTCGCCCATCAGGCCAAGCTTGCCGCCGGTCGGAAAATAGCTTGGCGCCGCGACGACGCCGCCCTTGGCGAAGGGCAGAACGCCCGTCGGGACTGGTGCCGTAAGGGCACCGGTCAATCCGCCGACCGCCTTGCCGATGAAGCCCGACGCGATGTTGGTCAGCGGCCGCAGCGCCGCATCCAGCGCGATGGCGGAAATGCGCTGCCCGAGCTGGCGCAGCACGCTGTCGAAGGATCTGCCGCCGATAACGGCGCCCTTCAGCGCCGACGTGATCGCCGAGCCGAAGGCGTTCGCCCTTTGAGTCAGATCGCCCAACGCCCGCTCGAAGCCGCTTGTGTCGGCAACGATCGCGACATTCAACGTCTCGTCCGGTTTCATCCGTTCACCTCTGTGCTTGTGATGTGCCCCAATCGGGGAAGCGCCGCATCAACGCGGCCAGATCGGCCCGTTGCGGCGGCATTGCGCCGCCGGTCGCTGTCAGGGGCTCCAGCGCGGCGACCAGCTCGCGCGGCGTCATCGTCCAGAAGGACTGAGGCGAAAGCCGCAGCAGACCGAGCCCCGCGCCCATCGCTTCCTGCCAGGGGAAAGCCGTGCCGGAAGCCCTTTTCGTCTCCGGCACGGCGCTCAAGGGTTTGCGAGTGCCTCGCTCGCCTCCTCCGGCTGTCCGAAGGCGGCCGAAAGCAGGGCCGCCGCCACGGCCGCCGCGCCGGCGGCCCCGCCATCGACTTGCATCGCGGCGACGTCGGCTTCGCTGGCATCCGTCCCGGCCCCGCGCAATCCGGCGGCGAGAATGCGCGTCAGGTCGCGAGCCGAGAGGCGCCCGCCACCGAAGCGTTCGGCCAACGCCGCCAGATTGTCGGTCGCAAAGGCGTCTTCGAGTTCCGCAAGCGCGCCGAGGGTCAGGCACAGCGTATGCTCACGCCCATCGATGATCGCGGAGACTTCGCCCCGCCGCCGGTTGACCGCCATCCTCACAGCACCGCGAAGGTCAGCGCGCCAGCGGATTCTAGCGTCGCCTCGAAGGTGACCTCGCCATTGTGCTCGCCGGCATATTCCAGCGCCGTCACCTGGAACGGGCCGGTGATCGTGCCGAAATCCGGAATCACCGCCTGAAACGGCGCGACGCGGCCGTCGAAGAAGATCTGCCTGAGCGCCGCGTCCGAGGCGGCGTCCTTGAAGATGCCCGCCCCCGACAGCGCGGCTCGCTGCACGCCGGCCCCGCCGAGCAGTTCGCGCCAGCGCCCGGCGCTTTCGGTGTCGGTGATGTCGACGCTTTCGGCGTTGAACGCGATCCGCCGCGTTCGAAGCCCCGCCACCGTCGTGAAGCTGCCATCGCCATTGTCGTCGACCTTGAGAAGCAGGTCCTTGCCTTTCTGGGCGGCCATGTCGCGTTGTCCTTTCCCGCGCGGCCGGCGTACCGGCCAACAAAAAGGGCGGCCCCGAAGGACCGCCCAAAATCATGATTCATGCATGCTAATCACGAACGCCACTACGGCGAACGCCCGTTGCTCAGTTTGCCGGCCATCAGGCCAGCGGTTCGGTCACCGCCCGGAACCGAAGGATGCCGTGGTAGGTCGGCGCGTCCGGCTCCTGCCGTGCCTCGGCAAACTGGAGCTGGAGATTGACCAGATGGTGCCCCTCCAGCGGCAGAGTCGCGTCGTTCAACTTGCTCGCGACCTTGTCCATGATTTCATATGTCTCGCGCTTGCCGCCGCCCTTCGCCCAGACGTGCAGGGTCAGGATATGCTCCGCCCCGTCCTCCGTCCCGGTGGACCAATCGACGACGGCCGTCCGGCCGAAGGTCAGATAGGGAAAGTTCGCTTTCTGCGGACGGCGGTCGAACACTTTCGGCCCGCCGAGCAGGGTCGTCAGGGCCGGGTCCGACGTCAACGTCTGGAAAATCGTCGTCTGCAATTCAGCGCTGGGATGTGCCATGGCCAGAAATCCTCGCTCACGTTTCCTGACAAGATGATATGTGAAGTGTAGCACCTTCCTGTCAGGGGCGCTCGTGACCGTTTGGTTTAAATTTTCGTAACGTCCTCGTGAGTCGTTAACGGGGCTTCTGCGTCGGCGTTCCCGACTTGCCACGCTCTGCCGGACACTTCGGCGTGTAGCATCGACGATGCCTCGGGAATGTTAAGGATTCGCGATGTCGAAGGCAGCGATTGCATTTTGGCGCCTCCACCTGTGCGCCGCCCCTTGTTCAGCGCCGCACCGATTACGCGACGGGCGGCCGCGTCGAGACGAATGCGCTTGAGCCGCGCATCGATACGCATCAGCGTTCCTCCTCGCAGCGGCACACGAGAAACCGTCCGGTCTCGTCCGGATCATGCACCGTAAGGATGGCGAGCCGGCGCGTGCCCAGGCGAAAAGCGCGGCCGCGCTCGACGTCAATTGTCCAGCGGCAGATCACCCGATGGGTCACCACCGCCTCATGCCGGTCGAAGCGTGCGCGAGCGACCACCGAGACCGGCTCCACATGCACCGAAAGCTCGCGAAGCTCCCGCCATGTGGTCGACGCGCCACCGGCGCCATCCGGCGTGAGATCTGCGGTTTCCAGCACCGCGCGCTTGCGCAGCAACGCCGGGTCGAGAAACAGCGGCGCCATCAGATTCGGACCCTGCGATAGGGGGCGAGAAGCGAGCGGGCCAGCGGGGGAATGACGGCCGGCTGTTGGGACAGATCGACAGCGGCCCGCAACTCATACGACGCCGCCACGATGGTGCGCAGCGCCAGAAGCAGGTTCTCCGGAACCGTGCCGACCGCAAACCCCGCCTCGAACTCGACTTCCACGCCGTTCGCCGCCGCCATCCGCACCGCTGGCGACAGCCGGATCGCCTCGATCCCGAGAACCCGCTCGACGATCGCCTCGGAGGCGTCGAAGACGGTCGGCGTGCCGTCCGCTCCATAGGCGGTGATCGACGTCACGCCGACGATCGGGCTCAGTCGGACTTCGGCCCATCCATCGCTCGGAACCGGGTCGAGCGCCAGCCGAAACATCCGCCGCGCCAGAACGAGGCCGGTTGTCGCCTCGATGGTTTCGCGGGCGGCACGGATCAGATTCGCGATCAGACCGTCCTCGTCGTCGCGGTCGATCCGCGCCCAGATCTTGATATCGGCGGCCGTCATCGGCTCGACGCCCCCGCCAAGGTCGATCATCGTCATCATCGTCTCCGGAAAGTGAAAACGGCCGGGCAAGAGCCCTGCCCGGCCTGCGCTGTCGGGGGGGTACTTAGAGGGAGAAGTCGAGGAACTTGGCGGCGTCGAAGTCCTGGACGCCGCCGCCGACGCGCTTGGTCGTGTAGAAGAGGACGTAGGGCTTGGCCGAGTAAGGATCGCGCAGCACCCGCACCCCCTGCCGGTCGACGACGAGATAGAACCGGCCGAAATCACCGAACGCGATCGCCTTCGCCCCCGTCGCGATGTCGGGCATGTCCTCGGCCTCGACCATAGGAAAGCCCATCAGCGTCGCGCGTGCGCCGGCGCCGGTTGGCGGCTGCCACAGATAGTTGCCGTCCGCGTCCTTCAGCTTGCGCACGGCCGCTTGCGTCCGCCGGTTCATGACGAAGCTGGCGTTCTGCCGATAGCCGGCCTTCAGCGCGTAGACGAGATCGAGCACCGCGTCGGCGGCGGTGCCGGCCGCGAAACCGCCCGCCGCGCCGGTGGCGACGGTGCCGATCGAGCCCCACGCCCAGGCGCTCTCATCGACCGTCGGATACGTCATGTAGCCCTTCGGCTTGGCGATGCCGTCGCCATTGACGAAGGCGGCGCCTTCCTGGGCCGCGAAGGCCTGCTCGACCTCATCGCCGATCCACCGGTCGATATCGACCGCCGCGTCGTCGAGCAGCGCGTTCGTCGCCGCCGGCATGGCGTAGAGTTCCATCGTCGGAAAGGTGAGTTCGGCGAGCTGCGGCGCCGTCGTCTGCGGCCGGGCGTCGGCCTCGCCGACCCAACCGGTCTGCGCCCCGGAGATCGCGAAGGGCTTCTTCAGGACCGCGGCGGAGACCGTGCGCACCGTGGCGATGGAGCGGATCGGCGAGATCGCCGCCAGGCGCCGGCCGATCTCGGTCTCCGTCTCGTCGGGAACCAAAAATCCGCCGTCCGCCCCGGTCAGGCTCGACATCGCCTTTTCCTCGATCCGGCGCATGTCACGTTCGTCGCCGGCGCGGACGTAGCGCTCGAAGGCCTGCTTGTGTTCGCTCGGACCGGCATTCTGCCGGCGCTCCGAACCACCGAGCGCCGGGCGGGTCTCCTTCAGCACCAGCCGCTCGAAGCGCCGCTCCTGCTCTTCGAGCGCCTTGTTGATGCGGTCCACTTTTTCCTCGGTGATGACGTCGGCGCTCATGCGCTTCTCGATATCGCCGAGGCGTTCGTCATTGGCTTCCCGGAAGCTCTCGAAGGCCTCCATGAAGTCATGGAAAGCCGAACCGGCCTCGGGGCCGTGCGCCTTCGTCTCCGGCGCGGCGTTGGAAATGTCGCTCATGCGGTTCTCCGTTCTGCTTGGGATGGATGGTCAGCGGACTGTCGCGTCGCGATCGGCGCTCAGGCCGGGACGGCCAGCCGTTTCTGGCGGGGAGAGCTTGACGCCGGCAGCCGCTCGTCCCGGCGGCGGGCGAGGCCGGCCCGGCCGGTAAGCCGCGCCCGTTCCTGCATCGGAAAGGTCACCAGCGAGATCTCCCACAGATCGATGGTGACGAGGCGTCTTCGGACCGGTCCGACTGCCCGCCGCGCCAGCTTGGTCTTGAAGCCGATCGACAGCCCGTCCAGCGCCCCGGCCGCGATCAACTCGGCCGCCTCGTGGCCGGCCTGCGTGCGAAGCGCGAGCCGGCCTTCGACATAGAGCCCCGTCCGGTCTTCCCGGATCAGTGTCCAGGTCCCGACTGGGCGGGCGGGATCGTGCTGCCAGAGCATGCGAATGCCGGACGAGCCCCGCGTCACCACGGATGCGGTGAAGGCGCCGGGCTCGATGATGTCACCCGCGAGGTCGGCGTCGCCGAAGATGGCGGCGTAGCCCCGCAAACGGCCGGAGGCGTCGGGCCCGGCGAGTTCGATCAATGCCTGTTCGTAGGTCATCGGTTCCTCCAGGGCGCCTTGTCCCGGACACTGAACAACCCCTCCGCGAAGCGCGCGAGAATGCCGAGCGCCCACCAGGCGCAAAGGCTGGCCGAGGCCGAACCCATCAGCACCAGCTCCATCGAGCTCAAGGTCTCGTCGAGTCCCAGATGCTCGGCCAGCATCAGCCCGGCTGGTGGGCCGAAGACGACGCCGGTGACGATCCCTATGAGAAATCGCGACGCCGCCTCGCGCCGCCCGTGCGGCAACAGATAGGCGACCGAGATGGCCGATCCCGCGACAGCGCCGGCGATCTTGGCGACCCACAGCGCCAGGGCCGACAGCGGCTCGGCGCTCATCGTGGTCGCCTTGCGCTGACAGCGCCGGGGCGGAGCTTCATATTGACAATCGCATGGGCTGGTTGCATCGTTCTGTCGTCCTGAAATCTTGTGGGCGAAACAAGCCCTTGGAGCGGAACCGATCGGTTGCCGCTCTTTTTTGGGCGGCGATTTGGGCGTTACTCCTCTGCCCCGTAGCCAACGGCGACGCGCTTTTCCGAACGCGACAGGAAGTCCGCCGCGCCGACCCGCGCCCAGAGCGCCTCTCGTTCGGCGCTCAGGCCGTCCACCTGGTCGAGATCGACGCCGAGCCTAAGTTCGGGCGCCGCGAAATGCCCCCCGAGCCAATCGCCGATCGCTCCGCTCAACCGGTTGATCAGGGGCAGCACGGTCAGCCGGAGGAAGGCGCGGTTCGCCTCGGCATAGTTCGCGTAGGTCAGATCGCCCGGTATGCCGAGCAGCATCGGCGGGACGCCGAAGGCCAGCGCGATGTCGCGCGCCGCGCCGTTGCGGGCTTCGATGAAGTCCATGTCCTTCGGCGACAGCGCCATCGCCTTCCAGTCCAGCCCGCCTTCGAGCAGCATCGGACGCCCGGCGCGCGCCGATCCGGCATAGCCGCTTTCGAGCTCCACCTTGAGGCGGTCGAATTGCTCCGGCGCGAGATTGCCGCCGTCGGCCGGCTGGTAGACCAGCGCCCCGGACGGGCGCGCGGAATTATCCAGCAGCGCCTTGTTCCAGCGCGATGCCGCATTGTGCAGGTCGAGCGCTGTCTGCGCTGCCGCGAGTGGCGAATAGCCGGCCATCTCCGCCAAGGGATGGAACAGACGCACATGCAGGAGCGCGCTTGGCTTGCCGTCGCTGCCTTCGACAGCGATGCGGCGGACCGAATGGCCAGCCCTGTACTCGTAGCCGTCCGGCCATCCGTCGCGTCCTTCGATGATCCGGATCCGATCCGGACGCAGCGAATACAGCGCTTTGATCTCGCTTTCGAAGTTTGCCACCTCGAGATAGGCGTTGCCTGACAAGAGCAGATGTCCACACAACGTCTCGACGAGGCTCGGCCCATCCGTCGCGCTGTTCGGCCGGCGCATCAGATCGAGGATCGGATGCCGGACGACCTCATTCGGGCCGTCGTAAAGAACAAAGGGGATGGCCGCCGCGGTCTCCGCGATCAGTCGCACCGAACGGTAGACGATCGGGTTTTGCATGAAACCGAGCCGCGCCAGCGCCTCATAGGACCGCTCGCTCCAGGCGCCGGGATCGCCCGCTCCCGAGAACACCAGCGTGCCGCCGGCATAGCCCGCGCCCTTGCTTTCTCGTCCCGCGGCATTCGCACCAACGGGCGCGCGCGTCTGCGCGCCGCCGAGCCAGCCGGCGATCGTCGTCATCAGTCCCATCGATGTCTCCAGATTGTCGTCTTCGGCGGCCGTTCGGTTCAGAACCCACGCACTCGGGGTTCCCGCGTCGGCCCCATCAGGGCCGTCACGGCCCAAACCAGCGCGTCGAGCCGGTCGGGCGAACGGCCGCCCGTCAGCCCATCCGGGCCGAAATCCGCCATTTCATCCTCGAGCTCGGGAAACCGTCCCGCATGGCGCACGCGGCCCTGTTCGTAAAGCGCCGCCACCGGCTCGGCCCGCACCCATTTGCCGCGGCTTGCCCGCACGGCCCGGAACGGCACATGCGGTGCACAGGTCCGGATCACCGCCTCGACCATGTCGCCGCCCTGATTGACCTCGGCGATGATCCTGTCGGCCGCCAGCCGCTCGTAGAGCGCCACCGCGGCCCCTGCCCACTCATGCGGCTTGACCCCTTGGCGCGAGGCATCCGCAAGCACATAGACGATGCCGTCGGCGGCACAGCCGGCCGCCATGATGCCGCATGCATCGGAGCGTGCCGTCGCCGTCGCCGGCGGATCGATCGCCACCACGATGCGCCGCAAATCCGGCGCGGCCCTGACGCGGGCGCGCTCGATCGCTTGCAGATCGAACAGCGCGTCCTCCCGCGCTTCGATCATCAGACCTTCCAGTTCCTGCCGCCCGAGCCGGGAGCCGCCATAGCGGGTCTCCATCGCGGCCAGAAAGCCAGGCGCGAGATTGCGGGCGTTCTCAGCCGTTCGCATGTGGCTCGTCACCGTCGCCGGATCGGTGATCAGCCGCTTCAAAAGCGGGATCGGCCGCGGTGTCGTCGTAAACAGCGCCCGGGGCTGCTCGCCAAGGCGCAGTCCGAACTGCAAATTGTCGAAGCACGCCTCGCCATGGACCCATTTGGCGAACTCGTCGCCCCAGGCCGCATCGAATTGGTAGCCGCGCAGCGCGTCCGGGTCCTCGGAAGAAAAGATCTGCGCGACCGCGCCGTTCGCGAAGACCACCCGGCGACGGCTCACCTCGAAAACTGGTCGCGGACCTGTCGAGACGGCCATCAGGCCGCTTTCGCCGTCGACCATCACCTCGCGCGCATCGCCGAGCGTCTCGGCGATCAGTGCGATCCTGCCGTGCGGCCGGGTGGCGAATAGCCCATTGCCCGCCGCCATTGCTTGCACCCATTCCGCGCCGGCCCGGGTCTTGCCCGATCCCCGACCGCCGATCAGCAGCCATTGTCGCCATGCGCCGGGCGGCGGCAATTGGGCTGGCCTTGCATAGGACGGCCACACCGGCATCGCGGCCCGAAGCGCGGATGCCGGAGTTTGCTCAAGGGTATCGCCTGTCCGATGCCAGAATTCGGGGTCCGATAGGTGATGGTCGTCCTCTTCCGCACCATCCGCCACCGCCTCCCCTTCACGCTCCGCAGCGTCCGTCATCAGGACCCTGCCGGCACGCCGGCCGGTTCATCGGCGTCCCGCTTCATTGATGTCGGGGCCGTCCCGTCGCTCGGCGGGGTCGCGGCGTCGCCGGCGAACGCGCCCGTAGCGGTGTCGAACAGCGCCGGTCCAGCCCGCCGTCGCGCATCGAGGTTGCGCAGCCGGTTCAACAACTCCTCACGAAGCCGCGCCGTCTCGGCCCCGTCCTCATCACCGCCCTGGGCGGCGAGCATTTCGAGTCGCCGCAATTCCAGAAGCTTTTCCAATGTGCGGGTCATTTGGACCAGCAGATCGATGCGTTCCTTGGCCGCCGCAAATTCCCGCGTCCTGTCCGTCCCGACGCCGGCAGCACCCTTTGGTCGCCCAACCGCGGTCTGGCCGAGCGCCTCCTTTACCGGTTTATATTCCTTTATCGCGATTTCGAAGATGTCGATCTCGCGCGTCAGCAGAGCCAGCAACCGATCCGATGGCAGCTTCACCATGTGTCGCCTCACCCTCATCTACCACGAATATTCGCTGGAAAAGCGAGAATACGCCACAGAAAAGGCGGCTGAGGTGAAGACCCCGCCGCCCGCAATTTCTCGACTGTATGTGAAAGCTAACAAAGCACCGTGACGGTGTCAAGGAATATTTTCATATTTCTGATCGAACCCGATCAAGCCGCATCGTCCATCGGGTTCGTCCCGGGCCATTCCGCCACGTGCTCTTCGTAGTCCTCCATCTCCATCCCGACTTCGCTGACCGTGCGGTCGCGCACCGATATGCCCGCTTCATGCACGGTCTCCCGATCGCCGGATACCAGGTGGTGCCACCAGTAGAGATCGCGCCCCTCGCCCACCAGGCGATAGGCGCACGTCGGAGGCAGCCAGGTCAGCTCGCGCACTTTTGCCGCATCGAGCGCGACGCAATCCGGCACGGTGGCTTGCCGATTCTCATAATCGCGGCACCGGCATGCGTGGCCGTCGAGCAGCTGACAACTCACATTCGTCCACGCGATCTCACCGGTATCCCAGTCTTCCAGCTTGTTCAGGCAGCAGCGTCCACAGCCGTCGCACAGCGATTCCCACTCCTGCGAACTCATCGCCTCGAGCGGTTTCTCACGCCAAAAAGGCTTGTTGCCGAAATCACGCATGGGCGAAATGTCTGACCTTTCTCGCGACTTTTTCATGTGGTCTAGGTATATGGGAACGACAGGGTTTTCTAAAGGGACGTTGGTAACCGGGGGCTCGCGGGCGGCACGCTTTGGCGCCGCTGCGACGGACCGCTGCCCCCCGACGACAGTGACAGGTTGAAGTTGCAGAACTCCTCGAAAAAAACTCTCCGGCGCCGGCAGCCGTCACGGTTGATCGAGATCGATGCCTGGATCGACTCGAGCCTGTGGCGGTTTTTCCGCGCGTTCGCCGCGTGGTGGGAAAACATCACCATTGTCTCACGCAAGTTCCGGGCGCGCGGTTTCAACCGGTTCGTCTTCGAAGTCGCCGGGGAAGGCATGACTCTGGGCCTGGCGGGATTCGTCCTGCTCTTGGCGCTCGCGCAACCGGCAATGAAGGTCACGGCCAAGGGACTGCCGCAGGAAACCGACTTCTCGGTCCTGTTCCTTGACCGCCATGGCGATGAGATCGGGCGACGCGGCGTGCTCAGGTCGGCTGCGGTGCCGATCGATGAATTGCCCGACGCGTTCGTCAAGGCAGTGCTGGCGACCGAAGATCGGCGATTCTTCGAGCATTGGGGGATCGATCTGTTCGGTCTCATGCGCGCGATGTCCGAAAACGCTCGCGCCGGAGGCGTCGTGCAGGGCGGCTCCACCCTGACCCAGCAGCTCGCCAAGAACCTGTTCCTGTCGAATGAGCGGACCCTCGATCGCAAGATCAAGGAGGCGTTCATCTCCCTCTGGCTGGAAGCCAATCTGACCAAACGGGAAATTCTCGCGATGTATCTCGACCGCGCCTATATGGGCGGCGGCAGCTTCGGGGCCGCCGCAGCAGCCGAGTTCTATTTCGATAAGAACATTCGCGACGTCTCGATGGCGGAGGCCGCGATGCTTGCGGGTCTCTTCAAGGCTCCCGCCAAATACGCTCCTCACATCAATTTGCCCGCGGCCCGCGCCCGTGCGAACGAGGTTCTGACCAATATGGTCCAGGCCAGTTTCGTCACTGAGGGTCAGGTCGTGGCCGCTCGTCGGCAACCGGCCATCTCCGTTGACCGTTCGGTGACGCAGTCGCCCGACTACTTCCTCGATTATGCCTTCGAGGAGGTCCAGCAGATCGCTCGCGACAGCGGCCTGAAGCAGCGCAATTTCGTCGCCCGCGCCACGATCGACCTGCGGCTTCAGCAGCTCGCGGATGAGGCGGTCGAATACCATCTACGGCAGTTCGGCACAAAATACGCCGTTGATGAAGCCGCGATGGTAGTGCTTGGCGACGATGGCGGCGTGCGCGCCGTGGTCGGCGGAAGGGACTACGGCATCTCGCAGTTCAACCGCGCCACGAGGGCGCTGCGGCAGCCGGGTTCCTCGTTCAAGGTCTTCATCTATGCCGCGGCGATGCAGGCCGGAATGAAGCCGGGCGACACCATCGTCGACAGCCCCGTCACCATCGGCAATTGGTCGCCGCAGAATTACGGCCGATCGTTTGCCGGCAGGGTGACGCTAGCCAATGCCCTGGCCCGCTCTTTGAACGTACCGGCCGTCAAGCTCAGCCAGCAAGTCGGCATGGACACTGTGACCGCGACGGCGAAGGCGATGGGCGTTGAATCTCCTCTGCGCGGCGACAAGACGATGGCGCTCGGGACGAGCGAAGTGACGGTCCTCGACCAGGCCACGGCCTATGGGGTTTTCGTCAATGGCGGCATGGAGACCCGGCGGCACGCGATCACGCAGCTAACGGATGCGTCCGGCAAGACGCTTTGGGACGTCCGCAATGATCTGCCGCCGCCCCGCCGTGTCCTCAGCGAGGAAGCAACCAAGTCGATGAACGAAATGCTGGTCGGCGTCACCGAGCGCGGCACTGCAAGGCGGGCGCAGCTTTCGATGACCCGTGTCGGCGGCAAGACGGGCACGACGCAGAGCTATCGGGACGGCTGGTTCGTCGGTTACACCGGCAATTTCAGCGCTGCCGTCTGGTTCGGAAACGATAGCTTCAAGCCGACCAACAATTTGACGGGGGGTTCGCTACCGGCAATGACCTGGCAGCGCTTCATGGAGACGGCACATCAGAATATCGAATTGAAGCCGATCCCGTTCATCGACAACCCGTTCCCGGAAGAGAAACGCGAGGTTGCCGCAGCCGATGGCGATACGCCGACGGCCCGCGGCCCCCAAACGCTCAGGAAAGCTGCGGAGGATGTTCTGGCCGACATAGCCGAGCGGCTCGAAACCTTGCCGCCGCTTGAGCCAGAGCAACTGGCAGCGGCGCGATCGGCGGCCGATGCGGCGCCGGCGCAGCAGTAAGCCTCCCGTAGCCTCAGACCTCGCGCGGAATGAGGAAACGTGGGAACCGGTATTCCGCCCGCATTCCGCGCTCACTGACTGGAACCGATCACTTTCATGAAATCGGATCGGCTTGATCCTATTTCATCGTGATCTATCGGACCGGATAATCGGCTTATGCGTTACACCCTTCTCGTCCTGATTGCCCTAGCTATCGCGCTCGGCCTCGGTGGCTGGTCCGCGAACTGGGCGCTGGACGAATCGGCGGAGATCGGTACCGTCACGGTAGGCCCTTGGGCGGCTAATCCATTTGCGGGCTCCCCCGAAGCCGACCCCTATTCAAAGGCCCGTTTGGCACGGGTGGGCAATCTGACGCTTGGCATTGGCGAAGGCATCTTGTTCACCGCCGACAGCGACAGTGCGGATCGGCCGCTGCGCCGCCAATGCCAATATAGGATTGCCGGACAAACTCCGCCCACCCGGATCTGGACACTCTCCCCGTATACGCCGGAAGGCCGGCTGATCCAGCCCGGCGCCGGCAGGGCCGGATGGCTTACCTCGCACAATCTGATGCGGGCCGAGGATAATTCCTTCGTGGTCGCGATCGGCCCTGTGGCAAGAGCCGGTAACTGGCTGGCCACGTCTGGCCAAGGGCCACTCGTCCTCGCGCTGGCACTGTATGATACGCCCGCCAGCGCATCCAGTGGCGTCGACAGTCTTTCCTTGCCTGATATCGAATTGGAGACCTGCTTCGATGGGTAAGCTGCTTCTTGCCGTCGCGATCGGCCTGGTGGGCGCCGTCATCGTTCACATTGCCGTGATTTTCGCCATGCCGCGGGTCGCCGGAAACAATGCATGGGCACGCTTCTCCAACCTTGGTCAAATATACGATATCGTCAGCGTCGAGCCGTTGCGCAGCGCCGGATCGGACGCGATCGCGCCCGCGCTGGGGTCCGACCGGCAGGATTTCGCCTTTGTCGATCCCGCATTCGTCACCGCGAGCTGCCGCTTCTCGGTCGCGAATGGGCCGGTTCGCATCCTTGCCAATTATGACGAGAGCCCCTTCTGGTCGGCCTCGATCTACGACAGGCGCGGCGACAATCTCTACAGCATCAACGACCGGTCGGCCGTTGATGGCATGTTCAATCTTCTCGTTGGGAGCAAGGAACAGATCGTCGAGTTCAATGCCGACCTCGACACGGACACCGAGGAGACCACGATCCCGGTGGAACTCGACCTGAGCGAAGGCTACATGACCATTCGCGTGTTGGTCGATGAGGAAAGCAAACGCCCTTCTGCCAGAGCCTTCGTCAATTCACTGCGATGCGAGCCAATCGAACCGGCGGTGGCGAGCCGTCCGGACAATCGCGACAGCTGAGCCCGACGGTTTTGACCAACCGCCCTCCTGAAACGATCGTTATGACGATCGCTTTCTATCTCGGTCGCGTGGCGTGCCGGTCGAAGCGGTGTCTCGCCCCGTCGAGCGATTCACGACGAATACAGGGCAAGAGGACGATCTCGCCCTTCGATTCATGCGAGCGGATTGCGTTCCGCCGGCCTGCCGGGGCCGGGCTACGGGGCACAAATTTCAGAACGACTGTCACGGTCCGCTTCCCTTCCGGCTGGCCGACTTCATCGGCACCGGCGCGTTGCTCGCCGGCCTCCTTGCAAGAGCAGACCTCAGGAGGGTTAACAGCTTGCTAAGAAATCTTGCGTAATTCTTCGCGGCGAGGAAACCATTGATCAACCATCCAGGAGTCCCATGAAGGACGTCGTGCCGAGCATTTTTCGAATGCTCGAAAAGCAGGCCGGCCAAGGCGGTTTCGACACGATCGTGACTGCCGCCGTCACCAGCTTCGCCGCCCATCGTAATCCGAGCGAGCGGCAGGCGCACGAATTCGGTCGGCTTGTCGCCCCGGCCTGGGGCAAGATCGGCACCAAGACACAACGGGCGCTCGCGGCGGCACTCTCCCAGTCCCCGCGGGTACCGCGAACCATCGTCGAAAAACTCCTCGCCGCCCCGATCGACACCGCGGCGCCATTCCTGCTTGCGAGCCCCTGCCTGACTGCCGACGATATCGAGACGCTCGCCAACCGGTCGAGCCCGAAGCTGCAACGAATCCTGGACCGGCGGCGAGCGGCCGAGCAAGCAACGCTCCAACAGCTCGCCGAGGCGAGTATTCCGGCCGCAGTGCCTGCTCACTCAACGGCGCCCGCGGGCGCGACCAAAGAAGCAGCGAATGTCGTCACATCCGACATGAACAGCGCGGCCAGGTCACACACGGACGAACCATCGAACGCCAGCGCGGCACGCGCCACCCTGCTTCGCCTGGCTGAACCCGGAAAGCATCTGGCCAAGCCTGAGGCCAGCGCACCGACAACGGTCGTCGGCATCGTCGAAATGGCTCGGGCTGGATGCACGAATTTGGCCTATGATGGCCTCGCGCTCATGCTGAAGGTCCCGGATTCTCGCATGCGGGAGACGATCGACGATCCGACCGGCGAGATCCTCGCGGCGGCGCTGAAGGCGATCGGCGTGGGGCCGGCCGACGCCTTGACGATCATCATGCTGCTGAAACCGCGGGTCGGCCTGGACATCGCGGCCTTCACCGCGATGAAGTCCGCCTATCGCGACCTGGACGTCAACGAGTGTCGCGGCCGCTTCGAGCTTTCCTCCGCGCCCCCCGCACGCAAGCCGGCCATCCACCAACGCCAGTACGCGGATCTTGAACCGAGAATCGAAGCGTCGGCCCCTCGCCCGGCCTTCGGCCGCCGTCGCGCGCTGCCGAGGCAAAACGAACAATTCAGCGCCAAACGCTGACGCTTCACGGCTGCAAGAATGGCTGACGATCTCCCGGCGGCTGTTCCGCGCAGGTCAATTCGCTGGCAGCGACAGACCGGCCCGTCGATACAGATCAGCCCTCGACGATCTGGAGAAAGGTCGGCGCGTCGTCCGTTTCGATTTCGACCACCCAGAAGTCCGGGTCGAACCTGGCCTCACGCGCGAAGCGCGCGTCAAGCGCGGCCTCGTCATCTATCGGTTCCGGCATGAATTGCCGCATGCCGCTGTCGTCGCTGAGGCTTTGAACAGCCGGCCCGAAGAGCTGGATTTCCCCGGCGCGGTTCCGCGTCACCACGAAGATCGCGCCGGCCGCATCGGCCCCTTTGCGGGCCACAACGGCAAATTCACCCGCGGAGAACAGGCGGCGGACGAGTTGCGCCACAAAGAGTTCGCTGGTTATGCGCATCGCTACGGCACCGACCTCAATCGACTGCGCCAATTTCGATCAGACGCTCGAGAATCCGTGCATCCGGCGAACCGGTGACCTCCAGCCCCTCCAGAGCCTCGAAGGTGCGGATGGCAGCCCGGGTCCGCTCACCGGGGATGCCGTCAGACGAGAGTTCGGCGACCTGCGCCGCCGTCAGGCCAGCCTGGATACGGCGCACGAGTTCGTCCTGGGCGAGCGCGGCGAGGCCGGATTCAGCCAGTCCCTCGGGAATTTCTGCTGAATCGTTGGCCATGCCGGGGCTGCCGCCCATCCGCTCGTCGAGGCTGGCGAATTCGTCCGGTCGTCGCGAGGGGTTGGGCGCCTCCGCCGAAGCCTGCCTGATCTGCGCGATCAGCAGCGGCGTTGCCGCGCCGTCGGTTGTCAGCCCATGCGTCTTTTGAAAGTCGCGGATCGCCGCTTCCGTCGCCGGACCCGGCTTCCCATCGACCTGCGCGCGGTAATGGCCGATTGCCGCAAGTCCCGCCTGAACTTCCCGAACAAGCGGAACCGGCATCAATCCTTGCGTGTTCGTCAGACGCGGGCGCTCGATACCCTCGCCACCGCCCCGCGTGGCCAGGATCGGGCTGGGGTGCGGTCCGGCCTGGCCATAGATCGCATTACCGGCCATTCCGACGAACAACACGCCGAAGGCCGTCAGCCCGGCAGAAAGCGCCGGACGCCGCCAGACGCCGGCCGCAGTCGCCGTGACGCCTCGTTTTCCGAACGCCAGAACTCGACCGCCGAAGCTAGGCCGTGCGCCGCGTCGCGGGGTTTTTCGGTTGGGTTGTCGTTTTTGTACGGGCATCGCTGAGTGCTACAATATTTTCCTTGAGAGTCTGTGACTTGTCCGCTTGTCGGGTGCAGTCGGTCGGCAGGCGCACGGTCACCATGGTGCCGATCCCTGGCTGGCTGCGAATGGTCATGGCACCACCATGCAATTCCGCCAGCCCTTTCACCAGGGAAAGTCCGAGCCCCGTACCTTGATAGCGACGTGCCGGCCCGGAAGACAGCTGGGTAAAGGGGCGGCCAAGCCGCTCGATATCGGCTTCGGCGATCCCGATGCCGGTGTCGCTCACCGAAATCTCGATCGCTCCGGCATCGATCTGGCTCTCCAGCGTGATGACGCCCGAATCCGTGAATTTCACCGCGTTCGACAAGAGGTTCAAAAGTATCTGGTGACAGGCACGCTGGTCGGCGACAATCGTCTCGCCCTGGCAACTGGAGCGCACGTCCAGTCGCAGGCCCTTGCACCGCACTTCCTCGCGCACGACGCCGGCCGCAGTGGTGACCGCTTCGTCCATCGAAAACTGTTCGGGCGTCAGTTCGTATCGACCGGCCTCGATCTTGGACACGTCGAGCAGCGAGTTCACGACCGACAGCAGATGCTGGCCCGATTGGCGGATGAGGCCGACATATTCCTTCTGCCGTTCGCTCTCGAACCCGCCGAAGAATTCTTGATCCAGAATGTCGGAGAAACCGATAATGGCGTTGAGCGGCGTGCGAAGCTCGTGACTGACGGCCGCCAGGAACTGACTCTTGGCGGCGGAGGATTGGTGCGCGGCATCGAGCGCCGTCTGCAGTCCCTGGGCCACTTGGCCTTCTTCGACAGCGAGCGTCATGGCGATATGGACGAGAGCCGCCGGATCGTCGGCCGCCGTGGCGGCAAGGAACCGCATGACGGCCGGCACATATTGTCCGTCCGGACGCCGAAGCCGCGCTTCGACGCAAGAGCCACGGCCGTCAGTCTTGGCGTCGGCCATCGCCTTCAAGAAGGCGATACGATCGGCCACCAGCACGCTGTCGAGAAGCTGCTGCCCCTGAAGATCCCCGTCATTTTCCGAAAACAGTGTCCGCGCGCCCTGCGAAGCGAAAACGATCCGTCCCTCGACGTCGAGGCTCAGCATCGCCGCGCCGAATAGCTCGGCGGCATCGACCATCGGAAGAACCGATATCCCCGCCGGATGCCCCTCCTGTGCCGGGCGCTTCGCGCTCCTGCGGGCCACGGTTGCGAAATAGACCAGGAACAGCACGGCCGACGCGAGGTCGGCAGGCTGGATCGTCAGGGCGTTTCCGGGAAGGAACACCGCCACGCAGGCAACGGCCGACGTCGAGCCGGCGAGGCCGAGAGCCAGCATGCGCCGTCCCGCGATGGCCGCTTCCCCCGGCGCGATCGCCAGCACGAGAAGCCAGGCCGCGAGCGGGGCTTCGACAGCGTAGGCGATCAGCCCGAGTGTTATGGAGAGAAGTGAGCCGGCAAGCCAGGCGACATGGTCCAGCGCGCCGGTTGCGGAGAGATAGGCGGCGGCGGCCAGAATAAGGCTCGCGATAATCATCGGCGCCGCAACGGCAAGAGCGCCTGCCTGAAGCACGGCGAGCACCGGCGAAGCGATTGCCATGAGGAGACCGGCGACAATGAGCGCGCCGATCGCGCACCCCTGGAGCCGGCGCTCGCTTGGAACATGGACCTTAGCCGCAACGAGCTCGTCCAACCGTTCGCGAAGTTGAGACACGGCGCCGGCCGATGCCGCCACTGCCCGACCGTTGTTGGAGGCCTCTATCATACACGCACTCGCATTCGCCTCGCCGCGCGGGTCCACCATTATGAAGATGCCGGGCCCAGTGGCTTGATCGCGATAATGCGGACCACCGTTTAAGGAAGCCATAAACCATGCCGCCTTCCACGCCGCCTGCGCACAGGATTACCGGCCTGCAGGCAGATTCGGACCTTGATGATTGCCGTTATGGTTAATGCTTCGCGTCAAGACCGTCGCCCGCTGCCGACACCGCCGCGATTGTGGGGCGGTCATGGCCCGAAAGAAGCTGTGGACAAGCGGCGGGAGCAGCGACCCGTAAAATTTGAATCAAACATGTCTCGCAGTTTCAACGCAGCCTTTGTCCCCCGCCGGCATTATGCCTTCACGAAACGCAATTTACCGGGCCAAGATAATCGCCCCTCACCGGCAAGCGTCCAAAGGCAAATCGATGATCCGGTTCATTCTGAAATCAGCGTTCTTTCTCGGCATCGTCGCGATGCTTCTTCCGGGCGGCGGCCAGGGCGACGAGGCCGGCCGAAATCAGGTCGACATCTTTTCCACCTTTGTCGGCGCCCAGGCGGCGATCGCCGACTTGTCCAGCTTTTGCGACCGGGCACCGGCGGCGTGCGATGCGGGCGGCAATCTGGCCCGTTTCGCCGGCGAGCGGATCGGAGACGGAATTGCCCTCGCCTACAATCTCGTCGAGACCGAGCGAGATGGCCGTCCCGCCCCCAGGAATTTGGCGGCGTCCCCGCCCTCAGGATATCCGGACTCGATCGTCACCGGCGCGGTCGACCGCACCCTGTCGCTAGCATCATCGCGCACAACGGAGGCGAGCCAGCCTGTCGCCATGCCAAGCCTCGATGGGCCGCCGAACGCGCGACATGTCGTGCTTCCTTCCGCCGCGATCCCCGGACACGCCCGCCTATCGCGCCTGCCGATCCCGCGTTCGGCGCCCCGCACCTGACATCAGCGTCCCGTAGCCTTATATCGAGCGTGCCGCCGGACAAGGACGGCACCTCGCGCGGGATGAGGACAAGTGGGGACCGGTTGCCCCGCTCGCATTCCGCCCTGACTGACTGGAACCGAACATGGTCATGACATCGGATCGAATCGATCCTATGTCATCGTGATCGAGGGCCGCTCGGGAGAAAGAATGCCGACGATCGAAGACATCACCGCCGATTTCGAGTTTCTCGACGATTGGGAAGATCGCTACCGCTACCTGATCGAACTCGGGCGTTCGCTGCCGACCATACCGGAGGCTGAACTCAACGAGGCCAACAAGGTCCGCGGCTGCGTCAGTCAGGTTTGGCTGATCAGTCGAACCGACGATGCCAGCCCGCCCCATCTGTCGTTCCTCGGTGAATCCGACGCCCATATCGTTCGCGGTCTTGTCGCCATCGCCCTTGCGCTTTTCTCCGGTCGGACTGCGCCCGAGATTCTGGAGGCCGATGCCGAGGCGACCTTCGCGCGACTGGGGTTGCAGGACCATCTGACACCGCAGCGCTCCAACGGTCTGCGTTCGATGGTTGCGCGGATCAAGGACGACGCGCGGCAGGCGCTCGCCGCCGCTTGAGCCTCACCGCCACTCGTTGCGCCGGGTGCCGAAGACTCACCCGCCGTCGATCGACGGGCGGTAATCCTCTGTTCCCCATTGCCGGATGCGCGAAGGCCGTAAACGGTCGGTGCCGACTAGCCCGTAATGGCGAGCCAGAACGCCGAGGCCGGCTTTCAGCAGTAGTTTGGCTGAGCGTGCGGGCCATTGCCGTTCCCGCTCAACGGTTTCCAGCCCCTTCAGGAAACAGCAAATGTCGACGAGAACGCCCGCGAGTTCCGGTCCGACAGCCTTGATCGCGGCATTGACCCGTTGCCGCGCGTCGATCGCCGAGTCCGACAAATCGCCCGCACCGCACCGCCTCCCCTTCTCGCGGAGCTGGGCGTCCCAACGTTGCGTGACCCCGGGCATCAACTGACCGCGCGTGAAATCGACCCGCAGCCGCTCGCCGGCCAGCGCTTCCGCTTCGGCCAGGAACGGCTCGCCGCCTTTGCCGCGTCGCTGGGCCAGCCGCGCCAACGGGGACTCGTTTGGATTGTAGCCCGCAAAGGCCGCCATCAGGCGTCTCCCCGCACACATCCCCGATCGCATGTTTCGAGCGCCGCGCGGACCGCGTGTGCCAAGCCTTCCAAGCGCTCGACAGCGGAATCGAACGCCTGATCGTCGCGTCGATCCTCGATGCGGCGGATGGCATAGGCGATCGTCGTGCGGTCGCGCCCGAACCCCTCGGCCATCGCGGACAAGGGAATCTGGAAGGCGACATGGGCCAGATACATGGCGACGTGCCGGGCCTCGCAGACGCTGGCGATCGCTCGACCCGGCCGCTCGATCTCCCGCACGGGGATGGCGAAGAAGGCGCCGGCGATTTCCCTTGCCAGCCGGCAGGTGCGCGAAACCGCCTGGTGATCGATCCCGGTGACGGGGCTGGCCTCGGCTTTCCCCCGCCCCGCATCGCCGCAAGCGACGGGTGCCGGAGGGAGCGGTCGGGTGGAAGCCCGGTCTGCGGAAAAGGACTGCATCGCGTTTGACCTCCTGTTGGCGGCGACCATCCGTCTATAGGTCATTGCTGCCAAAAGGGGAAATAATTCCTATTTTATTCAGCGATACTGATCGAAACCCGCATAATTTTCGGATATTCTGACTTTTCGCCGCCTTAGAAAAAAGGATTTTATCCCCAATTATATACTTGAGAAAGCAGAATCGATGTGCGAGGGTGATTCTCGACAGGCCGGCATTGAAAGAGCTGAGGAAATAGAGGTTACTCCGCCTATGATCGGTGCTGGAAAGCGCGTTCTTGATGAGTGGGGCCTAGCGGATGATTTAGCGGCGGTGGATATTGGATTTTTGACCGAAATATATCGTGCCATGCATCGCGCTTCTGCTGATGTTTGTTGACCACTTCGTTTCCTGCGATGTAATTTTCGTAGCTCTGAAAAAGTTCCGAAAGAAATAGAAGAAGCAATTTTTGCGCAATCATCGTTTTCGTTTCGATGAAGCCATAGTGTTCGGGTCCGTTTTTTCGAAACGACTTAATGTCCATTTTTGATCGCGTTTCCGATTGTTGTTTTTCCTTTTGGGTTGAGAGGGCAAAAGTCACCCCTTCCTTAGTCCAGAACCTAACTACGATATAATGTACGACCTTATTACGAAATGAGGTTGCCTTTGATGTCTTCTCCAGTAGCGACTTGTAGAACGGTTCGGTTCCGGACCACCTGGAATGCTGCAAGGCCGACTCCAGTATGTTGTTTCTAGTGGATGCATTCGAGACGCTGAAAAGGACGGCATTAGCGAGGCTCGGATCGCAGGGCATGGCGTGCGCGAGAAGGTCAGCCATCGCCATCTCTAAGTGAGCGTAACTGTCGATGTATTCGCTCCGCGCTACCTGAAAACGGGTGTAGGCTTGCTGGATTTCTTCGACCGTCATCGAATTTTGAGGAGTGTCCGGCATGTCAGAACCTCGGGACAATAAGAATCAGGATAAAGGCGACGAGGTTCTTCGCCGCCTGCTGAAGACCCCGCCCCATCCGAAGACCGGGAAGGGCGAGAAGCCAGCCAAAGAGGAAAAGCCGAATGAGCTTAGCCATGATGGACGATAACTCGGATGACCAAAAACGGGACCAGGTTCTAAAGCGCCTTCTCGAAACGCCTCCCCAGCCTAAGGGCGGGAAGCCGGAGAAGGAAGGCGAGACGAAGCCGAAGAAGGATGTCCGAAAATGAGCTTCATGCAACGCGAGATTGAACGCCTCAACAGCGCCATCAATTCTGGTTTGGGCGAACGCTCGGAACTGTATGCCGCCCAGCAGGCCCTTTCGTGGGCAATGGAGCCGGGCGGCATCAAGTCACCTTATGCGATGATTATGGGCACTCGGGTAAACTCAGAAGATTGTTTGGCTCATCCCCATCAGCCTCCGTCTTCAGATACTTGTTCCCAAATCGGCTGACGGCGACGACGACCCGAACTCGATCGCCGCTTGGGCGATCGACGTAGAAATCCCATTCGCTGCGCTCTATTTTGCCTATTGCATCAGCAAGGGTGAGCTTCCACTGGGAACTGGCGAACCCGCCGACATGTGTGATGGCGTGATATGCGTCTACCCGTGGATTTTTGTTGATGCATTTGATCTGCGCGGTGTTCATGCTGTTGATGTCCTGTGATGATCGCCACAGGAGGGATTGCAGAAACCGACGACTCAGCTATGGTCCGAAGCGTGATCATGAGAAGCCCTCCAACGGCTTCGTTTCGAAGATGGCGACGGTCTGAACCACCGTCGCCATTTCGCATTGCGGACTGATTCTAGGTTGCAAAGCAAGTCTTAACTACGACTTACCTTTGCGTATCCACCAGAGTCTTCGCGCTTTCTGCTTAAGCGTTCGCGGCTTCACCAATCCGCCGATAGGTCAAGCGCTTTCCCTCGATGCCGGCAAGGGCCTTGTCGCGACGCTGGATATCCGAGACGCCTAGCTTCGTGCGGGCGTTGTAGCGGAAATCGAACTCCGCCAGATAGCGGTGAAGGTGGGACTCGCCGCAGTGGTGATAGACGCCCTTCATGCCGCGCTTGAAGATGCCGAACACGCCTTCGATGCTGTTCGTGTTGACCGGGCCGCGAGCATATTCGCCAGCGGTGTGACGGATGGTCTCGTGCCCGCCTTTGAACTCGGTTCCCAGCGTCGTGTAGAGGCGGCTTTCGTCGGTGTAGAGG
The DNA here is from genome assembly GCA_947488615.1 of uncultured Aurantimonas sp. Taxonomy (GTDB): domain Bacteria; phylum Pseudomonadota; class Alphaproteobacteria; order Rhizobiales; family Rhizobiaceae; genus Aurantimonas. The sequence goes on from CANKZU010000001.1 coordinate 203,342, forward strand.
ATGCTTTCGCGGGAGACGTTGGCGACGACGATGTTGCGGACGGTTTCCTTGTTGGCCTTCTCGGCATGGAACATGCGGACCCTGCCGCCGCGCTCGACTAGGCCGATGATGGCGCGCTTGTTCGCGGCCTTGCCGCCCTTGATGAAGGGGGTGCCGTCCGTCTTCATGGTCGGCTTGCGGCCTTCCTTGTCGCCGAAATAGGTCTCGTCAGCCTCGATCGTCTTGCCATTGCCGCCAAGCGGGCCGGACGTGGCAACGTCGTCGCGCATGGCCTCGCGAATGCGGTGGCACATGAACCACGCGGTTTTGTAGGTCACGCCCAACATGCGGTGGATCTGGTGCGCGGACATGCCCTTCTTCGATGACGTGAGAAGGTGCGTTGCGAGCAGCCACTTGTTCAGGGCGATCTTGGAGCGCTCGAAGACGGTGCCCACGGTTACGGTGAACTGCCCACGGCATTCCTTGCACTGGAACAGCCCGGCGCGGTGAGCCTTGCCGGACAACTCTGTGATTGTTGTCCTATCGCAGTTGCCGCAATGGGGGCAGATCGGGCCGTTCGGCCAGCGGATCGCCTGCAAATGCTCACGGGCCTTGTCGGCATCTGTGAAGATTGGGTTGAGAAGGTCTGTGGTCATCGGGCTAACTCCTTGAGCCCTTTATGGCATATCAGCGCTGCTTTGTCACGTATATAATTGGGATTTTATCCCCCACGACGCCAACTGGCGGACCCTTTGCGGAATCCTCACCGGAGCGTCCGCATGACCAGGTATCTCGACCTTTCTCCTCTCACGGCCGCGCTCGAAGGAGCCGCTCGCAGCCACGCCGAGGCACGGCGGCGCGAGGCGCAGCGGGATCTCTCCCGCCTCGAACTCGCGATGCTGCTGCGCCGGTTCGGCTTGGAGCAGCGGGCACTGTCGGATGCCGTGGCCAAGGATGACGCCGCCGGCATCTCGGCAATAGAAGCGGGGACCTTGCGGGCCAAGGTTCGCGCAGAACTTGGTCTGCTGACGCGTCTCGCCCGACGGCGCGATCCCCGCTACGACATCAACCGGCACATTGCGGTCATGCGCCTTGCCCGGTGGCTGAAGGGTGGTCGATCCTGGCACCTGCACGAGACCGAACCCGGCTCCGGCCGCTCGAAAAACCGGCGCTTTCGTCGCACCGTCGCCCGTCAGTCAGACGGCCGGCCGAGGCGGAAATTCCAACGCCCGGCCCTGTTTTGATCTACGACGAACGACTTAGACGGCGACCGCCGACATTTCTTGACAGGGCTCCTCTCGCTGCTTCACAACCACATCCAACCGCAAGGTCAGGATATTGCTGCCGGCTCCGATGCCGGCTGGTCTGGTCGTTTGCGTTTGTATGGGAGGATTATCGAAATGCGTATGATGAAATTGCTTCTCGCCGGCTCCGTCGCGGCCGCCGCGCTTGTGCCGGCCACAGTCGGCGCGCAGGAAGTCTCGAACGATGTCGTCAAGATCGGCATTCTGAACGACCAGTCCGGCGTTTATGCCGATTTCGGCGGTCAGTCGTCGGTCGAGGCGGCGAAGATGGCGATCGAGGATTTCGGGGGCGAGGTTCTCGGCAAGCCGGTCGAACTCATCTCGGCAGACCATCAGAACAAGGCCGATATCGCCTCGAACATCGCCCGTGAGTGGTACGACGTACAGAATGTCGACGCCATCATGGAGCTGACGACATCGTCCGTCGCCCTCGCCGTCCAGGGCCTGTCGCGCGAAAAGCAGAAGATCACCATCGTGACCGGCGCCGCGACCACGGAACTGACCGGCAAGCAGTGCAGCCCCTACGGCTTCCACTGGGTCTACGACACCCACGCCCTGGCCGTCGGCACCGGCGGCGCGCTGGTGAAGGCCGGCGGCGACAGCTGGTTCTTCCTTACCGCCGATTACGCCTTCGGCTATTCGCTGGAAGAGCAGACCGGCAATTTCGTCAAGGAAAACGGCGGTGAAGTTCTCGGCGCGGTTCGCCATCCGCTCGGCACCACCGACTTCTCCTCCTTCCTCCTCCAGGCCCAGAGTTCCGGCGCCAAGGTCATCGGCCTCGCCAATGCCGGTCTCGATACGGCCAGCGCGATCAAGGGCGCGGCTGAATTCGGCATCGTTCAGGCCGGCCAGAAGCTCGCCGGCCTGCTGTTCACGCTGGCTGAGGTCCACGGCCTCGGACTCGAGGCGGCGCAAGGGCTGAACCTCACCGAAGGTTGGTATTGGGATCAGAGCGACGAGAACCGCGAATTCGCCGACCGCCTGATGGAGCGGACGGGAAGCCGGCCGAACATGATTCATGCCGGCACCTATTCGGCCGTGACCCAGTACCTCAAGGCGGTCGAGGCTGCCGGCACCGACGCCACCGACGCCGTGTCCGCCAAACTGCACGAGATGCCGGTCGAAGACGTTTTCGCCAAGTCCGGCAAGGTGCAGGAAAACGGCCGGATGGTCTATGACATGTTCCTGTTCGAGGTGAAGGCACCGGCCGATTCCAAGGGTGAATGGGACTACTACAAGGAAGTCTCCTCCGTCCCTGGCAGCGACGCCTTCTTGTCGGTCGAAGACTCCGGCTGCGACGTCGCCAGCTTCAAAAACTGACGCATTTGGCGTGGCCGGCGAGGCAAGGCTTCGGCGCCTTGCTTCTCGGCCGCGCCAGCTTGGGCGCCGCGACTGCCCAGATCTATGTGAAATAGGCAAAGTTTGGGCTTGAAGTCCGGCGCGTCGACCGGTCCAATGGCACCTGCGCATCGGCCGCCCCGGGGAGGTGGCGACCGGTCTTTTGTGAACTGGGAGGACCGATTGATGACGACCAAGCGCCCTGTCGCGACAGCACTCGCCGCCAGCCTCGCCGCGGCTGTCGCCTGGCCGGCAACAGCCCAGGACGTGTCGAACGACGTCGTCAAGATCGGCATCCTCAACGATATGTCGGGCGTTTATGCCGACACGGCGGGCCAGGGCTCCGTGGCGGCGGCTGAACTCGCCATCGAGGATTTCGGCGACACCGTGCTCGACAAACCGATCGAGATCATTTCGGCCGATCACCAGAACAAGGCGGATGTCGGATCGAACATCGCCCGCGAGTGGTATGACGTGCAGAACGTCGACGTCATCATGGACCTGACGACATCCTCGGTGGCGCTCGCCGTTCAGGGTCTCTCGCGCGAGAAGAAGAAAATCACCATCACCACCGGCGGCGGCTCCACCGAGATCACCGGCGGACAGTGCAGTCCTTACGGCTTTCACTGGGCCTACAACACCCGCGCCTTGTCGCAAGGCACGGCCGGCTCGCTGGTCAGGGGCGGCGACGACACCTGGTTCTTCGTCACCGCCGATTACACCTTCGGCGATTCGCTACAGGGTGAGGCCACCAAGGTCATCGAGGCAAATGGCGGCCAGGTCCTCGGCGATATCCGCCATCCCTTGTCGACGACTGACTTCTCCTCCTTCATGCTGCAAGCGCAGAGTTCGGGCGCCAGGGTCATCGGGCTCGCCAATGCCGGGCTCGACACGGCGAACGCGGTCAAGGCGGCGACCGAGTTCGGTCTCGTTCAGGCCGGACAGAAACTGGCCGCGCTTCTGATCACCCTGTCCGAGGTCCATGGACTGGGCGGCGAGGCGGCCCAGGGTCTCAACCTCACCGAAGGATGGTATTGGGACCAGAGTGAAGAGAACCGCGCCTTTGCCGAGCGCTACATGGACAAATTCGGCAAGATGCCGAACATGATCCATGTCGGTACCTACTCGGCCGTTCTGCAATATCTGAAGGCCGTCAAGGAAGCCGGAACCGACGAGACCGAGGCGGTGGCCGACAAACTTCACGAGATGCCGGTCGAGGATCTGTTCGCCAAAAAGGGCAAGGTGCTCGCCAACGGCCGCATGGTCTACGACATGTATCTCTTCCAGGTGAAGACGCCGGATGAATCAACCGGCCCGTGGGATCTGTACAAGGAGGTTGCGACCGTGCCGGGAGACGTCGCCTTTGGAACGGTCGAGGATAGCGGCTGCGACCTTGCGACCTTCGCCACGAAATAATTCGTCGACGGGGGGAGTCCGGCGACGCCGGCTCCCTCCCACCAGCATCCCGACCCCGACAGGAGATGAATGCGCCGATGAGCGTTTCCCCGCAGGAGGCGATTCTTTCCGCCCGCGGCCTTACCAAGGAGTTCTTCGGCTTCAAGGCCGTGAACGGCGTCGATCTCGACGTCCGCGAAAATACCATCCACGCCCTGATTGGCCCCAACGGCGCCGGCAAGACCACCGTCTTCAACCTGCTGACCAAATTCCTGACCCCCACGGAAGGCAAGATCGCCTTTCGCGGCAAGGATATCACGGGCCTCAAGCCCGCCGATGTCGCGCGGCTGGGGTTGGTGCGCTCGTTCCAGATCTCGGCGGTGTTCCCGCATCTGACCGTGCTCGACAACGTCCGCGTCGCTTTGCAGCGCAAGGCAAATCTCGGCACGCAGTTCTGGCGTTCCAACAGCGCGCTCGACCGGCTCGACGACCGTGCCCATGAGTTGATCGCGGCCGTCGGCCTGGACGAATATGCCGAGCTCGACGCCGCTGAACTCCCCTATGGGCGCAAGCGCGCCCTTGAGCTCGCGACCACGCTTGCCCTCGACCCGCCGGTGCTTCTGTTCGACGAGCCGATGGCCGGCATGGGCGCCGAGGACATCGGCCGCATCTCCGACCTGATCCGGCGAATCGCCAAGGACCGCACGGTCTTGATGGTTGAGCACAATCTCAACGTCGTCGCCGACCTGTGCGATTACGTTACGGTGCTGGCGCGCGGCGAAATCCTCGCCGAAGGCGACTACGACACGGTCAGTTCCGACCCGCGCGTGCGCGAAGCCTATATGGGAACCGAAGATGAGTGAGCCGTCCGGCGCTTCCCCCCTGCTCGAGGTCGAGAACCTCCACGGCTGGTACGGTGAAAGCCATGTTCTGCATGGTGTCTCTCTCGATCTCCACGAAGGCGAGACGATCACGCTGCTCGGCCGCAACGGCGCCGGCAAGACCACCACGCTGCGCGCCATCATGAATCTCCTGCCGAAGCGCGAAGGCACGATCCGCATCGCCGGTCAGGACATGATGAAGGTCCCGGTTCACAAGACCGCCTATTCCGGCATCGGCTACGTCCCCGAGGAGCGCGGCATCTTCGCGACCCTGTCGGTCTCGGAAAACCTGATGCTTCCGCCGCGCGTCGCGGACGGCGGCATGAGTGTCGAGGAAATCTACGAGCTCTTTCCCAATCTCGCCGAACGGCGCAATTCCCCCGGCACCAAACTGTCCGGCGGCGAGCAGCAGATGCTGGCCATTGCCCGTATTCTTCGCACCGGTGTGCGGATCATTCTTCTTGACGAACCAACCGAGGGGCTGGCGCCGGTCATCATCCAGCGCATCGGAGACGTCCTCATGGAACTGAAGAAGCAGGGCATGACGCTGCTTCTGGTCGAGCAGAATTTCCGCTTTGCCAGGAAGGTCGCCGACCGCTTCTTCCTGATGGAGGATGGGCATATCCTCGAGAGTTTCCCGACGTCGGAACTCGATTCAAAAATGGACCGGCTACATGAAGTGGTGGGGGTATAACGCCAAATGACTATGATCTTCGGCATTCCACTCCCGGCGCTGCTCGGCCAGCTCCTGATCGGCTTCATCAACGGCTCGTTCTACGCCCTCTTGAGCCTCGGGCTCGCGGTCATTTTCGGGCTGCTGCGGGTGATCAACTTCGCCCATGGCGCCCAGTACATGCTCGGCGCCTTCACCGCCTATCTGATCCTGTTCTACACTGGCCTCGGCTTCTGGCCGGCGCTGATCCTGGCCCCGCTGATCGTCGCGATGCTCTCGGCCGTCATCGAGCGCACCATGCTGTCGCGCCTCTATGATCTCGACCATCTCTACGGCCTGCTCTTCACCTTCGGCCTCGCGCTGATCATCGAAGGCACCTTCCGCTATTATTTCGGCGCGGCGGGCCAGCCCTACGCGACGCCAGCGCTCCTGTCCGGCGGCACCAATCTCGGCTTCATGTTCCTGCCGAACTATCGCGGCTTCGTCGTCGTCGCCTCGCTGGTCATCTGCATCGCCACCTGGCTGTTGATCGAAAAGACCAAGCTTGGCGCCTATCTGAGGGCCGCCACGGAGAACCCGCAGCTCGTTCAGGCCTTCGGCGTCAATGTCCCGATGCTCTTGACGCTGACCTACGCCCTCGGGGCAGGCCTCGCCGCTCTCGCCGGCGTCCTCGCCGCGCCGATCTACCAGGTCAGCCCGCTGATGGGCTCGAACCTGATCATCATCGTCTTCGCCGTCGTCGTCATCGGCGGCATGGGGTCGATCCTCGGGGCGATCGTTTCCGGCTATCTCCTCGGCATTCTCGAGGGCCTGACCAAGGTCTTCTATCCCGAGGCCTCCAACATCGTCGTCTTCGTCATCATGGCGATCGTGCTGATGGTCCGCCCGGCCGGGCTGTTCGGGAAGGAAGCCTGATATGACCAATTCGCAAGTCACCAGCGTCGAACCCAACGTGATCCGCGACGGCGAAGGCTCGGCCGAGGGGTCTCCCGCACGCCAGGCCGGGCAGCGCGACCTGTCGACCGTCGGCCTGGTCATCGCGGTCATCGCGCTCGCCGGGCTCCTCGCCGCGCCGTTCTTCGTCTATCCCGTCTTCATCATGAAGGTGTTGTGCTTCGCGCTCTTCGCCACCGCCTTCAATCTCCTGCTCGGCTATGTCGGGCTCTTGTCCTTCGGCCACGCCGCCTTCTTCGGCGGCGCCGCCTATTTCACCGCCCACGCGGCCAAGGTCTGGGGCTGGGAGCCCCTGTCGGCGATCCTGCTCGGCGCCGTCGGCGCCGGTGGAATTGGCTTCATCGTCGGCTTTCTCGCCATCCGCCGCCAGGGCATTTATTTCGCCATGGTGACGCTGGCGCTGTCGCAGATGATTTTCTTCATCTTCCTGCAGGCGCCCTTCACCCACGGCGAGGACGGCATCCAGGGCGTGCCGCGCGGCCATCTCCTCGGGCTGATCGACCTCAACGATCCGCTGAACATCTACTATTTTGTCCTGGCGATCTTCCTGTTCGGCTTCTTCGCCGTCTGGCGCATCGTCAACTCGCCCTTCGGCCACATCCTCAAGGCGATACGCGAAAACGAGAACCGGGCGATTTCCCTGGGCTACCGGGTGGATCGCTACAAGCTGGGCGCCTTCGTCATGTCGGCGGCGATCGCCGGCTTGGCTGGCTCGACCAAGGCGATCGTCTTCCAGATCGCGACGCTCACCGACGTCGCCTGGCAGATGTCCGGCGAGGTGGTGCTGATGACGCTGCTCGGCGGCATGGGAACGATCTTCGGGCCGACCATCGGCGCGGCGCTCGTCGTCACCATGCAGAACTACTTCGCCACCTCCGACTTCCCGGTCACCGTCATCATCGGCATCATCTTCGTGCTCTGCGTCCTCTTGTTCCGGCGCGGCATCATCGGCGAGGCGATCCGTCTGCTGCGGCGGTAAAGAAGGAAGCCCCGGCGTCAGGCTTTCGGCAAGGCGGGGGCCTATTCCACGAACACCTGGCTGCGCGCGGCGGCACCCGCCGCGTCCACCACGGCGATATCGACAAAGCCGGGTTCGCTCGCCCGCCATTTCGATTGGCGTTCGAGCGCGTCGCGGACGACCGGGCGCCCATCCACATACCAGGTAAAGGGCGGTCGGCCGTTGCGCACCTTCAGGAAGAGGTCGGCGCCCTGCCCTTGACCGAGTCCGATTTCGACCTTCGCCGCTTTCGGCGGGAACACGATCTCCGGCTGCAGTCCGTTCTGAGCCAGGTCCGCGGCGCGTCCGACTCGTCGCATCGGCGGCGGCAGCCCGCCGCCGGCCGAGGCGAGGATGCCCGGCGGCGGTCCCGGCAGCCGGGTCACCGGTCCGAGCCGGGCGAAGACGTCGCGCATCACCGGCGCGGCGCTGTCCTGGCCGACCAGCCCCGCCACCGGCGCTCCGTCCGGCCGACCGAGCCACACCCCGACCACATGCTTGCCGTCATAGCCGACCGTCCAGGCGTCGCGGTAGCCGTAGGACGTCCCGGTCTTGTAGGCGACGTCGCCGGGCGAGCCCTTGGTCGTGGTCGTCGCACCGGCGAGGATCGACGTCACATACCAGGCCGCCTGCGGCGACAGGATGCGCTTGCCCTGCCCGGCCACCGCGTCCTGCTCGACATGCAGGGGCATCGTCACACCACCATTGGCGATGCCGCCATAGATTCGCACTAGATCCTCCAGCGTCAGTCCCAGCCCGCCGAGCCCGATGGCCAGGCCCGGCAGCGAGCGGTCGCCGAGTTCCGGCCGGGCGCCGGCCCGTTTCATGCGATGCAGCAGCCGGGCCGGGCCGGCGGCGCTGAGCAGTTCCACCGCCGGCAGGTTGCGCGACAATTGCAGAGCCCGCCGCGCCGTGATGACCCCCTCGAAGACGCGGTCGAAATTCTGCGGCGTATAGCCGGCGAATCCACCGGGCGAATCGTCGACGAGGCTTTCGGGATGGGCCAGCCCGCGCTCGAAGGCGAGCCCGTAGATCAATGGCTTCAAGGTCGACCCCGGCGAGCGGAGCGCCCGGGTGAGATCGACGAAGCCCTGCCGCTCGCGGTCGAAGAGATCGGGGGAGCCGACCTGCGCCAGCACCTCGCCCGTCGCCGCATCGGACACGAGGATCGCGAGGCTGACCGGTTTTTTCAGCGTCTTCGCCTTGTCCCGCGCATAGGCTTCCAGCCGCTGCTGCACGCCTTTGTCGATGGTCAGGCGAATGCGCGGCCTGTCCGGCTCTTCCCCATGCAGACGTACCGCCGTGTGCGCGGCGAGCATCGGCAGGGCGCGGCGTCCGGCCGGCATCGCCTCGCGCTCTGCCCTTGTCGCCTCCCGCTCGTCGAGAACCCCGAGCGTCTCCATTCGTTTCAGCACCCGATCGCGGGCCGCCTTCGCCCGGTCGGGATAACGGTCCGGCCGGTAACGCTCGGGCGATTGCGGCAATGCCACGAGCAGCGCCGCCTCCGCCGCCGTCAGCCGCTTCGGCTCCTTGCCGAAGAAGGACAGGCTCGCCGCCCGCACGCCCTCCAGATTGCCGCCATAGGGCGCGAGTTGCAGATAGAGCGACAGGATCTCCGCCTTGCTCCGCGTCCGTTCCAGCGCAATCGCGACGAGCACCTGTTCGCCCTTGGCGGCAAGGCTTCCCGTCGGCAGTCGGCCGAGCATCCGCGCGACCTGCATGGTCAAGGTGGAGCCGCCCGAGACGATGTGGCGATGGATCAGCGTTTCCCACGCCGCCCGCAGGAAGGCACGCGGATCGACCCCGCCATGGTCGGCGAAGCGCTTGTCCTCCCAGGCGAGCAACATGGCGAGATAACGTCGGTCGACATCGTCGGCCCCGGCTTCCAGCCGCCACCGGCCGTCGTCGCTCGCAAACGCGCGCAGCAGGGCGCCGTTCCGGTCGACCACCTCGATTCCGGTTCGCGGCGCCGCGAAGGCCACGATCCGCGCCGCGACCGCGCGTTCGAAGGCCGCGAGGCCCCAGCCGATCGCGACGATCGCGCATAGCAAGAGAATGATCCCTGTCTGCGCCAGGCGGCGTTGCGGCGACATCGCTCAGCCTCCGGGCAGCGCCGGGGTCGTCACCGCAGCGGCCCGACGACGGAAACCCGGCCTTCCTCGGTCCGGCCGCGTCGGCTGGGATCGTACATGTTCTGCACCAGCGCGGCGGGGTGGACGAAGGCCCCCGGCGAGACGGCGCGCACGACATAGGCGAAGCGCTGGGTTGCGGTATCGCCGCCGCCCTGATCGACCGCCGCGAGGAAGCGGTCGGCGCGAAACTCGGTATGGGCAGCCTCGCCGGTCAGTTCCAGCCAGTCGAGTGCCGCCACATCTCCGCTCCGCAGGATCGCCGGGTTGTCGATCTCGAAGCCGGCCGGCAGCGGGTCGTCGATCATCAGCCGCGCCGGACCGCCGTCGATCGGCGTCATCTCGACGACCGCGACGAACCGCTCCCCTTGGCCGATTTCGGCGATATCCGCCGGTTCGCCGTCCAGCGTGTAGTAGCTGCGAGCGATGGCGTAGCCATCGGCGGACGCGGGCGGGGCGATACGCGGCACGCCGCGCAGGGTGATGTCGGCGGCGACCGGCGTCGTTGCGCGATTGGCGACGTCCAGACCCGACACCAAGTCCTCGGCGTCGAAGACGGCGGAATACGGTCCATCCACATCGCGGCCGGCGACGGTCAGCTTCGGCGGATTGCTGGCCAGCAGCGCGTGCGCGGCCAGCAGCGACCAGGCGTCCTCCTGGGTGCTGGTGTAGCGCTGGTTCTGTCGCCCGGCGTTCACCTGTTGGACGAGATCGTCGAAGGACAGTCCGTCGATTTCGGTCTCCAGCCCCAGCGTCAGGATCGCCGCGTCGTCCCTGAGCGGCGTCCCGTAATCCGTGCGACCGGAGTTCACAGCTTGCCACTCGAGCGCATCGGCGATCGCCGCGCGGAACACCCGCTCCGCCCGCACCCGGTCGCCATAGAGCGCCAGCGCCGCGGCGATCTGCCCCTTGGCCAGCGGCGTCGGGAAATTCGACAGCTCATTGTCGGAATAATAGCGCAGGTCACCGATCGCGGCCCGGCCGTTGCGCGCCAGCACGTAGGTGGCATAAGCGACCGGCCCCCAATCCGGCGCGTCCGGCAGATAGGCGAGGCTGTTGCGCAGATTGTCGATTGCCAGCGCGAAGGCTTCCTCAGGCACCGTGTAGCCGCCCTCGCGCGCACGGGTCAGGAAATCCGTGACATAAGCGTCGAGCCACAGATCGCCGTAATCCGGCCGCCACAGGCCGAATCCGCCATTCGACGACTGATTGGCGAGCACGCCGGCGATCGCATCGTCGACGCGCTTTGTGATGTCCTCCGTGCTGCTGAAACCCGCAAGACCGGCAGCCAGGATGGTTCGGTCCAGATAGACCAGCGGCATCGCGCGGCTTGTGATCTGCTCGGTGCAACCATAGGGGTAGAGGTCGAGCCCCCGTACCACCCCGGCCACGTCGAAGCGTGCCGCGCCGGTGACGCTGACGGTCGCCGCCGCCGTTCCAGGAACGAAGTCGTCGAAGAGATCCGCGCCGAGATCGAGCCGGCCGCCACTCGCCGCCAGTGTCACGGCACTCTTGTCGACGGTTTCCGGCGCGATCGAGCGAACTGGCAGCGCAAAGCTTTTCGACAGGATCTCGCCGTCCGGCAAGGTCAGGACGAGGTCGAAGCTGGCGTCGCCCACGGCCTCGGCCGTGACCGGAACCAGAAGCCGCTCCCGCGCGCCCTCGGCCAGCGCGAAGCGCTCGCTCGCCTCTTCGCCCAGCGAGACGATGCCGGTGCCGCCCGAAAGCGCCAGCGTCACCTCCCCGGTCGCCCCTTCCACATGCGTCACGTCGATCGCGATGCGGGAAGTGTCGCCCGGCGCCAGAAAGCGCGGCTGGCTGACCGCCAGGACGACCGGGTCGCGTACGACCATCTCGGCATTCGCCTCGCCGACGCCGGTCTTGGTCCAGGCCAGCGCCATCAGTTTCAGCGTGCCGTTGAAGTCGGGAACGTCGAGCGTGATCGTCGCCTTGCCGTCGTCTCCCGCGGTCACGAGGCCGGAGAACAGGGCAACGAGATCCTCCATCGGCGGCGGGCTCTGATAGCTCGCGCCCGCGTCGCCGCCCGAGCGCACGGTGCCCGGCGCGCCCTGCATGCGGTCGATGAGCTTGGAATAGAGATCGCGGATTTCGACCCCGAGCCGGCGCTTGCCGAAATAATAGCCCGACAGCGACGGCGGCTCGAAGCCGGTGATGTTGAGTATCCCGACATCGACAGCGGCCAGCGTCACATAGGCCGTCTCGCCCGGCTCGACGCCCTCGACCGCAATCGAAACGTCGACGCTTTGCCGCGGCGTGATTTTGTCCGGCGCCTCTAGCGAGACCGTCAGAGCACGATTGCCCGGATCGACACTGGCATGGGCGAGGCCGAGCGCCCGGCCGGGCATCCGCTTGGCGTCGATATCCATCGGCCGGTAGACGATCGCGGCGATATAGGCGCCCGGCCCCCAATCGCGGGTGACCTCAAGCCTCACCTCGCCGCCATCGGCGCCGATCTCGGCGGTCTTGGTGGTGATGACGCGCTCGTCCATCACCAGCACTTCGGCGGTTCCGGCAAAGCGCGGTTCGATATGGACGATCGCCGTATCGCCGACGCGATAGCGCGGCTTGTCGAGCGAGACCTTGGCCATGTCGGGCGTGTCGAGCGACGATGCCGCGACATACCAGCCCGCCTCGAAGGTCACGCTCGCCGGCCCTGCCATTCCAGCGGGATCGCGGACGACGAGCTCGTATTCGCCCCACTCGACGGGCAGCGACAGCGCGGCCGGTTCGTCCTCCCCGATGTCGATCGTACCGCTGGCGACCCGCGCGGAGGTGCGCACCGGCTCGTAGTTCCAGCTGCCGTTGCTCGCGTACCATTGGAAGCGCGTCGTGACCTTGTTGAGCACCCACTCCGCGCCCGCAAGCGGCCTCCGCGCCCGGTCCGCGTCGATCGCGATCAGGTCGAATCCCGCATCGCTTCCCTCGCCGACCGACCCGTCGAAGCGCGGCTTGATGCCAAGGCGTGGCTGCGCCCCGGCCAGCGGCAGCGTCAGCGTCCGCTCGACGGGACGGCCGCTGGTGTCAACGACGCGAACCTGCAGCGAGGCGTCGAGCGGCTTCGTGGTCACCGGCGGCGCAAAGGCGGCGAGCGCGATCGTGGCATTTCCCTCGGCGTCTGTCATGGCGCCGTCGAAGGGCTGGCGCAGCGCCGTCGTGTCATCCTCGGCGAGGCCGAAACGATAGCCATCGAAACCCGCGATGCTCTCGTCGGCGCTCAGCACGGCCTCGCCATTGACCTCCAATTCGCCGGCCGGCGCGCCGAAAAGATAACGCGCCGCGACGTCGATCGCCGGCGGCGCGGCGGGGTCAAGAATATCGGCGGAAGAGGTCAGCGCGAAATCGATCTTCTCCGGCTCGAAATCCTCCACGATGAAGCTTTCTTCCGCCAGCGCCGGCTGCTCGGGATCGGTGTGCAGCGCCACTTTCCAGATCCCGCGCATGGCGTTCTCGGGCAGGTCGAGCCCGAAGGCGAATCCGCCGGCGCCTTCGTCGGCGACCTGCCGGCGACGGTATTCGACGCCATCCGGGCGGGTGACGATTTCCGTCAGCGACAGCCCCGTGACGGCCTCGCCCTTGGCGTCGCGCACCAGCCCGGTGAAGAACGCGGTCTCGTCAGTGCGATAAATGCCGCGTTCCGAGGTGAGGAAGACATCCAGCGGACCGGCCGGTGGCCGCCCATCGACGCCCCGGTCGGTCAGATCGAAGGGCGATTGCGTGAGATCGAGAAAGACGAAGTCGGAACTGCCGTTTTCCGCGGTCAGCACCGCCGGTCGGTCGCCGCCGGTGCCGCGCAACAGCCCCGCCGGCAGCCGCGCATGGCCGGCCGCGTCGGTCGTGGCGGAGCCGAGAATCTGATTGTTCGCCGCGACGAGTTCGAGTTCGACGCCGTCGATCGGTTCGGCGCTCCCGAGCGAACGGGCGAAGACGTGAAAACCGTCCTCGGCGGTAAAGCTGGTCAGCCCGATATCACTGACCACGAACCACTGGGTGGCGAAACTGTCCTGATATTGCGGGCCGTTCTTCGCCTTGGCGGACAGGATGTAGACGCCCGGCTTGATGTCGGGCGCGATCGCCGACACCGGAATCGCCGTTGTCACTTCCTGGTTGGTCTCGCGGACAACTGTCACGGTTCCCGTCCAGACATCCTCGCCGCTGCTGCTGGCGACCTCGTCGATCTGCCAGTCGGAGAGCTGGCGCAGGAAGCGCTCATCGCTGATCGCCCGCGACAAGGCCCGGTCGCCGATCCGCTGCAGCCGCGCCTCGATTTCGTCGGTGTTGATCGTCGTCACCGGGATCGTCGCCTCGCCGCCCGCCGGCAAGACATAGGCAGTGGTGGCAAAGCGCACCGACGGATCGCGGTCGCGCACATAGACGATGGTCTCGACCGATCTGGTCAGGGTCTCGCCATCAGCCGAGGTGATCCCCGGACGCGCGACGATGCGGTAGCGTTCGCCATGCTTCACGCCATCGACGCAGATCTGCGATCCGTTCGCCGTCACCGGCAGCGTTTCGCCGTCTTCCACCCGCACATAGTCGCCGACATTTTCCGAACGCGTCAGCGCGGTCGACAGCGCGTCGGAGAAATTCAGGCAAATGCGCGGGTTCGCGGCATTGTTGTCAACAGCATTGTCGACGATCCGGAAGCCGTGCTCAGCCACGACGGCGTCGAGACGCGAACGCGCGGCGCTTGTTTCAGCAACATCCAGGCTCCGCCGGTAAGTCTTGATCGAAAGCTTCCAGTTTTCCGCCGCCTCATAGGCTTGAGCGAGCGCCCGCAGCGCCTCGGCCGCCTCCTCGTCGCTGGTCCCCGTCACATAGGCGTTGATCGCGCCGAACTCCCGCAGCCGGTCGTTGCCGGGCCGCTCGCCATATTGTTCGGGATTATAGGCCAGCGCCGCCTCGGCGATGCCCTGCCAGGCGCGATGGGCCAACGGATCGCGCTTCAGCGCCTCGCGCCAGATACGGATGGCATCGGGATAGGTCAGTGCCGTCGCGGCGTTTCTGGCAAGCTCGTCTACCGATTGATCGTCATAGGCGGCATCGCGCTCCTCGTCGGCGAGTTCGAGGCGCAGCCGCATGGCTTCGTCAAGGGCCGAGCGCGGCAGGAAATCCAGCCCAGCGGCGCGTTGCTCGACGCTGTTCTCATCGAGAGCGGCCGCCACGACAATCTTGCCGGAGACGGCACCCGCGACGGTCCTGAGTTCGCCGATCTCCTCCTTCAGGAAGCACCATTGGCTCTTGGTATTCAGCGTGAACGCCTTGCAGCGATCATCACCCAGACAGGCGGCCGTGCAACGGTCGAGATCGACATCCTTCAGTATGTCGTAGTCGCGGCCGAAATAATCGGCGCCTTCGGTCGTGATGACGCGCCGCTCGCCGGCCTCCTGCGCGTAAGATGAGGGCGCGATGAGGACCGCAAAACCGATCGCGATCCCCGCCAGGACTGTTGGAAGATTGCCGACGCGAACCATGGGATTCTCCCTGTCAACATCGTTCAAGCTTACGACGAAGCAATGGCGTCCGCCAGCGTATTCGGCGGGCACGGCAGAATGATCTTCCGACCTTATCCCTCAACCAAACGATCGCATTTTAACGATCTGCGACTTTACGTCACCCACGGCTCGCCATTACCGATTTATTCAGAAACGCGCCGTCATAACGTATGGGAATCGAGGCGCCCATGCATAGCTCACTTACCAGGAAGATCACGCAGGTGCTGATCGGCACGATGATCGTGGCCGCGTCCATCGTGGTCGCCGCCATCATTTGGATGTCCGTCGAGCATGACAGGCAAGCCGCGGCGAGCTCCAAGACCATGGTCGAAGGGGGTGTCGCCGGTATTGGCGAGACACTCGACACGATCGCCATCGACTACGCGTGGTGGCAGGACGCTTGGGACAACGTGCGGGCCTTGAACGACGATTGGGTTCTGTCGAACATGGGTTCGGGTGTCACCGAATCCAGCACGATGGATCTTCTGTTGATCGTCCAACCTGACAAGACGATCCGATATGGCTGGAACACCAACTCTGGCGACACCCCGGATCCCACGGTGCTGTCACGCGACGTGATCGAGCAGATGTTGGAGAAGATCGACCTGATCCCCATCGATGACGTCACACCCGTCCATATGACGGCACGGGTTGGCGATTCCGTTTACGTGCTGGCGGCGGCAAGGATCTCGCCGGAGGAGTTGAGTGGGATCGAGAAGAGTGAGTTTCCCATTGGGATATTCGGGTTCGTCTTGAGCGATGAGCGCATTGCGGAGCTCGGACAAAAGTTCCTGATCGCGGATCTGACCCTTGCGCCGTTTGGCGCCTCGCAAAAGGCAACCAATGTCTTGCGGGCGGATGACGGCGGTCCGTTGGCTCAGCTCGAATGGACTCCGTATCAACCTGGCGATGAGCTTCTCAAACAGGCTGCCATTCCCGTCGCCATCGCATTTGGCCTCTTCACCTTGGCCGGTTGGGCTGCCACGAGAAGCGCCCATCGGTCGGCCGACACTCTCGCTGGCAAGGAGGAAGAGGCGTCGAGAGCCGCCCGCCATGACGTGCTGACCGGTCTTCCCAATCGACTGCAATTCAGCGAGAAGCTGAACGACAGATCGATCGTAGAGACTTGCGGCAGGGGCGAATGCGCGGCGCTTTTCATCGACCTGGACGGCTTTAAGAACGTCAACGACACGATCGGGCATGCCGGAGGCGACGAACTGATCGAAGCGTTCGCGAACCAACTTCAGGCAGTGCTTCCACCGGACTCCTTCGCCGCGCGCGTCGGTGGTGACGAGTTCAACATTTTGATCGCCTCGCCCGAACCGCGGCAGGCCGCCGAGGACCTCGCCGCCGCGATCATTCAAGCGCTGAAAACGGACTTCCAGGTCAACGGAAAATCGTTCCGGATTTCGGCGTCGATCGGTTACGCCGTTTCCCGCGACGGAAGCGCATCGCCGGCCGAGATCGTCCGACACGCCGACGTTGCGATGTACGAAGCAAAACGCCGACAGTCGGGCGAGTCAGTCCTGTACGCGCCGGATTATGAATCCGATATCTACAAGAACCACAAGATCGAGGAAGCCCTGCGCGATGCCATTCGCGCCGGCGAACTGGAGGTCTATTACCAGCCGGTCGTATCGGCCGGCACCGCCGAGCTGCAAGCGGTCGAGGCCCTTGCCCGGTGGACCTCCCCGGAACTCGGTCCTGTATCGCCGGTGGTCTTCATTCCGATCGCCGAGCAAACCGGGCTGATCGTCGAACTCGGCCAATTCATCTTCCGCCGCGTTTTCGCGGACTTCGCTTCAATTCCGGAGTTGCGGGTGAGCATCAACGTATCGCCGGTTCAATTACGCGATCCGATGTTTGTCGATACCCTTGTCGCCATGACAACCGGCGCGCAAATTCCACCCGAGCGCATCTGTCTGGAATTGACCGAGGGAATTCTGGTTACGCATCCCGATCTCGCGCGACAGAAACTCGAAGCGTTGAAAAAGGCCGGTTTTACCGTGGCCCTCGACGACTTCGGCACCGGCTTTTCGTCGATCGGATATCTCCGCCAGCTTCCCTTCGACACGCTGAAGATCGATCGCAGCTTCATTTCCGAAATGGAACGAAGTCCGCAGGCCGCAAGTCTCGTTCACTCCATCACCGCCCTCGCGAAAGCGCTGGATCTGGATGTCGTGGCCGAGGGTGTCGAAACGGCCGGCGAGCAACGGCTGTTGCGCCTGACGGGCTGCGACTACCTTCAGGGCTATGCCTTTGGCAAACCGATGCCGATCGGCGAATTGCGGGATCGCTACCAGTTGGGCGCACAGCCGACGCGCCAAACCGCTTAGCTCGAGAACGACCCGACTTTATTCCGCCAGCGCCCCGATGAGTCGCCGCGCTTCCGCGATCTCGTCCATATTGATCGCGTGTCCCGGCTCCGGATAGAGCTTTGCCGTCACCTTCGCGCCCCGGTTGCGCAGATGCTCCGCCGTTTCCCGAACACGCGTGGCAGGAATGAACGGGTCGCGCTCGCTGCACCCCATGAACACCGGCAGCCCGGCGAGATCGCCCGAATCCGGCCGCTGCGCCACCGACGGGCCGATCAGCCCGCCGCTGAACCCGAGGACACCCGCCACCCGCCCCGGATTGCGCGCGGCAAATTCCAGCGCCAGACAGGCGCCCTGCGAAAACCCCGCCAGCACGATGCGCTCACTGTCGAAGCCGACCTCGGCCAGCGCGCCGAGGATCATGTCGATCCGGTCGAGCGCGGCCGACAGATACGGCTCGTTCGCCGCGATCGGCTCCATGAACGGGCGCGGATACCAAGCCCCGCCCTCGGCCTGCGGCGCGAGAGCGGCGAGACCCGGCAGGGCGATCGCCTCGCCGAGGCTGAGGATGTCCTCGGCCGTGGCGCCGCGCCCATGCAGGCAAAGCATGACGCGCCGCGCGTCGGCGAGGGGCGCGCCCGCATGTTTCAGCCGATGCTCTTTGAGAAGCGCCGTTCCGTCCCGTTCCGTCATGGTCGATTCCCTCTCCTGGCTCACCCGAGCGGCTTCAAATTGGCTTCGATCCGCGCCCGATTCGGCTCCAGGAAGGGCGGCAGCGACAGGCTCTGGCCAAGGCTTTCCATCGGCTCGTCCACCGCGAAGCCCGGCCCGTCCGTGGCGATCTCGAAGAGGATGCCGTTGGGCTCGCGGAAATAGAGCGAGCGGAAATAATAACGCTCCACCTCGCCGCTCGACGGCACGCGAAAGCCCTGCACCCGCTCGGTCCATTCGTGCAGTTCATCGATATCGGCGGCCCGGAACGCCACGTGATGCACGCCGCCGGCGCCCTGCCCGGCCCGTGGCAGGTCTGGCTCGACCGCCACATGCAGCTCCGCCGCGGGTCCGCCCTCGCCCATCTCGAAGGCATGGACGCTCGCCCCGTCCGCCTCGTAGGTCCGCGCCTTTCGCATGTTCATGATCTGCGTCAGGATCGGCTCGGTCCGGCCGAGATCGGGCACCGACATGACGATCGGGCCGAGGCCGCGGATCTGATGCGTCTCAGGCACGCTGCTGCCATCCCAGGAGTTGGAATCGCCCTTGCCGCCATCATCGACCAGCCGCAGGCGCTGGCCTTCCGGGTCCTCGAAGTCGAGCGAGGCCCGGCCGTCGAGATCGCGGATGTCGCCCACCGCGACGCCCGCCTCGCTCAGGCGATCACGCCAGAAATCGAGGCTCTCGCGGCCGGCGACGCGCAGTCCGGTGCGCGAAATCGCGTTGGTGCCGCGCCGTTCCGGCGCCGCCGGAAAGTCGAAAAAGGTGATGTCGGTCCCCGGACTGGCCTTTCCGTCGGCATAGAACAGATGGTAGGCGCTGGTATCGTCCTGGTTCACCGTTTTCTTGACCAGACGCAGCCCCAGCATCTCGGTATAGAACCGGAGATTGCCGGGGGCGTCGGCGGTAATGGCGGTCAGATGGTGGATGCCCTTCAACGCGATGCTCATGGCGGTTGCTCCGTGCGGTTCAAATTCCTCGACGAAATAAGCGGCTTCACGCCCCCGATGAAAAGAGGCCGGTTCGTAACGAATCGTCTCTGTTTAATGAACAGCCGTTTTCACATCCCGAACGAATAGCGGAGCGACGACGTGACTTCCTCCGATTGCACCACCCCCGGAGATCCGAAGACGATCACGCGGGATGCCCTCGCGGACGTGATCGCGGCGCGGCAAACGTCCGGCCGCCTGATTGTCGCCATCGTCGGCGCGCCGGGTTCGGGCAAGAGCACCTTCGTCGAGCGGCTGCGTGACCGCCTGAACGCCGTGTCGCCGGGTTCGACCGACATTCTGCCGATGGACGGGTTTCATTTCGACGACGCCGTTCTCGAAGCGCGCGGCGATCGGCCGCGCAAGGGCGCGCCGCACACTTTCGACGTCGACGGCTTGGCCGTCATGCTCGACCGGCTGCGGGCCGGCGACGGCCGCGACGTGGCGGTCCCGGTGTTCGACCGGGCGATCGAGATCGCCCGCGCCGGGGCCCGGATCATCGCCGCGTCCACCCCCATCATCCTCGTCGAGGGCAATTATCTTCTCTTCGACGATCCCGCCTGGGCACCGCTGCGCCAGCGCTTCGACATGACGGTGATGCTCGCCGTGCCGGAGGCGGATCTGGAAGCCCGCCTGACCGAGCGCTGGGTCGGCTATGGCCTCGAAGGCGCCGCGCTTCGCGACAAGCTGGACGGCAACGACCTGCCCAACATGCGGCTGGTGCTGGAGAAAAGCATGCCGGCGGAATTCATGGTGGCGAATGTGTGAGGCAGGCGTGTGTTACGCTGACCGATTGCATAACGCCGAATTCAAAGGCAACATCAGGCACCGTCTACGATTCAATTTGCACACCCACAAGGCAACCAATCAATGCATCGAGTAGTCGAGTCGCATCTTAATGATTTTGCTGATGACCACAACATAAAGGGGGAAAACGCCGATATATTTGAGATATTTGTGCCGTACATATTGGCAAGAAAGTTCTCTTTTGATTCTATCGATCCGAACACACTTGTATATGAAGGAGCAGATCCGGGAATAGATTCAATATTTTACATATTTAACGATCAATTTATTTCTACTGCTGATGAAGTCGAGAAATTATTTAAGTCCAAAAAGAACAATTATGACGTAAAGTGTATATTTATACAATCAAAATCGTCTGAGAAATGGGATAAAGGCGAAATAAACAAATTCGAAAGCGCTACGTGTGATTTTATAAGCAGCACTACAGCACATGACCTCGGCGAACATCTGAAAGAACGTAAAAAAGTACTCGAAATTATTTTAGATAACGTCGGTAAGCTGCGCAATGGACGCCCAGATATTGCTTGTTATTATGTTACAACCGCGTCGAAGGCAAAAGATAAAGAAATCCTGGCTGCTGCGAAGACCCTACTAAATCGCCTGTGCGACAGTGGATTGTTCGAAAATTCTTCCGTCGAACTTTTAGGGCGCGATGATGTGATTAAATTGTGGGGCGAGTCGCAGGGCAGTTATGAGGCAAAGTTTTCGGTAATTGGCGCATCTTCATTTCCAAAAAGTGATGGTATAGAGGAGAGTTATGTATGCACGCTTTCAGCCAAAGAATTTGTTGAGAAAGTGCTTACAGATGAAACGGGCTCGCTGCGTAAAGGTATATTTGATGAAAATGTACGTGACTTCATCGATTTCGACGACAGCCTCATTAATAATGAGATACTCGAATCTTTAAACGATGTAAAAAAGAAAAGTCGTTTTGGCATATTGAACAATGGAGTGACTATGATAAGTCCTGACGTTCGATTGCAAAGTAACGAAATATATGTTTCCAATTACCAAATTGTCAATGGCTGTCAGACGTCAAATGTCTTGTTTGAGGGCAGAAATACGCTTGATAAGAGCGCCACACTTATGGTCAAAATTGTTGAGACAGACAACCAAGAAATAATTGATGACGTAGTTCGTGCAACAAATCGGCAGAACAAGGTCGAAGAGTACCAGTTTTTAGCAACCCTGAAAACAGTAAAGGCTGCGGAGCGCTATTTTGCCGCTCGGGGCGGTGACGAACAACATAGATTATTTTTCGAAAGAAGGCCAAATCAATTTAGTGGAGAAAATATACCTTCGATTAGAGTTTTTAACCTGAAAGAGGTGGCGAGATGCACGGGCGCTATGTTTTTTGATCGTCCGGATCTTGCGAGCAGATATCCGAATGTACTCGTTGAGGATTTGCACAATATTGTTTTCAATCCAGAGAACAAGGAGGAAATATTCTATGCGTCCGCATACGCCCTTTATCGACTAAAACTTCACCACGGCAACACTCGTATCGATCCAATATTCTTCAAACTTAGATGGTATGCGTTGATGGCGCTACGCTATTTTCTCATAAAAAAGCCTCGAAAACCCACTGCATCTCGGGTCGAAGATGACTGCAAAGTGCTGATGGATTTTGTTTCGAAAAACGACGACAAAGCGATGAAGAAATGGGATGAAATTGCTTCACGCCTTTACGGGCTGGGCGAGATCGACCGCGATAGGCTACGGACCATTCGGTTTGTTTCAGAAGTTCGCGATGCTATGCTGAAATAATATCTAATATCGCGGGCCTAAAACTCGATCCCAACCTGCGCCTTCACGCCCGAGCGGAACGGGTGCTTGATCATCTCCATCTCGGTGACGAGGTCGGCGATCTCGATAAGCTCGTCCTTGGCGTTGCGGCCGGTGACGACGACATGCTTCATCGCCGGCTTGCCCTTCAGGAATTCGACCACCTCGGCGATGTCGAGATAGTCGTAGCGCAGGACGATGTTGAGTTCGTCGAGCAGCACCAGCTGGTGTTCGTCGTCCATGATCAGCGCCTTGGCCCGTTCCCAGGCGGCCTTGGCGGCAGCGATGTCGCGCTGGCGGTCCTGCGTCTCCCAGGTGAAGCCGTCGCCCATCGCCGTCATCGTCACCTGGTCGGGGAACTTCTCCAGCACCTTGCGCTCGCCGGTCTCCCACTTGCCCTTGACGAACTGCACGATGGCGACCTTCATGCCGTTGCCGAGCGCCCGGAAGACGAGGCCGAAGGCCGCCGTCGACTTGCCCTTACCCTTTCCGGTATGGACGATCAGAAGGCCCTTTTCGATCGTCTTGGTGGCGAGGATCTTGTCGCGCGCCGCTTTCTTCTTCTTCATCTTCTCGGCATGCCGGGCGTCGAGGTCTTCCTCCGACATTCCGTCCGTGATCTTGGCTTTGTCGGTCATGTTATGCCCTCCGTTTCCGCATCATCCAGCCCGTCCATAACACCCAGTTCGGCCCGCGCCGAGTTGGAGCGCGGCGTCCACAGGCCCCGGTCGATCGCCTCGGCCAGCTTGTCGCTCATCTCGCGATAGGCGTTCGGATTGTTCTCCAGCATGAACGCGCGCACGTCGTCATCGGCGACGAAGGCCTGATAGACCGCATCGAAATGATGATCGCGCACCGCGCCTGTCGTCGCCGAGAAGGCAAAGAGATAGTCGACCGTCGCAGCGATCTCGAAGGCGCCCTTGTAGCCGTGGCGCATGATGCCGGCGATCCATTTCGGGTTGACGACGCGGGCCCTGACCACCCGGCCGATTTCTTCCTCCAGCGTCCGCACGACCGGCCGCTCGGGCCGGGAATGGTCGTTGTGATAGACGACGGGCCGTGTGCCGGAGACATGCTCGACCGCCGCCGTCATCCCGCCCTCAAACTGGTAGTAGTCGTCGGAATCCAGAAGGTCGTGCTCGCGATTGTCCTGATTCTGGACCACCGCCTCGATACCGGCAAGCCGCGTCTCGAAACTCGTGCGCTCGGCCTCGCCTTCGGCATCCGCCCCGTAGGCATAGGAGCCCCAGACGAGATAGCTTTCCGCCAGATCACTCTTGTCGTCCCAACCCTTTTCGTCGATCAGCGCCTGCAGCCCCGCCCCGTAGGCACCGGGTTTCGATCCGAAGATCCGGAAGCCGGCGCGCTTGTCCGCCTCCTGCGGCGACTGTCCCTCCGCCAGGAAGGCCTGCCGCTCGGCCGTCATCCGCGCGGCGATCGGGTTGTCCCCAGCCTCCTCCTCCAGCGCGCCGATCGCCCGGACCGCCCGGTCGAACAAGGCGATCTGGTCCGGGAAGGCATCGCGGAAGAAACCGGAAATGCGAAACGTCACGTCGACCCGTGGCCGCCCGAGTTCGGCGAGCGTCACGATCTCGTAGCCGGTGACGCGCCGCGAGGCGCGATCCCAGACCGGCTTCGCCCCGACCAGTGCCAGCGCTTGCGCGATGTCGTCGCCGCCGGTGCGCATGTTGGACGTACCCCAGGCGGTGAGCCCGATCGAACGCGGCCAGTCGCCGTGATCCTGAAGGTGGCGGATCACCAGGAGTTCGGCCGACTTCGCGCCGAGATGCCAGGCGGCTTCCGTCGGCACGGCGCGGGTGTCGACCGAAAAGAAGTTGCGGCCCGTCGGCAAGACGTCCGCCCGTCCCCGTGTCGGCGCCCCGGACGGCCCCGGCGGCACGAAGCGGCCGGAAAGCCCGGCCAGCAGCCCGGCGATCTCGGCCGGCCCCGAGCCCGTCACCGCCGGCTTCAGCCGCGCCGTCACATCCGCCATGACGACGCCTGTGGATTGCCACTCCGGTTGGGACGCGATCTCGTCCGCGACGAGCTTCGCCGCCAGGAGTTCGATGCGCTCCACCGTATCGCCCTGGGTCCGCCACGGGTCTGTGGACAGGCTGTGGAGAACCTGTGGACGCGGCCCCTCCCAAGGCGCCGCCATGTCGCAGTCGAGCGGGTCGAAGGGCGCCCCCTCATCCGCCTCGCTTTGCTCGGCACCTTCTCCCCGCTGGGGAGAAGGATGGCGCGCTTCCGCCAACGCCCCAGGCACGGCCGCCATTCCTCGCCCCTTTGGGGAGAGGGTGGCCGCGAAGCGGCCGGGTGAGGGGTCGTTTTCCCCCTGCCGCTCTGCGCTAAACAGATCCGCCGCGATCGCCCGGTGCAGCGAGGCCTCGCCCGGCTTCGTCCCACGCGGCAGCCGCGCCAGCGCCACGACGAGATCGGTCAACAGCCGTCCCTCCGGCGCCAGTCCGAAGACGTGCAGGCCGTCGCGGATCTGCATTTCCTTCAGGTCGCAGAGATAGGCGTCGAGCTTTTCCAGCGCCGTCTCCTCGGCGTCCTTCGCCGCGATCCCGGCGTCGTGGTCGAGGCCGATGTCTCGGACCAGATCGAGAATACGCCCCTTCAGCAGCGTCAGCCGGCGCGGGTCGGTGCCCGCCGCCTCGTAATATTCGTCGACCAGCGCCTCCAGGTCGCGCAGCGGCCCGTAGGTTTCCGCCCGCGTCAGCGGCGGCGTCAGATGGTCGATGATGACGGCGCTGGTCCGCCGCTTGGCCTGCGTGCCCTCGCCCGGATCGTTGACGATGAAGGGGTAGAGATGCGGCAGCGGCCCGAACACCGCCTCGGGAAAGCAGCCCTCCGACAGCGCCAGCGCCTTGCCCGGCAGCCATTCGAGATTGCCGTGCTTGCCCATATGGACGACGGCGTCGGCGTCATATGCGGACCTGAGATAGGCGTAGAGCGCCAGATAATTGTGCGGCGGCACCAGGTCCGGCGAGTGGTAGGTTTCCTTCGGGTCGATGTTGTAGCCGCGCGCCGGCTGGATGCCGACCAGCGTCTCGCCGAAACGCGCCAGCGGCAACGCGAAGGCTGCCCCGCCGCAATGCGCCACCACGAACGGGTCGCTCTCCGGCTCGCCCCAGCGTTCCGTCACCGCCGACCGCACGGCTTCGGGCAGTTCCACGAAGAACCGTCGATAGGCCGCGACCGACAGTGTCTCGCGCACGTCCCGCATCGCCGCGCCGGCATTGGTCGGACCGGCCATCAGATGATCGATCAGCGCGTTGCCGGTCTCCGGTACGTCCGCCACCGGATAGCCCGCCGCCGCCATCGCCTCGAGCACTTCGATCGTCCCGGCCGGCGTGTCGAGCCCTACCCCGTTGCCGAGCCGCCCGTCCCGGTTGGGATAGTTGGCGAGCAGGATCGCCACCCGCTTTTCCGAAACAGGCTTCCGCCGCAGCCGCGCCCAACGGGCCGCGAGCGCGGCGACGAACGCCACACGATCAGGCACCGAGCGGTGCGCGACGATGTCCGTCTCGGTGACCGCATCCCATTCGCCGGCCGACTTGAAGGCAATGGCGCGCGAAAGAATCCGGCCGTCGACCTCCGGCAGCGCGACGCTCATCGCCAGATCACGGGCCGACAACCCTTGCGCCGATGTCGTCCAGCTTTCCGCCGACCCGCTCGCGAGAACCGCCTGCAGGACGACCGCCGCCTGTTCCTCGAGCACGGTCGGAACCCGCTCGCCGCCCGGCGAGGACACGGCGAAGCCGGTCAGATTGACGACGACGTCCGGAGCCCGACCCGTAAACAGCGCCCGCACCGTCTCGATCGAGACCGGGTCCTTCAGGCTGGAAACGAAAATCGGTAGCACCTCCAGCCCCCGCGCCGCCAGCGCCCGCGCCAGCGCCTCCACCGGCTCGGTCTGCCCGCTCTGCACCAGCGCCCGGTAGAACACGACCGCGGCGAGCGGGCGCGCGCCCGCCTCCCCCTGGTGGGGAGGGTGAGAAGTGCCAATCTCCAGCACCCCAGCCTTCAAAAGCGGTTGCGCCTCTGCCGGCCATTCGCCGCCGCCAAGGATCGCGCCGCAACCCTCGAGGAACTTCCCGGCATTCGCCGCGCCGCCCTCGACCAGATACCGCCAGAGCCGGTCGCGTTCGGCGAGCGGGGTCGTGGTGTAGTGGTCGAGCCCCTGATCCGGCTTGTCGTCGCCGGGCAGCACCACGAGCTTGGCTCCCGCCGCCTGCGCGTTGGCAAGCAGCGCATCCAGCCCGTAGGGCCAGTACGCCGCGCCGCCGAGCAGCCGCACCACGACGAGCCTGGCGTGGCGCAACGTTCGCTCGACATAGGCGTCGACCGACATCGGATGCTTGAGGCGCAGCAGGTTGGCGAGACGCAGCGTCGGCGCCGCATCGCCGAGGCGCCGGGCCGCCGCCGCAAGGCTGGCGATCTCCGTGTCGGCCGCCGACAGCACCACAATATCGGCCGGCGACTGGCCGAGGTCGACCGCTTCGCCGCCGTCGTCGATCGTGCCTTTCTGGGCGAGAAGAAGATGCAAGGAATGCGCCCGCTACTCGGCGGCTTCTTTTGCCGCGCTACCGGCCAACGCCCGAATCTCGGCCTCGATCCGCACCGCGTCGAGGCCGTCGTGCATCCCGATGACGACCAAACGCGTGGCCCGGGTTTCGCCGGGTGCCCAGGCGCGGTCGAAATAGGTTTCGATACGCTTGCCGACCGCTTGCACGACCAGTCGCATCGGCTTGCCCGGCACGTCGGCGAAACCCTTCAGCCGCAGGATGTCATGGGTCGCGATCAGTCTCGACAGTCCCTTCGCGAAGGTCGCGGGATCGGGGACGGCGCCGGCGTCGACGACGAAGCTCTCGAACTCGTCATGGTCGTGCTCGTGCGCCTCGCCTTCATGCTCCAGCTCGTGATGCGATTTGCGCTCGGCGATGAGGTCTTCCGTGCCGGCCGCGATGCCGAGCAGCACGTCCGCCGGCAGCTTGCCGCCCTCCGCGGTGACGATTTTCACCGCACGCGCGCTCTTCTGCCCGATCTCGCGCCGCACCCGTTCCAGTGTCGGAGCGTCGACCAGATCGGCCTTGTTGAGAACGATGAGGTCGGCTGCCGCGATTTGGTCCTCGAACAGCTCCTCCAGCGGGTTGTCGTGGTCGAGGCTCTCGTCCGCCGCCCGCTGGGCCGCGACCTTGTCCTCGTCGTAGGCGAAGCGTCCGTCGGCGACGGCCGCCGTATCGATCACCGTGACGACGCCGTCGACGGTCACCCGCGTCTTCACCTCCGGCCAGTTGAAGGCCGCGACCAGCGGCTGCGGCAAGGCGAGACCCGAGGTTTCGATGACGATGTGATCGGGCACGCGCTCGCGCTCCAAAAGCTTGGTCATGGTCGGGATGAAGTCGTCGGCCACCGTGCAGCAGATGCAGCCATTGGTCAGTTCCACCACGTCGTCCTCGCTGCAGGTCTCGATACCGCAGCCCTTGAGGATATCGCCATCGACGCCGAGGTCGCCGAACTCGTTGATGATCAGCGCTATTTTCCGGCCACCGGCATTCTGCAGGAGGTTGCGGATCAGCGTCGTCTTGCCCGCACCGAGAAAGCCGGTGATGACGGTGGCGGGAATCTTCTGGCCCTGCATGGAGTGCCTCCGTTGTCGCGATCGCCTCGACGTTGCCGTCGGCGATCAGCCCTTCAATATCATCGGCAGGCCAGCAGCGACGAAGATGACCTTCGCCGCGACCGCCGCAACCGCTTGATGCAATCGGCCCGCGTGATCGCGAAAATCACGGGCCATCTCGTTTTCCGGCACGATCCCGAGCCCGACCTCGTTGGAGACGAGGATCACCGGACCTGGAAGCCTCGCGGCGAGGCAGTCGGCCAGCGCATGGCATTCCGCCGCGACCGGACGCCCCTCCATCATGAGGTTGGTCAGCCAAAGCGTCAGGCAATCGACGAGGACCACATGCTCCGGCCCGGCTTCGCGCCCGATCGCGGCAACCAGATCGAGCGGCGTTTCAACCGTTCGCCAGCCGTTGCCCCGCCGCTCCCGGTGCTCGCCGATGCGCGCCTCCATCTCGGCGTCGAAAGCCCTGCCCGTCGCGAGATAGGCGGGAGCAAGACCGCTTGCTTCGGCCAATCGCTCGGCAAGGGCGCTCTTGCCGGAGCGGGCTCCGCCAAGAACGAGAGTGACGCCATCGCCGAGCGATAGGCTCACGCCGCGCGAGTCCCGAACCGGTCCATCACGAAGCCGACGCTGATCCCCAGCAGAACCCAGAACGCGGCCGCCGTCGCCAGCGAAATGACCGCGAACTCCGCCGCAAGGGTCGGCGGGACCGGGCTCGTCAGGTCGGCGATATGCGGCGCTCCGACCACATGCGGCAGGGCGAGCAACACCACGCCGGCGACTTTCGCCCATATCTCGCGTTGGAACACCAGAAGGTAAAGCGCCGCCGCCGTCAGCGCGACGACGGCGGCCCACCAGACCTGCCGCTCGAACAGGTCCGCGGCCGGCATCGCCGGCAATTCCGGTGGGAGTCCGAGCGCGGGCGCCAGCCCCACGGTCGCAAAACCAGCCAAACCCCACAGAACACCGTTCGATCGGGTGATCGCGCGGCCGGTGAGCAGGCTGGCCGCCGCGAGGATCAGCGCGAAGCCGCCACCCGCCACGATATTCGCCGACAGCGTGCCCAGCAGGCGACCGAAGAACGGAGATGCGCCCGCGGCTTCATCTTCCGCCCCGACTGCCGTCTCGTGGTCATGGGCCAGAACCAATTCGCCGCCGAACATCGCCGACACTTGCCGGCTTTCCGTCAGGCGGCCGGAATCGGCGCCGGCCGCCTCGTGTCCTGCCGTCCCGCTCTCGTATTCCTCGGCTTGCAGGATCAGCGGAACCACGCCCAAATATTGAACTGGCGTCATCACGACACCGACAAACAGGCCGGCAACCAGCGCGGCCAACAAAAATCTTACAACCATAACGATACCCCTTCCGCGCCGACGAGGTCGGGCGGCTTTGAACAACACGAAAAAGCAAAAAGCCCGGTCCGCGCCTAGGCGGCAGGCAAACAATGCTTAGTGGCAGGGGAATCCGTAGGAATGCCGGACATCATGCGCCGTATCATGCACCGCCGCCGAATGGGCGAACCCGATGCCGAAGACGAAAAACGCTCCGAGAACCAGCGCCGCGAGTCCGGTCGCGATCCGCGTCGGTGCATCGGTGTGCGCGATGCTATGGGTCGTGGCAGTCATATCAACCTCCGTGACGGCCGCGAAATGCGGCAGGTTACAAGGCCGGCAGGTCTCCTGGCTCACGGGTCGTCGGTCGTCGCCTCGCCTTCCCGAAGCCGAAGCTCCAGTGGCTTTTCCAATTCGTCCATCGATGCTCATGGCATTGCCGGCACGAATCGGCGGTGACGACCTCGCCGCTCTACAGTCGCGGGGTCGGCTGCGATGAAGGCCCCCTGCTTGGGTCGGCCCGTCGCATTCCCTCTTCGCCCCAGCCGCTTGGCAGCCGGGGAACCGTCCTTCGACCGGATCGGGCGTTTCGCCCACTTCCGATCAATTCGTCACAGTAGCGATCGCAGCCCGTGGCGCAAGCGATTTCGCGTGCAAACAGGGTACCGGAAACGCATCGTGGCCCGGCCGCGCAATGCGCGGTCGGGCCACTCGATCGTGTTCGATGGAAGGAAGCCTGGCGTCAGCGCGCGGCGGCTTGCTCGCAGGCCTCAACATGCTTGGCAAGCGCCTCGGTCGAGAGAATGGAGCTGATCGTGCGAATGTCGCGATTCTGGAACTTCGGCGTCTTCTGCAGTTCCTTCAACCGCTCCAGGAGGGTTACTCGGCTCATGCTGGTCTCCTTTTCCTGTCGGGAGCCGCCGCGATCGGGTGAGGCGGGCTCGTTGGGCGAGCGGCCGTCAGGCCGCCCGCACGCTAGCGGTCGTGGGGATCTCGATATCGACTTCAAGGGTCGAGACGTTCTCTCCGCGATCCATTTTGACGCTGACCATGTCGCCATCGAGCTGCACATGCCTGGCGATGACGGCCAGAATTTCCTCCCGAAGCTGGGCCACGAGATCGGAGTGTCCGACCGTCGCCCGTTCGTGAGCGAGCAATACCTGCAGCCGTTCGCGCGCCATCGGCGCCGAGGTCTGCTTGCTGAAGAAACTGAAAAGGCTCATGCCGCCCTCCGTCCGAAGAGTTTGCCGAACAGGCCGCGCCTCTCGCCGGGCACCGACATCGGCACCTGTTCGCCGGCAAGGCGGCGGGCAGCGTCTCTGTAGGCGAGAGCCGGCGCGCTCTGATTCTCGCCGAGCGTCACCGGCGTTCCGAGGTTCGACGCCCGCAAGACATCCATGCTCTCGGGGATAATGCCGAGGAGCGGGATCGACAGGATGTCGAGAACGTCCTCGACCTTCAACATGTCGCCGCGCTCGGCGCGGGCGGGATCGTAGCGGGTCAAAAGCAGATGCTTCTCGATCCGCTCGCCGCGCTCAGCCTTGGCGGTCTTGGAATCGAGCAAACCGATGATCCGGTCCGAGTCACGCACCGAGGACACTTCCGGATTGGTGACGACGACGGCCACGTCGGCATGGCGCATGGCGAGTGTCGCGCCCCGCTCGATGCCGGCCGGGCTGTCGCAGATCACCCAGTCGAAGGTCTTTTTCAACTCCTCCATCACCAGCTCGACGCCCTCGGACGTGAGGTTGTCCTTGTCGCGCGTCTGCGAGGCTGGCAGCAGAAAGAGCGTCTCGAGGCGCTTGTCGCGGATCAGCGCCTGCGTCAGCTTGGCGTCGCCCTGGACGACGTTGATGAGGTCGTAGACCACGCGCCGCTCGGCTCCCATGACGAGATCGAGATTGCGGAGGCCAACGTCGAAATCGACGACCACCGTCTTCTCGCCACGCTGGGCCAGCGCCGCACCCAGCGCGGCGGTGGAGGTCGTCTTTCCGACGCCTCCCTTGCCAGAGGTCACCACGATTACTTTTGCCATCTTGCTCTCCTGCTTCCCGGCCGCTTGCAGCCTCAGCCCAGAATTTCCGCTTTGATCGTGTCACCCTCGAGCCAGACCTGAACGGCCTGGCCGCGGTATTTCTGTTCCATGTCCTCGGCCGTCTTGTAGAGGCCGTCGATCGCCACCAGCTCGGCTTCGAGCTTGCGGCAGAAGATCCGCGCCGAGGCGTTGCCGACGGATCCCGCCATCGCCCTGCCCCGAAGCGTTCCGTAGACGTGGATCGAGCCGCCGGCGACGACCTCCGACCCCGATGCCACCGATCCCAGAATGGTCACGTCGCCCTCCGGAAAGATCACCGATTGGCCGGAACGTACCGGCTCAGTGATGATGATCGACGGCATCGCTTTGACCGGCTGCGGGTCCGGCACCTGCGCGGTGGTCGGTTTGCTCGCCGCCTTGGATTTCGTCGACTCGGCTTTCTTCGGCACGGGCTCTGCCGCCGGTGGTTCGAAATCAGCCGCTGGCCTGCCGCCCTTCATCGCCGGCGGCATGCCGAAGCCGAGCAGCGACGCGCGCGCCCCCTCGATTCCCATGATCCGCACGCTGCGCTCGCCGAGTTCGCCGATCAGCTCCTTCAGCTGCGCCTGGTCGATATCGAGCCCTTCGACGTCGAGCACGATCGGCCGTCCCAGGAAAAAACCGGTAGAGCGCGCGGCGAGGTCATCGAGCCGGGTCAGCCACGCGTCGAACGGAAGTTCCGGCGCGAGAACGAGGGCGAGAAATGAGCGGCCCTTGAGTCGGATCGGGCGAGTGTCGGTTAGGATCTTGGTCATCTCGGTTAATTTTCGGTTGCTAAGGCGATCTAAACGGGATGGGGTTAACCAGTGCTTAACGCGTGGAGCCTGCGCCGGGCTGACGCGAGGCGCCCGCCCTGGAGACCGATTGTGTCGGTCCCGAGATCGCCATATGGACGTTGCCGACGCACCCATCTCGCTCGCAACCGGCGAGCGGCCTCCTCGCCGGCCGACGGCCACCTTGCCTGATCGGCCGGCTTATTCCGCCGCGAGGCCGAAGCGCGCGCCCTGATGTTCGCCGAGCTTCGGCGCCGGCCGGTCCAGGGAAAGATCGGCGTCTCCATAAACGATCGGAGTGCGAACACCCGCAATGCCTTGCGGCGCGATTTTCATGTTCCGATGCAGGGTTTGCGGGTCGGCGAAAACGTCCGCGACATCGTTGATCGGTCCGGCCGGAACCCCGACCGCCTCGAGGCCCGCCAGAAGGTCGTCGCGCGTCCATGCGCCGATCGCCGCCGTCAGGATCGGCGCGAGAGCGTCGCGGTTCGCGACCCGCACCTCGTTGGTGCGATAGCGTTCGTCCATGGCCAGTTCGCCCAACCCGAGCACGCCGCAGAGCCGCTCGAACTGACGGTCATTGCCGCAGGCGACAATGAGATGGCCATCGGCGACCGGAAAGACCTGGTAGGGCACGATGTTGGGATGGGCGTTGCCGAGCCGCTGTGGCGCGACCCCGGTGGCGAAATAGTTCAGCGCCTGGTTGGCGAGGACTCCGGCCATGCAGTCATAGAGCGCCATGTCGACGAACTGGCCGCGGCCCGTCCGCGCGCGATCGGCCAGCGCCGCCTGGATCGCGATTGTCCCGTACAGCCCGGTGAAGATGTCGGCGAAGGCGACGCCGATCTTTTGCGGCTCGCCATCCGCCGCTCCGGTCAGGCTCATGATGCCGCCCATCCCCTGGATCATGAAGTCGTAGCCGGCCCGGCCCGCATAGGGTCCGTCCTGGCCGAAGCCGGTGACCGAGCAATAGACGATGCCCGGATTGACGGATTTGAGGCTGTCGTGGTCGAGGCCGTATTTCTTCAGGCCGCCGACCTTGAAATTTTCGATCAGAACGTCCGCCTCGGACGCCAATTCGCGAACCAGCGCCCGCCCCTCCTCGGTGGCAAAATCCGCCACCACCGACCGCTTGCCGCGGTTGCAGGCGTGGAAATAGGCGGCCGTCCGCTCGCCGTCCCGTTCGATGAAAGGTGGCCCCCAGCCGCGCGTATCGTCCCCCGCCGGGCTCTCGACCTTGATCACGTCGGCGCCGAGATCGGCCAGCGTCTGGCCGATCCAGGGACCGGCCAGGATGCGCGCGAGTTCCAGGACCTTCAGGCCGGTATGGGGAGATTGGCTCATGGAGCCGCCGTGCCGCTCCCGGCGCTTCCTGTCAAGCAGCGCCGGCGTCAATGCGGCAGCTTGAGCCGCGCCTCAATCGACGAATGCCCGCTCCACCACATAGGTGTCCGGCCGGCTGTTGGCGCCTTCCACAAAGCCGCGCGCGTCGAGCAGCTTCTCGGTGTCCTTCAGCATCGCCATGGAGCCGCAGATCATCGCCCGGTCGTCGGTCGGATCGAGCGGCGGAATGCCGAGTTCGTCGAACAGACGGCCGGTCTCGATCAGCGTGGTGATCCGGTGGCGACGGGTTTCGCCCTCCCGCGTCGCGCTCGCATGAAACAGCAGCTTGTCGCCGATGAACTCGCTCATCAATTCGTCCGAGCGGGCCGCCTCGACGAGTTCGCGCCCGTACGTCAGTTCGGCTTCGAACCGGCACGTTTGGGTGAGGATCACCTGCTCGAACTTCTCGTAGGTCTCGGGATCGCGGACGACGCCCGCAAAGGGCGCAATGCCCGTACCGGTCGAGAACAGGAACAGCCGTTTGCCGGGCTTCAGCGCGTCGAGCACCAGCGTCCCGGTCGACTTCTTGCGCATCAGCACGGTATCGCCGACGGCAATTTTCTGCAGATGCTCGGTCAGCGGTCCGTCCGGGACCTTGATCGAGAAGAACTCCAGTTCCTCGTCCCAGGATGGGCTGGCGATCGAATAGGCGCGGAAAACCGGCTTTTCCGCATTCGGCAAGCCGATCATGACGAATTCGCCCGAACGGAACCGGAAGCTCTGCGGCCGGGAGATGCGGAACGAGAACAAGCTGTCCGTGTAGTGCGTCACCGACGTGACGGTTTCGGCAAAGACGCCTGCCGGAATGGGAAAGGCGGTTTCCGGCGTACGCTCCATCTGGAGGGCGAGAGAACTCATCGGGTTTCGTCCTTATTCATTCGCAATCGGCGCTTTGCACCACTCACAGCGGTTCGCCCACCCGGCGCCGGCGCTCGCGCGCCATCTGCCGCCGGCTCTTTACTCCCGTTTGACGGGAGAAGCGGTTGTTGGACCGCCCGCGACCTCGCCGCCGCTATGATCGTCACGACAGTATATAGTCCCCCCGATACCGCATCGCAGCGTCGTGCGTTCCAATTAACCGCGCGATTGCGGGAAATTTTCGCGCTGGGCACGCCGCAAAGGTGGCCTCGGTCTCCACGGCGATCGTCATGTATCCGGATTGCCCCACTTATTCGGCCGCCTCCGCCCGCAGCGCTTCCTCTGGTTTCGGAACGTAGTTCAACACCGGCGCCAGCCAGCGCTCGACCTCGCCAACGGCCATCCCCTTGCGACGGGCATAGTCCTCGACCTGATCACGCTCGACTTTGGCGACCCCGAAATAATACGAATCGGAATGCCCGATATAAAGGCCAGACACCGACGATCCCGGCCACATGGCGTAGCTTTCCGTCAGCTTCACGCCGATCTTCGCCTCGGCGTCGAGCAGCCGGAACAATGTCGCCTTCTCGGTATGGTCGGGCTGGGCCGGATAGCCCGGCGCCGGACGAATGCCGGCATAGGGCTCGCCAGCCAGCGCGTCCGGCGAAAAGGCCTCGTCGGGCGACGTGCCCCAGTACTCCCGGCGCACCCGTTCGTGCATCAACTCCGCGAAGGCTTCGGCGAAACGGTCGGCGAGCGCCTTCACCATGATCGAGGCGTAATCGTCGTTCGCCTTGGCGAAGCGATTGGCGATCGCCTCCTCCTCGATCCCGGCGGTGACGACGAAGCCGCCGACGTAATCGGCCTTGCCACTGCCCTCCGGCGCGACGAAGTCCGCCAGCGCCAGATTTGGCCGGTCGCCGCGCTTGGCGAGCTGCTGGCGCAGGGTGAAGAAGGTCGCGATCTCGTCCTGGCGATCGTCGCCGGTATAGAGCCGGATATCGTCGCCGACGGCGTTCGCCGGCCAGAAGCCGATGACCGCCTGCGGCCGGAACCATTTTTCCGCGATGATCTGCTTGAGCATCGCCTGCGCGTCGGAAAACAGCGACCGCGCCGCTTCCCCCTGTTTCTCGTCATCGAGGATCGCCGGATAGCGCCCCTTCAGCTCCCAGGTCTGGAAGAACGGCGTCCAGTCGATATAGCGCGACAGCTCCTCCAGATCCCAATCGTCGAAGACCTTGACGCCGGTAAAGGACGGCGCCGTCGGCTCGAACGCCGCCCAATCGGGCTGGAAGGCGTTGGCGCGGGCCTTGGCGAGCGGCAGGCGCTGCTTATCGCGTTCGCCCTTCTCGTGCGCCTCTGCGACCTTGCGATATTCCGCCTGAATGCCGTCGACGAAGCCTGACTTCGCCTCCGCCGACAAAAGGTTGGAGACGACGCCGACGGCCCGCGAGGCATCGTTGACGTGGACCGTCTGGCCACGGTCATAGCGCGGATCGATCTTCACGGCCGTATGCACCCGGCTCGTCGTCGCGCCGCCGATCAGGAGCGGAATGTCGAAGCCCTCGCGCTCCATCTCCGAGGCGACATGCACCATTTCGTCGAGCGACGGCGTAATCAGGCCGGACAGGCCGATGATGTCGACCTCTTCCCGACGCGCGGTCTCGAGGATTTTCGCCGAGGGCACCATGACGCCGAGATCGATGACCTCGTAATTGTTGCAGGCGAGGACGACGCCAACGATGTTCTTGCCGATGTCGTGGACATCGCCCTTGACCGTCGCCATCAATATCTTGCCAGCGTTCTTCCGCCCCTCGCCGCCGTTCAGCCGCTTCTCTTCCTCCATGTAAGGCAGCAGAAGCGCCACCGCCTGCTTCATAACGCGCGCCGACTTGACCACCTGCGGCAGGAACATCTTGCCGGCGCCGAACAGGTCGCCGACGATGTTCATCCCGTCCATCAGCGGCCCTTCGATGACGTGCAGCGGGCGCTCGGCGGCCTGCCGCGCTTCCTCGGTATCGGCGTCGATATATTCGGTGATGCCGTTAACCAGCGCATGGGCGAGCCGCTCGCTCACCGGCTTCTCACGCCAGCTCAGGTCCTTCGCCTTGGCCTCCTGGCCGCCCTGCCCGCGCCAGCGCTCGGCGAGATCCAGAAGCCGCTCGGTCCCGTCGTCGCTTCGGTTGAGAACCACATCCTCGCAGGCCTCGCGCAGTTCCGGATCGATGGAATCATAGACCGCCAGCTGCCCGGCATTGACGATGCCCATGTCCATCCCCGCCTGGATGGCGTGGTAGAGGAAGACGGCGTGCATCGCCTCGCGCACGGCCTCGTTGCCGCGGAAGGAGAACGACAGGTTCGACACGCCGCCCGAAATATGGACATGCGGCAGGGTTTCGCGGATCTGACGCGTCGCCTCGATGAAGGCAACGCCGTAGCCATTGTGCTCCTCGATGCCGGTCGCCACCGCGAAAATATTCGGATCGAAGACGATGTCCTCCGGCGGAAAGCCCGCCTCTTCGGTCAGGAGCTTGTAGGCGCGGGTACAGATCGAGACCTTGCGCTCGATCGTGTCGGCCTGGCCCTTTTCGTCGAAGGCCATGACGACGACGGCCGCGCCATAGGCGCGCACCAGCCGCGCCTGTTCGAGAAACGCGGCCTCACCCTCCTTCATCGAGATCGAGTTGACCAGCGGCTTGCCCTGGACGCATTTGAGCCCCGCCTCGATCACCTCGAACTTGGAAGAATCGATCATCACCGGCACCCGCGCAATGTCGGGTTCCGCCGCCACGAGATTGAGGAACTCGATCATCGCCTGCTTGGAGTCGATCAGGCCCTCGTCCATGTTGACGTCGATGATCTGGGCGCCGTTCGCCACCTGGTCGCGGGCGACGTCGAGCGCCGCTGCGAAATCGCCGGCGGTGATCAGCTTGCGGAATTTGGCCGAGCCGGTGACGTTGGTACGCTCGCCGACATTGACGAACGGAATCTCCGGCGTCAGCGTAAACGGCTCCAGCCCGGACAGACGCATCAGCGGCTTGGTCTTTGGCACCTGGCGCGGCTGATAGCCGGCCACTGCTTCCGCCAGCGCCTCGATGTGATCCGGCGTCGAGCCGCAGCAGCCGCCAACGACGTTGACCAGACCCTCTTCGGCGAAGACGGCGACCTCCTTGGCCATCGCTTCGGGACTCTGGTCGTATTCGCCGAATTCGTTCGGCAGGCCGGCATTCGGATAGGCGCAGACGAAGGTGTCGGCGACACCGGAAATCTCAGCCAGATGGTCGCGCATCGCCGCCGCGCCAAGGGCGCAGTTGAGCCCGATGGTGAAGGGCCGCGCGTGGCGCAGCGAATGCCAGAAGGCGGTCGGCGTCTGACCCGACAGGGTACGGCCGGAGAGATCCGTGATCGTGCCGGAAATCATCAGCGGCAGGGTGACGCCCTTCTCGGCGAAGATTTCTTCGCAGGCAAAGACCGCCGCCTTGGCGTTCAGCGTGTCGAAGATCGTCTCGATGAGGATCAGATCGGCCCCGCCGTCGATCAGCCCGCGCAGCTGCTCGCCATAAGCGACACGCAGATCGTCAAACGAAACAGCCCGGTAGCCGGGATTGTTGACATCCGGAGACATTGACGCCGTGCGGTTCGTCGGTCCAAGCGCGCCAGCGACGAAGCGGCGCTTGCCGTCGGCCTGTTCGGCGCGGATCGCGGCGCGGCGAGCCAGCCGCGCGCCGTCGCGGTTCAACTCATAGACCTCCGCCTCCATCTGGTAGTCGGCCTGGGCGATGGAGGTCGAGGAGAAGGTATTGGTTTCCAGAATGTCCGCGCCCGCGATGGCGTAGGAATAATGGATCTCCTCGATCGCCTTCGGCTGGGTCAGGTTCAGAAGGTCGTTGTTGCCTTGCAGATGGCATTCGCAGGCGCCGAAGCGGTGCCCGCGAAAATCATCCTCGCCGAGGCCAAGCAGCTGGATCTCGGTGCCCATTGCACCGTCGAGCACGAGAATGCGTTCGCCAGCCGCCTGGCGCAGCGCGGCCGCGGCTTCCGCCGGCGACCGGCCCTCGGTCAGCGGTCCGAAGAGTTGGTCGAATGTGTCGGTCATGGCGTCATCGATCCCGGTTTCCCGTCCGCAGATCACATAAAGATATGCTTATGTCAACAAATCATCACGGCCAAGACCGGCCTGGAATGGCCGCGCGGCATTGCCCGCGCCGCGTATCGCGGCCGGCGTATGCATTCCTCGACAGTGGTTTCGCCTCCGGTCGTTCCTTGCCACAACCCAATCTTCGATGCCGCTCTCACGAGCAGCGGGACGCCGGAGGCGAACCCTCCGACTGTTTTAAGTCAATACGGTCCGCCTCCGGCATCCCGCGCGGCGTTTGGCCAACCCTTCGACACGAAAAACCCGCCTGTTCATGGGGTTCCGTGCGCTGCCGGATCTTCACGCCCGTGGCAGGGCGTTCAAGCGGACCGATCCGCAGACCCCTCGATAGTGGGGGACGGTCCGGCGGGAGCAAAGAGCCGTCCGGGCCGCTCGCCCTCCGGAAGAGCGAAACGTCGCGGACACCGCACCGCCAGGGATTTCTCCCCTTGGCCCAACGAAGGATCCCGGTGATCATTCGCGCCCGTTCCGTGGGCCGGCGGTGAGAGAAGTATGCGGGAGGGCAAAAGGGTGGGGAGAAATTTTTCTGGGCACGCGGCTTTTTTAGAAGAGCGCATCCATCCAAACCTCGTCATCCCGGCATTGGATAAAGGCCGGGACGCTTGTCGAAGGACGCGCCCATCCAAGCCGCACGCGCTATGCGCATCAACAGCAACTGCTGGTTCTGATCGATGACTATATATGGGTGATGCCCTTCGTGGAGCAGAACGGCATCTTTCTCAAGACGATGTATCCGAGCCGCAAGGCGACGAAACGGTATCAGGAGTCGATTGGATGAAGCAGCGAAAGGAACCCGAACCGATCTTCGACAGCGAGGAGGAGCGCGCGGAATTCGCGTTTCACGACTCGGACGAATGGGTCTCGGTCGGCAACATTGAGGAACAGCGTGCCCTCTTGCAGACGGCGGCGCGGCGCTTCTTGGCCGGCAGTCCCCGCAAACGCATTTCCATCGCCATTCCGGAACGCGATTTGGCGCGGCTCAAGACCAGGGCGGCCGAAAAAGGCATGCCCTATCAGACTTTGATCAACTCGATCCTGCATGAGTATGTCGAGGGATAATCGCGCGCCGACGCGCGAAGGTGGCGCGCACGGCCCCGAATGGGTCCCCACGCAAGGCCGAGATGACACGCGAAATGGAGGATGACGACGTGTGGACGACGCCGGCATCCTCTCCGCGCCACCGCGGCTTCATAGACTCGTGTGCAATTCGTCCAGTGACCGCCGCGTCGTCTCGGCGATCGTGTCGATGTGCTCAGCCTCGATGATCAGCGGCGGGCAGAAGGCGAGGCAATCGCCGATGGCGCGCGAGATGACGCCATTCTTCTGCAGGATGGCGAAGGCTTGCGCCGCCATCGCGCCGGGCGGCTGCATCGCCGTCTTCGCCTTCTTGTCGGTGACGAGTTCGATCGCCGCGATCAGCCCGACGCCGCGTACCTCGCCGACCAGCGGATGATCCTCCAACTCGCGCAACCGACGCTGCATCAGCGTTCCCATCTCGCGCGCGTTCCCGACGAGGTCCTTTTCCTCGATGATCTTGAGGTTTTCCAAGGCCACCGCAGCCGCCACCGGGTGACCCGACGCCGTAAAGCCGGTACCGAGCGTGCCGATCTCGGC
The DNA here is from genome assembly GCA_947488615.1 of uncultured Aurantimonas sp. Lineage (GTDB taxonomy): Bacteria > Pseudomonadota > Alphaproteobacteria > Rhizobiales > Rhizobiaceae > Aurantimonas. The sequence continues at coordinate 242,933 of CANKZU010000001.1, forward strand.
CGACCGGTCGGCGATCGGCTCATAGACCCTGTCGTTGATCAGCAGCGCGGAGATCGGCAGATAGGAGGAGGACAGCGCCTTCGACAGCGTCATGATGTCCGGCTCGATCCCATAGGTCTGCGATCCGAACATCTCCCCCGTGCGGCCGAAGCCGCAGATCACCTCGTCGGCCACCAGCAGGATGTCGTGACGCTTCAGCACGGCCTGGATCTTCTCCCAATAGGTCGGCGGCGGCACCACCACGCCGCCCGCGCCCATCACCGGCTCGCCGATGAAGGCGGCAATCGTCTCCGGCCCCTCCGCCTGGATCATCGCTTCGAGGTCCTCGGCGCAGCGGGTGGCGAAATCCTCCTCGCTCTCACCGTCGCGGCCCTCGCGCCAGTAATGCGGGCAGGTCGTGTGCAGCACGCCCTCGATCGGCAGGTCGAAATCGCGATGGTTGTTGACGAGGCCGGTCAGGCTCGCCGAGGCCAGCGTGACGCCGTGATAGCCGCGCATCCGGCTGATGAACTTCTTCTTCCGCGGCTGGCCGAGCGCGTTGGCGCGATAGCGCACCAGCTTCATCATGGTGTCGTTGGCTTCGGAGCCGGAATTGGTGAAATAGGCCTTCGACATCGGCACCGGCGCCATCGCGACCAGCTTCTCGGCGAGTTCGATCGCCGGCGTATGCGATTTGTGGGTGAAGGTGTGGTAGTAGGGCAGCTTGCCCATCTGCTTGGCCGCGGCGTCGACCAGCCGCTGTTCGCCGAAGCCGACGGCGACGCTCCACAGCCCGGCCATCGCCTCGATATAGCGGTTGCCGTCGGTGTCGGTCACGAACACCCCCTCGCCCTGGTCGATCACCACCGGGCCGTTCGCCTCGTGCTTGCGGGCATCGGTGTAGCTGTGCAGGTGGAACGCGATGTCGCGCGCCTCGATCGAGTTCGGCTGAACGGTCATGGGGCATCACTCCGGTTCGACGATGGTTTCCGATGCCGGCTCTCGGCACGGCGCAGGCATGCTCATGTGCTGTGGTGCGCTGCCACAAGGCATTTGGTCAACCGACCGTACAAAAATTCCGGATGCCGCGTGTCGCCCGTCGGAATCCCTGCCAAAGCACATGGTCAGCCTTGCGCAAGTTACGAGGACTACCCATTTAGGGATGGTGCAACGCGTCCCTGACACTCAGGTCGATGCGCCAAAGGCCTTCAGCTTCCCGTCCGACCACGGATGTACTGGCGATTCGGGAAGCGAGGGCCGCACAGTCTCGCAAGAGACGCGGAGCCGCCGGGAGAAATCCAGGCGGCTTTTTCGTTTGTCGCGGCTTGAAGCTCGTCCGATGCTTTGGGCTGCGAGGTCACACGATGCCGGGAAGCCTGTTCGCTCCCGGCAGAGCTGATGTCACGATCGAAACCAGGAAGCCCACCGACCGCTACTTCTGTTCAGCTTGCGTCGCGCCGGGGCTCAGCACCGGCAGCACGATGTCCACCGTGCCAGCACCCTCGAAGGTCAGGGTCACCGCAATGCCGGCACCTTGCCGGAACGGCTCGGCGACGTCGAAAAACATCAGGTGTTTTCCTCCCGGCGCCAGCGAGATCGTCTCTCCCGGGGGGATCGTCAGATCGTCCTTCAGAGCGCGCATTCGCATCACCTCGCCCTCCATCGCCATTTCGTGCAACTCGACCCGTCCCGCCGCGGGTGACGCCATCGAGATCAGCCGATCGGCCTCCGAACCCGGATTGACGATCGTCAGATAGCCGCCACCGACCTTCGCGCCCGGCAGCATGGCGCGGGTAAAGCCGTCCCAGATCCGCAGATCGCCGACTACCGCCTGCGAAGACGCAGACGACATGGGCTTTGCCGTCTCGACGCTCTCCTGCATCGCACCGTGGTCCATTCCGCCGTGCATCCCCTGCGTCGCGACATCGGCGGAGTCGCCGGATTCCGCGATAAGCATCGGTGCCGGCTGGTCTGGTTCAATGGCGAAGATCTCTTTGACGGGTGTGCCGTCCGAGGCCGTCGCATCGACAAGCGAGACATCGGCATGGGCATTGGACAACGGGATGCAGGCGACGAGTGCCGCCGCCGCGAACACGCGGCTGATGAGAATGGTCATGCTAATCTCCAGAAAGCAGGTGGGCGCGATTCAACGCCCGACAAAGTGCGGATCGGCTTCAGGAGATGGTGGGAGGACTTTGTCCGGCGCGCGCAAACAGTGCCAGCGGCCTGCGATCCGCCGCGACGGGCCAGACCGGCAGATCGACGGACGTGCCGTCGCGGAAAACGGGATGCGCCGCAAGCGGGATCCGGGCGTCGCCGGCGATCCCTGCGTGGCAGCAGACTGCAGCAAGGCACGGGCAGTCGACCATGCCGCCAGCACCGCTCGAGGAATGCCCGGCCGTCCCCTGCCCCGTACAGATGATCGCGCCGGGTCCAGCGCCTTGCGCCGCCATGGCTCCCTGCGCCAACCCACCCACGAGCAGTTGGACGAGCAATAGCAGAAGCCCAAGCGCGGCAAAGCCGCTACGCTCTCGTCGCAGGGCCTTCATGGGGCCGGAGGGGGAAACGACGGACATGATCCCCGCTAGCATGCCGTCCGCACGCCGTCACCTTCATCAATACGGAACCGTCAGGCGGCCGGCTTCATACGCTGCCGTGCGATGACGCGGCCGTGGCCGAACAGGAAGCCATCGACAGCGAGGCGCCCACCGCCGAAGACGACCAGCGCCAGAGCCATCGCCGCCCAGGGCAGATGAAAATTCGCCCATCCGTCCGGGATCGTCAACTGGATGACCGCAGTCATCACCAGCAGACCGAACGCCGCGAAGCGGGTGCCCAGACCCAACACCAGCAGGATTGGCAGGACGATCTCGGCGATCCCGGACAGATACGCGCTGAAGATCGGCAACGGGAAGTCGTACACGCCGCCGAGGATGTGCAGCTTGAACTCCTCGTTGAACAGGTAGCGCGCGCCGCCCGACAGTTGCAGAAACCCGTCCCACTTCGTCAGGCCCGAGCGGAAGAACGGTACCGCCAGCGCGAGGCGCAAAGCCAGCAGCGGCAGCGAGGGAGGAATGGCCGCAAGGCCCGCCTCGACGCGGCGCGGCAACTCAGACATCGGAGGTCTCCCTGTCCCTGACGGCGCGGACAACGCCAAGATTGATGAGCGCAACCAGCGCTCGTCCGAAATCGAATGCGGCGTCCGCCTCGATCGCAGCTTCGGCCGCTTGAGCTAAGGTTCGGCCCGACAACAGAGCGGCAACGAAGCTCTCGTCTGCTGGTGGCAGCACGGTCAGGCCTATCCGGGCCTTGGGGCGGGTGACCAGGACGTCCTCGCCGGTCCATTCGACGACCGGCTTTACCGGTTCGACCTGGTGGTTCGACCAGATCGTCCCGACCGGAAAGGTGGCGCGGACGAGACGCACGGCCGGATGAGCTTCGATGACCATGTCGCCCAGCCGTTCGGGATCGAGCGCGGCGATCGCCGCCATGTCGAGCGCTGGCGCTTCCACGGCGTGATACGATTCCGAGACGGCGATCTCGATCCGCGCAACGTCGGCGAGATAGGGAACCGTGTCCGCCGGCGCGAACGAGGCGACGAATGCCGGAAATTCGGCGCCGTATTCCAGCAACACCGGCGAGCGCGGCTTCACCGCCTGAACGAATTCCCGCGCCATGCCACGGAAGAAGTCGTCTCCGACGAGCTGCCTGGTGACCGGGAAGCGCTTACCGAGCGCCTCCACCAGCGAGACATGCACATTGTTGCGATAGATGGCGAAACGACTGGCATCGGGCATACCCCGCCGCGTCGTCAGACCTTTTGGCACGGACGGCGCCTGCCTCGCGGTCAACGCGGCGACGAAGTCGGTCGCGGGCAGCGACGGCGGCTCAGGCGCGGTCTGGCCGCTCATGCCGCCGACCGGGAAAGCGCTCGGCCGCAACCCTGGCGTTCGAGCGCCATCGCCGTCTCGACGCGGCAAACCTCGTCTAGCAGCCGTCCAAAAGCCGGCACATCACTGTCCCATTCGACCAAGGTCGCCACCGGTCCGGTCCGCTTCAGCGTATGACGGTAAAGGTCGAAGACGTCCGGCAGAACCGGCGATCCATGGGCGTCGATCAGTAGGCGCTCGCCGGCATCGTCGACGGTCTCATCATAACCCGCGAGATGGAGTTCCCCCACGTTTTCGACGGGAAACCGGTCGATATAGGCGACGGGATCGAGACCGTGATTGACTGCTGAAACCATAACGTTGTTGACATCGAGCAGCAGCCCGCACCCGGTGCGATCGGACACGGCCGCGAGGAAGTCGATCTCGTCGATCGTCGATTCCTCGAAGAGGAGATAGGTCGACGGATTTTCCAGCAGCATCCGCACGCCGAGAACGTGCTGTGTCTCGGCGACATGCGCCGACACCCGCTCGAGCGTCGCTTGCGTGTAGGGAAGCGGCAGCAGGTCGTTCAGATAGGCGCTGTCGTGGGTCGACCATGCCAGATGTTCGGAAAAGCTCTCCGGCCGGTAGCGGTCGATCAGGCGCCGCAGGCGAGCGAGATGCTCGCGGTCGAGCCGCCCCTCCCCGCCAATCGACAGACCGACGCCGTGCAGCGACAGCGGATAGCGCGCGCGGATCGCTTCGAGATAGCGGTGCGGTGGTCCGCCCTCTCCCATGTAGTTTTCGGCATGCACCTCGAAGAAGCCAACGTTTGGCGCAGTATCCAGAATGTCGCGATAGTGCTCGGGCTTCAGGCCGAGACCCGCCGCCGCCGGCAGTGCGGCGCCCGTCTTCGCTCGCTCGATCGCATCGCGAGCGGGTCCGTCGATCATCTCGTTCTCCCTCAGAATGATCCGGGAGAAGACCCGGTGCGAAAGCCGGGCCTTCTGAAAATCGAACGACTTAGGCTGGAAGGTCGCGCGTGAGCGGCTCGGTCGAGCCATTGCGGTCGCCGGGCAATTCCATCGTCTCGCAGGTGCCCACCGGCACTGCTTTCCAGGCATTGCCCTGGTAATCGAGCGACGCGGTACCGGCACAGGTCGTCCCCGGCCCGGCGGCGCAGTCGTTCTGGCCGGCGAGCGCCACGCCGTAGCACTTGACGGTTTCCTTGTCCTGAGCCGCGGCTGGGATCGCGGTGGTTGTGAGCGCAGCGGCCAGAGAGCCGGCCAGTGCGAGATTAAATGAGCGACGGTCCATGGAGTCCTCCTTCGAGACCTTTGATCGGGCGAGGCGATCATCAGAGCGCCGTGCGTCCACCCGGACCCACAAAGAACGCTCTGACATTTGGATCGAGCATCGGAATGATCCAAAAAACGGATGCCGCTTTTGGGTCCGATACTCTCGCCCCGCCTCCCGCTTTTCGCGCCCCCGTCGCCCAACGTTACACGCCTTGGGCTGTCACCATGATGTGAACAGGCTTGAGAGCGAGCGACCGAAAATTTTGCGATGCTGCGAAACATCATCACCGCTCCACGCGAAGGACCAACACGATGCCCGTCCCGCCAGCCGATTTCGGACGACTGGACACGCTTTTGACCTCCGCGAACACGGGGGACGAGAATGCGTATCGTCAGTTTCTTGAGGAGGCCGCGAAAATCCTGCGGGGATTCGCCAGACGGAAGGCGCCCGCAAGTGCCAGTGGCTTCGATCCGGAGGACCTCGTGCAGGAAATCTTGATGGCCGTCCATGTCAAGCGCCACACTTGGCGAGAGGGCGAACCGGTGGCTCCGTGGCTGTTCGCGATCGCCCGCTACAAAGCGATCGACGCCTATCGCCGACACGGCCGCAGGGTAAACCTCGACATCGCGGACTTTACCGACAAGCTTGAGGATCCGGCGACCGTCCCGACCGCAAACAGGCTCGATGTCGCCAAAGCATTGCGGCTGCTCGCCGGACGCCAGAGAGAGGTCGTGGCCGCGCTGTCGCTCGAAGGACGTTCCGTCGGCGAAACCGCGATCCGGCTGGGTGTGACGGAGGGAGCGGTCCGGGTTGCGTTTCACCGCGGGCTGGCCTCGATCGCCGCGAAATTTGGACAGGCCTGAATATGGACACGCAATTCCTCATCGAAACGCTTGCCTCCGACCGTGATCGCAAAGCGTGCGACCAAGGCCCCTCGTGGTTGTTCCTCGCGGTCCTGGCAGCCGGCACGACAGGGGTCTTGTTCTTCGCTGCGATCGGATTGCGGCCTGACATCGCCTATGCCATCGAAACCGCCCGCTTCATCGTGAAAGTCGTCATCAGCGGCGCCCTGGCCGTAGCGGCCTTTCTCGCCATGCGCACCCTGGCGCGTCCGGGAGCCTCGAAGAGGCCGCCGCTCGACTGGCTGGTTCTGCCGGGCGGTCTTCTCATGCTCGCCGTGGCGGCGGAATTATATGTCGTTCCGCCGAATCGCTGGGCGGATAGCTTGATCGGCACGAACTATGTGATGTGCGTGATCGCTATCGTTTCGCTGGGTACGCCGCTGCTGATCATGTTCCTCTGGGCGTTGCACCGACAGGCGCCGACGCGGCCGGCTCTAGCCGGCGCGATGGCGGGCCTTGCCTCGGCCTCGGTGGCCGCCTTCTTCTACACTGCCCAATGCCCCAACGACTCGCCGTTGTTCGTAGCGGTCTGGTACTCGTTCGCTTCGCTGATCCTCGTCGCCGCCGGCGCATTCGCGGGCCACCGTGTGTTGCGGTGGTGAACCGAGCCTGCCCCACCGTCTAGAGCATCGGACCAAAAAGTGGAATCCGGTTTTTGGATCATTCCGATGCTCAATCAAAGTGTTAGAGCGTCCTTTGTGCGTCCGAATGGACGCACGGCGCTCTGGCGGCCGAGCGGAGCTCGGCCCGAATAGAGCATCGGCCTCCCCAAAATAGAATCGAACAAGTTACGCTCAAGAGAAGGTGAAATTCTTGACCGTAACCTCCCGTCGTCCCTCGACGAATTCACTTTTGAAAGCAACCGCTTTCTGATTTGAATAGAGGAGGCGAATATGAAGACCGTTCTTATGGGACTGATCACAGCGAGCCTCATGCTTCCGGCATCTGCCGTCTTGGCCGGCGGCGGCATCATCCCCGGCTCGGAAGATGCCTACCGCAAGGCGGAAGAGAACACCCGCTATGAAACCGCTCTGGGCGTGACGCGCGGGCCGGCGTTCATTTCCAGTGGCATCCGCTCGTCCACCCGGTTCGGCGCCCCGGTTTCGAGTCATGCATTCGGCAACCGCGTCCGCATCCCGGGATCGGAAGCGACTTACCGCGATTTCCAGACCGAGAGCCGGTGGATGCTTCTTCGATCGCAATCGGCGCGCGGCTATTGAGTTTCGCTCAAGTCCGGTTCCATGAATCGATCGGCCCGGCAATGCTGGGCCGATTTTCGTTTCCCCACCGTCGCCGAGATCGGTCTCCGCCGTGCGCCGTAACGGCTACGGCTTGACGATCGTATAACCCGCTTGGTCGAGGCGCATGAGTTCCGCGACCCCGGCCTCAACGACGTGCGCGTAGTCGACGATCTCCGGCCGTGCGCCTTCCGCCCGCTCCAGCGAGTCCAGCGTGTTGCCGCAGGCCGCGAAGCTGACATTGGGCATGCTCTGATCGAACGCCTTCAGGCGATCCAGGACGGGCGTCTTATCCGGGCGCAACATCGTCATGCCCGGTCCATAGACGACGATCCGGATCTCCACCTCTTCCGCCTGAGCCGTATAGAAGCGAGACACATTCGCCGCGATGTCGAGCGCCGAACGCATCGCGGCCTCATCATCGTCGGAGACTTGCAACGCCAATTTCTGGGTGACGAAGCCGGAATCCTCCGCGACCTCCTGGGCCGCGGCGGCAGTTGCCCAGCCGGCCTTGAGCATTGGTACCAAGGCGAGCAAAGCGGCGAATATGACGATCTTCGCGGCGGACATGGGTGGGGCGGAATGCAAGGGGCGGCGACGGCGCATGAAAAAATCCTCCAGCTGGTCGTTTTCAGCGATATCTCGCGATGACGATGTCCGCACCATCTATTGCCACGCCGCGAGAGAACCATGCCTGCCGCCCGAGCTTCGGTGATCAGTCGACATTGCCGCCGGCTGGTCCCTCGCCCTCGCCGTCGGCCGAGTCCGGCGTGACATCGAGGACCTGTGCCCGCATCGTCACCTTGGCGGGATCCGGCTTGCAGTCCGTGACGCACGGATCGCTTTCCTGATAATGCGCCTCCGCCTCCCGGGTATCGGGGATGAATCCTTCCACGTTCGGCATTGCGATCGTGGTGAAATTCTCATTCGACAGCTCGAACTCCTCATCCGTAACGATATCGTTGAGGTAGAGGATATAGGCGGTCAGAGCGTAGACGTCGTCGTCGCTCAGCGAACGCGCATTGCCAAACGGCATCGCCCGGTAGACGTAGTCATAGACGGTGGACAGATACGGCCAATAGGAGCCGACCGTCTTTTCCGGACGCTGGCGGGTCAAGGTATCGAACCCGCCGGCGAGCACCGGCCAACGCCCGCGCCCCTCGCCGAAATCGCCGTGGCAGGATGCGCAATTCTCGGTGAAGATCGGCTCGCCCTCGGCGACCGTACCGCGACCGACAGGCAGGCCCTTTCCATCGGGCCTGACGTCGATATCCCAGGCCGCGACCTCGGCCTCGGTGGCCGGTCGGCCGAGGTTGAGCGGTCCGCCGGACGGCTCAACCGCGACCGATGCCGCCGCCACAGTCCCGTCCGCCTCGTCCTCGGCCGACTTCGTCTCAGGCGCAACCGGCTCGGGCGTCGCAACCGCTGCCTCGGCGACAGCTTCGCCACCATCGGGCTTCGCGGCATCCGCCGCAGCGGCGGCATCGCTCGAGAACGTCGCGAGATAGGCGATCACGTTGTCGCGGTCGTCTTCCTTCTTGAGGCCGGCGAAACCCATCTTCGTTCCGCTCGCAAAGCCCTTCGGATCCGCGAGAAACTCCGAAAGGGTCGCTTCGTCCCAAACGACGCCGTTTTCGCCGGCCGTCATCAAGGCCGCGGAGTATTTGTAATCGGAAAGACCACCTGCGGCCCGTCCGAAAAGCCCGTTCAGCTGCGGACCAATCTTGTTCGCGGCACCCTCACCGACCGCATGACAGGCGCGGCACTTGTTGAAGACCTTCTTGCCGGCGTCGGCATCGCCCTCTGCCAGGACCGGGGATGCCAACGCAACGACGATGGCGCCCGCCGCGAGCAGGCGCTTAGGAAACTTCGACATTTTCGAGCGCTCCGTCGGATTGCAGCCACCAGGTCTGGATGCCATTGTTATGATAGATCGAGTTCTCACCGCGCGCGGCGCGCAGCTCGTCCTTGGTCGGCTGGACAAAGCCCTTTTCGTCGATCGCGCGCGACTGCAGGAACAGCTCCGAACCGTCCCAGTCGAAATCGAGATAGAACCGATGCACGGCCATCTGCAGGCTTGGCCCGTCGATCCGCGCCTCGATCCAATTGCGGCCACCGTCGAGCGACACGTCGACACGCTTGATCCGACCGTTGCCGGACCAGGCAAGGCCGCTCACGACGGTACGGCCCCGGCCATGGGTGATGGGCGCCTGCGGGCTCGGATTGGTGATGACAGATTTCACGTCCATCGCCCAGGTGAAACGCCGCGCGTCGCCATTGGCTAACAGATCGGTGTATTTCGACGTCTCTTCACGCTGCTGCCAGGGGGCATCTCCCACCTCAAGGCGACGCAGCCACTTGACCCACATATTGCCTTCCCAACCGGGCACGACCAGGCGGACCGGATACCCCTGCTCAGGACGCAGCGCCTCGCCATTCATCTTCCAGGCGACGAGGCAGTCGTCGAGCGCTTTTTCCATCGGGATTGAGCGGGTCATCGCCGAAGCATCAGCGCCCTCGGCGAGAAGCCAGGAGCCGGCGCTCTTTACTCCGGCTTCCTCCAGGAGGTAGCGGAGCGGCGTTCCCGTATACATGACGCAATGCACCATGCCGTGGGTGAACTGACAGCCATTGAGCTGCGCGCCCCGCCACTCCATACCGGTATTGGCCGCGCATTCGAGGAAGTAGATCCGGTTTTCACGCGGAAAGCGCTTCAGATCGTCCATCGTGAAGACCAGCGGGCGATCGACCAGCCCGTTGATCATCAACCGGTGCTGATCCGGCACGATCTCCGCGATACCCGCGTGATGGCGCTCGAAGCACAGGCCATTCGGCGTGATGATCCCGTCCAGTTCATGCAACGGCGTGAAGTTGACCGAACTCGTCGCGTCCGCCGTGAGCCACGAGACGTCGCGCCGGACGACCTCGGATTCATAGGGTGACGGCATTCCGTAAGGCCGCGCGTCCACGCCATCGCCGAGATAGCGGTTCCAGTCCTGGACCTCGGTAATCGCCGGATCGCCGCCCGCCGCCGCCAAGGCTTGCCGGCCTCCGATGCCAGCAAGTGCCGCGGCACCGCCGAGCGCCAGGCTTCGCTTCAGAAAGCTTCGACGGGAGGACCCGTCTCCCGTCGTTTCGGGGCCGTCGATCATCGTGTTCCTCCGAATATAGATATATTCAATTATCAGAATATATCAGCACGGACTCTGGCTGTCGAGAAGCGAGTTCACCCTTTCAGCTGAACGCTGCGGTTTTGTTCGAGCGAAATCGTCGGGTTCTTCGCCAGATAGCCTTCGACGACATCCCAGATCGGCGGCCCTTCGGTGCCTTCGTTGACCGAGGCCCATCCGGCGACGACATAGTCCCGGCTCGCCTCGATCGGCGTGTCGGTCTTGAGGATCGTCATGTCGGAAATGCGCGAGCCGATCTCTTTGGTCGGATCGATCCCAAATCCCATACCGCCAACGCGCACCATGTCGCCGCCCTGCTGGTAATAGGGATCGTTGTTGAAGAGGTTGTCGGCGACATCCTCGAGGATGGCCTTCAGCGTCTCGCCGGTCATCTTGTTCCGGTAGACGGCGGGATAGGTCATGGCACAGACGTTGTGGACGTCTTCCATGGTGATGTCGCTTCCGGCCGGGAGGGACGTGCCCCACCGGAAGCCCGGCGACAGGGCGACTTCCGCATCCCGCTCTTCGAGCAGCGCCTCGCAGATCAGATCGTCCCATGTGCCGTTGAAGTTGCCGCGGCGGTAAAGCAGGCTCTCGGTCCTGCCGACAACGCGTTTCAGTTCCGCCTCGTAGGGCTCCCGCACCGAATCGATGACCGACGCCATTTCCAGATCCGGCGTGATGACGTCCGAGAACACCGGGATCAGCCGGTAACGGAAATCCTTCAACCGCCCGTCCGAAATGTCGAGATCGAGGCGGCTGAGAAACTTGCCGTTCGAGCCTGAGGCGATCAGCATCGTCTTGCCGACCATGAAGGGCTCCGGCAGCGCATCATGGGTATGGCCCGTCAGGATGATGTCGATACCCTCGACGCGCGAAGCCAGCTTGCGGTCGACGTCGAATCCGTTGTGCGAGAGCAAGACGACGAGATCGGCCCCGGCCGCCCTTGCCGCAGTGACGTGCTTGACGATTTCCTCGTCACGGATGCCGAAGGACCAGCCGGGAATCAGCCAGGACGGATTGGCGATCGGCGTATAGGGGAAGGCCTGTCCGATGACGGCGATCTTCGACCCGCCCCGCTCGAACATCTTCCATGCCTCGAAAGCCGGCTCGTCCCATTCATTGTCGAAAATATTCGAGCCAAGGAACGCGAACGGCAACCCCTCAATCGCGTCGTTCACCCGGTCGGTCCCGTAGGTGAACTCCCAGTGTCCGGTCATCGCGTCGGGCTGCAGCGCGTTCATGGCAGTGATCATGTCGGCGCCGGACGTCTTGTTCGCCGTATAGCTGCCTTGCCAGGTATCGCCGCCGTCAAGCAGAAGAACGTTGTCGTCGCCACGCTCGGCGCGGGCGCGCTTGACGATCGTCGCGATGCGATCAAGCCCGCCCATCTTGCCGTATTGCCCGGCCAGCGCCGCGAAGTCTTCCGATGTCAGCGCATAGGCCTCAGGCGTGCCCGGTTCGATATTGTAGAGCTTGAGGAAATCCGCGCCCGTGACATGCGGAGGCTGACCTGCAGCCTCACCGACGCCGATGTTGACCGCTGGCTCGCGGAAGAACACCGGCTTCAACTGGGCATGAATGTCGGTGATATGAAAGATGGTGAGATTGCCGAAATCGGGTGCCCCGAGCAGGTCATCCTCGCTCATCAGTTGTTGTGCGGCCGCGCGGGACCAGCGACCAGACAATCCTGAGCCGGTCAGCGCCGCCAGGGCTACCGTCGCCGTCAAAAACTCGCGTCTTGAAAACATAGCTTGCCCTCTTTCCGGACCGCACTGGCGATCCGGATTCGTCAATTCGTGTGGGAAAAGAAGACGCGAGGGCGCCTATGACCGCCCTCGCAGACTTATCTTACTGCCGCACTGCGGGCGTTTCGACCGACAAGCCACTGCCACGCCAGGCGGTGTAAACTTCCAGCGCCATCAGATCGTCCGAAAAGGCCGCCGGATATTCGGCGCGGGTGTCGCGGATACAGCCACGGAAGCGATTATGGATGGAAACGAGGTTGCCTTGCTTGAGACGATAGGTCGGAAACCCGTTGGTCTGGCCCTGGCTCAAGTGATCCGCGCGGATGTATTGACCGCTATTGGCCTCGTGACAGGACGCGCATGCGAGATTGAGCTGACCGGTACGCAGATAATAGCGGTCCTTGCCCTTCTGCCACCAATCCATCATCTGGCCTTCGGCGAGGTCGACCTCGACCGGCTCACCAAGTGATTGGTGCTTGATGAAAGCGGTTAGGTCCTTTTGATCCTGAACGTCGAACTTATAGGGCTCCGCCTCCATCCGCTCGGTCCGACAGGCATTGATCTGCAGTTCGACATTGAACGGCTTCTGCTCTTTCTCATTCCATTTCGGGTAGCTCGCCCCGACGCCCTTCATCGAATCCGCCGCGTCATCATGGCAGGAGGCGCAAGACTTGCCCGCCGCGCCGTCGACCGTATTCCAGATTTCCCGGCCCCGCTCGACATTCAACATGCCGGGATTCTCGAAACTGTCCGATTCGACCTGCCGGGTCTCTGCCTCGCGATAGAGCCAGCCGGACTTCACTTCGTCGAACGGATGTCCCGGCGGCTCGGTCGGCGCAGGCGCCACGGTGATCATCTCCTCACCGTCGATCGTAAGAGTTTCCTCAACTGGCTCGGCGGCGGCGCCAAAGACCATTGCGAGACTACCGAAAGAGACAATACCCATCAGGGCGATGGCAGTTTTTTTCACGCGATTTTCCTCCCGATTGCAGTGATCGATGGATGGCCGGTCGGCTTCAGAGAGCCGGCGCGTCCTTATTTGACCTCGATCTTCTGCTCGTCCGTGTAGGTCTCGCCATTGTCGTCGACCCAAGTGAACTTGAACGTTCCGCTTTCCGGCACCTTGGAGGTGAACTCGAAATAGGGGTTCGCCGAAACCGCGGGCTCGAGGTTGGTCTCGAAGACCTTCGCTCCATTGAACTCGGCGGTGAACTTGTTGATGATCTGGCGCGGGATCACATTGCCTTCTTTGTCCTTGCGCTGACCGGATTCCATATCATGACTGATCAGCGTCTTGATCGTCACGACCTCGCCGGCCTCGGCGCTTTTCGGGACCTTCACTCTGGGCTTGGATGCCATCTGTTCGTCTCCTCCGATGCTCGCGGCGCCTCAGGTCTTCGCCCGGCCGCGCATCGATCGTTTTCTGATACGGTGAGTTCGCTTTATCCGGCGATCAACCGCCGCAACCACCGATCGTCACCTTGACTTCCTTGCGATCGGAATAGGTCGAGCCATCGCTCAGCTTCGCCACCGCGATGACGTTTTGCGTCTTGGCGAGCCGAATGCGCGTCGTCGCCACCGCCGAACCACTCATCGGCGTAAACAGGAAGGTCGCCACTTCCGGATTGGGATTACCGTCGGCGAAGATCGTGACGGATTCCACGTAGTCGCCCTCCGTCATCGGGCTTTCCACCTCGACCGAGATCGGCACGGTGTTGCCGTTCTCGGCGATTTCCGGGGCAGTCAGCGAAATCTTGCCGGTCTGCGGCTCGGTGCCGCCCGTCAAGGTCGACAGCGCCTTTTCCGTCTCCTCGGGAGTGGCGAATGCCCGCCCGGGCGCGAACGCGACCAAACCGGCCGCCGCCGCGCCAGCGGATAGCGCGAACATGTGGCGTCTCGTAACATTCATCTTTTCAACCTTTCACTATTCGCCGTTCAGCGTACCGAGATAGGCAACGACGTCCTCGACTTCTTGTGCCGACAGGATCGTCTTGCCTTGATGTTTTTCGGCGACGTCCACACCGACATCGAGCGTATAGAAGCCCGGCATGACGGTCTGCTCACCAAACACTTGTTTCGCATTGGCCACGATCGCGCGCAGTTGGCCCGGCTCCCAGCGCGTTGCCACGCCATCCATCGCCGGCCCGACGGTTCCATGGAAAAGCTGGCCCGAAAGATCCTTGTTCGCGTGGCAGGCGAGGCAATTGCCAAGACTACGATCCGCGAAAACTTCGCGCCCCTTTTCCGGATCGCCGGGCTGATCTGTCAATGATTCCGTGACCGCCATATCGGTAAAGGCCACCTCGGCGGGCGCCGTTTCGGCGGCATTGGCCAGCGGTACGACCGTGAGCATCAAGGCGAGGCTTAGCGCGAGAGAACGCGTCATGAACAAGACTTCCTCCGATTGCCGGCCTTTTGCGGCCGATCTGCTGCGATTCTGGAACCCAGCTTAGGCGATCCCGTCCAAAAAATGCAAGAATTGTTTTTTTTGAATATTTTTGCGATCGCTCAATTTCACTTGCTGCAGCGCAGCATCAATTCGCCGTCTGAGCATCGATGAAACCTTTCTCTTCCAGCCTTCGGGCATGATACTTTTGAAAGTGCTCGTCGCCGTCGTAGCCCTTGGTCCTGACCCATTCAAACATGTTGAGAAAGGTCTGCTTACCGAACAAGCCCGGCATTGTTGCCACCGCGGCTTCGCCGGCCGTCCCCTCTCCCGGCACGTCCTCCGGCATAAAGAGAATAGTTGGCGTGAACACCACCGCCCAACGCCGGCCAGCCGTCTTTTCCGTCAGCGTTTCGCCGTCGATGTCGATCACTTCCTCATCGCCGAACAGATTGTACTGCACGACCTTGAAGTTAGCTTGGATGTAGTCCCGCACTTCAGGGTCGACCAGCAGTTCCTCGTGCATCTTTTTGCAGTAAATGCAGCCGCGCTGCTCGAAGACCAATGCGAGGCGTTTGCCCTCGTCCTTGGCGGCCTGGATGTCTTCCGCTACATCCTTGAAAGTGAGGGAAAACCAATCCTGCTTGTGCAGACCATCGTCGCCGACTTCCACCGCTAACGCGCTGCCGGCGAGCCCGCCGACGACGGCGCTGGCGATAAGCAATTGCCTGAGCATACAATCCTCCACTGTTTGCGGACCCCGTCGATCAACCGATCGTTGCGAAGCCCGGAAAGGTTTCCAAAAGCCAATAGGATATCGTCGACATCTGTCCCGTCGCGAACAGGATTCCCGTGAACACCAACAGTCCGCCCATCACCTTCTCGACAGTGGCCATGTGGCGACGAAAACGGCCGACAAAATCCAGAAACCGTGTGGCGAATGCCGCCGCGAGCAGAAACGGCACACCGATCCCGAGCGAATATGTCGCGAGCAGCGCCGCGCCGCGTAGAGCCGTATCCTGCGAACCGGCGACGAACAGGATTGCCGCCAGCACCGGGCCGACGCAAGGTGTCCAGCCGAACGCGAAGGCGAGCCCCATGACATAGGCGCCGACCGGTCCGGCCGGCTTCCTGGCGACCTGCACCCGCGCTTCGCGATACAGCAATCCCAAACGCAGCACGCCGAGGAAATGCAGTCCCATTACGATAATGATCACGCCGGCGATGACCGACAAGACATCGAACCATTGCGCGACAGCCTGGCCGATGATGCTCGCGGTCGCACCGAGTGCGACGAAGACGGTCGTGAAGCCCGCGACGAAGGCGGTCGAGGCCAGCATGATCTGCCGAGCCACGGCGGGTTCGGAGCCGCGCTCACGCACTTGATCGAAGCTGAGCCCCGCCAGATACGCAAGGTACGGGGGCACGATCGGCAAGACGCATGGTGAGATAAAAGACAGGAGCCCCGCCAAAAGGGCCGCACCGAATCCGACATCGAGCATTTGGATGTTTCCGAGGACGATCTTATGTTGGGGCTTCCGGAAGCGATCGTCTGCGCCATACGCCATAATGGAATCTAATTCATAGAAGAATGCATATGTTTCCTTCTGTTGTAAATGTCCGCCGCCTCTCTCAGATTCTACGACTGATGATCGTCACGGCGGTTGCCGTGGCGTCTCTTCTGGCCAATCGCTCCGCGTTGTCAGCCGCCGAACTGCTCATGCTTGAACAGCCCGGATGCGTCTGGTGCAAGCGCTTCAATGAAGAGATCGCGCCGGCCTATGCCAAGACCGAAGAGGGTCGGCGTGCGCCGCTGCGCCGCGTCGACATCACCGAGGACTGGCCCGAGGATCTGGAGGGAATTCGGCCGGAACGCCTCACCCCAACTTTCATCCTGCTCGACAAGGGGGTAGAGATCGAACGCATGGTAGGGTATCCGGGAAACGAGTTCTTCTGGGGGCTGCTAGACGATATGCTGTCGAAACTGCCCACAACCGATACGGCTGCGGCCGATTGATGAGCCAGGACGGGCAACCAAATTGAGCAGCGTGACTCTTTGGGCCGTACCCAAATTCGACCAGACAACTTCGGTCGAGGAATCCGCGGCGTTTTTCGAGCAGGCGAAAAAGGCGAGCGATCTTCTGAAGGCAATGTCGCACGAAACGCGGCTGATGATCCTTTGTTTGCTCTCGGAAGGCGAACGCTCCGTCGGCGACATCGAGGCGATCTTGTCGATGCCGCAGGCGGCTGTCTCGCAGCAACTCGCCCGGCTTCGTCTCGACCGGCTGGTGGTGACCCGCCGCGAAGGCCGCACGATTTACTACAGCCTCGCCAATGACGAAGTGACGTCATTGATCGGAACGCTTTACGATTTGTTCTGCGCGCCCGTGCGTCGGAAGACGCCGTAAAGCGGCGCCCTCCTCAGAGGCGACGTATCAACACCGGTAGTTGTGCGGGGGCAACGTCGGAACTACCCTTTCAGTCAGAAGCGCACGCAGGGGCGCATTGGGAGGCACCGACATGCTCATGGAAAGCGGCCTGGCGCCACCGCTGGCCGGCCTGATCGCCGGGACGGCGATGGGCTACGTCGCGCGACGTTATCACTTCTGCACCATGTCGGCTCTGGAACGACGCTGGTATGCCGGCGACGACAACGGGTTGAGAGCCTGGGGACTGGCGATCATGGTCGCCATCGTGTTGAGCCAGGCTCTCGCCCTCGCCGGTCTCTTCGAACCCCGGCAAAGCTTTTACCTGAGCCCCTCCTTCGGTTGGACGGGCGCGATCCTGGGCGGCATCGCCTTTGGCTTCGGCATGGCGCTTGTCGGCACCTGCGGCTTCGGCGCGTTGGTGAGGCTTGGTGGCGGGTCGCTGCGCGGTCTCGTCGTCGTCGTCATTCTGGGCTTGTCGGCGCTCGCCGCGCAGCGCGGCGTCGTCGCCATCGGTCGCGTCGCCATCGTTGATTCACAAGCCTATGATTTGACGACGCTCGGTTCACCCGACCAGTCGCTCGGCTCGCTCGTCAGCGCGATCGCCGGCCGTGACCTGTCGTTCCCCGTGGCGGTTCTAGTGGTCGCGCTGCTAGGCTCATGGATTTTC
Organism: uncultured Aurantimonas sp.; assembly: GCA_947488615.1. Lineage (GTDB taxonomy): Bacteria > Pseudomonadota > Alphaproteobacteria > Rhizobiales > Rhizobiaceae > Aurantimonas. The sequence continues at coordinate 260,620 of CANKZU010000001.1, forward strand.
AAGTCGTCCGCCTTTCGCCACGACTATGGCCGGATCATCGCCGGTGTGGGAATCGGCGCAGTTGTCGCCTTCGGCTGGGCGGCGACGTCCTGGATCGCGGCCCGCTCTTTCGTTCCAGTACAGATCGAGAGCGCATCCTTCGTGATGCCGCCCGGCGATCTTATCCTGCAACTGATCGCGGTAACCGGGACTTTGCCGGATTATGGGGTCGGCCTCGTCCTCGGCGTGGTGGTCGGCGCGGCCGCGTCCGCGGTACAGCGCCACGATGTGCGCTGGGAGGCCTGTGACGACGCGCGCGAACTGTCGCGCCATCTGGCCGGCGCGACATTGATGGGCATTGGCGGCGTCTTCTCGCTCGGCTGCACCATTGGACAGGGCATTTCGGCCGCATCGCTCCTGACGATTTCGGCGCCGATCGTGCTGATTTCGATCGCGATCGGAGCGCGGCTCGGTCTTGCCTATATCCTCGAAGGCTCGGTGCGCTATGCTTTTTCCCGCATCGAGCGGGGCCCGGCGGAGTGAATTAGCCTGCCGGCGCGAACCGGTAGGCTGCTCCCTCCACCTCGACACGTCCGATCCCGCCGTCGGGCAGGTGAAAGCCGACGAATCGCGGATTCTCCGCAGCGGATGTCGACCAGGTTCGGTTAGAACGAAGTAGCGCCGGCACCGCTCGCAAGCGGCCCGCATCCCCTGCGCAATCGAATGATTGTAGCGGGAACGGCCAGAGCGGGAAGCGATGCGTCGCCCACGTCCCGCGTGGATTGCGGCGCTCGATCCATTTCATGAAACTGGATCGAAGCGATCCTGTATCCTCACAATTTAGCCGAATGCCTCGCGCCGTTCCTCGGGCTCCTCGCGGCCCCCATCGCGCTTCTCAAGCTTTTCGGCATGCAGCAGTTCGGCCTCTGCCTCCTCCAGCGCCAGCCGGGCGGCATTCGTCTGAACCTTCAGATCCTTGACCGAATTGGTCAAATTGTCGCGGCGAGATCGGGCGGCCTTGGCGAAGGTGGGATAGGCGAAGTGTTGGACGTCACTGATCCCAGCCTTGTTCTCCTCGCTGACGATCTGATTGTCGAGTTCAGCCGCCATCCGGCCGAACTCACCCATCATCAGTTCCAGCTGTTCGAGTTGACGACGCTTTTCCGAGACTTTGAAACGCGCCAGTCGCACCAGGTTGTCACGCTTCATACTCAAATCCCTAGCTGACGGCTCCGGCTGGCGGAACACTCTTGAACAACGCGCTTGACGGGTTTCGGGCAAGCCTCGGCGGCTATGCGTCTTAACTGTCTGTTTACGCGCAACGTTAATCATAGGGGTGAGGATTTAAGGCCGGGTAAACCGAATTGGCCCATTTCGCCGAACCCCGATCGGGGGGCGCACAATTTGGGTCCACGGAAACATCGTGCCTTGAGCCCTCCCGCAGATGCATTGCGGTCCGATCCATGAAGGATCAAGAGTATTTGTTAACCATTGCCTGCCATTTTTTGGCCGAATTTAGACAACGAGAGCTTACCGAATATCCAAGTTCGGCGCGGCTGGCTGAGAGGAATTTCTGATGCGCGTTCTTTTGATCGAAGACGACAGCGCCGTTGCACAGAGCATAGAGCTCATGCTGAAATCGGAAAGCTTCAATGTCTACACCACCGACCTGGGTGAAGAAGGCGTCGATCTTGGGAAGCTCTACGATTACGACCTGATTCTGCTCGATCTCAATCTTCCCGACATGTCCGGTTACGAAGTGCTGCGCACCCTGCGCCTGTCCAAGGTGAAGACGCCGATCCTGATCCTGTCCGGCATGGCGGGTATCGAGGATAAGGTTCGTGGCCTCGGCTTCGGCGCCGACGACTACATGACCAAGCCGTTCCACAAGGACGAACTGGTGGCGCGTATCCACGCGATCGTTCGGCGGTCGAAGGGACATGCCCAGTCGGTTATCAACACCGGTGATCTCACGGTCAATCTCGATGCCAAGACAGTCGAGGTGGCCGGGCAGCGGGTGCATCTGACCGGCAAGGAATACGCCATGCTGGAGCTTTTGTCCCTGCGCAAGGGTACGACGCTGACCAAGGAAATGTTCCTCAATCACCTCTATGGCGGCATGGACGAGCCCGAACTGAAGATCATCGATGTCTTCATCTGCAAGCTGCGCAAGAAGCTCGCGACCGCGACCGAGGGAAAGAATTATATCGAGACGGTCTGGGGGCGCGGCTACGTGCTGCGCGAGCCCGAAGAGGCACGCGCAGCCTGAGCGTCGCGAAAGCCAGTCGAAATCCAAACGGCCCGCCCGGTACTCCCGCGGCGGGTCTTTATCGTTGGAATGTCGCCGTCGCCCCTGCAAGTCACGTCGCTTGCGCTCAAAGCCGGCATCACGCGGCGGCTGACGACTCGAGATACGGCTCGATCCAGGAGCGAAGCGCTTCGCGTTCGAACGGCTTGTAGATGAAGTCCGTCGCCCCGGCGCGCTTGAGACGGGTCATCAACCCGAGATTGGCATCGACGATCGAGGCGAGGATCACGAGGCTCGCGCCTTTCGCCATCCGACGCATCTCGTCAACGAGTTCGGGGCCCGCGCTGTCGCTGGGACATGCCGCGACGATGGCGATGTCCGGCAGCCCATTCTGCTTGATCCATTCCCGCGCTTCCTTGGCGTTCGAGACGCTTTCGACGGCGAGACCGAACTGCAGCAGGATACGAGAAGCGATCTTCCGGATGACCGGCGCGTCGTCGACAATGAGACAGGTTTGCATAGCCTGACAACTCCGCTTGGTTCGCCCTGACCGATGTGTCGGGGCCGACCGTGGCGTAGTTGTAGCCCAGCGAGTTTGCGGTTTCGTTCAGAAACAAGGGTAAAAATGCATGAAGCCGATCATTCGACTTTAGGATAGGCGAAACACGACCGAGGCATCATTCTTCTCATGGACGACCGCTAGCCCCGCCTCCTTGGCCAGAAACAGCGTGTAATAGGGCTGTATCGCCTGGGCATCCACCGCCTCTTGGCCGGCATCGCCGTTGAGCAACGCGAGCAGGCGCGGCTGGATCCGAATCCGCTCTCCGGTCGCGCGGACACTGGCACGGGGCGGATCGATCGCCTCGATCTCCACCCGAACCTCGCCGCCACGACTGATCGAGGCGCTGGCCATAACCACAAGATTGAGGATGATTTTGGCGAAGTTTTTTGCCGCGTATCCTCCCTCGCCTTCCCAGACGAGATTCGCCTTCTCATGGTCCATATACCCCAGCGCCGCCGTCTTGGCCTCGTTGAGATCGATGGTCGCCGTCGGCGAACCAGCCGACCCGAAAGCGATGCGTGCGAACTGAAGCTTGGCCACCGCAGATTTGAGCGAGTGCCGAACCAGCTCCATCGACTCCTTGTCGTCGGGCATGTCGTCCAAAAGTTCCAGCCCGCTCTGAATCCCAAAAACCGGCGAGATGATATCGTGGCAAAGTTTGCTGGACAGAAGTGCGGCAAGATCAGCCGCCGAGAGTTCTGGAAGGGTCGTCATACAAGGTCCGTTTCAATTGGGACAGGGGGACGCGATCACGGCGAATCACCCGTCCCATTTCGATACGAAGCATGATTTCAACCGAGACTCCCGTCAACCGATGGCGGCGGGCCAATCGGCAATGAGAAATGTGAGTGTGACGCTTCGGCGTTAGGCAATTGAAAAGCATGTTTTGTTCAAATGCCGGGGAAGTCGCCCGCGATGGGCGCCATGCGGGCTTGGCGCACGTCGCCGTGGCACCCGCTTTCTCGAAGGGAGCCGATCATGAACGGTCTTATCCGGACGGTCCGCAATGTGGTTTTCGCCGCGGCCGCGATGCTGGCGTCGGGCTTCGTTGCGGCCGCCCCCGCCATGGCCCAGGCCAGTCCGGCCGGCTACAATATGGACGAGGTCATCCAGACCGGGCATCAATTCTTCGGCACGACGTCGGGAAGTCTGGCCCAACTCGTCGAGCGGGCTTTCCAGCGTTACGGGCTGCCGAACGGCTATATCCTCGGCGAGGAAGCGGCGGGCGCCTTCTTCGGCGGGCTGCGGTTCGGCGAGGGCACGCTGTTCACCAAGAATGCCGGCCAGCACCGCATCTTCTGGCAGGGGCCGTCGCTCGGCTTCGACGTCGGCGGCGACGGCGCACGCACGATGATGCTCGTCTACGACCTGCCGTCGGTCGAGGCGGTCTATGGCCGGTTCGGCGGAGTGTCCGGCAGCGCCTATCTGATCGGCGGAGTGGGCATGACCGTGCTGACGCGCGACAATATCGTGCTAGTGCCGGTCAAGACCGGTGTCGGCGCGCGGCTCGGGGTCAACCTGGGTTATCTGAAGCTGACGCCGATGCCGACCTGGAACCCATTCTGACTGATGCGCAGAGCATCGGGCCAAAAAGTGGAATCCGGTTTTTGGATCATTCCGATGCTCCATCAAAGTGTTAGAGCATCCTTTGTGAGTCCGGATAGGCGCACAGTGCTCTAAAGGCGTTGCCTGAAGAGCATACCGGCGCGGCAAACGCCGTCGAAAAATTGCCCGGGGGCGGCACCAATGACGACTTCTGCGTTATAGGTTCTTTCGGCAGTTCCATGCGAAGGACCCCATGATCGCCACCGGCCTGACCTTTCTCCTCGGCTTTTTCGCCGCGATGCTGCTCGCGCTTCTCGTGGCGCCGGTAATCTGGCGTCGCGCCAAGCGGCTCGCCCGCCGCGAGTTCGAGGCAACGATTCCGTCCAGCGTGAACGAAATTCGCGCCAGCTTCGATCGTGTTCGAGCCGAAGCGGCACTCCGGTCCAGGCAGCGGGAGATGGATGCGCTGGCGATGCGCGACAAGGCCGCGCTGGAGCGGGCTGACGCCGGGCGAGTGGCGCGCGAGAATGCGGAGCTGCGCGCGCGCAATCGCGGTCTGGCCGAAACCGTGGCGCAGCAGGAGACCGACCTCAAGGAGCTTGCAGCAGCGCTTGCATCGCGTGAGGAAGAATATGGTCGCCTGGAGAGTCAGTTGCGCGAGACGCTATTGGACCTCGAACGCAGCACCGACGAAATAGACGAACTCTCAGCGCGCTTCCGCGAACTCACCCAGATCGCCGAAGAGCGGAAGATCGACATCCTGACCCTCGATAGCAAGCTGGAGCGCGTATCGGACGATTTGCGGTCGGCCGAACGGCGGGAAGGCGAGAAGCAGAGCGCCATCGAGCGCCTTCGCGGCGAGTTGAATACGCTCGAGGGTCATCTCCACAGAGAAAAGGTCGCCTCGCGCAAACTGGATGAAAAAGTGATCCGGCTGACAGCGCGTCTGGCCGATCAGGGCGAGCAAGCCGCGGCCCGTGGTCCGCGCGCGGACCGTCCGCTCCCTGACGAGCGCATGATCGACCAGGATGCCCCGGATGGGTTCTCGGACGGGCGCGAGACCTCCGTGATCGGCGAACCCGAACCCCGCAAGGAAGTGGCGACCCCGTCCGAGCCGACGATCGGCCAAAGCGTCCGTGATGCGCTCGATCTACCCAAGCATCCGCTCGGCGACGAGAATCTTGACGAGGCGGACTTGCGACAGCGTATCAGTGACATTGCGGCGCGGGTCGTTCATTTGACCGCCAAGGCCGAGGGAGCCGGTTCGCCGATCGACACTATTCTCGACGCCGAGAAAGCGTCGCCGTCTTCCGGCGACCCAGAAGCAAAGCGGGTCACCCTCGCCGACCGGGTCCGCCGTCTCCGCGATAAGGAAACCGCCGACGATCGGGCGACCGGGTAGACGGCAGACATCCTATCGCGGACGATTTGCATACAGGTTGGACAGCACGATCGCGGCGGCGGTGGCCACGTTGAGGCTGTCGATTTCGGGCTCCATTTCGATGCGGACCGTTTCCATCGTCTGCATCAATTCCGGCGAAAGCCCCCTTCCCTCGGCGCCGAGGAAAAGCGCCATCGGGCCGTCGTAACCGATCTCGCGAAGCGTCGTACCGCCGGCCGGCGAAAGCGCGATGGTCCGATATCCGGCGTCACGGCATAGGTTCACGAGGTCCGTGCCGGCGCCCACCCGTGACCACGGTATCGTCAACACGGTCCCGACCGAAACCCTGAGCGCCTTGCGGTAGAGCGGATCACAGGACGTCGCATCGAGCAGGACGGCGCCCGCGCCGAAAGCAGCGGCGTTGCGGAAAATCGCACCGATATTGTCGTGATTGGCGATTCCGACCGCCACCACGAGGGGGCGGCTACGCGTGACCGCGGAGGCGATCAGCTCGGTCGGCGATGGCCTGACGCCTTCTTCCTCGCCATGGGCGAGGACACCGCGATGCATCGCGAAGCCGGCGATCTGATCGAGAACCTCCCGCTCCGCCACGTGAACCGGCACACCGGGCGGCAGGCGTAACAGAAGCGCGCTCAGGCCGGCCAGGCGGTTGCGCAGGACAAGCAGCGCGGTCGGCCGGAATTGCCGGGAGGCGAGCAGTTGGTCGAGAACGACCGTGCCCTCGGCGATGAACCCTCCCCGCCCGGTCAGATCCCGATCGCGAATGTCGCGAAACACCGCGATGCGCGGATCCGCCGGGTCACCGATCGCGATCGTTTCCGGCACCGGACCGCCTCACCGCAGCCTGGCGGCGTGCCAGCGCAGATGGTCTTCCATGAAGGTCGAGATGAAATTGTAGCTGTGATCGTAGCCGGGCTGCCGCCGCAGCGTCAGCCCGATCCCGGCCTTGGCGCAGGCTGCTTCCAGCAGCTCCGGCCTCAGCTGCTCGGTGAGGAAATTGTCGGCCATGCCCTGATCGACGAACAGCTCGTCGAGCCTTGCCCCATCCTCGATCAGCGCGACGGCATCGTGCTTGCGCCAGACCGCTCGATCGTCGCCGAGATACATCGCCAGCGCCTTGTGGCCCCATGGCACCTGGCTCGGTGCCCCGATCGGCGCGAAAGCCGAGACGGCCTTGTAGCGGTCGGGGTAGGTCAACCCGATCGTGAGCGCGCCATGGCCGCCCATCGAGTGGCCCATGATCGACTGGCGCGCCGGATCGGCGGGAAATTCGGCGGCAATCAGCGCCGGCAGTTCCTCCGTCACATAGCTCCACATGCGATAGTTCTTGGCGAAGGGCTCCTGCGTCGCATCGACATAGAAGCCGGCCCCGAGACCGGCGTCATAGGCCCCGTCCGGATCGTCCGGCACGCCTTCGCCGCGCGGGCTCGTGTCCGGCGCGACGAAGATCAGGCCGAGTTCGGCGCAAGCGCGGCGATATTCGCCCTTGTCCATCACATTGGCATGGGTGCAGGTCAGGCCGGACAGATACCAGACCACCGGCAGCTTCGCTCCGGCCTCGTGCTCGGGCACGAACACCGCGAAACTCATCTCGGTGCCGGTCGCCTTGGAGGCATGACGATAGACGCCCTGGACGCCGCCATGGGCCTTGCTGGTCGCAATCGTTTCCATGGCTCAGAACACCACGACCGAGCGGATCGACTTGCCCTCGTGCATCAGCTCGAAGCCCTTGTTGATCTCTTCGAGGGTCAGCGTGTGGGTGATCATCGGGTCGATCTGGATCTTGCCGCTCATGTACCAGTCGACGATCTTCGGCGTGTCGGTGCGGCCCCGCGCGCCGCCGAAGGCCGAGCCCTTCCAGACCCGGCCGGTGACCAACTGGAACGGCCGTGTGGAGATTTCCTTGCCGGCTTCCGCGACACCGATGACCACCGAGACGCCCCAGCCGCGGTGACACGCTTCCAGCGCCTGGCGCATGACCATCGTGTTGCCGGTGCAGTCGAAGGTGTAGTCGGCGCCACCGTCGGTCAGTTCGACGAGATGCTGGACGATGTCGCCCTCGATCTCCTTGGGATTGACGAAATGGGTCATGCCGAAGCGTGTCCCCCACTCCTTCTTGTCGTTGTTGAGGTCGACTCCGATGATCTTGTCGGCGCCGACGAGGCGCGCGCCCTGAATGACGTTGAGCCCGATGCCGCCGAGACCGAAGACGACGACGTTGGCGCCCGGCTCCACCTTCGCCGTGTTGACCACGGCGCCGACGCCCGTCGTCACGCCGCAGCCACAATAGCAGGCGGTCTTGAAGGGCGCGTCCATACGGATCTTGGCGACCGCAATGTCCGGCAGAACGGTAAAGTTCGAGAAAGTCGAGCAGCCCATATAGTGATGGATCGGCTGGCCCTTGTAGCTGAAGCGGGTCGTGCCGTCCGGCATCAGCCCCTTGCCTTGGGTCGCGCGGATCGCGGTACACAGATTGGTCTTGCCCGACAGGCACGACTTACACTGGCGGCATTCCGGCGTGTAGAGCGGAATGACGTGGTCGCCCGGCTTCACATAGGTCACGCCGGCGCCGACTTCGCGCACCACGCCAGCGCCCTCGTGGCCGAGAACCGACGGAAACAGGCCCTCGCTGTCCAAACCATCCAGCGTATAGGCATCGGTGTGGCAGATGCCGGTCGCCATGATCTCGACGAGGACTTCGCCAGCCTTCGGGCCTTCGAGATCCAGTTCGACGATTTCCAGCGGCTTTTTGGCTTCGAACGCAACGGCGGCTCTGGTCTTCATATGCGAATCTCCAAACTGTCGGTGCCGCGTTCCTGCTAGACGTTTCCCGCCTCATTGCAAATCCGGCAGAGCCAAAAATCTCGGTTCCGCCGGTCGCCTTGATCAACAGTCAAACCACAAAGCTTCGCTGTCCTTACCACTACTGCTTCGCGCGTTATCCCATTTGTATTATGGAGATTTTGGGGGACGCATCGGGGTAATCCATGGAAATAATCAGGAACTTCGCCGCCGCACTCCTGCTCGCGATGGCGATTGCGTCGTCGGCTTTCGCTGGAGAACGTCCCCAAGCCGGCGCCTTCGTCCTCGTTACGCCGATTTTTCGGACGGTCCCTGAGAGCTCGATGAGGCCGGTCTACGTCCATCTGACGCTTAATCGCGACCGAATGGAATTCCGTTTCATCAAGCTTGTCTATCACGATGATCAATGGGGCGAGGCAACCGGACAGTGCGAAAAAGTGGTGAACGCCCTCGGGCTGACATTGTGCGAACCGGCGAAGGCATGGCCATCGATCGCGACCCGCTGTGGGATCGCATCATGATCATAGAACCGACCGTGATCCGCATCGACGGCGCAGCGGTCACGCCCTGACGGGGAGCTCGAGGCGGCTCGCTACGCTACCGATCGCGCCTTCCGCCAGTATGACACTGCCGACCCGGAGAACCGGCTGGTGGCGGGAGAACTGGAGCTGCGATGGAACCGGACCCTTGTCCGGGTTGCAGATGTTGAAAGCCGTCTTGCCGATCACGAGCGGTCGAACCCGGTGGCCGTCTGGAACTGCGACGGACCTCGCCACGCTCGCCGCCGATCTGAAGTCGGTCTGGACTGCGCCCTCGACGGACGCCCACCTCAAGAAGCATATCGTGCGAACCGTTATCGAGGAGATGGTCGCGGATACCCTTCCGAAGCTTTTGACTCTCAAACGAGACGACGGTCCGCTGTCCGACGTGAAAGCTCATGCAACGAGGGCCGAACGGACCATGAAAGTGGAACGGCTCATGATCTCCGCTCGTCAGAAAGGTCGATTTTCGCGAGACCCACGGGACAGTACAATCAAGCATCCAGCGAGAGCGTCCCATGGCGAGCAGTGGGCGGGATGATGGAGCGCTGTGAGGTCATGGCGAATACCCGGCACGTTCCCGAGAAGGGTGTCGAGCAGCAACCGGTGCAGCGGCTCTCCCAGACCCGATCTGTGTGAGGCCCGCAGATGCGCGCCACTGATCTCCCCTGTGACGCACGGAGCGTGTCGTTCAATCACGGCCCAGAGAGCGTCGGCCTTAGATGTGCGTTTGAGCAGGTGAAGCGTCGCAAGAACACCGGCGAGAAAATCGTCTCCCGACGGGGTCAGGCCGGGACCCAGCCCCAGCAAGCCTTGCACTGCGGAGACGGGCGGCGGCGCAGCGGCGTCCGGCGTCACAAGCCAGGCCGCAATGGCCGCAATCGCTGGTGCGGCGGCTCGGGCGGTCCGACTGACCGGCATAGTGCCGGGCCGGAGGTATGCACCGAGACCTTCCATCGGCATATCGACGGGAAGCGCCGCCAATAGCGCTCGAAGCCCCTCCTCCATAAGTGTCGGTGCCCACGAATGCGGCAGTGGCTCGGGTTGCCAGACAACGGCGTCCGCTGTGTCGAGGCGGAATTCACCGAGCCGAAGCGCGCTTTCCTCGACAATTGCGGAGCTGTGGAGCGATGGCGCCAATCGCGCCCCCGCGGCCGGCGCGACGACGATGTTGATCGGTCCCCGGCCGATCGACAGCTCGCCGATACAGACCCAGCCGTCCTGGAAACTCACATAAAGCGAGCGCTCAAAAACTGCCTCCACGCGGCCAACGGCTCCGAGACGGAGCGCGCGATGCGCTTCCGTTCCGACGCTCGTGGCATTGCGCGTGGCGATGAACCTCACGGGACCACATGGGTCCCCGTCTGGCCAAGCAGCGCCGGCATGATTTCATCGAGATGCCCGATGATGACGCGCTTGCCACCGCCTTCGATGAATCGAATCGCCGCCTCGATCTTCGGCCCCATGCTGCCGGGCGGGAATTGGCCCTGGGCATGGAATCGCTTCAGATCTGCAACGCTCACCTCGGCGAGTTCGCTCTGGTCCGGTTTGCCGAAATTGATCGCGACGCGCGAGATGGCGGTGACGATCAGCAGCTCCTCGATGCCGAGCACCTGGGCAAGGTGCGCCGAAGTCAGGTCCTTGTCGATGACCGCCGGCAGACCGCTCCGCACCCCGCCATCAATGCGGACAACGGGCACGCCGCCGCCGCCGCCGGCGAGCACCACAGTGCCGCGCTGTGCAAGCTCGTTGATAAGCGAAATATCGCAGATGTGCCGTGGCTGCGGCGAGGGCACGACGTGACGCCAGCCACGGCCGGAATCCTCACGCATCAGCCAGCCCAGCTCGACTTCGATACGCTTAGCTTCCATAGCGGTGAAAAAAGGTCCGACGAACTTGGTCGGATTCGCGAAGGCGGGGTCGTCGGGATCAACCTCGACCTGGGTCAGCAGCGCCGCGACATGGCGCGGATTACCGGCCTCGCGGAGCGCGTTTTCCATCGCCTGCATCAGGAGATAGCCGATACCGCCCTGGCTGTGGGCGACGCAGATATCCATCGACATCGGCGGGATGCGGTCCATGGTCAGCATCTGCCGCATCATGATCTTGCCGACGACAGGGCCGTTGCCATGGGTGACGATCAGGTCGTTCCCCAGTTGCATCAATGGCAGCAGCGAATTGGCCGTGCGGCGGGCCACTTCCTTCTGCTCATCGGAGGTGCCGCTGATGTCCTCCGGGTGGGTTGCATTCCCGCCGATGGCAACGACCAGGCGGGGCGGGAGATCCTCAGGCCGGCGCATCTGTCGCCTCCTGTTCAACCGCGACCGCCGCCAGCGCCAGGCGGCAGGCATGCGCATTAGAGGCGGCGACGACGACGCCGACCTGCCTCAGCCGAGCAATTTGCCGGTCCAGTCCCTGCGGATCGAGCCGGGTGCCGGTGACCGAGCCGATCATGACCGGCCCGCCCCGCCGCTCGCCGATCACCTCGGCCAGGTGTGTCGCCGGATCGGCGTGCGCGCCGTAGCCGATCACGAGATCGACCAGCACCGCGGCGACCCCCGAATCGGCCATAACCCCTCTCAATTCATCGTCGCGTACCGATGGATCGATCATCGGGTGCGGCCGCCCTTGGGTATATTCGTCGGCGCCGAGGTCGAGAATCCGGTCGGCTGTGGCGTTCCCCAGCGGAGCGATCCCGGGGATCGGGGCATTGGACATCACGTCGCGTCCAGCCGCGGCAAGAATCATCTGCGCCTCGGCCGCCAGCGTGCCGCCCGCGAAGAGGCCTTCGATGCGTCCGGCGCGGGGCTTGGGAAGCTCCGTGATCCCGGCTTCGATCCGCTTGCCGCCAAGCGCCAGTTCGGCCGCCTCGCAGAGCGTCATCGCCTGTCGAGCGTTCGGCGGGAGAGCCATGCGGTCGGCGCCGATGAAGCAGATCGTGAAGGATTTAGCGCTCGCGGCAACCCGTTCCAGCACCCGCGCGGCGACCTCCGGATGGGGCGGCTTCGAGATCAGCACCACCGACTCGGTTCCCGTATCGGCGTCGAGCGCATCGATCGCCATCAGTGTGGTGATCGCTCCGATCTCCTGCTTCAGGTCGCGGCCGCCGACGCCGATGGCATGGCTGATACCGCCGCCGGCCTCGGAAATCAGGCTTGAAACCTCCTGCATGCCGGTGCCGGAGGCGCCGACGATGCCGATCGAGCCGCGCTCGACCCGGTTGGCGAAGGCCATCGGCGCGCCGCCCAGAATGGCGGTGCCGCAGTCCGGGCCCATCATCAGCAGGCCCAAATCGCGCGCTTCGCGCTTGAGCGCCAGCTCGTCCTCGATCGAAACGTTGTCGCTGAACATCAGCACGTTGAGGCCGCGCCGCAATGCCTTGCGCCCCTCGGCAGCCGCAAATGCGCCCGGCACCGAGATCAGGGCCAGGTTCACCTGCGGCGCCTCGCGTACCGCTGCCGCAATGCTGCGCGGGCGGTGCTTCTGGCCGCCTCCGCCGCCCGGTGCCTTCGGCCGCTCCAGCGCTGCCCGCGCGGCAGCCAGTGCCGCCTCACCCGCGTTGCGGTCGCGAGCTCGCAGTGCCAGCATGAGATCGTTCGGACGCGCCGATGGTTCGTTTTCGACCAACCCGGCATCCCGCAGAATGGCGAGGTTCGAAGGCGAGGCCATCATCAGTGCCGCGTCTTCTACGCCCTCCATGCCAGCAATCTCGCGCGACAGCCGCATCAACGCCACGGAGTCGAGATAGAATCCCTTGCGGACTTCATTCAGAATGACCGCGCTCATGCGACCTCCAGTTCCTCGGCGATGGCGACGACCGCCTGTTCGAAGCAGGCCATCGGCGCCTTGACGATGCCAGCGCCCACCTGACCGATTCCGGGCTGACGGTGCGCAATGCCAGTGTTGATCGTCGGGGCGAGTCCGGTCTCGACCACCAACCGCACGTCGATACCGGTCGGCACGCCGAAATAGTCGAGCGCCGGAATCGTCCATTCAGGGTTCTGCGCGACGGTGATCTCAGCCATCTCGCGGGTGAAGACGCCGGCGCTTGATGGCAAGCCAGCGCCGACGAATCCGGCCACGGCGGGCGACGCGGCCATGGCGAACCCGCCGAGGCCTATCGTTTCGACGATAGCCGAGTCGCCGATATCCGGGTTGGCGTCAGCCTCCGAATAACCCGGGAAATATAGCCCATCGGGCATCTCGACCGGTGCGGTGAACCAGCGATCGCCCAGCCCGCTGACGCGGATACCGAACTCGGTTCCGTTGCGACACATCGCGGTGACCACGGTCGAACCATGGATACCGCGGGCCGGGTCGGTCATCGCCTTGCCCATCGCCATGCCGACATTCAGGAAGAACTGGTCGTTAGCGCCGATAAAGGCCAGTGCTTCGGCCAGGCGGCCCTTGTCATCGGCGGTGCGGGCCAGCGCCGGTGCGATCTCGCGCAAGATTAGCCCGGAGCAGGCAAGGTTGCGCTGGTGCATCTCGTCACCCATCGATAGCCCCCGGGCGATGATGGACTTCAGGCCGATTCCACCGGTCTCGGCGAGGGCACGGGCCAAGGATGGCCCCAGCACGTCGCGCAGCCAGGCCAGCCGGTTCAAAACTTCCGCGTCATTGCCACCGAAGCGCATCACCTTGCCGAGCCCTTCGTTGATCGTGCAGTAGGCGCGATTTCCGAAGCTGCGGTTCTCAACCACCATCACCGGCTGCGAGACTGTCGTCAGGCCGGTCATCGGGCCAATCGCATCGAAATGATGGTTCGGCTGAAATTCGATTCCGCCCGAAGCGGCGAGATCGAAGGCGGCCTTCAGATCGTTCGCCCAGCCCTCGAATACGGCAGCGCCGGCGATGGCGCCCTGCAGCGGCCCGCACATCCTGTCCCACGCGATCGGCGGCCCCGCGTGCAGGATCATCCTGTCCTTGAGACCCTGGATCACCTCGCCCGCCGGCCGTACGTCCACGAGCACCGGATCGGCTGCCAGAATGCGCTCGACGGCCTGCCTGTTTGCGGCTTCGATCAGTTGCATGGCGTCAAACCCCGAGCTTGGCGAGCAGTGCCGCCATCCTCGGATCGCCGCCAGCCGGCGGCGCCCACTCGACGTGAACGACGGTGATGTCGCAGGCCGCCAGATCTTTGGCGAAGGCTTCGAGCCCCACATTGACGACCTCGGGTGTTCGGGTCAGCAGCCCGTTCAGCGCCGATCTCTCAACTTCTGCCATGACCAACCTTCCCTCTCTCCGCGCCCGAAACATCACATTAGTAAGCGTTCATTTACTTGTCAATCAACGAGAACCGCCGCCTACAGGCTACTCTCGCCACACGCCGGCGACATTTCGAAAACGGGCTCAGAGGCCCGGATAGAGCAGCCGTGGCAACCACATGCTGATTTCGGGGACATAGGTGATGACGCCCAGCCCGAGCAGGGCCAACCCGATGTAGGGGAGCGCGCCCTTCACAGCCTGCTCATAGGTCACGTCGCCCAGGCTGCTGGCGACGAACAGGTTGAGACCGAAGGGCGGGGTGAACATGCCGATCGCGCCGTTGACCGTCAGCACGATGCCGAGATGGACTGGATCGATGCCGACCTGCGTGCCGATCTTGTAGAGCAGCGGTCCGAGGATCACCATGATCGAAGCAGCGTCGAGGAACATACCGGCGATCAGCACGGCAACATTGATCAGGAAGAACAGGTGCATCGGCTCCCCGCTGAAGCCGAGGATTGCATCCACCATGGCGACAGCCAGGCCCTGCGAGGTCAGATACCAGGCCAGAACCGCCGCCGCCGAAAGAATGATCATCACTTGCGCCGTCGTAGCAGCTGCCCCACTCAGCGTCGCCCAGAGTTCGCCGAGCGTCTTTTCACGATAGATCACGACGGTGACGAAAAGCGCGTAGATGACCGACACCGCCGCGGCCTCGGTCGGCGTGAAGATGCCGCCATAGATGCCGCCAAGGATGACAACAGGAACGCCGAGGCCCCAGGATGCGTCCTTCAGGCCGGTCCAGACCTCGCGCCAGGAGGGGGCTTGCCGGCGTGGGATGTTATGACGCTTTGCGTGCCAAACCGCATAGGCCATGAAGACGGCGCCATAAACCAGCCCCGCGCCGACCCCCGCCATGAACAGCGCGCCGACCGAAACCCCGGTGACAGCGGCGTAGACGATCATCACGATGCTCGGCGGGATGATGATGCCGAGGGAGCCCGACGCGATGATCAGACCGATCGCGAAGTTGGGCCGGTAGCCGGCCTCGCGCAACGCCGGGTAGAGGATGCCGCCGACTGCCACGACCGTCGCCGGGCTGGAACCGGAGATCGCACCGAAGAACATGCTGGAGGCAACGGCGGTGATGCCAAGTCCTCCCGTCACCCGCCCGACAAGCAGATCGGCGAAATTCACGATCCGCCGCGACAACCCGCCGACCCCCATCAGGCAACCGGTCAGGATGAAGAACGGGATCGCCATCAGCGCGAAGCTGTCGATGCCCGCGAACATGCGCTCGACCACGATAGCCAGCGGCATGTTGCCGCCAAGCCAGATAACAAACATGACCGAGCCAGCCAATGCGATGAAGATCGGCGTAGAGCTGGCCAACAGTACGGCGAGTAGCGAAACGAAGAGGCCGGTCAACTGATCGCCTCCAGCTCGTCGCGGTAGGCGACGCCACGTAGATCAAGCCAGACTCGCTCGGCGAAGCGGAGCAGCATCAGCCCGGCGCCGATTGGCACCGCCAGCTGCACGATCCAGAATGGCGTCTGCATGGCTGACGTCCGCTGCCGGAACATCAGCGTTTGCGCCACCAGCTCGACCCCGTACCAGACCAGAGCCGCGCAGAAGCCAATGCAGATTAGCCCGACCGTCACCTTGAGTGCCCGCTGAAGCAGGGGTGGCAGAACGTGCAGCAGCGCTTCGACACCGATATGGATGCCTTTGCGCGCCGCGACGCTACCGCCAATAAACACCAGCCAGACAATCTCGTAGCGCACGAATTCCTCGGCCCAGATGAAGCCGGTGTTGAAGACGTAACGCATGATGACGTTAACGAAGATGATCACCGAGGCGCTGAGCAGGAGCGAGGCGATGAAGGCGTCCTCAAGCCAGCAGAGCGCGCGATCGAGCCGACGCAGCATCGTATTCCACCCCTCACAATCGAAAAAGGCCGGCAGAGAGGCTACTCCCCGCCGGCCGGACGCTCACTTCTTCAGCGCGTCGATCTTGGCGTAGCTCTCGTCGAGCAACTCGGGCCCGATCTGGTCGCGGAACTTATCGTGCACCGGACGTGTCGCCTGCTCGAATGCGGCGCGGCTTTCCGCCGGCAGATCACTGAGCTCGGCGGGGCTGGCGTCGATGATCTCGAGATAGCCGGCCTCGCGCTTGGCCGTCTCGTCGCGCTGCAGACCGGTGACTTCGTCGATCGCACCGATCAGGATCTGCTGGGTCTCGGCGTCCTGCCCCTCAAACCAGCGTTTGGAGAAAACCACCGCATATCCCAGATAGGCGTGGTTCGAGATCACCACGTTTTTCTGTACCTCGTGAAACTTCATCTTCACGATCGACACCAACGGGTTCTCCTGGCAGTCGACCACGCCCTGCTGGAGCGCGGTGTAGGTCTCGGAGAAGGCGATCGGCACGGGTGTCGATCCAAGCGCACGGAACTGCTCGATGATGATCGGGCTTTCCATCACCCGGACCTTACGGCCCTCGAAATCGCCCGGAGTCGTAACCGCATTGTTGCAAGTGAACTGCTTGAACCCGCTTTCCCAGAAGCCGACGCCTTTGAGGCCAACCTCCTCCAGGCCGGCCAGCAGCTTGTCGCCGATTTCGCTGTCGAGAAACGCATGTGCCACCTCGGACGTGGGGAACAGGAAGGGAAGATCGGGCAGCTGCATCGCAGGTGCGAAGTTCGACAGCTTCGCGGTCGGAATGATGCCACCCTCGATGGCGCCAAGCTGCATCTGCTGCACCGCCTGCACGTCGTCGGCAAGCGAATTGCTGGGGAATATCTGCACGTCGATCTCGCCGCCGGTGCGCTCCTCGACCAGTTTCTCGAACTCGATGGCAGCGACATGCTGGGCGCTGTCCTCGGGCAGGTCGTGGTGGAACTTCAGGACAGCGGCGGCAACGTTGCCAGACAAGGCAACCGATCCGATCGCGGCGATCAGGCCGACGGTGGCAAGGCGGTGGTTCATGGTGTGATCCTCTCAGACGTTATCGTTGATTTTCCTCCCACCGCCGCGACGCACTCAGCGCGCCGCGACGGCGCCGTTGCTGCGGGGATCGCTCGCCCCCTCCAGCAACCCGTCTTGATGCCGAACGATGGCTCCCGCATGCCCCATCATCTCGGCGTAGTCTTCAACCACTTCGACGTCGTGGCCGGCGGCATGGAGTTCGTCGGCGAGCCCGAGCCCGGCCTCGACCTTCAGGTTTGTCGTCGCGGCACCCCAGGTACGGCCGAGTAGCCAGCGGGGCGCCGTCACCGCCTGTTGCAGTGGCATCCCATGCAGCACATGGCGAGCGAAGACGACGGCTTGGGTCTGCGGCTGCCCCTCGCCACCCATGGTGCCGTAGACCATCATCCGTCCGTCGGAGAGTTCGGCCAGAGCCGGCTGAATGGTGTGGAACGGGAGGCGCCGCGGCTCGAGCCGATTGAGCGCGCCCTCATCGAGGCTGAAGCTGGTGCCGCGGTTCTGCCAAGTGATGCCGCTCCCTGGAAGCACCAGGCCCGAACCGAACTCCCAGTAGAGGCTCTGGATGTAGCTGACCGCCAACCCCTCGCTGTCGATCGCGCCGAGCCAAACTGTGTCGCCAGGCCGGCCGGGATGCGGCCAGGGCGCGGCACGGTCGTGGGAGACTTGCGACGCGAGCCGCGCCAACGCCTCCTGGGTCAGGAAGCTCTCGGGTGCCTCGGCCATGTAGTCGGGATCGGTGACGTAGGCGTCGCGCACGCGAAAGGCCGCTTTGGTGCACTCGACGATGCGGTGCACGAAATCGAAACCGTCCGCATGCTCGGCCGGCATGGATCCGTATAACGCCAGAAGGATCAGCGAGGCCAACCCCTGCGTCGGTGGCGGCAGGTTGTGCACGCGGTGGCCGGCCACGTCGACCGACAGAGGCGCAACCCGATCGGCGCGGTGATGCTCGAGATCAGGAAGACGGAGCGGGCTGCCAGCTGTCTCCAAATCCGTCGCGATCGAGCGTGCGAGATCGCCACGATAGAAATCGTCGAAGCCAGCCTCGGCCAACCGCTCCAGCGTCGCGGCGATCCGCGGCTGACGGAGGCGCTGGCCGACTCCGAGAGGCTGACCATCCTCGAGCCAAGTTTCGGCGAAGCCAGGCACGTTGGACAGTTCGGCCAGTTTCTCACAGCTGTTCCTGGTCATGCTGCGGGTCACCGCCACGCCCTCGCGGGCGTGTCGGATGGCGTCCTGCAGCAGGCGCGCGCGCGGCAGTGTTCCACCGAAGCGTTCGCGCGAAAGATCATAGGCGGCCTGCCACCCCGAGACCGCGCCGGCGACCGTAAGCGCAGCCTTCGGGCCACGCGAAGGTATCGCCTCCTGCCCCGCATAAAAGGAACGCGTCGCCAGTTCGGCCGAACGGCCGGAGGCATGGATAGCGACCGGAACCTCGCCTCGCCGCGCGACTAGCCAGAAGCCGTCGCCGCCGAGACCATTCATATGCGGATAGACGACGGCAATAGCAGCGGCAGCGGCGACCATTGCCTCAAGCGCGTTTCCCCCATCGCATAGGACCTCTAGCCCCGCCTGGCTGGCGAGGTGATGCGGGGCGGTCACCATCCCGCCGTAGCTACGCGTGGTCCTAAGCACCGAAATGCCTCCCTGCTCAACCCAGTAGTAATTATTCACTTACTTCTCTGCGATCTGTCAAGGGGCGACAGGTTCGGTTATAAAGCACCGTGCCGGACGACCGGGAGTCCATGCCGATGGTCTCGCGAACGATCCGTATCGGCGTCTCCCAGGCACCCGATGGAGCGAATGACAGAAGGATAGACGTTGAGCGAGCAAGCCCAAGACATCTGCAAGGCAGAGGTTGTTACGACGTTGCGCCGAACGCGCGATCCCCAACGTTCGCGCCATGAGATTCTGGCGGCGGCAAAGGCTGAGTTCTGCCAGCACGGCTTCACCGGGGCCCGGGTCGAGCGAATCTCGAAAAGAAGCCACACCAATCCACGGATGATCTATCATTATTTCGGCAACAAGGATGGGCTTTATCTAGCCGTTCTGGAGTCGGTCTATGGCGAGATCCGCAAGCAGGAACATGAACTCGATCTGGCCCAAGCGGAGCCCATCGAGGGGATGCGCCGGCTGATCGTCTTCACCTTCGACTTCTTCGCCCGGCGTAGCGATTTCATCGCCCTGATCGCCAACGAGAACATCATGAAGGCGAAATTCCTGAAGCGGTTGCCGAGTATCCAGGCAATGACGTTGCCGCTGGTCGACTCGATCCGAGACCTTTTGGAGCGAGGCCATCGCCAGGGCGTATTCCGCGGCGGCGTCGATCCGGTGCAGCTCTATGTCTCGATCGTAGCGCAGAGCCAGCTGCACATCTCGAACCGCCACACTCTATCGGTCCTATTCGATCAGGACATCACGCGCCCCGACTGGCTGGCGGATCGCAAGGCCCACACGATCGAGATGCTGATCGTCTATCTGATGGCGAAGGAACCGACGGGCTGACGCGGCGGTGCGGCCAGCGTCGCCGCCGCTCGGTTAAAACTCTTCCGGCCCCGCTTCATACCGAAAAGCGGCTGCGCCAGTTCCGCCAGTGCCGAAACGACGGAAGTCGCATCCAACACGATGAGATCCGCGAAGTTGCCGACCTCGATGCCGTAATCGGCGAGGTTCATCAGCCGCGCTGGCTTGTGACCATATCGTAGCAGCGCCTGAGGTCATCGGGAGCGCCGACCTGCGCGATGTTGGCATAGAGGTTCGCCATCCGTAGCAGCGAACAGTCACCTCCCCACCAAATTCTCGAAGCGAGGAACGTCAGGATGCCATCGGCGGCACCATCTTGCCGCAAGGGCGCAGCCACGTACGACCATCAGCGCACCACCAAGAACAGCAACCAATACTCGGTCAGGACCGCCAGGTCGAATGCTCTATTCAAACGCGTGACTCGTCCCGCGCGTCCGATATTTGCCGTACCCTTTGGCGCCGATGACGTCGCCATCGAGCGCCACGGTTTGGCCGCGCAGCAAGGTCCGAATGGGCCATCCGATCACCTCCATTCCCTCGTATGGCGTGTAGTCGGACCCATGGTGCAGTATCTCTTGGCGAATCGTCACTCGACGCTTTGGATCCCAGAGGGCGAGATCGGCATCGCCGCCGACTACGATCGAGCCTTTGCGAGGATAAAGACCGTAAAGCCGCGCGGCGTTGGTTGAGGTCAGCGCGACGAACCGCTCGGCGCTAATGCGCCCCTTGGTGACGCCTTCGGAAAAGAGGATCGGTAGCCGCGTCTCGACGCCGGGAATGCCATTGGGCACCCATTTGAACGATGTACGCGCTTTCTTATTGTCTTTACCGGTGCCGTTCGGCCCATCGAAATAGAACGGACAATGGTCCGACGAAAAGATGTCGAAGGTGCCGTCGCACAGTCCCCCCCAGATTGCGTTCTGGCTGTCGGCGTCGCGCGGCGGCGGCGAGCAGACATATTTGGCCCCCTCGAAATCCATGTTGAGCCCCTTCAGATCGTCCCTGGTGAGGGCGATATACTGCGGGCACGTCTCGGCGAAGACGCGCATCCCGCGTCTGCGTGCCCATTGTATCTGCTCCATCGGATCGCGGCCCGAAACATGCACGATGACCATCGGCACTTCGGTCAGCTCGCCGTGGCTGATGGCGCGGTGAGTCGCTTCACGCTCGGCGACCTTGGAATGGGCTACAGCGTGGAAATAGGGCGCGGTTTTGCCCTCCTCCTCCAGCCGGCGGGTCATGTACTTGATGGCGTCGTTTCCCTCGGCATGCACCATGACGAGCGCTTTTTCCCGGCGGGCCACATCGAAGACGTCCAACAGCTGGGAATCGGACAGCATCAGATCGTCATAGGTCATGAAGACCTTGAACGACGTGTAGCCGTCTCGGACCAGCGCCGGCAATTCCTGGCCAAGCACCTGCGGCGTCGGATCGGTCACGATCAGGTGGAAGGAGACATCCACATAGCAATTGCCGTCGGCCTTGCTGTGATACTCCTCGACGCATTGGCGCAGACTGTCACCCTTGATCTGCAGAGCGAACGGCAGGACCGTGGTGTTGCCCCCCGCGGCCGCCGCCCGCGTGCCGGTCTCGAAGTCGTCGGCCATGACGGTCCCGTCGGTCGTGGGCTGCGAGAGATGTACATGCGCATCGATCCCGCCCGGCATGACGAGCAGTCCGGCGGCGTCGATTTCCTCGGCAGCACCCTCGATCCGTTCCGCGATCTCGACGATCCGGCCATCGGCGATGCCGATGTCGGCCCGGTAACTGTCGGCGGCGGTGACGATGGTTCCGCCGCGAACGGCAAGATCATGGCCGGGCATCTCTCTCCCCTTCTCTCATATGCGCATCAGTTCTCATATGCGTATCCGCGCTACCAACTGGGCGAGCGTCGCCAGAAAGCAGTCCAGAAGGAACACCATGCTGAGGAGCCATGCGGTGGCTCGGTCGGCGGAAAATCCGTCGCCGCTCACCACCACATCGGCCACGTAGCACTCTGGAAGACATTCCAGATCGGCCTGCATGGGCCGGCTGCCATAGGCTGCGATCTGCGTGGGTGGCCTCAGGACGCATCGCCCCGATGCCCCGGCAGCGCGAAATCGCCCCACAGATCATAAGCAGAGCTTGCAACTGGTCCGGCCAATCGCGACCCACCGTCAGAATCGAGAAGCGACGGCCCAGCTGTATTGCCGTCATTGCCGCGGCCTCCAACATCCCGACTACTTGACCGTCAAGCACGTCCCGCCGGATCAGCAGCTCCAACTCGCCGACGCAGCCCAGCGGGTATACCGGTCGGGCGCGAGGTCGCGCTCACCGAAACAGCCGAACGACGTGCCGGCTGGACGCCTGCGTCACCCAATTCCGCCATAAAACTACTCTGCCCAAGTCGACTATTTACGCGGCGAGATCGAAACTGAGCTCTAACCGACGTTTCTCCCGGAAAGAACAGAGCAACATTCGACGCTGGCCGCCGCGAGATGATCTGACCATACCTTCATGGCCCTTTGCCCGTCCCTCTCGCGCAACGCCACCATCACATCCTCATGCGCCTGCATCGCTTGCGCTCTGAGCGCGCCGTCCATCACCGAAATGAAGCGCAGTCGCTCCGCCCGAACGGCCAGCCTGGATCGCAGATGCGAGAGGATCGAATTGCCCGCATATTTCACGATGGCGTCGTGGATTGCCCGATTCAAACGGAAATAGGGCTCCTTATCCCCTGCCTCGTAGTGCTCGCGCATCTTCGCATGCAGGTTTTCCAACAACTCGAACTGCTCCGGCGTGATCCGCTCGGCCGCCAACTTTGCGGCTGTGCCCTCAAGTCCCGCCATGACCTCGAACAGCGACCGGGTTTCCTGAATGGTGACGGGAACCACGCGCGCGCCGCGATTTGGGATGAGCTCGAGGAGCTGTTCCTCCGCCAGCACTTTCAGGGCCTCGCGGAGCGGCGTCGGGGAAACGTCGAGTTCCGCAGCCAGAGCGTTAACCGGGACCTTCTGGCCTTCCTTCAACTCCCCCGTGACGATCATTTCGCGCAACCGCTGGGCAACGCGTTCATGCAACGAGAGCCGACTGAGCGTGACCTTTCGACGCGGGCCCTTTCGTTCTGAGGGCGCTATGATGCTCGTGGCTTCCACACTTTCACCTTATGGCTTAATCGACACTGATCTCGATACACGGGGATGGGGCGCATAAGCGAATCACGCCACATCTTCTAAGTGATGTGAGAACCCATTATTTTCTTATATTTAGGAATTTTTCAATTAAAAATAATCGCACTGGTTCGTGACGGACCATGCGGTCACATTTTCGCTCAATCAGCGTCCAAACACCAGGCGCTTGTCGATGAGGCCTGAGGCCCGCTATCGGGCCATGGCCTCGGGGCTGTTGTCCGCGTCCGCATCAACGGCCAGCCCCGGCCATCTGTGCGCCCATGGCCGGACCGTCTCGTAGCGCTCCGCCAGGTCG
Organism: uncultured Aurantimonas sp.; assembly: GCA_947488615.1. Lineage (GTDB taxonomy): Bacteria > Pseudomonadota > Alphaproteobacteria > Rhizobiales > Rhizobiaceae > Aurantimonas. The sequence goes on from CANKZU010000001.1 coordinate 283,880, forward strand.
AGAAGCAGCCTCTCGGCACCCAGATCGCCGACGAGCTGCACGCCGATGGGAAGGCCATCGGGCGACGGCGCCGCTGGCAATGCGATCGCGGGGTGACCACAGGCATTGACCCAGCCCGTGTAGACGGCGTGGCCGCGCGGGCCGACCGCCTGGCCGGCAATGCGATCGGGAAAGGCGGCTTCGGCCGTCCAGGGCATCGCCGCGGCGGTTGGCGTCAGGATGACGTCCCAATCGCCGAAGGCCTCCGAGACCGCGCGGCGCAGATGTTGGACATCCGCGAGGCCCGCCGCGAAAACATGCGCTGAAACTGTCTCGCCCGCCTCGGCCATGGCTAGATATTTGGCCCCGGCCAGTTGCATCTCGGGAATCTCGGCCTTCATCCGGGCCAGCCCGACCTCGGCGACGATGCTCCATAAGGCGTTGAGCGGACCGAGATCGAAGGGCAGGTTCCCCTCCTCCATCTCGTGCCCGAGTTGCGTCAAAGCCTGGGCGACGTCAGCCAGCGCGCGCAGAATCTCGGGATCGCACGGCGCGTTGCCGAACTGATCGACTCGGAGGATTCGCAGCGGCCGACCTTCGGGCGAAGCGGCGACTTGCGCGCGGGAGGACGGGTCGACCCGGTCCGGCCCGGCTAGCGTCTCGAGGATCAGCCGCGCGTCACGCACCGAACGGGTCAGCGGCCCTACCACCTCGAAATCGAGCAGCAGCTGCGGCAACCCGCCGTGACGGGCGACGCGGCCGATGGTGGGCTTCAGGCCGACGAGGCCGCAATAACCGGCCGGCCGGCGGATCGACCCGCCGCCGTCGGTGCCGATCGCGATCGAAGCGAGTCCCGCCGCCACCGCCGCAACGGCGCCGCCACTGGACCCGCCCGGCGTCAGGTCGAGATTCCACGGGTTCCGTGTCACTCCAAACAGCGCGTTACCGGTATAGCCCTCCACGGCGAATTCCGGGACATTGGTCTTGCCGAGCACGATGGCGCCCGCTTGCCGCAGCCGGCGAACCGGCATTTCGTCCTCAGTCCAGGTCCTGTCGGCGAAAACGCGACTCCCCCAAGCCGCTGGCATGCCGGCGGCGACGAGATTGTCCTTGACCGCGATCGGGATGCCGTCGAGAGGTCCCAGCGGCGCGCCCGCCGCGAACCGTTCGGCACTCGCCTCAGCCTCGGCGGCGGCTTCCGGATTCAGGGCCACGAAGGCATTGAGTTCCGGGTCGAGCCGCTGGATACGATCGCGAAAAAGCGCCACGGCTTCGACCGGCGACGTCTCCCCCGCTCGATAGGCCGACGCGAGATCGCACGCATCCTTGCGCCAGATCGGAGCGCTCATCGGCCCAGCATCGTGTTGGGCAGCCAGGTCACCAGCTCCGGCACCATGATCAGGAACACAGTGAACAGGATCATGATCAGCGCGTAGGGAATGGCCCCGACCACCACATCGCGGAAGGGACCGCCGTCGGTTCTGACACCTTGCACGACATAAAGGTTCATGCCGACCGGCGGCGTGATCATACCGAGCTCGCACATCAGCACGATGAACACCCCGAACCAGATTGGATCGACCCCGACCGCGACCACGATCGGCAGGGCGATCGGAATGGTCAGCACCTGCATCGACAGAACGTCCATGAACATGCCGAGGAAGAGGTAGAAGACGATCAGCGCGACCAGCAATCCGACTGCCGACAAGCCGAAGGAGGCGACCCACTCGGTCATCGCCTGCGCGACGCCGCCGAGCGCCAGGGTCACATTCAGCATGAACGCGGCGGTGATGATCAGGAGGATCATCCCGGTTGTCTTGGCGGTCTGGCGGAAGCAATGGTCGAGAAAGCTCGGTGTCAGCCGTCCCTCGCGCCAAGCGAAGAGCAGTGCGGTGACGACGCCGAGGGCGGCCGATTCCGTTGGCGTCGCGATACCGAAATAGATTGAGCCCATGACGATGCCGAAGATGATCGTCGGCGGCACCAGATGCACCAGCGCGGCGATCTTCACGCGCAGCGGCACGTTGATCTCCTCCGCACCCTCTCCACGCCGCTTCAGGATCAGACCCTCGACCAAGATGAAGGCCATGAAGGCGAGGGTCAGGAGCACGCCTGGCACGATGCCGGCGATGAACAGCCGGCCGACGGATTCGTTGGCGAGCGAGCCATAGATCAGAAGGTTCACGGACGGCGGAATGAGAATGCCGAGCGTTCCGCCCGCCGCAAGTGAGCCGAGCGACCGGCTCGGCGCATAGCCGCGCGCGTCGAGCGCCGGCAGCGCCACCGTTCCGACGGTCGCGGCTGTCGCGACTGAGGAGCCCGAGGTTGCCGCGAACAGGGCGCAGCAGCCGATATTGGTGTGCAGCAGCCCGCCCGGCAGCCGGTTCAGCCACAGGGACAGCGCACCGTACATGCGGTCGGCGATGCCGCTCCTCAGCAAGAGTTCGCCGAGCAGGATGAACAGCGGGATGGCGGTCAGCAGGTTCTCGTTCTGCACACCCCAGATGACCGGCCCCATCGAGTTGAGCAACGGCATGCCGTAGAGCATCACGCCGCCGATGACGCCGAGGACTACCATGATGACCGCGATGGGAAAGCTCAGAAGGAGCAAGCCCATCATGGCGGAAAACCCGACGAGAACCGACCCGATACCCATGCTGCAAACTCCCGCTTCAGCGCCGTTTGACGTCGGATAATTCTTCTTCCAGCTCTTCCACCGCGCCTTTCGGCGAGAACAGCGTGGCGAAGGCGGAGTGGCGGCCGGTGGCCAGCAGCCAGGTGGCGCGAATCGCCTGCAGCAGCGCCACGAGCGCGAACAGAGCAAGCGCCGCGTACCAGAGCCCCTGCGGCCAGATCAGCGGCGTCGCCCAGGGCGTCGGCGCGGTGCTGCCATAGGCGAGCGTGTCGACGATCACGAAGTAGCCGACATACAGGATGAACAGGCCGAGCGCGGCGATCGAGATCACCGAGGCCCAGTCGAGCCCCATCTGAAGCCGCTTCGGCAGGTGTTGGTGGACGATGTCGATGCGAATGTGCGCGCGGTCGAAGAGCGCGACCGCGAAAGCGAGACTCGAGCCGACAGCCAACACATAGCCGCCGAGTTCGTCGGTGCCCTCGAAGGAATAGTTGAACGCCTTGCGCATCACCGTTTCCAGCGACACGAAGAGCGACAACCCGACCAGCGAAAGGCCGAAAAGCCAGCTGGCACCGTGGACGAAAGCAGGCAACACACGTCCGCCTTTGGCTTCGCGCTCATCCACCGTCGAGGATGGCGGGGCCGAAGCCCCGCCTTGCGTCCCGGTCATCAATAACCGAGCTCCTTGCCCACGGTTTCCTTCCAGCTCTGGGAGCAGCCAGGATTGACTGCGTCGCATGCCTCGGCCCATGCCGGGAAGGAAATGTCCTTCACTGCGCTCTCGATGATGCCGCGATCCTCCTCGGTGATCTCGACCTTCTTCAGATTATAGGACTTGACCGTCTCGCAGGGCGTCTCACCGACATTGCAGCGCACCGCGTCGTCGAACAGCTTCTCCGAATAGGTCCAGATCTCGTCGGTCAGATCGTCGAACGCCGTCTCCAGCTTCTGCTGGTCCTCCGGCGACATCTTATTGTAGGCGTCGAGATTGATGCCATAACCGTTGAGCGCCAGCTGGAAGGCGACCGGCAACATGTATTCGGTCACTTCCGGCCACCCGGCGGAATTCGCCGAACTCGGTCCGGTGATCGCGCAATCGACGACGCCCCGGGCCAGCGACTGCTGCACGTCCGGAAAGCCGATCGGCACCGGCGTGCCACCGACCGAGGAGACGAAGTTGGCGAGGTTCTGGTCGTAGACCCGGACCTTCTTGCCCTTGAGGTCGGTGAGCTTGGCGATTTCCGGCTGGCAGAACAGCACCTGCGGGCCGAAAGGCCAGACGCCGAGCAGCTTGGTGTTGAACTTCTCCTGCAATTGCGCGTCGACCTTGTCGGCGAACGCCGCCATTGTCTTGCGACCGGTCTCGTAGTCCGGGTTGAGGCCGACGAGGTCGAGGCCGAGAATGGTCGGCTCGTCGCGGCTGATCTGGGACATGCGCAGCGAAACGATGTCGAACAGCCCGTTCTTGAGGATACGCAGCTGCTCGGTGTCCTTGATGCCGGTGACGTCGAGCGGCTTGTAATCGACATTGGCCTCGATGCCGGTCTTCTCGGTGAAGTTCTCGAAGAACGGCTGCTCGATATCCTTCTGGATGAGTCCCGTGGCGATCGGTTGGCCCATGACCTTGAGGTCGTAGGGCTCCGCTTTCACCCCGCCGGCGGATGCCGTGACGGCGATGGCCGCCGCGATTTGCAAGAGTCGTTTCATGAGTTTTCTCCTTGTCGCCTTACCGTAATTGAAACGCCGCATCTGTATTGCGCCCGGCCCTCGATCTTTCAGGTCGGGCTGCTTGGTCATCGCCCCCGTCTCACCCGTCCGCCGCCAGGGGTCGCGAGGGCTCCGTTCCTTGCGAGCGCGGAGCCTCGGCCGAATGCGTGAAAAGCCTGCCCCAACCCTCGACCCGGCGCGGGTCCGCACCGGCGAGCTGCATGGTGTGCCAAGCAGTAAGGGCAACACTGTCGAGGATGGGGATACCCAATTCCTCTTCCAATTCGGGAGCCAGACGGGTGCCGTTGAAATTCGTGCAGTAGATCGCGATCGCCCCCGGACGCTCCGCAGCGACCGCCCGGACCATCTCGGCGATCACCTCTTCCCCGAACTCGGAGAAGGAGAAATTGCCCTTGTCGTTCAGATGTCGCTCCGCGACGCAGCCGTAGCCCTCGCGAGAGAAGTTCCCGACGATGCGGCGCTGAACGTCTTCAAGATACGGGGTCACCAGCGCGTAGTCGCGAACGCCGAGCGCCTCGAAGGCCGCCAACAGCGCCAGCGTGCTCGTCGTCGCCGGCGCGTCGGTACGCTCGGTGATCTGCCGGCACAACTCGCGGTCCTGGTCGATCCCGACCCAGCCGCCGGACGTCCCACCCCAGGCGATGGCATCCACCTTTGCGTCGGCGAGGAGGTCCGCCGCTGCCAGTTGCGAGCCGAAATCGAACTGGCCGAGGGCGGCCTCGCCGAGCGAGATTTCGGTTACCCGGAACCGGGCGAAATGCGCTGTGACATCCGGGGTCCCGGCGAGCATCCGCCCGAGCATGGGCTCCATGACCGTGTTCGAGGACGGGGTCAGAACCCCGAGAACCGTCCGTCTGGTCATCCGTTTCCCTTGTGAGAGAAGCCCTGATCGATAGCAGCCTAAGCAGAAAGCAGAACGATATCAAATATTAAATTAATTATCTTATAACTGCATGTTTTTAATGCGATAATGCTAAATTATATACAGTAGCTGCGCAGGGATTGGGCGGCGACGCCTCGACCGGCGAGAGTGGGCGTTTCGCCTCGATCCGCCTACCGGTGGGCGATCCTCGCGGCAAGCAACGGCGCGAGACCAATTGACTCTTTCGCCGCCGGGCGCCGGAAGCTGCCGCATTGCGGCCCCTTCGGCCGCAATGCGGCCAACGTCTCCGCCTGTTTCATCGCCGCTTCGGCGCAGTCGACGACCGGCACTGGAATGCGGTCACGAACCTTCGCCGCCAGCCCGGCCAGCGGCGCTCCCGCGAGCACAACGACATCTGCCTCATCGTCCTTGATCGCGCGATGCGCCAGTTCGACGAGCAGCGCCTCCTTTTCCTCCTGAACGTCGATGATCGAGGCGAAATTGCCGTCGAGCATCCTGACGCTGGCGCAGCGGCTTTCCAGCCGGTGCCAGGCGACGCATTCGCGGTACCAGGGTCCCAGCGCCTCGGCGAAGGTGACGATGGAAAAGCGTCCGCCCAGCATGCAGGCGGTCAGCATGCCGGCTTCCGCCAGACCCACGACGGGGATGTCGAACAGTTCACGCGCCGCCCCCAGTCCGGGGTCGCCGAACGCCGCAACGATCGCCGCGTCCACCTCGTGGTGGCGCTCGGCCAGGACCTCGAGAACCGACAAGCCGCCGATCAGCGCCTCCGTCCGGGTCGAGATATAGGGCACGCCGGTCTTCGCCGTGACGCTCTCAAGAACCGTCCCCGGCGCGGCAACCCGTTCGGCGGCTGCGGCAAGCCGCTCCGTCAGCCCTTGGGAGGTGTTGGGGTTGATCAGCAGAATTCGCATCGCCGCCGCGCCGCCGCCTTCGTGAACATTCATGTCGTCCCGCTCCTTGATCAGTAGCCCAGTGCACGCGGCAGCGCCGTGACAATTCCGGGAAACGCGATGCAGAGCGCCAGCACCACATATTGCAAGATGACGAAAGGCCAGACGTTGCGGATCAGATCGCCAATCGAGACGCGGGTGATGCCGCACATCACGAACAGCACCACGCCTACAGGAGGCGTCATCATGCCGATGACGAGGTTGAAGACGAAAAGAAAGCCGAAGAACAGGGGGTCGATGCCGAAGCTCAGCGCCACGGGCGCGAACAGCGGTACCAGCATGATGTAGGCGGCGTTGGATTCGATGAACATGCCGACCACGATCAGGATCGCCATCACCAGCAACAGAAACACCATCGGACTGGTGGTGACGTCCTTCAGAAACGCCGCCATGGTCGACGGCACCATGTCGATGGTGAAGAGGAACGTCACCCCGGCCGCGAACGCGATCAGCGCGCCGACCATGGCGGCCGAGACCGCGGCGCCGAACAGTGAGGCCGGCAGATCGGACAGCTTCAGCTTGCGGGTCACGAAGAAGCCGACGATCAGCGCATAGGCCACAGCGATCCCAGCGCCTTCGGTCGCGGTGAAGATGCCGCCGACGATGCCGCCGACCACCACCACCGGCATCAGGAGGACAGGCAGCGCCCGGACGGTCTCCACTCCGGCCCGCTTCACGCTGAAGCCCTCGCCGGATAGGGCGAAGCCCTTGCGCACGGACAGCCAGCTCGCCAGGCCCATGAAGCCGAGCGTCAGGATGATCCCGGGCACGACACCGGCCATGAACAGGCCGCCGACCGAGACCGTCGAGCCGGCCATCAGCGCATAGACGATCATCGCGTTCGACGGCGGGATGATCGCTCCGAGATTGGACGCCGAGGCGATCACCGCGCTCGAATAGCCGTCATCGTAGTTCTTGCGCATGGCCGGCACCAGGGTCGCGCCCAGCGCCGAGGCCGACGCCACTGCCGCTCCGGAGACGGCGGCGAGTATCATGCCGGCCATGATCGCGACATGGGCGAGTCCGCCATGCAGGCGGCCGACGACCGCATTCGAGAAATCCACCAGGCGCTGCATGATGCCGGCGCGAACCATCAGCTCGCCCGCCAGCATGAACAGCGGGATCGCCATCAAAGGAAAGCTGTTCACCGCGTGCATCATGCGCTGCGGCAGGACCGATAGATCGATTCCGCCCGCCAGAAGCCCGCCGAGCGAGGCAAACCCCAACGCGAACGCCAGCGGCATTCCGATCAGCGCCAGCACGAAGAACACGGAGACGACGACGAGGGTCATGATCCTTCGGTCCCCCGCCAGGTCGCGCGGCCACCCCATGCGAGCAGACAAAGATGCAGGAAGCCGTGGACCGCCGCGATGAGCACCGGGATGTAGTAGACCGCCGAGGTCACATCGACGGTCGGCATCAGATCGGGCCAGCTATCGAGGGCCACCTGCCAGCCGTAGAAGAATAGCACTGCCATCAGGATGGCGCCAAGACCGGCGGACAGCCGGAACAGCCGCTCCTGCCAGATCTCCGGGACCAGCGCGACCGCTACGTCGATGCCGACATGGATGCCGCTACGAATGCCGTGGGGAAGCGCCAGGAAGATCGCCCACACGAAGGCAAGCCGCGCCATCTCCTCGGCCCAGTCGATGGAACTGGCGAGGGCGTAGCGAAAGAACACCTGCCCGACGACCAGAGTCGCCATCAACCCCATGGCGCCGACCACCGCGAGCCGCGACAGCCTGTCGACCCGCATCAGCCATCGGCGGCACGTGGCCAGGGCGGGACGCGCCTCGACGAGCCCCGCCGCACCGGTCGCGTTCATTGCTGTGCGGCCTCGGCGAGCACGGCATCGACGATCTCGGCGCCCAGCCGCTCCTTGAGGTCGGCCACCACCGGCTCGGTGCGCTCGCGCAGCACGGAGCGCAGCTCCTCCGAGATCGGCGTGAACACCATGCCGGATTCGATCAGCGACTCTTTCGCGGTGGTATCCTCTTCGTCCGCCTTCTGACGCTGCCACGCGACCGCGTCGGCCATGGCCTCACGCATCGCCGTCCGCTGTTCTTCCGGCAGCCGCTCGAATTGGTCCTTGTTAAGCGCCACGACGATGTAGTCGAAGATGTGTCCGGTATCGGAGAGGTGCTTCTGGACCTCGTCGAATTTCAGCGTCTGAATGATGCTATAGGGGTTTTCCTGGCCATCGAGCACCCCCTGCTGCAGCGCCGAATAGACCTCCTGGATGCCCATCGAGACCGGATTGGCCCCGAGCGCCCGGAAGGTCGCGAGGTGCGTCTCGTTCGGCTGCAAGCGAATCTTCAGCCCCTCAAAATCCTCGACCTTCTCGATCGGCCGGATGTTGTTGGTGACATTGCGCGAGCCGAGCTCCATCCAGCCGAGGGCGACGAATCCCCTCTCGGCAAGCTTCTCGTCGATGAGATCGCCGACCGGGCCGTCGATCACGCGGAACGCTGTCTCGCGGTCTGGATAGGCGAAGGGCATGGAGACCGCCTCCAGCTCCGGCACCGTACGCGACAGGTAGGCCGCGCCGATCCAGGTGCCGAGGATGACGCCCGAGCGGACCTGGTCGACGTTTTCCTGCGCGCCGCCGAGCTGCATCGCCGGGAATGTCTCGACGGTCAGCTCGCCGCCAGTCTTCTCGGCGACGGCGTCCTTGAAGCGCTCCATGGCCTGCGAGCTCGAATGCTCGACGGCAAAGTTGCCGGCGATGCGGACCGTCGCGGCTGCAGTCGGCGTGGCCGCGACCAAGGCCGCCACTCCGGCGGCCGCGGTGCTACGAAGAATTGAGATCATCTGAGCCTCCCTGTTGAACAGATCTGCGTGTCAAGTATTTGCCGACTCCATCCCGCCGACTTTTGGCCAGCGTTCATTTCGACCTTGAACGGTCCTTCCGTACGCCGCGAGCTTAGTATCGAGGCGATCTCCACCAAAGGCAATAAAATTTTTCATAAAAAATTGTATCTCTATTATCAAATTGAAAAACATGAAGATTTTTCTTTTTAAGAACAGCCAGGCTTTGCGCGCAACCGGTGGCAGCAGTGTCAGCTCGCGCAACCCTTCCTCGCCGTTCACCCCCGGTGTGGTCAGCGCGACAATATGAACCTGGATTCCTATCACCATCAAATCGGATCGGCCGCCGGACCATCCGCCGCAGCGTTTACTGTGTCCTTTCAGCGTATCCATCCGGTGGAGGTCGCGTGGTGATCGCGCCGGATGGTCATATTGCAACTTGACGCTTTCGAGTTTTGCGAGCGCGAGTTGCCGACGTGTTGCACGCGATTTTTCTACGGGTTGCCGGCACTCAAGTTTCGAACGCAACTAACGGATAGGACGGAAAGGGCCGTTCGGCGGCGGGTGTCAGGCCCGAGCTGCAGGATTTCCGAGGAGATCATGCCGTGCATGCAGGCAATCAGCGGCAGCCAGAACTGCAGCTCCCCACACGCTTTGACGGACGAAGAACGGAAACCGCTCGTGAAAATCCGGTGCGAGAAGATCGCCGTAAGCTGCCGGTCGGTGCAGGCTTCACGCGTGCCTTCGTCGCCGCGGACCCGCAAAAAGACCTTGCTGCCGATCTCCCGCTCGATCCAACCGGCATTCAGTGCCGTCGACAAGAGGCTGGTGATGTAGCTGACCTTCTTGTTCACGGTCGCCGTCTTGTCGTCCGGCCGCGAGTTCAATTGGTCGCGGAAAGCAAGAACATGCCTGCGGGTGATCAGGCCGATGTCGCGGACGCCGGTATCGGCCTCGAATGCCGCGACGGTCTTGCGCATGTCGCTGACGTGACGGTCCCGAACCGCTTGCTTCGCCGATCGCCGGTTGCTGACCCACTTGTCGATGCCGTGCGAGAGGGTCTTGCTAGCCCATCCCGCGGCGGATGCCGGCGCGGTTGGTGACAGGACCATCCCGCTCGAAGCGTCGGTAGGAGCGCCGCCCTCAAAAGACGCGGCCAGAACAGGGCGAGATAGGAAAGCTCCGCCGCATGGCAGGCAGCCATGAAGCGAAGGAAGTTCGGGTCGGAGCGCGTCAGGGCCACGCCAAGCCGCCGGATGCAGCTCCGCACGAAAGAGGCGCGCGCCTCGCCATACTCCGAAACCGACATTGACCGCAGCAGCTTCTCGCGATCGATGTGCTCTCGTGCGGTGACACCATCGCGCCAGGGAATGTGGGAAGGATCGGCGTCTTCGACAGCACCGGGCCGGTGATGGTCAGAAGGCGGGCCTGTGCCAGTCCTCCTCGGCGAGGCTTGCCTCGAACCAGTCCGCGAGCGCCTCCCGATCCGGCCAGACCCATCCATCCGTGCCGATCGAGGGCAGTGCGCCAGCACGGCTGATGAGGCCTTTGCGCTCGCGAGCGTCCGCAAAGCGCCCATCCCACAGCCGGTCGAGGTCGAAGGCAGCCTCGCGAGCGCGCCGTTCCACCTCGGTTCGCAGGGATTTTTGCAACCGCGTGAAAGGGAAGACATCCCGCAAATCCTCGGGCACGCGCCGGACATACTGCCAAACACCATTGCGTCTGGTGAGATGATTTGAGATCGCCACTTCAACCGCCATGTTGCACATGATGTTATGCAGCGGCCTGACAGCCAAGCCGGATTGGCCGGCGGTCGTGGGTTTTCGATAGTACCAGCGCTCGGAAGAGGGCAAATGGTACGCCCAAGGGGAATCGAACCCCTGTTTGCGCCGTGAGAGGGCGCCGTCCTAACCGCTAGACGATGGGCGCTTGTTGCAGGGCCGATATAGCGGCAGCCAGTTTCCGACGCAAGAGGCTTTTGCCGCTTTCATCGATGCCAATCGTCAACCGCCCGAAAGGGTGTAGTTGGCCAGAATGCTACCGTCGGAAAGCGACACGAGCAGCAGTCGCATCTCGGTTGCCGTCCGGATCCGTAGCAGCGCCCGGTCGCCGTCGAGCGACGTCTCGACGATTTCGGCCCCCGCCGGAATCGCGATGGCCAGCTCCGCGCCCGGTTGAGGGCGCGCGCCGCCCGAACCACTGGAGACCTTGTAGACAACGGCCGACAGCACCGCCATAACCGCGATCAACATGATCCCGATCGAAACCGCCAAAAGCCGCACCAATTTGCGCCGGACCCGTTCGGTCGCCGGGTCGAGCGGCTTTTCGATCTCACTGTCGTCGCTATGGGTCATGGCCGGTCCGGCGGGCTCCGTTCTGATCAGTGCCCGCTCCTACAGGCGATAAGGCTATGGATACAAGACGTTTCATGGTCGAGGCCGCCGGAGCCGGCGAGCGGCTCGACAGCTTTCTGGCCGCGGCCAGCGACGGGGCGCTCTCGCGTAGCCGGGCCAAGACCTTGATTACCGAGGGACGCGTTGCGATCAACGGCGAGAATGTCCTCGTCGCCAAGCGCAAGCTCAGCGCCGGTGAGGCCGTCGATGTCGCCATGCCGCCGCCCACCGACGCCGCCCCCGAGGCGGAGGCCATTCCGCTTTGCGTCGTGCATGAGGATGCGGACCTCATCGTCATCGACAAGCCGGCGGGTCTCGTCGTCCATCCGGGCCCCGGCAATTGGACCGGAACTCTCGTCAACGCACTGCTCCACCACTGCGGCGACAGCCTGTCCGGTATCGGCGGCGTGCGCCGGCCCGGAATCGTCCACCGCCTCGACAAGGAGACCAGCGGCCTCTTGGTCGTCGCCAAGTCCGACACGGCCCATCGGGGCCTTTCGGAGCAATTCGCCGCGCATGGCCGCGACGGTCGACTGTCGCGCGCCTATCTCGCGCTCGTCTGGGGCACGCCCTCCAGACCCCGTGGCACCATCGACGCGGCCCTCGGCCGCTCGGCCAGCGACCGCGTCAAACGGGCCGTCGTGCCGGAAGGGCGCGGCGACGCGCGTCATGCGATCACCCGTTACGCATTGCGCGCCGCCTCGCCGCTGGACGACGGCCTGGCGTCCCTGGTCGAATGCGTGTTGGAGACCGGACGCACCCACCAGATCCGGGTCCATATGGCCCATATCGGCCATCCGCTGGTGGGTGACGATGTCTATGGCGCCGGATTTCGCACCAAATCAGAGCGCCTCGACTCGGATGCCAAACAGGTCGTCCAAGGCTTTCGCCGCCAGGCGTTGCATGCCTGCCGGTTGGGATTCGTCCATCCGGTCTCGGACGCCCCCTTGTCATTCCAGTCATCATTGCCGGGGGACATGGTGGAACTCTGCGCCGCCTTCGGCATTGCTCACGACTGAGAAGACATCGCGGGAAAACGAGGCTGCGTCCGAGGCTTGTGTGCTGGAACGCACCATTCAAAGGACCGTTCACGCGGCGTCACACGTGATTGTGCCGTGAATTCGGTGCACCAAGCTCTATATAATAAGGTCTGCGCGAACAGGGCATTTGCGGTTCGCGACCCGGCCGGCTTCTGTCGAAGCGGCCGATACAACGATGGAGGGCGACGAATGGCCCAATCTAATCTGCCCAGCATCGCCTCGGGCGAAGCCGGCCTCAGCCGCTATTTGGAAGAGATTCGCCGATTCCCGATGCTGGAGCCTCAGGAAGAATACATGCTGGCCAAGCGCTATGCCGAACACGACGATCGTGACGCGGCACACCGGCTGGTGACCAGCCATCTGCGCCTCGTCGCCAAGATCGCCATGGGCTATCGCGGTTACGGGCTGCCGATCGGCGAAGTCGTTTCAGAGGGTAATGTCGGCCTGATGCAGGCGGTCAAACGGTTCGATCCGGAGCGGGGCTTCCGCCTGGCGACCTACGCCATGTGGTGGATCAAGGCCTCGATTCAGGAATACATCCTGCGCTCGTGGAGCCTTGTGAAGATGGGGACCACCGCGAATCAAAAGCGCCTGTTCTTCAACCTTCGCAAGATGAAGAGCCGCATCCAGGCGCTGGAAGAGGGTGATTTGCGGCCGGATCAGGTCGATCAGATCGCCACCCAGCTGGGCGTTTCGGCTGAGGAAGTGGTCTCGATGAACCGTCGCCTCTCCGGCGATGCCTCGTTGAACGCGCCGTTACGGGCCACTGAGGGCGAATCCGGCGAATGGCAGGATTGGCTCGTGGACGACAGTGAATCGCAGGAGGATTCACTCGCGCGCGAAGACGAGCTCGATCAGCGTCGCGGCATGTTGAACAATGCGATGGATGTCCTCAACGATCGCGAACGGCGCATTTTCCAGGCGCGTCGACTCTCCGAAGACCCGTTGACGCTCGAGGCGCTCTCCGGCGAATTCGACATCAGCCGCGAGCGCGTGCGCCAGATCGAGGTTCGGGCCTTTGAAAAGGTGCAGAAGGCCGTCCGCGACACCGCCGAAGCCGCGCATCGGGCGCTGCGGCCAGTCGACCAGGCCAGCACCTGACCGACACGACCACTGACTGAAAAAAGCAAAGGACCGGTGCACCCCATGGCGCACCGGTCCTTTTTTGTTCAGATCGTCGACCGCGATGGCGCCGACCCGCACGGCAACCGACGCCCAATCATATCTTGAGAGCGAGCGCGACGACGGACGGGCGGGCGCCGCCCCCGCCACGGCCTGGAAGGATCGTCAGGTTTTTGCGTTCCAGGCGTCGAGAGCCTCCTTGAAGACGCGATCACCCGGAATCCCCTTCTCGATCGACATCAACGCCCGTCGTCCGGTCTCGTAAGCGATCGGAATATCGATCCACTGTTCGCTTTTCAGCAGCGAGAGATTGCTCTGCATCGCCTGTTCGAGATTGTTCAGCGCGATGATGAAGAAGCCGTCGGAGATCTTGCCCGCAACCCCGATCAGCGGTTCACCGCGCGCCTGCTCGGTCGCCTTCAACGCCAAGCGCTGCACGTTGGCGACGCCGCCGCCGCTGAAATTCGCCGGCGTATTGAAGAGAAGCTCGATGACATGGCTTGCCGGCAGCGTCGGATCGGCGTTCCGGCGAATGGTCATCGTCATCTTGAGATTTTCGTCCGGAACCTCGGCGACGGCGCGGATCGCCGGTTCCGGAGGCTGTCCCTCGCTGGGCGACTCGTTGACCACCGACCAGACGACATTGCCGCCCTCCTGCGTACCGGACGTCGTTTCCGTCCGCTCTTGATAGAACACCGCCTTTTGCGCGACGGCGGGCGTGTTGCCAGTCGCCGGTTCGATAGCCGCGACTTCGGGGCTCTCGGCTTCGGGGCTTGTGGCCTCCGGGCTTTCGGCGTCCGGCCTTGCGGCTTCTTCACCGGTGACCGGCGTCTCTGCCTCCACGGGCGCGGCGCCGACCACGGCCGGATCCTCCCCGATCTCGCTGGTGATCGTCGGGCTCGCCGATGATTCCGTCGGCACCGGCGATGCCGCGGCGATATCCGTGCCCTCGTCGAACGCATTGGGCTCGCCCGCGGCCGGTCCCTCGTCCACTTCGGTCCCATCCGGAAGCAGCCGTTGGGTGAATTGCCGGCTCGATTGGCCCTGCGAGGCCTCGGAGCTGGCAAGCTCACCCGTGCCGGTTTCCCCCTGTCCGCTCGCATCCGGACTTGGCGAAACCGCCTCGCCAGTGGCCGCTGCCGTTCCGCCGTTGACGGTCCCCGCAGCGTCCGGCTCCCCCGTCGCCACCGCAGGCTCCTTGTCCGTCCTCGAGGCGATGTTGTCGAGATCCGACGGCGCGACCAGCAACGCCTCGATCTGGTCGCGATAGGTCCATCCGACCGCCCCAAGGCCACCCAACAGGATGATGACGAGTGTCGCGGCGATCAGCGAACGCCCCTTGCCCGATCCTTTCCGCTTCCTGCGCGGCGAATAGCGCGGGCCCGAAACGTCGGCCTCGGGGATGTCATCGTCTGTGCGAATGCCCGCCGGAATTCTTTCGTCGTCGTAGAATGCATCGTTATGGGGTCCGTCGGCCTCGCGTCGCGCCGCCCCGGATGCGGTGGGAACGATGAACGGGGCACCGACGGGGGATGGCCCCGCCGCCGCCTCGGGCTCCTCCGTCGCGATCGGGAAGAACGGTGGCGGCTCGTGACGCGGCGTCGCGGCGGATTTCTTCAGTCCCGGGAAGACCGAATCGACGATCCCACTCTCGCTCCGCTCCGTCGCCCTGTCGCCTGAACCGGTCCGCGAATCTGGTGCCCCACCGCCCTGTTCCGCGGGGCGACCGGGCAGCGAGGGCGCCTTGGGCAAGACGGCGCTCGGAGCTGACGCGGCCGGAGCGGGAGTGTCGCTCGCGCCCACCCAAGCCTCCGGCGCTGGTGCATCCGAATGGCCCCCACCGGGTCTACCCCGCGCTTTTGGCGTATCGGCCGCCAGGAGCGAAGCCAAGTCGTCATCCGGCTCGCCATCCGTTGGCTCGGCATAATGCTGTTCGGTGCGCGCGATCGCATCTTCAAGCGCAGAGAGCCGGGTGGCGACCACGTTCTCTGCCAACGGCGGGTTCGCAGCGTCGATCTGCCTTTGAATCGCCGCGCGGGCCTTATCATAGACCTTGGCGCGCATCTGCGGCGTAGCACGCGGCAGGCCGTCGATGGTTTTACGAAGTACGCCGCTCAAGTCCGCCATGGATCGCAGTCACTCACTTGTCTTAATTTCCTGGTGTCCCGGCGTCGGGAGTCTAATCCTGAAACGGATCGCGAACAAGTATTGTGTCGTCCCGCTCCGGCGATGTCGACAGAAGCGTCACCGGCGCCTGTACCAATTCTTCTATGTGCCTGACATATTTGACGGCTTGGGCCGGAAGATCGTTCCAGCGCCGCGCGCCGGCGGTCGTATCTTTCCAGCCTTCCAAAGTCTCAAAAATAGGCTCGACCCGTTGTTGCTCGGAAAGACTGGCCGGAAGATAGTCGATTTGCTTGCCATCCAGATTGTAACCGACGACGATCTTGATCTCCTCAAGACCATCTAACACGTCTAATTTGGTCAATGCGAGCCCGTCGATGCCATTGAGGGCTACTGCTTGACGCACAAGAACGGCATCGAACCAGCCGCAACGACGTTTGCGTCCGGTGACAGTCCCGAACTCGCGGCCCTTCTCGCCGAGAAAACGGCCGACCTCGTTATCCTGCTCGCTGGGGAACGGCCCTTCCCCCACGCGTGTCGTATAGGCCTTGGTGATGCCGAGGACGAAACCGATACTGCCGGGCCCGAGGCCAGAACCGGCCGACGCTTGCCCGGCAACGGTGTTGGAGGACGTGACGAAGGGATAGGTGCCATGGTCGATGTCGAGCAACGTTCCTTGGGCGCCCTCGAACAGGATTCGGTCGCCGGCCTTGCGCCGCTCGTCGAGAAGCCGCCAGACGCGGTCTATGTAAGGTGTGATCTCGTCGGCGATCGAGGTCAATTCCTCGAGAATCGTGGTCGGGTCGATCTCGTTCTGCCCGAGCCCGCGTCGCAAGGCATTGTGATGGGCAAGCAGGCGATCGATCCGCTCGGGCAGGCTCTCCGGATGGGCCAGATCCATCACCCTGAGCGCCCGCCGGCCGACCTTGTCCTCATAAGCCGGACCGATGCCGCGTCCGGTCGTGCCGATTTTGGTGCCGACATTGGCATTCTCCCGCGTCGCGTCGAGTTCGCGATGCAGCGAGAGAATCAGCGCCGCATTGTCGGCGATGCGCAACGACTGCGGATCGATCGAAACGCCCTGCGCCTCGAGGCGTTTTTTCTCCGCGACGAAAGCATGGGGATCGAAAACGACGCCGTTGCCGATCACCGACAGCTTGCCCTTGCGAACGACGCCGGACGGCAGCAACGAGAGCTTGTAGGACGTCCCGTCGACGACGAGCGTGTGCCCGGCATTGTGCCCGCCCTGAAACCGTACCACCACGTCAGCCCGTTCCGACAGCCAGTCGACGATTTTCCCCTTACCCTCGTCTCCCCATTGCGATCCGATGACGACGACGTTGGCCATTAAGAGTCCTCTTGCAATTTCCGCCCGCCCGCCCGGTGCGAGGCGCGCGGACTATAGTCAAGCACCCCGACAGAAGCGAGGGCGTGAAGCGACCGAACTTGCGGAAAATGTCCGGCCGGACGGCTTTGATCACACAGCGCGCGCAAAGCCCCTAATTTCATCAGGCATGCTTATTTTGTTGCAAGCCCCCTATGCGACCCGGCCGCGCCCACGTAAACGCAAAGCCATGACATCTCGCTTCCGGCATCCTTACCTGATCCTGGCGACCGTAGCCCTGTTGTGGGGCGCCAATGCGATCGCGGGCAAGCTCGCCGTCGGACACGTCTCGCCGATGCTGCTCACATTGCTGCGCTGGACTTTCGCGTGCCTGTTCATGGCGCCCTTCGCGCTCCACGACGTGCGCCGGGAATGGCCCGTGATCCGGCGCAACCTGCCGTTTCTCTTCGCGCTCGGCGGGCTCGGTTTCGCCACCTTCAACGCGATCTTCTATCTGGCGCTGAACTACACAACGGCGATCAACGTGACGATCGAGCAATCTGCGATGCCGCTGATCGTGTTGCTGGCGAACTTCCTCCTCTTCCGCATGCCCGTTTCACCCTTTCAAATCGTCGGCTTCTCCCTGACGCTGGTCGGTGTCGCGCTGACGGCCACCCACGGCGAACCCTCGGCGCTTCTTGCCCTCGATCTCAACCGCGGCGATGCCTTGATGATGATCGCCGTGCTGCTGTACGGCGGTTACACGGTGGCCCTGCGGTTCAAGCCGGTGCTCAACTGGCGTTCGACGATCTTCGTGCTCGCCGCCTCCGCCTTTGTCGTCTCGGTGCCCTTCGCTGGATTGGAGTGGGCCATGGGCGATACGCGCCTGCCCGACGGCCAAGGCCTCTCCGCAGCGCTCTATACGGCGATCTTTCCCTCGCTCATCGCCCAGTCACTCTATATTCGCGGCATCGAAATGATCGGACCGAACCGGGCCAATCTGTTCATCAATCTCGTGCCGATCTTCGGCGCGATCCTCGCCGTATTGGTCATCGGCGAAGCGCTTCGCACCTACCACGTCATCGCGCTCGCCTTCGTTCTCGGCGGCATCATGCTTGCCGAACGCGGCGCGGCGGGACGACGTCGGGCACCGGATAAGGAAACGGCGCCCCGATAATCGCGGGACGCCGTTTCGATCAGGAAGACCTGGCCTGTCGCATCAGCCGTCGACGTCCGCGACGTCGAAGCGCAACGGCTTGGCACTGGCGATCTCCTTGTGGGCGCGTACCGCGTCCAGCACGTCTTCAGGAACCGGCGAATCGACATAAAGCAGCGCAATGGCGTTGCCACCGGGCCGGTCCCGACCGAGCTGGAAGTTGGCGATGTTGACGCCAGCCTTGCCGAACACAGTGCCAAGCAGACCAATGATGCCCGGAGCGTCGTTGTTGGTCGTGTAAACCATGTGCCGGCCGACCTCGGCGTCGAGGTTGATACCCTTGATCTGGATGAAGCGAGGCTTGCCATCGGAAAAGACGGTTCCCGCGACGGACCGGGTCTGCTTTTCGGTGACGACCGTCAGCTTGATGTAGCTGTCGAAGACGCCCGACTTGTCGCGCCGCGACTCGGTCAGCTGGATGCCGCGTTCCTTCGCCATGATCGGCGCCGAGACCATGTTGACGTCCGAGACCTGGCTCTTGATCAGCCCGGCCAGCGCCGCGCTGGTCAGCGCCCGCGTATTCATCGCCGCAACGCTTCCGTCATAGGTGATTTCCACCGACTTGATCGCCTCCTCGGTGACCTGTCCAGCGAAGGCGCCGAGGCACTCGGCGAGCTGGACGAATGGCGTCAGGATCGGCGCTTCCTCGGCGCTGATCGACGGCATGTTGATGGCGTTCGCGACCGCGCCCCGGATCAGATAGTCTGACATCTGCTCGGCGACCTGGAGCGCGACATTCTCCTGAGCCTCGGAGGTAGAGGCGCCGAGATGCGGCGTGCAGACGACGTTCTCGAAACCGAAGAGCGGCGAGTTCGTCGCCGGCTCCACCTCGAACACGTCGACGCCGGCGCCCGCCACCTTGCCGGACTTGATCGCCTCGGCCAGATCCGCCTCGACGATCAGGCCGCCGCGCGCGCAGTTCACGATGCGGACGCCATCCTTCATCTTGGCGATCGCCGCCTTGTCGATGATGCCCTTGGTCTTGTCGGTCATCGGCGTGTGCAGCGTGATGAAGTCGGAGCGCTTGAAGAGATCGTCGAGTTCGACCTTTTCGATGCCGAGATGCGCGGCGCGGTCGGCCGACAGGAACGGGTCGAAGGCGATGACCCGCATCTTGAGACCGACGCCCCGCGCGGCAACGATGGCGCCGATATTGCCGCAGCCGATGATGCCGAGCGTCTTGCCGGTGATCTCGACGCCCATGAAGCGGTTCTTCTCCCACTTGCCGGCCTGGGTCGAGGCGTCGGCGGCGGGCAGCTGGCGCGCGACGGCGAACATCAGCGCGATCGCGTGTTCGGCGGTGGTGATCGAGTTGCCGAAGGGTGTGTTCATCACGATGATGCCCTTCCGGCTGGCGGCGGGAATGTCGACATTGTCGACGCCGATGCCGGCGCGGCCAACGACCTTCAGCTTGGTGGCGGCCTGGATGAGCTTCTCCGTGACCTTGGTGGCCGAGCGGATGGCGAGACCGTCATACTGACCGATGACGTCGAGCAGCTTGTCCTTGTCCTTGCCGAGATCGGGCATGTAGTCGACCTCGACGCCACGGTCGGCGAAGATCTGGACGGCGGTCTTGGACAACTTGTCGGAAACGAGAACGCGGGGTGCCATGGGATAATCCTTGGAAGAATGGGGAAACGGATCGATGGAACGCGGAGGCGTTGGCGTGGCTGCGGCGCCGTTCTTCTCCCCTGCGGGGAGAAGGTGCCCCGAAGGGGCGGATGAGGGCTTCGTAGAGCGACGGCGTCGAAGAGGAGGAAGGGACGTGCCCGTCAGACCCTCACCCGGCCGGCGCTCCGCGCCGTCCACCCTCTCCCGCAAGCGGGAGAGGAATGGCGCACGCGCCTCAGGCCGCTTTCGCGAGGCCGGCCTTCTGGACGTCGTAGGCCCAGCCGATCCAGGGCATCAGCGCTGCGACGTCGGCGGTTTCGACCGTCGCGCCACACCAGATGCGCAGGCCCGGAGGCGCGTCGCGATAGGCGCCGATATCGAAGGCCACGCCCTCCTTCTCCAGTAGAGCGGCGACGCCCTTGGCGAAGGCGGCCTGTTCGTCGGCCGTGAGCCGCTTAACCGCCGGGTCGGCAAAGGTCAGGCAGACCGAGGTATTGGAGCGCAGGGCCTTGTCGGCGGCCAGGAACGCCAGCCACGAATTGGCCGCGACATAGGTTTCGATGGCCGCGAGATTGGCGTCCGCCCTGCCCTTCAAGGCTGCGAGGCCGCCGATCTGTTTCGACCATGCCAGCGCATCGAGATAGTCCTCGACACACAGCATGGACGGGGTGTTGATCGTCTCGCCCTTGAAGATGCCTTCGATGAGCTTGCCGCCCTTGGTCAGCCGGAAAATCTTCGGCAACGGCCAGGCCGGCTTGTAGCTTTCCAGCCGCGCGACCGCGCGTGGGCTGAGGATCAGCATCCCGTGTGCCGCCTCGCCGCCGAGTACCTTCTGCCAGGAGAAGGTGACGACATCCAGCTTGTCGTAGGGCAGGTCCTGCGCAAACGCGGCCGAGGTTGCGTCGCAGATGGTCAGGCCCTTGCGGTCCGCCGGAATGGCGTCGCCATTCGGCATCCGCACGCCGGACGTCGTGCCGTTCCAGGTAAAGACCACGTCACGGTCGAAATCCACTTGGGCGAAGTCGACGATCTCGCCGTAGGGAGCCTCGAAGCTGCGCGCGTCGTCGAGCTTCAACTGCTTGAGCGCGTCGGTCACCCAGCCCGCGCCGAAGGATTCCCAAGCCAGGACATCGACGCCGCGCTCGCCGAGCAGCGACCACATCGCCATCTCGACCGCGCCGGTATCGGACGCCGGCACGATGCCGATGCGATAGTCGGCCGGAACGCCGAGAATGTCCCGGGTTTCGTCGATAGCCTGTAGCAGTTTGGATTTGCCGACCTTGGCGCGATGCGAGCGACCGAGCGCGGCATCGGCCAGCGCTTCGAACGACCAACCGGGTCGTTTCGCGCAGGGGCCGGAAGAAAAACGGGAATTGGCCGGACGCAGGTCCGGCTTCGCGGTATTTGCCATCTGAGCTACCCTCACAGATAGATGCGCCTCGTTGGGGAGGCGTGTCCCGCGAACGGGGCTACTCCCCTTTCCGGACCGCGGTCAAGCGACAATTTGGTGGCGGTGGACATTCGGCGGCTCGTGGCGCCACGCCTGAAACGACAAACGGCGGAGCCAAGGCCCCGCCGTTTGTCGTTGGTGAAAGTGAAAATCCTACCAGAGCGAATAGCGGATGCCCGCCTGGATCGTATGACGATCGAAACCGTCGTCGCGAAGCGCGTAATCGACGCCATTGCCTTGCAGGCCGAACAGGTCGCCGGCTTCAACATTGAGATAACGGTAGCCGATGTCGATCGCGACATTCTGGGTCACATCGTAGGCGACGCCGGCCATCAGGGAATAGGCGAAGCGCCAATCCTTGGTATCGGTGTAGGATGCCCCGGTAAGGGCGGCGCAATCATTGGTCCCACTCGTGCAGTCGATGCCGTATTCCACCTGCACGGCGCCGACACCGCCGCCAAGATAGGGCGTGAAGCCGACGAAAGTGCCCAGATCGACATAGGCATTCGCCATCAGTTCCCATGTCTCCGCGTCGCTGGAGAAGGCGTAAGGATAGGCGGCCGCGGGACCGAAATCGACATCGAACTTGGAATAGCGCGCCGTCACGTCGGTCCGAAAGAAGTCCGTGAACCGATAACCGAAACCGGCTCCAAGGTCGTAACCGTTCTCGAACTTCATTTCGGCCCGGCTGCTGCCTTCGACGGAAACGTCGCTGTCGAAGTCGTAGGAAACGTCCCCGCGCAGATACCAGCCATTGCCGATCTCGACCGGAACCAGTTCCGGCACGTCCTGGTAGATCGGCTCCGCGTAAATCGGCGGCAGGTCGGCAGCCTTCGCAGCCGGGATTGTCGCGCCGATCGCGAGCACGCCCGCGATCAATGTCCTGGTGATAGTCATGGCTCCGCTTCCTACTGCCGTTCCGCCTCATGCCACCCGCCGAAGCGGATGTATCGTCTGGCGGTTACCGTCGCAGCGAAAGCTTAAAGCCCGATTAACCGTGTTCCTTAACCGTGATCGTTAACCGAGCGATGCGCCGTTCCCGGGATCCGAGGTGCCGGCAAACGCGAAAGGCCGCCGCCCTTACGCCGGGCGGCGACCTTTCCTTGGACTGTAGAAGAGGAACGTTCGGTCTATTTGAAGACCACGTCCTGCGCATAGACCGGCTCGGGAGCATAGACCGGCGCTTTGCCCTTGCCCTTGCCGAAGCCGCCGCCGCCAAATTCGTAGCGAAGGCCCGCGCGGACCGCATGCAGGTCGTAGCCGTGGTCGTAGCCCTGGACGCCACTGGCACCGTTCGCAATATCCTGCGCGTCGTAGCCGAATGCCTCGCCTTCCGCGATGCGGGTATATTTGTATCCGGCGTCGAACTTCAGGTTATGCGTGATATCGATGCTTGCACCTGCCATGAGCGAATAAGCGAAGCGCCACTCGGACATTCCTTCATGGGTAAAGGTCTGGCCACAATTGGTTGCGGTAAAGCCGCCATTGCATTCGAACTTGTTGTTCATCGTGCTGTAGGAGACGTTGGCGACACCTGCGCCACCGCCGACATAGGGCGTGAACCGTCCGTATGTGCCAAGATCCACATAGGCGTTGGCCATCACGGTCCAGACGTCGATCTCCGCACTGTCGGCGTAGCGGCAATAGGCACTCGGTACATCAACGCAATTCGACGAGCCGGTCAGGTCCGCTGTGAAGTAGTCGGCCGTCAGATCCATGCGGGCGAATGCATTGAAGCGATAGCCGAGACCGCCGCCGACCATGAAGGCGCTGTCGGTTTCGATGTTGTCGTAGTGATAGTACTGGACGAAGTCGCCGCCACCGTAGCCGCCGCGCAAATAGCCATATTTGCCCGAGGTTTCACTCTCGAAAACGTAGCCGACGTCACCACGCAGGTACCAGCCCGCAGTCGACACCTCTTCCACCGGCGCCGGTGGGATATACACCGGTGGCTCCTCGATAATATCGGCGGCGTTGGCGGTGGCTGCGAGTAAGGACAACGCACCGACGACGGCGACGGTCGTCACAAGTCTCGAATTCATAGCGATCATCTCCGGTTCAATCGGCCGCCGGGATTGGCACACCGTTACCTTAATGAACACGGTAAATCGCATTGGTTAACTGAGGGTTTACACGAAAAAATTAGCCCAAAACCGATACATTGGGCCCTTTACGCAGCGGCTTGCTTCAGAGCACCGACGATGTCGTCCACCACGGACGACACCAGCGCCCGATCGTCGCCTTCGGCCATCACGCGGATCAATGGCTCGGTGCCGGACGGACGGATCACCAACCGCCCGCTATTGCCCAAACGCTCTCGCCCGGCGCTGATCGCGTCCTGCACGCGGTCTCGCTCCAAAGGCTCGCCGCCCGCAAACCGCACGTTCTTCAAAATCTGCGGCACCGGATCGAAACGACGGCAGACTTCCGACACCGTTCCCCCCTTCCGCTTTACGACGGCGAGAACCTGGAGCGCCGAGACGAGCCCGTCGCCCGTCGTACCGAAGTCAGAGAGAACGATATGGCCGGACTGCTCACCGCCGACATTATAACCGTGTTCGCGCATATGCTCGACAACATAGCGATCGCCGACCTTGGTGCGGGCGAGTTGCAGGTGCCGCGCTTCCAGAAAGCGTTCGAGACCGAGATTGGACATGATGGTCGCGACGATGCCGCCGGCCGCTAGGCGGCCGTCCTCCGACCAGCTCTCGGCGATCACCGCCATCAGCTGGTCGCCATCAACGACCGATCCTTGCTCGTCGACGATCAGCACGCGATCGGCATCGCCATCCAGGGCGATCCCGATGTCTGCCCGAACTTCCCTCACCTTGGCGGCAAGCGCCCCCGGAGCGGTCGAGCCGCAATTGTGGTTGATGTTCGTACCGTCGGGACTGATCCCGATTTTGATGACTTCGGCCCCGAGTTCCCACAGAACCTCGGGCGCCACGCTGTATCCGGCGCCGTTCGCGCAATCGATCGCGACCCGGATTCCTTCGAGCGAAAGCTCGCGCGGCAGCGTCCGCTTGGCGAACTCGATGTAGCGATCATGCACGCCATCCACGCGCTTGGCACGCCCAAGCCGGCTCCCCGTGGCGAGGCGCGCGCTCAGATCCTGGTCGAGAAGCCCCTCGATGGTCCGTTCAATTTCGTCTGAAAGCTTGTAGCCCTCCGGACCGAACAGCTTGATACCGTTGTCCTCGAACGGATTGTGGGATGCGGAGATCATGACGCCGATATCGGCGCGCAGCGAGCGGGTCAACATCGCCACGGCGGGCGTCGGCATCGGGCCGAGCAGAAAGACGTCCATGCCTGCCGCCGTAAATCCGGCGACCATCGCGTTCTCGATCATATAGCTCGACAAGCGCGTGTCCTTGCCGATCACCACGCGGTGGCGGTAGCTGCCACGCTGGAAGGCGAGCCCCGCGGCCATACCGACCTTCATGGCGATTTCCGGCGTCATCGGATGCCGATTCGCCGTGCCGCGGATGCCGTCGGTCCCGAAATATTTTCTGCCCATCGATGATCCCGTCGTCAGCTGATGGTTACGCCCCGTCCCCTTCTAGCGGACGGCGCTCGGCGCGCACAATGTCGCATGGATCGGTTGCCGGGATGGCGCGGCCGACGACACCGATCTGAGGCCGCCTCTTGCAACGGAAAAAGAGCGGCAGCGGGCCGCTCTTCTCCTTGCACTTGGGTCCGGAGCCGTTCGGTCAGGTCGGCTGCGGTTCGAGACCGTCACCGGCCTTGTCGTCGCGCGGGCTCGCCGGACGCCCGGTCCCGGCCTTCGGAACGGCCGAACCGCGCGACGGCGGGGTATCGTCGCCCATATCGCGGGCGAGGGTCCGCCCGGCCAAGAGATCATGAACCTCGTCGCCCGAAAGCGTCTCGTATTCAAGCAACGCCTTGGCGATCATATGCAGATCGTCGATATGCTCGTTGAGGATGCGCCGCGCCTTGTTCTCGGCCGCCTCGATAATCTCCCGAACCTCCGAGTCGATCAGCCGTGCGGTGTCCTCGGACATGTTCTGCTGGTGCGAAACGGAATGGCCGAGGAACACCTCCTCCTGATTATCTTTGTAGCGCAGCCGTCCCAGCTTGTCGCTCATGCCGTATTCCATGACCATCGCGCGGGCCATGTTGGTGGCCTGCTGGATGTCGTTGGAGGCGCCGGTGGTAACATTGTCGAGGCCGTAGATGATTTCCTCGGCAGCGCGGCCACCGAAGATCATCGCCAGCCGGGCTTCCATCTCGTTCTTGCGCATGCCGTAGCGGTCCCGCTCCGGTAGGTTCATGGTAACGCCCAGCGCCCGGCCACGCGGGATGATCGTCACCTTGTGCAACGGATCGTTGAACGGCTCATAGATGCCGACGAGGGCGTGACCGGCCTCGTGATAGGCGGTGAGCTTCTTTTCCTCTTCGGTCATGGCCATGGAGCGGCGCTCGGCGCCCATCATGACCTTGTCCTTGGCATCTTCAAATTCCAACATGGTGACGAGCCGCTTGGCGCGGCGCGCCGCCATCAAGGCCGCCTCGTTGACGAGATTGGCAAGATCGGCGCCCGAAAAGCCGGGCGTGCCACGCGCGATTGTCCTCAGATCGACATTGGGCGCCAGGGGCACGTTGCGGACATGAACCTTGAGGATCTTCTCGCGACCGCCCACGTCCGGATTCGGCACCATCACCTGCCGGTCGAAACGGCCCGGCCGCAGCAGCGCGGGGTCGAGAACGTCCGGGCGGTTGGTCGCCGCGATCAGGATGACTCCCTCATTCGCCTCGAAGCCATCCATCTCGACCAGCAACTGGTTCAACGTCTGCTCGCGTTCGTCGTTGCCGCCACCGAGACCAGCGCCGCGATGCCGACCGACCGCGTCGATCTCGTCGATAAAGATGATGCAGGGGCTGTTCTTCTTGGCCTGCTCGAACATGTCACGCACGCGGCTCGCGCCGACACCGACGAACATCTCGACGAAGTCGGAGCCCGAAATCGTGAAGAACGGCACGTCGGCCTCGCCGGCCACGGAGCGCGCCAGCAAGGTCTTACCGGTGCCCGGAGGGCCCACGAGCAAGACGCCACGGGGAATCTTGCCGCCCAGGCGTTGGAACTTCTGTGGTTCGCGCAGGAACTCGACGATCTCCTCCAGATCCTGCTTCGCCTCGTCGACGCCGGCCACATCCTGGAAGGTGACCCGGCCGTGCGCTTCGGTGAGAAGCTTGGCCTTCGACTTGCCGAAGCCCATCGCCTTGCCGCCCGCGCCGCCCTGCATCTGCCGCATCAGGAAGATCCAGACCGCGAGGATCAGAAGGATCGGACCGAACGACAAAAGCATTGACCAGATCGGATTGGTGTTGTCGCCCGGAGGGGCGGCATTGATCTGGATGTTCTTCGACTCGAGCCGCTCGACCAACGCCGGGTCTTCCGGCGCGTAAGTCTGGAACGGCGCGGCGCCATCAGAATATTTTCCGCTGATCCGCGGTCCCTGGATGACAACCGATTGCACCCGTCCCGAATCGACGTCGGACAGGAACTGCGAATAGGGAATCTCACGGGTTCCAGCGGTCTGAGAGCCATTCGAAAACAGCTGGAACAGAGCGATCAAAAGCAGCGCAATGATCGCCCAGAGGGCGAAGTTTCGAAAATTCTGGTTCATCAGTCATCCTGGGATGGCCGCCCGAGACCGCTCAGACGATTTCATCGAAGATAGGTGGTGAGCCCCTCCTTGCCAACATCATCGGGCGCTTTTGCGGCAAAATGCATGTGTGTCTCTGCCCCTTTGGTTACCGCACTCGCCATCCCGGCCGCCGCATCGCACCGCGAAAGCGGCAGATCACGCATCAAACGCCACGCGATCAGCGAGGCGATTTCGAGCCGGCCGACGCCCGCACCGGCCTTTCGCGCCAGCACCTCCGGCACCGCAACAAGGACGCTCCCGACCGTCAGAACGGGCAAGGTTTGTTCGATCCGGTTGCCCCGTCCCAGCGATCCGAAGGCAACGATCCGAGCCTCACGGTGACAGTGGTCGCGTTCCAGGCGGATATCGAAGCGGCCATCGAAAACCACGCGGCTCGCGAGATCGGCCGGCTCGATGCCGGCGATCCCGGCGCGTCCGAACTCACGCGCGACTGCGACGCGGGATCGTGCGTTGACGAGCGCCCCGCCCAGCGACACCGAGATTCGGTCGTCAGGCCCGCGCAGTGCGTCGACGAGACGCATCACGGAACGCCCGCCCGGAGCGTAGTCGCCGCCCGCGACAGCCGCGATGGCGCGCTGCATCAACAAAAACGCCGTCGAGCGTTCGATCGCGGCCAAGGTCGCGCGATCGGAAACCAACGTGCCGTCGGCATTGGCGGCGAGTTCGCCCTTGGCCGCCATGGCGCTGATCGTCGCCGTCAGATTCGCTTCACCAGCATCTCGCCGCGCGGCATGGCTGGCGATCTCCATTTCCAGTCGGCGCCGATCGATGTTGCCGGTAGCCAACTGCTGACGCAGTCGGACGCGATGGTAGGTCACGTCGGTATTGGTGGGATCGTCAACGGCACGTAGGTCGCGGTCGGCGACCGTCGCTTTCAGCCGGCCGCCCGGGACACCCAGAAACGGACGCACGAGGGCAATTCCGGGTGCGATGTCGCGAACCCGGCGCATACCGGCCAATCCCGTGTCGCCCGCCCCCCGCGCCCGCGCCAGGAGATGCGTCTCCAGCTGGTCGTCCTGGTGATGGGCGGTCAGAATAACGGTTGCGCCGCTCTGGCGGGCCGCGTCGAGGAGGAGGCCATAGCGGGCGCGGCGGGCGGCCGCGGGAAGGTTGCCGCTGTGCGCCGGCTCGGCCCAGCACATCGTTTTGTGCGGGAATTTCATTTTAAGCGCGATGCCGGCAACGAAATCCGCCTCCATGGCCGATTGTGGGCGCAATCCATGGTCGACGGTGACGACGTCAAACTGGATGTCGGAAAGGAATGGAGATTTTCGCGCTTCGCTGGCCGCCAGGAGCAGCGCCAGCGAGTCCGGACCGCCGGATACCGCGAGCACCGCGCGTTTCAGTCGGCCGATGCGGGTGGCGGCTTGCGCGATTGCGGCGGCGAAACAATCACAGAGATCGCGCGGCGAAAGCGGTTGGGCGCCCGGCGGAATCTCCGGGAGGCAAATGTTTGCTGTGATGGCCGATTCCGCGTTCAGCAGTTTGCTGCCTTTGCCTCGCTGGCCAGCTTGCTCTTCACGCTGGCGCTCATCGTCGGGTAGCGCCGCGCCACTTCCTTGAAGGTCACGCAGGCCGTCTCGCGATTCTCGAGCTTGGCCAGCGACATGCCGAGCTTCAGCATCATGTCCGGAGCTTTGCTGCTCTTGGGATAGTTTTTCTGGGCGTCGAGAAATGTTTCCGCGGCATCGGCGTATTTCTGCTGCTGGAACAGGCTTTCGCCCAGCCAATATTCCGCGTCCGGTGTATCCTTCGCGTTCGGATAGGTTTGCGCATATTGGCGAAACGACTGCTCGGCGAGTTGGTAATCGCCGGCCAGGAGATAATTGTAGGCAAGGGCGTACAGATCCCCTGCCCCTTCCGGCGTCACAGCAGCGACGGTGTTCGACGAACCGGGCGCGGCTGCATCCGAAGCGCTCCCGGTCGGCGCGTTGGAAGAACCCGTATCAAGGCCTCCCTCGAGAATACGACCGATGCCGTCGTCGCCGGATGTATCCGTCGCCGACTCGCCGCGGGCGGATGCGGAAGGAGCCGCGGCAGGCGCGCTCTCGCGAGCGGCCGTGCGAACCGGGTCCGCATTCGCGGCGGGAGCCGCGTCGCCGCGCCGTTCACCGGCCGAACCGGAGCCGCCTCCCTTTTCGATTTCCTGGAAGCGGAACTCGTTGTCCTCCTGCCGCTTGCGCATGTCTTCCTGCGCCTGGAGCAACTGGAAGCTGAGTTCTTCCACCCTGCCGTTGAGCCGGCGGATTTCCTCCTCCAGATGATTGAGCCGAACGATCGCCTCGCCGGCCTGCGCTAGACGGACCGGTTGTTCGCGATGTGAGGCGGCGACTTGCGCCTCGAGAAAGGCTGGCCCCGCGCCGCCGGACCGCTCCGCGACGAGACCGAAAGCAGGTTCATAAGCCGATGCTCCAGATGAAAAGCTCATCAGCAAGGCAAGGCAGGATGCGGCAAGGATCGTCGGTCTGCAGGTCATGGACAACGGTTCTCTCGACAATGGAAGGCGAATGCGATGCGGGCGGGTCCGTTTAACCGTCCAGGCCCGGCTCTTTCGACACCTGGTCGAATTTAGCATGGAACCAGCGAGTTCGGCCAAAATTTGACGCCCCGACCGCTCTTCTCGGCGCGGCAACGTGAAACGGCCCCGAAGGGCCGCCACGCGTCAATGCTGGCCTCTCGGACCCCGTTAGCTTCCGGCGCCGCCCAGAACGGTAACGGCGCGCCGGTTCTGCGACCAGCAGGAAATATCGTCACAAACCGCCACCGGGCGCTCCTTGCCATAGGACAGCGTCCGCATGCGGTTTGCCGCCACGCCCCGCTGGGTGAGATAGTCGCGCGTGGCCGACGCACGACGGGCGCCCAGCGCGAGGTTATATTCGCGTGTGCCGCGCTCATCCGCGTGGCCTTCGATCACGATCGAATATTGCGGATACTGGTTCAGCCACTGAGCCTGGCGGGAGAGAGTCTGCTGGGCGTCGGCGCGGATCGATGAGGAATCGGTATCGAAGAACACGCGATCGCCGACATTGACCGTGAAGTCCTGGCTCGTTCCAGGCGCTGCGCTGCCACCCACGCCACCAGCGCCACCGGCGCCAAGGCCGAGCCCCGCCGCGTTATCCGGCAGCGCGTCCTTCTTGCTGGCACAGCCGGCAACCGCCAAGCTGGCGACGAGTGCGAGCGCGATGCGGCTCCTAACCCCAAAAATGGTCCGGCGCATGGCCAGCTCCTTCAAATCAGATGAGTCCCTGTTACCCGATGTTTACCCTGGCGATGTTTAACGCGTCGTAAAAAACGGTCGGCTTTCGACGATATCGTGAGTGCCGATCCCTTTGATTTTCGAGAGAATACGGCGAGCTGGCGACAACGGGACGGGCAGTTGCCGACTGGTGCATGCCGGCAACACACCAGCGACAATGCGTCCTCAAGCTTGTCCCGAACTGGCCGCCGGACCGTGACGGAGCACTGGAGCGGCGTTTCGATGGATTCGGGGCCCCGGGCGCCTTGCCTGTGAAGTCCGACGGGCGGCCTATTCGAGCGAGGGCGACCAGGCCGGGTCCGACGCATAGCCGGGCGTCGGAATCTTCTGCTCGTTATAGCCGGTGAGATCGATCGAATAGAGCTGCGGGCCGCCGCCGCCCTTGATGTCGCGAAAGAACATCAGCACGCGGCCGTTTGGCGCCCAGGTCGGCCCCTCATTGTGGAAGCCGGAGGTCAAAATGCGCTCGCCCGAACCATCCGGGCGCATGACGCCAATCTGGAATTGTCCGCCGCTCTGCTTGGTAAAGGCGACGAGATCGCCGCGCGGCGACCATACGGGGGTGGAGTACGAGCCGTCGCCGAAGGAGATGCGTTGCTGGCCGGAGCCGTCAGAATTCATCACGTAGATTTGCTGCCGGCCACCACGATCGGATTCGAACACGATGCGCTGGCCATCCGGCGAATAGGATGGCGAGGTGTCGATCGCCGTCGTTGAGGTCAGCCGGGTGGTCGCGCGCGAGCGCAAATCCATGGCGTAAATGTTGGCGTTGCCGTCCTGCTGCAGGCTCATGATGACCTTCTGGCCATCCGGAGAAAAGCGCGGAGAAAAGGTCATGCCGGGGAAGTTTCCGACGATTTCACGTTGGCCGGTCTCCAACTGCAGGAGATAGACCCGTGGCTCGCCGTCGCCGAACGACATGTAGGTGACTTCCTGCCGGCTCGGCGAAAAGCGCGGCGTCAGGACGAGATCGTTGCCCTGGGTGAGAAAGCGCACATTGGCACCGTCCTGGTCCATGATCGCCAGCCGTTTGACCCGCCTGTCCTTGGGGCCGCTCTCGGACACGAACACGATGCGGGTATCGAAATAGCCCTTCTCGCCGGTCAGGCGCTGATAGATCGCGTCAGCGATGATGTGCGCGACGCGGCGCCAGTTCTCCGGATTGGTATAGAATTGCTGGCCGTCGAGCTGCTGGCCCGCAAAGGTATCCCAGAGCCGGAATTCCACCCGCAAGCGCCCGTCGGCTTCCGGCGTCACACGCCCGACGACGATCGCCTGGGCATTGATGACCGTCCAGTCGGTGAAGGTCGGGCTCGTGTCGACGGTCAGTCCCTTCTGAATGAAGGCGGATTTGTCGATCGGTGCGAACAGGCCCGAGCGCTTCAAGTCGGCCTGGACCACGCCGGCGATCTGCTGCCCGATCCCGTCCTGCGACTGGAAGTCGGTGATGGCGATCGGCAGCGGCTCAACATTGCCCTGGGTGATGTCGATTTCGACGACCGCCGAGGCTGGCGCCGCGAACAGTATGGCACCGGCGATCGCCGCGATGGCCACAAGAACGCCTCTGATGCTCGTTTTCATTCCACGATCTTCCATTGAGTTCGGAGGCGGCAACGCCGCTGAGCGGCTGCGCCTCTTCGTTTGAATTGCCACCTGCTCTACACCCGCACCCCGCGTTGGGCGGGATCCGACGTGGTCGTCGCCGATCGCGTTGGCACAGCCCGACGGCGCCGTTTCGATCGTCCTAACACGCAATCGGGAGATTGTATGACGCCGTCGGACGCTTCGCGGCGCGGTTGATCGCTCGTCTTTGGCATCAGAACATCTGGCTCGGATCGAAATTGACCACGACGTCGGCCCAGGTTTCGTATTTTTCCGCCGGCAGGTTGTACGGAGCGCAGCGCTGCACTGCGCGAAGCGCTGCCTCTCCAGCGATGCGCTCGATCATCGAGCTGCCGCCGCCGTTGACGATTTCCGGACGGGCTTCAAGCTGACCAGACGAGTCTAATCGCATCTGGATCGAAATCCGTAGCGAGCCGGCTTCCGACACGCCGGATGGCGGCGACCAGCAACGCTGGATCTGCCCGCGCAGCGCGTCGAGCTCGCTCTGGGAAAGCTTGGCGCCGGTCTGGCGCTCGGTGCCGAGCGAGGCCTGCTCCTCAGAGCGCTTCGCGCCACCGCCGGCCGATTGCTCCTTGTTGAGCAGCGCGGCGATCTTGTCGGCGTCGAATTGGCTCTCTTCCGGCGTCCGCGTCTCGGCCGTCTTGGTCTCTTTCGCCGGCTCCGGCTGTTTCGGCTCGGGCTTGTTTTCCGCCACCACCGGCGTCGGCGGTATAGGCTTCGTCGAGGGTGCCGGCACGTTCTGCGGCAACGGTGGTTCGACCGGAACTGCCTCGGCGGACGCGATGGCCTGCTCGACCGCGTCGACCGGCGTCGGTGTGTCCGCCGGCGTTTCGACCGTCACCGGATCCGGCGGCGGGGGCGGGGGCGGTGTATCTGCCGGAAGGGGTGGCGCGGGTTCCGGTTCGGGTTGTGGCTCGGGAGCCGGAGCTTCGGCGGGCTTTGCCGCCGCGGCCTGTTCGCTCGCCTTCGGCCGGTCGACGGGCGTCGGCGGCGTCTCCAGATCAGCCTCGTTGTCGCCGACGTTCTCGGCCGGCATCGGCAGCGTCTGCGGCTTTTCCGTCGGTTTGGGCGCCGGCGTCTCGGTCAGCGGCGCATCCTTGGCGCCGACCACAGACTGCGACAGCGCCTCGATCGGCACGATCTCGACCGGGAAGGACTCGATGTTCGCCACCTCCAACGGCTCGGGCGCCGACAGCGACCACAGGCCCCAGGTCAGGACCGCCGTATGCAGGATCGTGGAGACAACGACGCCGGATTTCATGGAGACCCGATTTGGCTACGCGTTGAGGTCTTGGTCGGTGACGAGACCGATATTGCGGAATCCGGCCGCCGAGATCCGGGCCATGACCTTCATGACCGTGCCGTAATCCGCCGCGCGGTCGCCGCGCACGAAAATCCGCTCCTTGTAGCCGGCCTTCGCGACCGCCTCGAGTTTGGCCACGACTTCGTCGAGCGGAATCTCGGCGTCGTTCAGATAGACGGCACCACTCGAATTCACCGAGATGGTGATCGGCTGGCTTTCGGAATTCAGTGCCTTGGCTTGGGTTTCCGGCAGCTCGATCGGCACGCCGACTGTCAACAAAGGCGCCGCGACCATGAAGATGATCAACAGCACCAGCATCACGTCGACCATCGGCGTGACATTGATTTCGCTCATCGGCTGGCGCCGACCGCGGCGGCGGCGCGATCCCGAGGATCGCCCTGATCCCGCTGACATGCCCATGGCTGGTTACCTTTCCGACCGAAAACGGTCGCGCTTCTCGGATCGCGCTCAGCGCGTAGGCAGCTTTTCGTCGATCTGCCGCGACAGGATCGCCGAGAATTCGTCCGCGAAGGCTTCGAGCCGCATCCCCAGCTTGCCGACATCCGACGACAGCTTGTTGTAGGCGACCACCGCCGGAATCGCGGCGACCAGGCCGATCGCGGTCGCCAACAGCGCCTCAGCGATGCCCGGCGCGACGACGGCGAGGCTGGTCTGCTGGGAACCGGCAATGGCCTGGAACGAGGTCATGATGCCGATGACGGTGCCAAACAGCCCGACGAACGGTGCCGCCGAGCCGATGGTCGCCAGGAACCCCAGACGCGACTCCAGACTGTCCATTTCACGGGCCAGCGTCACGTCCATGGCCTTGTCGATGCGGGTCTGCAGGCCGAGCGGCGAGCGAGCGCCCTTCTCGAACGACTTCTTCCATTCGCGCATGGCGGCGACGAACAGTGCACCCATTCCCGACGTCTTGCGCTCCGACAGGCTGTGATAGAGTTCCTCGAGCGACTGGCCGGACCAGAAATTGGCTTCGAATTTGTTGAGCTGGCGGCGGAAGCGACCGTAGCGCATCGACTTGTCGACGATTATCGCCCAGGTCCAGACCGACGCGAACAACAGTCCGATCATGACCAGCTTGACCACGAAGCCCGCCTGCCAGAACAAATCCCACAGCGACACCGTACCGGCGGCGGCTAGCGCTCCCTGAACGACTTCTCCGTCCATTCCCCAACATCCTCGATATGCGGAACCATCGGCATGACAACCCATCGCGGGTGGCCTCTGCCCCGAACACGACCGGCTCGACATGGGCCGGTGTACCGCTCGCTCGCGTAAACCCTTGATGCCCTTTCACAAGCGAATCCGGTGAAAGAATGGCGCACCTTGCGTAAGACTGGTTCAATTTGATTGATGCATCGGTAGGGTTAACGATCCGTTAGCGCCCCGCCGACTCCTGAGCGATGCTCAATCCACCGTCGGCGCCAGTTGCGTCAGAACAGCCGTCGGCATTCGCATTGGCTTGCCCTCGGGCGAGATCACCGCCACCTTGACCTTGGCCTTGATCAGCGCTTCCTCGCCGCGCGTGATGCGCTGGACCAAAAGGATGCGCGCGCCGCCGAGATGGCTTGTGCTTGTTTCCACGGTCAGGATGTCGTCGATCCGCGCGGGTCGCAGGAAATCGATGTCCATGTGCCGGACCGCGAAGGCTATCGGCGCCCCGAACCTGCCCGCGAGCAGTTCGCCATGGCCGATCCCCTTCAGCCGCAGGAAATCCGACCGCCCTCGCTCGAGAAAATGCAGATAGCGCGCGTGATAGACCACCCCCGAGAAATCCGTGTCCTCGAAATAGACGCGCACCTGCAATTCGTGGCCGCTTGGCGTGAGGCGGCCGGCCAATTGATCAGTCATCGAGCGCCCCTCATCCCTGCGCGATCCCGGGGGTTCGGCTCACTCGGGTCCGCCGCGGATCGCGCGCCTGGTCACCGTCCACCATCACGACGTAGCCTTTCGCATATCCGACGACGCTAGACTGGACAAGCAGATCTCGCAGGCCCGTGCAGGCAAGCCGATCGGCACCGAAAAGCCATGGAAGCATTCAGATTTCCTTATGTCGGCTGGTGCATACTTATGCCCGGGGGAACAGGCCGCGTCTTGCAGACCTGGCCTCTGCTTATAGATCATAGGCCTCATTCCACGATCTCCGGCATTCGAGGCCCGATGCGCGCTCTTTTCCTCCAATACTCCGAGCGCATTAGCGCCAGCTACTGGTTCATCCCTTCCGTCATGGCGATCGGCGCCGCGATCCTGGCCTTCGTGCTGATCGAGATCGACCTGCGTGTCCCTCCGGACGCCTTTGGTGATAATCCCTTCTTCTTCGCCACGCAGCCAGACGGGGCCCGTTCGATCCTGTCGGCCATCGGCGGCTCGATGATCGGCGTCGCCGGCACGGTGTTCTCAGTGACCATGGCGACCGTCGTCTTCGCCTCGGGAAGCTACGGCCCCCGCCTGCTCACCAACTTCATGAACGATCGCGGCAACCAGGTCACGCTCGGGGTCTTCGTCGCCACCTTCGTCTATTCGATGCTGGTGCTGCGCAGCGTTCGCGACGGCGGCAGCGAGGACATCTACGCCGCGATGTTCGTGCCCAACATCGCGATCTTCGGCGCCATCGTGTTGGCGATCGGGTCGATCGGCATCCTGATCTTCTTCATCCACCATGTGCCGTCGACAATCCACATCTCGAACGTCATCGCCGGCATCGGCAAGGGTCTGCTTCGCGATATCGGCAGCCGCTTTCCGAAAAACCTCGGCGAACCCGCCGAAGACCAGGACCGCGCCAATATCTTATGGCAGGTACCCGCCTGCTTTCGGCCGGATGCCGCGGACGACGCCTTGCTAGCCCCCTATCGCGAGATCGCGGCGGACTACACCGGCTATATCCAGGTCATCGACTACGAGACCTTGATGCACGCGGCCCGCGATCATGACATCGTTGTCAGGATGAATTGCCGACCGGGCACCTTCGCGCATGCCGGCCGGGTTCTCTTCGAGGCTTGGCCAAGCGAACGGGTGACGGATGAGACACGCGGCGCCCTCGTCGCCGCGATCGCCATCGGTCAAACCCGCAGCGTGACCCAGGACCTTCTCTTCCTGTTCGACGAACTGGTCGAGATCGCCGCCCGGGCCCTTTCGCCCGGCGTCAACGATCCCTTCACCGCTCTTACCTGCCTCGATTGGCTCACCGCCGCGATGTCCGAGCTGGCGGGGCGTTCACCGCCGGATTCGCTCCGCGTCGACGCGGACCGCAAGCTCCGTGTGATCGGCGGATCGATGGACTTCGCCGGCTATGCCGACCATTCCTTCGGCCATTTGCGCCAATACGCGGCCGCCGACATGATCGCGGCCGAACATTTCATAGACTGTCTGGCGCGGGTCGCGCCCGCCTGTCGGAGGCAAGAGGAATTGCGCGCGCTCCACGACCAGAAGGAGGCTCTGCTCGCCCTCGCCCGCAAAGGCCTCGACGGCGCGTCGCTCGAAACCGTCGAGGCGGCCGGCCGGCGGTTCGACGCACAGCTCGCCCACCCCCGGCTCAGATCGACGGATCGTGGGCCTGTGTCATCTCAGGCGCCGGAGCCGACGGCCTAGCACCGGCCGAGCGCCAGGCATCGGACGGCCCCGTATACGACTGATCAGCCGGCGGAGCCGTCTTCCTCGAACAGCCCCGCCTGCGCCCCCTGATAGGTCGGCGGGACGGCGAGGCCGATATGCCGGAAAGCGTGCTGCGTCAAAAGCCGGCCGCGGGGTGTGCGCTGGAGGAAGCCCTGTTGCAGCAAATAGGGCTCGACGATGTCCTCGATGGCGTCACGCGGCTCCGACAACGCAGCGGCGATGGTCTCGATCCCGACAGGGCCACCGCCGAAATTCAGCGCGATGAGGTCGAGATAGCGCCGGTCGAGCTGGTCGAGGCCGAGACTGTCGACCTCCAGCCGCGTCAGCGCCGCGTCGGCGACCTTGCGATCAACCTCGCTCACGCCCGCGACGTCGGCGAAATCGCGCACCCGCCGCAGCAACCGGCCGGCGATACGCGGCGTGCCGCGCGCCCGGCGGGCGATCTCTCGCCCACCTTCTTCGGCCATCGGCAGGCCCATCAGCCGGGCGCCGCGCCGAACGATATGCTCCAGTTCCTCGACCGTGTAGAAATTCAGCCGCACGGGGATGCCGAAGCGGTCGCGCAATGGCGTCGTCAAAAGCCCCACCCGCGTCGTCGCCGCGACGAGGGTGAATTTCGACAGGTCGATCTTCACCGACCGCGCCGCCGGCCCCTCGCCAATGATCAGGTCGAGCTGGAAGTCCTCCATCGCCGGATAGAGAATTTCCTCGACCGCCGGGCTGAGGCGATGGATCTCGTCGATGAACAGGACGTCGCGCTCTTCCAGATTGGTCAAAAGCGCCGCGAGATCGCCGGCCTTTGCGATGACCGGTCCCGACGTCGAACGAAAGTTGACGCCGAGTTCCTTGGCCATGATCTGCGCCAGCGTGGTCTTGCCGAGGCCTGGCGGGCCGACGAAGAGCACATGGTCGAGCGCTTCGCCTCGGGTCTTCGCCGCCTCGATGAACACCTTGAGA
Organism: uncultured Aurantimonas sp.; assembly: GCA_947488615.1. Classification (GTDB taxonomy): domain Bacteria; phylum Pseudomonadota; class Alphaproteobacteria; order Rhizobiales; family Rhizobiaceae; genus Aurantimonas. Next base: position 321,605 of record CANKZU010000001.1, read on the forward strand.
TTGGCGCGCGCCGCCGCCTGGCCGACGAAATCATCGAGCCGCTGCGGCCGCAACGTAGCGTCGATATCCTCGCCGCGTGGATCCGGGGTGATGAGACGAGTGTCGCTCATGAAAACATGATCATGTCAGCAATTCCATGCTCGCCAAATCTCTGGCGGCGTTCCGATCAAATGTCACCGTTCTCGCGCAGCCCTGTCCGTGATGGCGTTCGGCAATCACAGCGTCGGAGAAATCGACATTACGCTCCTCGAACATCGAGAGGCATCGCACAATCGTATCGAAGTCCTCAAAAATCAAAGAGCTCACTTCGAGTAGCTCGAAGATCGTTCGCGACAGTTCGTTTCGCGGCAATTGATAGCGCGTTCGCAGCACCCAAAAGAGCTCGAGTATCACCGGAATTCCGACATACCCTTGTTCGGTGAGCGTCAGTTTTGACAGAAACCGCCGGGCCGCCGGTGATTGGATGGGATCGTCGTTCAGAAGCGCCCGCAGCAGAACATTGGTGTCGATGCCGACAACACTCATGTGCCGCGCGACTCTTCCTCGGGATCGTCACTGTCGAGATGATCGCTGATACCCGCACCAATCGCCGCATCATAGTCCTGTAGCGTGGTATCGGGTTTGGCGTGGGCCGACAGCCGTCCATAGAGTGTGTCGACCGGGCGGTTCCTCGATACCAACCTCACGTCGCGCCCGACGGTGACGAATTCAACCCTGTCTCCTTCCCGCAGTTTCAGATGCTCGCGCATGGCCTTCGGCAAGGTCAGCTGGCCCTTCGACGTGATGGTAGCGGAAGTCATATCGATTCCCCGAATTCCTTACATTTTCAAAATAGTAAGGATTTGCCCCTCGCGCAACCCGCCTAGCCGCGGCTCAACGCCTTCAGCCCCAGCCGGATCAGCGTCGCCGAATCCGCGTCTTCAGCGCCGTCCCGCACGGCTTTGGCCACGGCATTGGCCGCCTGGTCCCGCGCATATCCGAGATTGATCAACGCCGAGACCGCATCGCTGATCGGCACCGGCGCGACGCCCTCGCCAAGCTCGCGTTTCAGCCCGAAGCTTTCGTCCGAGCCGGCGCCGGAGAAGGCCGGCGCCTTGTCCTTCAATTCCGCGACGATGCGCGCTGCCACCTTCGGCCCGACGCCCGGCGCGCGCGCCACCATCGCCTTGTCCTGCAGCGCGATCGCGTTGGCGAGATCGCCGGTCGACAGCGTGCCGGTAACCGCCAACGCGACCCTGGCGCCGACGCCCTGGACGGTCTGCAGCAGCCGGAACCAGTCCCGCTCGGCGGCGGAGACAAAACCATAGAGGCGGATCATGTCCTCGCGGACATACGTCTCGACGAAGAGCAAGATCGCCTCGCCCGGCCCGGGCAAGGACGCCAACGTCCGCGTCCCGCAATAGGCGATGTAGCCGACGCCGTGAACGTCGACGACCACATGGTCCTCGCCAATCTCGTCGACGGTGCCCTTCAGCTTTCCGATCACGGGTGGGTCTCCGGCGCAATGATCTGGAGATCGGGAAAATAACTTCGGTAGCGGGACGCATCCCGTGTCAGCAGCCGGTGGCCGCGAACGAAGGCGTGCGCGCCGATCAGAAAATCAGGCAGAGTGCGCTCCCGCCCCCCACCGCGCGAGCGGTAGAGCCGATGCGCCCGCCCGGCCGGAAACGCGGCCTCGAACGGAAACGGCTCCCGACGCGGTCGCATCCAAGCGACCCGGGAGAACAGTTCCTCTTCCCGCATCGGCGCGGCGAGTTCCGCCCAGACGATCGCGCTGAGGACAATCTCGCCGCTCCGGCACTCGTGCCTGACGGCCTCGATCGATTCCTCGAAAAACCGCCCGGTGCCCAGCATGTCGATGAAGATGTTGGTATCAATCAACGTCGAGGTCTTCACGGGGTCCCCTCAACCAGTCCACATAGGCCTTGCCGTCCATCCCGTCGGTATCGATCGTACCGCGCATCTCCGCCACATGCCGATCAAACGCCCGGTCCCAAACGACCGGATCGTCGTCCGCACAGGTGCGAACGAGCCGCACCGTGCCACCCGTATCGACGAAGTCCACCTCGCTGCCGGGCACGATGCCGAGCTTGTCGCGAATGGCCTTCGGGATCGTCACCTGACCTTTTTCCGTCACCCTCACCTGGCGCTCGCCTTCCATCTCACAGAAAGTAATACCTGTCGGTAATACCTATTGCCATCACAGGAACATGTCAAGAACATCTGTCCCCGGTCGACCACCGCATCAGCGCCCCGCCATCAAGGCCCGGGCCTGTGCCGATTGGCGATGATGGGTGTGGCAGATGGCGATGGCGAGCGCGTCGGCCGCATCGTCCGTATCGAAGCTGGCCTTCGGCATCAGCACCTTGACCATCATATGGATCTGCTTCTTGTCGCCATGGCCGACGCCGATGACCGCCTTCTTCACCGCATTCGGCGCGTATTCGGCGACCGGCAGGCCGGCGAGCGCCGGCACCAGCATGGCGATGCCGCGCGCCTGGCCGAGTTTGAGCGTGGCAACGGCGTCCTTGTTGACGAAGGTCTGCTCGACCGCCGCCTCGTCCGGCTGATAATTGTGAACCACCTCGGTCAGCCCGTCATACAGCTGGCGAAGCCGCGAGGCGAGATCCAGCTTGTTGTCGGAGGTCACCGTACCGCTCGCGACGAAGCGCAGCGAGTTGCCGAGCGTCTCAACGACGCCCCAGCCGGTGCGACGAAGGCCCGGATCGATGCCGATGATGCGAATGGATGCCTCCTGCAACACTTCCTTAATCCCCGATCCTAGCCGACTCGGAGCGCATCAGATAGGCAAATCATGAACAGAAAGAGAACGAAGCGGGAGCAACCCGCATAACGCTTCGGAAGGGTTGCCGAATGCGATGACTGGCGCGCCTCAGGCGGCCGAGAGCTTGGCCATCACTTCGTCGTCGACCTCGAAATTCGCGTAGACGTTCTGCACGTCATCGTCGTCCTCGAGATTGCCGATCAGGCGCATGACGCTTTCGGCCTTGTCCTCGTCGACCGGCGTGCCGGTCTGGGGCCGCCAGATCGCCTTGACGCTTTCCGCCTCACCCAGTGACGCCTCCAGCGCGGTGGAGACCTCGTTGATGTCCTCGAAGGCGGTAATGATCGTGTGGCCGCTATCGTCGGAGATCACGTCGTCGGCGCCGGCCTCGATCGCCGCTTCCATCACCTTGTCCGCATCGCCCACCGAGGCCGCATAGACGATCTCTCCGACATGATCGAACATGAAGGCGACCGATCCGGTTTCGCCCAGCGCGCCGCCGGATTTGGTGAAACAGGAGCGCACGTTGGAGGCTGTGCGGTTGCGGTTGTCGGTCAGCGCCTCGACGATGACAGCGACGCCGCCCGGACCGTAGCCCTCATAGCGGACCTCGTCGTAGTTCTCCGCGTCGCCGCCGGAGGCTTTCTTGATTGCCCGGTCGATATTGTCCTTCGGCATCGACTGCGCCTTGGCGTTGTTGATCGCCAGCCGCAGGCGCGCATTCATCGACGGATCGGGCAGCCCCGCCTTGGCCGCGACCACGATCTCGCGCGCCAGCTTGGAGAACATCTTCGATCGAACCGCGTCCTGGCGGCCCTTGCGGTGCATGATGTTCTTGAACTGTGAATGGCCGGCCATGGAAAACCTGTCGATCGGAGTGGAAGAAAAGCTGCCCGTCATATAAAAAATGCCGCGGGAAACGTCCAGAACGAGGTTCGCGATGCCCGATACCCGCCCACCCGATACCCGCCCGCCCGATGCCGACCGAGCAAAGCACCGTCTCAGTGTGCGGCTCCCGCCCCTGCCGCTTACCGGCGGCTGCCAGTGCGGCCAGGTCCGCTACGAAATCCGCAAAGCCCCCCTCGCCTTCTACCTCTGCCATTGCACCGAATGCCAGCGGCAAACGTCGAGCGCCTATGGCGAGAGCCTGCGCGTCGATCCCGCCGCCGTCGTCGTCACAGGCACGCTCAAGACGACCCGGCGCGCTTCGGAAAGTGGCGCGGTCCGGCTCGGCGACTTCTGCCCCGACTGCGGCGTGCGTATCCAGCATCGCTCGGAAGGCGATCCGGGTCGCCTCAACATCAAGGCCGGCACGCTGGACGACACGTCGTGGCTGATGCCGGCCGGGCATATCTGGGTAGGTTCGAAGCAACCCTTCGTCACCATCGGCCCGGACGAGCTCGCCTATAACGGCCAGCCGGACGATGCCGGGTCGTCCGCGATCAGCGCAAGGTGGCGGGCGATGCTAACCGCCGGCGAACGGCGTTAGTCCAAGCGCGACAAAGTGTATCCGCGACGGGCTCCGGCAATGACGCCATTATGATTTCGCTTCGCGGGTGCTTGGGTTAGCCTTTCGGCGTGGTCGCGCGATGCCCCGGTCATGATGCGGAGCGCCCGAGGACTTCAACTTACGGGTGAGAAAATCGGAGCATTGACTTGTTTAGCATGCGATTTTTACCGATGACGCGATATGTTGCGGTGCTCCTGGCCCTTCAGGCAGCGCCCACCGGAATGGCGGCGGCCGAGGCGCCGCTGGATGAATCCGCCGGTGCGACGGCCGTCGACGTCCGGCGGACAAAACTCTTCGCCGCGCTGAAGGCCGCCACATCCGAAGCCGAGGGACGCGCGGCCGAGGCCGCGATCTGGCGTTTCTGGATGCGAGCGGCGCCCGATTCCACCACGCGGCGCCTCGTCGAGGATGCCATGAGCCGGCGCGGCAATTACGATTTCGCGGGCGCGCGCGAACGCCTCGATGAAGCGATCACGCGTTCACCGACCTACGCCGAGGCCTTCAACCAGCGCGGCTTCATCCGCTTCCTGCAGGAGGACTTCGACGGCGCCCTCGAAGACGTCGACCGGGCCATCGCGCTCGAACCCAATCATTTCGGCGCCATGGCCGGGCGCGCGCATATTCTGATGCGTCAGGGGCGGTTTCGATTGGCACAAGCGCAGTTGCGGGAGGCGGTGGCGGTCCACCCCTTCCTGAAGGAGCGCGCTATGCTGGTGCCACCGGTCGATACCGCACCTGAAAAACCGGCGGGCGACGGCATCGATTTGTGACCGCTTTGGGTCATTCGGCCCGGACCATCGAAAAGGATCAAGCCGATGCGCCATGCCTTTGCCTTCGCTTTGCTCTCAGCCTTGCTGATCCTCGGACGGGGCGGGGCCACCGCCCAATCGGTCCCGAGCACCTGCATCGCCGTTGCCGAAAACCTGCCTGAGACGCTTGACGCGACCTACGTCTCCCTGGACGCGACGGCGCCCACGCGCCTGGCCCAACTCGGCCGGGACGAAGTCCGCATCACCTATGTCCATCATTCGACCTATCTGATCGAAAGCCCGGACGGCGTGACGTTGGCCACCGACTATTCCGGTTTCGCCGGCCCGACCGTCCCGGACATCGCCACGATGAACAAGGCGCACACCACCCATTTCACGGAGTTTCCGGACCCGGCAATCGACCATGTGCTGAAAGGCTGGAATCCCGAGGGCGGCGCCGCCCGCCATGCGCTGACCGTGGACGATCTTTATGTACGCAACGTGCCGACCGACATCCGCTCCTTCGGCGGCGGAATCGAGCCGGACGGCAATTCGATCTTCATCTTCGAGGTGGCGGGGCTGTGCATCGGCCATCTCGGCCATCTTCATCATCGCCTGAGCGACGAGGATTACGCCCAGATCGGCCGCCTCGACATCCTCATGGTGCCCGTCGACGGCGGCTATACGCTCAGTCAGGAGGGCATGGGCGAGATCGCCAAGCGGCTGCGCTCCTCGATCGTCCTGCCGATGCATCGCTTTCGCGGCCCGATCGATCGATTCCTCGATCGGTTGCCCGATTTTGCGGTCGATCGGCGCGCGGAAGACAGTTTCACCGTCTCGCTCCGCACGCTTCCAGGCCGACCGACGGTGATCGTGCTTTCGGGCGTCTGACGCCGCTCTATCTCGCCCCGCTCAGCCGATCGTCGGCGGCTCGCCATGCGCTTGCGCCGGGACGGTGCCCCCAGTCCCGGCCTTCAATGCCGCCGCCTTCTGCCGCTTCCTCCGCGCCAGCATGTTCAGACCTTCGACCAGGGCCGAGAAGCTCATGGCGGCGTAGATGTAGCCCTTCGGCACATGCACACCGAAGCCGTCGGCAATCAGTGTCATGCCGATCATCAGGAGGAAGCCGAGCGCCAGCATCACGATGGTCGGGTTCGCCTCGATGAAGCGCGACAGCGGTCCAGCAGCGACCAACATCACCACGACGGCAACGATGACGGCGATGAACATGATCCCAAGCTCGTCGGTCATGCCGACGGCAGTGATGATGGAATCAATAGAAAACACCAGATCGAGCAGCAGAATTTGGACGATCGCGGCGCCGAAGGTCAGCGTTGCCGCCTTGCCGATCATCGTGTCCGGATGATCGTCGGGATCGACGCTGTGATGGATTTCCTTGGTTGCCTTCCAGACCAGGAACAGGCCGCCGGCGATGAGGATGAGGTCACGCCAGGAAAATCCGTGGTCGAACGCCTCGAACAGCGGCTCGGTGAGCTGAACGATGAAGGCCACGGTCGACAGCAGCCCCAGTCGCAGGATCAGGGCGAGACCGATTCCGATCCGACGGGCCCGCTGCCGGTGCTCTTCCGGCAGCTTGTTCGACAGGATCGAGATGAAGATCAGATTGTCGATGCCGAGCACGACCTCCATCACGATCAGCGTGGCGAGAGCCGCATAAGCGGTGGGGTCGGCGAGAAAGGCGAAGAAGTCGGCCATCGGGGCTCCTGAAGCGCGAGAGGTCGGCTAGAGAATCGGACCAAAAAGTGGAATCCGGTTTTCGGATCAATCCGATGCTCAATCAAAATTTTGGAGCGCCATGCGTCCAAACCTGCGGAGAAGGTCGGGCGCGGCGCGCCAAAGGACAGAGGGCTGTTACCAAAAATCCGGCACGGCCCCGGTTAGCCTTGGCCCGATCCGTACCGGCGCGACCTTCTCGGCAAGGCCGGTTCGGTCGGATATCTCGACGGCAAGGCCGGCGAGGGTCGCGGGACCCTGCGCCGCCTCGAAGCGGCCACGCGGCACCTTGGCGACGAAGCGGTTGATCGGCTCCTCCTTCTCCATGCCGAGGGAAGAATCATAATCGCCGCACATGCCCGCGTCCGACTGATACGCCGTGCCGCCGACCAGAATCTGATGGTCGGCCGTCGGCACATGGGTGTGCGTGCCGACGACGAGGCTCACCCGACCGTCGAGGAAATGCCCGAAGCACTGCTTTTCGCTGGTCGCCTCGGCATGGAAGTCGATCACGATCGCATCGGCCTGCTCGCCGAGCGGACAGGCGGAAACCAGGTCGTCGGCGCAGGCGAACGGGTCGTTCAGATCCGGCGACATGAACACCCGGCCCATGATGTTGGCAACGAGCACGCGCGCGCCATTCCTGGCTTCGAACAGCCCCGATCCGTTGCCGGGCGTACCCTTGGGATAGTTGGCCGGCCGGATGAAGCGGTCGTGGCGTGTCGCGAAAGCCAATGCCTCGCGCTGATCCCATACGTGGTTGCCGGTGGTCACGGCATCGGCGCCGGCCTCCAGGGTCCGTTGGAAAATCTCCTCGGTGATGCCGAAACCGCCGGCCGAATTCTCGCCGTTGACCACGACGAAATCGAGTTTCCAGTCGGAAATCAGGCCGGGCAGCTTGTCATAGACGGCCGTGCGGCCCGACCGACCGACCATGTCGCCAAGAAAGAGAAAACGCATCAGGCGCGCCCATGTCGAGCGTCGGAGTCACCGCCGACGTGATGTCGTTCATGGTTTGGTGAACATTCTTCCGACATGATCACGGGTTCTTGGCGTTGCGGTATCGCTTTGGCGAGGCGGTCGATCATGCAGTGTCCTTGGCGTTTTAATGTCCAGCCGCAAAGCTAGGACGTTTTCGCGCGGAAGGAAGAAACCGTACCACCGCGGGTCGCATCAACCGATACGAGGGCTTGTCTGAACCATGAATTCCTTCCTCCGATACCGCCCGTTAGGCGTGGCAGCCGTATTCGCCCGATTTCTTGCCCTTCTCTCGGTCACGCTCCTTGCTGCCTGTGTCGGCTCGACGGGCGCCATCGACATCGCCTCGACCAAGCCTTTGTCCGTGGATCGCGGGGTAGCCCTCGCCTCGATCAACGCCTTCCGGGCGCAGAACGGGCTTGGATCCGTCCGCTTCGACGCCGTGCTGGACAAGGCCGCTGACCGGCAGGCCCGGGCAATGGCGGCACGCGGCAATCTCAGCCATTCCGTCGATGGCGCCCTGCCGAGCCGTGTGGCGTCCTTCGGTTACAACTGGGCGGCGGTCTCCGAGAATATCGGCTGGAACCATCGATCGACTCCCGCCGTCATCACCGGCTGGAAGAACTCTCCCGGCCACCGCCGCAATCTGTTGAATTCCAATGTGACAGAGATCGGTTTTGCCGCCGCGGCCGGCAGCAACGGCCAGCCCTATTGGGCCTTGATCCTGGGGCGAGAGAAACGCCGCTGATCACGGCCCATCACACAGGATCGCCTCGCGTTCGGTCACGATCGCATGCAGCGGGATGTCGTGCGGCTCGGTCGGCACGGCCTCTACTTCCTGCACGGCGAAACCGACGCCGATCACGCGCGGCGCCTTGCCCTTCTCTTGCAGCTTGGCGACAGCCGCGTCGTAATAGCCGCGACCATAGCCGATGCGCCCGCCGCTTTGGTCGAAGGCGGCCAGCGGCACCAGCATGACATCGGGATCGAGAATCGCCGCGTCCGGCCCCGGCGCATAGGTGCCGAAGCCTTGGGGCTGCAGCCGTGCGCCGCGCAAAAGCTCCCGAAATTGCAGCAGGTCTTCCACGATCGCCGGGACACAAAGGCGCGCGCCTCGGTCGGCAAGCGCCATCATCAATGGGCGTATGTCGATTTCCGTGCGGATCGGCAGGAAGCCGGAGACGACGGAACCAGGCTCCATCACAACCAGATCGGCGCAGCGGTCGGCGACCGCGAGCGAGGCTTCGATCCGCGCCGCCTCCCCCATCGCGTCACGCCGCGCCAGTGCTTCCGCGCGCAGACGCTGTTTTGCTTGCCGCATGTCGTGGTCCCCCGTCACCCCTGCGAATGGAGGTGCCCGATTTGACCGATGATGAGCAAGAGAAAGATGCCAAGATAGGCCGCGTCGCCCGAAATCAGGCGGTTGTTGCGATACATGGCCGGAAAAAGGGTGGCGAGCCACCCGGCCGATGGAGAAGTCGAACCCGGGAACCTACAATGTAGGTGGGCGCCGTGTGCCCTGGCCCACGAGCCAAGGCAGGGACAGCTCCCTAGGAATGACTAAGGCCCCGAGATAATGTTACCCCTGTCGCACCGCGCAGCCCGCCGAGACCAGATATAGGCCGAGACCACCGTGCTATCCATAGCGGATGCGCCACCGCACGGTGTTTATTCGCGCCTGGCCAGGACCGTCTGCCTCAGACGAAATGCTTCGACAGCTTCAGCCCCTGCGCCTGGTAGTTCGATTTGAGGTCGAGTCCATAGAGCCGATCCGGCAACGCCTGCATCCGCTCATACACCAGCCGCCCGACGATCTGCCCATCCTCGAGGATGAAGGGCACGTCGTGACTGCGCACTTCCAGAACGGCACGGCTTCCGGTTCCGCCGGCCGCCGAATGGCCGAAGCCGGGGTCGAAGAAGCCGGCATAATGGACGCGAAACTCGCCGACCAACGGGTCGAAAGGCGTCATCTCCGCCGCGAAGGCCGGCGGCACATGCACCGCTTCCTTGGACACGAGGATGTAGAACTCGTCCGGATCGAGAACGAGTTCGCCGGTCTTGCCGCGATGGATCGGCTCCCAGAAATCGGCCAGCGGGTAGGCACCCCGCCGGTCGACATCGACGACGCCGGTGTGCCGCTTGCCGCGATAGCCGACCAGCCCGGCGTCGGCCCCCACCAGGTCGATCGACAGCGCGATACCGCCGCCGGAGATGTTGGCCTCTGGCGCCGTCGTCAGCCGTTCCTGGGCATGGAGATCCGCTAATTCCGTCTCCGACAGCAAGGGCTCGCCGGTACGAAAACGGATCTGCGACAGGCGCGAGCCCTGCCGCACAAGGATCGGAAACGTGCGCGGCGAGATTTCGAGATAGAGCGGCCCTTCGTAGCCGGCGGGCAGCTTGTCGAACTCCTGCCCCGCGTCCGCGAGCACCCGCGTGAAGATATCGAGCCGGCCGGTCGAGGATTTGGGGTTGGCCGTCGCCCGGACGCCGTCCGGCAGTCGCAGCGTTTCGAGCAGAGGAACGACGTAGACGCAGCCGGTTTCCAGCACCGCGCCCTCGGTCAGGCTGAACTCGTGCAACTGGAAACGGGCGAGCTGCTGGGCCACGCTACGGCCTTGACCCGGCAGAAAGCTCGCGCGAACGCGATACGCCATCGGTCCCAGCCGCAGGTCGAGGCTCGCCGGCTGGATCTGGTCCGCGTCACGCTCAATCGGTGCCGCGATCGCCCCCGTGTCGAACAGTGTCGCGATTTCGCGATCCGGCAAGATTCCGTCGGTCATCGATTGTCCCGTCATCGCCTGCGTGTGCGCCGCCCGTGGGCGGCTGTTTGGTCCTCGATTGACGCCTAACGGGATCGGGTCTATTTGCAAAGTCGAGAGTGGTGATTTGGCCGGCCGGCTTGCAGCCACGTAAAACAAGTCGCTAAAGGGCCGATCCGACGATTGGGTATTCGATGGACCGGCTTCGCGGCATTGCTGCGGCCGGTTTTTTGTTGTTCGGAGAAAAAGCGATGCTGAAGAAAGCGGATGAGCGGCGCAAACTGAGACCGGCGACGGCGATGGTCCATGGCGGCACCATGCGGTCGGGGTTCGGCGAGACCTCCGAGGCTTTGTTCCTCACTCAGGGCTTCGTCTACGACAGCGCCGAGGCCGCCGAGGCGCGCTTCAAGGGCGAGGAGCCCGGCTTCATCTACAGTCGGTACGCCAACCCGACGACGCGTATGTTCGAGGAACGGATGATGGCGTTGGAAGGCGCCGAGGACGCGCGCGCCACCGCCTCCGGCATGGCCGCCGTCGCCGCCGCCATGCAGTGCCAGGTGACGGCCGGCGACCATGTCGTCGCGGCCCGCGCGCTGTTCGGTTCCTGCCGTTATGTCGTCGAGACCGTGCTGGCGCGCTGCGGCGTCGCCTGCACGCTCGTCGATGGCCGCGACCTCGACGCGTGGCGCGATGCCGTGCGGCCGGAAACCAAAGTGTTCTTTCTGGAATCGCCGACCAATCCGACGCTGGAGGTCATCGACATCGCAGCCGTCGCCGAGATCGCCCATGCGGCCGGCGCCCGTCTGGTCGTCGACAACGTCTTCGCCACACCGATGCAGCAACGGCCGCTGGAGCTGGGGGCCGACGTCGTCGTCTATTCGGCGACCAAGCACATCGACGGTCAGGGCCGCTGTCTCGGTGGCATCATTCTCTCCTCCAAGGACTGGATCGACGAGAATCTGCATGACTATTTCCGCCACACCGGCCCGTCGCTGTCGCCGTTCAACGCCTGGACGCTGCTGAAAGGTCTGGAGACACTGCCCATCCGGGTCGCCCATCAGACCCGCTCGGCGGCGCGCATCGCCGACGTCCTCGCCGAACGGCAAGAGGTCGCGAAAGTAATCTACCCCGGCCGTGCCGATCATCCGGACGCCGCCGTCATCGCCCGGCAGATGAGCGGCGGTTCGACCCTGCTCGCCTTCGAGGTCAAGGGCGGCAAGCCCGCCGCCTTCGCCTTCTCCAATGCGTTGGAGATCATTCTGATCTCGAACAATCTCGGCGACGCCAAGAGCCTGATCACCCATCCGGCGACGACCACCCACAAGAACTTGGTCCCGGAGGCGCGCGCCGAACTCGGGATCTCCGACGGATTGCTGCGCCTGTCGGTCGGACTGGAGGATGTCGAGGATCTGATCGAGGACATCGAAGGGGCGTTGGCGGCGGGCCGATGAACGATCGCCGGTTCAGCCGAAGCTCTTGAGGCTCAGCCGGATTCGCGACACGAAGGTCCAGGTCGTCATCGCCGCGAACACATAGGCGATGACCGCAAAATATTGCGGAAACAGGCAGAACAGCACGAAGGTCGCGATCGTCTCGGTCGCTTCCGCGAGCCCGGTGGTGAAGAACAGCGACTTCCTGCCCCGTTGCTCGGTGGCGAGATTGCGTTTCTCGGCCATGATCGCGAAAGCGAGGAAGCTTGCGCCATTGGCGTAGAAGCTCATCAAAAGGACCGCCGCCGCCAACCCGTTCGACGCCGGATCGAGAATCGCGAACGCGAGCGGGATCGCACCGTAGAAGACATAGTCGAAGACGATATCGAGATAGCCGCCGAGATCAGTCGGACCGGTCTGCCGCGCCACCGCGCCGTCGAGCCCGTCGGCAAGCCGCGACAGTAGCAAAAGGGCGAGCCCCGCCCAGAGAGAGCCGAAGGCTATCGCCGCCGCCGCGGCCAGGCCAAGGACGAGGCCGGCGACGGTCACGCTGTTGGCGCCGACGCCCCGTCTACTGAGGGCTGCGGCCAACCGGATCATCGGCGGATCGATCCGTCTCTTCAGGACACCGTCGAGCAAAGTCTTCCCCGTCGCAATCTTCCCGTGCCGCCCGATTGACCCTGGCGCGCGGCACCGCGATAAAGGAGGCGAGGCCACGCGACAGGCATTGGAATTGGCCATGTACAAGGCGACGACCCAAGAGATCACGGTCACCGTGACACCCGCCTACCTTGAGGACCATTCCCAGCCGGACGACGGCCGTTGGTTCTGGGCCTACACGGTCGAGATCACCAACGGCAGCCGTAAACCGGCGCAACTGCGATCACGATATTGGCACATCACCGATGCCAACGGCCATGTCGACGAGGTCCGCGGCCCGGGCGTCATCGGAGAAGAGCCGGTGCTGTCGCCCGGCGACAGCTTCACCTACACCTCCGGCTGCCCGCTCGGCACCTCCTCCGGCTTCATGCGCGGCCATTACGAAATGCAGGGGCCTGACGGCACGTTCTTCACGGTGGAGATCCCGGCCTTCTCGCTGGACGTACCCGTGCGACAGCGGGTGCTGAATTAAGCTCGGCAAAGTCCAGCCTTCAAGGCTCCGAGTGATCCGCCTCCGGCAAATTCCTGGCCCGCCCGTCCAAGCTGACCGTTCCTACTCCGAAGGCTTGCCGTCGTCCGGTGCGGCAGCGGCCTCGAATTCCTCCGGGTCGAACTCGTAGCCCTCGCCGCAGAACTCGCAGGTGACCGCAATCTTGCCGCCTTCGACGCTCTCGCCGATCTCTTCCTGGGAGAAGTTCGACAACACGTCGCGGATTCGTTCGCGCGTGCAGGAACAGTCGTCGGCGACGGGTTTGGCCGGGAACACCCGCACTCCGCGCTCGTGAAAGAGCCGGAACAGCAGCCGTTCGACGCCGACATCCGGGTCGGCAAGCTCGGACGCATCGATCGTGTCGACCAACGCGCGAACCTCGACCCAGGAATCGTCCGGCTCGAAGCTCCCATCGGGATCGTCTACGCCTTCCGGCGCGTCGCCGCCCGGCAGATCGGGCAGGCGCATGCGCTCCGACGCCTCGGGCAAAAACTGCGCGATCAGACCGCCGGCCCGCCAGCCCTCGACGAACCCGTTCTCGCCGCGCCGGGCGATCTTGGCGACCGCCAACTTCACCGCCGTCGGGATCTGCTCCGACTGGCGGAAATAGGCCTCGGCCACTTCTTCCATCGATGTGCCGTTCAGTTCGACGATACCCTGGTAGCGCTGCATATAGGCGCCCTGGTCGACGGTGAGCGCCATGACGCCCTTGCCCAAAAGCGCCTCGGAATGCGTCGTGCCGGCGCTGATGGCCGCGTCGAGCTTGGCGTCGTCGAAGCGGGCATAGGCCCTGACGCTCGACGGCGTAGCGAAATCAACGACGAGAAGGTCCACCGGCCCGTCCGTCTGAGTCTGGGCGATGAATTTGCCATCGAATTTCAGCGACGTGCCGAGCAGCACCGTCAGCGCGATCATCTCGGCGAGCAGGCGCGAGACCGGCTCTGGATAATCGTGACGCCCGAGGATCTGATCCAGCATGGGACCGAGCTGAACCGCCCGGCCGCGCGCTTCGAGCGCCTCGACGTTGAAGGGGACCACGGCGTCGTCGCCGGCATAGCCGAACTCGCCGAGAGCGCGTTCCGCCTCAGCCATGTGTCTTATCCGCTGCGCTCCGCTCCGATGGGTCCGCCACGACTTCGCCGAAACACCAGGCCAAGATCGATTTTTGGGCGTGCAGCCGGTTCTCGGCTTCGTCGAAGACCACCGATTGCGATCCGTCGATGACCGCGTCGGTCACTTCCTCGCCGCGATGGGCCGGGAGACAATGCATGAAAAGCGCCTCGGGCTTGGCATGCGCCATCAAGCGCTCGTTCACCTGATAGGGCATGAAGACATTGTGGCCGCGGGCTTGGTCCTCGCGGCCCATGGACACCCAGGTGTCGGTGACGACGCAATCGGCGCCAGTCACCGCTTCCACCGGGTCGTCGGTAGTTAGGATCGAGCCCCCCGCATTGCGAGCCCGCTCGACGAAGCGCATGTCCGGCCCTGATCCGGCAGGCGTGGCGACCCGCAGCGCGAAGTCGAATCGGGCAGACGCCTCGACGAAGGAGGACAAGACATTATTGCCGTCGCCGGTCCAGGCGAAGGTCTTGCCGCGAACCGGCCCGCGCTTTTCCTCGAAGGTGAGGAGATCGGCCATGATCTGGCAGGGGTGCGTGTCGTCGGTCAGCCCGTTGATCACCGGCACGGTGGCAAACTCGGCCAGTTCCATCAGCCGCGCGTGCGCGGTCGTGCGGATCATGATCGCGTCGACATAGCGCGAGAGCACCCGCGCCGTGTCGGCGATCGTCTCCTCGCGGCCAAGCTGCATTTCGGCGCCCGACAGAAACAGCGTCTCGCCGCCGAGCTGGCGCATGGCGACATCGAACGACACGCGGGTGCGCGTCGAGGGCTTGTCGAAGATCATCGCCAGCACCTTGCCGACAAGCGGTTTCGGGCCGTTGCGGCCGAGCGCCTTGCGCTCCGCCGCGTCGCTTATGATGGCGCGAAGCTCGCCACTTTCGACCGCCGCGATATCGAGAAAATGCTTGGGATGTCCGTTCATCATCGCGTCGGCCTCATGCGCTCTTGCGCTGGTTGCCCAGCGACAGGGAAGCAACGGCCGCTTCAATGCGTGCCATTCCTTCCCGGACTTCGTCCGCCGTTAGGATCAGTGGCGGCAGCAGTCGTACGACATTGTCGCCAGCCGGAACCGCCAACAGCCCCTCCTCCCGCATGCCCGCCACCAGTTCGGTGTTGGGAACCTTGGCCTTGAGGCCGAGCAGCAGGCCTTCGCCGCGGATCTCCTCGACGACGTCCGGATAGCGGTCGGCCAGCGATGCCAGCGACTGCTTGAACAACAGCGCCGTCTCGCGGACATGATCGAGGAAACCATCCGCCAGGATGATATCCAGCACCGCGTTGCCCACGGCCATGGCCAGAGGATTACCGCCATAGGTCGTGCCGTGGGTTCCCGGCGTCATGCCGATGGCCGCTTCCGCCGTCGCCAGGCACACGCCCATGGGAAAGCCGCCGCCGAGACCCTTCGCCGAGGCCAGGATATCCGGCGCGGCGCCCGAATGCTCATAGGCGTAGAGCGTGCCGGTTCGCCCGATCCCGGTCTGCACCTCGTCATAGATGAGCAGGATGCCATGCTTGTCGCAGAATTCGCGCAATCCCCGGAGACACTGGGGCGGAACCGTGCGGATGCCACCCTCCCCCTGAATCGGCTCGATCAGGATCGCGGCGACGTCCGGGGCGGTCGCTGCCTGTTTCAGCGCTTCGTGGTCGCCGAACGGCAGTTGATCGAAACCCTCGACCTTCGGGCCGAAACCTTCGAGATATTTCTTCTGGCCACCGGCCGCGATCGTCGCGAGGGTCCGCCCGTGGAACGCGCCCTCGAAGGTCAGAATCCGGAAGCGCTCGGGCGCGCCGCTGACAAAGTGGTATCGCCGCGCGGTCTTGATCGCGCATTCCAGTGCCTCGGCGCCCGAATTGGTGAAAAATGCGCGGTCGGCGAAGGTCGCTGCAGTCAATCGTTCGGCGAGGCGCCGCTGGCTAGGAATCTCATAAAGATTGGAGACGTGCCAAAGCTTCTCCGCCTGGTCTTTGAGCGCGGCGACGAGATGCGGATGGGCATGGCCGAGAGAATTGACCGCGATGCCGCCGCCAAAATCCATGTAACGTCGGCCATCGGACGTCTCCAACCAGACACCCTCGCCGCGCTCGAAGGCGAGATCGGCGCGCGCGTAGGTCTCGAAGAGAGGCGATTGATGGTCCTTGGTGTCAGCCATGGCGATCGACTTCGCTGATGATCCGGTTCGGCTCCCGGGCGGGATCGTCTAGGATCGGGTTCTGGAAACGTCAAAGCCTGCCGAAAGGGCAGGCTTTGCGGGCAGCTCCGAATGGATCGGAACCCGAGCTATACCACGGCGGGTCGGGCGGGTGTCAATGAAACCCGCAGAAGGATAGTATCGGAAACGATCGTTTGTCCCGTCGGCAACCGCCTTCGCCGCGAGGGCTTTTTCCGGGAAGAGGTCGATTGAATGAAATCCGAGTGGCCCGTCATTGCCTTCCCGGCCTGGCAGGAGACCTGCAAGGCTCTTCATTTGTGGTTGCAGATCGTCGGCAAATACCGGCTCGCCCACACGCCGTGGGTCAATCATTCCTGGCATGCCACCTTCTATGTCACGCCACGCGGGCTGACGACGGGTCCGATCCCGGATCCCGGCGGCGCGATCACGCTTCGCTTCGACTTTTGCGACCATGCTCTTGTAGCCGAAGCCGAAAGCGGTTTGCGTGAAAGCTTTCCGCTGGAGCCGATGAGCGTCGCCGCGTTCTTCGACCGCACCAAGCGATTGGTCACGTCAGTGGGTGGTGAGCCTTCCATTCATGGCCACCCGAACGAACTGCCGGACGTCGTTCCATTCGCCTCCGACACCGGCGCGCGGCCCTACGACCGCGACGCGGTGCGGCGCTTCCACAAGGCACTTATCCAAATCGATCGTGTGTTCAGACGGTTTCGCACGGGCTTTGTCGAAAAGGTCAGCCCGGTGCATCTCTTCTGGGGCTCGTTCGATCTTGCCGTGACACGTTTTTCCGGCCGCCCCGCCCCTTTGCATCCAGGTGGTTTTCCGAACTTGCCGGACGCGGTGACGCGCGAGGCCTACAGCCACGAGGTCTCTTCGGCAGGGTTCTGGCCGGGCGGCGGCGGTATCGACGAGGCGATGTTCTATTCCTACGCCTACCCCGTGCCCAAGGGCTTCGCGGACCGTACCGTGGAGCCGGTCGCCGCGCGATTTGATGCGAAGCTCGGAGAGTTCCTGCTGCCGTATGAAGCGGTCCGTACCAGCGCCGACCCGGACGCGACGCTGATGCGGTTCCTACAGACAACTTATGAGGCGGCGGCCGAAACGGGCGGGTGGAATCGGGCCGCGATGGAGTGCGAATTCGGCGTCCCCCGTGTGCCGCGCAAAATTCACGGTCCGGGTTAACGTCCTATTAACCCACAAGTCTGGGGAAAAGCGCGAAAACGATTCGCGTGTGACAAGCTGGACTCTTGTCACGGAGTCCAGCGATGGGCTAAATTGAGTTCAAGATACTAGATTTCGTGCGGCGGACCTAGTTCCTCAATAAATGTAGTGCGTCCCCTCTCGCACCGGTTTGCGCGGGGTGAGGGATTCCGCCCGCCGCAAATTTTTGCTGTAAGGAGCTAGTCATGGGCTGGACCGACGAACGCGTGGAGTTGCTGAAGCAGCTTTGGACGGAGGGCCTCAGTGCCAGCCAGATTGCCGACAAACTGGGCGGCGTCAGCCGCAACGCGGTGATCGGGAAGGTCCATCGGCTAAAGCTGGAATCGCGCGCGAAGTCTCCCAATGTCGCCGCGCCGGTTGCGGAACGTCAGGCGTCGCCCCACTTGAAGGAAGTCGAGACTGTGGAAATGGTGCAGCCGACACGTTTTGTGCCTGCGCAATCGATCTCGGCGCGTTCGATGCCTCGCACCCACGGTGCGACGGCTTTGAAAATGGATCCCGAGGAGGAGACGGAAGTGATCGCCGAACCCCAACGCCAATCCGGCGAAGTGGTCCCGATTGCGCGCAAGCTCAGCCTTGTTCAGCTGACCGAGAGCACCTGCAAATGGCCGGTAGGCGATCCGCTGAAGCCAGGTTTCCATTTTTGCGGCAACGGTTCGAACGAGTCGTCTCCCTATTGCGAATACCACGCGTCATTGGCCTTCCAGCCAGCATCCGAACGGCGTCGGGTGCGCTGACAAACACGCGCCTTCCGAACCTTCACTGTTCCGGGAAATCGAGACCGCCGTTCGGCGGTCTCTTGGTATTCGGCGGGCGCTTCGTCCTGTCGGCCATGACGACGCTCAATGACCGGCCCGCGGAACTTCGTTTCTCTACGACCCGGCGCTCTCCATCGCCCTTGTCGCCGACGATTTGGCGGTGGCGGAGAATTGCTCGTCGAGGGCGTAGCCGGCACCGCGAACGGTGCGGATCGGATCTCGCTCGCGGCCACGATTGATTGCCTTGCGCAGGCGTCCGACATGGACGTCAACGGTGCGCTCATCCACATAGATGTCCCTGCCCCAGACGCCATCGAGCAACTGCTCGCGGGAGAACACCCGCCCTGGCGATTGCATGAAGAACTCCATCAGCTTGAATTCGGTCGGACCGAGCCTGATCTCGCGGCCGGCGCGGCGAACCCGGTGGTTCTCGCGATCGAGATCGATATCGCCGGCACTCAACAGCTTGGAGATTTTCTCGGGCTTTGCCCGCCGCAGCATCGCCCGGACCCTTGCGATCAGTTCCGGCGTCGAGAACGGCTTGACCACGTAATCGTCGGCGCCGACCGACAGACCGCGCACGCGTTCGCTTTCCTCGCCGCGGGCGGTCAGCATGATGATCGGTAGTTTCTCGCTCTCGCCGCGCTGACGAAGTCTGCGGCAAAGTTCGACGCCGGACAGGCCCGGCAGCATCCAATCCAGGATCAGGAGGTCGGGCAATTCCTCCTTGAGGCGCAGGTCCGCCTCATCGCCCCGGGTAATGACGTCGACCTGATAACCTTCGGCTTCGAGATTGTAGCGAAGCAGGACGCCGAGCGCATCCTCGTCCTCCACCACGGCGATGCGTGCGGCCATGTCCGTTTACCCCTCGGGGCCAGCGGGCGGCAGGTTGGACCCGCGCTGCACCAACGACGGCGTGCTGTCGCCTTTCGGCCGTTCGGCCTCCATCTGTTCGCCGGTCTGGATATAGTAGATCGTCTCGGCGATATTGGTCGCGTGATCGCCGATGCGCTCGATGTTTTTCGCGCTGAACAGCAGATGCGTGCAGGCGGTGATGTTGCGCGGATCTTCCATCATGTAGGTCAGCAGCTCGCGAAAGATCGATGTGTACATCGCATCGATCTGCTCGTCATTGTCGCGAACCGCCATCGCCCGAAGGTGGTCGTGTTCGCCATAGGCGTCGAGCACTTCCTTCAGCTGCACCAGCGCCAGTTCCGACAAATGCTCGATACCGCGCACGAGTTGCACCGGCTGGGAATGGTCGTGCACGGCGATCACACGCTTGGCGATATTCTTGGCCAGGTCGCCGATCCGTTCCAGATCGTTGGAAATGCGGATGGCGCCGACAATCTCGCGCAGATCGACGGCCATCGGCTGGCGCTTGGCGATGGTACGGATCGCCCGCTCGTCCAGATCGCGCTGCGCCGCGTCGAGCAGCGCGTCATCGGCCACGACCGACTGCGCCAGATCCCAGTCGCTGCGCATCAAGGCCGCGACGGACTGCTCGACCATGCGCTCGGCCTGTCCGCCCATCTCCGAGATCCGGCGCACGATGAATTTGAGTTCGTCCTCGTAGGACGTGACAGTATGCTCGGTCATCTGCGCGCTCTCCTCGTTTTCTTCGTTCAGCCGAAGCGCCCGGTGATGTAGTCTTGGGTGCGCTTGTCGTCGGGGTTGGAGAACATTTTCTCCGTCCCCCCGACCTCGACGACGCGGCCCAGATGAAACATCGCGGTGCGCTGCGACACCCGCGCCGCCTGCTGCATCGAATGGGTGACGATCACGATCGTGTAGTTCTGCTTCAGTTCGTCGATCAGTTCCTCGATCTTTGCGGTCGCGATCGGATCGAGCGCCGAACAGGGCTCGTCCATCAGGATCACCTCGGGCGAGACAGCGATGGCGCGGGCGATGCACAGGCGCTGCTGCTGACCGCCCGACAGGCCGGTGCCCGGTTCGTCCAGCCGGTCCTTGACCTCCGCGAACAGGCCGGCCTTGCGAAGGCTCGTCACCACGATTTCCTCCAGCTCCGCCTTGGAGTTCGCCAGGCCGTGGATACGCGGTCCGTAGGAGACGTTATCGAAGATCGATTTGGGAAACGGATTGGGCTTCTGGAATACCATGCCGACCCGGGCGCGCAGTTCCACCACGTCGATGTCGGGATCGTAGATATCCTGGCCGTCGAGGGTAATATGGCCTTCGACCCTGGCGATGTCGATCGGATCGTTCATCCGGTTGAGACAGCGCAGGAAGGTCGACTTTCCACAGCCGGACGGGCCGATCAGGGCCGTGACCTGCCGCTCCTCGATGTCGAGATCGACGTCGAACAGGGCCTGTTTCTGGCCGTAATAGACCGACACCTTTTCGCCGCGCATCTTGATCGGACGGTTCACTCGCACCGCGGCTCCCTTCGCTGACGTCGTTTGCATATCGTCCATCATGGCGGATTCCTGTCGCAAGATCACCAGCGCCTCTCGAAACGACGGCGCAGAAGAACCGCGGTGAGATTCATCACGGTTAGGAACATCAAGAGCACGACGATCGCGGCGCTGGTGCGCGCGACGAAGCCGCGCTCTGGACTGTCGAACCAGATGAAAATCTGGGTCGGAAGCGCGGTGGACGCGTCCACGATGCTGGATGGCGCCGACGTGATGAATGCGTTCATGCCGATCAGGAGCAACGGGGCGGTTTCGCCGAGTGCCTGAGCCAGACCGATGATCGTGCCGGTCAGGATGCCGGGCAACGCCACGGGAAGCACATGGTGGCCGATGACCTGCATCTCGGAGGCGCCAACGCCCCTCGCCGCTTCCCGGATCGACGGCGGCACGCCCTTGAGCGCGCTGCGCGTCGTGATGATGATCGTCGGCAGCGTCATCAGCGCCAGCACGAGCCCGCCGACCAGGGGCGCGGAGCGGGGCAATCCGAAGAAGCCCAGGAACAGCGCAAGACCCAGGAGGCCGAAGACGATAGACGGCACCGCGGCAAGATTGTTGATGTTGATCTCGATGAAATCCGTCAGGCGGTTTTTCTTGGCATGCTCTTCCAGATAGACCGCCGCGCCGACGCCGAGCGGCACGGCCACCACTAGGCAGACGAGCAGCAGGAAGAACGAGCCGATGATCGCCCCCTTGAGGCCGGCCAGCTCTGGAAAGCGGCTGTCGGCGTTGGTGAACAGACCCCAGTCGAAGGTTGAGCGGATGCGCCCGGCCTGTTCGAGCGCCTGATACACCTCGATCTGCCGGTCGCTGAGCGGGCGCCGGCTGGCATCGACTGCGGGATCGATCACGCCCTCATAGAGCTGCTCATACGGGTCGGATACCGGAACCCACACATCGAGCCCCTCGGTGACGGCGGCGCCGGCCGCGGCGATCGCATCCCTGACGTCGTATTGCGCGCCGTCGCTGAGGATCGAAGTGATCTCGCGGCGCTCCTTGCGGCCCTCGGTTGCGGGAAAGAACGACAGAATGGCATCGTTGGCGGCCGTGCGAGGGCTTTTTTCCGCCGCCTCCTCGACGCTGGAAAACGGCGGTATCTCGATGCGAACCTGGGTCTGCGTCCAGGCGCCCATGGACGAGCTGACGACTGACCCGACCAGGATCGCGAGCATTGCGAGGGCAAACAGGATCGCCACGATCCCGTACAGCTTGAGACGCGTCTGCGCGGCCTTGCGCCGTTTCAGACCCGAGCGAACCAGTTGCTGCGTGCGGGAGGTCTCGCCGCCTGACGACACGATCTCAGTCATATTGCTCCCGGAAGTGCTTAACGACCTGTAGCGCGATGAGGTTCAGGCCGAGCGTCGCGATGAACAGCGTCAGCCCGAGACCGAACGCGGCAAGTGTCTTGGGGCTGTCGAATTCCGTGTCGCCAGTGAGCAGCGAGACGATCTGAACAGTGACGGTCGTCACGCCTTCCAGAGGGTTCGCCGTCAGATTGGCGGTGAGACCGGCGGCCATCACCACGATCATCGTCTCGCCGATCGCCCGGCTCGAGGCCAGGAGGACGCCGCCGACGATGCCCGGAAGGGCTGCCGGCAGCACGACGCGCATAACGGTTTCGGCCTTGTTCGCGCCAAGGCCGAACGAACCGTCCCGCAGCGACTGCGGCACCGAATTCAGCGCATCATCGGAGAGCGAGGAGATGAACGGAATCAGCATCACGCCCATCACCAGGCCGGGCACGATCGCTGCCGTCGGCGAGACGGAGACACCAACCACCTCACCCGCGCCCCGGATCGCCGGAGACACGACCAGAACCGCGAAGAAGCCGTAGACGATGGTCGGGATCCCGGCCAGGACCTCGATGAGCGGTTTGACCAGACCGCGAACCGCCCTCGGCGCGAATTCCGACATGTAGATCGCCGCGAACAGCCCGACCGGCAGCGCGACGATCATCGCAGTCGTCGCGATGACGAAGGTTCCGACGAAGATCGGCACGGCGCCAAACGCGCCGGTGCTGCCGACCTGATCGGCACGAATGGCAATCTGCGGGTCCCATTTCGTTCCGAAAAAGAACTCGATTGGCGAGACCACCGCGAAGAACCGAAATCCCTCGAACACCAATGAGAAGAAAATTCCCGCCGTGGCCAGAATCGATACGGTGGCGCAACCGATCAGCAGCCATCTCAGGATCCGCTCGGCATTGTTGCGCGCCTGGAACCGCACCCGGACCCGCGCCAACACCCAGGCGATCGCGCCGGCACCGATAAGCAGGAGAATCGCCGCCAGAATCCACCGCGACAGGGCCGCAGCGCTCTTGAATCGCTCCGCCGCTGCGACAACCGCCGCACTGGGTTCGCCGAAAGTAATGCCGACCGCGGCCTGCCGGACCTCGCCGACAATGAGGCTGAGCCTGGAGGGGCTGAGGCCGTCCGTCACCGACGAGGGCAAAAGCGTGCGGATATAGGCGTTCAGGACGGCCGGTTCGAGCAACAGCCATGCGACGATCAGCGCGAGGCCGGGCACCAGCACGAGCAGCACCGCGAGATATCCGTGATATTTCGGAAGCGAGTGGAGCCGCGCTTCGCTCGCCGTGCCCGAACGACGCGCCTTGCGGCTGGCCAGAATGAAGCCGGCGATGCTCAACAGTACCGGAATGGCGAAGATGATGCTCAGCGTCACGGCCAGGCTCCGTTGGGTTCCCGCCGACCCGGAAAGGCCGACGGGATTGTTTGAAGGCGTAGGCTAGCGAACGCCGGATGTCAGCCCTGAGGCGCTTCCATGGACACGCCGTTCACAGCCTTGTCCTCGACTTCCTTCAGCTTCTCATCCTTCAGCGGAACGAGGCCGCGGTCCAACAGATAGCCGTCCTGTCCCATCGCGTTCTCGCTGACATATTCCGCGACGAATTCGCTGAGGCCGGGAATAGCTTGGCGATGAGCGTTCTTGATGTAGACGAACAGCGGACGCGACACCGGATACTCGCCCGATTCCACGGTCTCTTCCGATGGTGTGACGCCACCGATCTCCACACCCTTCAGCTTGTCCTGGTTTTCGAACAGGAAGGAATAGCCGAAAATGCCGAAGGCTTTCGGATCCGACTCAAGCCGCTGGACGATGAGGTTGTCATTCTCGCCGGCTTCGACGAAGGCGCCGTCGGTGCGCATGCGCTGGCAGACTTCGTCCTTGCGGCCGTCCTCGATAGCTTCGATTTCGGCAAGCTCGCCACAGCCTTCTTCCATGATGAGTTCGACCCAGGCGTCGCGGGTGCCGGACGTCGGCGGCGGGCCGTAGACGAGGATCGGCTCGGCGGGCAGCGAGGCATCGACCTCATTCCAGCTCTTGTAAGGATTGGCCTTGATCTCGCCGTCCACCGGCACCTCGGCCGCGAGCGCCTTGTAGAGCTGCTCCTTGGTGACGGACATATCCGGGCCGTTGCGCGACGAAGCGAGCGACAGCGCGTCATAGCCGAGCAAAACCTCGGTGATGTCGTTCACGCCGTTCTTCTGGCACAGCTCCCACTCGGACGGCTTCATGGCACGCGATGCTCCGGTGATGTCCGGAGTCTGAGCGCCAACGCCTTCACAGAAAATCTTCATGCCGCCGCCGGTACCGGTGGCTTCGACAACCGGAGAGGAAAACTCCGACTGGTTCGCGAACTGTTCCGCGACGGCCTGCGTATAGGGAAAAACAGTCGAAGAGCCGACGATCTGGATCTGGTCACGGCTCTGTGCGGTCGCATGGCCTGCAAACGTCATGGCGGTGCCGAGCGCGAGGCCGGCGATGAGCTTGTTGTTCACGGGAAGATCTCCTTGAGGAGTTTCGTTGAGAACCGAGCGTTGAATTGCCAACCTGCTTGACCGCCACGGTTCACCGTCATCTCTATCGATGTCGCACGAACTCTATATGACAATTTGACCTCATTTTTATGACGACATAACGCATTGATAATTATGCATTTTTTCCTAAACGGAATCCAACCCCGGATCGGGAAAGCGCACCGTGAAGACCGACCCCTCACCGATACGCGAGACGATCAGAAGCCGACTGCGATGGCGCAGGAGGATATTGCGCACGATCGACAGGCCGAGACCGGTGCCGTGCTTGGCGCGCGAGCTGCCCACATCCACCCGGTAGAAACGCTCGGTGAGCCGCGGCACGTGCTCGGCGGGAATGCCGGGACCGAAATCGCGAACCGAAGCGTCGATCACCCGCTCGCCCCGTTCGCTGGTCCGGGACAGCTGCATTTCAACGCGCTTACCGCTTTCGCCGTATTTGCAGGCGTTCTCGACAAGGTTCGAGAACACCTGGATCAACTCGTCCTCGTCGCCCGCAACGACAAAGGCGCCCTGACCGGCGGAAAAATCGATGGTCATGCCAAGGTCCGCTGCAAGCGGAGTCAACTGCGACCGGACCTTGTTCAAGACGGCTGCCAGATCAACGGTTGTGGCGACGGGCACATGCCGCTTCATCTCGATCCGAGAAAGTGACAGCAGGTCATCGATCAGTCGCGACATCCGCGTGGCCTGCTCGCGCATGATCTGAAGGAAGCGGTCGCGCGCGGCGGCATCGTTTCGGGCGGGTCCTTGCAGCGTCTCGATGAACCCGGTCAGCGACGCCAGCGGCGTGCGTAGCTCATGGCTCGCATTGGCAACGAAATCCGTCCGCATGCGCTCGATCTGTAATTCCGCCGTCCGGTCGCGGAACAGAATCAGGAAGAAATGCGGCCGCTCGCCCTGATGCGGCGGAATCGCGACGATCTCGGCTTGCCAGGTCCGCTCGGGCCTCCGCTCCTCCAGCATGGCCCGGGCTGGCTGGAGGCTTGCGATGACGCCCTCGATGGTGGCGAGCAATTCTGGCGAACGGAAGCGAAGCGAAATCGGGTCGCCGAGCGCCATATTGCCGAAGGCGATCAGCGAGGCCGGGTTCCGGTAGCGCAGCAGCATCGCCCCGTCGACGATGAAGCCAGGCTCCTGAAGCGCCTCGACCACTGCCTTCATGCCCCGCGTCGGCCAAATCGCCGCCTGGCGATCCACGGAGAGCGTTCGGTCCCGCCCTGCGCCGCGTCCATGCGGCCAATGCATGACGAGCATGAGCAGAACGAACACGAACAGCGCGCCGACTGCAGCCTCGGGAACCCACCATGCGAGAGCGCCAAGCGCCACCGCCGCGGCAAGGCTCGTGCTTTTGGCACGGCCGGTTCTGGTAACGCCAGCGGCGCCGGTGCTGAGGCCGTCTTCCGAACGTCCGGTCACCGCCATCGGCTTGCCTTTGCCGGAGAAACTGCGAATCGCAATGAAAACAGCATGGAGCGAACCTCCGACGGTTCCGTCAGAATTTCATGAGGAGTTGGCGGATGCCCTTGCCGCGCCGGGGCGGCTGCACCCATCTCCTCATTCGACCGGCCGAAGGCGAAACCCGTAGACATTGAGGTCGCGCGCGTTTCCGCCGACGCCAGGACCGATCGCAATCTGCGCCGATCCGGCGGAACCTGCCGGCACATCCATGTCGAACACGAAGGTTTCCTCCCCAATTGTCGTCGAAAAACGCTGTCGGCCACAAACCGTCTCGCCGGCGAACAGGCACCGGATGGTGAACTCGCGAGGCGTGTCGTCGGGCGAGCCGACGGTCAGTTCGCCGCGAGCCTTCCGGCCGGCCAATCGCCCAACTATCCCCGCCCCGATTAGCAGTGCGATCTCCGCCTCCTCCGTATCGGCAGGCCCTTCGACCTGGACGGCGGCGCGTCCGCCAGCCCCCTCGATCGCTTTTACGCGACCACCGGTTTCGGCCGCGACCCGATCGATTTGTCCGCCGGCAAACACCTCGATCCAGTTTTCCTGAGAGGCCCCAGCCGCGGATCCCTCCGAAGATCCGGCACGGACACGACTTCCCGTGGGTTCCCGGTTCGATCCGACAGCCGCCAGCTCCGACGACGTGCGAGTCAGTGCGAACCAAGCGGCAACGGCAACCAGCAGCAGAACCACGAGGGCGATCGTCGAGACGACGAGACGCCGGTGCGCTGATCGAGCCGGCGCGGCACGGCGGCCACCAGGCGACCAGGCAGCGTCGGCCCGCGCAATCTGATCTTCATCGGAGTCGGTCGGAATCGCCGTATCGATCTCGCGTTCGCCCGTCAGCCGCGCGTCGCCGGACGCAGTCGTATGCCGCACCGATGCGTCGAGCCCGCCGTGGGGGGCCTCGGCGACGAAGGAGGATTGGCCATCGCCGAACGCGGCATCCGTGAGATCAGCCGGGGTTTCCTCCCGGCCTTGTGGGTCTCGATAGGCCGCCGGAGGATAGTCGGTTTCGATCGCCTCGATCGCCACCATCAACGCGTCCCGCTGGCGACTCGCCTCCACCTCCCCCTGATTCTTGTCGGTCACCACGCGAAGCATGGCGCGCTCGGCCGCTTCATAGACCTTGACGCGGAATTCCGGATCGGCTGCATTGCCCTTTTCCAGAGCACGCCTGACACCCCGTTCGATCGCGCTGGCCACGATTTTCTACCCCTGTCGGTAAGAAAAGCCGCGCCCCCTTCGATATAGCAAACGAGGCACGCCCAGCTTGTACCGGGGGGCGTGGCGGCATTCAATCCCGCATCTGCCGCGCACAGCCGCTCTTGCGATAGCGGCTCGCGGATTTGACCTCACTTTGCGGCGGAGAATATCCCGCCCCGAAGAAGCCCCCGAAGGAACGAGTCAGACATGTCATCAAAGCACGCGCCCGAGCTTCCCAACCGCATCGCCGATCACGGAGTGATTGGAGACATGCGGACGCTGGCGCTGGTCGCCATGGACGGAACCATCGACTTTTTCTGCCATCCCAACATCGACTCGCCGACGCTGTTTGCAGGGCTCCTTGATCCGAAGAACGGCGGTTTCTTCCGGCTCACGGCGGCCGGGGGCACCGAAGACCGCAAGCACCGGCAGATGTATCTGCCGGACACCAACATCTTGATCACGCGGTTTCTCGACAATGACGGCATCGGCGAGGTCTGCGATTTCATGCCGGTCGATGGCTCCGGCCGCATCGTGCGCCGCGCCAAGGCCATCATGGGTGCCGTCACCTTCGAGCTAACGATCGCGCCTCGGCCCGACTACGGCCGGCGCTCGCCTGTCATCCAGCCGATCGAAGGCGGCTTTACCGTCGGTTGGGAGGGGTCGAACGAAGTTGTCTACTTCTATACGGGAATTCCGCTCGAGATCGACGGCGACACCGTCCACGGAACGGCCCGGCTGGCCGAGGGCGAAACCTGCCATGTGGTTTTCTGTCCGGGCCGTAAGGACCAGCCAACGGTCGACGATCACTATGTCGCGAAAACATCGTCTCGCACGCGCGACTATTGGCACGAATGGGTCCAGAGCGGCACCTATCCAACGTTTTGGCGTGATCTCGTCGTGCGCTCCGCGCTGACCCTGAAGCTTCTGACCTCGTCCGAATACGGTTCGATCGCCGCCGCGGCGACTTTTGGACTGCCCGAGGTGATCGGCGGCGAGCGCAATTGGGATTATCGCTTCACCTGGGTGCGCGATGCCGCCTTCACGCTCTACAGCCTGTCACGCCTCGGCTATTACGACGAAGCCGAGGCATTCATCCATTTCCTCATGGTTCGGGCCGTGGAAACCGGCGAATCGGGCCTGCAGATCATGTACGGCATGGACGGATCGGAGCAGCTGCCGGAATCCAATCTCGATCATCTCGAAGGCTATTTCGGCTCTCGGCCCGTGCGGATCGGCAACGAAGCGTACAGCCAGCGCCAGATGGACATCTACGGCGAGTTCATGGACGCGGTCTATATCGCGTCCAAGGCCCGCGGAAAGCCCGCCTATTCCGTCTGGAAGAAGCTGTCCGGCATTCTCGACTGGCTCTGCGACAACTGGCATCTGCCCGACAAGGGCATCTGGGAAAGCCGGGGCGAGCCACGGGAGTATCTGTCATCGCGGCTGATGTGCTGGGTGGCGCTCGATCGCGGCATTCGTATCGCCAACGACCAGTCGATGCCGGCCGATATCGTTCGCTGGCGCGCCCAGCGCGACCGGATACAGCAGTCGATCCTCGAGGAATTCTGGGACCCGGACATCGGCGCCTTTACCCAGTTCAAGGGCAGCAAGGGGCTCGACGCGGTCGTACTGCTCATGCCGCTGGTCAAGTTCATCAACCCGCGCGACCCGATGTGGACGTCGACACTGAAGGCGGTCAAACGCCATCTCGTCCACGACTGCCTGGTCAAGCGTTACATCAACACCGAAGAGAACCACGACGGCCTCGATGGGGAAGAGGGCGCCTTCACCATCTGCTCGTTCTGGTACGTCGAGGCATTGGCACGAACCGGATACGTTGCCGAGGCACGGCTGTTGTTCGAAAAGCTCCACACCTACGCGAACCATCTCGGACTCTACTCGGAAGAGTTGTCGTCGGCCGGCGACCATCTGGGTAATTTCCCGCAGGGCCTCACACATCTTTCGCTGATCTCCGCAGCCATTTGGCTCGATCGTGCGTTGAACGGTGACAGACAAGATCCGAACCATTCCGAATTCCAGATGCTGGAGGATCCCGATGGCGTCTTCTGACCTACACAGCCTTGCCGGGCAGACCGCGATCGTCACTGGCTCCTCGTCCGGTATCGGCGCGGCCACCGCGCGGGAACTGGCGCAGGCCGGTGCCGACGTCGTCATCAATTTTCATGGCGCTGACCGGAAGGCCGACGCCGTTGTCGGGGACATCCGGGCGCTCGGGCGGCGCGCCATCAAGGTCGCGGCGGACGTGTCCAGCGAGGCCGATGTCATCGCCCTGTTCGATGAAGCGGAAACGGATCTGGGGCCGATCGACATCGTCGTTTCCAATGCCGGCGTTCAGAAGGATGCTGCCCTGGCCGAGATGAGCCTCGACGACTGGAATATGGTGATCGGCGTTAATCTGACCGGCGCTTTCCTGATCGGACGGGAAGCAGTGCGACGGTTCCGCAAGAAGGGGCTGCGCGAAGATGTCAGCCCGGCGCTCGGCAAGCTCGTCTTCGATTCCTCCGTTCACCAACTGATCCCCTGGGCCTTTCACGTCAATTACGCGGCGGCCAAGGGTGGTGTCGACATGCTCATGCGCTCGATCGCCCAGGAGGTCGCGGCCGAGAAGATCCGGGTGAACTCGGTTGCGCCCGGTGCCATCGCAACGGCCATCAACGCCGATGAGCGCGAGAACAACCGTGACGCAATGCTCAAGCTCATTCCTTATGGACGGATCGGCGAGCCTGCCGATGTCGGCCGCACCGTTGCCTGGATGGTCTCCGACGCGGCCGATTACCTGACCGGTCAAACCATCTTCCTTGACGGCGGCATGACCCTGTATCCCGGTTTCAAGGGCAACGGTTGAACGACCGCCGACGAGCACAAGCCTCTCGCCCTGCCCTTTCCTTTCGCATCTGCTATGGAGGCGCGTTCAATCGCCTCGTTTCGCACGGTTGGCGACCGACGCAGCAAAAGGAGAAGCGTCATGGCCCTGGACGGCAAGATCGCGATCGTCACCGGCGGCGCCAAGGGAATCGGCTACGCGATCTCGCGTCGCTTCCTTGAGGAGGGCGCCAAGGTCGTCATCGCCGACGCCGACGAAAAGGCCGGCACCGCCGCTGCGGCCGAACTCGGCGAACTCGGCGAGATCCGGTCGATCGTCTGCAACGTCGCCGACCGGCTGCATGTCCACAACCTTCTCGCCGCCGCGCTCGATCAGTTCGGCGACGTCGACATCCTCGTCAACAATGCCGGTATCGTCCACAAGGCGGACTTCCTCGACCTCGACGAAGAGGCGTTCGACCGCGTGCTGAACATCAACCTGAAGGGATCCTTCCTGTGTGGCCAGGCGATTGCCCGTCATCTGGTCGAAAAGGTCAAGGCTGGCGGCGCCCCCGGCGCGATCGTCAACATGTCGTCGGTCAACGCCGTCTTCGCGATTGCCGACCAGGTCGGCTATTCGGTCTCGAAGGGCGGCGTCAATCAACTGACCAAGGTCATGGCGCTGTCGCTGGCGCCGCACGGCATTCGCGTCAACGCCATCGGTCCCGGGTCGATCATGACCGACATGCTGCGCGCTGTCGCCGAGGACAAGGAAGCGTCGCGGCGCATCCTGTCGCGCACGCCGCTGGGCCGGATTGGCCAGCCGGAGGAGATCGCGGCGATCGCCGCCTTCCTGGCGTCCGACGACGCCAGCTATATCACCGGCCAAACGATCTATGCGGATGGCGGCCGTCTTGGCCTCAACTATACGGTGAATGTCGCGGAGGACGACTGATCGCCTTGAGGTGATGACAAAAGCCGACGGCGCCGGATCGCTCCGACACCGCCACATTTTTCCTAATCGATGGGCGGAGCGTCAGCCCTGCTCGTCGCCGTCCTCGGGCTCGCTGCTGCGCATCGACGTCAGCTTGGCGAACACTGCGGCGGCATCCAGCTCCTCGTCCTCGGCCGCTGCTTCGCCGCGGCCCCAATTCTGCGTCTGCGACGCCGACAAAAGCCGCTCTTCTTCCGCCAGTTCTTCCGGCCGGACGATACCGCGAGAGGCCTTTTCCACTTCCAGGTCGAGATTGATCTGCGTGCACAGACCAAGCGTCACCGGATCCATCGGCTGGAGATTGGCGGAATTCCAATGGCTCCGATCGCGAATCTGCTGGATGGTGTTCTTGGTCGTGCCGACCAGACGCGAAATCTGCGGATCCTTCAGTTCCGGATGGTTGCGCACCAGCCAGAGGATCGCGTTCGGCCGATCCTGGCGTTTGGAGACCGGCGTATAGCGCGGCGCCTTGCGCTTGGCTTCCGGCACACGCACCTTGGGCGCCGCCAGCTTCAGCTTGCGATCGGGATCCTTCTCCGCCGCCTCGATCTCCTCGCGCGACAGCTGCCCAGTCATAATGGGGTCGAGCCCCTTGATGCCCTGCGCCGATTCGCCATCCGCGATCGCTTTGACCTCCAAATGATGCAGCGTGCAGAAATCCGCGATCTGTTCGAAGGACAGCGAGGTGTTGTCGACAAGCCAGACGGCTGTCGCCTTCGGCATCAATAATTGCTGTGCCATGAATACAATCCTCCTTAGTGCCTGCCCCGGGAGGCAAGCCGTGGATGTTCAACCACATGTCCGGGAATTCGGCCGCTCTTATAGGCGCGTCGCCGCGGCGACGCAAGGAAATCGAAACGAATTATCGGGATCGGAGGATTGATACGGCGCGGGCGGCGGCAACATCTGGTTGCGCGCCTTCGTACGACGATGCGGCTGCACCGGAAGCGAGCACGCCGGGCTGCGACGCCGATCACCGAAAGCGGATTCACTGCCAGCCGACGCTTCATGGACGGGACGACGCTCCGTTCGGCCGATCGCAACCGCAAAGCCTTTCACAGCACGCGAAGAGGCGGCGGTCGCCTCAGATCGAAACGACCGCCGACAGTGTCACTTGATGGTGATCGTGCCGAACATGCCGGCTTCCTTGTGCCCAGGAAGCGCACAATCCACCGGGATATCCTCGCCGGTTTGCACCGGGACGATGAACCATTCGACCTCGCGGTTTGGCCCGACTTCCACCTCCGTCACAGAGCCCTTGATTTCCGCGACCAGACCGCCCGACGGATCGGCGATTTCGACCTTGCGGGTAAAAATCTTCTCGACGAATTCATGTCCCTCGAACTCGTGTTTCACGTCGTCGAGGTTTTTCAGAACGATCTTGTAGGCCTTGCCGGTTTCCAACTCGATGCTGTCCGGCTTGAAATACATCTTGTCGCCGGATGTGCCCATTTCGATGACGATTTCCGTCGGGTCCGCCCGGCTGAGGTCGCCGGCGGCCTGCGCGGCCGACGCCAACAACAGTGCCGCGACCGGAAGCAGGAGTGCAATCCGTTTCATCCGTTGATCTCCTTCAAATAACTTCACCCTTGGAACGCTACGTCGAACGGCGCTCGCGGCTATTGACCCACATCAACGTGGTTCGGTTTATGCGATATCCGGGTTGAGCTTGCGGCCGGCCGCCACGGATTTTCGGCGGACCGGCGGTTTGAACCGTGAGTCGCGCCGCGCCCATGCAGGCTGTCGAGGATCGATTGATCCCCTCGCCGCGCCGGCTTATGTCAAGGCATCGCGAGCGCATCGCTCGAAGCGCCGCAGGGCAAGGAATGGTCGCACATGCCGGAACTATTGTTGGCAAACGAACCGATCATCCGCACGTCCATCTTCCTCGGCATCCTCCTCGCCATGGCGCTCTGGGAGGTTGCCGCGCCGCGGCGGCGACGGGAAATCCCCCGCCTCCTGCGCTGGACCAACAATCTCGGCGTCGTCGTCGTCGACACGCTCCTTGTCCGCCTCACCTTTCCGATCGTCGCGGTCGGCCTCGCGCTTCTCGCAGAGGAGCGCGGCTGGGGTCTGTTCAACGTCTTCGGTGTGCCGGCCTGGATCGCGGTGATCGTGGCGATACTGGCGCTCGATCTGGCGATCTATTTGCAGCACGTCATGTTCCACGCCGTGCCCGCCCTATGGCGGCTGCACCGGATGCATCACGCCGATCTGGAATTCGACGTAACCACCGGTCTGCGCTTTCACCCCGTCGAGATTCTGTTGTCGATGGGGATCAAGCTGGCGGTCGTCGCCGCGCTCGGGCCGCCGGCGGTGGCGGTGCTCATCTTCGAGGTGCTCTTGAACGGCACCGCCATGTTCAATCACAGCAACGTCCGCATCCCGCTGGCCGTCGACCGGGTGCTGCGCTGGTTCGTGGTGACGCCGGACATGCACCGGGTCCACCACTCCATCCACCCGAGCGAGACCAACAGCAATTTCGGCTTCAACGTGCCGTGGTGGGACCGGCTGCTCGGAACTTACAAGGCACAACCGAGGGATGGCCACGAAACCATGACCATCGGCATCGAGCAATTCCGCACCCGCCGCGATCTCTGGCTCGATCGCATGCTGATCCAGCCGGTGAAGGGGCCAGCGAGCGGCTACCCGATCAACCGAAGAAGCAAGCGATAATCATCGCGTCAGATTGCGATCGGAAGGCCATTTTGCGCGGCTTTGTCGGCCCTGAGCACCATGCCGAACAGATCGCGCGGATCGTCCGGGTCGGCGATCATGTCGAGCCGGTCGAAGAATACCGTCGACGCCACCTTTTCGCGCACATAACGAAGCGCCGAAAAATCCTCGATCGCGAAGCCGACCGAATCGAATAGCGTGGTCTTACGCGCATCCCGGCGGCCGACGGCGTTACCGGCGATCACGGTCCACAGCTCCGTCACCGGATGTTCGTCGGGGAGCTGCTGGATCTCCCCCTCGACCCGGGTCTGCGGCGGATATTCGACGAAAATATCCGAGCGCAGCAGGATGTCCTTGTGCAGCTCCGTCTTACCGGGACAGTCGCCCCCAACCGCGTTGATGTGGATCCCGGAACCGACCATGTTGTCGGTCAGGATG
Source organism: uncultured Aurantimonas sp. (assembly GCA_947488615.1). Taxonomy (GTDB): domain Bacteria; phylum Pseudomonadota; class Alphaproteobacteria; order Rhizobiales; family Rhizobiaceae; genus Aurantimonas. The sequence continues at coordinate 355,832 of CANKZU010000001.1, forward strand.
GTCGCGTATTGCTTGTCGGCGGTCACGGTCGTGATGATCTGGGCACCCTCGACGGCGGCTTCCGCGCTGGCGCAGCCGACGATCTCGAAGCCCTTGCCGGCAAGGTTACGCATGCATTTTTCGGTCGCCGCCGGGTCGATGTCGTAGAGCCGCAACTTGTTGATCCCGAGCAGCGCCTTGAAGGCCATTGCCTGGAACTCCGACTGCGCCCCATTGCCGATGATCGCCATGCACTCGGCCCCCTTGGGCGCCAGATACTTGGCGGCCATGGCTGACGTCGCGGCCGTCCTGAGCGCCGTCAGGATCGTCATTTCGGACAGCAGCACCGGATAGCCGTTGTCGACCCGCGACAGCACTCCGAACCCCGTGACGGTCTGCAGGCCCTCCTTGAAGTTCTTCGGATGCCCGTTGACGTATTTGAAACCGTAGACCTCACCGTCGCTCGTCGGCATCAACTCGATCACCCCCTCGGCGGAATGGGAGGCGATGCGCGGCGTCTTGTCGAACAGGTTCCAGCGCCGGAAATCCGCTTCGATAAAGCCCGCCAGTTCCTTCAGGAAGGTCTCCACGCCGACACTGAGGACGAGCTTCATCATGTTATCGACGCTGACGAACGGGACGATGTTGATGTTCTTCGGTGGCATGGCGGTCATGGTCAGTAGCTCCTGGTGCGGCGGTCGAGAACCTGCCGGCCAAACAGGCTGGCGACGAGATCGACGATCAGTTTCGCGGTGCGGCCGCGTTCATCGAGAAAGGGGTTGAGTTCGACGATATCGAGCGAGGAGACCAGGCCGCTGTCGTGCAGCATTTCCATCACCAGATGCGCCTCGCGAAAGGTGGCGCCGCCAGGAACGGTCGTGCCGACGGCGGGCGCGATCTCGGGGTCGAGAAAATCCACGTCGAAACTGACATGCAGGCGGCCGTCCGCCGCGCGTACCCGCTCCAGAAAGGCCCGCAACGGCGCCGCGATGCCGAATTCGTCGATCGCCCGCATATCATGCACCGTGATGCCGGATTCGACGATGCGCGCGCGCTCGGCCGCGTCGACCGAGCGAATACCCATCATGCAGATGTTGTCCGGCCGGATCGGCTCATCGAGGATCGGAACCGCCCCCTCGAACCCCGGCGCTCCCGTGACATAGGCGACCGGCGTTCCGTGCAGATTGCCGCTTTTCGTGCTGTCGAGCGTGTGCAGGTCCGGATGCGCGTCGAGCCAGAGCACGAATGGCTCGCGGCCCTCCTGCCTGGCCCGTCGAGCGATTGCCGGCAGGGTTCCGGCGGCGATCGAATGATCGCCGCCCATGAAGATCGGGACATGGTCGCTGTCGATCGATTGCCGGCAGACGTCGCCGAGCATGGCGATCAGAGCGGCGTAGCTGGCCAGATCGTGAACCGTGGCGTTGGCGTGGGATTTCGATTCGCCGGCGACCGCATGAAAATTGCCCAGATCCTCCACCCGGTGCCCTAACTCGGAGAGGGCGCCAACGATGCCGGCGGTCCGCAAGGCGTCCGGGCCCATCAGGCAACCGGTATAGGCACCGCCTGTGTCGGCCGGGGCGCCGATCAGGGCGATGGAGCGTTGAGATGTCATCTGGGTCGCAATCCGAAAGAATTCAGTTTGGATATTCGATCTGGATCGGATGGCGGCGACAATGCTAAAAACTGATCAAAAGTGATAGCATAGGTCGCAAAATGGCAAGTAGAACTTCCGAAATGGACGATACCGATCGAAGGCTCATCGGCGCCTTGCGCCGGAATGCCCGCATGGCGATTTCCGATCTGGCGGCGGAACTCGGCGTCTCCCGCGCCACGATCCGCTCCCGCATGGAGCGGCTCGTGGCGAGCGGCGAAATCCTCGGCTTCACGGTCGTGCTCAGAGGCGACGCCACCGAAATGCCGGTTCGCGGCATCACGCTCATCGAAATCGAAGGCAAGGGAAACGAGCGGATCGTGTCTCGTCTGCGGGGTTTTCCCGAAATCCAGACCATCCATTCGACCAACGGACGTTGGGATCTGATCGTCGAATTCGGGACCGAAACACTGGCCGATCTCGACGAGGCGTTGAAACGCCTTCGCCTGATCGACGGCATCGTCGCCAGCGAGACGAGTCTTTATCTCGCGACCCAGCGCAGCAGCAAGGCAAGCGCCCTGGCTTCGAGATCACCGACCTGACAAGCGTTGCTTGACCGGAGCGCCATTCGTGGCGCCCCGGTCATTCGCCAGCGATCAGCCCTTCGAATGCCGGGTCGTCAGAATGATCTTGCCGACATGATCCTCATCCATGTGCTGGTGCGCCTTGGCGGCGTCGACGAGCGGATAGAGCGTGTCGATCAGCGGCTTCACCTTGCCGCTCGCGAAAAGCGGACCGACCTTCTCCTCGACTTCCCGCGCGATGGCGGCCTTGAATTCGACCGAGCGGTTGCGCAGGGTCGAGCCGGTCAGCGTCAGCCGCTTGCGCATGACCAGGTTGAGATCGATCTGGACCTCCGGCCCCTTGAGAAACGCGATCTGGACGATGCGGCCGTCCTCGGCCGCGACGGCGAGATTGCGGTTGGTGTAGTCCCCGCCGACCATGTCGAGCGTGAGATCGACGCCGCGCCCGCCGGTCGCCTCGCGCAGCGCCTCGACGAAGTCCTCGCTGCGGTAGTTGATGCATCGCTCGGCGCCGAGCCGTTCGGCCGCGCGGCATTTGTCGTCGCTGCCCGCCGTCGCGAAGACGGTGGCGCCGAACGCCTTGGCGAGCTGGATCGCCGTGGTGCCGATGCCGGACGTACCGCCATGGACCAGGAAGCTCTCGCCCGCCTTAAGTCCGCCGCGCTGAAACACGTTATGCCAGACGGTGAAGAAGGTTTCCGGAACGCCGGCCGCCTCCTCGATCGACAGGGCGCTCGGCACCGCGATGGCGGTGGTTTCGGCAACGATGGCGTATTCGGCGTAGCCGCCGCCCGGCACGAGCGCCATGACCCGGTCGCCCAACCCATGCCGACGGGCCCCCTCCCCGAGCGCGACCACGGTGCCGGCAACCTCCAGCCCAAGCCAGTCCGGCGCGCCCGGCGGCGGCGGATAGGCGCCCTGGCGCTGCAAGACGTCGGGTCGATTGACCCCGGCGGCTTCGACGGCGATCAGGATCTCGGCCGGTCCCGGCTTCGGGACGGGGCACTGTCCGACCTTCAACACCTCGGGGCCGCCGAACCCATCGAGAAGGACCGCCGTCATTTCCTGGGGGATCGCCATGAGTCTTTATATCTCCATGTGTCGGGTTTGGATGCAAAGGTAGCGGGAATCTTGCAAAGGCCAGTGCGGATTAATCTTCAGGTAAGGTTTCCGGTGTTTAACTAATCCCGGTCCAGATTGATGCATTGGCAGCTTGATGGATAGACGAAGCGGCTTCCCGCATCGTTTGACGCCTCCCTGTTGTAAACTCCTGAGAGCCGCTCGCTGCGGCTCTTTTTTTTGCCGGCGGTTCACCCGTTAACCGGAATTAACAATTGTAGGGGAGCTCGCTTGCAAACCGGACGCTCCCGCCGCACCCTTTGACGACGCAGGATGCATTCGATATCGCGGACTGCCGACAGATCAATATGACACTTGGGGGGACCGTCGCAGCCGATGACGATTCAGATGACTGGTTCGAAAGACGACGACCACACCATCCGGCTGGCTGAGCACCTTGCCTTCTCGCGGTCCTTCCAGCCGCTGTTCAACGAAGGCATGACGCTCGTCGACGAAACAGCGGTCTATCTCGACAGCGACGGGCGCACCGACGCCAAGGCGCTGTCCCGACTTGCGGCGACGCTGTATGCGGCCGAGTCCATGCGACTGACTACGCGGCTGATGCAGGTGGCTTCCTGGCTGCTGCTCCAGCGCGCGGCGAACCAGGGCGACATGTCGCGCGCGCAGGTCGAGGCCGAGAAGGTCAAGGTCCGGCTCGAGGGTCTGGGAAGCGCGAAAGACTCGCCGCAATATGGCGAACTTCCCGAGGCCTTCCGCGGTCTCGTCGAGCGCGCCCTCAGGCTGGAACGCCGAATCGCCATGCTCGACCGCGAGATTTACGGCGACGTCTCCCGCGAGACGCCGGACGGACACAACCCGGTTGGCGAGCAGATCGATCTCCTGAAGACCGCCTTCCACGGCTGACGGGTCCTCTTCGCATCCCGTAAGATTCATCGCCTTTGTCACCCGTGCGCCGCGATGTGCGGGTTATCGCGCGGCGCTCTCGCCCGTCCGTGTGATGCTGGTACTCTAGGGCCGCCGCATCATCCACAGCGCCGCGACGAGAAGCCCGACAGCGAGGATTGTCGGCATTCCAAATGTTTCGTTGAAAATGACGAAGCCCCAGAGGGCTCCGAACGCCAGCGCGATGTAGTTGGCATATGAAACAAACGTCGCGCCACTGTAGCGCGTCAGGCCGAGGAAGAACAAAAGCCCCAGCCCTTCTAATCCCACAATCGCCGCGAGGCCCGGCGCATAGGACCAAACCAGTGGGAGATTTGCCAGCGCATCGGTGAATGGCAGGGCAGAAACCACACCAAGCAATGCAATCGCGGATTGTCCGCAGGCCGCCTGGGACTGGCTCACGCCGGCCGGCCATCGCGATGCGATGAATGTCGCGTTCGCGGCAAAGCAAAGCGGGAGGACGAACGCCGCCAGGATCCAAGGCGTCGAGCCGGTCAAATCGAAGGTCTGGCCGTCAAGAACGATCATCGAGACCGCAACAAAGCCGGTTGCGAGCGCCACCACCTTTTTCACGGTCAGCGTTTCGGTCCCCGCGATCGCCACGATCAGCAATGTCCACATCGGCATCGTCGTGATGATGACGATGAACAAGAAGACCGAAATGTTCGGGGCGACAAAACTTTCCGTCAGAAACGGCAGTAGAAAACCGAACACGCCGCTGAAGACGAAGAAGGGAGCGGTGCCTCTCCCAATCGGCAGCTTTTCGCCGCGGATCACCAGCACGAGGAACATCAGGCTGGCGATACCGAAGACGCCGAACTGAAATATGAACTGCGGAGGAAGCCCTCCCTCCCCAAGGTGCTTGATGACAACGAGCCGTAAGCTCCAAACCAAGCCCAATGCCGTCAGGAAAAGCAGCTTCAAATTGCGCCTCTATGGTCGGACAGAGTCCGTTGGACCGAAGATTCCCGCTCTTTCCACGGTAACTTTCTCGGCTGAGCGTCGGAATCGCCATGCTCGGTCGTTGCCAGAGACACGCCTCCAGATTGTCGGCAACGGTACCATTACAATATTGCGGTGCAAACGCCCTCCCCTGACGACTGTCGGATTCTGCGATCGACACTTGGCGGCTACTCTTCCTCCTTCGTCCCGCATCCGTTAACGCGACCGTTCCCGGACTTGGGCATTTGCCTCTGCATCAGTCGGATAGCCTCCAACGCATCGACGGAGAGCGGCAGGCGCGCGGCCTGTTCGACCTGTTCGTGCCGCAGACCGGCGATATCGTCCAGAATATTGTCATCGACCTTGAGAAGTGTCTGGAAGGCCTCGCGCCGCAGGCGTCGCCGACGCCGCTCCGCGGACCAGGACCGTAGCCAGCCGGCAGTGCTCGACGGTGCCTCATCCGAAGCGGCATCGACCGGATTTGGCAGAAAAATGGATCGTAGCATGGTCATCTCCTTTGTCCTGAGATGACACCCTGCCGAAAGGCTATTGATGAGTCGAACGAGAAGTTATAAGACTTGCTATGAGATTTTCGAATAGATAAACCCATTCGCGAGGAAACCGCCATGAGCCGCCCCCTGGCATCGCTGCCGAATCTCGACATGGACCTGGCCCGCACCTTCGTCGCCATCTGTGAAAGCGGTAACTTCTCCAGAGCCGCCGAACTCGTGCACCGCACGCCGTCGGCCGTCAGCCTGCAGGTCAAGAAGCTGGAGGATATGGTCGGCCGCGCATTGTTTCGCCGCGAGCCCCGAGCCGTCGTGCCAACCGGCGACGGTGAGATGCTGCTTGGCTATGCCCGCAGGCTCCTGCGGCTGAACGACGAGGCGATGGCGCGTTTCCTGGTTCCGCAGATCGAAGGGCGGGTCAGTTTCGGCGCGCCGAACGATTCGGGCATCTTCGCCATTCCCGGCATTCTGAAGCGCTTTGCCTCGACTCATCCGCAGGTCGCCGTGGATGTCAGGCTCGATTACAGTGCCGAACTCCGGCGTCGCTGCGCCGCGGGCGAATTGGACGTGGCGATCGTCAGTTGCGGCGAGAAACCCAATTCTACGAGCGAGGAGATCTACAGCGAGGCACTCGTGTGGGTCGGGCTGCGCAATGGCCGCGCAGCCGAGCAGACGCCCCTGCCTCTGGCCTTGGCCGATCCGGGCTGCTCCTGGCGCGGCCGGGCGCTCGATGCGCTGGATAGCGTCGGCAGGGATTACCGCATCGCTTATTCAAGCGAGCTTTGTCAGGGCCAGATCGCGGCCGTCGAAGCCGATCTGGCGATCGCCCCCCTGCCCGCGAGCGTTCTATCGCCGACCCTGGTCCGGTTGAACGATCCGGCACGCCTGCCGCCGCTTGGCAGCTATCGCGTTTTCATGATGAAGCGGGATGGCGCCGGTCCGGCGGTCGAGGCTCTGGCGCAGCATGTGTCGGAAAGTTTTCGCGATCTTGCCGACCGTCAAACGCGCATCTTTGCCTGAGCCGTGCTCACGATAGTCCAACACAAAAAGCCCGGCGCGCTCATCGCGGCCGGGCCGATGTCGTTGCTGCGACCGGAGCATTGCTCCGGCCGCAAGCGACAGATTACATGCCGAGGCCTTCGTAGCGCTTCTTGAAGCGCGACACGCGGCCACCGCGGTCAAGAAGGTGCTGGTTGCCGCCGGTCCACGCCGGATGGCTGGTCGGGTCGATGTCGAGATTCATCTTGTCGCCGTCCGAACCCCAGGTCGACCGAGTCTGATACTCAGTGCCGTTGGTCATCACCACGGTGATCGCGTGATAGTCGGGATGGATATCTTTCTTCATCGCCTTCGATCCTTGGTCTTGCCGGCTTTCCCGACACGCCAACGCCGCGGCGTTCAGGCCGCCGGAACGTCTCGATGTGGTGGGAACAGGTCGGCGCAATCGCTTCCAAATTCGAGGAGGAGCCTATACATGAGGGCCGGGTCCGGCACAAGGGGCGACCGGAGCCACGCATAATGGGGAGGCGCGTTTGCGCGAGATGACACCGGTCGACCGCGAGACGGAGCGGAAGCGACGCAATCTGAAACCCCTCGCCCGGCTGGTTCCCTATCTGAAACGTTACAAGGGCAAGGTCGTCGGCGCGGTGTTCTTCCTCGCGCTGGCAGCCCTGACCACCCTGTCGCTGCCGCTGGCCGTGCGGCGCGTGATCGACAACGGTTTTTCGGCGTCCGACACCGCCTTCATCGACACCTATTTCAGCATGCTGCTGGTGCTCGCTGCCCTGCTCGCCGTGGCCAGCGCCGGCCGCTATTACTTCGTCATCACGCTGGGCGAACGGGTCGTCGCGGACCTTCGCAAAGACCTTTTTTCCCATGTGACGCGGCTGTCGCCCAGCTTCTACGATCAGGCACTGACCGGCGAAATCATCTCACGGCTGACCGCCGATACGACGCAGATCAAATCCGCCGTCGGCTCCACCGCGTCGCTTGCCTTGCGCAATGCCATCCTGTTCTTCGGCGCCGTTACGATGATGATCGTGACGAGCCCCGGCCTTTCGCTGATCGTGATCGGCGCGATCCCGCTGATCGTGTTGCCGCTCGTCGCCTTTGGCCGCTCGGTCCGCCGGCGCTCGCGCCTCGCCCAGGACACGCTCGCCAACGCCACCGCCTATGCCACGGAGGCGATCGGCGCCGTGCGCACCGTCCAGGCCTTCACCAGCGAGGCGGCGACGAGCGGGCGGTTCTCCTCGGCTGTCGACCGCGCCTTCGAGGCCGCCCGTTCCTCGGTCAAGGCACGCGCCTTTCTCACCGCTTTCGCGATCTTCCTGATCTTCGCCTCGGTCGTCGCGGTCCTGTGGATCGGCGCGCAGCAAGTGGCGGAAGGGACCTTGAGCGGCGGCACGCTCGGCCAGTTCCTGCTCTATGCCGTCTTCGCCGCCGGCGCGCTCGGCCAGCTTTCGGAGGTCTGGGGCGAACTCGCCCAGGCCGCGGGCGCCGCCGAACGCCTGACCGAACTGCTCGGCGAGGAGCCGGCGGTGAAGTCGATCAGCAATCCGGTCGCGCTGCCGATGCCGGCGCGCGGCGAAGTCGTGTTCGAGCGCGTCAGTTTTGCCTATCCGAGCCGCCCGGACGTCTCGACCGTCCACGATCTGTCGCTCACGATCCGGCATGGCGAGACCGTCGCCATCGTCGGCCCCTCGGGCGCCGGAAAATCGACGATCTTCTCGCTGATCGAACGCTTCTACGATCCGGATCACGGGCGAATTCTCGTCGACGGCGTGGATGCGCGGCAGGCCGATCTCGAGCATCTGCGCCAGCGTATCGCGCTGGTGCCGCAGGACGTGACGATTTTCGCCGCGAGCGCGGCGGACAATATCGGCTTCGGCGACCCGGATGCCTCCGACGACCGTATCCGAGCGGCCGCGAAATCCGCGCTGGCCCACGGCTTCATCGAGGCGATGGACGACGGTTATCGCACGACCATCGGCGAACGCGGTATTACCCTGTCGGGCGGCCAGCGCCAGCGCATCGCGATCGCCCGGGCGATCCTGCGCGATGCGCCGATTCTGCTCCTCGACGAAGCCACCTCGGCGCTTGACGCGGAAAGTGAAAAGTTGGTGCAGAAGGCATTGGAAAAGCTGATGGAGGGGCGGACCACGCTGGTCATCGCGCACCGCCTTGCCACCGTCCTCAAGGCCGACCGCATTCTGGTTCTCGATGGCGGCCGGATCGTCGAGGAAGGCACCCACGCGTCGCTGATCGCCAAGAACGGCATCTATGCCCGCCTCGCCCGCCTGCAATTCGAGACTGGGCACGCCGGGACGCTGCTCGGCGCGGCGGAATAGCAAGGAGAGGCCCACCTTCAAAGGGATCGGCCACTCCGCCCTTATTCGGCAGGTGTTCCGATACCGTGTCGATCCATGGTGGGCCAAGGATCAGAACCGCTCTTCGTCACGGAAAGCCTTGCTCGACGATCGGCGTCAGGACGGCCTCGTTGACAACGGAGCGCCCCCCGGATCCCACCTACCGCTCCGTGAGCTTGAGCTCGATGCGGCGATTGCGGTCACGCGCCTCGGGCGTGTCGTCAGCGTCGAGCGGCTGGAACTCGCCGAAGCCGGTCGCCGCCAGCCGTTCTGGCGGCACACCCTGGCTGATCAGATATTTCACCACGGCTCCAGCCCGCTCGGTCGAGAGTTCCCAATTGTCCTCGAAGCGGCCGCCGGTAATGGGAATATTGTCGGTGTGTCCATCGACGCGGAGGATCCAGTTGATGTCGGAAGGAATCTCGCGCGCCAGTTCCTTGATCGCCGTGGCGAGCTTGGCCATTTCCTCGGTGCCCGCCGGCTGCAACACGTCCGAGCCCGAGGGAAACAACACCTCCGACTGGAACACGAAACGGTCGCCGACGATGCGGATATTCTCGCGGTCCGACAGGATCTCCCGCAGCCGCCCGAAGAAATCCGAGCGATAACGTGACAACTCTTGCACCCGCTGCGCCAGCGCCACGTTGAGACGGCGGCCGAGATCGGCGATCTTGGTCCGACTTTCCTGATCGCGGCTCTCTGACGCGTCCAGGGCGTTCTCCAAGGCGGCGATCTGCTGGCGCAGGGCCGACAATTGCTGATTGAGCAATTCGATTTGCGATCGCGCCCGCTGGGAGAACTGCTGTTCCTCGTCGAGGGACGATTGCAAACCCTCGACTTCGGCGCTTGCCGCCGCCGCCGAACCGGTATCCGCTTCCAGCGCCCGTTGCAGCCGGCTCTTTTCCTCTTCCGTGGACGACAACGAAGCGCGGAGCGTCGCGATCTGATCCTGATAGTCTTGTCCGGTCGAGCGTTCGAGCGCCAAGAGCTGCGTCAGCTCGTTGATCTGGGTGTTAAGCCGGTCCAGCACCTCGTCCTTGCCCGAGATTTCGCGGCTGAGCAGAAACTGCACGAGCACGAAGACCGAGAGCAGGAACATGATCGCCAGAAGCAGCGTCGATAGCGCATCGACGAAGCCCGGCCAGTAATCGACCGTGCGTTCGCTCCTGCGGTTGCGCGCGAGCGCCATCGCTCAGCGGTCCTTGCTCATGTCGCCGATCTGGCGGGAAAGCCGGTCGAGCACCTGACGCAACTCGCGCTGCTCGCCGGCCTGCGCCTCGACGAAATCGCGCAAGAGCTGCTGCTCGCTGCGCATGTGCGTGACCAGCCCCTGGATGCTTTCGGCGAGATTGGCCATGGCGGCGCTGGTGCGCGGGCTTGCGCCCTGATCGTGAACGAGCTTTGTGACTTGATCGGACAAGACCCGCAATTCATCGCCGTGAACGGGAGCCTGGCCAGCATGCGGCGCCAGGACCATGTCCGACCCGACGTCGGTCACCGACGAGAGCCAGTTCTCCAGCTCGGTATAGAAACGATTCTGGGCGCGGCCGATCTGCAGGTCGAGAAAGCCCAGGATGAGCGAGCCGGACAGACCGAACAGCGATGAGGAAAACGCCGTCCCCATGCCGGACAGCGGCGCCGCAAGACCGGCTTTCAGCGAGTCGAGGACGCTCGCCGTATCGCCAGCGCCGGGGTCCAGCCCCTGGATCGTCGCGCCAATCGATCCGATCGTGCGCAACAGGCCCCAGAATGTTCCCAGCAGGCCCAGGAAGACCAGCAGGCCAATCAGGTAACGAGCGATGTCACGGGTCTCGTCGAGACGCGTGGCGATCGAATCGAGGATGGAGCGCATCGAATGGGTCGACAGCGAGATCGATCGCCGACGGCCGAGCAGCCCGCGCATCGGCGCCAAAAGCACCGGGTCTTTCAGCGTCTCGAAATCCGTCGCGCCCTCTCGATAGGCGTTGACCCAGCGCACCTCCCGCGCGAGGCGCAGGACCTGCAGCATCGCCAGAAAAATGCCCACTGCGAGGACGCCGATGATCAGACCGTTGAGACCGGGATTGGTGGCGAAGGCCGAGGAAATCTGGCGACTGAGGATCGCCGCGACGAACCCGGCGAGTGCGAGGAACACGAGCATCGACCACAAGAACACCATGGGACTCGAAAGCCGATTCGGGTCGAAATCGTCCGGTCTTACCGTCTTGTCGGTCGGCGAACTGAAGACCTGCATTGCGTTCCAATCAACTCCTGCGGCAGCCGGCACACCCCCCGGCCGCGACCGCTTCCGCCAGCCGGCCCGGGCGCCTCGTACCTCTGGCCCGCGTCCTCGTGAGTCGACCGGTTCGCATCCCGGCCAGATCCCTGAAGCAGGATAAGGAATAATACGGCACTTTCAAACGTCCGCGACGGTTACCGGAACGCCTTTGAATTAATTCCTCGTTAAATCGGCGTGGCCGAGTTGGTCTTGACAGACTGGCGTGTTGTCTCCGCTCTCTGCAACTGCTCGATCAGAGCCTTGTGCATGAACTCGTTGCCGCAAACGATGTCGCCGGCAATGTGGTCGAACTTCTTGCCATCCATGCCGGTGACGAACCCACCGGCTTCGCGGACCAGAATTGCGCCCGCCGACAGATCCCAAGGCTTGAGCGTGCGCTCCCAGAAGCCGTCGAGGCGGCCGGCCGCCACATAGGCGATATCGAGGGACGCCGCGCCGATCCGCCGAATGCCGGCGGTCTCCGATATGATCTGCCGCAGTTCGTAGAGGAAGCCGGCATGATCGCCGCGCCCGAGAAACGGAATCCCCGTGCCGAACAAGGCGTCCGGCAGTCGCTGGCGCCCTGCCACCCGCAGGCGCCGGTCGTTGAGAAACGCCCCGCCGCCTTTTTCCGCCGTATAGAGCTCGTCCATCGCCGGGTTGAACACGACGCCCGCGACGATCTGGCCGTCACGCTCCAGAGCGATGGAGACGGCGAACATCGGGATGCCATGCAGGAAGTTGGTGGTGCCGTCGAGCGGGTCGACGATCCAGCGGTGCTGAGGATCCTTGCCCTCGATGACGCCGCGCTCCTCCATCAGGAAGCCCCAGTCCGGACGGGAGCGGGACAGTTCCTGTAAGACGATCTCCTCCGCCCGGCGGTCGGCATTGGACACGAAGTCCGCCGGCCCTTTCATGGACACCTGCAGATTCTGCACCTCGCCGAAGTCACGGGTCAGGGAGCGGCCGGCCTTCATGGCAGCCTGCGTCATCACATTGAGAAGCGCGGAACGGGCCATCGGTTGCTTTCGTCAGATGCGGCATGGCCGCCGGAGTGGCGTCAATCGTAGGGCGCGAGTGCCGCCGAACATGGTGTCATTCGGTGCCTGGAGACGTGCGCCGCAGCGAAGTCCCAAAGTTGAGCGCCTCAGTCGGCGCGGCGCAGATAGGTGATCTCGTTCGTGTCGACCAGAATTTTCTCGCCGGAATCGATGAACGGCGGCACCATCACCCGCATGCCGTTTTCCATCACCGCCGGCTTGTAGGACGAGGTAGCCGTCTGGCCCTTCACCACCGGGTCGGCCTCGACGATCGACAGCACCACCTGATCGGGCAGCTTGATGCCGATCGGCTTGTCCTCGTGGCTTTCGACCGTCACCATCATGCCGTCCTGGAGGAAGGCTGCTCGCTCGCCGACGAACTCCTTCTGCAATTCCAGCTGCTCGTAGGTTTCGGTGTCCATGAACACCAGCATCTCGCCTTCGGCGTAGAGGAACTGATAGTCCTTCTGCTCAAGGCGGACCCGCTCGACGGTCTCGGAAGCCCGGAACCGTTCGTTCAGCTTGGTGCCGTCGATGAGGTTCTTCAGTTCGACCTGGGCAAAGGCGCCGCCCTTGCCCGGCTTGACATGGGCGGTTTTGACAGCCGCCCAGAGGCCGCCATTGTGCTCGATCACATTGCCCGGGCGAATTTCGTTTCCGTTGATCTTCATCGAAGCTCTCGAAGGTTTCGGCGCCGGCGGCGGGAGGTCCGAGCGTGGCGGCGTCAGTGATTGGCGAGATGGTCGACAGCAACGCCGCAAGGGCGTCGGACGATAAATAGTGTGCGCTGTATCTGCCGGTTGGCGCTCAAGACCATAATTCCCCGAACCATTCAAGCCTCGACACGCCGCTGGCTGGCTCTGAACGACGATCAAGGCGGCCCGGCCGTCGCAGCCCGGCGTCAGCTGGAGCGAAAGCGGTTTGCCGCTTCGAGGGCGGATTTTTGCGTCGCGGGATCGAGGCCTCGAAAGAAATCGTCGAGGACCGGGTCGGTGTTCTCCACCCGCTTGGCCAGGACCGACCATTTGGCTGCCTCCATCCGGTCGGGCGCCGTGCCGATGCCGTCCTTGTAAAGATGCGCGATGCGATTGATGGCGATGGGATTGCCGCGCAGCGCGGCACGTTTGAGAAACTGGAACCCGTCTTCCAGCTTGGTCGGGCCACCTTTGCCGTTGACCAGCCAGATACCGTATTCCACCTGGGCGGTGTCTTGGCCGTTGATGGCCGCGGCCTTCAGCCATGCGCGCGCCTTGATGTCATCGGCCGGAACCCCGCGCCCGTATACATAGAGCTGCGCCATGGCATATTGCGCGTCGGCAACACCTGCATGGGCCGCCTTGGCGAAATAATCCTTCGCCTCCTCAAAGCCCGCGGTCGGAGCCGCGTCGATCAGCATTTGCCCGTAATTGTACTGAGCCAGCGGCAGGCCTTCGTCGGCCGCCGCCTTCATCAGATCGCGAGCCTTGGCGACATCGGGCGCAACCACGGTTCCGTCGAGCAACAGCATCGCGTAGCGGAACTGCCCTTCCGGGCTGCCCGACGCGGCGGCGGCCTCGTACCAGCGCGCCGCCTCCTTCAAATTCTGGGCGACCCCCAGTCCCCGGGAATAGATTTCGCCGAGCAGCGTCTGCGCCGCCGAATCGCCCAGATTGGCAATCGGCTCGGCAAGCTTCAGCGCCGAGAGATAAAAGCCGCGCTGGAAGGCGCCATAGGCCAATTCGCTTTTCGAGGGCCCCGCGCGGTCAGCCCCGTTTACCGCGCCGGGTCCCGGCGCGGCGTCCGAAGGGGCCGGCAGGTCCGCGCCGCTCGCGCCATCAAGCACCGCGCCGGGCGTGTCGACATCCGTTGCGGCTTCCTCAGCGCTTGGCCCCGCTGCCAAAACTCCGGACAAGCTGCCGAGAACCAGTGCCAGGGCTGCGACGAGCCGGATCAACGGGCGAAAAGACCACGGCATCAGGCTGCCTCGCTCTCCATCCAGCTATCGATGATCGCGTTTGCCCGCGCGACCATGGCGCCGGCCTCCTGCGGCTTGTCGAACACCGCCCCCGAAAGAGCGATGAACTCGACTCCCGTGTCCGCCGCGACGCCAACGCTCTCCACACTCCGGCCCGCCATGACGATACAGGGAAGCTCGACGATCTCGGCCCACCACTCCGCCATTTCCAGGTTCTTTTCGTGCGGCATATCTGCGACGTCGCCGCCGAAGCGACCGAAAAACATATAATCCGGCAACCGCTCACCGGCCTCCAGAGCGTCATGCCGGGTCTCGAAGCCAGAAGCGCCGACGATCAGCTTCGGCGAATATCGCCCCACCGCTTCGTCCAGGGCTCGAAGATCGCCCGCGCTCAAATGGATGCCATCGGCTCCCACCCGACCAGCGCAACGGCTGTCGTCGGCGATGATGGCAGCCGCGCCGGCTGCCTGAATAACCGGCACCAGGCCCTCGGCGAAGAGCTGGAACGAGGCGGAGTCGCGTCCGACCGGGTCGATGATGACGGACGCGACATCACCGCCAGCGAGCGCGGCGCGCATTGCGGCTTCCGCGCCAGCATCGCCAAGCGCGGTGGTCAAGAGGACAAGTCTCGGACGGATGACAAGGTCGACGGTCATGGAATGGTTCTGGCGATCCGATTTCGGCGACGGCACCCCGTCTTCCCGATCCTTCTAGCAAATCGGCCGGGGGCAGCGAAACCTTCGATGTCAGATAAACGCCGAGACCAAGGCGCTGCCCGCGCGAACCGGACCGGTTCCTTCAGCCGGCCGCATCACCCACATGGAGAAAGCACTCGGTCCCTGCCCATGCCAAATGGTCATCCGCAGGGACCGGAATCGAATTTCGTGAGATGCCGTGATCAGTAAAACGAATCATCCGGGGCCGCGAACTCGGCGCTGAGACCAGCAGCCTTGGCCCGGTTGATCAGGGCACCGACCCGCATGGCGCAGGCGCATTCTCGCGCCTCTATCGCCTCGTCGCCCAAGCCCCAGCAATCGAAGTCCCTGCCCAGTTTCCACAGGCTGTCGGCCCGCAATTCAAACTGCCCGGCAAGATCGCCCAACGCCTCCGCGCGAGTGCGCAATTCCATCTGCATCCCCAACTCCCTCTCAGGCGTTCTGAATAGCACGGCATGGTGAACTGAGAGCTGACTGGGCATGATTTTGCGGTGGATAAGCTGGATTATCACTCCACGCCAGAGCCTTACGTTCTCGGGCTCAAAAACGACGCCAGCGGCCCGCCCAACCACGCGGCCGCGGATCATCTTTCATCTGAAAATTCACGGGTGGGTCGCGATGACTGCGGCGATCTTAACCACTTGTTAACATAGAGGTGGCCCCCCGCGGCACTTCGTGCAAATGTAAAGTCGAACGTGAAAGCACGTCGCGAGATTAGTAGTCGGAGAGAGTATCATGGCGACAAATGCGGTGGACGAATTCAACGCAGGCATCAGTGACATATTGCGCAGCAAGCCTATCAAGGGATCAACAGGCGAAATCGATCGCAACGTCCCGAGCACTCCCATGCCTGCCACGCAAGGCACCGCGGTGCAAAACACCGCACCGCAAGGTGCCTCGGATACGACCGCCCGTTTACCCCGCCGCATCGCCGGTGGCTTCCAGGGCGTGGGCGACGACTTGGATCGGCGTGCCCGCGACTGGAGGAATACGGTACGCCTCCTGGAGCAGCAGCGGCCCCAGCTTGAATCTGCCGAAACGGAACATTCCAGGCTGCATGAGGCTCTTGCCCGGATCGTCCCTGAGGTTCAGGAGAACGGCCGCGCGTTGAAAGCTTTGCTGGATACGACGAAGACCGGTGATATTTCGGGCGACCTGGCGAACCAGTTCAACAAGAACCTGAACTCGCTCGATGAACTCGAAAGCGTGGCGGAAGCGCTGACTGCGAATTTGGTTTGGGTCCGCTCGACCTGGGAGCAGTATGCCCGGACCATCATCAAGGCGCAGAGAATGCGCGAAGAGATGAAGCAGGGCGCCGGCGAACACTAGATCACGATGACATCAGATCCACTCGATCCGATGTCATGAAACTGATCGGTTCCAGTCGGGGAGCGCCGACCGGCGGCATTCCGAAGCATGATCGAGACACCAAAGCGGCCTCCCGTCGAATGACGGGAGGCCGCTTTGGTTCAGGCCAATTTGCCGAACCGCCTTCCCAGAGCATCGGACAACGTTCGTTGCGTTCGTTCGCGCGCCGAGAGCAGTGATAGCGCCCCTCCGCCGCGCCATTGCGCGAGGTCTTGTGATAAAGCTCCGGCCAGAAACCGGTGCGACCGTCGCACCTTGGAGCATCGGACCAAAAAGCCGGCTTCGGTTTTCGGATCATTGCGATGCGCAATCAAAGTGGTAGGGCGTCCTTCTTGCGTTCGAATGGCCGCACGTCGCTCCAAGATCGGTTGAGCGCAGCGTGATCGCGGACCCGATCTTTTACCTCGCCGCGATTCCCGCGGTTCTGCTCATCGGCTTGTCGAAGGGCGGCTTCGGCGGCTCCATATCGTTGGTGGGCGTCCCGCTAATGGCGATGACCGTCTCACCGGTCGCGGCTGCCGGCATTCTCCTGCCGATCATGGTCGTCATGGATGCCATCAGCCTCTATGCTTGGCGTGGTCGCTTCGATCGCGCACTGCTCCTATCCATGCTGCCGGCGGCGATCGGCGGCGTTGGTCTTGGCTATCTGACAGCCGCATTCGTCTCCGCCGACGGCATTCGATTTCTCCTCGGGCTCCTCGCCCTGTGGTTCGCCGCCGATTGGTTTTTCCGTTCGCGCCACAGAAGCGAGCCGAAGCCGAGCCGCCGGCTCCGGGCGAAGTTCTGGGGCGCCATCAGCGGCTTTTCGAGCTTTGTCAGCCATGCGGGCGGCCCGCCGTACCAAATCTACGTACTGCCCTTGCGGCTCACGCCGCAGATCTATGCCGGCACGTCGGCGGTGTTCTTCGCCGGCGTCAACGCGGTCAAGCTGCTGCCCTATTCTTTGCTGGGGCAGTTTTCGACCGGCAATCTCATGACGTCAGCCGTGCTTTTGCCGCTCGCCCCGGTAGCAACGCTTATGGGCGTCTGGCTCGTCCGCAAGGTCGATCCCGCCGCGTTCTACATTTTCACCTACGCCCTACTCGTTCCGGTGGGCCTCAAGCTCGTTTTCGACGGTGCCGCCGCTATGATCTCCTGAGCTTGCTTGCCGTGACGCAGGGCGCGCGATCTTCTATAGCTCATCCGCTGGCGCGTCGACGAACCGCGCTGACTTGGGAGGACCGATGGGCATTTACGACGAGCATCTCGACCGCAACGCGGCGAATTATCAACCGCTGACGCCGCTGACCTTTCTGTCGCGCGCGGCACTGATCCATCCCGACCGGATCGCAATCATTCACGGATCGCTGCGCCGCAGCTATAGCGATTTCTACCGCCGCTCCAGGCAGCTCGCCTCGGCGGTCGAAAAGCGCGGCGTCAAGCGGGGCGAGACCGTGGCCGTCATGCTGGCCAACACGCCGCCGATGCTCGAAGCCCATCACGGCGTGCCGATGGCCGGCGCCGTGCTCCTGTCGATCAACACGCGGCTCGACGCCGATATCATCGCGTTCCAGCTGGAGCACGCCGAAGCCAAGATGGTCATCGTCGACCGCGAGTTTTCCGGCGTCATGACACAAGCGCTGGCCAAGGCGAACGTCACTCCGATCGTCATCGATTACGACGACCCCGATTTTGCCGAAGACGCGCCGGCTCGAAAGGGCGAAGCGCTCGGAACGATCGAGTACGAGGCGCTCGTGGCCGAGGGCGATCCCGATTACGACTGGCAAATGCCCGGAGACGAGTGGGACGCGATTTCGCTGAACTACACCTCGGGCACGACCGGCAATCCCAAAGGCGTCGTCTATCACCATCGCGGCGCCGCGCTGATGGGCTATTCCAACGTCATCGCCTCGGGCATGGGCCGGCATCCGGTCTATCTGTGGACGCTGCCGATGTTCCACTGCAACGGCTGGTGCTTTCCCTGGACCCTGGCCGTCGAGGCCGGCACCCATGTCTGCCTGCGCTGGGTGCGGGCGAAAGCCATGTATGATGCCATCGCCGATCATCGCGTCACGCATCTGTGCGGAGCGCCCGTGGTCATGGCGATTCTGATCGACGCGGCGGAGGCGGACAAGCGCCCCTTCGACCAGACGGTCACCTTCAACACCGCCGCGGCCCCGCCGCCGCAGGCCGTTCTGGCCGGCATGCGCGACGCCGGCTTCGAGGTGACCCATCTCTACGGATTGACCGAGACCTATGGCCCCGCCGTCGTCAACCAGTGGAAGGACGAATGGGACGCGCTCGACGGGCCGGCCCGCGCCGCCCAGACCGCGCGCCAGGGCGTTCGCTATCCCTCGCTCGAGGACCTCGCGGTGATGGATTCCCGGACAATGAAGCGGACCCCGCCGGACGGCGAGACGATCGGCGAGGTCATGTTCTGCGGCAATATTGTCATGCGCGGCTACCTCAAGAACCCGACCGCTTCCGCCGAAGCGTTTCGCGGCGGATGGTTCCACTCGGGCGATCTCGGCGTCCTGCACGAGGACGGCTACATCGAACTGAAGGACCGGGCCAAGGACATTATCATCTCGGGCGGCGAGAACATCTCCTCGATCGAGGTGGAGAACGCCCTCTACCGGCATCCGGCCGTCCAGACCGCCGCGGTGGTCGCCAAGCCCGACGACAAATGGGGCGAGACGCCGTTGGCCTTCGTCGAGCTCAAGCCCGGCCAGAGCGTGTCGGCCGAAGACCTGATTGCCCACTGTCGCGCGACGTTGGCGAGATTCAAATGTCCGAAGGAGATCAGGTTCGAGGAGGTGCCGAAGACCTCCACCGGAAAGATCCAGAAATACGTCCTGCGCAAAATGGTGGGCTGACGACCGCCGCGGCGAAAAACCCGACCAGACGCAAAAAATCCGGGCGGGCTGAACAGCACGCCCGGATTTGATTTGACCGATTCAGTTCTTGTTATGACGAAGTCGTTCGATTTCGTCCTTCAACTGCAATTTCTTTCGCTTCATCTCCCTGAGGTCCGCATCGCTCATCGCCGGTTTCGAGATCAGTGCCGCTGAAATCTCGTGATCAAGCGCCGTGTGGCGTTGTTCCAACGTTGCGAGATGAGTATCCAAGGACATGTGCGTCTCCCTTCAAGGTTTGCCACGGCGTGCCTCGAGAGCCGTGGCCTCGACTGTTCGAAAGTGGCACAAAGCGTCCACACTGTCGAACGGCAAGATCGGGTCGGTATCGCCGCAATGCGCTTTTTGGTAAGCCTCGGCGACGCGCCCCGGACGGAAGTCCTCAGGGTCCGATTCGGTTGCGTCCACGGCCGCATGAAAGGATGGGAATGGAGGATCAGGAACAGGCGGGCCTCAGGCTGCAGGTCGCGCGCTTGCGCCAGGAACACGCCGATTTCGACGCAGCGGTGAACGCCATGGAAGCGACCGGCTGCGACCGTTTGCAGGTGCAGCGAATGAAAAAGAAGAAGTTGACGATCAAGGACCGCCTGCAGGATCTCGAAGACCAGATCATTCCGGATATCAGCGCATGAGGCGACAGGAAGGCCCCGTTCCCGTCGCGATCATCATGGGCAGCCAGTCGGACTGGGCCGTGATGAAAAACGCCGCCGACACGCTCGACGCACTCGCCATCGGCTTTGAGGCGCGTATCGTGTCCGCCCACCGCACGCCGCAGCGGCTCTACGATTTTGCCCAAGGGGCCAAGGCCGCGGGCTTCAAGATCATCATCGCGGGCGCCGGCGGCGCCGCCCACCTGCCGGGCATGACCGCCGCCCTCACCCCCTTGCCGGTTTTCGGCGTGCCGGTCGAGAGCCGCGCTCTGTCCGGCCAGGACAGCCTGTTGTCGATCGTGCAGATGCCGGCGGGCATTCCGGTCGGCACGCTTGCGATCGGACGGGCTGGCGCGGTCAACGCTGCCTTGCTTGCCGCCAGCGTCCTTGCCCTGTCGGACGAGCCTTTGGCCGCCCGGCTGGACAACTGGCGCAAGGCGCAGACCGATTCGGTCGCCCTGGCTCCAAGGGATGCCGAATGAACCCGGCTCCGCTACCGCCGGGCGCCACCATCGGCATCATCGGCGGCGGCCAACTGGCCCGCATGCTGTCGATGGCGGCCGCCCGCCTCGGCTACCGCACAATCGTGCTCGATCCCGATCCGGCCTGCCCGGCGGCGCAGCTGGCCAACGAGACGCTGGTCGCCGCCTATGACAACGTTGCCGCCTTGGGCAGACTGGCCGGCCGCTGCGACATCGTCACTTATGAATTCGAAAACGTGCCGGTCGAACCGGTCCGAATCGCGGTGCAGGCCATCCCGCTGCATCCCTCCGCCGACGCACTGGAAATTGCCCAGGATCGGGTGGTCGAAAAGGCATTCCTGAACGGCATCGGCGTTGCGACCGCGGAATGGCGGGCGATCGACAGCCCCGCGGAACTGAATCACGCTTTGATCGAGCTCGGCGGCGAGGCAATCCTGAAAACGCGGCGCTTCGGCTACGATGGCAAGGGCCAGGCGACGATTCGCAAGGACGCCCCGCTTGCCAATGTTTTCGAAAGCCTCGGCGGCGTCCCGTCGATTCTGGAACGGCGCGTCCCCTTCGCCTATGAATGTTCGGTGATCGGCGCGCGCGGCACCGACGGGACCATCGCCGTCTTCGATCCGGCGGAAAACGTGCATGGGCTTGGCATTCTCCAGCGCTCCACCGTGCCGGGCAAGATCACCGAGGAAGTGGCGCGCGAAGCCAAGGCTATCGCGTCCCGTATTCTCCAACGGCTCCAATATGTCGGCGTCATCGGCGTCGAGTTCTTCGTCGGCGCCGACGGCGGCCTGCTCGTCAACGAGATCGCGCCGCGGGTCCACAATTCCGGCCACTGGACCGAAGCCGCCTGCGTGATCTCGCAATTCGAGCAGCATATCCGGGCGGTTGCCGGCCTGCCGCTCGGCGCGCCGGCACGCCATTCCGACTGCGTCATGGAAAATCTGATCGGCGACGAAGTGAAGCGCGCCGCAAGCCTCCTCACCGAGCCGGCCGTCCTGGTCCATCTCTACGGTAAGGCGGAGGCGCGGGCCGGCCGCAAGATGGGCCACTTCACGCGATTGATCGGGCCGGCAAACGCCTGAACGGACGGGCCAGCCCGCACGGTGTCGAAGCGGCCCCGGCATGGCCGCCAACATTGACAAGCGCGCCCGGTGAAGCTATCTCGACCCCAATCTTTTCGGCGCGTCAGCGATGGCGCGCCGCTCATTTTGCGGCGGAGCGGGGTATCCGATCGTCGCACCAGACGATCCGGTGATGTCATGAAGATCAAGAACTCGCTCAAGTCCCTGCGCTCGCGCCATCGCGCCAACCGCCTCGTGCGCCGCAAGGGTCGCGTCTACATCATCAACAAGGTGGCGCCACGCTTCAAGGCGCGCCAGGGCTGATTCTGAGGGAGGCGAGCCACCGCTCCTTCCGCGACGATCACGAAAATTCTGATTGACGCTGCGCTGTGGAGAATTACCCTCTCCGCATGCGCAGTTTTGTCACGTCCGTCGCCATAGGCGTCGCTTTTACTAGCTTCCTCGCCCTGCCCGCGGCAGCCCAGGACGCCGCCCCGCCATTATTCGACTTCCAGGTCGATCCCGAGGCGTCCCCTCACCCCGAAGACCAGCCGCCCATGGTGATCCCGCCTCCCGACGAGGAGGCGACCGACGCGCCGGAGGCCTTCGGCGGCGCCCCGACGGCCGAGAGTGAAGCCACCGACGAGCCGGACGGCCGCGTCGCTGACGAGACGCCAGCGGAGAAGCGCGATCGGTTGTTTGCGGAACTGCGCAAGGAGCCGTCGGACAGCAAGGCACGACGTATCGCCTCCGGCATCGAGAGGCTTTGGCGCAAGAGCGGCAGTGCGACGGTCGATCTTTTGATGCTGCGCGCCGCCGAGGCGATGGCCGAGCAGAAGAACGCCGCCGCTTTCGACGTCCTCGATCAGGCGCTGGTCCTCGAGCCGAGCTATGCCGAAGCCTGGAACCGCCGGGCGACCCTCAATTTCACTACCGGAGCCTGGGGCAAGTCGCTGGCCGACATCGAACAGACTCTCGCGCGCGAGCCGCGTCATTGGGGCGCCTTGATGGGATTGGCGATGATCCTCGAGCGGACCGGCCGCAAGGACAAGGCGCTGGAGACCTATTTGCGGGTGCTTGCGGTCTATCCGGCTCTGAAATCGGCTCAGGACGCCGCCGGCCGGCTGTCGGAAGAACTCGTCGGGCCGGCGATCTGAAACCGCAACGTCTCACCAATTGAAATCGAAAAGTCAGATCGTTCTTGGGCACCCAGCCGATAGCGCTGACAAGTATCTTCGCTAAGGTAAGCGGGTTTTCGTAACCGCCATTGGAGTGCTCAATGCCAACTTCCGTGGACCTGATTGCCTTCGGTTTGATCTCGCTCGGCATGGTGCTGACGCCCGGTCCAAACATGATTTACCTGATCTCGCGCTCGATCTGTCAGGGCCCGAAGGCTGGCCTGATCTCCCTCGGGGGAGTGGCCCTGGGATTCGTGTTCTACATGCTGTGCGCGGCGTTCGGAGTTACCGCTCTCCTGTTGGCCGTACCGTTTGCCTATGACGCCCTCCGTTTCGCCGGTGCAGCCTACCTGCTTTATCTGGCGTGGCAGGCGGTAAAGCGAGGTGGTCACGCGGCGTTCGAGGTTAAGGACCTGCCGCCGGACACACCGTTTAAACTTTTCGGTATGGGCTTTCTGACCAATCTTCTGAACCCGAAGATTGCACTCATGTACCTGTCGTTACTGCCGCAATTCATCACACAAGATCACGGCAGCATCCTCACGCAATCGCTCATCCTTGGGCTTACGCAGATTGCCGTAAGCGTCCTTGTGAATGCGATCATTGCCATTTTGGCAGGCTCGATCGCTGTTTTTCTCGCCTCACGTCCGACGTGGCAAATTGTTCAGCGATGGCTAATGGGTATGGTACTCGCGGCGCTTGCTGTTCGTCTCGCAACTGAGGCCCGTCGATAAAGAGCGGTCATGTGAAGCTTGCTCAACGGAGATGAAACAGAGGTTACGAATTCTGTTTCATCTCTCCGTGCGGCCTTACACGGCCGACAGCCCGTCAGAGCCGATATAGGCGATGCGCAGCATGTTGGTCGCGCCCGGTGTGCGGAGCGGCACGCCGGCGGTGACGATCAAGCGCTGACCCGCCCGGGCATAGCGGTTTTCCACGGCAATGCGGCAGGCACGATCGACCATGTCGTCGAGATCCTGGGCATCCTCCGTCACCGCGCAATGCAGACCCCAGACGAGCGACAGCCGCCGCGCCGTCTCGACCACGGGCGACAGTGCCAGAATCGGGATGTTCGGCCGCTCGCGCGCCGTCCTGAGCCCGGTCGTCCCGGTCGCCGTGTAGGTGACGATGACCGCCACCCCCAACGTTTCGGCCATCTGCCGTGCCGCCAGCGACACCGCGTCGGCGCCCGTGGCTTCCGGTGCCGGACGCTGGGCGAAGATGATGCCCGGATAGAGCGGATCCTTTTCCACCTGCACGGCGATCCGGTCCATGGTCGCGACCGCTTCCACCGGATATTGGCCGGCGGCCGATTCGGCCGAGAGCATGACGGCGTCCGCGCCTTCATAGACAGCCGTCGAAACGTCGGAGACTTCGGCACGGGTCGGAACCGGCGCCGAAATCATCGATTCCAGCATTTGCGTCGCGACCACGACCGGCTTGCCGGCCTTGCGGGCGGCGCGGGTGATGCGCTTCTGGATGCCCGGAACCGCTTCGAGCGGCATCTCGACGCCGAGATCGCCACGCGCGACCATGATCCCGTCCGACAGATCGATGATTTCCTCAAGACGCTCGACCGCCTGGGGTTTCTCGATCTTGGACATCAGGAAGGCCCGGCCGCGCGAGATCTTGCGCGCCTCGGCGAGATCGTCCGGCCGCTGGATGAAGGACAGCCCGACCCAGTCGACGTTCTCCGCCAGCACGGCGTCGAGATCGCGCCGGTCCTTGTCGGTCAACGCGCCGGTGGCGAGCGTCGTGTCGGGCAGGCTGACGCCCTTGCGGTCGGAGATCTTGTTGCCGGCGACGACGCGGCATTTGATCCGGTGCTTGTCCGTCTCCGTGCAGACCAGTTGCAACCGTCCATCGTCGATCAGCAGCCGATGGCCGACTTCGACCGCTTCGAGGATTTCGGGATGGGGCAGGAAGACGCGGGTCGAATCGCCCGGCTCGGAATTGTCGTCGAGCGTGAAATCCTGGCCGACCGTGAGCTCGGCCTTGCCGCCGGAAAATTGCGCGACACGCAATTTCGGTCCCTGAAGATCGGCGAGAATTCCGATCGGAAGCCCGACATCGGTTTCGACCTTGCGGATGCGCCGGACCAGCTCACGCATCAAATCGTGGTCGGCATGGCTCATATTGATTCGGAAGGCGTCGGCACCGGCTTCGTGGAGCTTGCGAATCATCTCTTCCGATGACGATGCGGGGCCCAGAGTTGCGAGGATCTTGACCCTGCGATTGCGTCTCATTTTGTCCCCGTACCTTCGCGCGGCGCCTCGGTCAGTTGAACCATCCAACTGGCCTGCTCGCCCGTGTCATACTCCCGGAAGCCTATTTTTTGATAGCCCCGTTTGAAACAGTCGGTCACGCCCGCAATCTTGAACTCGTTCTCGGCGATGCAAAGGTCGACCGATCCGGCCCATCGCCCCTGCCCCTCCGCGTCTTCGGCATACACATAGTAATACCGCGACGACAGTGGCCCTTCGATGATCGTCTTGCAGGTGGTTGCCGGAATGCGCCACCAGCCCTCCGTGGTCCAGCCTGCCTCGGCGCGATAGCCGATGGCAACGCCCACCAGCGACTGGGTGCCGTTGCATACGCGGAACGCTGCTTGCGCGGTGCTCGCGATAATCGGAGCTGATGCCAGGAAAAACCCGGCGGCAAACAGGCACAGCATGGCCGCGCTCCGCAGCCGGCGCAGGGATCTTGATATCATCGTGCCATCCTCGAAACAGGCGGTTGTTCTCATGATTTCAGTCTTGGCATAGCGGCCGAACCTGTCAACGAGGTGAACACGGCAGTCCGGCCCCGCCAGCATGGTGCCCTGGCAGTAGACTATCCCAGCTCGGCTTTCGAGCCCCGCGCGGACCGGCGCTATCATCTACCATGTCACGGGCTTGATGCTGGTACGGTTCGGCTCGATATGTCGGCCGGGGCCGAAGGCGCCACCCAAAGTGAGGAGCATCGAAAATCATGGACGAGATCAGCGCAAGGCAACGCCTCGAATACGAGGCGGCGGCGTTTCGACGGTTGCGGGACCATTTGCGGCAGCGGACGGACGTTCAGAACATCGATCTAATGAACCTCGCCGGGTTTTGCCGCAACTGCCTGTCCAACTGGTATCGCGAGGCGGCCGAAGCCGACGGTGTCGCGCTCAGCAAGGACGAATCCCGGGAGATCGTCTACGGCATGCCGTACGAGCAGTGGCGCTCGCAGCATCAGACCGAGGCCGCCCCTGCCGCGCAACAGCATTTCGAAAAAGTCCGGCCGCACGACTGACGAAAGCGCCGTACCGCCTGGTTTCCATCCGCTGCCCGTGCGAATCGAAACCTGTTCGATCGTCCCGAACGGGCCTGCCCGGCCAAAAGTGCCGCGGCTGGTCGATGCGGCGCATCGGCGCCAAGGGTCCGGGGATGGCCGGTCGAATGGGTTCCTACCGCCACAGATAGGTATAACCGACCGGTTCACCCATTCAACGAATCACCGGGGTCTGCTAGGTGCGGCCGACTCACCCCATGAATGCGCCTTACGGAGACGGAAACATGTCCGACGTGAATGGTGTCGCCCAGGATCAACTGCGCTCCTTCGTCGAGCGGATCGAGCGACTCGAGGAAGAGAAAAAGACGATCAGTGACGACATCAAGGATGTTTACGCCGAGGCCAAGGGCAACGGCTTCGATACGAAGGTGCTGCGCCGTGTCGTCTCGCTGCGCAAGCAGGATCAGAACGAACGCCAGGAGCAGGAGGCCATCCTCGATCTCTATCTGCAGGCCCTTGGTATGGCAGCGGATCTGCCGAAAGACTGATATCGACCAGCGGCCTCATAGGCTCCAATTGCAAAAGCCCGCCGGATTCGATCCGGCGGGCTTTTGCGTTATCTTGATGGCGTTCGGCGTGGCCTCAGAGCCTCAGACCAACAAGTCGATCCGATTTTCGGATAATCCGACGCTCAATCAAAGCGCCGGAGCACGCATGTGCGTCCGAATCGGAACCCGGCGTGCTAAGCTCAGCGAGCCTGCGCATCCCTGAAAAGAATGCACGCGGACGCCACGGCGGCCTCAAACGCTTGGACTTCGGACCGACCGCTCCTTGCCTATTAGCGGGCGGCGGCGCGGCGGCGTTTGTGGCCGAGCCCCATCTGCTTGGCCAGACGCGAGCGGGCCGCGGCATAGTTCGGCGCGACCATCGGATAGTCGGGCGCAAGATCCCATTTTTCGCGATACTCTTCCGGCGAGAGACTGTAGTGGGTCATCAGGTGGCGCTTGAGCGACTTGAACTTTTTGCCGTCCTCAAGACAGATAATGTAATCGTCCGTCACCGACTTCTTCACCGGGACAGCCGGCTTCGGCTTCTCGGCTTGAACGGCCTGAGGAACGTTAGTGGTGCTGCCAAGCGCACCATAGACGTCCGAGATCAGGCCCGGCAGTTCCGATACCGGGAGCGAATTGTTGCTGACATAGGCGGCAACCACTTCGGCCGTCAATTCCATCAGCATTTCGTTGTTTTCGATGTTTGCGATCTGATCCATGTTTTGCCCCATTGTGCTCAGTAGCCTGCCGGTCAAGCCACAGCGGAATGTCTATGTTCCGATATCGTTCGTAAAACAGATAATTGAACGGTGGCGCTGCTTTATCCGACCTTGCCACTCACATCCATGTATTTATAGGCATATACTTAATGTCAATATGCTTGGTTACAATCCCAAGATTTTTGTGCGCCTTTGACGAACGTAAAGAGCTGAAACCAAAAAGGACGATTCGAGTTCGTTACAACGCTGTAAGGAAGGGCAACGCCCGCAGGGAACAATGAAATTCTTGCAACCTACCCGTGAAACACTTCCCCGTGAGAAGTGAGGAAGCCGATTGGCCTTTCCGGCGGCGTCTGGAAATCCCGCGATAGTCGAGCGGCCGTTGCGGGTATTCCCATTTGCAGCAACGCCCCTCGGAACCAACGCCACTGAAAGTTCCCGTGGCTCACCCCTGTTCCGCCCAGATGTCGCCTTCCCGCAGTACGGCCTCTTCTGATGCGAGCATCGGACAGCCACGAAGAATGCGCGCTGCCGAAATCAGTCGGCCGGCATCAAAATCGCAGGATCGGATCGTGTTGATCTTAACTTGACGCCTGAGCGACTACTGCTTGAGCTTGACCAATGGCAGGAAATTCACGGCCGAGCCGGAAAAGCGATCGGTCTTGCCCGTCGCCGGGGACGGCGTGAAACCGGCAGCGAACAGAGTCCGCGGTAGGTCGCCGACGAGCCGGCCCGTATCGGGACTGCTCGGCGCCATTTGTTCGGCGCGACGATTGGGATCGGACACGAGCGAGGCGATTTCAATCCGCGAATTGATCGCCTGCTGCGGGTCGATCCGCGTCGACTTCGCGGTCGGCTTCGCCGCAACCCGCATCACCCGATCACCCTTGCCGTCGCTAGAGATGCTGCCGTCCCGAGGGGTCGTCACCGTCGGTCGGGAGCGAGCCGGCGTCGGCTTCGCCGCGGCACTCATCATCGCCGCAGGTTGCGCGGTCTTCGGCTCGATCAACGGTCGCGCCGCGGGCGTCGCCGCCGCAACGACGCTCTCGATCGCTTGCCGCGTCGTTGCCGAGGGCGCTTTGTCGGTCTTCAGCAAATCGTCGAACATCGGACGGTCGCGCGGCGTCGGCACGACATACGCCAACTGACCGCTGGCCGCCGTCTCCGTCGCTTGCGCCTCAAGCGCCGCGACCAGAGTGGAAACCGAATCCGACGGAGATCCAGCGGCCGGCGAGGCGGGCGCCTCCGAGCCGGCTGTTGGCGTCTGCGCGGTAGCGCGCACGGGTGCCCAGGTGGGAACTGGAATTCGCGCCGCGTCGAGGGACGCGACGACGGTCGGCGCTTCCGGCGCGCCCACATTCGTCCGTGCCCCGGTGTCGAAGCGATCGCCCACCGGCATGGTGACGCCACCGGGCAGCGATGGACGAGACCGCGGAACGGCGGAGGCCACCGCGACTGCCGGGGTGGGCGCAGCGCGTCGGCTTGGCGCGGCGCGGCTCGGCGTTGCGACGGCTTCCGCTTCGTCTTCCGTTTCGTCGCTGCCGCCGCCGAACAGCATGGCCAATAGCGTCTTGCCGCCGCCGGACGAGCCGGAACTGGCATTGGCGACCTGGATTTCGGAGGCGCCCCGCCGCTGTTTGTACGACGCCAGCGCCTGCTGGTAGCCAGGTAGCGGCTTGCCATCCGAGGGAACGTGAACCGTATTGCCGTTAGGAAAGACCGCCAGCAGCTGTTTGCGGTTCATGCGCGGCCAGTGCCGGGCATTGCCGACGTCGAAATGTACAAAGGGCGAGCCGGATCGGGGATAGTAACCAACGCCGCCGACCTGCATCTTCAGGCCGATCGCACGCATCTTCGCCAGCGGCACATCAGGAATTTGAAAGTCGAGCGCCTTGCCAAGCGTGTGCTGGCTCTTCTTCGCGACCCCTGCGGACCGCGAGCGCAGCATCGAATTGGTGCCGGGCGATCGATAGGCGGAGATCACGTTGATATGGGCGCGCGAGCCGGACTGGCGATAGGCCTCCCAAATCACGTCCATCAATCGGGGATCCATGTTCGTCGGCTCGGACTTGCGCCAATCCCGGAGAAACCAGTTGATCTTCTTCAGTTCGGAACGGTCGTAGCGACCGTTCCGCTTGTAGGCGAAGCTCGCCTTTTCCTTGGTATGGAGATTGTAGAACTTGAGAACCCTGGTTTCCGCCTGCGCCGCAGTGACCGCGCTGACGGCCAGGAGGGACAAAGCTGCGAACGTCGCGATGCGCCAAGCCCTACGGCCGGCACGAGCGGTTTGTCCGAACATGCGGTCTTCCCCTCAATCATCGTGTCCGTCCCCGTAAAAATATCCCCCGGGGTCGGCACCGTCTTAGAAACTGTTTTCACGCTCGTCTAGTTTTGCTCAAACTGCGGCATGAAAATGACAGTCACGGAACTTTCTATCGATTTTGAGGGGAAAGCGTTAAGCTCGGATTAAGTTTAACTTGCCGGCCCAAGAACGCACCGTGGGATTGCGGCGCTAAACTCGGCGATGATCAGCTGACCCAGAGACGTCAGTCCACCGCGATATTGTAGGCGCGCAGCTTTCGGTAGAGCGTCGAGCGACCGATGCCGAGCCGCCGCGCGATCTCGCTCATCCTGCCCTCATATTGAGCCATGGCGAGCCGGATCAGGTCTGCCTCCACTTCCTCCATGCGGCGGATTTGTCCGTTCTCGTCCCGCAGCGGGAAAGCCGACGCATCGCGCCGCCGTTCGATACCGTTCCAGGATTTCTCCACTTCCACAGATGCCGTCGGTTCCCGATGGCCAGTGCCGGAGTCCTCGGACCACGCCGGCCCCGACGGGTCGGCGGCCATGAGCGCCGCGATCTGCGGAAAGTCGACCGCGAGGAGGTTTTCGTTGTCGCTTAGCACCACGGCGCGATGGATAGTATTCTCCAACTGGCGGATGTTGCCAGGCCAGTCATAGCGGCGCAGAGCCGCGATGGCCTCCTCGGAGAGACGGCGGACCCGTGTGCCGCGCTCTAGACCGACGAAGTGCGCGACGAAGCCACGCGCCAGCGCCGAAATTTCGCCGCGACGCTCGCGTAGCGGCGGGACTCGAAGTTCAAACGCGTTGAGGCGATAGTAGAGATCTTCGCGAAACCGCCCTGCGGAGACCGCTGACGCAAGATCGCGATTGGTCGCAGAGATGATCCTGACATCGGTCTTCATCGGCATCTTGCTTCCGACCGGGTCGATCTCGCCGTCTTGCAGCACCCGCAGGAGCTTCACTTGGGCACTGGCCGACAATTCACCGACTTCGTCCAGAAACAGCGTTCCTCCGTCGGCCTCGGTGAACTTGCCCTCATGGTGCGCGGTCGCGTCGGTGAATGCCCCCTTGGCATGACCGAACAGAATGCTCTCGACGAGATCGGTCGGCATCGCGCCGCAATTGACGGGAACGAACGCGGCCTTGGCGCGGTCCCCATGTGCCTGGATGGCGCGGGCGAGCCATTCCTTGCCGACACCGGTCTCGCCTTCGATCAGGACCGGTATATTGGACGCCGCGGCCTTTGCCGCGCTCGCGAGCACCGGACGCAGCGCCGCGGATGCGGCAGAGACATCGAGGCGCGGCGCCGCGGCGGCCAAATTATCTGTCTGGCCATGTCGCCGGGTTGCGGCGCGCATCCGCAATGCGTTGTCGAGGGCGCCCCTCAGCTTTTCCGGTGAGACCGGCTTGACGACGAAGTCGAAGGCGCCGGCGCGCATCGCCTCGACCACGGTATCGATCGATCCCTTGGCGGTCTGGACGATGACCGGAATGTCCACCCCCCGGCGCCGCATCTCGGCCATCACCTCGATACCGCTCATGTCCGGCATCATCAGATCGAGGACGATCGCGCCGATCTGCCCTGTCTCACCGTTTTCCAGCGCGTCGAGGGCCGCGCGTCCGCCGCCGCACGGCACCGGCCGCAGTCCCGCACGCACGACTTGAGCATCGAGCAGGCGTCGCTGTATGGGATCATCGTCGACGATGAGTACGGATTGGGTCATGTCGGCCTCCGGTCTCGTCTTGTCGCGAGAATGACCCAATCTGACACGCGCCGCTAAAATTCGACTGAACAAGCAAGGCTAACGATGCGCTGTTGATTTCAGTCGGATTTGAACGACATGGCTGCTACCGGCCCTCCCCGTCGCCCAGCCCGACCCTTCGCCAACGAGATCGATGCCATGACCCAAAGCTTTTCCCCGACCCGCTCGGCAACCGACGCAGGCGCCGCCGACGCAGGCGCGCTGCCGGAGTGGAATTTGGCCGATCTCTATCCGGCAATGGATAGCGACGAACTCAAGAGCGATCTGGAAAAGGCGCGAGACAAGGCCGAGACCTTCCAGGCCCGCTGGCGCGGCAGGCTTGCCGAAGCCGCTCGCGGCGAAGGCGACGGCCTGGCGGCGGCGGTCGTCGAATTCGAGACGCTGGAAGAGCTGCTGGGCCGGATCATCTCCTATGCCGGTCTGGTTTATTCTGGCGACACGTCGGACCCGGCGCGGGCAAAGTTCTACGGCGATATCCAGTCGAGCGTCACCGACATTTCCTCGCGGCTCCTGTTCTTCCCGCTGGAGCTCAACCGTATCGAGGATGCCGAGATGGACGCCGCCATGGAGCGGGACCCCGCCTTGGCGCACTATCGCCCCTGGATTGTTGATCTGCGGAAGGACAAACCGTTCCAACTGGAGGATCGCGTCGAGGAGTTGTTTCACGAGAAGGCAATTACTGGCCGCGGCGCGTGGAACCGTCTCTATGACGAGACGCTGACCTCGCTGCGTTTCACCGTCGATGGTGACGATCTGGCGCTGGAAGCCACCTTGAACCTCTTGCAGGACCCGGAGCGCGAGAAGCGGCGCAAGGCGGCGAGCGCCCTCGCCAACGTCTTCAGCGAGAATTTGCGCGTCTTCACCCTGATCACCAACACCCTTTCCAAGGACAAGGAAATTTCCGATCGCTGGCGCGGTTTCAAGGATGTCGCCGACTCGCGCCATCTCGCCAACCGGGTCGAACGCGAGGTCGTGGATGCGCTGTCGGAGGCCGTGAGCGAGGCCTATCCGGCGATTTCCCATCGCTACTACGCCATGAAAGCGAAATGGCTGGGCCTCGACGTCCTCGAATACTGGGACCGCAACGCACCCTTGCCCGATTCCACCCGCCGCGACATCTCCTGGGACGAAGCGCGCCAGACCGTGCTGTCGGCCTATTCCGGCTTTGCCCCAGAGATGGCGACGATCGCCGACCGCTTCTTCGCCAATGACTGGATCGACGCGGCGAACCGCCCCGGCAAATCGCCGGGCGCCTTCGCGCATCCGACGGTGCCGAGCGTCCACCCCTATGTGCTGCTCAACTACATGGGCAAGCCGCGCGACGTCATGACGCTCGCGCATGAGTTGGGCCACGGCGTCCACCAGGTGCTCGCCGGCCGGCAGGGCGCGTTGATGGCGGCGACGCCGCTGACATTGGCCGAGACCGCCTCAGTGTTCGGCGAGATGCTGACCTTCCGCTCGCTGCTCGAACAGGCCAAGACCAAGGCCGAGCGCAAGACGCTGCTGGCCTCCAAGGTCGAGGACATGATCAACACGGTGGTCCGGCAGATCGCCTTCTATCAGTTCGAGCGGGCGCTGCACGAAGAGCGCCGGCAGGGCGAACTGACGACCGAGCGGATCGGAGAAATCTGGCTGGAGGTCCAGACCCGCAGCCTCGGCCCGGCACTGCGCCTCGGCGATGGCTACGACACCTACTGGACCTATGTCCCGCACTTCATCCACTCGCCCTTCTACGTCTATGCCTATGCGTTCGGCGACTGCCTGGTGAACTCGCTTTACGCGGTCTACCGCAATTCCGAGACGGGCTTTCAGGAGAAGTATTTCGAGATGCTGAAGGCCGGCGGCACCCAGCACCATTCCGAACTTTTGAAACCCTTTGGCCTCGACGCCTCCGATCCGGCCTTCTGGTCGAAGGGTCTGGCGATGATTTCGGGCTTCATCGACGAATTGGAGGCGATGGACGATTGATCGGGGCGGCCGCCGAAGGACCGTCCCGCTGCGACACCCGCTTTTTCGCTCAGCCTCGCAACGGTTCGGTGTCTTAGGCCGCGCTTTGCCGCTCCAGACGCTGCCGCATGCCATCGGGATCGTCGTAGATGATGTTGATCATGTGCTGCGCGAATGCGTCCGGCTCGGTCCGGCGCTGTTCCCAGTTTTGGAGCGTCGCGCACGGAACGCGCAAAAGCGCCGCGAACTCGCGCTGGCTCAGCTTCAGGCGCGCGCGCGTCGCCTGAAGCTTCAAAGCGCTGTCCAGGGGCGCGGCATCGAACGCGCTCCAGTCAGGATTTGGATCGGGATACGTCGGATTTTCAGCCAAAGCGTGCTCGCTCCCGATTGTTTGCCTTGCGTACGGAGATGATCCGGGGACCTGCTTCGCGCACCGTATAGACACAGACGTATAGCCGGCCATCGATACGGCCGAAGCAAACGATTCGACGCTCCCCGTACTCGAAGCGCGTATCCTCGAATTCGATAACGCGCCCGGCGATGATGTCGAGGCCGAGCTTAAGAGAAAGACCACGCTCCGTGCGATTACGGCGGTCCTTTTTGGGATCGAACGGCTCCGTCATGATGGATCATCATACGCTAATAGCGGATAATCGGCTAGCTCATGCCAAGCCACGGGTGGTCGCTCGTTTCGCCAACCCGCGGGTTCCCACCGTCACTCCAGCGCATCGCCCCAGTCGAGGCGGCGGGCGGTGCGAAATATTTCGCCCTCGCGTCTGGTGACCAGCCGCTCCCGCATTTGCCCGTCACACGTGCAGAGCTTCAACCGCACCTTGCCGCTGCCGCTTCGAGGCGAGGCCAGAACGCGCGCGGTCAACGGCACTGCCGGTCGGCGGGCGACCGCCAGATAGGCGAATTTCTCGTCCTCGTAGGGTACCGTCCCGCTCTTGGCCAGACGGTGGGTGCGCGAGCGGGCGACCCGTTGGGCGAAATGGCACCAGTCTGGCGCGGCGACAGGACAGTCGTCGGCGTGCGGACACGGCGCCAACAGATGCGCCCCCTCGGCCAGCAACTGTTCGCGCGCGGCGAGGATGCGTTGCCAGCCGGCCGGCGTACCCGGCTCGACGATCACAAGGACATCGCTTGTGAGCTGCCACAGCCGCAAGACCAGCGGCCCCCGCGCCTCGGGCGGCAATTCGTCCAGGACATAGGCAAGCGTCACCAGATCGACCGGCGCGCGCTCCGCCAGATTCGCTGTCGCATCGCCGCGAACCCAGCGCGTCGCCACCGCCAGTCCCTCTTCCGCGAGCGCCTGTCCGACTGCGAGCGCAGGCGCGCTCGCCTCGACCAGCGTCGCCTCGCGCAAGCTGCCGAAGGCATCGCTGGCGGCCCAGAGCGCCGTGCCCGGCCCGGCACCGATATCGAGAAGAGAGTCGGGCGCGAAATCCGGACGCCGCAGCGCGATCTGCTCCAGGCTGGCCCGGATGGCGGCGAAGGTCGCCGGCATGCGGGCGGCGAGATAGGCGAGCACCGCCGGCTCGCCGTCGAGGTGCTGCCGCCCGTCGCGGATCTCGGCACGGTAGCGTCCTGACAGCCGTTCGCCCGCGCTCCGCAGGTCATCGAGCGTCTGGCTGTCGAGACGAGTGTCGAGCGCCTGTCTCAAAGCGGTCGGAAGTTGCATCCCATGGCCCGTCGCAAGCGTGGTGTCACGGGGTCCGCCGCCGCGTCGATCACGGCCGTCCCGGTTCGATCATGCCGTTCGATCATCGCGCTCTCTCACCCCTGCTCTTCCATTCCTCGTCGAACTGCTCTAGCGGCTTCGCCCAACGTTCCGGCGCAACAATCATCGAAAGGGATGCCGCATGGCCAAGACGAACCACCCGGTCCACGCCAAGATCACCGGCCCGGTCGTGATGATCGGTTTCGGCTCGATCGGCAAGGGCACCCTACCGCTGATCGAACGTCATTTCGACTACGACAAGCAGCGAATGACGGTCATCGACCCGAACGATGCCGACAAGCATCTCCTTGACGAACGCGGCATCCGCTTCGTCAAAGAGGCGGTAACCCGGAAAAACTACCG
The DNA here is from genome assembly GCA_947488615.1 of uncultured Aurantimonas sp. Taxonomy (GTDB): domain Bacteria; phylum Pseudomonadota; class Alphaproteobacteria; order Rhizobiales; family Rhizobiaceae; genus Aurantimonas. The sequence goes on from CANKZU010000001.1 coordinate 391,046, forward strand.
GGATCTGTTGACGCCGCTGCTGACCGAGGGCGAAGGCCAAGGCTTCTGCGTCAATTTGTCGGTCGATACCGGGTCGCTCGACCTGATCAAGCTCTGCCGCGAACTCGGCGTGCTCTACATCGACACCGTCGTCGAGCCGTGGCTCGGCTTTTACTTCGACGAATCCCTCTCCAACGCCGATCGCACGAACTATGCGCTGCGCGAGACCGTCCGTAAGGAGAAGCGCAAGAACCCAGGCGGGACAACCGCCGTCTCTTGCTGCGGTGCCAATCCGGGCATGGTCTCCTGGTTCGTCAAACAGGCGCTGGTCGATGTCGCCCGCGAGGTCGGCCTCGATTTCGAGGAGCCGGCGCAGGACGACCGCGACGGCTGGGCCAAGCTGATGAAGAAGGCCGGCGTCAAGGGAATCCATATCGCCGAGCGCGACACCCAGCTCGCCAAGGCGGCGAAGCCGATGAACGTGTTCTGGAACACCTGGTCGGTCGAGGGTTTCCTGTCGGAAGGCATGCAGCCGGCGGAACTTGGCTGGGGCACGCATGAGAAGTGGATGCCGAAGAACGCCAACAAGCACAAGAAGGGCCATCAGTCGGCGATCTATCTGGAGCAGCCGGGCGCCAACACGCGGGTGCGGACCTGGTGCCCGACGCCGGGCGCGCAATACGGCTTCCTCGTCACCCACAACGAGTCCATCTCGATCGCGGATTTCTTCACCCATCGCAATCGCGACGACGAAGTGACCTACCGGCCGACCTGCCACTACGCCTATCATCCCTGCAACGACGCGGTATTGTCTCTGCATGAGCTATTCGGCGCGGCCGGCAAGATCCAGCCGGAGCATCATGTGCTCGACGAAAACGAGCTGACCGACGGCATCGACGAACTCGGCGTCTTACTCTACGGCCACGACAAGAACGCCTATTGGTACGGCTCGCAGCTGTCGCTGGAGGAAACCCGCAGGCTCGCGCCCTACCAGAACGCCACCGGCCTGCAGGTGACCTCGGCCGTTCTGGCCGGCATGGTCTGGGCGCTGGAACACCCCGAAGCCGGCATCGTCGAGACCGACGAAATGGACTACAAGCGCTGCCTTGAGGTGCAGTCCCCCTATCTTGGTCCGGTCAAGGGATATTTCACCGACTGGACGCCGTTGACCGACCGTCCGGGCCTTTTCCCCGAAGACCTTGATGAAAAAGACCCTTGGCAGTTCCGGAACATCCTCGTTCGCTGAGCATTTACCGTCCGGGTGCGCTTATGCGCATTCGACTGGCGATGCGGCGTCGGGACGGATGGTGTCTACAATTTGAGGGAGCGGGCTTGGATCCGGTCCCTTCCGGAGCAAAGCATGGCTGATACCGACGCGAAGCGCGCGGTCGTCGAAGAGGTAATGGAAGCGGTGATGGCGGGAGCCGGCGGAACGATCGCCCGCCATTTCGCTCCTGGCGCCAAAGTATCCCAGCGTAGCAACGCGGAACAATCCGACATGCCCTGGTTCGGGCGGATGGAGGGCGAATTCCAGCTTCAGGGCGAGGAACAGGCGCGGGCGTTCTTCGACGAGATGTTCAAGCGCACGACCTATCTCTCCTATGAGTTGCGCGGTCTGGTTTGCGAGATGGACGAAGCCGCCAGCCGATGCGACTGGTCACGCCGGGACGATAAGACCGGGACGCTGATCACCGGCACGACGATGTATTGGTTCGCCTTCACCAGCGACAACCGGATACGGTCGATCGAGACGATCGGCTCGATTCATTCCGTCATCCCGTCCCGCAAGGTCGAATCCGTCGGATAGAGCGACGGCAAAGTACGGCTACGTTACCCAACCGGCTCGGCCTCGATCCAGGCCCAGGCGTCGGCTTCCCGGTCAGCGGGAAATGTGCGCATGTCGACATCGAACAACGGATTCATGGCCGAAATCATCTTGGTCATCCACCCGGGCGCGCCAACGATGACGTAGCGCTCCACCTTTCGCATGGCCGTGAGCTTCATGGGGATCAGACCGCTCTGCATGAGGATGGCTGGATCGAAGCCGCCCAAATGCTTGATCCGACCGAGCAGGCGGACCTTGTCATGACGGTCGAACAAGGCATTGATCTCAGTGAGTACGGCCGGAAATTCCGTCTCCGAGATCACGCCGTCGATTTCAAAAGCGAGAAGGTCGTCGCGCGACGTCGGCAGGAACCGAACCGCCGGGGTATCGGACTTCGGCAGCGCGGGAAGCTCGGCGGCCCATTTCAGCGCCTCGTCCACCTGCTCCGGAGCGAAGCTTTTCATGTCGAAATTCGGGAACAGCGGACCGAAGAAGCCGGTCACCGCACGGGGCCATTCCTTATCCGAGACCAGGGCGCCGCGCCTGAATTGACGGATGTGGGAGAGGAATTCGAGGTCGGCTTTCATCCCTTCGAGCAGCGCGTCGGCGTCCATGTCCGAAAGGCCCGTGACGTCGACGCACAGGCTGATAGCGCCATGCGTGTCCAGCATAGTCTCGAGCAATTCTTTGTAGCGTTTGATATCATGGCCGGTGATCTTGCCGCTCAGCCGGAAGGCCAGAACGTGGTCTGGGGCGGGTAGTTGCGTGAACATGGCAATCTCCTTTCCTGGCTCTCAGTGAACCGGACCTTGCCACCTGCCATCAGGCCAGACCTTGATCGAGAGCAAACCATTTAAAATGCGATAGACTTTTAAGCGACGCGTGGACTAGGCTTGCCTGACTGGTTTGGTGGTTTGCCCCCGTCGGGGTTCGGTTCGGCGCTTGGTCCTCGGCCTGGAGGATGCCGCGCCTAGATTTTTGGGGTTCTTCTAATGCGTCGTCTCGCTGTTTCACTCCTGCTCGCGACTTTTGCTCTCAGCGCCTGCCAGACCGAGCAGCGGGCACAAGTGCTGCCAGCTCAGCCGCAGGGCATCGAGGGGCGTTGGGCCTCGATCGGCGGCCCGGTCGCCTATACGGCAACCTTCCAAAACGGCCGTTTCACCTCGGTCGAGCGGGCGACCAACGGCCTCTTGGCCTCCGGCAATTATACCGATCTCGGCCCCGGCCAGGTGAATCTGCTCTACACATCGACCACGCGCAACCAGCAGGTTTCGGCCAATTGCAACCAGGTCGACGTGAATCGCCTTTCCTGCGCTACATCCAGCGGCAACCGCTTCGATCTCGCTCGCGCCTGAGGAATTTGTCGCAGGGGCCATCGCCTCGACCCGCTTCACCCTCCGGCAAAATTTCCTATATCCCAATCTCCACCGACGGCTGTCCAAAAGCCGGACCGATGTGCGGGCCGGTTTATCGGGTGACACGGTGGCGGTGGCGCGCGGCTGGCCCGGTGACGAGGCCAGCGCGACTGTGCCCCCGCGAGACTGTGCAAGGACGCGACGATGAATGCCCTGACCAAGACGATCGCCGAGCGGGCGATCGGTCCGCTCCCTGCGGGTCATCCGCCGGTCAAACAGCCGAAGGTCGGCGTTCTCCTGGTCAATCTCGGCACGCCCGATGGCACCGATTTCAAGCCGATGCGACGCTATCTGAAGGAGTTCCTCTCCGACAAGCGGGTCATCGAATGGCCGCGCGCCGCCTGGTATCCGATCCTCTACGGCATCGTCCTCAACACGCGGCCGAAAAAATCCGGCGCCGCCTATGCCCAGATCTGGAACAAGGAACGCAACGAATCGCCGCTGCGGACCTTCACGCGAGCCCAGGGCGAGAAACTGGCGGCGCGCATGGCCGGCGATGCCGCGGTCGTCGTCGACTGGGCGATGCGCTACGGCCAGCCGTCGATCGCCGAGCGCACCGACGCCCTTCTGGACCAGGGCTGCGAGCGCATCTTGGTCTATCCGCTTTATCCGCAATACGCGGCCTCGACGACAGCGACGGTGAACGACAAGTTCTTCCAGCACATGATGGGCAAGCGCTGGATGCCTGCCGTGCGCACGGTGCCGGCCTATCACGACGAGCCCGTCTATATCGATGCGCTCGCCCGCTCGATCGAGACCCATCTCGCCGGTCTCGATTTTGAACCGGAGCGCGTGATTACCTCCTATCACGGCATACCGCAGAGCTATTTTCGTAAGGGCGATCCCTACCACTGCCACTGCCAGAAGACCTCGCGGCTGCTCGAGGCGCGGCTTGGTTGGCAGCCGGGCCGGCTGATGACCACCTTCCAGTCCCGCTTCGGGCCGGAGGAGTGGCTGCAGCCCTATACCGACAAGACCGTCGAGGGATTGGCCAAGGAGGGGATCAAGCGCATCGCGGTGCTCAATCCCGGCTTCGTCTCCGATTGCCTGGAGACCTTGGAGGAAATAGCCGGCGAGGCCGGCGAGATCTTCCACGAGGCCGGCGGCGAGAAGTTCAGCCACATCCCCTGCCTGAATGATTCCGAGCCGGGCATGGACGTCATCGAGGCGATGGTGCGGCGGGAACTGAGCGGCTGGATCGACTGATGCCGACCTGGAGCATCGGCGGAAGATCGCTTGCGTCGGGCAGCGCCTGACGCGATAGTCGGACATCGGTCGGTGATACGGGTCCGCGCCGAGCGACACCGTCCCGAGCGAGTGGAGGTGACATGCTCACGGGCTCTGGAATTTTCGTCCTCGTCCTTCTGTTCTTCGCGATCGTCGTCCTGTTCTCGACGGTCAAGACGGTGCCGCAGGGCTACAACTACACGGTCGAGAAATTCGGCCGTTACACCCGCACCCTCACGCCGGGCCTCAACATCATCCTGCCGTTCATCGAACGCGTCGGGCGCAAGCTCAACATGATGGAGCAGGTGCTGGACGTGCCGACCCAGGAGGTCATCACCCGCGACAACGCCTCGGTCGCGGCGGACGGCGTCGCCTTCTATCAGGTGCTCGACGCGGCGGCGGCCGCCTACGAAGTCTCCGGGCTGGAAAACGCCATTCTCAATCTCGTCATGACCAATCTGCGCTCGGTCATGGGCTCGATGGACCTCGACGACCTGCTGTCGAACCGCGACGCGATTTCGGAAAAGATCCTGCGGGTCGTCGATCAGGCGGCCAATAGCTGGGGGATCAAGATCACCCGCATAGAGATCAAGGACATCAACCCGCCCAAGAACCTCGTCGATTCCATGGCCCGGCAGATGATGGCCGAGCGCGAGAAGCGCGCCGAAATTCTGGAAGCCGAAGGTTCGCGCAATGCCGCGATTCTGAGGGCCGAGGGCGAGAAACAATCGCAGATCCTGCAGGCCGAAGGCAAGCGCGAGGCCGCCTGGCGCGAAGCCGAGGCGCGTGAGCGGCTGGCCGAGGCCGAGGCGACCGCCACCCGCGTCGTCTCCGAGGCGATCGCCGCCGGCGACATCCAGGCAATCAACTATTTCGTCGCGCAAAAATACACTGAAGCCCTCGCCAAGATCGCCTCAGCACCCAATCAGCGTGTCGTCCTGATGCCGTTGGAAGCCTCCTCGCTGATCGGCTCGATCGCCGGCATCGCCGAGGTCGCCCGCGCCACCTTCGGCGAATCCGGCCAGGCCGCCTCGCGAACCACACCGCGCGTGCCCGCAAGCGGCAACCGGGCGCCGGAGTCGCCACTGGGACGGAGCGAAACGTGAGCGTCCTCATCGAGGCACTGTCGGACTATGGCTGGTGGATTCTCGGCCTCGTTCTGCTCGCGCTCGAAGTCGTCGTGCCGGGCGTCTATTTGCTGTTCTTCGGCATAGCCGCGCTGATCGTCGGCATGAACACCGTGTTTCTCGGCACCAGCGGCTGGTTCGGCTGGGAGCAGCAGGTGCTCGCCTTCGTCGTGCTGTCGGCCATCAGCGTCTATCTCGGACGCCGCTGGTACGGCTCGAAAAGCGAACGCGGCGAATCGGGACTGCTCAATCGCCGAACCCGCCGTCTGATCGGCCGCGAAGCCGTGTTGACTCAGGCGATCGTCAACGGTCGCGGCCGCGTCGCCATCGAGGATAGCTGGTGGAGCGTCGAGGGGCCGGACCTGCCCGAGGCGAGCCGCGTGCGCATTATCGGCGCCAAGGGATCGGTTCTGGCGGTGGAGCCGGCTCCGCCGCACTGACTGACCGTGGCAGCGATTTTCGGGTCAGGCAACGCCGATCCGCAACAGATCGTGCAGATGCACGATCCCGACCGGCCGCTTCTGACGCACCACCATCAAAGCTGTGATGTTGAGGCTGTTGACGATGTCGAGCGCCTTGACGGTCAGCGTTTCCGGCTCGATCGTCTTGGGGTCGCGGGTCATCACCGCGTCGACCGTCTGCCTGAGAAGGTCGTCACCCAGATGCCGGCGCAGATCGCCGTCGGTGACGATGCCGGTGAGGCAGCCATCTGGATCGACCACGGCCACGCAACCGAACCCCATGCGCGACATCACGATGATCGCTTCCGACATCGGCGTGCCGGACGGAATCAGCGGCATCGCCTCGCCGACATGCATGATGTCGCCGACATGCATCAGGCTGGCGCCCAGCTGGCCGCCGGGATGGAAGACCCGGAAGTCGCCCGGCGTGAAGCCGCGACGCTCAAGCAGCGCCACCGCGAGGGCGTCGCCGAGCGCCACTTGCAGCGTCGTCGACGTGGTGGGAGCCAGGCCATGCGGACAGGCTTCGGCCACCCGCGGCAATGTCAGCGCCTCGTCGGCCTCGCGTCCGAGCGTGGAGTCAGGGCGGGACGTGACCGCGACGAGCGGGATACGGAAGCGCCTCGAATAGGCGACGATCCCCTTCAGCTCGGCGGTTTCACCGGACCACGACATGGCGAGGATCGCGTCGCCCCGCCCGATCATGCCGAGATCGCCGTGATTGGCCTCGGCCGGATGGACGAAGAACGCCGGCGTACCGGTCGAGGCGAAGGTAGCCGCGATCTTCGCGCCGATATGCCCGCTCTTGCCGACGCCGGTGACGATCAGCCGCCCCTCGATCTGCTGAATGATGTCGAGAACGCGCTCGAACGACGGCGCCATGTCGGTCTTCAATAGACCCGCCAGCGCCATCAGCCCTTCGGCTTCTGTCTCGATCGTGCGCACGGCGGACAGCGCGCCGAGGCACGCGTCGACATCTTCAGGCTGGGGATTGGGAATCACGTTTGTCGCATGCTCCTGTCAGGCTCCGCCGCTACGGTTTCATCGCCGTCGATCGCAGCTCCTTCGGGCCGAATGATGACATGAGCCGGCATTCCAAGTCCACGACGGGATGCGTGCCCGCCCGGTAACGACTTCTTAACCATGAAAATTTACCTATCGACAAGCTCGGGTTTTGCCGCGCGTGCTCGCAAAAGGTGCAGACGACGCCGCGATGGTTTGGACATTTCGCCGATTCCGATTGACGCTGGCCAGCGCCGCTCTTGGCCTCGCCTCGCCTTTCCTATCCGGGATAAGCCCGGTGGCGGTTTTCGGCCAGACGCTTGCCATGCCGGAACTTCGGACCGATGGCGAACTCCTGGGATCGCGGGGTCTCGATGGCTTGCGAACGAATACCCGCACCCTGAACAGCGCGTCCCAGGAATTGAATGCCCCGGATCTTGCGTCGCGTCCGCGAGACCTCCCGCCGCGCGACGAGGCTTTGGAGCCTCCGGTCAGCCCCTCCCCGAGGCAGGCCCAGGAATTCGACCTGTTCGGCGGGCCTGAGACCAAAGCGGACGCACTCGACACCACGCCCCGTCGCGCGCGGCCCGCCGAACCGGTCAAAGCGGTGGATTCGCGACTCGGCCGCGTTGACGAAACTGGCAAGGATCGAGCCGCCCAGGACGAACTGCGGCGGCAGAACCGCCGTCCGTCTGCCCGCCTTCAGCCCAGCAATCCACCGCTCGCTGCGGGCGTCGCAGGGGAGGCCCTGGCCGCCGAGTCCAGCCTCCGGACCAACCGGCCGGCCGAGGCGATCGGACGCATTATCCGCCGCGACGCGGACGATCCCTTTGCCCCCGTCGGCATCCGCGCCGGCAGCTTCATACTCTATCCCGAACTGATCCAGACCCTTGGCGCCTCGACCAATCTCGACCAGATCCCAGCGGGAGAAGGCGGCGTCTTCAGCGAGACGACCATCTCAGCGCGGCTCCTGTCCGACTGGTCGCATGACGAGGCGGAACTGAACTCGCGTCTCACCTTCCGCCGAAACTTCTCCGGCGAGACCCGTGAAGACCCGCAAGCGGCGGTTGACGGCCGATTGCGGTTCGACCTCGACCGCGTCACGACCGCAACGCTGAGGGGCGCAGTGGCGTATCGCCGCGAGGACGTCAGCGAGATCGACGCCACCCTGCGCAATTCCGACCGCCCCGAGGTCCTCAACGCCTCGATCTCGGCGCAGCTTCAGCGCGATTTCGGCCGGCTGCGCGTCACCGGCACCGGAACGGCGGCCCGAGAGGCCTATTACGGCCTGCCCTCGGCTTCCCCCGACCAGAGCTACACCACGCTCACGGCGGGGTTGAGGACAGGCTACGAACTGTCGCCGGCGCTCGCACCCTTCATCGAGGGCAGCGTCGGCTGGCGCCTGTTCGACGATTCGAGCAACGGGGAGACGAACGATGTCGACCGGGATTCGCTGCTGCCTTCGCTGCGCGCGGGTCTGGCGCTGGACCTCACCGAAAAGCTAACAGGCGAGATCGCGGCCGGTTACGCCTGGAACCTGCCGGACGATCCGGCCGCCGAGGCGACCGGCACGCCAACCCTCGACGCCAATCTCGTCTGGTCGCCGCGACGCGGGACGGACGTAACCTTCGCCGCCCGCACCGCTTTCGACCCTGACACCACAGGCCAGTCGACCACGACATCCTACGAAGGTTCCATCGGCCTGCGGCACGTGCTGACAGCCCGCACGGACCTGACCGCGGCGTTGACCGCCGAATACAGCGATTCGACGCTTCCCCAGGCAGACGAGACCACCCTGACCGGAGAAACGGGCATCACCTACTGGCTCAACCGCACCCTTGCCTTCACCGGCCTCTACAGCCATCAGGAGGTCTATGCGAAATCTCCTGGCGGCGACTACAGCGCCGACACGATCCGTCTCGGAGTGAAGCTGCAGCGCTAAGCGGGCGGGCGACGGTCCACTACGTTGCCGCGAGGGCCTCGCCGTTCGGCTCCACCGTATGGATGAGCCGTTCGATATTATCGATCACCTTTTCCCGAATATCCGGGCGCCACAGGGCGAAGGCGACGTTGGCCTCGACAAAACCTTCCTTCGACCCGCAGTCGAAGGTCCGTCCGGTAAACGGATAGGCCGAGAATTCCTGGCGGCCCGCGAGTTTCAGCATTGCGTCGGTGAGCTGAATCTCGTTGCCGGCGCCTTTTTCCTGGGTCTTCAGGATGTCGAAGATTTCCGGCTGCAGAATGTAGCGGCCCGAGATGTAGTAATTCGACGGCGCGTCGGCGGGTTGGGGTTTTTCCACCATGCCGTCGACCCGAAAACCGGTCCCGACCGCCTCGCCTTCGCCGACGATGCCATATTTCTGGGTCTCGTTCGGATCGCATTGTTCGACCGAGATCACATTGCCGCCGGCGGTTTCGTAGAGCTCGACCATCGCCGCCAGACAGCCCTTTTCCGCCTGCATGATCATGTCCGGCAGAAGCAGCGCGAACGGCTCGTTGCCGACGAGGTCGCGGGCGCACCAGACCGCGTGGCCAAGACCGAGCGGCGCCTGCTGGCGCGTGAAACTCGCTGTGCCGGGCTGCGGCTGCAGATCGTCGAGCAGCTTGAGTTCGATCGATTTGCCGCGCTCGGCCAGAGTGTTGGAAAGCTCGACCTGGATGTCGAAATAGTCCTCGATGACGCCCTTGTTGCGGCCGGTGACGAAGATCAGGTGCTCGATTCCGGCCTCCCAGGCCTCGTCGACGACATACTGGATGACCGGCCGATCGACGACCGTCAGCATTTCCTTCGGGATGGATTTCGTCGCCGGCAGGAAGCGCGTGCCCAAGCCCGCGACAGGAAAGACGGCTTTTCTGACTTTTTTCATGGTGGCTTGGTCCTCGGATCCGTGGCGACATGTCGCCAGAAGGCCGCTGGGTCGACGCAGTTATCTGGCATCCCGCCGCCTTTTCGCCGTGAAATAGCGAAACAACTCGGCAAAACCAGTCGACCGCGCCTTTACAACCCTGCGGAGTGGTAAACGAACTCTTAACGGCATCGCCGTAGTCTTCCAACCTCGCCCAGCCCAATGAACCGAACAAGGAGACGACACATGCCACGAACGACCGGACTCCGCTTGAGATGGCTCGGATCGGCCCTCGTCGCGATGGTCATCTCGATCTTTCTCGCGGCCCCGGCCTTCGCCGATGCCGGCTTTCAGCGGTGGATCCAGAATTTCGAGAGTGTCGCGGCGAAGAATGGCGTCAGTCGCAACGTCTATCGCGCCGCGTTCGCTGGCGTCACATCGCCCGATCCGGATGTTCTTGAGAAAGCGCGCTACCAGCCGGAGTTCAAGGACACGGTGTGGGACTACGTCGACAACCGGGTCAACGACGAGCAGGTCGCTAAGGGTCAGGCGATGCGCGCCAAATATGACAGCTGGCTCGATCGCATTGAAAAGCGTTTCGGCGTCGATCGCGACATCCTTTTGGCGATCTGGTCGATGGAGACCAATTACGGTCAGATTCTCAGCCGCGACGATGTGATGAAGAGCCTGCCGCGCTCGCTCGCCACGCTTGCCTATCTCGACAAGCGCCGTGGCAAATTCGCCCGCCAGCAGCTCATCGCGGCGCTGAAGATCGTCCAGGCAGGCCATATCTCTACGCAAAAGCTCACCAGTTCCTGGGCCGGGGCGATGGGCCACACCCAGTTCATCCCGACCAGTTACCTCGCCTACGCCGCCGATATCGACGGCGACGGCCGCGCGAATATCTGGGAATCGGTGCCGGACGCGCTCGCCACGGCGGCCAATCTCCTGCGCAAGAACGGTTGGCAAGCTGGCAAGACCTGGGGTTACGAGGTCGTCGTTCCCGACCGCTATCGCGGCAAGCTCGAGCGCGACAATCGAACCTTGGGCGAGTGGCAGAGCCTTGGATTTCGCCGGCCGAACGGGAAAGGTTTCCCATCTCCTTCCGACAATGCCAATCTCGTTCGTCTGGCCGGCGACAACGGACCGGCGTTTCTGATGACAAAGAATTTCTTCGTCCTGAAACGCTACAACAACGCCGACAAATATGCGCTCGCCGTGGGCATGCTCGGCGACCGGATCGGCGGATATGGCGGGCTTTATCGCGACTGGCCGCGCGGTTACACACCGCTTTCCAGCCAGGAGCGCTACGAACTTCAAAAGCATCTTGCCTCCAGAGGCCTTTATGACGGCAAGATCGATGGTAAGATCGGTTCGGGATCGAAATCGGCGATCATGTCGTTACAGGGAAGGGCCGGCATGGCGAAGGACGGCAACGCGTCCAAGGCGCTGCTGGAGTTCCTGCGCCGGAACTGAACCGCAGCAAGCAAGGCTCCGATCGGAAATGATGGCACGGCAAGCGACGATGACGGTCTGGCGAAGGGCGCGATTGGCCCTCGTCGCCGCTATTGCCGGTTGCGCCGTGCTGATCACCGGGCTGGCGCCGACCGGCACGGTTTCCGCGCAGGAGCGTCCGCGGACCGTCCTGGAGATGCTGTTCGGCGGCGGTACACGCGCTGTTCCAGAACGCCGCGTCATCCGCAAGAAGGTGATCCGTAAGAAGAAATCCTCGGTGCGCAAAAAGACCAAGGCCAGCAGAAAGGCCAAGGTTCGAAAAAAGAAGGCGCGGCAGGGTTCATCCCAAAAGCGGCGCGCAAGCCGGACATCGACGGCTCGCACCAGTGCCGTGCAAGTCGCCGAGGACGAACAGACACCCAAGGACGCCAATGCCCAGAAGGTGCTGGTGGTCGGCGATTTCCTTGCCGATTCCCTCGCCGATGGCCTCGATACGATCTATGAGGACAATGAAATGGTCGCTGTCGAAGCCCGAAGCAACGGCTCGTCCGGGCTTGTGCGCGACGACTTTTACGATTGGCCGAACAATCTCGGTCCGATCATCGATGAGGAAAAACCGGCCGTCCTCGTCCTGGCGCTCGGGTCCAACGACCGGCAGCCGATCGAAACGGGATCGGGGACGCTGTCCCCACGCTCCGAAGCTTGGACGACCGAGTACGAAAAGCGCATCGCGAAAATCGCCGAGATCGTGAAGAGCCGCAATATTCCTTTGATCTGGGTCGGAATGCCGTCGTTCAAATTCGAGCGGATGAGTGAAGACATGGTCTTTCTCAACGATCTCTACCGCAAGGGCGCGACCAATGTTTCCGGCCAGTTCGTCGATATCTGGGAAGGCTTCGTCGATGCGAATGGGAGCTTCGTCTATTCCGGTCCGGGTGTCAGTGGCCAACAGGTACAGCTTCGCAACTCCGACGGCATCACCATGACCGAGGCCGGCGACGACAAGATGGCCTTTTTTGTAGAGCGCGCTATCGCTCGCGTTTTGAAGAATTCCGCCTCTCCCGCGATCAGCCTGTCGGCCGAACAATTGCCGAACATGCAATTGCCGCCGCTCGGCAATGCGGCCAATGCGGTGACCGCGGCCCCCATGTCCATCGATGATCCAGCGCTCGATGGGGCAGACACGCTGCTCGGTGGTGGAACAACCAGCGGCTTTACGCTGGAGCCGTCGCCGCGCGATCGCCTCATCGCCGGCAACGGAACCGGTGACGTGCAAGGCCGCGCGGACAATTTCGCCTGGAATGAAAAGACCCGTGCCGTGGTCCCCGAGGGGCCGCCGATTGCCTATCGCGGCTCGCTGGATCTGAACGCCGTTCGCGCCTCCGAGGGACTCAAGCCGCCGGAAGAGATGCCGTCGATACTTGATGCGATCATCCAGGATTGGAACGCGGACAGCGACGCCGCCAGGGGCGAAGTCCCCGGCAACTGACGTCGATCAGTAAAGCGCGGCGAATGACGCGCGGGATCGATCAGACCTTCGAGGCCATTTGCCGCCGTCAGCGCGGCAATGTCGTCTCGCCCATCAGGTCGAGATCGATTGAACGCGCCGCCTGCCGACCCTCCCGAATCGCCCAGACAACCAATGACTGGCCGCGCCGCGCATCGCCAGCGGCGTAGAGCTTGTCCACCGACGTCAGATAGCGGTCATCGTCGGCCGCGATCGAGACATTGCCGCGCCGGTCGGTGCGGGTCGCCAGGGCGTCGCCCGCGTCGCGCATGAAGCTGTCCATGAACGGACCGGCGAAGCCGATGGCGATGAAGGCGAGATCCGCCTTGATGACGAACTCGGTTCCGGGCAACGGCTTGCGTTGCTCGTCGACTTCCGCGCACTCAACGCCAGTGAGAATGCCGTCCTCGCCGACGAATGCGAGCGTCGCAATCTGGAATTCGCGGATCGCGCCTTCCGCCTGGCTCGACGATGTCCGCATCTTGGTTGCCCAGTAGGGCCAGACTTCGAGCTTGTTCTCGATCTTTGGCGGCTGCGGGCGAATGTCGAGCTGCGTCACCTTGACCGCGCCCTGGCGGAAGGCAGTGCCGACGCAGTCCGAGGCCGTGTCGCCGCCGCCGACCACGACGACATGCTTGCCACCGGCCCAGATCTCCTCGCTCGGCCAGCCGACGCTGGCGATATTCTCATTGGCGACCCGGCGATTTTGCTGCACGAGATAGGGCATCGCATCGTAGATGCCGGCCAGCCCCTCATCGGGAATCCCGGCGTCCCGCGGGCGCTCGGAACCGCCGCAGAACAACACCGCGTCGTATTCGGCGCTCAGCTCCTCGACCCGCTTGTCCTTGCCGATATTGACGCCGCAGAAGAAGGTGACCCCCTCGCCTTCCATCTGCGCGACGCGCCGGTCGATCCAGTGCTTCTCCATCTTGAAGTCCGGGATGCCGTAGCGCATCAGGCCGCCGGGACGCGATTCCCGCTCGAACACATGCACGTCATGGCCGGCGCGACCAAGCTGTTGCGCGGCGGCGAGACCCGCCGGCCCGGAGCCGATGATCGCAACCCGTTTGCCTGTCTTGGTCTTGGCCGGCTGCGGCTTGATCAACCCGAGCTTGTAGGCCTTGTCGGCCAGTGCCTGCTCGACCGTCTTGATCGCCACCGGTACGTCTTCGAGGTTCAGCGTACAGGCTTCCTCGCAGGGCGCCGGGCAGATACGGCCGGTGAACTCGGGAAAATTGTTGGTCGAATGCAGGTTGCGGATCGCCGTCTCCCAGTCGCCCTGGTAGACGAGATCGTTCCAGTCCGGGATCTGGTTGTGGATCGGACAGCCCGTCGGCCCGTGGCAATAGGGAATACCGCAGTCCATGCAGCGCGCCGCCTGCTTGCCGACTTCCTCATCCGACATCGGCAGGGTGAACTCGCGGAAATGGCGAATGCGATCGGATGCCGGCTGATACTTGTGCGTCTGCCGATCGATCTCGAGAAATCCGGTTACCTTGCCCATACTCGTTCCTATGCCTTCTGCGCGACTTCTACTGCCGCAAGCCGCTCCCGACGTCCATCCCCGCTATCGGCAACGGACGCATGTATCGCTCGTCACAGTGCGCAGCCCTGCGTTTGGGCGGCGATCCTTGACGCGGTTTGTAGTGGTGCGCCTTGAGAGCGCCTTCTTAGGGAGACAACCTCCCTTGCCAGCTTCCCTAAGTCCGCAGCCAGTTCTCGATCCGCAATCCCGGCACCCGAGAAAATGCGCGATCGTCTGTCACGAGCACTGCGTTCAAAGCGAGGGCGTGCGCTGCGATCAGATAGTCGTTTGGTGTGATCGGGGTTCCACGCCTGGCCAACTCCGCCCGAACCTCCGCATATATACGGTCGGCCGGCGGTTCGAAGCTCTCCACATTCATGTCACCGAGCACCGTTTTCATTCGTTGACGCAGTCCCGTGCCGCTCTTCTTGGCCACGCCAAACAGCAGTTCCGCAGAAACGATCACGCTCGTGCAGACCTCGGCACGCGACAGAGAAAGAAACTTCTCGGCAACCGCGCCGTCCGGATTTCGGAGAAGTTCCGAAACAGCGTTCGTGTCGAGCATATACAACGTCATAGTTGGATATCGTCGAGCGGCAGCATGTCGCTGTCATCGATCTCGGACAACTCCTCTTCCAACGGCGGCTGACCACGCAACCACTCCACGAGTTCACGGGGCGTTCGCCTCTGTGAAACGGGCTTCAGGTTGAGCGAACCATCCGCCTCCTGCCGCACTATGACCTCATCCCCCTCCATATCGAATTCTTTGGGAATCCGCACAGCGCGGCTGCGACCATTCCTGAATATCCTGACTTTCCGTTCTTTGGTCGTGTGATCCAACATCGGCGCCTCCTTTGGCATATGCCGATAGATATGCCAAAGGCGCTATTTCCTCAAGGCAACAGCGGCCCCTACTCCGCCGCCACGCCCATGCGCATGCGCTCCATCTCCTGCAGCGCCCGGCGATATTCGACTGGCATCACCTTGACGAATTTCGGCCGGTGAACCTCCCAGTTCTCCAGTATTTCCGCCGCCCGACCCGAGCCGGTGTAATGGAGATGGTTGGAGATCAGCTGGAACAGCCGCTCGTCGTCATGGCCGGTCATATCCGAGGAAACGTCGACGCGGCCCTTGTATTGCAAGTCGCCGCCATGGTGATGCAGCTTCTCCAGGAGATCGTCCTCCTCGGGCACAGGCTCCAGATCGACCATCGCCATGTTGCAGCGCTCGGCGAAGTCACCGACTGCGTCGTAGACATAGGCGACGCCGCCCGACATGCCGGCCGCGAAGTTGCGGCCGGTCTCGCCAAGGATCACCACGAGGCCACCGGTCATGTATTCGCAGCCATGATCGCCGACGCCCTCGACCACCGCGATCGCGCCGGAATTGCGGACCGCGAAGCGCTCGCCGGCGACGCCGCGGAAATAGCATTCGCCCGAGATCGCGCCGTAGAGCACGGTATTGCCGACGATGATCGATTCCTCCGGCACGACACGCGAATTGTCCCGCGGCTTGACGACGATGCGTCCGCCCGAAAGCCCTTTGCCGACATAGTCGTTACCGTCGCCGGTCAGCTCGAAGGTGATGCCACGCGCGAGAAACGCACCGAAGCTCTGTCCGGCGGTGCCGCTGAGCTTCACCGTGATCGTGTCGTCGCGCAGCCCCTTCAGGCCGTAGCGCTTGGCGACTTCGCCCGACAGCATCGCCCCGGTCGACCGGTCGACATTGGTGATCGGCGTTTCGATCACCACCGTCTGCCGCGCCGTCAGGGCCGGTTCGGCCTCGGCGATCAGCTTGCGGTCGAGAATATCGACGATCGGGTGCTCCTGGCGCTTGGTCCAACGCAGTTCCTCGGCCGGCGCGTCCGGCTTGAAGAATACCTTGGAGAAGTCGAGCCCCTTGGCCTTCCAGTGGTCGATCATCTCCTTGCGGTCGAGAAGCTGCGACTCGCCGATCAGTTCGGACAGATGGCACACGCCCATCTCGGCCATGATCGCGCGCACTTCTTCCGCGACGTAGAAGAAGAAGTTGATCACATGCTCGGGCGTGCCCTTGAAGCGCTTGCGCAGGACCGGGTCCTGCGTCGCGACGCCGACCGGGCAGGTGTTCAGGTGGCACTTGCGCATCATGATGCAGCCGGCGGCGATCAGCGGCGCCGTCGAAAAGCCGAACTCGTCGGCGCCGAGCAGCGCTCCAATGATGACATCGCGACCAGTCCTGAGCCCCCCGTCCACCTGCAGGCAGACCCGCGAGCGCAGGCCGTTCAGCACCAGCGTTTGCTGGGTCTCCGCCAGCCCCATTTCCCAAGGGCTGCCGGCGTGCTTGATCGAGGTCAGCGGCGAGGCGCCGGTGCCGCCGTCGTAGCCGGCGACGATGATATGGTCGGCGCGCGCCTTGGCGACGCCCGCCGCGACCGTGCCGACGCCGACCTCGGAGACCAGCTTCACCGAAATATCGGCCGCCCAATTGACGTTCTTCAGATCGTAGATCAGCTGCGCCAGATCCTCGATCGAATAGATGTCGTGATGCGGCGGCGGCGAGATCAGGCCGACGCCCGGGGTCGAATGCCGGGTCTTGGCGATGGTCGCATCGACCTTGTGGCCGGGCAACTGCCCGCCCTCACCGGGCTTCGCCCCCTGCGCCACCTTGATCTGCAGCATGTCGGCGTTGACGAGATATTCCGTGGTCACCCCGAACCGGCCGGATGCGATCTGCTTGATCGCGGAACGCTCCGGATTTGCCGAACCGTCGCGCAGCGGCGTGAAGCGGTCGGATTCCTCGCCGCCCTCGCCGGTGTTCGACTTGCCGCCGATGCGGTTCATCGCCCTGGCCAGCGTCGTGTGTGCCTCACGTGAGATCGAGCCAAAGCTCATCGCCCCTGTGCAGAAGCGCTTGACGATGTCCTTGGCCGGCTCCACCTCGTCCAGCAGCACCGGCTCACGGCCCGCTTCCTCCGCGGTTTTGATGCGGAAAAGGCCGCGGATAGTCGAATTCTGTACGGCGGACTCGTTCACCATCTTGGCGTAGTCCTGGTACTTCTCCCAGGAATCGGTGCGCACTGCGTGCTGTAGCGTCGCCACCGCGTCGGGCGACCAGATGTGGCTTTCGCCGCGCATCCGGTAAACATATTCGCCGCCGATCTCCAGCGAGCGTGCCAGCACCGGATCGTCGGAGAAGGCGCGGGCATGGCGCTCGGCCGTCTCGCGCGCCACCTCGTCGAGGCCGACGCCCTCGATCGTCGTCGCCGTGCCGGTGAAATACCGCTCGACGAACTCCGACTGCAGGCCGACCGCGTCGAAGATCTGCGCGCCGCAATAGGACTGGTAGGTCGAGATGCCCATCTTGGACATCACCTTCAAAAGCCCCTTGCCCACCGACTTGATGTAGCGGGTGACGACCTCGTTCGGATCGACCTCCGGCGGGAATTCCTGGCGCCGGTGCATCTCGAGCAGAGTGTCGAAGGCGAGATAGGGGTTGATCGCCTCAGCGCCGTAGCCGGCCAGGCACGCGAAGTGATGCACCTCGCGCGGCTCGCCGGATTCGACGACGAGCCCGGCCGCCGTGCGCAACCCCTTGCGGATCAGGTGATGATGCACCGCCGCGCAGGCGAGCAGTGCCGGGATCGGAATCCGGTCCGGGCCGACCTGCCGGTCCGACAGGATGATGATGTTGTAGCCACCCACGACCGCCGCCTCGGCGCGTTCGCAAAGACGATCGAGCGCCCCCGCCATGCCCGCCGCGCCGCTTTCGGCCGCATAGGTCATGTCGAGCGTCTTGGTGTCGAACCGGTCCTCGGTGTGACCGATATTGCGGATCTTTTCGAGGTCGCCATTGGTCAGGATCGGCTGGCGCACCTCCAGCCGCTTGCGGCGCGAAGAGCCTTCCAGATCGAAGATGTTCGGCCGCGGCCCGATGAAGGAGACCAGGCTCATCACCAGTTCCTCGCGGATCGGGTCGATCGGTGGATTGGTGACCTGGGCGAAGTTCTGCTTGAAATAGGTGTAGAGCAGCTTCGAGCTGGACGACATCGCCGAGATCGGCGTATCGGTACCCATCGAGCCGATCGCTTCCTGGCCGGTAGTGGCCATCGGCGCCATCAGCGTGCGGGTCTCCTCGATCGTGTAGCCGAAGGCCTGCTCGCGATCGAGCAGCGAGACATCCGAGCGCGAGGCCCGCGGCGCCACCGGCTTCAAATCTTCCAGGATGATCTGGGTGTTCTTCAGCCAGTCACGATAGGGGTGAGCGCCGGCCATCTCACGCTTGATCTCGTCGTCGGAGACGATGCGGCCCTTTTCCAGATCGATCAACAGCATCCGGCCCGGCTGTAGCCGCCACTTGGTGACGATCCGCTCTTCCGGGATTTCCAGCGTACCGGCTTCCGAGGCCATAATCACGAGGTCGTCGTCGGTGACGACGTAGCGCGCCGGGCGCAAGCCGTTGCGGTCGAGCGTCGCGCCGATCTGCCTTCCGTCGGTGAAGGCGACGGCCGCCGGCCCGTCCCAGGGCTCCATCAGCGCCGCGTGATACTCGTAGAAGGCCTGTGTGTCCTTCGCCATCTGCTTGTTGCCGGCCCAGGCTTCCGGGATCAGCATCATCATGGCGTGGGCCAGCGGATAGCCGCCCTCGGTCAGGAATTCGAGCGCGTTGTCGAAGCAAGCGGTGTCCGACTGGCCCTCGTAGGAAATCGGCCAGAGCTTGGAAATATCGTTGCCGAACAGCTCCGAATCGACCGAAGCCTGACGCGCCGCCATCCAGTTGACGTTGCCGCGCAGCGTGTTGATCTCGCCATTATGGGCGACCATCCGATAAGGATGAGCCAACCGCCAGGACGGGAATGTATTGGTCGAGAACCGCTGGTGGACGAGGGCGAGCGCGCTGGTGAAGCGCGGGTCCGTCAGGTCGGCGTAATACGAGCCGAGCTGATAGGCCAGGAACATTCCCTTGTAGACGATCGTCCGCGAGGAGAGCGACACGACATAAAAGCCGATATCCTCGCCCTTGGCCTCCGAATAGACCCGGTTCGAGACGACTTTGCGCAGGATGAAGAGCCGACGCTCGAATTCGTCGTTCCCGGAGATGGACGCAGCGCGTGCGATGAAGATCTGCCGATGTACCGGCTCGGTCGCAACGATCTCCGGCGCCTGGGAAAGCTGTTTGTTCGACACCGGCACGTCGCGCCAGCCGAGCACCGTCTGGCCCTCCTCGCGCACCACGTCCTCGAACACCGCCTCGATGTGCCGCCGCTGTTCGGCGTCCCGCGGCATGAAGACATGACCGACGCCATATTCACCGGGCGCCGGCAGATCGACGCCCTGAGCCGCCATCTCCTCCTTGAAGAAATCGTGCGGAATCTGGACGAGCATTCCCGCCCCGTCGCCCATCAACGGGTCCGCCCCGACGGCGCCGCGATGGGTCAGGTTCTGAAGAATCTGCAAGCCCTTCTCGACGATCGAGTGGGACTTCTCGTTCTTCATATGGGCGATGAAGCCGACGCCGCAGGCATCGTGTTCGTTGCGCGGATCGTAGAGCCCCATCCGCCCGGGCGCCGTGCGCGGTTTGATCGCGGCGGCGACGTCCGTGGTCGAGATCGCGGTCTCGAAGGTTTCGGCGTTGGACAGATTCGTCATCGCGTCGTCTCCCGTCGTCGCGGCGTCGGCGTACAGCCGCACCCGTGTCTTCGTCCGGCCATTTGCGGCCACACTCTTAGGCCCGGTTCGGCGTGGCCATCAGGGTATACCCCCGCGTCAGGCCGCCGCCCGAGCATTCAATTCCAGCCGGCTTGTCGCACGACCTCTGGCGTCAGGATAGAACCCGGCCGCGTCTTTTAGGCGCGAAGCGCGCGCCTGCACGGGCCATTTGCATCATATTATGACAGCATTACTGTCCTATCCGCGGAAATATGGCAGAACCATCGCGGATCGGCAAGAGCCTGTCAGGGATCAAAGATCAGCGGCGCCGGCAAACCGAAGGACATTTCTCCTTTAGTCTGCTAGACTTGGAAGGGGATCGCGTGGCCGAATCTGGCCATGCGCAGACGTGGCAAATGGTAAAGCGGGATTTCAGTATGGAAGCCATTTCCGTCGACGACATCGTCGACACGATCCGCGATCCGCTGGTGATCCTGGAATCCGATATGACGGTCGTGACGGCAAGTCGCGCATTCCTGCGACTGTTCGATGCTTCGGCGGATGAGGTCGTCGGGCGTTCGATGCGAGATCTGGGGGAAGGACAATGGGACGTGACCGCCCTGACGCGGCTGCTCGATCGCGTGGTGCCGGACAACAAAACCATCGACGGATTCCTGCTCGAAGATGATTTTCCTGGCCTTGGCCGACGAATTTTCAAGATCAACGCACGGAAAATCTTTCGTCCCGATAGCGATGTCACGCGACTTCTGGTAATCTTCGAGGATGTGACCGACGCCATATCCCTTGATCGCCACCGCGACATGCTCGCCAGCGAGCTGGCCCATCGCATCAAGAACAACCTTCAGGTCATCTCCGCGTTCGTCGCCTTCGAACTCCGACGCGCGGCCGAGCCATGCCGGGAAGGCTATCGCGCCATGCACACCCGCATCGGCGCTGTTGCCGAACTCTATGATGTGATCGCCCATTCGAGTGAATTGGGGTCGGTGTCGATGCCGGACTACCTCGACGGCATCGTAAGGAGCATTCGGTCTAGCCTGCTGGCTGAGGATACGGGCATCCAAATCCAGGTCGAAGCGGAACCGCTCTCTATCCAGTCCGATCAGGCGGTACCCCTGGGCCTGATCGTCAACGAGCTGTCGACCAATGCGATCAAACACGCCTTTCCAGCCGGGAAAGGCGTGCTGACGATTGAGTTTCGGCGGCGCGACGGCCAAGTGGTCATGACCGTTCACGACAACGGTGTCGGCATGAACCCAGCGGGTGAAGGTTCCGGGCTTGGCTCGCGCTTTGTCGAAGCGTTCGTCAAGCAGATCGGCGGCACCATGGCTGTGGGCTCCGGCTCGAACGGAACGACCGTGACCGTGCGCCTGCCAAACTCCGTCCTGGCCGGTTCATAGAACCGGCCGAATGCTTTCTTCGTCGGCAACGGGACCAGATGTCAGACGGGATCCTGGCCCCTCGGCTCTGCCTCCCGCGCCCGCCGGATATCGATCCCGCTCCGCCACAGGAACAACAGGCCGACCGCGACCATCAGCACGATGGTGAGGATGTGGTTGAACAGGATCATCGCCAGCGCCTGCTCGTCGGGTACTCCGAGCAGCTTCAGCGCGAAGCCGGAGCCGATGACGAAGCCGCCGGGCACGCGGACGAACCGGGCAAGCACCAGGGCAAAGCCCGCGAAAATCATCAGGAAGAGATAGTCGAGCGGAGCCAGCACGACACCAACCGCGAGACCGGCCCAGAGGAAATGCGTCACCGCGATGAGCTTCATCGCCACGCTGGCCAGCACGGCCCCGATCTGGCGGTTGCGATCACGCGGCCAGACGATGCCGTCGCGAATGGCCTGCCTCAGCCCGGCGAGCCGGCCCCGCCCCCTGGCGCCCAGCCAGTCGATGCAGCGGCTGACCGGCGCGTTCTCTCGCCCCAGCGGCGAACGCCCGATGAACAGCAGATACAACAGGCCGGAAAACAACAAAAGGTTCAGACCGCCCGCGACCGCCAGACCCGTCCTCACATCGCCGTCGACATCCGGAATGCGGCCGGCCAGCGCCACGAAAGCGGCGAGCAACGCAAAGACGATTCCGTCCAGGAACCGCTCGATCGCCGATGTCATGAGCACACTTGCCATCCGCAGCCCCTCCAGCCGCGCGATCAGCCATGAGCGCACGAGCGGGCTGACGCCGAGCGGAACGACAATCGCGACCCCGTAGCCCGCCATGATCGCCCCGAACAGCCTGAAGCTCGAGATTGGCTTCAGATCGAACAGGATCTGGCGCCATTTCCAACCGCGGGTCAGTTGCTCGAGCAGGATCGTAGCCACCAGCATGACCAGCCAGCCCAGGTCGGCGGTCGCGACCGCCGACAGAAATCGACCGATGTCGAGACCCCGGTAAAGCCAGAACAGGGCGGCGAGCGCGACGGCGGTCCCGATGACCGGAAGCACCCAGCGGAAAAATACGCTCGGGCCATTGCCGGTCGTCGTGGATTTCGCGGTCGACATTCGGTGCTGCTAGCATCCCGATGCGAGCTTGGGCACGACAAATTCGTCTTCGCTGAGATCTGACACGCGAAGGTGACCGCAGGTCCCGTCCGCCGCGAGCCAGCGGAGCAGGCTCCGCCATTTCCAGCTTCGACATGAACCTGCCTTGCCCTTGGCGACGCGGCGCGATACGGCACCGCCATGATTTTCGCTTCCGACAACTGGTCCGGCGCCCATCCGGCGATCAATTCGGCTCTTTCCGCCCACGGCGACGGCATGGCCGCCGCCTATGGCGCCAGTGACCTCGACAAGACCGTCGAGCGCCGCTTCGACGAGATTTTCGAACGCGAGGTGGCGGTGTTTTTCGTCGGCACCGGCACGGCCGCCAATTCCCTTGCCTTCGCCGCCGTGAACCGGCCCGGCGGCGTCGTGCTCTGCCACCGCGAGGCCCATGTCATCGAGGACGAGTGCGGCGCGCCGGAATTCTTCACCCACGGCGCCCGCCTCGCGCCGATCGACGGCGTCGACGGCAAGATCGATCCGCTCAATCTCCAGCGCGAGATCGCCCGCTTCAAGCCGGATTTCGTCCATGCGGGGCAACCGATGGCCGTGACGATCAGCCAGCCGGGCGAAGCAGGCACACTCTATTCCGGCGGCGAGATCGAGACGATCGCCCGGATCGCTCATGGCCGCGACCTGACGCTGCATATGGATGGTGCGCGCTTTGCCAACGGCCTCGTCGCGACCGGCCTGACGCCGGCCGAGATGACCTGGAAGCGCGGGGTCGACATCCTGTCCTTCGGCGCCACCAAGAACGGCTGCTGGTGCGCCGAAGCCGTCGTCTTCTTCGATCCCGACAAGGCTCGCCAGTTTCCTTACATCCGCAAGCGCGGCGCCCAGCTCTTCTCCAAGACGCGCTTTGTCGCTGCCCAGTTCATGGCCTATCTCGAGGACGATCTTTGGCTCGACCTTGCGGCCCACGCCAATTGCATGGCCGATCGCCTGCGTGCCGGGATCGACGCGAGCCCGCACGCGCGGCAGGCGTGGGAGACCCATACCAACGAGAGCTTCGCCATTCTCGATTCCGGTCTCGCCGAGACTTTGCGCGGCAAGGGCGCCGTGTTCTACGACTGGAATCCGCCGCATGGGGTGCACGACCTTGTCGGCGACGACGAGACACTGGTCCGCCTCGTGACCAGCTGGTCGACCACGGAGGCTGAGATCGATCGCTTCCGCGATCTGATCGCCTAGGCCAGCAAACGCGGAATACCCGGTCCCATTGCTGCCTGCGCGCGCTCGCACATTCGCGACAGCGCGGCTTGACGGACCGATGCGAGAGGGTCAGATTCGGTCACCTGCAACGAAGGAGATCGTCATGTCCACAGACGCTACCGAGCAAGGCAGGCTCGCCTTCGGCAAGAATTTTCCGATGTCGTCCTGCCAGTATCCCGTCGGCTCGTCCTTGCGGGCGGCCTGGATGAATGGCTGGACGGAGGCGCGCAACGCGGCGCCGGCGAGTCCCGCCGGCCATCCCGGCATGATGAAGGACGCGCGGACGGCCGCTAATCTCGACCGGATCGACGCGCCCCATCAAACCTGACATCCCGACAAGAAAACGGCGCCCTTTCGAGCGCCGTTTTCATTTACCTTAAAAAGCAGGATCAGGCCGCGTTCGCCTCGATCTGCTTGGCGTTGCCGTTATCGGCCGTCGCGATCTCGATCTTGCGCGGCTTCATCGCCTCCGGAATGACCCGGACAAGATCGATGTGGAGCAGGCCGTTCTTCAGGCTGGCGCCCTTCACCTCGACATATTCGGCAAGCTGGAAGCGCCGCTCGAAGGCGCGGCCCGCGATCCCGCGATAAAGAGTCTCGTTTCCGGACCCTTCCTCTGCCTCCGCCTTTTCACCCTTCACCGTCAGCACGTTCTCGCGCGCTTCGATCGACAGCTCGTCATCGCCAAAGCCAGCGACTGCGATGGTCACGCGATAGGCGTTCTCGCCGGTGCGTTCGATATTGTAGGGCGGATAAGTCGGGCTGTTGTCCCCGACTGTCTGGCTGTCGAGCAGGGAGAAAAGCCGGTCGAAACCGACAGTGGAGCGGTACAGCGGAGCAAAATCTACGTGACGCATGGTGTTCTCCATTCAGAAGCAACGATGTTTGCGTTTGGCTCCAAGCGTGCATCCCAAATCTGGCGATGCTGCCCGGCCAGCGGCCCCTTATCGGCGACCGCATCGATAAAATGGTGAGTCGGTTTTTGCGGTTCAAGGGGTTTTGGCGGGACCGTATTTCAGTCGTTCGGAAATTCCGCAGGGCTTCGACAAAGAACATAACCCTCTGATTTTCCAAAATTTTTCTCCTGAACTGAAAATGAACGTTGCCTTCCGCAACCGTTCAGGTGGCGCTGAGCATAGTGGCGCTCATGGTTCGGTGGATAAGCCAAGCAGGGCCCCGCGAAACGGGGCACCCGGCGGCAAGGTCATCGAGCCAGACAGATTTCCGCCGGCCTTCGGTGGAACCGAAACGGTCGCAGCGTCCCGTCCCTTCCGCTGTGGCCGCTCCAGCCGGGAGCCTCGAAGGGGGCTCCCGGTTTTTTTCCGTCCCTCGCGTCTCGCCGTTAAGCTTTGACCGGCTCCGTCTGCGACTCTACAAACCGAATCGTCCATGCTGTTCGGGAGGCGCCCGTGGCGGCGCGAAACGATCTTTGTAGACCGGTTGACGATGAACGACGCCTTCGAACCCAGTGAGCTCGTCAGCAGCGCTGGCAATCCAGCCCCGCCGGGAGTCAGGGCGTCGAGCTTTCACACTCCGGACGGCAAGCGCCTGCGTTATGCCATCGCACCCAGCCAGCTGCCACGCACGCGCGGCACCATCATACTGCTGCAGGGGCGCAACGAGGCGATCGAGAAATATTTCGAGACCATCGGGGACCTGACCGGTCGCGGCTACATGGTCGTGACCTTCGACTGGCGCGGCCAGGGCGGTTCCCAGCGCCTGATTCGGAACACCCGTCTCGGCTACGTCGACAAATTCCGCAACTACGTCAACGACCTGGAAAGCTTCGTCCAGGACGTCGTGCTTCCCGATTGTCGCGGCCCCTACGCGATTCTCGCCCATTCCATGGGCGGACTGATCGCGCTGCAGGCCTCGCCGCGACTGATGAACGTCATCGAACGGATGGTCCTCAGCGCGCCGCTGACCGCGTTTCCACCCGGCCGGATCGGCCTGCGCGGACTGAACCGCGTGGCGCGGATCGCGCGATTCGTGGGGTTGGGGCGCCTGCCGACCCATCCATTTCAGGATCGGACCCACGAGCCCAGCCCGACGACCAGCGTACTGACCAGCGACCCAAAGCGTCTCGAGCGTAACCAGGCCCTGGCCGAGGCGGGCCCCAAGCTGTTTCTCGGCAGCCCGACGATCGCCTGGCTCGCCGCGGTCTCCGGCGCAATGGTGCGGCTGACCGATTCCGACTGGATTGCCCGGCTCGCCATACCGACCCTGATTATCTGCGCCGGCGACGACCGCGTGGTGGCAACCCCGGCGGCCGAGCGGCTGGCCTGGCGCATGCGTTCCGGCTCGAGCCTGACGATTCCCTTCGCCCGCCATGAATTGTTGCAGGAGGCTGACCGGTTCCGCGAACCGTTCCTCGAAGCGTTCGATGCGTTCGTCGGTGGCGCGCTGCCGCTGGAGTGATCGACCCCGGCGAACGTCATCAGCCGTTGAGAATTGCCAGCGCCGCCGCATGCAATTCGGGTGTTGCCGCCGCGACAATATCGCCGCCCGCTTCCGGCCGGCCGCCGGCGAAGGTTGTCACCACGCCGCCCGCCTGCTCGATGATCGGCACCAGCGCAACGATATCGTAAGGCTGCAGGCCTGTTTCGACCACGAGATCTGCGTGGCCGGCCGCGAGCATGCAGAAGGCATAGCAGTCGACGCCGAAGCGCGTCAGCTGGGTCTTGCTCTCCAGTATCTCGAAACGGCGGAGACCCTTGCTCTCAAACATCCGCGGCGAAGTAGTGAACAAAGTCGCGGCGTCGAGCCGTCGTGTCGACCGCACCGCGAGCCGGCGTCGCTGACCCCGATGCTCACACCAGGCGGCTTCACCGTCGGCGAAATAGCGCTCGCCGGTGAACGGTTGTGACATCAGTCCCATCCGCGCCCGGCCCGCCTGACAATAGCCGATCAGCGTGCCCCAGACCGGAACGCCGGAGATGAAGGCTCTGGTGCCGTCGATCGGGTCGATCACCCATAGATGCTCGCTGTCTCCTTGCGCGCCGAACTCCTCACCAAGCACTGCATGGTCCGGATAGCGCGCGGCGATGGCCGCAACGACCGCCCGCTCGGCGGCCCGATCGGCCTCCGTGACCGGATCGAAGGCCGCGGCCAGCTTGTTATCGACGTCGCCACCGGCGCGAAACCGGGGCAAAGTCTCGGCATCGGCAACATCGGCGAGCCGGAAGAGCAGCGCAATCTCGGGCAGTTCCATGGCGCGGACTCGCTGCTGGACGGCAAAAGGTCGAGAGGATACCGAAACGCCGGGACACTGGCGCCTCGATATGCGGCAATTTTACACAGCGCCTCGAAATGTGCCAAAATGGGATTGACAGATTCCGCGGTGCAACATAAATTCTGCCGTGCGGCATTGATTTGTCGCCGCCCTGATGGGCGTTTCCTCCCTAGACTCTAGACCGCACTGTTTCAACGCAGTGCGGTTTTTTTATCCGCGAATCGCTCTGAGGCCAGGTGATCGCGACCGCTCTATTCGGCCGCCGCAGGCCAAGCGTAATCCGCCGCGACATCTGCGGCGAAACCCGCGATGAAGGCTGTGAGCCGCTGGCGCAGGGCATCGAACCCAGCGTGGGGGCGAAACTGGCGCTCATCGGCGTAAAGGCCGCGATTGATTTCGATCTGCAAGGCATGGAAGCCCACCGGGGGTCGGCCATAGCGTTCGGTGATGAAGCCGCCGGCGTAGGGTTTGTTGCGTGCCACATCATATCCGAGCGCGACAATGCGGCTGGTCGCGATGGAGACCAGCCGGCCGGCAGCGCTGGTTCCGAATCGATCGCCGATCACGATATCGGGCCGGCGCCCGCCCGGCAGCGCGCGCACGCTCGACGGCATCGAGTGACAGTCGATCAGAATCGCCAGCCCGAAGCGCTCCCGCGTGCGCTGCAAGGCCTCCTCGATGGCTTGATGAAATGGCTTGTAGATGTCCTCGATCCGCCGCAGCCCGTCCGCCAGCGGCAGGACATCGCGGTAGATCTCCTCGTTTTCGGCGACGATACGCGGAATCGTGCCCAGTCCGCCGGCCACACGTATCGAGCCGGCATTGACGAAATCGGGCAGCGGCTCGGCGAACATCTTGGGATCGAGTTCGTAAGGTTCGCGGTTGACGTCGAGATACGCGCGGGGAAAACGGGCCGCCAGAAGCGGGGCTCCTAGATCCGGCACGAAGTCGAACAGCCGATCGACGTAAAGATCTTCCGACCGCCGAATCGATTCGCCCGACAGGCGCGTCGCCGCGATGAAATCCGACGGGTAGTCCCGCCCGCTATGGGGCGAGCAGAAGACGAAGGGAATGCTCGGCTCGTCGGGTTCGAGGATCTCGTAGGCCGGGATCGTTCCGGCAGCGGTCTCGATTGTCGGGATTTTCGCCAAACTGAGCCTTTCCAGCCGGGTGACGCATCATATTTTTTCATACAGGATGGCCAGACGTTCATTCCTTTTAGAAAATCTTGGGCCATTCTGCTATGGAATTGTCCCTAGAACGAACCAGCCGCCGGGATCGTTGCCCCACCGTATCCGGATAACACGAATGTCAAAGATACTACTCGCCGAAGATGACAACGATATGCGCCGCTTCCTCGCCAAGGCGTTGGAAAAAGCCGGCTACGAGGTCGTCAGCTACGACAATGGTGGCAGCGCCTACGAGCGGTTGCGCGAGGAGCCGTTCTCGCTGCTCCTGACCGACATCGTCATGCCGGAGATGGATGGGATCGAACTCGCCCGCCGGGCGACCGAACTCGACCCTGACATCAAGGTGATGTTCATCACCGGGTTCGCGGCTGTCGCCCTCAATCCGGATTCGAAAGCGCCCAAGGACGCCAAGATCCTGTCGAAGCCGTTCCACCTGCGCGAACTCGTCGACGAAGTCAGCAAGATGCTGGAAGACGCAGCCTAGCAGAGCTGTCGACGGCTCTCTCGGCCGGGTTCGAAAACAGTCTTTCGGTCGGCCGCGATCCTATTGACGCGAGCTCAAATCTCGTGTTCTAAGCCGCCTCGTCGGATGGGCGTGTAGCTCAGCGGGAGAGCACTTCGTTGACATCGAAGGGGTCACAGGTTCAATCCCTGTCACGCCCACCATCCGCCTTCACCTCTTTGCCTGACCGATAGACAGGCCGGATTATCCGGCAATGCGGGCTTATGCTTTGTGGGGATCGGGAGCCTGACGGCTCCGCAGCCGCCAAAGCCCGTCCGAGACATCGGCACCGACCACGGCAGAGCGGCCGCCGACCGACAACACGGAATACGCCAATATGCCCGCCATGGACAACCAAGCCGACGCAGATCGCTCCACCGCGCCGGTGGACCCCGAGCGCGTCGGCCAGGCCGAAACCGGTCACCGCGCCCGGCGAACCTTCGCCATCATCTCCCATCCCGACGCCGGCAAGACCACGCTCACCGAAAAGCTGCTTCTGGCCGGCGGCGCCATCGAAATGGCCGGCGCCGTCCGCTCGAAGGGCGACGGGCGGCGGGCCAAGTCCGACTGGATGGATATCGAGAAGAGCCGCGGCATCTCGGTGACCTCCTCGGTGATGACCTTCGAGAAGCACGGCATCACGTTCAACCTCCTGGACACGCCTGGCCACAGCGACTTTTCCGAGGACACCTACCGGACCCTGACCGCGGTCGACAGCGCCATCATGGTGATCGACGCGGCCAAGGGCATCGAGACACAGACCCGCAAGCTGTTCGAGATCTGCCGGCTGCGCGACATCCCGATCGTCACCTTCGTCAACAAGATCGACCGGGAGGGCCGCGACCCGTTCGAGTTGCTCGACGAGATCGAGGAGATGCTGGCGCTTTCCGTCGCGCCGGTGGTCTGGCCGGTCGGCCAGGGCGGCCAGTTCAAAGGTTGCTACGATCTCGCCGCGAACGACTTCCTCGCCGCCGGCGGCGCGCGTCAAGTGACCCACACCGAGGGGCTCGACGATCCCGCCTTGGCAGCCCTGATTCCCGCCGACATCCACGCGCCGTTCCGCGACGCCGCGGCGCTGGCCAGCGAAGGCTATGCCGACTTCGACCCCGTCGCCTATCGCCAGGGGCATCTGACACCGGTGATCTTCGGCAGCGCGCTGCAGAACTTCGCCGTCGACCGGCTGCTCGGCCTCATCGCCGCACACGCGCCCTCGCCGCGCCCGCAGCCTTCCGACAAGGGACCGGTCGATCCGGACGGCGACCGCGTCTCCGGCTTCGTCTTCAAGGTCCAGGCCAATATGGACCCCAAACACCGCGACCGTGTCGCCTTCGTGCGGTTCTGCTCGGGTCATTTCAAGCGCGGCATGAAGCTCGACCACGTGCGCTCCGGCAAGGCGCTGGCCGTGTCGAACCCGATCTATTTCTTCGCCCAGGAGCGCGCCCGCACCGAGGAAGCCTTCGCCGGCGACGTCATCGGCATCCCCAACCACGGGACGCTGCGCGTCGGCGACACGCTGAGCGAGGGCGAGAGCTTCCGCTTCACCGGCCTTCCTGCCTTCGCGCCGGAGGTGCTGCGGCGCGTGCGCCTCGAGGACTCGATGAAGCTCAAGCAGTTGCGCCGGGCGCTCGACGATCTCGCCGAAGAGGGCCTCGTCCAGGTGTTTCGGCCGTCGATCGGCTCGACCTGGATCGTCGGCGTCGTCGGCCCGCTGCAGCTCGACGTCCTCGCCTCGCGCATCGCGGCCGAATACAAGGCGGACGTCACCTTCGAGCCGGTGTCCTCCGGCGTCGCCCGCTGGATTCGCTCTAACAGCGAGAGCGCCCTCGCCGCCTTCATCAAGGACAACATCACCCACGTCGCCCGCGACCGCGACGAGCGGCCGGTATTCCTGTGCCGCGACGATTGGGACCTGCGCTTCACCATGGAGCGCAACAAGGACATAGTCTTCGACGCCACCCGCGAGATCGTCGGGCAGTAGCGAACCGCGACAAGCCTGCCGCTCTGCCCTAGGTCCCCTACCGAACCATCGGAGCGGGGACCGACATGCTCAATCTCTGGTACAAGAACGCCGTCATCTATTGCGTCGATGTCGATGCTTTTCTCGACGGCGACGGTGACGGGGTCGGCGATTTCCGTGGACTGACCGATCGGCTCGACCATATCGAAGCGCTCGGCGCCAACGCCATCTGGCTGCTGCCTTTCTACCCGACGCCGGACCGGGACAACGGCTACGACATCATGGACTATTACGGCGTCGACCCGCGGCTCGGCACGCTGGGAGACTTTGTCGAGTTCACCCATGCCGCGCGCGATCGCGGCTTGAAGGTGCTTGTCGACCTCGTCGTCAACCACTCCTCGATCGATCATCCATGGTTCCAGGCGAGCCGCGCGGGCCACCCGAAATACCGCGACTGGTATGTCTGGAAGAAGGACAAGCCCGCCGACGCGGACGAGGGCGTGATCTTTCCCGGCGTACAGGAATCGACCTGGACCTACGACCGCAGGCGGCAGGAATATTACTTCCACCGCTTTTACAAACATCAAGCCGATCTCAACATCGCCAACCCCGCCGTTCGCGAGGAGATCGAGCGGATCATGGGGTTCTGGCTGGCGCTCGGCGTCTCCGGCTTTCGCATCGACGCCGTGCCGTTCATTATCGAGGATCTGGTCGGATCCGGCGACGGCACGTCGCCCTACGACTATCTATCCGAGATGCGGCAGTTTCTGTCCTGGCGGCGAGCCGAGGCGATCATGCTCGCCGAAGCCAATGTGCCGATGCACAAGGCCAGCGACTATTTCGGCGACGGCGACCGGCTCAATCTGATCTTCAACTTCCCCCTCAACCAGCGGCTGTTTCTGGCGCTGGCGCGCGGCGACGGCGCGCCGGTGCGCGACTTCCTGAACGAGCTGCCGGATATTCCCGAGACGGCGCAATGGGCGACCTTCCTGCGCAATCACGACGAGATCGACCTCGGCCGCCTATCGGAGGAGGAGCGGCAGGAGGTGTTCGCGGCCTTCGGGCCGGAAAAATCGATGCAAATCTATGATCGCGGCATTCGGCGCAGGCTGGCGCCCATGCTCGGCGGCGACGAGCGGCGCATCGCTATGGCGATGAGTCTGATGCTGTCCCTGCCCGGCACGCCGGTGATCTGGTATGGCGACGAGATCGGCATGGGCGACAATCTCGACCTGCCCGAGCGCCAAGCGGTGCGCACGCCCATGCAATGGTCGGCCGGGCACAATGGCGGTTTCTCGACGGCAGCCGCAAAGGACTGCGTGCGAACGCCGATCGCCGACGGCCCCTTCGCGCCGACCCATATCAACGCGAACGACCAGCGCACCAACCCGACCTCGACGCTATGGACCACACAGCGGCTGATTCGTGCCCGGCGCGGAGCCCCGGAAATCGGCTGGGGAACATGCCGAGTGATCGACACCGGCGAGACCAGCGTCGTCGCCATGTTGGCCGAATGGCGCGGCGGCAAGGTGTTGACGCTGCACAACCTCGCCGACCGGCCGGCGGTCGTCGAATGTCCGGAGGAGGCCGGTGGCGGGACGCTCCGCCCCTTGCTGGCGAGCGAGATCGATCTCGATGATTCCGGTGACGTTCCCCGCATCCGGCTCGGCGCCTACGGCTTCGACTGGCTGCGGCTCGAACCGGCAGGTTGAGCGGCAGCGCGTCCTGTGGCGCGCTACAGCCGCCGGTAGCGTACGCGCGCGGAATGCTCGATCGCCCCGCTCACCAGCCGGTCGAGTTCGAGCCCGTCGCGCAGCATTTCCAGGAATCGCAACTCCGCCTGCGTCGCGTGAACGTCGGAGGCCGCCACCTCGATGGCCAGCGCATAGGCGGTCTCGTACATTTTGGCCGGCAGCACCTGCTTCACATTGGCGATGATGGTATCAAGCCCGTCCTCGCGCTCCAGGATGTCGCTGCAATGGCGCGCCATCTCGTCAAGGTTCGCCAGGTCGAAGCCTTCGAACACCGGAAGCGTGCGCAACAGGGCCCCCAGCTCGCGCATTTCGTTCTCGCTGATCGCGCCGTCGGCGGCGGCCATCGACACCATCAGATGGACGAGGGCTTCCTGCGGTTCGAGGTCGGCCATTATGAAGTGCTCCATGCAAGATCCTGATGCCGAAGTAGGAGTGCCGCCCAGCGGACACAAGACGAGCAGCGATGAGTCCTCTCTTCGATCGCACAGAAGTGCCCACAACGATTCAGCGAGTAGCCACCAAGCTACTTGCAGCACATCCAGGGTCAGGGATCATCACTTCAGGTCGGTGCGCCCGTGCGGACATTCGTCGCTTTCCACGCCAGCCAGCCCGAGTAGAGAAAGAGCATAAGGCTGATCTGGAATTCCCGAAGTTCATCGACCTCGTGGACATGGATCAAGCGATCGCCCATCGTCAAATAAACGAACTGCGCAAGAACGAACACACACACCAAGACGGTAAGAACCGTAGAATATCGACTTTCGTCTCCCCAATGGAGGATGAGCATAGCGAGCAGGACGAACAGACCGACGAAGAGGCCGATCTGTAGAGGCGCGATGTTCCACGACAGGTATAAAAAGCCGCTGATTGGAATTCCGGCGAGAATGAAATCCCTCGGCGGAACATAGAATGATAGGTCATTCAAGCTATCGACGGATTTCTCCGGCCAGGCAAACGGAATAATGACGAAAGCGGCTATGGCCGATATGTAATAGGCAACTTCAAAGCGATTCGTGTAAAAATTATGGAGGTTAGTTTCAGACTGGATATTTCCGGAAAAGGTCTCGGGCGTTGCCCAATCGAAAATATGTTGCCCCCACGAAATTTCCTCCATGAAGATCAGGAACACCACGAAGCTCATCAGAACGACCACCAGGGCGCCTGGGATGACACCGATGTCCCCGCGTTTTCGCGCGCCAAGGCGAACCGCACTGAGACCAAGCAGGATGACTGCTGCCGCTAACAGTGTTTCGGAGAGCAGCGCAAACGGCGAGCCTTCGGAGTTGACCATCATATTGAGGATCGCTGGCGCGAAGATAATGGATAGCGCCGACAAGCCCATGATGACCTGTGACAGAATGCTCACACCGACAACTACAGAACCCACCGTGGTGTCGTTCGCGGTAAATCGCAGGTCCGGGGCTGAAGGCTTGACGCCGTAAACCAGGAACCCGGCGCTGGAGGCACAGATCGCCGTTTTCATTAAACCCAGCATCGACAAGTCCGGCGCGCTTTTCTCAAGGAGATCGCGGCTGAGGGCTATTCGATCAAAAACGATGGCTATGGCTGCAAGCAATACCCCGACGGCGATGATACCGAGCCGCATGAAAACAGCCGTTCCCAATCCAGCATTCTCTTGATGTTTCGTCATCACTTGATCTCTGAGAGTATGAATGGATGGCATCGCCCACCAGAGAATGCGGCTGCAGGCCAGCTAAACAGCTTAATTTTGGAGGGCTTAAAAAATAATCACCATCGCGGTGAAGCCGCCGACCTTCTGGTAGTACGCCGCAATTTATCGCTCTTCCGGTTGCAAGACGCCTGACCGGCCAGGATCAATTCGATCCGTATCCGGTCCTTCCGACGCGATTTATTGACGGCCCCCCTGCTTCTTTCTAGACCGGGCGCGATCTTCCCGGCCCGCGATCCTCCTCCTGACGATGAGGAGTGGGGCGCAGCGGAAAAGCCAACCATGCAAGGACGCCCCATGCAGACCCCGGAGACGGACACGGTCGCCGAACGACCGTTGCGCGAGGAAGCTCTGGCCTCCAACGCCTGGCCCTTCGAGGAGGCGCGCAAGCTCCTCAAGCGCTTCGAGACCAGCGGCATGCCGGCGACGGTGCTGTTCGAGACCGGCTATGGTCCGTCCGGCCTTCCGCATATCGGAACCTTCGGCGAGGTCGCCCGCACCTCGATGGTGCGCCACGCCTTTCGCGTCCTGACCGACGACGCGGTGCCGACGCGCCTCCTGTGCTTCTCCGACGACATGGATGGCCTGCGCAAGGTGCCGGACAACGTGCCGAACCGGGAGATGATGCTCACCCATCTCGGCAAGCCGCTGTCGCGGGTTCCGGACCCATTTTCCAATGAGCATCCATCGTTCGGGGCGGCCAACAACGCTCGTCTGATGGCGTTTCTCGACCGCTTCGGCTTCGACTACGAATTCGCCTCGGCGACCGATTACTATGCCTCCGGGCGCTTCGACGCGACGCTGATGAAGATGCTCGCCGCCTATGACGAAGTGATGGAGATCATCCTGCCGACGCTCGGCCCCGACCGTCGCGCCACCTATTCGCCCTTCCTGCCGGTCCATCCAAAGACGGGCATCGTCCTCCAGGTACCGATGGTCGATCGTGATGCCGAGGCCGGCACCATCGCCTATCTCGATCCCGACAGCGGCGAGCGGATCGAGACGCCGGTGACCGGCGGCGCGGTCAAGTGCCAATGGAAGGCGGACTGGGCGCTACGCTGGGCGGCGCTCGGCGTCGACTACGAAATGGCGGGCAAGGACCTCATCGATTCCGTCACCCTGTCGTCGAAGATCTGCCGGGCGCTCGGCGCGACGCCGCCGGAGGGCTTCAACTACGAGCTGTTCCTCGATGAGAAGGGTCAGAAGATCTCCAAGTCGAAGGGCAATGGCCTGACCATCGACGAATGGCTCGCCTATGCCTCGCCGGAGAGCCTCGCCTTCTACATGTTCCAGAAGCCGAGGGCGGCCAAGCGGCTGTTCTTCGACGTCATCCCGAAGGCGGTCGACGACTACTACCAGTTCGTCGCGGCCTATCAGCGCCAGGAGCCGCGCCAGCGGCTGCAGAACCCGGTCTGGCATGTCCATGACGGCCACCCGCCGAAAAAGGCCGTCGCGGTGCCCTTCGCGATGCTGCTCAATCTGGTCTCGGCCTCCAACGCGTCGAACACGGCAACGCTATGGGGCTTCATCACCCGCTACGCGCCGGGCGTCACCGCCGAGACCGATCCGGACCTCGACCGGCTCGTCACCTATGCGCTGCGCTATTTCGAGGATTTCGTCAGGCCGTCGAAGACGTTCCGCGCGCCCGACGAGGTCGAACGCGAGGCGCTGGAGGCGCTCGACGCCAAGCTCGCGTCGCTGCCAAGGGATGCTGACGGCGAAGCGATCCAGAACGCGCTGCTCGATGTCGCGCGGCCGATCGAGCGCTATCAGGACCACAAGAAGACCGGGCCGCAGGGTGGCCCCGGCGTCTCGGTCGAATGGTTCCAGGCGCTCTACCAGATCCTGATCGGTCAGGAGCGCGGACCGCGCTTCGGCTCCTTCGCTGCACTGTATGGCCTCGACGAGACCCGGGCACTGATCCGCGATGCCCTGGAGGGGCGGCTGATCGCGGAGGGCTGACGCTCCACGAAGGCGCAGCGTCGGTCGGTCCGGCGGTGGCATCGCGGCTCCCGACGGTCTCATTATCCGGCTAATTTAAGGCGAATCGGCAGCCTTGGCGCGCATGACCCGCTCGAACGCCGCCAGCGTCTCCTCGCTGACGTGATGCTCGATGCCCTCGGCATCGCGCTGAGCGGTCTCATTGCTGATGCCGATCGCGCAAAGGAAGCTGACGACGAGTTCGTGCCGGCGCCGCGAGCGGATCGCCATTTTTCGGCCGGCCTCGGTCAGAAACACCGCACGGTACGGCTGGCTCGAAACCAGCCCCTCCCGCTGCAATCGTGCGATGGTCTTGACCACGGTTGTATTGGCGACGCCCAGCCGCCGGGCGATGTCGACCGCGCGGGCCTCGCCGGTGCTGTCGATCAGGTCGGCGATCAGCTCGACGTAATCTTCCGCCACCTCCTGCTGATGGACTTCCCGCACCCGCTGGAAATTGGCCGCCTGCTGTTCCGCGTCGGGCAAGGCGGGAATGTCGCTCGTTTGAATCTTCGTCATCATCCTCATCCTTAGCCAATCGGTTGTGCATCGCCAACCGCGAAATCCGGGCGCGGAACCCGGTTGACTCCGCTCCGTCATTCAGTGCAATTGTAGCAATGGCTACATTTTATAGCCAACGACAAACATAGTCGCCTATCCCTTTTTGTTTGGGATGGCCGATTGATCGAGAGGGAGTTCCACATGAGACGAACCGCACTCCGGTTCTTCACGACGACAGCGATAGCCTCGCTGCTCGCCTTAGGTAGCGGCGCTCACGCGGCGGAGGACGATCCGTTCAAGGTGGTCACGACGTTCACGGTGTTGGCCGACATGGCGCGGAACGTCGCCGGGGACGCCGCACAGGTCGTATCTATCACCAAGCCCGGGGCGGAAATCCACGGCTATCAACCCACCCCACAAGATATCGTTCGGGCGAGCGACGCGGACCTCATCCTGTGGAACGGAATGAATCTTGAACTTTGGTTCGAGCAGTTTCTGGACAATCTCGGTGACATTCCGTCGGTAACGCTGACCGATGGGATCGAGCCGATCTCGATTGCCTCCGGGTCATATGAGGGCCAGGCCAATCCCCACGCCTGGATGGGGCTCGATAACGCCCTGATTTATGTCGACAACATCGCGAAAGCCTTTGCGGAGCATGATAAGGAAGGTGCTGAGACCTACATGGCCAACGCCGAGGCCTATAAGGCAAAGATCCGTGATACGATCGGGCCGCTCCGCGAGCAGATTACGCAGATTCCGGAAGAGGATCGTTGGCTCGTCACGTGTGAAGGGGCATTCAGCTATCTCGCTCGCGATTTTGGCATGAAGGAGCTCTACCTCTGGCCGATGAACGCCGACCAGGTCGGCACACCGCAGCAGGTACGCGGCGTCATCGACGGCGTGAGGAACAACGATATTCCGGTCGTGTTCTGCGAAAGCACGGTGAACACGTCGCCCGCCGAGCAGGTCGCCCGTGAGACAGGGGCCTCCTACGGCGGCGTCCTGTACGTGGACAGCCTCAGCGAGCTGGACGGCCCTGTCCCAACCTATCTCGATCTGCTCCGCGTTACCGCGCAGACAGTGGTTGACGGTTTAACGGCGCACACGAACTGAGCCTGGCTGAACGAGAAAACGCCGGGCGATCGCGCGCTTCGCCCGGCGACCCACGCTCCGGACCAGTGACGAAAAGGAAACTTCGATGCTCTTTCGATCCCCCGAACCACCTCACACTCTCGCGGCCGGGGGGCCGGCGGGCGGCATTCTTGCCCGCGACGTTACGGTGACCTACCGCAACGGGCTCACAGCTCTCCACGACGCGAGCTTCGAGATTCCCCGCGGAACGATCACCGCCTTGGTCGGAGTGAACGGAGCGGGAAAATCCACACTGTTCAAGGCCATCATGGGTTTCGTTCCCGCCGCGCGAGGCGAGATCCGGCTGCTGGGAAAAACGGTGAAGGAAGCGCTGCGCGAGAACCTCGTTGCCTACGTCCCGCAGTCTGAAGAGGTCGACTGGGCTTTTCCAGTACTGGTCGAGGATGTGGTGATGATGGGTCGGTATGGGCACATGGGTTTTCTGCGGCATCCGGGGCGCGCAGATCACGCAGCCGTCGAGGAGGCATTGCGGCGCGTCAACATGCGAGATTTCCGGCACCGCCAGATCGGGGAACTGTCGGGCGGCCAACGCAAGCGCGTGTTCCTCGCACGATCGCTGGCACAGGACGGCCAGGTCATCCTCCTGGACGAACCCTTCACCGGGGTCGACGTCAAAACCGAGGAGCAGATCGTCGCTCTGCTGCGCGAGTTGAGGGAAGAAGGCCGAGTCATGCTGGTCTCGACTCACAATCTTGGCTCGGTCCCGGAGTTTTGCGATCGCACCGTACTGATCAAAGGCACGGTGTTGGCCTACGGGCCCACCGAGGTGACGTTCACTCGCGAAAACCTCGAACGTGCCTTCGGGGGCGTGTTGCGGCACTTTACCTTGCGGGGTAACGCGCTGCACGAGGATGATGATCCGCGCGAGGTCAGGATAATCACGGATGACGAGCGTCCATTCGTGCATTACGGCGATCCGAGGCAGGTCGCGAACCGCCCCGCCATTGGTGAGACTGGACCCGTTCCGCCCTCAGCACGGAACGGCCTCGCGGAGAACGGAGGCGGGGGGGCATGATCGCCGTGCTTCTGGAGCCATTCAGCTATAGCTACATGTTCAACGCCATGTGGGTTTCGGCCCTGGTGGGCGGCGTCTGCGCCTTTCTGTCGGCTTATCTGATGCTCAAGGGTTGGTCGCTGATCGGAGACGCCCTCTCCCATTCGGTGGTTCCTGGAGTAGCGGGCGCCTACCTGCTCGGCCTGCCATTCGCGCTCGGCGCGTTCGTAGCAGGCGGGCTTGCGGCGGGTGCAATGCTGTTCCTGTCCGAGCGATCGGGACTCAAGATTGACGTCATCATCGGAATTATCTTCACGTCGTTCTTCGGCCTCGGCCTCTTCATGGTCTCGCTCTCGCCGATGTCGGTCAGCATCCAGACGATCATCATGGGCAACATTCTGGCAATCACACCAGGCGACACGCTGCAACTGGCGATCATCGGCTTCGTCTCGCTGGCGGTGCTGCTCGCCAAGTGGAAGGACCTGATGGTGGTCTTCTTCGACGAGAACCATGCCCGCACGATCGGCCTTCGCCCCGATCTGCTGCGAGCGGTGTTCTTCGTGCTTCTGTCGGCCGCGATCGTGGCGGCGATGGTGACTGTCGGCGCGTTTCTCGTCATCGCCATGGTGGTGACGCCGGGAGCCACCGCCTATTTACTATCCGACCGCTTCCCGCGGCTGATCGCGCTGTCGGTGGCGATCGGAACCCTGACCAGCTTCTTTGGCGCTTATGCGAGCTATTTCCTCGACGGTGCCACGGGCGGCATCATCGTCACGCTCCAGACGCTGATCTTCCTTGTCGCCTTCGTCTTCGCGCCAAAGCACGGCCTGCTGGCGGCGCGCCGCAAGGCGGCGAAGGCGCTGGCGCGTGCGCCTGCCGCGCCGATAGCGGCCAACGAGGTCCGCCCATGATCGACGCCCTGCTGCAACCCTTCCAGTTCCCGTTCATGCAGAACGCGTTTTGGATCGCCCTGCTGGTCGCTCCGCCGACGGCGCTTCTGTCCTGCTTTCTGGTGCTCAAGGGCTGGGCGCTGATGGGTGATGCGGTCAGCCATGCCGTTCTGCCCGGCGTTGTGCTCGCCTGGATGACGGGTCTGCCGTTGATCGTCGGCGCATTCGGAGCCGGTATGACATGCGCGCTTCTAACCGGATATCTTGCCCACAACAGCCGGGTCAAACAGGACACCGTCATGGGCGTCGTATTCTCGGGCATGTTCGGGATCGGGATCATCATGTACACGTCGATCACCACAAACGAGCATCTCGACCACGTCCTGTTCGGAAACATGCTGGGCGTGGGGCAGCAGGATCTTTGGACGGCGGGACTGATCTCGCTGGCGGTCTGCGCGTTTCTCGCCCTGAAGTGGAAGGACCTTCTGCTGCACGCCTTCGACCCGGCGCAAGCGCGGGCCAGTGGCCTGCGAACCGGCGTGCTCCATTACGGCCTGTTGTCGGTGCTCTCGCTCGCCATCGTCGCCACGCTATCCGCCACCGGGCTGATTCTCGCCGTAGCGCTGCTGATAACGCCGGGAGCCATTGCGTTCCTGGTGGTCCGCAGCTTTGGGAGGATGCTGGTTGTCTCGGTCGCCGTGTGCTTGGTGGGCATGCTGGCTGGAACTTACGCGAGCTTCTTTCTGGACAGCGCTCCCGCCGCCACCATCGTCCTGATCTTGACGGCGATCTTTATCATGGCGTTCCTGCGGCGCTTGCAGGTTACCCGCGCCACTTCACGAAAGATCATGAAGGCAACCGCCTGAGGAGGTTGCCTTCATGTCGGAGGACCCGCATCTGCCCTGTTTCGGAAACGGACTCGCTTTCTCTGCCCCTGCACGCTCGAAGGGACAGCTCGCCAGGGCTCACAAAGCGTGACCCGGACCCTTGGTAATCCGTCAGAGGCCCCGGCGTCTCGGTCGAATGGTTCCAGGCGCTCTACCAGATCCTGATCGGTCAGGAGCGCGGACCGCGCTTCGGCTCCTTCGCTGCACTGTATGGCCTCGACGAGACCCGGGCACTGATCCGCGATGCCCTGGAGGGGCGGCTGATCGCGGAGGGCTGACGCTCCACGAAGGCGCAGCGTCGGTCGGTCCGGCGGTGGCATCGCGGCTCCCGACGGTCTCATTATCCGGCTAATTTAAGGCGAATCGGCAGCCTTGGCGCGCATGACCCGCTCGAACGCCGCCAGCGTCTCCTCGCTGACGTGATGCTCGATGCCCTCGGCATCGCGCTGAGCGGTCTCATTGCTGATGCCGATCGCGCAAAGGAAGCTGACGACGAGTTCGTGCCGGCGCCGCGAGCGGATCGCCATTTTTCGGCCGGCCTCGGTCAGAAACACCGCACGGTACGGCTGGCTCGAAACCAGCCCCTCCCGCTGCAATCGTGCGATGGTCTTGACCACGGTTGTATTGGCGACGCCCAGCCGCCGGGCGATGTCGACCGCGCGGGCCTCGCCGGTGCTGTCGATCAGGTCGGCGATCAGCTCGACGTAATCTTCCGCCACCTCCTGCTGATGGACTTCCCGCACCCGCTGGAAATTGGCCGCCTGCTGTTCCGCGTCGGGCAAGGCGGGAATGTCGCTCGTTTGAATCTTCGTCATCATCCTCATCCTTAGCCAATCGGTTGTGCATCGCCAACCGCGAAATCCGGGCGCGGAACCCGGTTGACTCCGCTCCGTCATTCAGTGCAATTGTAGCAATGGCTACATTTTATAGCCTAGTAAATAATTAAGTCGCGCATCGGGATCGCCATGGACAGATGGCTGGCTGCCTGGCGTCGACACAGGAGACGCAGGGCAATGCCATCTTTGTTCGAATATCCCACCACACGTCGCTTTCTGCTTGGGGCGGGAGCGCTCCTCGGTGGATCGTCGGCGGTTCGCCTGGCGTTGGGCCAGGCGCCAACACCGCCTGCGGCCCCGCAGGAGGCCGCGGCTGACGGCAAACAACATGTTGGCCACCAGACATCCGAGGACGCACACAACACCCATGACGGCATGACCACGGTCGGCGAGGTGGATTACGAGCGTAACGGCTTCGACCCGCATGACATCCTGACCGATTGGGACACCGGCACCGCTTCGCGTTTGCCGGACGGCGGTACGCTCAGGGAGTTCGATATCATTGCCGAAGACAAGGAGATCGAGATCGCGCCGGGGATCTTCTTCCCCGCCTGGACCTATAATGGTCGGGTGCCCGGCCCGACCTTGCGGGTGGGCGAAGGCGATCGCATTCGCGTCCGCTTCCGCAATTTCGGCTCGCATCCGCACACGATGCATTTCCACGGCATCCATGCGGCACGGATGGACGGCGTTCCCGGCGCGGGCAACGTGCTGCCGGGCGGCGAGTTCACCTACGAGTTCGACGCTTTTCCCTTCGGCTGTCACCTCTATCACTGTCATTCGGTGCCGCTGAAGCGGCACATCCACAAGGGGCTTTACGGCGCCTTCATCATCGATCCGGACCCGGCTCGTCACATCGAACTCGCCGATGTCGCCCGCTCGCGCGTTCTCGGCTCCCCTGAAAACGCGCTCTGGCAGGAGTTCGTTCTGGTGATGAACGGCTTCGACACCAACTTCGACGAGGAGAACGAGGTTTATGCGGTCAATTCGATCGCGCACGCCTACTCCAAGCGTCCCATCGTCGTCGATAGAGCTCGGCCGATCCGACTGTACGTGATCAACCTGACCGAGTTCGACCCGATCAACTCGCTGCACCTGCATGCAAATTTCTTCGACTATTTCGATCACGGAACGACGCTGACACCGACGCTGAAGACAGTCGACACGATCATGCAGTGCCAGGGTCAGCGCGGTATCGCCGAGATCAGTTTCAGGGACCACGAGCCGGGCCTCTACATGTTCCATGCCCATCAGTCGGAATTCGCCGAACTCGGCTGGATGAGCCTCTTCGACGTACGGGATGACGCGCAGCAACAGACACGGAAAGGGTGATCGGGATGAACCGCACCATTCTTCAAATCGTTCTTCCCATCCTTTTGATCGTCGCAGTCGCGGCTGCCTTTCTGGCCAGCGATCCCTTTGGCTCCTTGAACGGAGGGACACCACCCACCGAAGAGTTGACAGTCGAGCGAACCGTCCTCGACGGCAATGGCATCGCGCTGCGCGTCCGCGCCGGCGGATCCGAACCGATGACCATCGCCCAATTGCAGGTCGACGGCGCCTATTGGACCTTCACGCAGGAGCCGTCCGGAGCGCTGGAGCGCCTGAGCAACGCGTGGCTGCGTATTCCCTACGCCTGGGTGCAGGGTGAAACCCACCATGTGACCCTGCTGACATCGAGCGGAGTCACCTTCGATCACACCATCGATGTCGCCATCGCAACGCCCGTCGCGACAACCGGCATGCTCGGCGCTTTCGGCCTCATCGGATTGTTCGTCGGCGTTGTTCCCGTCGCGCTCGGCATGCTGTTCTATCCCGCGCTTCGTTCCGGCGGTACGCGGACGTTTCAGTTCGCCCTCGCACTGACGATCGGACTGCTGGCGTATCTGCTGATCGATACGCTCGAGGAAGCACTGGAACTGGCGGGCGAAGCCGCGCCCGGCTTCCACGGCGGCGTTCTGGTCTGGCTTGTCGCGGCGCTAACATTCGCGGTGCTGATGATGGTCGGCAGGCGGAAGGGCGGGACGTTGGAAGGCGTTGGCCTTGCCACCGCGATCTCACTGGGGATCGGCTTGCACAATCTGGGTGAGGGATTGGCCATCGGGTCCGCCTTCGCAACAGGATCGGCGGCTCTCGGTTCGTTCCTGGTGCTGGGTTTCACCCTGCATAATCTGACCGAGGGCATCGGCATCGTGGCGCCGATGACGAAAAAGCGGCCGAGCCTGTGGATTTTCGCCGCCCTGGCGGCCCTGGCCGGGTTGCCCGCCGTCGCCGGCGTCTGGATCGGCAGCTATGCCTTCTCGCCACATTGGGCGGCTCTGGCCTTCGCCGTGGGCGCTGGCGCGATCCTCCAGGTCATCATCGAGGTCGGCGCGCTCTTGATCCGCCAGGCACGGACCGAGGGGCAGCCCTGGCTGTCGGGCACCGCGCTGTCCGGCATCGGCGTCGGAGCGGTGGCGATGTACGCGACCGCGCTGCTCGTCCAGATCTGACGATACAGCCGCGACGGAGAATAGGATCCCCCTGATCGGGCGCGGTCCGCAAAAATACAACGATCGCGTGCCGCCAGCGGCGGCGCGTGATCCGCGACCAAGCAGCGGGGATGATGCGCCAGCGCCAAAGCACGATGGCGATCCATGCACTGACGATGACAAAGCAGATTTTTGCGTAAGCTGGAGCGGGCGATGGGGATCGAACCCACGACATCAAGCTTGGGAAGCTTGCGTTCTACCGCTGAACTACGCCCGCGCTCCGGCCGGGACCATGACCGGCCGCCGGTTCCGCGTCAAGATGCTTGGGGGCCGTGATCAGCATCGCTGCGGAAAAGATCCGAACCGCGCCGCGAGGACATGGCCCTGGATGGGGAAATCCTGCGAGAGACCGTGGCTCAGCCACCGCCGCGAAGCGCCACGGCCTCCCGCGCAAGGCGGGTGATCTCCGCCCAGTCGCCGGCGGCGACCGCCGCCTTCGGCGCCACCCATGACCCGCCGACGCAAATGACGTTTGGCAGCGCGAGATAGTCCCGCACATTGTTCATGGACACACCACCGGTCGGGCAGAAACGCAAGGCGGGGAACACCGGAGCGATCGAGCGGAGGAAGGCGGCGCCGCCGATCTGTTCGGCCGGGAAGAATTTCAGCACCTCGTAGCCCTCTTCCAGCATAGCCATCAATTCGCTGGCCGTCGCCGAGCCGGGCAGCAGCGGCACATCGGAAGACCGGGCGGCGTCCAAAAGCTCGACCGTCGCCCCAGGGGAGACGATAAATTTCGCCCCGGCCTTGGCCGCGCGGTCGAATTGCTTCGGCTCGAGGATGGTGCCGGCGCCGCAGGCCGTTTCCGGAACTTCGCTGGTGATCGCCCGAATCGCGTCGAGGGCGGCCGGCGTGCGCAGCGTGACCTCGATCGCCTTCAGGCCGCCGGCGGCCAGGGCGCGCGCCAATTCGACGCCTTCAGCCGCGCTGTCCACCGCAACGACGGGAACGAC
Organism: uncultured Aurantimonas sp.; assembly: GCA_947488615.1. GTDB lineage: Bacteria > Pseudomonadota > Alphaproteobacteria > Rhizobiales > Rhizobiaceae > Aurantimonas. The sequence continues at coordinate 435,866 of CANKZU010000001.1, forward strand.
CGGCTGGGCGGTCAGGATATGGAGCAGGTGCTTGGTTTTCTGAGCCATGGGGTCCGACCGTTGCAAATGAGGAGCTTTGGGCTCTAACGCATTTTTCGGCGGTGGCAAAATGCCCGGGTCGCGAGATCCGGCCGATACGGCCGAACGCGGCAATATTTCACTGGGAAAAGAACGCCCCGAATACGGACAAAACCGAAGGACCGTGCGGCGGCGGCGCTTGCTGCCTACCAGCCACCGTTGAAGGTGCGGTAGAAGATGTGCTTGCCGATCTTGTCGACCTTTTCCATGGCGCGCGCCCAGCGCGGCCGAACGTAATTGGCGTGATAATGGGTCGCCGAGCCGACGGCGTTGATCCAGAGTTCGCCCTTGGTCACCTGTTCGGCGACGCGCGACACGCGCGCCCAGGCGCCGCTGTCGGCTATGCGATCACGCGCGCCATCGCAGGCGAAAGAGAACTGGCAGCGATTGCGCCAGCTCTTGTTCTGGTAGACGACGCCGCAGATCGTGTTCGGGAATGCCGGGTTGCGAACGCGGTTCAGGATAACCTGCCCCACCGCCGCCTGACCCAGCGTCGACTCGCCCCGCGCCTCGAAATAGAGGCCATTGGCAAGGCAATTCTGCTCCTTGTCGGAATAGGCGGCCACCGGCAAGGGCGTCGCGGCCCAGGCATGATCCTTCTCGCCGATCGGCGGAATGAACGCCTGCGGCGTATCCTTCAGGATTTTCTCGAACAGCGAGGAGGCGCGGCCAGCCTGCGGCCCAGAGGGCGCATAGCCGAGCGCGGCGGTCGCCGCATCGGAAGGCTTCAGGGAGGCCAGCATCAACATGTCGTTGGTCGCCCTCTCCTTGCCTGGCTTGATCGCCGGCGGACCCTTGAGCTGGAAATTCATGGCGACGGTCATCGCGTCCTTGGTGGACTGCGTCACCTTGAAGAAGGCGCTGCGGATGCGCTCCTGGCCGCCGGTGACCCGCGATCCGAGCAGCGACTGCCGCTCCAGGATCGAGCCGGCGGAGAAGCCGCGCGGCGGCAGTGCTGCGGCGGGCGTCAGGGAAATGACCCGGCTCCCCTTCTCGGCCCGCGCCACCCGGTTCTCGTCGGGCGTTTCGAGCGACTGCTGAACAGTGTCGATAGTGAAGAGGTCGCCATTGCCGGCCTGGACGCCGCTGCCCGCCGGCAGGCGGCTATTCTTGCCGGTATCGGCGAAGGCGATCTTGGCGGTTTCCACCGAGCCCGCTGGCGATGGAACAAAATACGACTGCCAGCGGTTTGCCTCTTTGGAACCACCAAGCAGGCTGGTCATATCCTGATAGGCGAGTTGGCCGGTAAACGCGGTGAGAGTCGCGAAGCTGCCCACTGCGACGGCTACCACGCGTGCAGCGCGTTTCGACGAACGACGTTGCATGCATCCCCCTGCTACCAAACCAACAGCCGTCATTACGTCCCCAACGTCGTCATTATTCGATGGACATCCACCGAATTTCCCCCATTAACCTTGTCTCTTGGTTAACAGATGATGGTGATTTCATGACCGCCGCTTCGCTTTTGCGGCGTAAGGGTTGTCCGGTTTGCGCAATCCGAGACGGATTGGCACGCCGAGAAGCCCGAAGCTGTCGCGTAACCCATTGATAAGATAGCGCGTGTAAGCGGTGCCAAGCGCTTCGGGACGAGTTGTGGACAACATGAAGGTCGGTGGCCGCGACTTGACTTGAGTCATATATTTAATTGTCACCCGCCGACCCGCGACCGCCGGAGGGGGATGGTGACCGACCATCCGGTCGAGCCACTGATTCAGTTTCGCTGTCGACACGCGGCGGTTCCAGATTTCATGTGTCTCGGCGATCGCGCTCATCAGCCGGTCGATCCCTTCGCCGGTTTCGCCCGCCACGGTCACCGCCCGGATGCCGCGCGCCTGCGGCAGGAGACGGCCGGTCTTCTCGCGCAGATCGGCGAGCACGGCCTGCCGATCCTCCACGAGATCCCATTTGTTGAAGGCGATGACCGGCGCCCGGCCCTCGCGTACAACGAGGTCGACGATCGACAGATCCTGGCGCTCGAAGGGGATGGTCACGTCGAGCACCACCACCACGACTTCGGCGAATTTGATCGCGCGGAGCGCATCGGCGACGGAGAGCTTTTCGAGTTTTTCCTGGATTCGCGCCTTGCGCCGAAGGCCGGCCGTATCGAACAGTTTGATCTTGCGCCCGCGCCATTCCCACTCGACCGAGATGGAATCGCGCGTGATGCCGGCCTCGGGGCCGGTCAGCATGCGATCTTCGCCGATAAAACGGTTGATCAGCGTCGACTTGCCGGCATTCGGCCGTCCGACGATGGCGATTCGGAGCGGCTTGGTCGCGTCATAGGCCGGCTCTTCCACGTCATCCGTGAAGGCCGCTTCGCTCTCAACGTCTCCGCTATCGTCCTCCTCCTCGTCGGCATAGTCCAGGACCGCGTCGCCCAATGCCTCGACGATGGCGTCGCGAAGCTCCGCCATTCCGACGCCGTGCTCGGCCGAAATGCCGATCGGCTCGCCCAGCCCGAGCGCATAGGCGTCGATGAGGCCCGACTCGGCGCCCTTCGCCTCGGCCTTGTTGGCAACGAGAACGACCTTTGCGGCGGTCCGCCGCATCAGATCGGCGAAGGCGAGATCCTGCGGATTGAGACCGGCTTTGGCGTCGATCATAAACAGCGACAGATCCGCCGCCGTGATCGCCGCTTCCGTCTGGGCGCGCATCCGCCCCTCCAGTGTCTCCGCCCCGGCTTCCTCCAGACCCGCCGTATCGACGATCTCGAACTCGAGATCCATCAGCGACGCCTCACCCGAGCGCCGGTCGCGGGTGACGCCCGGCCGGTCGTCAACGAGCGCCAGCCGCTTGCCGACGAGGCGGTTGAACAGGGTCGATTTGCCGACATTCGGCCGGCCGATGATGGCGATGGTGACCATGAAGGTCTCCGCGCTCCTCCGGAGCGATGGGGCACCAGGCGGTTCGCCGGATGCCGATTGGGATTAGTTCGCGCCGGCTGCTGGCGCCGGCTCGAGCGCATCGGCGGGCGTCGCGTCGGCGGAAGCCGGCTGGCCGGTGCCGCTGTCTGTCACACCGGGATCGGTGGCCGGTTGGTTTGCCGGCGCCGCGTCCGCAGCCTCTCCGCTCGGAGGCTCGATGTCCGCGGGCTCGGCCGGTGCGGAGGCCGCCGCCATCGGGTCGCTGGCGGCGATCACCTCGATCATCATGCGCGCTCGCCCGGAAATGCCGCTCGGCGCCCCGGCATCGTCGAGGAGTTGCTGGAAGAGCTGGCGCGCGGTGTCCCAATCCCCGGCCTTCCAAGCCGCCAGCGCGATCGCCTCGCGCGCCGGAAAGCGCAGCGCTTCGCTGTCGCCGGTCAGGCGTTCGACGCGGTTGCGGACGTCGTCGAGCGTGCCGTTGTCGACGAGAATGTAGGCCGCCCGGACGGCGGCCATATCGCGGATCGGCTGCGGCACGTCGGAATCACCTGCCACACTATCGAAGGCGGCGACGGCGTCATCGGATTTGTCCTGTTCATGAAGGACGCCGCCGATGCTCATGCGGGCGAGATCTGGATAGGCCCCGTAGCCGTCAGCCGCGATCGCTTCCAGGGCCGCCACGGCGTCGTCCCGCTTGCCCTCCCGGGCCAGATCCAGCGCGGCCAGGTAATTGTCGCCGGATTCATTGGCCTGCGCGATCCGGTAACGATCCCAGCCGACGACGCCAGCCGTAATGGCCACAGCGAGGACGACGGCGGCGAAGATCCACGCACCGAACTTCGTCCAGACGGCCTTGACCTTATCCTGGCGAAGCTCGTCGCTGACCTCACGAAAGAAACTGTCGTCGCTCATTCACCCACTCTTCGAAAAATCGTCGCGGCACACCATCCGCCGCAGCCGACGCACACAACAGACATGGCGTCTTCTAACGATTTTTCGCGTCTGTGAAAGGGCAGGTGCTTGCCGATCCTATCCAAGCAGCGGTACGCCGATGAGCCAGCCATGCAGTCCGAACAAAAAGGCGCCGGACAGGACGAGGCCAGCGAGCACTGCGATCATGTCGCCGCGAAGACTTTTGGCGGCGACCGCTTGCGCGGCGCCGGTCGCGGTTCGCCGAAGCGCGTTGGCGTAGTCGACGAGCGCCCATATCAAGAAAGCCCCGAACAGCACGAGGTCCGCACTGGTGCCGTTGACGAGGAGATGCGCCAAGGCCCAAAGCGCAACGCCGAGCACCATCGGATGACGAACCGCTGCCTTGATGTGACCGGCCGGCGCGTAAGCGGTGGCGACGAGGACGAACGCCACCGGCACGAGAAGGAATGCCAGATGGCGGAGGCCGATCGGCGGCGACCAGAGCAAGTTGGCGTCCGCCCTCGCCTGCCCATAGCCGAAGATGATCAACAGCAGCCCGACGATGGACAGGGCGGAATAAGTCATCTTGAAGCGGCTTTCACCGAGACGCGCGATCATCTGGCCTCGCCCTTCTTCGGCGAAGATCTGCAGAGAGTGGGTACCCAGGAAGATGATCAGTCCCAGCAGCAGTGTCATCATGGCTTCGCCCCTTTGATTCGCACGCGCATGACATCTGCCGACGTCGCAGACGTCAGCGAAGCGAAGACTACCTCAAAGATGCAGTGAACGCGCCTCCCTCCATGACGAAACGGGTCTGCCGCAGTGCAATAGATGGGACAACCTGACGTTACAACCCGAATCGACATTCCCACGACACCGGCTTAAATCGAACCGATCGGGCCGCGAACGCATCTCGGGACAGGATTCAAACGCCATGTTGGAAGCGACCACCGATGCGATTGGCGCACTTGCGATCTACGCGGGCCTCAACACGCTGATTCTCATCTGGCTGGCGTTCCAGACCGGACGCGTGCGCCAAAGCGAGAAGGTCTTGATGGGAGACGGCGGCAACCCGCGTATGATCCGGATTATGCGCGGCCACGCGAACGCCATGGAATTCATCCCCGTGACGCTCATCACGCTGCTTGCCGTTGCCCTTCTGGGCGGGCCGGCCTGGGCGATCCACGGGTTCGACCTGTTTCTGACCGTCGGCCGTTTCCTGCACGCGTTGCATTTTACCGCCGCGGATGCGCCCGGCTGGCAACGCTCGGCGGGCACCGGCCTGTCGATGCTGGCGATGCTCGGCGCCGCGCTTTGGGCCATAGTCGCCGGGCTTTCCACGATCACCTGACAAAATGTCGACGGTGGCAGCCCGGCCTATTGATGGAGCGGGTGGACAGTTAGAGCGCGGCCTTGACCCTCTCGGCGACCTCGGGCGAGACCCACTTGGTCCAGACATCCTCCTCGGTGTCGAGGAAGTAGAACGCAGTGTCCTCTCCCGTCGCCTGGTTCTCATCCTTCCAGGCCAGCAGCCTGTTGACGGTCTCATTGCCCCAGGCACGCTGCTCGAGATAGGCGGCCGCTTCCGGCGACTCCTCGGCAAGCTTCGGCGTCATCAGCGTATAGACATCGGCTTCCGTCCAGGCGTTCAGCTTGGGGTCTTCGCAATTTGCCTGGGTCGTGCAGTTCAACCACTCGGCATCGTCGTAGGGAACGTCCCATTCGAGCTTCTTCATCGGATACCGCGCGATGATGGCGGTCGGGGACCAATAATAGCCGAGCCAGCCCTGCTTGGCCTCGAAGGCATTGGCGATGGAGCCGTCGAGCCCGGCCGCCGATCCGGTCGGTACGAGTTCGAACCCCTTCTCCTCGGCATCATAGGCCTTGAAGAAGTTGTGGAGGACGATCTGGCAGCCCCAGCCCGCCGGACAGTCATAGAATGCGCCCTTGTCCGACGATTGCGGCGAGGGGAATAGCTCGGGGCGCTTCAACGCATCCGAGACAGTGACGATGTCCGGATTCGCATCGGCGAGATATTGCGGAATCCAGAATCCTTCTTCCGACCCATCCTTGAGCACCTTGGCGCCGTAGGCGATCCGGCCTTCCTCCAGTGCCGTCTCGATCTGCTCCTTGAACTGCTTGACGTAGATCTCCGGGGCGACGTCCGGCTCGCCCTTCTCAGTCATCGAGGTGAACGTGGGCATGGTGTCGCCGGGCACGAGTTGCGCGTCGCAGCCGAAGCCGTTTTCGAGGATGAACTGGTCGATCGCGGCCATCACCTCGGCCGAGGCCCAGTTCATCGAGGCGATCTGGATGGTGCCGCAGTCCTCTTGGGCCTGACCGACGGAGGGTATCGCGACGAGCCCGGCAAGGGCGACGGTGACGGCGAAAACGGATTTCATGGGGAAGGCTCCAAGGCACAGCATCGGGGGGAACTTGGTTTTGGGGCTTTGACATAGGCGCCGTTCCCGCCGCGAACAGGATCGCCGGCTCTCACGGATTCGTGGCTTGCTTTCGTCTTTGGCGGCCGGTGCGCTAGTCTGCGCTCGGACAATGCCGATGCACCTCGACCCAGGTGGTGATTCCGCAAGGGTTGAATGCCGGCATCACGGCGGATCATGAAGGAAGCGGCATGCAACGAACCCTCTTAACGGCGATCCTTTCGGGGGCGACGATCATCACGGCGGGCTGCGCCGCGAGCAACCGCGCCAACCCGGTGCCGCCGCCGCAAAGCTTACCCATGCCGGTGGGCGGGCCGAGCATGCCCGCGCCTGAGCTGGAAGCCTGCAACGCCAACGCCGCGCGCGTCGTCCTCGGCCGGATCGCCAATGTCGAAGCCACCGAGGCGGCGAAAGCGGCCTCCGGCGTTGAGGACGTGCGAGTGCTTTATCCCAATCAGCCGATCACCCAGGAATTCGTCGAGACCCGGCTGAACCTCGAAACCGACGGTGAGAACAGGATCGTCAGGGTTCGCTGCGGATAAGGCCGACGGCGGACGAACCATATTCCTCGGTTGACGCTTCCATAATCCTCGGCTTAGTCTGATTGTCGGACAATGAGAAACGTCGACGGCCGGAAGAGCCGCGGCACTCGTGGGAGGAGGCCCGGCCTTTGTCGGGACGTGTGTTGCCAATGGCGGATCGAACGCTGGGGACGGCATCGAGCGTTGCCGCGCCCCAGCAGGCCGAAGACACCGCAATGCATTTCGCCGCGATCGAAGCCGCGCCGGCCTATAGGCTGGTGTTCGAGACGATCGAGCGGGAAATTCTCGACGGCCGCTTGGCGCTCGGCGACAGGCTGCCGACCGAGACCGAACTCGCGGCGCGCCTTGGCGTCCATCGTTCCACAACGCGCGAGGGCCTGCGGCTACTCGAAGAGAGTGGCCTGGTGCAGCGCCGCACGGGCCGGCGCCTTTATGCCTCGGCACCGCGCGCCGAGGATCTGAGTACTCGCGCCAGCCGCGCCCTGGCGTTGCAGCGGGTCAGTTTCGACGAGCTCTGGCAGTTGCTGCTGGCACTGGAGCCGGCGGCGGCGGCGCAGGCGGCGTTGGCGATCCGGCCCGAGCAGATCGAAGCGCTGGAGGACAATCTCGTTCGCACGCGCGTGGCAGTCGCCGAGGGCAAAATCCTGACCACGCTCGATCTCGAATTTCATGCACTGATCGCCGAAGCAACCGGCAATGCCACATGGCAATTGGCGCGCGAACCTGCGGCAATGCTACTGTTTCCAGCCAACGAGCGCATGCTGCCGCGCCTGAGCCAAGCTGGCGCGCGGCTCATCGAGGCGCATGAGCACATCATCGCCGCCTTCAAGAATCGCGACGCGAGCCTGGCAGCGGACTGGATGCGCCGGCACATCAACGATTTCCGGCGTGGCTACGTCCTTGCTGGCTGCGACCCGGACGAGCCTGTGCATCTGTCCGCGACGCAAAAGGGAGGCGCCCGCCGCTAAAGACAGAGCTTCGCCGACCGGCTTGGGAGACCGGCCGTCCTAAGGATTCGACGCAAACAGATAAAATAAGGTCCGCCGCGGTCTGCGCGGAACGGACCTGCAAAGAGGAGGAAACGTCAATGAAACAGAAATCTTCGCGCGCCGGCATCGCCGCCGCGCTGATGGCCACCACGGCGGCCTTTGCCTTGACCGGCGCGGCCGCGGCGCAGGAAACGTTCAAGATCGGCGTGGTCACCTTCCTGTCCGGCCAAGCTGCCCAGAGCTTCGGCGTCCCCGCTTGGGACGGCGGCAAGATGCTGATCGAGAAGCTGAACGCCGGCGAGGCCCCCGCCCCTTACGACACCAAGGGCTTTGGCGGCCTGACGATCGAGCCGGTGGTGATCGACGAAGCCGGCGGTGCCACGGTCCAAGTGCAGGAATACCGCAACCTCGTGCAACGCGAGAATGTCGACGTCGTGGTCGGCTATGTCGGCTCGGGCGATTGCCTGGCGGTCTCGCCGGTGGCCGAGGAACTCAAGCAGTTCACGATCCTCTATGATTGCGGCACGCCGCGGATCTTCGAGGAGAATGACTACGAATACGTCTTCCGCACCGCCGCCCACGCCACGATGGATAATGTCGGGCTGGCCCGTTACCTGAAGGCCCTGGATATCAAGGTCGAGACCTTCTCCGGTATCAACCAGGACTATGCCTGGGGGCAGGACAGCTGGGCCGACTTCAAGGCCGCCATGGGACAGGTCTATCCCGACGCGACCGTGACCGCCGAACTCTTCCCGGCCTTCGGCGCTGGCCAGTACGGCACCGAGATTTCGGCGCTTCTCCAGGGGCGCGCCGACGTCGTGCATTCCTCGCTCTGGGGTGGCGACTTGCAGGCGCTGATCCTGCAGTCACTACCGCGCGGCCTGTTCCAGCGCAGCCAGGTGGCATTCTCCGCCGGCGATCACTCGTTGCCGCCTCTCGGTAAGAACATGCCCGAGGGGGCCATCGTCGGGGCCCGCGGCGCCTATGGTTTCATGGCGCCTGAATCCGAGCTGAACACGTGGTGGAAGGACAACTACGAGTCCACCTACGACGTCATGCCGGTGCAGGCGCCATACCGCATGGCGCAGGCGATCCTCGGTCTCAAGACCGCGGTCGAAAAGGCCATGGCCGAGAACGGCGGCAAAAAGCCGAATAGCGAAGAACTCGCCGCGGCGATGAAGGGACTGAGCTGGGAAAGCCCGGGCGGCCTGATCGAGATGGTCAACGGCAACGGCCACCAGGCGATCCAGCCGATCGGCTTCGGCCGTTCGAAGAAGGATGAGAATGGCGAGGTCATTCTGGATGACGTCATTCGGTTCGACGCGCGTTGCGTGAACCCGCCGGCCGACATGAAGGGTCTCGAATGGATCAACGCCGGCTTCCCCGGCGCCACATGCGAATGATGATCTGACACGGCAAAACGACCGGGCCGCCGAGCGGCCCGGTTTACCGCAATCCTGCGACGGGTGGACCACGCCGCGATGGACATCGTTTTCACCATCATTCTCGACGGACTGATCTACGCCTCCTGGCTGTTCATCGTCGCGCTCGGGCTGACGCTCGTCTTCGGCGTGCTGCGCATCCTCAACTTCGCCCATGGCGGCCTGTACGCCCTGGGCGCCTATGCCGCGGCGGTCGCCGTGCCCTTCTTCGCGGGCTGGGGCCTGCCTGAATGGTTCAGCCTCGTTGCGATGTTCATCGCCGCGCTGGCCGTCGCCATCGTCGTCGCCCCGCTCATCGAGCGCGGGCTGCTGCGGTTTTTCTACGGCCGCGACGAAGTTCTCGTCCTGCTGGTCACCTACGCGGTGTTCCTGATGCTGGAGGACATCACGAAGATGGTCTTCGGCGTCGACCCCTATTACGTCTTCGAGCCGCGCAATCTTTTCGGCAATGTCGAGGTCGGCAGCCTCTTCTATGTCGGCTACGACATTGCGCTGATCGGGCTGGCGATCGTCTGCGGTGTCGGCGTCTGGCTCGGCCTCACCCGCACCCGGATCGGCAAGATCACCGTCGCGGTGATCAACGAGCCGGAGGTGAGCGCCGCGATGGGCGTCAATATCAACCGCATCTATCTTCTCGCCTTCGGCCTTGGCGTCTTTCTCGCCGCCCTTGGCGGAGCGTTCACCAGCCCGCTCATTTCGGTGCAGCCGGGCATCAGCGTCAGTGTGATCATCGTCAGCTTCGCGGTCGTCATTATCGGCGGCCTCGGCTCGATTCCCGGTGCCGCGATCGGGGCGCTGATCGTCGGACTGGCGCGATCCTTCGCGGTCTATGAGATACCGGAGGCGGAGATTTTCATCATCTATCTGGTCATGGTCATCGTGCTGATCTTCCGGCCCGAAGGCCTGTTCACTCCGGTCCAGGCGCGCAAGATATGAGCGCGCCCATGCGAACCCTCGCCATCGCCGCTCTCGGCGCCGTCGTCTTCATCGCGCTGGGCTGGATGCTGCCGCTCTGGCTGCTCTTCACCATGACCAAGGCGATTGCCTTCGGGCTGATCGCGCTCGGCATCGTCGCCCTGATGCGCGGCGGTCTCGTCTCCTTCGGGCAAGGTCTCTACTACTGCGTCGGCGCCTATGTGTCGGGCATGTTGGCCAGCCGTCTCGGGATCACCGACGTCTTCGTCCTGCTGATCGTCGGCGGGCTTTCCGGCGGCCTCGTCGCCGCCCTCGTCTCACCGCTGATCGCGCGCTATCGCGGCATCTTCTTCGCCATGCTCACCATGGCGCTGTCGATGGTGCTTTACGGCGTGCTCGCCAAGGTCACGGCGATCGGCGGTTCGGACGGCTTCAACGTGCCGCAACCCACTTTTCTCGGCTATCTGCCGGGCACCGGCGCCGCCGATTTCGCGCTCTACGCCGTGGCGGTGGGCGTTGCCGCCATCGCAGCGTCGGTCTGCCGGATTTATTTCGACAGCGGTCCGGGGCTGATCTCGCTGGCGGCGCGTGAGAATGAACTCAGGGTCGAATATCTCGGCGCCTCGGTCTTCGCGGTCACGGCCCGCAATTTTATCCTCGCGGGCGTTCTGGCCGGCCTCGGCGGCGTGCTCAACGGCGTCGCGCTGGGGCATATCGACCCGTTCTTCGCTTACTGGACGACGTCGGGCGAAGTGGTGTTCATCGCCGTCCTCGGCGGCTATGCCAGCGTCGTCGCGGTGTTCGGCGCGGCGCTGATCACCGAACTCGTGCGTTCCTTCGCCAACCAATATTTCCCGGACAGCTGGCAGCTTGCGCTCGGCCTGTTCCTGCTGCTGGTCATCCTGTTCCTGCCGCGCGGCTTCGGATCGCTGTGGGCCGGCGCCACAGGCGGGCGGGCGGCATCGAAATGGCGGGCGCGGAGCGCCACCCCGGACGAGGAGCCAGCCGAATGAGCGAAGCCGTTCTCGAGGCGCGCGGCCTCATGAAATCCTTCGGCGCGCTGGTCGCGGCCAACGACATCAACATCTCGGTGACACCGACGGCGCGGCTTTCGCTGATTGGCGCGAACGGAGCGGGCAAGACGACCTTCGTGAACATGGTCACCGGCTACCTCAAGCCCGATTCCGGGCAGGTGCTGCTCGACGGTCAGGACGTGACCGGTCTCGCGCCAAGACGCATCACCCGGCGCGGCATGTGCCGCTCCTTCCAGATCCCGCAGCTTTGCGAAACCATGACGCCGGTCGACAACATTCTGGTCGCCATGGACATCGCCAAAAAGGACCGTCCGTCCTTCTTCCGTCCGGCCCATACCGAGGAGTCGCTCGACCGGGCGCATGAGATGCTGGGCCGCTTCGGCTTGTCCGACTACTCCGAGCAGCCGGTCGACGAATTGCCCGGCGGCGTGCGCAAGCTGATCGACATCGCCATGGCGCTGGCGAGCCGTCCAAGGGTGTTGTTGCTCGACGAGCCGACCTCCGGCGTCAGTTCGGAGGAAAAGTTTCCGCTGATGGACCGGGTGATGAAGGCGCTGTCAGGCGAGGACGCCGCGGTGATCTTCGTCGAGCACGACATGGATATCGTGACCCGCTACGCCGACCGGGTGCTGGCCTTCTATGCCGGAGAGATCATCGCCGACGACGCGCCCGATGAGGTGCTGTCGGACCCGGCGGTGCAGAAATACGTCACCGGAACGGCGAGGTAGACCGATGCTCAGCCTGAAGGACGCCCATGTGAAGATCGGCTCGGTCGAGGCCGTGCGCGGCTTTTCGATCGAGGTGGGAGCTGGCGAGATGGTCGGCCTCGCCGGCCGCAACGGCGCCGGCAAGACAACGGTGATGCGCACCATCATGGGCATCACCAAGCTGACGCGCGGGTCTCTGCATTTCGACGGCACCGACATCACCGGCCTGGAGGTGCATAAAAGGGCGAGCCTGGGCATCGGCTACATGCCAGAGACGCGTGGATTGATCCCCGATTTGACGGTCGAGGAAAACATCCTTTTGCCCACTTGGGTGACGTCCACCGATGGCGCCGCGCGCCTCAAGGTGGTCTACGAGATCATGCCGGAACTGGCGAGCATGTCGGACCGCAAGGCGCTGCTTTTGTCCGGCGGGCAGCAGAAGATGGTGGCGCTGGGCCGGGCGCTGACCGTCGGCACCCGCCTTCTTTTGCTCGACGAACCGTTCGAGGGCGTGGCGCCGGCACTGGCGCAGCGTTTGTCGGACGTGATCTCGGCGTTGAAGAGCGACGAGCTCTCGATCGTCATGAGCATGTCGGAGCTCACCCATTCCCACACTGTGCTCGACCACGTCTGGGGCATCGAGCGCGGCGCCAATGTGGTGGCCGAAGCCGCATGACGGCCTCCCGGCGCTTCTGGAAAGACGCGCCCGCAACGCGCGCCGAGGCGCATTTCGGCGACCGCGTCGTTACCTGTTTCGTGGATCGCCCCGCCAATGCCGACGCGATGCTTCGCGCGGCGACTGCCGCCAACCCGCAAGGCGACGCGGTGGTGGACGGAGCGACCCGGCTTTCTCACGCCGCGCTCGACGCGATGAGCGATGCCGTGGCCGGCGGGCTGGCGTCGCGCGGCGTCGCCAAGGGCGACCGGGTCGGCCTGCTGGTCCGCAACCGCTGGCAATTCGTCGTGGCGCTGACCGGCATCGTGCGCGCCGGCGCCATCGCGGTCCCTTTGAGCGTCAGGGCGAGCGCGCGGGAAATCGCTTTCATTCTCGACAATTGCGGCGCCGGCCTGACCATCTGCGACGCTGAGAAGACTAAGATATTGCCCGACACCATGCCGCGCACGGTGGTCGACGGGCCGGCGGGATCGAGCTTCGAGGATCTGCTGGCCGCAGCACCCGCGACGACACCGCCGGATCTTCACGAGGAGGACGTCGCCGTCATCCTTTACACCTCCGGCACCACCGGCACGCCCAAAGGGGCGATGCTGACCCATCTCAACATCGTTCACTCCTGCCTGCACTATGCTCATTGCTTCAACCTGACGGCGACCGATCGCTTGGTGATGGCGGTGCCGGCCAGCCACGTCACCGGTTTGATCGTTGGCGTCTATGCTCCGCTCGCTGCCGGCGCCGCCGTCGTCGTGATGCAAAAATTCGATGCCGACGCCTTCCTAGCTCTCGCCACGGCGGAGCGGATGACGGCAACGATGCTCGTCCCGGCGATGTACAATCTGTGTCTCCTGCGCGCTGACTTCGCATTGCACGACCTTGGCGCCTGGCGCATCGGCGCCTTCGGCGGAGCGCCCATGCCGGTCGCCACGATCGAACGCCTCGCCAAGCTTCTGCCGAACCTCGACCTCATCCAGGCCTATGGATCGACCGAAACCACGTCGCCCGCCACCATCATGCCGCCGGGTGGCCAGGCCGCCGCTCCCGCCAGCGTCGGCGCGACCGCGCCCTGCGCCGAGATCCGCGTCATGGACGCGGCTGGACACGAGGTCGCGGCCAAGGAATCCGGCGAAGTCTGGATCGGCGGGCCAATGGTCGTGCCAGGCTATTGGAACCTTCCCGACAAGACCGCCGAGAGTTTTCACGCGGGATTCTGGAAATCCGGCGATGTCGGCCGTTTCGACGAAAACGGGCTGCTTTATGTCCACGACCGCCTCAAGGACATGATCAATCGCGGCGGCTACAAGGTCTACAGCGCCGAGGTCGAGAACGTGCTGTCGTTCCATCCCGGCGTCGCCGAAGCCGCGGTCGTTCCCCGGCCCGATCCGGTGCTCGGCGAAAAGGTCCACGCCTTCGTCCACCGTTCCGATCCGGACCTCGACGAGGCAGCGCTCAAAGCCTTCTGCGGCGAGCGTCTGTCCGACTACAAGGTGCCGGATTTCTTCACCTTCACCAGCGAGCCCCTGCCGCGCAACGTCAACGGCAAGCTGATGAAGCAGGCTCTTCGCACCAGGGCGGCGGCGGCCGACGATCGGGACGGCGACTGATCGCGAGCCGGTGATTCAGTCGTCGCGTCGGTCTCTGGCGACGCCGTGAATCGGACCGTCCGAAGCACCCTCGACGACGCGGCGCGCCGCCTCGGCCACCGCACCGATCTCGGCCTCGCTCGACAGACGCGTCCAATCGGCTGGCGCCTGCGACCGGCTCACCTGATCGCGCACCACCTGCGGCGTGGCATCGGAGGGATCGCCGCGACGGGCGGCGACACGCTCGACCAGCCGCTCGGGCCGGGCTTCGAGCCAAAGACCCAGGAAGGGGAGCGACCCGCCCTCGCCAATGCCAGCGATCCGCTCCCGGTCGGGCGGGCGGTCGAACACCGCGTCGGCGATGACGCCGTGCCCGAGGGGCAGGACCGCGCCGGCTTGTTCGGCCAGCCGCGCGTAGACGGTTTCGGAAACCTGCGGCCGGTAGCACTCCGCCGGCAGCGGCGTTTCGGCGGCAACGCCGAACAGGTGCTTGCGGATCCGGTCGCTGGCGAGGATTCGCGCACCCGGCGGTGGCCCGATCCGCGGCGCGATGGCCGCCGCGACGGTGGATTTGCCGGAGCCGGACAGTCCTCCGACCGCCACCAGACGGCCGGCGCGCGGCCGCAGGAGATTGAGCGCGAGGTCGAAATAATCATGCGCCTCGGCTCTCAGTGTCGGCGCATCGGGGCCGGCATCGGCGACCCGCGTCGCGGTGACATGGGCGCGAACCGCGGCACGCAGCGCCATTAAGAAAGCCAGCAGCGGCAAACCGTCCGTCTCGTCGCTCTCGTCCAGATAGCGATTGAGGACGAGGTTCGCGCGTTCCTCCAGCCCCCGGTGCCAGAGATCCATCAGCAGGAAAGCCAGATCGTAGAGGATGTCGGTGGTGGCCATGGCCTCGTCGAACTCGAGGCAATCGAACAGCGTCGGCTCGCTCTCGAAGACGCAGATGTTGCGTAAGTGCAAATCGCCGTGGCAGCGGCGGACCTTGCCCGCCGCGCCCCGCGCGTCGAGCAGCGGCGTCAGGCGAGCGAAACCCTCGCGGAACCGGCGATTGAAATCGGCCACCGCCTCTTCGGGAAACACCTCGGTGGTCGCCAAGACACGCTCGTTGATATCGAGGACCAAGGCCACCGCGGCCGAGCCGGTGACGCCGCGATCGGGCGCGATGCCGGCATGGAATGCCGCGATCCGGTGAGCGAGCCGCGCCACCAGCGGCGCCGTCAGCATGCCCTCCATCGCCATGCGATCCAGCAGGCAATCCTCGTCGAAACGGCGCATCTCCACAAAGGCATCGACGAGCGGCCCGCCGCCATCGATGGCGAGACCGCCGTCCGGCGCGCGCGTCACCCGGCGCACGGCGCGGTAGAGCTTTGGTGCGGTGCGCCGGTTGAGCACGAGTTCCCGCTCGCAGGTCGCGAGCCGGCGCGCGGGCGTCGAGAAATCGACATAGGGCAGATGCACCGGCCGTTTCAGCTTGATCGCCCGTTTCCCCGAAAGGAGGACGGTGGAAATATGCGTCACGATCGTCTCGATCGTCGACGCATCGCCGTCCTCGAAGGCCGCGGATTTCAGGAAGGCGATCGTTTCGTCCTGGCTATGGGCGGGCATCGTGGGTCACCAGTGATCGTTCTGCCGAGCGGCCATTGGGCGGGAGGTGTCAGTGCGCCATGAGCAACGCTATCGGGCTGCGTTCCAGGAGTTCGCGGGTGACGCCACCGAACAGCATTTGGCGAAGCCGCGTGCGCCCGTATGCGCCGACGACGATCAATTCCGCGCCGAGGCTCGAGGCCTCGTTCAAGAGACCCTCGGCCGCGTCGTCCCACTGCGGCAGATGCCGTATCTCGACGGCAACACCATGCCGCGCGAGATGCCGGGCCATATCGGCCGCCGGCTCCCGATGCCGTTCCTCGTCCGAGGACGTCTCCGCGACCGAAACCAGATACACCTGCTTCGCCCGTTGGAGGAACGGGAGGGCCGCCTTGATAGCATGGGAACACTCCGTCGCATCCTTCCAGGCGATGAGAATGGTCTCCGGTTCCTTGGCATTCCGCACATCCGGCGGAACGACATAGGCGAGAGCTCCGGCATCGAAGATCACGGCCTCGAATATCTCGGGCCACTGGCCGCCGTCGCCATGCGGACGTCCGACGACTACGAGATCGACAGAGCGCGCCGGCGGTCCGATCCGCGCGCCGAGTTCCTGGTAGGCATAGTCGATCCGTCTGATCTCGCTGGGCGCGCGCAGCCCGGCCAGACGCTCCCGCGCGCGAGTTTCCGCCGCATCGCCATGTTGCACGCCTCGTTTCCGGAGTTCGGCGTTGAGCCATGCGCGCCCAGGCCCGGGCGGAATGGGAGCCGTCTGCAGATCATTCGTCAGGAGAGCGATGAGATGGGCATCGAACATCGTCGCGATCATGTCGGCATGGCTCGTCTTTGCCGCATCGCGGTCCGAACCGTCGATATGGACGGCGATGTCCCGGATCGCTTGGGAAGGCCTGGCAGGGTTCATGGCTGACGACATTTCGATTCTCCGGCTACGCGATCGGCATCATTCTTGTCGGTGAATCCCGTTGTCGCCCTTGATCACGGTCAATCCGGTCTCACGCTATCAGGAATTCGAACGGGCAATGTTCAACCTTCCGCCCAGCACCGTGACGACGCTACTGCCGGTCCTCCTCAAGCAGTTGTACCGTAGGATCGCGGAACGCGCGCTCGTCACGGTGGCACGCGGTCGCGCCGGCCAGATCATCCGCCGTCAAGCCAAGCCTGCCTGGCTGACGATGAACGCCGCGATCGCGCCGACGTCGTCGAGATCGAAAACCGGAACAGCGGCTTCCTCCACCGCGTGATCGGCTGCGATGGCGGCAATCCCCGGAATGGCGCCGAGCATCGGTGTGCGCTCCTTCGACCCCGTCCGGCGGCATTCGATCTTGGGATGCGGCGCGGCCTTGAACCCTTCCACGAGCACGATGTCGCACGGTTCGAGCCGGGCGATAATCGCGTCGAGCGTGGGTTCGCCCTCGCCGCGCAATTCGTGCATCAAGGCCCAGCGCGTGGAGGAAACGATCGCCACCTCGCTCGCTCCGGCGACACGATGGCGAAAGGAATCCGTGCCCGCCCTATCGATCTCGAAGGCATGATGCGCATGCTTGACCGTCGAGACGCGATATCCGCGCTGGATCAGTTCGGTGACGAGACGCTCGGTCAAGGTCGTCTTGCCGGAGTTCTTCCAGCCGGTGATGCCGAACAGGCGCTGGGTCATGATCGAAGCGATTCCAAACAGGTTTCTGCCCGCCGGGCGAGGTGCGGTCCAGAACGTGTAAACGTGGGCTCGGCGCCGTCAACTCCGGGAGGCCCGCTTTTCCCGGCGCGCCATCCTTCGCGTCGCGGTTTGCCGCCACCGCCCCGACGCGGCTAAATGCGGCAATGGCCGAATCGACGCCCCCCTATCTGACGACCCGCGAACTCGCCGATCTGCTGCGCATCAAGGAACGCAAGGTCTATGACCTCGCCGCGAATGGCGAAGTGCCTTGTATTCGCGTCGTCGGAAAGCTGTTGTTCCCGGAGGACGAGGTGGCGGCCTGGATAGCGGCGTCGCGCTCCGGCCCGGTCGTGGCCAGCCGCCAACTGCCTTTGATCCTGGCCGGTAGCCATGATCCGCTTCTGGAATGGGCGCTACGCCAGTCCGGCAGCGGGTTGGCCGCCTTTTTCGATGGCAGCCTGGACGGGATCACGCGGCTTGGCCGGGGAGATGCGGCGGCCTGCGCCACCCATATCAGGGAAGGCGACGGCTGGAACGTCGACATGGTCCGCCGCATCCTCGGCGAAGCGCCTGTGGTGCTGATCGAATTCGCGCGGCGCCAGTGCGGCCTGATCGTCGAGTCAGGCAATCCCAAGCGGATCGCAGCGATCGTCGATCTCAAGCCGCTTCGCTTCGCCCGCCGCCAGCCGGGTGCCGGCGGCCAGCGCCTGTTCGAGATGCTGGCTCAGGAGGCCAGCGTCGACGTCTCCGTCCTCGCCGGTCCGCAAGCGCCAGCGAAAACCGAGGACGACGTGGCCCGCCTCGTGCTCGACGGCAAGGCGGACGCGGCTTTCGGCCTCGCCGCGATGGCCGAGCAATATCGGCTGGGATTCATCCCTCTGGCGGAGGACCGCACCGACTTGCTGGTCTGGCGCCGCGCCTATTTCGACCCGCCGTTTCAGCGACTACTGCGGTTTCTGGCCTCCGACGATTTCGCCGACCGCGCATCCGAGATGTCCGGCTACGACATCAGCGCGACCGGGACCGTCCATTACAACGCGCCCACCCCATAGGACCCGACGCCCTTGTTCCGTTCCGCCGGGCGCGAGACCTTCGCCCAACGGAACGACTTCGGCCGTGATCGGTCGGGTCGCCAGATCAACCCAAAGGTTTGCGCGGCGGCATCGACGCGTCGGCCGTCACTTGGCGTTCGGAAAGAACAGCTGCTGGCCATCGACCTTGTAGTTGGCGATCGCCGCCTGCCCCTCTTCACCCCTCAGCCAATCGATGAACGCCTGCCCCTCGGCGGCCTTGACGCCCGGATGCTTCTCCGGGTTGACCAGAATGACGCCATATTGGTTGAACAACGTCGGGTCACCCTCGACTGCCACCGTGAACTCGCCCTTGTTGCCGAACGAGATCCAGGTGGCGCGATCGGTCAGGATGTAGGCGCCCATGCCGACGCCGGTGTTCAGCGTCGCGCCCATGCCAGAGCCGGTCTCCCGATACCAGTCGCCGGAGGCGGCGGCGACATCGACGCCCGCTTGGCTCCACAAGCGCTGCTCGGCCTTGTGGGTGCCGGAATCGTCGCCTCGCGACGCGAACGGCGCCTTGGCTTCGGCGATCTCCCGCATGGCGGCGACGGCGTCGTTCATCCCGCTGACACCGGCCGGATCGCTCGGCGGTCCGACGATGACGAAATCATTGTACATGACGTCGAAGCGCGCGACGCCGCCGCCGTCGGCGACGAATTTTTCCTCCGCCGGTTTGGCGTGGACGAGGAGAACATCGCCATCGCCGTTCTCGGCGTTCTTGATCGCCTGGCCCGTGCCCACGGCCACGACGCGCACCGCGATGCCGGACGCCGTCTCGAACTCGGGCAGGATCGCGTCCAGCAAGCCGGAATTCTGCGTCGACGTCGTCGACTGGACAACGATGAACTTGTCCTGCGCTAGCGCCGATACCGGCCCGGTGGCGGTCAGTGCGGCCAACGCGATGGCCAGGGAAAAATGGACGCGATTCAACATGCTGGTCTGTGTCCTTGCTGGTCGTTGTCTTGGGTCAAAATAGAAGAGTTCCGGCGAGAAATGCCCGCGCCGGCTGGGTGCTCGGTTGCTTGAAAAACGCGGCCGCCGGCGCCTGCTCGACAACCCGCCCTTGGTGCAGGAAGACGATTTCGGCGCCGAGCCGGCGCGCCTGGCCGATATCGTGCGTCACCATGACGACCTTCACACCCCGCTCCACCGCCTGGAGGATCAGGGCCTCGATCCTGTGCGTCGCCGTCGGATCGAGGCTCGATGTCGGCTCGTCGAGAAACAGGATGTCCGGTTCGGTCGAGATCGCGCGCAGCAGCGCCAGCCTCTGCTGCTCGCCGCCCGACAGGGTTCGAGCCGGCTGCCTGGCCTTGCCGGCGAGATCCCCGATCTCGAGCAGCGAGCGAATGCGGACGGCGCGCTCGCGTCGGCAAACACCGTGGGCCTGGAGGGCGAAACCGATATTGGCGGCGACCGAGCGGCGCAGGACGACAGGCCGCTGAAAAACCATCGCCTGACGGCGGCGTATGCGCGCGCACATCGGCTGCCCGCCATACAGCACACGCCCTTCCGCCGGATCGATCAATCCATGCAGCAATCTGAGCAGCAGGCTCTTGCCGGCACCGTTCGGTCCCATCACCACGGTCGGCCCGCGACCGGGCAGCGTCAAAGCATCGACATCGACGAGCCGCTTTCCCGAAACGCGCAGAACCAGCCCCTCGGCATGGATCGGCAGCAAAGGCGCTGAGGATCCGTCCAAGGCACGCGACGGCATGTCGAACCCGCCATCGCGTGCTTGTGGGCTCGCCGGACTAGGCATTGAAGCGATTGGCATAGGCCGCCCCCTTCGTCGTGCTGTCGAGCAGGGCGACCGCCGCGTTCACCGCGACGGCGATGAGGATCAGGATCGCCCCGAGCGCCAGCGCCAGCGCCAAATTCCCCTTCGATGTCTCCAGAGCGATAGTCGTCGTCATGACCCGGGTGACATGATTGATATTGCCGCCGACGATGATGACGGCGCCGACCTCCGCGATTGCCCGTCCAAAGCCGGCGAGAAACGCGGTCATCAGGCTGGCCCGTCCGTCCCACAGCAGCGTCGGGATGGAGGCGGCGCGCGAGACTCCCAGCGAACACAGCTGTTCGGCGTATTCCGCATGCAGGTCTTCCACGGCCTGGCGCGTCAATGCCGCGATGATCGGCGTCACCAGCACGAACTGCGCGATGATCATTGCCGTCGGCGTATACAGCAATTGCAGAACGCCCAGCGGGCCGGCGTTCGACAGCATCAGATAGACCACCAGCCCGACCACAACCGGCGGCAGGCCCATGAGCGAATTGATCACGATGACGGCCGCGCGCTTGCCCGGAAATCGGCCGACCGCCAGCGCGGCCCCGAGCGGCATGCCAACCAGCGCGGCGATCGCGACCGCGCTCAGGGACACCCGCAACGACAACAGAACGATTGCCCAAAGCTCTTGATCGCCCCCAACGATCAAGCCTGCGGCCTGGCTAAAACTTTCTGCAAAATCCTGCATTTTTCACGTTTCATTGCGTCGATTCGGATATTTCACAGGAGTTATGCCAATAGGAACGTCACAAGTCCACCGGTGCCAAGTGGCGCTCCGCCGAGAGCCCACCGGGTGGCGCCGCGAATCGCGCCGCCACCCACCGCTAACGCGCTGTAAACCGGTCATGTGAGAAGCGGCGGGCTGGCGCTGGAAAAGCCGAATCCCGGAGTCAGGAAAAGGCGCTTATTCGTCTTTAGTCTTATGCAATTCGCGTTGCCGAATCTGAGATTTGCTGGTTTAATCGCGTCAGGGAGAATCCGGTTGTCACAGGAAAACGTCGCCATTTCGCACAGGTTGCCAGAACCGGAACAATTGCGCGTCAACCTCTACCGTTTGATGGCCCGTCTCTTGGCCTTGCCGCCAGATCGCGAGTTGCTGGATACGTTGGGTGCCCTGTCGGGCGACAATACGGATTTTGGTGCCGCGATCGGCGATCTGTCCGCGGCGGCGCAAGCGCTGTCCGAGGGTGAGGCGCGCGAAGAATATCACGATCTTTTTATCGGCGTCGGCCGGGGTGAGTTGGTGCCCTTCGGCTCCTACTATCTGACCGGCTTTTTGAACGAGAAGCCGCTGGCCCGGTTGCGTGACGATATGGCGCCGCTTGGCATCGCGCGTTCACCCGACGCCAAGGAGCCCGAAGATCACATCGGAGCCTTGATGGACATGATGGCCGGACTCGTTGACGGCTCGTTCGGTCAGCGCCAGCCGCTGGAAACGCAAAAAACATTCTTCAAAAAGCATATCGGCTCCTGGGCCATGCATTTTTTCGCTGATCTGGAAAAGACGCCATCGGCGCGACTTTTCCGGCCAGTCGGCGTGATCGGTAGGCGCTTCTTAGAGATTGAGAAAGCCGGCTTCGACATGTAATCAACGGCTTAATGCCGACTGACCGGGTGGGTGAGGCTCGCAACGGTTTTTGGGAATATTGGAAACGGGTCTCGCGAAAAGAGGAGATACTCATGAGCGCCAAAGACAAAGACGCCAGGACAGATCGCCGCGCTTTCCTGAAATTCGCAGGCTTGGGGACCGGCGCGGCCCTCGTGACCGGCGGGCAGGCCGAGGCCGAGATCGCGGATGCAAAATCCGCGACGCCCGGCTACCGGGAAACCGATCATGTGAAGACGTTCTATCAAACCGCGCGTTTCTGACGCGAACCACTAACAGGCCAGTTTGCAGGCGACTGCAACGGAGGAAACGGAGACAACCATGCTCAGGAAGAAGGCTGTAGGGACTGCGAGAAGTCCCCGGGTGTCATCTGCGCTGTCGGAATTCGGAAACCGGGCGGTCGATCGCCGTACGTTCCTGAAGCGGTCCGGGCTGGCCATTGGCGGCGCGGCGGCGATTTCGTCGCTGTCCGGCGGGATGGTGCGCCGGGCGGAAGCCGCGGCGGACGCGGCCACCGGCAACATCGAGATCAAGAAGTCGGTCTGCACCCATTGCTCGGTCGGTTGCACAGTCATCGCGGAGGTGTCCAACGGCGTCTGGGTCGGCCAGGAACCGGGCTTCGATTCGCCGTTCAATCTCGGCGCCCATTGCGCCAAGGGCGCATCGGTGCGCGAACACGCCCATGGGGAACGCCGGCTGAAATATCCGATGAAGCTCGTCGGCGGGAAATGGCAGCGCGTCAGTTGGGACGAGGCCATCAACGAGATCGGCGACAAGATGCTCGCGGTTCGCGAATCCAGCGGGCCCGATTCGGTTTATTGGCTGGGTTCGGCCAAGCATTCCAACGAGCAGTCCTATCTGATCCGCAAATTCGCCGCCTATTGGGGGTCGAACAATATCGATCACCAGGCGCGTATCTGTCATTCCACCACTGTCGCAGGTGTTGCCAACACCTGGGGCTATGGCGCGATGACCAACTCCTACAACGACATCCACAATTCCAGGGCGATCTTCCTGATCGGCGGCAATCCGGCGGAAGCCCATCCGGTTTCGCTACTGCACCTTTTGAAGGCCAAGGAAGAAAACAACGCCCCGCTGATCGTTCTCGACCCGCGCTTTACGCGGACCGCGGCGCATGCCGACGAGTATGTCCGTTTCCGGCCGGGCACCGACGTGGCGCTGATCTGGGGCATCCTCTACCACATCTTCGAGAACGGCTGGGAGGACAAGCAGTTCATCAAGAGCCGCGTCTGGGGCATGGATGAGATCCGCGCCGAAGTGGCGAAATGGACGCCGGAGGAAGTCGAGAAGGTCACGGGTGTGCCTGGTTCGCAGTTGAACCGCGTCGCGCGCACGATGGCGGAAAACCGCCCCGCGACGCTGATCTGGTGCATGGGCGGCACCCAGCACACCAACGGCAACAACAACACCCGCGCCTACTGTGTCCTGCAGCTGGCCCTTGGCAACATGGGCACGGCCGGCGGCGGCACCAACATCTTCCGCGGCCATGACAATGTGCAGGGCGCGACCGATCTGGGCGTGCTGGCCGATACGCTGCCCGGCTATTACGGGCTCAGCGATGGTTCCTGGGCCCACTGGGCGCGAGTCTGGGAGGAGGAGCTGGACTGGCTGAAGGGTCGGTTCGCGGTGATGCCAGGCGCAGGCGCCGACGGCAAGGACCGCATGATGATGAACGAGACCGGCATTCCCGTGTCCCGTTGGATCGACGGCGTTCTGGAAGCCAAGGAAAACCTGCATCAGCCGGACAACACCAAGGTGATGGTGTTCTGGGGCCATGCCCCGAACTCGCAGACCCGCTTGCCGGAGATGCAGAAGGCGATGGGCATGCTCGACCTTCTGGTCGTGATCGATCCCTATCCGACCATGACGGCTGTGCTGCAGGACCGCACCGACGGCGTCTATCTGCTGCCGGCCGCCACACAGTTCGAGACCGTCGGTTCGGTCACCGCGTCGAACCGCTCGCTGCAATGGCGCGAAAAGGTGGTCGAGCCACTGTTCGAGTGCCTGCCCGACCACACGATCATGTATAAGTTCGCGGAGAAGTTCGGCTTCGCCGATCGCATGTTCCGCAACATCGAGATCAAGGATGGGGAGCCCCTCGTCGAGGACATCACCCGCGAGTTCAACCGTGGCATGTGGACCATCGGTTATACCGGCCAGTCGCCGGAGCGGATGAAGTCGCACATGGAAAACCAGCATACCTTCGACAAGACCACTCTGCGCGCTGCCGGCGGCCCGCATGACGGCGAGTTCTACGGCATGCCCTGGCCCTGCTGGGGAACGCCGGAGATGAAGCATAGCGGCTCGGCGAATCTCTACGACACGTCGATCCCGGTGGCCCAGGGCGGTATGGGTTTCCGTGCCCGCTTTGGCGTCGAGCGCGACGGCGACAATCTGCTGGCCGAAGGCTCGTGGCCAGTGGGCTCTGAGATCGAGGACGGCTATCCCGAGTTCACCATGGCGATGCTGAAAGAGCTTGGGTGGGACAAGGATCTGACGCCCTACGAGCGCAAGTTCATCGATTATGTCGCCGGCTTCGGCGACCAGCGTCCGACAACAGACCAGGACGTTGGCGAGACCTCTCAGACCGGCGAGATCCCGTCCGACTACGAGAAGAAGGTCGGCGGCGTGAACTGGAAGACCGACCTCTCCGGCGGCATCCAGCGGGTCGCCATCGCACACGGCTGCGCGCCTTACGGAAACGCCAAGGCGCGGGCGGTCGTTTGGACCTTCCCTGATCCGGTCCCGATCCATCGCGAGCCGCTCTACACGCCGCGCCGCGATCTGGTCACCGACTATCCGACCTATGAGGACAAGACCTTCTGGCGCGTGCCGACGGCCTATGCGTCGATCCAGAAGAACGACTACTCGAAGGACTTCCCGATGATCATGACATCGGGGCGGTTGGTCGAATATGAGGGCGGCGGCGACGAGTCCCGGTCGAACCCCTGGCTTGCCGAACTGCAGCAGGACATGTTCGTCGAGATCAATCCGTCGGACGCCAACGATATGGGCCTTCGCGATCGCGACACAGTCTGGCTGCACAGCCCGGAAGGCGGCAAGATCCGCATCATGGCGATGGTCACCGAGCGCGTCGGCAAGGGCGTGGTGTTCACCCCGTTCCACTTCGGCGGTTATTTCCAGGGGAACGACCTTCGCGACAAATATCCAGAAGGTGCAGACCCCTACGTTCTCGGCGAGGCCTGCAATACAGCGCAGACCTACGGCTACGACTCGGTGACCCAGATGCAGGAAACCAAGACGACGCTGTGTCGGATCGAACGGGCGTAAAGGGAGGAATAAGACAATGGCTAGAATGAAATTCCTTTGCGACGCCGAGCGCTGCATCGAGTGCAATGCCTGCGTGACAGCATGCAAGAACGAGAATGAAGTGCCGTGGGGCGTCAATCGCCGGCGTGTCGTCACCATCAACGACGGCAAGCCGGGCGAGCGCTCGATCTCGGTCGCCTGCATGCATTGTTCGGACGCGCCGTGCGCGGCGGTGTGCCCGGTCGACTGCTTCTACACGACGGACGACGGCGTGGTGCTGCACTCGAAGGATCTGTGCATCGGCTGCGGATACTGCTTCTACGCCTGCCCGTTCGGCGCGCCGCAATATCCGCAGGCCTCAAATTTCGGTTCGCGCGGCAAGATGGACAAGTGCACCTTCTGCGCTGGCGGCCCCGAGGAAGACAGCTCGGCGGTCGAGTTCCAGAAATACGGCCGCAACCGCCTCGCCGAGGGCAAGCTTCCGCTGTGCGCGGAAATGTGCTCGACCAAGGCGCTTTTGGCCGGCGATGGCGACACCGTCTCGGCAATCTACCGCGAGCGCGTCGTTGCCCGTGGTTTCGGCGCCGGCGCCTGGGGTTGGGGTACCGCCTACGACCAGAAGACCGGCGGCTGAGCCAGCCATCGTATCTGACCGGCGGGCAGCTCCGGCTGTCCGCCGTTTTTTCCGAACAGCAAGGCGCGGTATTTGCCTTCTTGCCCGGCGGCCTATGCTGGGTTCGGTGTTTTCGATCCGCTCAGGAGAAGAGCAAATGCCCAGCTTGAGGATTCTCCGCGCTTGCTTGGCCCGGCTTGTGTCGATGCGTTTGTTGACCTCAATCGCACCCGTCATTGCCGTGGCATTGTTGATGGCATTGGCTGCAACCAATACGGGTACCGCGCAAAGTTCGGTTCGTCCGCCTGATAGCGAGATCTCGGCAACCGGATCGCCGACCGGCGGTGCTGTGCCCGGAGACGCTCTGGGCACGACCTCGGATGCGGAAATCTGGCGGGCTGTCCGCCAAGGGGTTACCGGCGATGTCTCGATACCGGATAAAAAGGCCGGGGTGCTGGTCCAGTCCGAGGGCGAATCCTGGCGCTTGCTGCGCAATGGCCCGATGTTCGAGTATCTCGGCCTTGCCATGATCGGAACGCTGATCCTGCTGGCGCTGTTCTTCGCCATTCGCGGGCGCGTCCGGGTGGAGCACGGTATGGCCGGTGTTCGGATCAAGCGGTTTTCGGTGGTCGAGCGAACCGGCCATTGGTTGATGGCACTCTCCTTCATCATTCTGGCGATCAGCGGGCTCAATGTGTCGTTCGGGCGAAGCGTGATCATGCCCTTGATCGGCAAGGATGCTTTCGGGCCGATGTCGGCCTTTCTGAAATTGACCCACAACTATGTTGCCTTCGCCTTCATGCTTGGCTTGGCGATGGCCTTCGTCATGTGGATCATCCACAACATCCCCAATCGCCACGATGTAATTTGGCTCCTCAAGGGCGGCGGCCTGTTCTCCAAAGGCACGCATGTGCCCGCGAAGAAATTCAATGCAGGCCAGAAGATCATCTTCTGGCTGGTGATGATCGGTGGACTTTCCCTTTCCGTCTCGGGATGGGCAATGCTGTTTCCGTTCGAACACAGCTATTTCAGTGACACCTTCAGCGGGCTTGCCTCGATCGGCCTCGATATACCGGCACTCGTCGGATTGCCGCAGCCGCCCTACTCGGCGATTCAGGAGCAGCAATTCAACTCGATCTGGCACGCCGTCATGGCCGTCTTCATGGTCTGCGTGATCTTCGGCCATATCTACATCGGCACGATTGGTATGGAGGGTGCCTATGACGCGATGGGGCGCGGCGATGTGGATCTCAATTGGGCTCGCGAGCACCACTCGCTCTGGGTCGATGAAGTTCTTGAGAAGGACGCGCGCGCACCGGCCGGCATCCATCCTGAGCCGGCGGAATAAGTCGCGGGGCACATGGCGCGATATGTTCCGCGGGTTCCAACTGACGGCGATGGCGGTGGCTCTCGCCTTCTTTGCGCCGGCGCAGTCCTCTTCGAGCGAGCGGGAATGGCCTCAGCGCCTGGTCGGCCATGGCGGTCCCGTCATGGCGATAACCCTGTCCGATGACGGCTCCGAGGCGCTGACCGCATCCTTCGACTATTCGATCATTCGTTGGCGAATGCAGGGTCCTGAGGGCACGATCGTCGCGCGGCTGATCGGACACGATGCCGCCGTCAATGACGTCGCTTTCGTCCCTGGCGCCGAAAAGGCGGTTTCCGTATCAGACGACGGCGCGTTCGCGATCTGGGATCTGCGGGAGAATCGTCTCGAAACCCTGATCGAGGATACCAAGGACAAGGTCCAGGACGTTGCGGTGAGTCTCGACGGCCGGTTCGCGGCCGCCGCCCGCTGGGACGGCACGGCGCGAATTTTCGATATCGCCGCGGGGCGTGAAATCGGCCGCACCGAGGGACATCGCGGCAATGTGAATGCTGTTGCCTTCTCGTTGGACGGCAGGCAGCTCTTTACCGCGGGTTACGACGGCACCGTTCGCGAATGGCCGCTTCGCGATGGCCAGATCACCGGACCCTCCCGCCTGCTGTATTCCCACGGTTGGGGCGTCAACGTGCTGGCAGCCCTCCCCGGCGGTTCGTTGCTGGCCTTCGGTACGCTGAACGGCGTGACCGGCGTCATCGATCTTCCGACCGGCGAAGTCGCCGAATTGGCATCGAATGAGCACCCGGTCCTGTCGATCGCTTCGTCGCCGCGCGCGGGGTGGTTCGCCACGGGCAGTGCCAACGGTCGTGTCCGTGTCTTCGATGCCGATTCGGGAAACCTCGTGGAGGAATACGGAGATATCTACGGCCCGGTCTGGGGACTTTCGTTCACGCCCGAAGGCACCCAGTTGTATCGCAGCGGGCTGGACGATTTCGCGATCCGTTGGCAGGTCGCGCCGCGCCATCCGCTCGAGCCCGTCCAGTCCGTCTATCCGCGCCGGTTTCAGACTGTTAACCGGGCCGGCCCCGGCGAGATCGAGTTCTTGCGCAAATGCTCGGTCTGCCACACGCTCACGCCGGATGACGCCAACCGCGCCGGGCCGACGCTGTACGGTCTATTCGGCAGGGTTGCCGGGACGGTGCCAGGCTACAAATATTCTCAGGCCCTGGTGGAATCAGATATTGTCTGGACTCCGGAGACGGTTTCGCGGCTATTCGACGATGGACCGGATATCGTGACGCCGGGGACGAAAATGCCGGTCCAGCGGCTCAAGAGCGTCGAACGGCGGGACGCACTGATCACCTACCTGCTGCAAGCCACGGCGGCGAACGGACAAGCGCCGTTGCCGGGCGAGCGGCATAGCAAGAATTGACGGAGTCGGACTGATAATGAAAGCCTTCCTCTTGAGCATCGTAATCCTGCTGGTCGTCGCCCTTGGCGTCGGGTTTCTCCTTGATGAGCCCCTCGAAACCCCGGCGAGCCAGGCCTATTCGACGGAGAACGTCCGGCTGTAATGCGTATCACTCGCGGCCTCGCGGCTCTCATTGCGCTGGCCCTCGCGGGATTTGCGGCCGTGGCTGGCCAAGCGGAGGAGCTATCCGCCAAGAATTGGCGCACGGCCATTGCAACCGTCGCGACGCAATCCGTGGTCGCTGTCATTCCGGTGTTACCAAAGCACCAGATCAACCAGGAAGAGCCCGAGGGCACCGGTTTCGCGGTCCGCGACGGCCGCACCATCGTGACGGCGGACCATGTGCTCGGGCGCACCAACACGGTGCGGTTGCGGCTGTCCTCGGGAGCCGTCCGGGAGGCGGACATCGCGCTGCGTGACGCCGATACGGATATCGCCTTGTTGCATGTCAGCGATGCCCTTCCGCCCCTGGTGTTCTCCGCTGACGTGCGGACAGGCGCTGATGCCTGCGTCCTCGGAAACGCATTCGGCCTCG
The DNA here is from genome assembly GCA_947488615.1 of uncultured Aurantimonas sp. Taxonomy (GTDB): domain Bacteria; phylum Pseudomonadota; class Alphaproteobacteria; order Rhizobiales; family Rhizobiaceae; genus Aurantimonas. Next base: position 465,010 of record CANKZU010000001.1, read on the forward strand.
GGATCAGCTTGGCCTGCGGCGTGATTTCGGCGACCGACCGGCGCGGCGTCGGCTTCAACCGCATCGAGGACTTCCTCCAGACCGACGCGGCGATCAATCCTGGCATGTCCGGAGCGCCGCTCATCACCGCGGACGGCAACGTCGCCGGAATGGCCAGTGCGATTTTCACCAAATCGTCCGACGGCAATCTCGGCGTGAATTTCGTCGCCTCCGCGCGGTTGCTCGAGGCTGTTCTCGATGACGGCGAGGATGGTCGTATCGAACGGCGCGCGGCGGGGATCATCCTGCGCCCGCTTCCCACGCCTGGCGAAACCGGAGAACCCGGCGCTGAAGTCGTGCGCGTGGCACCGGGATCGCCGGAAGATCAGGCTGGAATCGCCATGGGCGACCGCATCCGCGCCATCGGCGATCTGGCCGTACGTGGCCAGCCCGACTATCTCAGCGCGATCGTCCTCGGCGCCGGGCAGGATACGCTCACCTTTTCGATTGAACGAGCCGGCGAATTGTTGGACATCCTCGTCCAGGACAAAAGCGAAAAAGGAAAAGACCGATGAGCGAAGAAGCCTTCAACATGTCGCTGAGAAAATTCCTCAAGCAGGTCGGGGTAACCTCGCAGCACGAAATCGAAGATCTGGTGCGCACGGGAAAGGCGGGTTCGGGCTCGCTGAGGGTCAAGATCGTCCTGACCGCCGAGGGCGCCCCGCTTAATCATGTGGTCGAGGGCGAAATCCAACTGCCGTGATGCCCGCGGCGCCTGAGGTCCAGCAACTGGCCGATCCGGAATTTCCGCCTGTCTTTACTGGTCACGCGGTCGCTGCGGACGCGGATCCTTTCGCCGTCGCGGTGGAGGGTGCAGCGTCCGGTTCGTATGGGGCTGGAGATGTCGTCTGGAGCGAGGATCGGCGCCGCGCCGCGGCCGCATTCATTCTCGAACCGGAGACGCCTCTTGTCGTTGCGGCGCAGATGGTCCCGGTCATGATGGTCGCGCTCGGTGACGCGCTCGGCGCCATCGGTCCGCCCAATCTGGCATTGACCTTCCGCTGGCCCGGCACAATTCTGGCCAATGGCGGGATCGTCGGCAAGGTTGCGTTCCGCGCTCCCGACAACGCCGTCGTTGCCGATATTCCGGACCACATCGTCGTCGGATTCGAGCTGGCGCTCGACACGTCGGCCAATTCGCGTGGCGAACCCGGCCTCGACCCGAATGTGACAGCGCTTTTCGAGGAAGGTTGCGGCGAATTGGACCGAACCAGCATCATCGAGGCCGTCGCCCGGCACTTCCTGTCATGGATCGACGGGTGGACGCATGATGGATTTCGCGCCGCCCACCAGTCCTGGTTGTCGCGCGCCAACGATCTGGACCCGCACATCGACGTATCTGTCGATGGCGGCGCCCGCTCTGGCAAGATGGTCGGCATGGACGAGGATGGCGGCCTGCTTGTTCAGGCGGAAGGGCAGACGGTGCTGGTCCCTCTTTGCACAGCCTTGGGAGTCAGTGCCTGATGGACGCTCAACCCGCCAATTCCCGTGACGAACAGCGCATTATCTGGAAATCCGCCGGGCTACATTTGACGCACCGCCTCGAAAGCGGCTGGCTGGCCGTGACACCGGACTTCCTGCGCGCCTATTACACCCGCCCGGAAATCCATCCGATCGAGGAGAGCTGCGAAAACGAGCATCGCCTGTTCGAAAAGCTGATGGAAACTCCGACCGCGCCGATCCCTGACGCAGAGCTCGCGGCAATCGCTGATACGGACGCGGCCGACAACTATCGACTGGTCCTCGGCTATCGCGATCACCTGCTGAAGCATGGCTCGATCGAAGCGGGCTATCTGGCGCTGTTTCAGCCGGGCGCACCGCAAGTGCCGCCGGTCTTCATCGAACAGATGGTTCATCTCGTCTTGTCCGGCCTTTTGGCGGATGAGCGCGATCCGTTCGTGCTGCGCGCCGCCGAACTATTCTTTCGCGATCAGAAGGCGACGACGAGCGACGGCCAGCTCATGCTCGCGGATGCGGAAGTGGTCGAGATGTATTCGGAATCCGGCGGTTTCGGTGGCCTCGGAGCCTTGCTGGCCGAGGCCGGAACGCCGATGCGCGAGGTCTCGCTCGATGTGATGACCGAGGACAACGCGGCCGCCTATTGGGAGCGCGCCGATCAGTTCAACTTCGCGCTCGACTTCCGCTTTACCCAGTCGGGACAGGACGCGCTGGCGCGCGTCATCGAACGATGGGTGGGCCATTTCATGCGGCTGCCGGTCCGCGTACAGGCCATGCAGGCGATCACCGACGAGCGCTGGACCTGGCATATCGGCCTCGATGCGGAATCAACGCTGATACTGAACGGGCTTTATGACGGGGAGTCGGTCGACGAGAACCGTCTCGACCGCATTGCCGCGCTGTATCGCATGGAGTTCCTGGAACCCGACCGTCTCATCGAGACGATGCGGGGCAAGCCGGCTTATCTGGGCCTCGCGGCGTCGGGCGATAATCTCATTCGACTGAAACCGCAAAACCTGTTGACGAACCTTCCCCTGACACCGGGCCTACAGTGAGCAAGGAAACGATATGACGACCTCATCGACAAAAATCGTAAACACCCCGTGGATGCGGTTCGTGGCGTTGCTGCTCGCGGTCCTGCTCGCAATCGGCGCCTTTTTCCTCTGGCTGAACACCGAGGAATGGGTGTCGACCGTCGGAGAACGGGCCGAGCGACTTCAGGAATTGACCGTTTCGGACGAGGTGGTCGCCTGCATCGACAAACGGGTCGCCGATATCGACGCGATGGTCGATCAGGGCATGATCAGCGCGGACGCCGCCGAGCAGTCCCGCTCGCAGGCGCGCTCGCTCTGCTACGACCGCAACTGAGGAATCCGGTCAGTCCTCGTTGAAGAAGTCGTCGATCGACAGTCCCCGCTTGCCAGCCTCGAGATAGTCGTCGGTGGTGCGAATCCGGGACCGGTGGGCGATCGCGAAGGGATCGCCGCCGTCGGCGGCCAAGGCTTCCAGACGGCAGCTTTCGCACATCTGCAACAGCGCAACACGCTCCTCGGTCTGGAACATCCAGTGCGTGCCGCCAAGTTTCTCCTTGACCTTGTCGAGCATGCCGCGTGCGGCGAAGGGCGTTCCGCAACGGATGCATTCGGCCGGCTCGTCCTCGTTCAGCGTCATCGGCTGCATGACAGTCGGCGCGAAATTATAACGCGGCTCCAAAGAAATCGCGGTTTCCGGGCAAGTAGCCGCGCAGATCCCGCACTGGACGCAGGCCGATTCGACGAACCGCAATTGCGGCTTGTCAGGATTGTCGCGCAGCGCGTCGGCGGGGCAGGCCGATACGCAGGCCATGCACAGCGTGCAGCGTTCCTGGTCAACATTGATCGCGCCATAGGGCGCGGATTCGGGCAGCCGGATGAGGTCGGACTCCGCATGTCCCGCCTTGGCGAGGATCGCAATGGCGGCCCGGGCCACCTCGCGCTTGCCGCCCACCGGCGCAAAAGCCGTGCGCGCGATCTCCGCTGCCGACTGCAGATCGTAAAGTGCCGATTCCACAATATCGGGATCGCCTGCGTCGACGACCAGGACTCGGCCGGCTCCGAGAGCCATCCCGCCGGTCAATGCGTCGACGAGAGAGATCTCCTCATTCAACGCATCCAGCTCGCCGGCCTTGCGCGGATCCGTCAGCACCACCACCGAGCGGAACCCGGCGGCCAGCGCTGCGGCCATCAGATCATGTCCAACGCCGCTCGCCGAGTGCAGTTCGAGCGGGATGACGTTGGCCGGCAGGCCGCGCCCGAGCCGCGCTATGGCATTGATCAGCGGCGCGCCATGCTGGCGATCGTGAACCAGGAGGACCGGCGATTTCCCACCCGCGGCGAGATAGGTCTGCGCCAGCGTCTGGACGCGCTCGACCAGTTGGGCACGCGCCGGATAATCGTAGGAGACGGCGCCCGTCGGGCAATGGGCGGCGCAATTGCCGCAGCCGCCGCAGATATCGGCGTCGATCAGGACCTCGTCGCCCGCCGGCGTGATCGCGCTCGGCGGACAATTGTCGATGCATTTCGTGCAGCCGGTCTTTTTCGACCGTTCATGTGCGCAGATCGAGGCGTCGTACGAGACATAGATCGGCTTTTCGAACTCGCCCTCATAGGCGCTCGCCTCGAACACGGCGCGCATGACGGCTGCCGGATCACGCGGGTCCGGGCGGAAATAGCCGTCGCGGCCCGCCGGACGCGGGAACAGGGCGGCGTCGCCGGTCATGTCGAACAGGACGCTGCAATTCGACTTTGCGCCGTCGCGGGCGAGGCCGAACTGCGGCTCGTCGCGCGAGGAGGGCAGCATCGCCGCATAGCCATCGACGACGACGTCGAACGCCCCGAGCGAACCGTGCGCCATGGATACCTTGCCGCGGAACACCGGAAAATCGAGAACAGCCGGCAGCAGAATATCGTCGCTTCCAGTCAGGAGCAGCGTGACCGAAAGCGTTCGATTGAGCATCGCGGCGGCGTCGAAGGCCGCCTGCCCCTCGCCCATGACGAGGCACAGGCCATCGCTGGAGATCGTGCGCAGACGGGCCGGCTTGATCGGCAGAGAGGCAGCGGCGAGCAGCGCGGCCATCTTCGGCGCGGTCGACGTCTTGTCCGTCGTCCAGCCGGCGGTCTCGCGAATATTGACGAAGGCCGCGACCTCGCGTCCCGCCTCTTCCGCGACTTCGGCAAAGAGTGGGCTTTCCTGCGTGCAGGCGACGACAATCTCGTCGCCTGACTCCAGTGCGCCTTCAAAAACGCCGATCTGGTTGCGACAGAGATTGGTATGAACGGTCAGTTCCGTCTCGCCAAACGCGCGCGCAATGGCTTTCCCATCCATTTTCATGGACTTCTCGCAATTGCAGATCAGGACCCGTTTACTCGTTGCAGTCATGGCTTCTCCCTTGTGAGCGAGCCTTAACACGTTATTCTACCAACGAAAGCGGGCAAATGCGCCCGTCTCATACGAAAGGATGACCCTGTTTGGCCCGGGAGTTGACGATCATGTTGGGAGTGCTCGCCGAGAAGCGGCGATCGGTCTCGAAATGGGCGAAGGAGTACTGGATACCGGTCGGCGTAACGCCCGCCTCCGGCAGCTTTTCGGCCGGCGATGAACTCCTGCGCGACCACACTATGACGCGCTATTTCATGGGCGTCCACAATCTCACATGCCACGCCGCGGACACCGAGGCCTATGTCCATAACTTCAACAGCCAGACACCGGCCCTTTTCGTCATCCTGCGGCGCTCTGAAGACGATACCCATCCCTTGCCGTGGTTCGTCCATTCGGTGACGGCCTCGCCCTATCTGGCGCAGGACTACGACGACAGCGCCGAAGACATCGTCGAACGGGTCGCGATGCCGCCTGAAATTGCCGGGGCGATCATGGATTTCGTCGATCGCTATCACAAGGAGGAGGTGTTCAAGAAACGGCGGCGCGACAAGCTCGATACGGACGCGCACAAATTCGGCCAGGAGCCGATCTTCCTTCATCGCGAGCGACCGGGTGGAGGCAAGTACGATGGTTGACGAGGCCGGCAAGAACGAAGGCTTCCTGTCGCGCTGGTCGCGGCGCAAGCGCGAGCCCGGCGAGGTCGAACCAGCGGTGGAGATCGCGCCAGACGATGCCGCGCCGGTCGTCGAAGCCGACACGCCCGATCCGGAAGCGGAGGAGAACCGCATCGCCGCCGAATCGATCGACATCGATTCGCTGGTACAGGGTGACGATTTTTCGCTCTTCCTGAAGCGCGGCGTTCCCGAGCTTTTGCGCAAACAGGCCTTGCGAAAGTTGTGGCGAACCAATCCCGTTTTCGCCAATCTCGACGGCCTCAACGACTATGACGAGGATTTCCGCAATCCCGCGCACAATGCCTACAAGTCCCTCTGGCAGGTCGGGCGCGGCTTTCTGAGCGTCGAAGAGCAGGAGACCCAGCAGGCGACGGGCCGCATGTCGCGCGACGTCGTGGTTGACGAGCCGGTCGCCGGTGAAGCCGATCCCGCGGAGGAGGTGCGCGACGCCGAAGCTCCCACGATCGCTGGCGACGAAGAAGACCCGGCGGCGGCGTCAGTGGACGAAGAAGAATCGCCCGTCGAGATCGCCATCGAAAGCGACGAGGCGGATGAACTCGCTTTCGCGCCTGGGCAATCGATCGAGCCGGACGAGGCCGAGCAGCCGCGACGGCGCGTGTCTATACGCAGCCGCCTGGAGGGTTAGGACTTCAGGCCCCGCGACGCGGCCTGCCCTTTCGTTCAAACGTCCGGATCGGCCAGATGGGTGCGCAGCATTTCCTTGTAGATGCCCGCCATTTCCTCGACATACACCTCGTGGTCTGCGACATCGCGGACATTGCGCCCGACATGGGCGTTGTAGCGCGCCGCGGCGTAGAGAAAGGCCATGTGAATATCCGTCGCGGGGACCTTGCGGTTGGCGCGATTGGCGACATCGATGAACCGGTCGGCCAGCCTGACGAACGCCTCCGGGCTGGACGTTTCCAGCGGATCGGTCGCTTGTTTTTGCGTGCCATTTCCCTGCGACGGCATATCCGTGTCTCCTCCTGGCGCGTCCCGGCGGTCGCCATTATCTCCAATCACGAAGCGCGATTGGCCGCGCACCGCATTTGCCGTATGTGACGGTCCAGACTTCCATAACAGCGAGAGTTCAGTTGGCAATCAGCAAGGACAACATTCTGGAGCAGCTCAAGCGGGTCAAAGGACCCGACTTGAGCGGTAACATCGTCGATCTCGGCCTGGTCTCGGAAATTTTCCTCGCCGACGGCAAGGCGTTCTTTTCGCTGACGGTGCCGGCCGACCGGGCAGAGGAACTGGAACCCTTGCGCGCCGCCGCCGAAAAGGCGGCTATGAATGCCGAGGGCGTCGAGAAGGCAGTCGTCGCGCTGACCGCCGAGCGCAGCGGCTCCTCCGCGTCGGCCGTGCGCCCGGCACCGAGCGCCGAGCAGGCCGCCGCCGTGCCCCCGCCGATGGCGGCCCACGCCGCTCACGCCAGACCAACTCCGCCGGCAAAGGCCGGGGTTCCCGGCATCGGCGCAATCATAGCCGTCGCCTCCGGCAAGGGCGGCGTCGGCAAGTCGACCACGTCGGTCAATCTGGCGCTCGGCCTTCAGGCGAACGGGTTGAAGGTCGGCATTCTGGATGCCGACATCTACGGTCCCTCCATGCCCCGTCTGCTGCATATTTCCGGCAGGCCGCAGACGGTGTCCGGACGCATCCTCAAGCCGATGGAGGGGTATGGCCTGAAGGTCATGTCGATGGGCTTCCTCGTCGACGAGGAAACCCCGATGATCTGGCGCGGGCCGATGGTCATTTCGGCGCTCACCCAGATGCTGCGCGAAGTCGAATGGGGCGAACTCGACGTGCTTGTCGTCGACATGCCGCCCGGCACCGGCGACGCCCAGCTGACCATGGCCCAGAACGTGCCGCTGGCCGGCGCGGTCATCGTCTCGACGCCGCAGGATCTCGCTCTGATCGACGCGCGCAAGGGCCTCGCCATGTTCCGCAAGGTCGATGTCCCGATCCTCGGCATCGTCGAGAATATGAGCTTTTTCATCTGCCCGAATTGCGGCAGCCAGCACGATATCTTCGGCCATGGCGGAGCGCGCAAGGAAGCCGATCGAATTGGCGCGCCGTTCCTCGGCGAAGTGCCGCTCGACATGGCGATCCGCGAGACGTCTGACGGCGGCACGCCGATCGTCGTTTCCGATCCGGACGGAGCGCATGCGAAAATCTATCGTGAGATCGCCGAGAAGGCATGGACCAGGGTGTTGGAGGAGCGCCAGATGAGCGGCGCACCGTCGATCGTCTTCGAGTAAGGCCTCCGCGCGGCGCCCGAGCCGGGCCGGGAGCGGGTGCCCCCTGTCCAACTGGTCCGGTTTTCGCGCCCTAGCCCGCCACCGCGGCTTCCTGGCGCTTTTCGATCAGGAACACGACGCGGTCTTTGCCCCGATCGGTGATCTCGACGCTATCGCCAGTCTCGCGGATCAGATTCGGGATATCGATCGTCGCCAGCGGATCGCTGCAATGGACTTCGAGGCGATCGCCCGCGGCGAGGCCGCCGAGCGCCTTGCGGGTTTTCAGGGCCGGCCAGGGGCATTTCAGACCGACGAGATCGAGTTTGGTTGTAACGGACATGGCGGGCAAGTTGGCCGAGCCGACCGACGGCGTCAACGATCTTTGTCAGTAGAGGCTCGCATAGGGAATGAATCCGACGATATCGCCCGGCTGAACCGCAGTCACGTCCTCGCCAAGTTCGACAAGCCCGTCCGTCTCGACCAGCGACGACAAGAGGCCAGCCCCCTCACGGGGAAACTTCACGGCTTCCACCGAACCATTTGCGGCGGGGCGTAGGCTGACACGCACATACTCGCGCCGGTCTTTCTTTTTCTTGTAGGAAAACCCCGCGCGAATCGGCGTCGCGGCGACCGTCTCCGGCGTCGCGCCGGCGAGCGCCAGGATCGACGGCCGCGCGATATGGGCAAAGGTGACGAAGCTCGCCACCGGGTTGCCGGGCAATCCGATGAACGGTGTCCCGCCGATGACGCCCATCGCCACCGGGCGGCCCGGCTTGATCGCGACGCGCCAGAACACCAGCGATCCGGCGCTTTCCACGGCGCCCTTGACGAAATCCGCTTCGCCGGTCGACACGCCCCCGGATGTCAGAATGAGATCGTGAGCTGACGAGGCATTGCGCAGCGTCTCAGCGATTGCCGCGCGATTGTCCGCCAAAATGCCGAGATCGGTAATCTGGCAGCCGAGCCGCGCCAGCATCGCCATCAGCATGAATCGGTTGGAATCATAGAGCTGCGTCGACCCGCGCGGCGTCCCTGCCCGAACGATCTCATTGCCCGTCGAGAACACCGCGACCCGGACCCGCCGACTGACGGCGAGCCGGGTCTCGCCCAGTGCGGCGGCCAGGGCGATGTCCTGCGGCCGCAAGCGCCGGCCTGCCGTCAGGACGATCGCCCCCGTCTGCACGTCCTCGCCGGCTGGACGCATGTTGGCGCCCGCCTTGAGGCCGGCCGGAAGGACCACCGCGCCCGTATCGTCGACGCGCACATCCTCCTGCATGAAGACCGTATCGGCGCCAACCGGCATCGGCGCACCAGTGAAGATGCGGACCGCCTGACCAGAGGCCACGGAAAGATTCGCGCCCGGACCCGCCTGCACCCGCCCGCTGACCTGGAAAGCCCGCTCGCCGGTTGCCGGAAGGTCGGCGCCACTGACGGCGTAGCCGTCGACAGCGGAATTGGCGAAGGGCGGCAGCGCCATCGACGCGATCAGGTCGCGGGCGAGAATTCGCCCGTCGGCGTCGCCGAGCGGAATCGATTCGGACTCCGCCAGCGGCTGCAACCGCGATGCGATAAGGGCAATCGTCTCGGCGACCGTCATCATCGGTCCGCCGAATGCGAAGCAATCGTCCGAAAGTTGAGCCATCGTCACAACCAATATCCGTCGCCGGTCGCCGAGGATGACCGGACGTCCTGCGATCGGCACTATATGACAAGCGATCGACACTCTACCCTTGTCCTGGAATCTTCTGTGCTGGCCCCCGCCGCCGCACACGCGACAAAATCATGATGGGAGCACCATGCAAGAACTGAACAATCGGGCGACCGTCGGCGTCGTCATGCCGGATCCCGGCAATTCGCGCCTGACGGAGCGGGTGGAAGGCGTCGACCAGGCCGGCGCGCCGGTGGAACTCAGCGTCCCCGTCGAGCGCGCCCTGACGCTTTATCTCAACGCCCAGGAGATCGTCACGATGATGACGATCAACGACTATCCGGATTATCTGGCGCTCGGCTACCTGCTGAACCAGAACATGCTGAAGCCCGACGATGTCGTTACCAGCGTCGAATATGACGAGGATCTCGAGGTGGTGGTCGTCAGGACGGAGCGCGGCACCAATTACGAGCAGAAGCTGAAGAAGCGGACCCTGACATCGGGATGCGCGCAGGGCACCGCATTCGGCGACCTGATGGAGGCGCTGGAAGAAATCGATCTGCCAACAGCGGAACTGCGCACCTCATGGCTCTACGCGATGACGAAGACGATCAACACGACCCCCTCGCTGTATCTGGAGGCCGGGGCGATCCACGGCTGCGTGCTGTGCGTGAAGGGCGAGCCGGTTTGCTACATGGAGGATGTCGGGCGGCACAACGCGGTCGACAAGATCGCCGGCTGGATGTTCAGCCACAAGATCGATGCGGCGGACAAGATCCTCTACACCACCGGCCGTCTCACTTCGGAAATGACGATCAAGACCGTGCGGATGGGCATCCCGATCCTGGTTTCGCGCTCCGGCTTCACCGCATGGGGAGTGGCGCTGGCGCGGCAGGTCGGCTTGACGCTGATCGGCCGGGCGCGGGGCAAGCGTTTCGCCGCCCTGTCGGGTCAGGACCGGATCGTCTTCGACCAGGACATCGCGACCGTGGAGGACGAACCCTCGCGCAGCAAGCGAAAGGGCGCCGGCCATGACGAGTGATCGGGCATTGCCGATTGGCGTCATCCTCGCCGGCGGTCTGGCGCGGCGTATGGGCGGCGGCGACAAGCCGATGCGGACGATCGGCGGACGCCCGATCCTTTCGCATGTCGTCGATCGCCTCGCGCCGCAATGCGCCGAACTCATTCTCAACGCCAATGGTGACCCGGCCCGCTTTGCGGCCTTCGGCCTGCCGGTGGTCGCCGACACGCTCGAAGACTTCCCCGGACCGCTCGCCGGTATCCTGGCGGCCCTCGACTGGACTGCGGAGAACCGGCCCGACGCCGCATGGGTCGTGAGCGTGGCGGGCGACTGTCCGTTCCTTCCGCGCGATCTCGTGGCCCGTCTCGAAGGGGCGCGCGAAGCCGAGAACGCCGATCTGGCGGTCGCCGCCTCCGGCGGCTGGTCGCATCCCGTCATCGGCCTCTGGAAGGTGGCCTTGCGCGACGAATTGCGCGATGCCCTTGTCGGCGAAGACATGCGCAAGATCGACCGATGGACGGCGCGCTATCGCCTCGCCACCGTTTCCTGGCCAAACGAGCCCGTCGATCCCTTCTTCAACGCCAATACGCTGGAGGATCTTGGCGAAGCAGAGGCTCTGGCGACCCGTCTCGCCGATTGACGATCAGGCGGGCCGGAAACCCGCCTGTTTCAGCGCTTCGAGGCCTTCCGGCGCGTGGAGCGCCGACAGGAACGCTTGGACGGCGCTCCGCTGTTTGCGCGCCGAAACCAGCACGAAATCGTAAGACTCCTCGGTGAGCGCGATAAAGCCGAGCCCCGCCGCTTTCGCCACCGGCTCGATCGTCACGCCCCAGTCGGCACGCTTCTGCGCGATCGCAGCCGCCACCGCGTTGTGCGAGCGCGGCTGGTTCCAATAGCCACCGGGGCGGTGCTGGCCCAGCAGCCGGTCGATCAGAATGCGCGTGCCCGCGCCCTGGTTGCGGTTGACCATCAGGCATTCCGGATCGGCGAGCGCGTTGGCGACGGCCTCGTCCGCGCCAGCGCTCTCGAAACGCGGGTCGCCGGTGCGAAACGCGATCCCCTGCATGCGCCGCCAGCCGGGAACCAGTTCCAGGCCTTCGGCCAGAAACGGCGTGTTGTAGCTATCGGTTTCAGGATCATAGAGGTGGATCGGCGCAAGATCGCACTCACCGCGTTTGGCCGCCGCGAGGCCGCCCAGACTGCCGACCGCGAGCGAGCGGACCGTCAGCCCGTCGCGGGATAACGGCGTCAGGACCGGGTCGAGGCCGATGCAGTGGCTGCCGATGATGACCAGATCCGGAATCCGCACATGCGGCGTAAACAGCGTGACCTCGGCTTGCGCCCCCGCGGGCAGATGGTCGGCCAGCGCTTCGATGCGCAGAAACCCGTCAGCTTGCGAAAACGAGGTGATGGCACCGGACCCCTTGCCGGTCGGATAGGCGATCAACCCGTCATCGCCCTGGACCAACGATACCATCGCGAACTCGGTGCGGCCGAGTTCGGACGCGATCCGCACGGGAACGCGCGCCGAGACACGGGTTTCGGCGCGCGGCGGCTGCCCGGCCATGCGGCGAAGGATCGGCGCGATCATGTCGTGAAAGGTGAACATCGCGGATGTCGGGAACCCCGGCAGGATCACCACCGGTTTTGCGTCGCAGACGGCCAGACAAAGCGGCTTCCCCGGCTTCAGCGCGACGCCGTGCGCGACGATCCCCGGCTGGCCCAGCCGGTCGACGATGCGATGGCTGACGTCGCCGGCGCCCTTCGACGTACCACCGGACAGAATGACCATATCGTGCGTTTCCAGCGCCGCGCGCATCGCGGCTTCCAGCTTGTCCTCGTCGTCGGGAAATGCGCCGAGGAAATCCGGCACGCCGCCATTCTCGAAAATGGCCGCGGCGACGATCGCGCCATTGGTATCGTAGACCGAAGCCGGACCGAGCGCCTGTCCGGGCTGCACGAGTTCGTCGCCGGTCGACAGGACCGCCACCTTGACCTTCCGCACCATATCGACGCGGGCAATCCCACAGGCTGCAAGCATGCCGATTTCGCGCGAGCCGATGACGGTGCCGGCCCGCAGCAGCAATTCGCCACGCGCGATGTCCGAGCCTGCATAGGAAATGAACTGGCCGGCCGAGGCCGCGCGGCGGACTTCGACCGCGCTGGCTTCAAGGGGTTGTGTGTGCTCGACCATGACGATCGCATCGGCCCCGCGCGGAACCATTCCCCCCGTCGAGATCGGCGTAGCCGTGCCGCTCGGCACTGGCAGCGTCGGAGCAACGCCGCAAGCCAGCGTCTCGGGATTGAGCGCCAGACGCGCGGGCGAAGCTTGGCCGCAGGTCGCCAGATCATTCGACTGCACCGCAAACCCGTCGACGTTGGATCGATCGAAAGACGGCACGTCGATAGGCGAGACGATATCGGCCGCAAGCACCCGACCCAGCGCGTCCTCAAGCGCGCATTCCTCGCTCGCGGGCGGGCGTGGGAACACGGCTGCCTCGAACCGGCGAAACGCCTCTTCGCGTGAAAGGATCGACAGGAACTGTTCCTGGTCCACGCCCCCGTTGCTGGCGGCGGCCGGGGCGTTCGACGTGATCGAGAAATTCTTCGTCATGGCTCCTCGTGGAGAGAAAATCCCGCAACGGGCGTGCCGGCGGCATGGCCTTCGCTCATCGCGGGGATCAGGCACCATGCGTCGGCCAGCACAAGTTGCGCCGGCGACAGGGCACCGACCGAAAGCGGCGTCCAGGCGCGGTCCGTCTGCTTCAGTAAAACGATCTCCGTCACTCCGATTCCCGACGATATCTTGCGCGCCAGCGGCATGGATACCGGGTCTCGCGGTCTTGCTCCAGCCAAAACGAGGAGGATCGGCTCGACAAGGGTCAGCCAGACCGCCAGCGCCTGATCCGGCTGCCCCGGCAAGGCGATCACCGGGATTTTGCCGACCCTGCCGAATGCGGCGGTGCGCCCGGGTTGCAGCGCGATCCCGTGGGCGAAGCGTTCGCCGGCCTGCGCGATGGCCGCCGCCGTTTCGTCGCTGCGGCCCGCGCCCGTGCCCCCGACGACGACGATCAGGTCCGCAGTGTCCTTCAGAATGCTGCTTGCAATGGAGGCCGCATCGCGCTTGCAAGAAACGCGCGCGACCTCGGCGCCCGCCGCTCTCGCCCTCGCCGCAGCGACATCGGCGGTAAACCGCGCGTCACCGGCGGAGTCCAGATCAATCAGCCGAACCCGCGGCCGTCGGACGGGCAAGCACGTGAGGTCGCCCCGACGCGCGCAAAGTATGTCGAAGGCGGAGATCCGACGGCCAGGGGTTGCAGGCAGCTGCCCCACCGCGATGTCCTCACCGGCGCGGCGCACGCCTTGGCCCGGAATGGCCTCGGTGAGGACCTGGACCAACGGTCCTTGCGCATCGACACCTTGCGCGTCGACAACGCAGTCGCATCCGTCCGGCATGGCGTCGCCGACCTCCACCCAGACCGGAGGAGTGCTTGGCACGGCGGGCGCGAATGACGAGGCGCCGATCAGATCCCGAGACACCAATGCCCAGCCGTCGACCGCCGCTTCATCGCGCGACGGCGAGGCATGCACAGCCGGTGCGGGCTCCGCGGCGATCACGCCGAGCGCGTCATCGAGCGGCACATCGACCGGCGCGACGGGCGTCAGCCCACCCAAAAGCCAGTCGCGGACCACATCGAAAGCGGCCAGAGCCCCGCTGGTTGTCTCGAGAGCCGTCATTTTCCCCGCGTCTCAGATAGCGACCCGCCCATATAACAGCGATCGTCCACCGGGATATCCCAATCACCGCGATTTCCGGGAAGCGCTGACGAAGGCCGTGAGAAGCCGGTTTGGGACCAGACGCCGTCGGCGTCCGGAATGAACATCAGGCGTCAGACCATCATTTGCGCATCTCCATCGATGCTCAGGGCCTGTCCCGAAATGCTCGAACCCTGCGGAGATGCCAGGAACACCGCCATCGCCGCGAGATGCTGCGGTGGAATGAGTTTCCTCAGCGACGTCACCGCGAGAGCCGCCGCCTCGACCTCCTCGTAACTCCTGCCGAGCGCGGTCGCCTTGTTGGCGAACACCGATTGGATGCGCGGTCCGTCGACGGAGCCGGGCAGGATCGCGTTGACGCGAATGCCGAACTCGCCGAGTTCGATGGCCAGCGATTTGGTGAAGCCGACGACGGCCCATTTCGACGCCGCGTAAGGCGTGCGCATGGAAAAGCCGAGCCGCCCGGCCAGCGACGCGAGGTTGACGATGCTGGCGTTCTCGCTCCGCTTGAGCAACGGCACGGCCAGCCGGGTGCAATTGAACTGACCGGTGATGTTGACGTTGAGGGTCTGGTCCCACGCCTCGGGATCGATGTCCTCGACCCGCCCCGTCGGCCCGGCGATGCCTGCATTGTTGACCAGAACGTCGAGCCCGCCGAGCGTCTTCTCCACTTCCGCAAACAGCCGCGCGACATCGCCGCGATCCGAGACGTCGGCCCTCGAGGCGGTGACGCCATCGAGATCGTCGGTTTCGGCCCCCTCCCCGTCACTGATGTCGCAGTAATGCACCCGCGCGCCGCCGGCCTGGAAGGCCCGCACCATCTCCAGCCCGATGCCCGACGCACCCGCCGTCACCAACACCCGCAAACCGGCTATGTCCGATACCATCGTCACTCTCGTTCTCGGATTGAAGCGGACGGCAGATCGCCGTTCGCCAGGATGAAATCCGCCGCGTCCCGGATGTCCGCCGCGACGGCGGCGCGGGCCTCATCGGCCTGCCTTGCCTTCAGCGCCGCGATGAGCCGAGCATGGTGCTTGTGGGCCTCGACCTCTTTCAGCCGGCGCCCGCTGGCGCGCAGATCGAGGTTGATGACCGGCCCGACCTGTAGCCACAACCCGTCGATGATCTGCTGCAATTGCGGCATGCCCGCCGCCGCATAGACGGCGAAATGCAGCTCCTTGTTGGCCTTCAGTGCGACCGCCCCGTCGGGGTCGCGGTGCCGGCTCTCGGCGGCGAAGCGTTCGTGATGGGCGCAAGCGACGGCAATCTGCGCGGCGTCGGCCCGTTCCGCCGCGAACTGAGCGGCGAGACCTTCGACTTCCATGCGGATGATCGTCAATTCGCCGAACCGTTCGCGGGTCATGATCGGCACCCGGATCGCCCGGTTCGGCAGGATTTCCAGCGCCCCCTCCGCCGACAGTCGGCCGACCGCCTCGCGCACCGGCATCGGGCTGGTGCCGACGGCCTCGGCCAATCCGCGAAGCGTGAACTTCTCGCCGGGCGCCACCTGTCCCGCCAGGATCAGCTCCCGCAGATCACGGTAGACGTGCTCCCCGAGCGTCACCCGCGACACCCGCAGCACCTTGTCGGCGATACCCGTCTCGACGACGTTCATGAAATAAATTCCTCATTCGCCAACCTTACGGCTGGACTCAAGCACGAAAGCACGTTTTCCTAGATGTGTCATGTGTGATCACAAATGACAATCTGAGTGGAGGGACGGCAGGCCGTCTCCGCGGGTCCCGCGGATTACGGGCTGAGGGAGCCCCTTCTGACAGGTCCATTGGGAGGAAGAAGAATGTCCAGTTCGCATATCCGGCCCCACCGCAGACAGGTCATCAAGGGCATCGGCACGGCGGCACTCGTCGCCGGTCTCGGCACGCCCTTTATCGCCCGGGCACAAAGCGAGGTCGTCAAGATCGGCCATTTGACGCCGCTGACCGGCTTCCTCGGCCCCCTCGGCGAATACGCCCAGCTCGGCGTCCAGCTGGCGGTCGAGGAACTCAACGCCGCCGGCGGCATCGACGGGCGCCAGATCGAGCTCCTGATGGAGGACAGCGTCAATCCGGCCACGGCATCGACCAAGGCCGAGCGCTATATCACCCGCGACAACGTCGCCTGCATCATCGGCGAAATCAGCTCGGCGTCCGGCCTCGCGATCGCGCAGGTCGTCGAACGGAACAAGAAGCTGTTCTTCAACACCGGCTGCAACTCCGATGCCCTGCGTGGCAGCGACTGCAGCCGCTACATGTTCCATGTCGAGGCATCGAACTCGCAATATGTGAAGGGTGTTGGCTCGGCTTTCCTGCGCGACGGCCTCATCGACGGGAAGAAGATCTACTTCCTCACCGCCGACTACGCCTACGGCCAGGATCTTTCCCGCGTCGGCAAGAACTTCATCGAGGCCAACAACGGCACGGTCGCATGGGAGGATCTGGTTCCGACCGACGCCACCGATTTCAGCGCCTACATCCTGAAGATCCGGCAAGCGCAACCCGATCTCATCATCTCCAACCTTGCCGGCAATCAGATCACCAATTTCGTCAAGCAGTATACCGAGTACGGCCTCGATTTTCCCTATGGCGGGTTCGGCTTCGACACCGCCGTCGCCTGGGGCGCCGGCAAGGGCAATTTCGGCGGCGAATGGCCGGTGGTCTGGCATCACAAGCTGGAAAACCCGGGCGCGCAGGCGTTCGTCCAAGCCTTCACCGCGAAGTGGGGCAAACCGCCAGACAACCAGGCCTGGGGCGATTATCTCGCCACCAAGCTGGTCGCGCAGGCGATGACCGAGACCAAGTCGATCGAGACCGACGCCGTTCTGGAGTATTTCGAGGGCGAGCCGAAACTCGACATCCTGAAGGCGCGCGAGGGGTATTTCCGCAAGCGCGACCACCAGCTCATCCAGGAAATGTACACGATGACGGCCAAGCCGATCGATCAGTTGGAGGACGAGTGGGATCTGATGCTGCTCGGCGCGGCCGTGCCGGGCGAAGGCGAGGATCTGGAGGCGATCGCACCGACCGAGGCCGAGAACGCCTGTAGCTTCGACGCCGCATAGGCTCGTCGTAGCGGGTTCGTCGGCGCGGCGCCGCTCGTCGCGCCGACGGGTTTTGAAGTCTTCCGATCACCGCTGAGGGTCGTACCTTGCCCCTGGAAGCCATCTTTGTCCTCGAACAGGTCGTCAACGGCCTGTTCGTCGGCGTCAATTATCTGCTGATCGCCCTCGGCCTGTCGCTGATCTTTTCGCTCGGCGGCATCGTCAATCTGGCGCATGGCGGTTTCTACGCGATCGGCGCGTATCTGGTCGTCCTGCTGTTCGACACACTCGGCTATCCCGCCTTCGTGGCCGCGCCGCTCCTGGTGGCGGTTATCGGCGTGGGGGTCGAACGGGTCTTCCTGCGGCCCTTCTACAAAGCAGATCCGGCGTTGAGCCTGTTGCTGACCTTCGGGCTCGCCATGGTCATCGAGCAGTCGCTCCGCATGATCTTCGGCGCGAGCCCGCGTCCCTTCTCGATCCCGCAATTTCTCAGCGGCCAGATCTTCATCGGCGACTTCATCTATTCGCGCTATCGCTTCGCCATCCTGGTCGTCGCCACCGCCGCCGTGGCCGGCCTCTGGCTGCTCTTGCAGCGAACGCCGTTCGGCCGGATCGTGCGGGCCGGCATCCAGGCGCCCGACATGGTCGGCGCGCTCGGCATCTCCCTGAAGCCGTATCTGACCGCCGTCGCTGCCCTTGGTCTCGGCCTCGCCGGACTGGCCGGAACGATGATGGCCCCGATCACGGGCATTCATCCGGCCATGGGAGCCGAGATCCTCATCCCCGCTTTCGTGGTCGTGGTGATTGGCGGCCTGGGATCGTTCTGGGGCGTGATCGTCGCCGCCCTCCTCGTCGGCGTGGTCCGTGGCCTGACCATCTATTTCTATCCGCCGGCGGCCGAAGCCTCGATGTACATCTTGATGCTGCTCGTGCTGCTCGTCAGGCCCCGTGGCCTGTTCGGCGAGCGGATCGCCAGGTTCGAGTAGGGCGCTCCCATGCTGTCACGGTCTCTCAACATCGTCATCGCATTGGCGGCGCTTGTCATCCTGCCGTTCTTTATGGAAGCGATTGGTCTGACGGTCGATTCCGCCATCGACGTGATCGTGCTCGCCACGGCCGCGCTCGCGTTGAATCTTTTGTTCGGCTACACCGGGCTGATCTCCTTCGGCAACGGGCTGTGGTTCGGCATCGGCGTCTACGCCGCCGCGCTGGCCCATCTGAACTGGTTTCCCGACCAGATGCTGCTGCCCGCGCTGATCTCGGTCGCCACCGTCGCGGTCATGGCCACCGTCCTCGGGTTCCTCATCTTGCGGCGCAAGGGCGTCTATTTTTCGCTTCTGACCTTGGCTCTCACGGCCCTCGGCTACGCCATTGCATTTCGCTGGACGGAGGTGACCGGCGGTGAAAACGGCCTCGGCGGCATCACCCGCCCGGCCCCGTTCGGCCTCTCGACAGTAAACAGCGACTCCTATTACGTGCTCGCCGCCATCGTGGTCTTCGCCGTATTCTTCGCCCTGCAACGCTTCGTCCGCTCGCCGATCGGCACGGTCCTCGTCGCGATCCGGGAAAACGAGGAGCGGGCGCGCTTCCTCGGCTACGCGACACCCTCCTACAAGCTGATCTGTTTCGTCGTCTCGGCGACCGTCACGGCCCTTGCCGGCGTTCTGTTCCTTTTCCATCACCGCTTCGCCTCGGCCGACCCCGTCTCGCCGGCCTTTTCCGGCGAGCTCCTCGCTATGGTGTTGATCGGCGGCTCGCGCAGCTTCCTCGGCCCGGCCCTCGGCGCGCTGTTCTACGTCCTGTTCCGCGAGTTCCTGTCGCAATGGACCGGCGACTGGCTGTTCTATTTCGGCCTGCTCTTCGTCGGCTTCATCATGTTCTCGCCGTCCGGTCTCGTCGGCGTGGCCGGGCGCATCATCGGCCCGTTTCTGCCGAAGCGCACGGGCGCCGCCGCGATGGCCAATCGCAGCACCGCCGAGGGCGAACCGCTGCCCGCCTTTCTGCGCCGCAAGGATGCCGGACAGGAGCCGCTGCTTCGCATCGACGGGCTCGCCAAGAATTTCGGCTCCGTCCAGGCGGTGCGCGACGCAAGCTTTACCGTTCGCAATCGGACCCTGCATGCGCTGATCGGTCCCAACGGCGCCGGCAAGACCAGTGCGTTCAACCTCATCTCCGGCATGTTCGCGCCCAATCGCGGCAAGGTGACCCTTGGCGATGAGAGCATCGCGGGCTTGCCGCCCGAATCCGTGTGCCGCCGGGGTTTGGCCCGCTCCTTCCAGATCACCAATCTCTTCCCGACCCTCAGCGTCGAGGAGAACCTGCGACTGGGCGTTCAGGCCACCCATGCCAGCCGATTCAATCCGTGGATCGGCGCGAAAGGGATCGCGGCGATCAATCAGGAAACCGCCGAGATCATCCGCTTTCTCGGCGTCCGCGGCATGGAGAGCGCCGAGGCGGGGGCGCTGTCCTATGGCGGACAGCGGGTGCTCGACATGGGGCTCGCCATCACCTCGAAGCCGCGCATGCTGCTGCTGGACGAGCCGTTGGCCGGACTGGCCGCGGCGGAGCGCGAACGGATCGGTCGCCTGATTCGCCAGATCGCCGACGATATCCCGGTGCTCCTGGTCGAACATGACATCGACCGCGTCTTCGACCTGGCGGATGCCGTTACCGTGATGAATGGCGGTGAGGTCCTCGTCGACGGGAGCGCGGATGAGGTTCGCACCGACAAGCGCGTGCAGGACATCTATATCGGCTCGGGCGTCGCCGCCCTGGCCGCGCGCGAACTCGTCTCGGCCGCCCGACCGGAACTGCTGCTCGGCCTCAAGGGGATCGATACCTTCTATGGTAAGAGCCAGATCCTTTCGGACGTGTCGCTGGACGTCCATCACGGCGAGATCGTCGCCCTGCTCGGCCGCAACGGGGCGGGCAAGACCACCTTGCTGAAGACGTTGATCGGCATCGCCCCGCCCGCGACCGGCGAGGCGACCTTGGCTGGCGAAAACATCGCAGGTCTTGCCTCCGCCGACATCGCGCGCCGTGGAGTGGGATATGTCCCGCAGGGCCGGGGACTGTTTTCCGGCATGTCGGTGCGCCAGAACCTCGAATTGGGGCGCCTGCGGCGGTTGACCGGCAATGGCCGCCACTGGACCGAGGAGCGGGTGCTCGAATTCTTTCCCCGGCTTCGCGAACGGCTCGACATCGATGCCGACCGCCTGTCGGGCGGCGAGCAGCAGATGGTCGCGGTGGCCCGCGCACTCGTCGGCGACACCCGCCTGTTGCTGCTGGACGAACCCTTCGAGGGATTGTCCCCGGCGATCACCGAAGAGTTGTTCGACGCCTTCGACAAGCTGCGCAGCGAGGTTTCGATCCTGATCGTCGATCATCATCTCGATCTCGTGCTCAATCTCGCCGATCGGGTGACGGTGCTCGAACGCGGTCGCGTCGTGCATGAAGGACCCGCCCGGCCGCTGGCGCGCGATCTCGATCTGCGCCGGGAGGTCCTTTGGCTCTGAACGGCAGGGAGAATCCATGACCAAGATCGCCATCGTCGGCTGCGGCTTGATCGGCCGCGCCTGGGCCATCACCTTCGCCCGCGCCGGCCACGACGTCGCGCTGTTCGACCGCCAGGATGGGGCTCCCGAAAGCGCGCGGGCCTATATCGCCGAAATCCTGCCGTCCCTGGCCGAATTCGACCTCTTGAATGGAGCGATGCCCGAAGCCGTGCTCAGCCGTATCGCTCTGGCGCCGTCCCTGCCCGCCGCACTCGACGGCGCAGTGCATGTCCAGGAGAACACGCCCGAAGATCTGGCGATCAAGCGCTCTGTCTTCAGCGAGCTCGAAGGGTATGCCGACGCCGACGCGGTGCTCGCCTCGTCGACCTCGGCGATCCTGCCCTCCTTGTTCAGCGAACATCTTCGCACCCGCGAGCGGTGCCTCGTCGCCCATCCGATCAACCCGCCCTACCTCGTGCCAGCAGTCGAGGTCGTCCCGGCGCCCTGGACCAGCGTCGACGCGCGCGATCGGACCGCGAGCTTGATGCGCGAGGCCGGCCAGTCGCCGATCGTGATGAAGCGCGAGATTGACGGCTTCGTCATGAACCGTATGCAGGGGGCGCTGCTCGAAGAGGCGTTTCGCCTTGTTCACGATGGCTTCGCCGACCCCGAGGACGTCGACATCGGCATCAGGGAAGGCCTGGCGCTGCGCTGGAGCTTCATGGGGCCGTTCGAGACGATCGATCTCAACGCCCCCGGCGGCGTCCGCGACTACGTCACCCGCTACCAGGGGATCTATGAGACCATCGCGCCATCGCAGCGCCGCCGCGTCGATTGGGCCGGCCCGGTCATCGAGACCGTCGAAAAGGACCGCCGCGAGCGCCTGCCGGAAGACCAGCTTGGCGCCCGGCAGCAATGGCGCGACCGCCGCCTGATGGCTCTCGCCGCCCACAAGCGGCGATCCAACCGCGACATCAAATCCTGAAGGAGACGGCCATGGCCCAACGCAAAGTCATCATCACCTGCGCCGTGACCGGCGCGATCCACACGCCGACCATGTCGCCGCATCTGCCGGTCACGCCCGATGAGATCGTCACGGATGCCGTGGCCGCCGCCGAAGCCGGCGCGGCGATCCTGCATCTCCATGCCCGCGATCCCGAGACCGGCAAGCCCGACCAGACGGTCGAGGCCTTCGCGCGCTTCCTGCCGCGGATCAAGCAACAGACCGGGGCGGTCATCAACATCACGTCCGGCGGCAGCCCCTACATGAAGGTCGAGGAACGCATCATGCCGGCCGCCCGGTTCAAGCCGGAGGTCGCCTCCCTCAACATGGGCTCGATGAATTTCGGCCTGTTTCACCTGCTCGACAAATACAAGGAATTCCAGCATCCGTGGGAGAAGGAGCACCTCGCCAACACCCGCGATCTCGTCTTCCGCAACACCTTCAAGGACATCGAGTACATCCTTGAGACCTGCTACGATAACGGCACCCGCTTCGAGTTCGAGTGCTACGACATCGGGCATCTCTACAATCTGAAGCATTTCCTGGATCGGGGTCTGGTGAAGCCACCGCTGTTCGTGCAGTCCGTCTTCGGCCTGCTCGGCGGCATCGGCCCGCACCCGGAAGACGTCATGCACATGAAGCGGACCGCCGACCGGCTGTTCGGCGACGATTATCGCTGGTCGGTGCTCGGCGCCGGCCGCCACCAACTGGCCATCGCCGCGCAGGCCGCGGCCATGGGCGGAAATATCCGGGTCGGCCTGGAGGACTCGCTATGGGCCGGCGCCGGCAAGCTGGCGACCTCCAACGCCGATCAGGTTCGCCTGGCCCGCTCCATCATCGAGGGTCTGGGGCTGGACGTGGCCTCGCCCGACGAAGCGCGCGAGATCCTGCAGCTCAAGGGCGGCGACAAGGTCGACATCTGATCCCTGCACCCGCCCGAGGGACAGTCTGGCGTTCAGACCTTCGGGCGTTTGGGACGGCGCGGCTTGCCCTGGGGTCTATCCGAGGTTGGCGCGCCGTCCTGGCGCTTGCCTTGATAGGGTTTCTTGCCGCGCGGCTTGCCCGATGGCCCCCTGCCCGCGCGCGCTCCCCCATCGCCGGGTGAATCCGTCATCGAGATCGTGATGTCGTCGCCGTCGCTGACCTCGGCCGCGGCAGCGAATTTCTTGGCGACGTTCTCGCTGATCTCGACCTTGGTCTCGCGGTCGAAAATCTTGATGGCGCCGATCTCCTCGCGGGTGATCTTGCCGCGCCGGCACAGAAGCGGCAGAATCCATTTCGGATCGGCATTGTTGCGCCGGCCGACATCCATGTGGAACCACACCGTGGGACCGCCGCGCGCGTGCTCCTTGCCGCGCCCCGGGGTCCGGTCCCGACCGGCCGCGTAGTCCTTGCCGGCCTTCGGATCGGGGCCGAAGCCAGGATCGAAGACGTCCTCCGGCGACGGCAGGCGCGACCGATAGAGCCGCGCCAACGCCGCCGCGATCTCCTCGGGCGAACGGGTCGCCAAAAGGTTGCGGGCGGCGGCCAGATCGTCCTCGCTGGCCTCCTGGGTCAGGATCGGATCGGACAACAGACGCTGCTCGTCGAGCCTGCGAATGTCGTCGGCGGATGGGGCCCCGCCCCACGTCGCCTGGATACGGGCCTCGGCCAGCAGACGCTCGGCCTTGCGCCGCCGCGAGATCGGCACCAGCAGCACCGACACGCCCTTGCGACCGGCGCGGCCGGTTCGCCCGCTGCGATGCTGCAGCGTCTCCGCGTCGCTCGGCAAATCCGCGTGGACGACGAGGCCGAGGCTCGGCAGATCGATGCCGCGCGCCGCGACGTCGGTTGCCACGCACACCCGCGCCCGCCCGTCACGCAGCGCTTGCATCGCCTGATTGCGCTCGCTCTGGCCAAGTTCCCCGGACAGCGTCACCGTCGAAAAGCCGCGCTCCAGCAACCCCGAGGAGAGATGACGCACCGCCTCTCTGGTGTTGCAGAAGACGATCGCGCTCGGCGCGTCCGCCTGCCGCAATACATTGACGATCGCATGCTCCATCTCGTTCGGCGCGATGCGGATGGCTCGGTACTCGATGTCGACATGGCCGGCGGCGCCGCGCGTCGCCTCAATGCGCAGCGCGTCGCGCTGATAGCGCTTGGCCATGGTCGTGATCGTCTTCGGCAGGGTCGCCGAGAACAACAGGGTGCGGCGCTCGCGCGGCGTCGCCTCCAGCAGGAATTCCAGATCCTCGCGGAAGCCGAGATTGAGCATCTCGTCCGCCTCGTCCAGGACCAGGGCCTTGAGCCCGCCGATCCGCAGCGCGCCGCGCTCCAGATGGTCGCGCAGGCGGCCGGGCGTTCCCACCACGATGTGGACGCCCTGGGCCAGCTTCCGTTTCTCGGCCCGCGGGTCCATGCCGCCCACGCAGGTGACGATCTGCGCGCCGGTCTGGGCGTAGAGCCAGGTCAGTTCGGTCGTGACCTGCATCGCCAGTTCGCGCGTCGGCGCGACGATCAGTGCCATCGGTTCGCCGGCCGGCCCCAGCCGCTCCGCGTCGCCGAGCAGCGTGGAGGCGATCGCCAGACCATAGGCGATGGTCTTGCCCGATCCGGTCTGGGCCGAGACGAGGAGATCGCGTTCTGCCGCCTCCGGCTCCAGAACCGCGTCCTGGACCGGCGTCGGGTCTTCATAGCCGCGATCCGCGAGAGCGCGGGCCAGCGGAGGGCTCGTCGGGCGAAACGCCATGGGGCAGTCCTTGCATAGTGTCGGTCGCGGCATCGCATGGAGCATGCGACGCGCGCCCCGGCGCGTTTGCGCGCTCTCCTATGGCACAGGCCGTTACCAGGCTCAATCGACGCGATACTCGCTCTCCCGCACAATCAGGCAGGAAGCCGCCGACTCTCGGACGATGCGATCAGCTCAGATAGCGTTTGACATCCTCAGCCAGCGACATTGGGTCGAACGGCTTGGCGATCAGGCCGGCCGCCCCGAGCGAGAGAAAGCGCTCGACCTCATAGCTCTGGGTTCTGGCGGTGATGAAGACGACCGGGCACGAGGCCGTCCTGTCGTCGCTCCGGAGGGCCTTGAGGGTTTCGGGACCGTCCATTCCAGGCATCATCACGTCGAGCAGGATGAGGTCGGGCTGCCACGCCGGCGCCGCCATGAGCGCATCGGTCCCGGAGGAACAGGTTTTCACTTCGAATGCCGGATCCAGCTCCAGCGACATTTCCGCGACTTCGCGGATATCCGCCTCGTCGTCGACATAGAGAATGCGGTATTTCGACATTGGCTCACGCGGCCCCCTGCTTGATGAGATCATTTTGCTTCGACCGCTCGAAGGTCAACGACGCGATCAATTTCGCGATCGATACCTCTGACGTCTTCGTTTTTGTCAACGCGGCATGCACTCTCGACGCGAGATCGTCGTCGATCTCGTAGGCCGAGAAGATGACGATCGCCGTGTTGGCCGGGATGTCGCACAACAGACTTGCGCCCGATCCATCCGGAAGAGAGAGGTCGAGAATAACGAGATCGAAGTGCTCGGCATCGAGTTTCTGTCGGGCTTCCGCGATTGTCCCGGCGCCGGTGATATCGACCCCGTCGCCGAGGCTGGCGGAAATCACCTGCAGAACTCCCTCGTCGTCTTCCACATGCAGGATTTTCGCGCCGCCCCTCGAATCGTCCGCCGCGACATCTCGGATGACGGACGTCAGGCGATCGGAGTCGATCGGCTTCGCGAGCCAGTCAACGATGCCGACAGCCTGGCCGTTCAGCGTTTTCCGTGTCTCGTCGGCGACGGCTGAAACGACGATGACCGGCAGATCGGCGCATCGATGCATCGATCGCAGTTCATGGTAGAGCGCAATGCCGGACCCATCGCCGAGCTTGATGTCGAGCGTCATCGCCATGTAGTGATTCCTGGCCAGAAAGGCTCGCGCTGTCGCCACATCCGGCGCGATGTCCGTCGCTAATCCCAGCTCGTCTATCATGTGCGCGATGACGGTCGCGACATCGGGGTCGTCCTCGCAGATGAGGATGCGCTTTTCTCCGGTCTTCGGGTCCGCTGCCTGGCCGACATCCACTCCAATGTTTTCTGCGCCGCGAGCCTCGGGCAGATCCACATGAAAAATGGTGCCCACTCCGACCTCGCTGTCGAAGGAAATCTGACCGCCGAGCCGTTCGACGATCGCCTTGACGATACTCAGGCCCAGTCCGGTTCCACCCTGCGCCCGGGTGTCGGAGGCGTCCGCCTGTTCGAATTTGCCGAAGATTCGATCTCTGAAGGCTTCGGGAATCCCGGCTCCCTCATCCTTGACAGAGACACGAAGATAATCCGCCGAACGCGTCAGGCGCACCTCGACATGGCCGTTCTGCGGTGAAAACTTGATGGCGTTGGAGAGCAGATTGGCGATCAATTGGTGGAAGCGGTCCGGATCGACGACGGCCACGGCTCCAGGCGCCTCATCTTTTATCTCGATGGAAACGCCGCGCTCGGTGAGATAGTCCCGGCTCGCTTCCACCCCTTCCTCGGTCAGCGAGCGAAGCTGCGACGGGCGGGGAGCGAACGGCATGTTCCCGGTTTCGATCTTCTCGATGTCGAGAATGTCGTTGATCAACCGGACGAGGCGCTCGCTGTTCGAATGGGCGATGGCGACGAGTTTTGCGGCCTTGGACGACATTTCGCCGGCCGCCCCGGCGGCGACCAGGCCAAGCGAACCACGAATAGAGGTCAAGGGTGTGCGCAGCTCGTGACTGACGGTGGAAATGAAATCGTTACGGAGCTGTTCGTTGCGCTTTTCCTCTGAGATGTCGAACAGCGTTCCGTCCCAAACCAGCGCTCCTGTCTGGTCCCGGCGCGGCTCGGCCGCCGCCCGCATCCACAGGACCCTGCCATCCGGTCGGGTGAACTCGGTCTCGATCGTCCAGGGAGAACCGCTTTCCGCCGAGTGCGCGAGCAACACGGCAAGCCGCTGCATGGTCTTCGAAGGCACCATACCGGTCAGCATCTCCGGCTTGGCGAGAGCCTCCTCCGCCGAGATGCCGATAACGCGCTTCGCGCCACCCGACAGATATCTCAGGCGCGGCGTGTTCCTCGACGTGAGCGCCATTTGAAAGAGGACGCCGGGCGCGTTGTTGGCCACAGCTCTCAGTTGAGCCTGGCTGTCGAGCAACTCGGAAAGAGCCCAACGCCGCTGCTGATCCCTCAAAAACAGAAACCCGAAGAGAATGACGCCGAAAAAATTCGTCGGCATGACGTATGACAAGACATTTACGATCAGTTCATCGTTGCGAACCGGCAATACGACAATCACCGAAAAGATCGGGACAGCGGCCGCGATGACCGCGGCCGTTACGATGCTCGCGAAATTAACCCGCTCTTTGTCGTGATAGTAAAGCCAGAGCCATACCAGACTGCATAAGATCGCGGTGAGGGTGATACTGGTTATCCCGGCGGAAACTCCCGCCCCGCCATGCCAGGCGCGAATCGCCGACAGTGAAAGTGCGGTGATGAAGGCGCTGACGGGGCCGCCGATGATGGCGGATAAGGCGACGACGACATTGCGGGCATCGATGAAAATCCCCGGAGCAGGGCTGACCGGAGACAACATGCTGATGAAGCCGGTCAGGCTAAAAACGACACCGAACAGAGTGCTTCTGATCCAGAATATTCTATCGAGCTTGCCGCCAATGAAGTTGACGCACAAAACCGCAAGCGTAATGACTGCGGCGCTTTCGATCATATTCACGACTGGCATTATGAAGATCTCACGTAATCAATTGTCGAAGCAGGCGTAAACGCCGTCGGGCTTGCGGGGACCCATCGGTCATTTCGACTGCGTCGCCGTTAGGTTGGTATGCTGCTCAGCGTTCCGGAGCATTGGGTAGAGATGATCCGCCCCGTGTAATCGCGCGGGATCAGACAGGTCCATCTCTGCCACGAACGAATTCACCGACGATCATGCTGCCCCCTTGTAAACACGCTATTACAGATCGGCCGCCGCTCTCTGTCAGGGATTGTCGAACCGGGTGGCGCGGTAGGCAAATGCCATTGCTGTCGATCACCCTCTCGCGCCGCCGTAATGCGCCACTTCCGAACCCACACCACCTTCCGCGATCGTCAGAATCGTGTCCACGATTTCATCGTCCGGCGTTCTGGATTTCACCAGGCTGCGCAGTACGCGCGGATCGTTTTTGGAAAGATCGCTGGCCGACAAAATGACAACCGGGACGCCCTTGCCGGCGAGACGCTCGTGATCGAGCAACCCGAGGCCATCGCCGTCCGGCAGCTCCAGATCGATGATCACGAGGTCGAATTCCTGTTCGTCAAGTCGGCGCCTTGCACCCGCGCAAGTTGCCGCGTTTATCAGCAGCACGCGGTCCTTCAGCGAGGCGGCCAGCACTTCGCTGAAGTCTTTATTATCCTCGACATGAAGTGCTTTCGGCAGATTCCGAGTGACGTCTGTCAACGCGCTGTTCTCAATGGCCACAACATCTTCATGCGACCGCGTGTCGAGAGCGGGAAGCTCGATCCAAAATGTGGAACCCTCGCCCGCTTCACTGTCGAACCCGATGGTTCCGCCCATCTTTTCGATGATCTGCCTCGAGATGTGCAAGCCGAGGCCCGTGCCGCCCTTCTCGCGCGTCGCCGAACCATCGGCCTGCGAGAATCGGCTGAAAATCCGCGACCGAAATTCCGGCAAGATCCCGGAGCCATGATCGACGACCGAGACGCGCACGGTCTCGCCGAGGACCTCGATGCGAGCATCGACCGTGCCGGAACGGGGTGAGAATTTGGCGGCGTTTGACAGGAGATTAGACAGGACCTGCTGGAGTCGCGCCTGATCCACATCGACAAAAAGCTCGGCTTTCGGCCGCTCGAACTCCAGGGAAACATCGAACTGTTCGGCGTAGGCCTCGTTCGCTTCGATCGCCTGGGCGACCAGGGATCCGAGCTCCTCGGCCTGTGTTTCGATACGCATGCTCCCGTCCGCGATCTTTTCGAGATCGAGAATGTCGTTGATGAGAAAGATCAGCCGCTCACAGTTCTTGTGCGCGATCGTCAAGAGCCTCAGCACGTTGACGGGAAGATCTTTCGACATCGCGCCGACAACCAGACCGAGAGACCCGCGGATCGAGGTCAGCGGCGTTCTCAACTCGTGACTGACGGTGGCGATGAACTCGGTCTTCACCCGGTCCATTTCCTTGCGATCGCTGATGTCCTGGATCTGGGAGATGAAATATTCCGGCTTGCCCTCGGCGTCCTTCGGCAGGGAGACGCTCAACTGCCCCCAAACCGAATGGCCATCCTTGTGGATATACCGTTTCTCGAGCTGATAGGTCTCGATGTCCCCGTTCAGAAGCTGATCGACGAGCACGAGGTCGGCTTCCAGGTCGTCGGGATGGGTGATGGACTGGAAATCCAGCTGCCGGAGTTCATTTTCGCTATAGCCGAGCAGCTTGCACAGCGCCTCATTGACCCTGAACCATTGTCCATTGAGGTCGACCAGCGCCATCCCCACCGGCGCATGCTCGATGGCCGAGCGTAGCTTCTCTTCGCTGGCTCGCATCGCGGCTTCGGCGGACTTCAACTGGGTGATCTCCGTCTGCGTGCCGATCATGCGCAAAGCAGTTCCATCGGGAGCGCGTTCGATCACGATCGCATCGGACCGTAACCAGATCCATTTGCCCTCCCTATGGCGAATCCGGTACTCGGACTGGGACCGCAGCGCGCGGCTCTCGATGCAGGCGTTATCGGCGGCCTTTACCGTAGCAATATCGTCGGGGTGGATACGAGACAGCCATTCCTGTTGCGCATCGATGTCTTCTTGGCGATCGAATCCGAGCATCGCCTTCCAGGTATCGGAGACGAAGGACGTCCCGCGCGTCAGATCGATATCGAAGACCCCGATAGCGGCACCCGCGAGCGCCAGGTTCCATCTTTGCTCTGCTTCTTCCAGCGCCTGGGTGACGCGCTGCTGCACGGTGACGTCGCGGATGATGGCCGTGTATCGCAATTCGCCGGCTTCGGTGAACCACTCGTTGAGCTGCACATCGAGAAACAG
Organism: uncultured Aurantimonas sp.; assembly: GCA_947488615.1. Classification (GTDB taxonomy): domain Bacteria; phylum Pseudomonadota; class Alphaproteobacteria; order Rhizobiales; family Rhizobiaceae; genus Aurantimonas. The sequence continues at coordinate 494,861 of CANKZU010000001.1, forward strand.
TTCGGAGCCATCTTTCCGCCAGGCCTCTACCAGATTGAGTAGCCGGTCGGTTTCCGGTTCTTGCTCGCCGCGCTGGTGAAACTGGGCGAGGCTGCTCGCGTCGAAGCCACCGAGCAAACGCGTAATCGGACCGCCGACGACCTCCTCGCCCAAATAGCCGAAGATCAGCTCGGTGGCGCGATTGACCGAGCGCACCTCGCCGTTTTGGTCCAGCAGGATGATCGCGACAACGGCGGTGTCGACGATGGAGCGGTTCTCATGTTCGCGGGCTGCGATCTCCCGGGTCTTCGAGGCGACAGTCCGCCGGATCGAGGCTTCGCGACGGAGATAGGAAATCTGCAATGCGCCGAACAGCGCCGACAGAGCGATGCCGCCGAGAAGGACCAGCAACGGTTCCCCGCGGGTCACGCTCGCCTCGAACGCCGGCGTGCTTTCCCAGACCACGGTCCAGCGTTGCTCCATCGCCGAAATGACCTTCGTGATCTTGTAGGCCGCAGGCGCCGCGGAGCTGTCACCGGCTTTACTGGAGAAGATAAGCTGATCTTCGTCCGCGACCTCGCCGTCATAGACCGTCAGGTGAAGGTTGCTCCCCTGGTTCGACGTCAATTCGCCGAGAAACCGGTCGCTGATGAAGGGAGCGTATATCCAGCCTCGAAAAGCTTGCCTGCGGGCCGCCACTGAATCGAGGGTCGCGCCATTGCGATAAAGCGGTCGCAGCAGCAGAAATCCGGCACTTTTGGTCGAATCCTGAACCAGAAAAATCCGCTTGGTGATCGTCGCCTTCCCAGTATCGCGAGCGGCGAGCGCACCGTTTCGGCGATTCTCCTCGAAGGCGATGTTCAGACCGAGCGCCTTTCTATTTGGCGCGAGCGGCTCGATGAAGGTGATCGCGAAAACGTCAGGTGACGGCGAATCCGGATGGATAGTGAATTCGGGCACGCCCTCGCGCTGCATACGTGCTTCGAACGAAGCGACATCTTCCAGGCCGATCGGCTCGATATAGCCGATCCCGTTGATCCCCGGCAAGGTCCTTTCCATGTCGAGCTCGTCGACATAGGCCCGCCATTCGTCGAGAGAGACGGTCTCGGATGCCGCGAACAGGCCGGCGCCGCCGTCCAGACTGCGCTTGTAGGATTCCAGCCGATCCCGCAAAGCGTGGGCGCTGTCCTCCGCCAGCGTTTCAAATGCCGCGTGATTGCGTTCGTGGGTGATTTCGCTCGTCAGCTTCCACGCATAGAAGGTCACCCCCAACGGAACGATCAGGCTCAGCATCGCAACCACCGCAATGCCGGCGACCGGACCACCGGACCACCGCACGTTCCATGGGCGCCACGGATTCAGAAGTCCGATCGGCAGGAAAATCAGAACGCCGAAGATGTCTCCTATCCACCATGTCAGCCAATTGCCGAACAACGCGTCCGATGAAAGAACGCCGCTGACATAAAGCGTCGCCACGCCAACGCTGGCGGCGACAAGACAGGATAGCGGACCACAGATCGCGGCCAAACGCATGAGGTCTTTAAGACCGGACACTTGCATCGGAATGCCAAAATACCAGCGAACAAGACTAGCGGCCAGAACTGCCTGCAATGTCGATCCGGCCGCGATAAGCCCCGCGACCGAAAGCGCTTGACTTCCCAGGCCTCCTTGATCGGACGTGCCGGCGAAAATTACGCTCAATACGAAGGATCCGAGGAAGACGCCTGGCCAGAGCGCTCTTCCATAGAGCAAGAGTCCCACCGTCGCGATTCCCGATGCCGGCGAGATGATCGTTGCGTATGAGTGTGGAACGGCAAGCAGGAGACCAAGCGCCCCGCCGAGGACATACAGCAGCGCCATCAGCGCCACGAGGCCCAGTCTTCGCCTGCTCGAGCTCGAGATATCGTTTAGCGTGCGCATAAGCGGGGTACTCGATTGCAATTGGCGCCGACCGTAACCCTACAATACTTAAAGACTTCTCATCATACCGCGATGATCCTAGTGATATCGATTTGGGATCGACAGACCGTATGCTTCCGTTACGAATAATATTCCCATTTCACCTTGTGTATTACGTGAATCGTCGCGAATTCGCGAGATCGAATCGAGACGCTTTCAGGCGCACGGCCTGATCAGACGTCGACCTGCCGGAGGAATGCTCCCGCCGTCTCCACATGACGGTCGGCCAGTTGGCATTGTAGGGAGCCGCGCCCCTCTGCTTTCGGTCGGCCGCCATGCGGTGTCCTGCTCGCCATACCGATTTGCAACCGGTTGCAAAACTGCCTCGCTTGTGCTTGTCTTGGATCAGCGATCCGAACCGGTTGGCCGTTTCCGTTCGCGAAAAGGGAGGACCATCATCCATGAAAAAACTCATCTCGAAATTTCTCGGCGCGACCTTCGCCGCTTCGCTGGCGGCGACCGCCATGGTCGGGACGGCGCAAGCGGAAGGCGAGCGTTTTGTGCTCGTCAGCCATGCGCCGGACAGCGACAGCTGGTGGAACACCATCAAGAACGCGCTGGCGCTAGCCGGCGAGCAGATGGGCGTCGAAGTCGAGTACCGTAATCCGACCACGGGCGACATCGCCGACATGGCCCGGATCATCGAACAGGCCACGGCCACGAACCCCGACGGCATCATCACCACGCTGGCTGATGCAGACGTCCTGAAGGGGCCGATCGAGGACGCCGTCGCCAAGGGCATTCCGGTCATCATCATCAACTCCGGCACACCGGAGCAGGCAGCGGAATTAGGCGCCCTGATGTATGTCGGCCAGCCCGAATACGATGCCGGCCTTGCTGCAGGCCAACGGGCCAAGCGGGACGGCATCGAGTCGTTCCTTTGCGTGAATCATGTGGTCTCGAACCCGGTCGTGGGCGAACGCTGCCGCGGATTCGCCGACGGCCTCGGGGTCGAGCTCGGCGACTCGATGATCGATTCAGGCCAGGACCCCGCCGAGATCAAGAACAAGGTCATGGCCTACCTGTCGACCAATCCGGATACCGACGCGATCCTGACCCTGGGGCCGACGTCCGCCGACCCGACCATCGAGGCGGTCAAGGAAAACGGCATGGCCGGCGAGATCTATTTCGGGACGTTCGACCTCGGCGCCGAGATCGTCAAGGCGATCAAGGACGGCACGATTCAGTGGGGCATCGATCAGCAGCCCTTCCTGCAGGCTTATCTACCGGTGGTTGTTCTGGCCAACTACAAGCGTTACGGCGTTCTGCCGGGCAATAACATCAATTCCGGCCCGGGCTTCGTCACCAAGGATGCGCTGGAAAAGGTCGAGGAATTCGCCGGCGAGTACCGGTAGAGCTTAGGCTGGCGCGGCTCTCGAGCCGCCTCGCGACGCACCGCATCGCGGCGCTGAAACCGGCGCCGCGATCTCACCAGATCAAAGGAACAATCGGAAGCACGCCATCCGTGCTCCATCGGTTCGGCCGCGTATGCGGCCGGGGGGGAGAAACATGGCCGACCAGATTTCGCCGCAAGCACAGGCTGACCCGGAGGTTGATGAGCGGATACGCAAGCGCTCGCCCTTTCGAACGGCCCTCGTCCGGCCGGAGCTCGGCGCGATCTGCGGCACCATCCTCGTTTTTGCCTTCTTCCTCGGCGTTGCCGGCGATAGCGGCATGTTTGCCCCAGAGGGCATCGTCAACTGGGGCGTCGTCTCGGCCCAGTTCGCCATCATCGCCGTCGGCGCCTGCCTGTTGATGATCGCCGGCGAGTTCGATCTCTCGGTCGGCTCGATGATCGGCTTTTCCGGCATCGTCATCGCGCTAGTTTCGGTGACGGGAGGATATCCGCTCTGGCTCGGTATTCTGGTGGCCTTCGCCTGCGCGATCAGTATCGGCGCGCTGAACGGCTATCTGGTGGTCAAGACCGGCCTGCCGTCCTTCATCGTCACCCTGGCCTCGCTCTACATCCTGCGCGGCCTGACGATCTTCGCGGCGGTCGTGACCACCCGCAAGACCATCATCGGCGGCGTTCGGGACGTGACCGAAGGCGATCCGGTCGCCTGGCTGTTCGGCGGCACCTTGTTCAAGGGCCTGTTCGTCTGGCTGGCCGATATCGGAATCGTCGGCAAATTCGTCGCCGGCAGCCGGGCCGGCCAGCCCGTCGTCGAGGGCCTTCCGATTTTGATCGTCTGGGCGCTCGGCCTGATCCTCTTCGGCCATATCCTGCTAACCCGCACCAAATTCGGCAACTGGATCTTCGCGTCGGGCGGCGACGCCCAGGCGGCACGCTATGTCGGCGTACCGGTGAACCGGGTGAAGATTCTGATGTTCATGTTCTCGGCCTTCTGCGCCACGGTGTTCGCCACCTTGCAGGTGATCGAGTTCGGATCGGCGGCGGCCGACCGTGGCCTGTTGAAGGAGTTCGAGGCGATCATCTCGGTGGTCATCGGCGGTGCGCTTCTGACGGGCGGATACGGCTCGGTGGTCGGCGCGGCGCTCGGCGCGCTGATCTTCGGCGTGGTGCAGCAGGGCCTGTTCTTTGCCGGCGTCGAGAGTTCGCTGTTCCGGGTCTTCCTCGGCGGCATCCTGCTGATCGCCGTGATCCTCAACACCTACATCCGCCGCATGATCACGGGGGAGCGCTGACCATGACGACACCATTGATCGAACTCGTCGATATCGAAAAGCACTTCGGCCCGGTCATCGCGCTGGCCGGCGTGTCGCTGTCGATCATGCCGGGCGAATGCCATTGCCTCTTGGGCGACAACGGCGCCGGCAAGTCGACCTTCATCAAGACCATGTCGGGCGTTCACAAACCGTCGGCCGGAAAGATCCTTATCGCCGGCAAGGAAGTCCACTTCGTCAGCCCGCGCGACGCCATGGCCGCCGGCATCGCCACCGTCTACCAGGATCTGGCGATGATTCCGCTGATGTCGGTCACCCGCAATTTCTGGATGGGTCAGGAGCCTGAAAAGCGCGTCGGCCCGTTCAAATTCCTGGACTTCGACAAGGCGAATGCCATCACCATGCAGGAGATGGCGAAAATGGGCATCCGGCTGCGCGAGCCGACCCAGGCGGTCGGCACGCTCTCCGGCGGCGAACGCCAGACGGTGGCGATCGCCCGCGCGGTCTATTTCGGCGCCGAAGTGCTGATCCTCGACGAGCCGACATCGGCGCTCGGCGTGCGCCAGACCTCCAACGTCCTGGCGACGGTGGACCGGGTCCGCAAGTCGGGAATCGGCGTCGTGTTCATCACCCACAACGTCCGCCACGCGATGGCGGTCGGCGATCGCTTCACGGTGCTCAATCGCGGCAAGACGCTCGGCACCGCCAAGCGCGGCGAGATCAAGGCCGAAGAGCTGCAGGACATGATGGCGGGCGGCCAGGAATTGGCCGAACTGGAAGGCACGCTGGGCGGCACGGTATAGGACCGCGCCCCCCAACCCTGCTTCGGCGGCACGGATGATGGTAACCCGCGCCAGCCTGCCCATATAAAGCCCGTCCACCGGCATTTGCGGGCGTCGGTGCGGCGGTGTTGAGCCGGTTCCGGCCGGCCGGACAATCCCGCCTGCGACAATGGAAACAACCGCTGGATGGCAGTAACCCTCAAGGAAGTGGCGGAACGCGCCGGGGTCTCACGCTCGGCCGTGTCGCGCGCCTTCACGGAAGGTGCCTCCGTGTCCGTCAAGACCCGCCGCAAGGTCGCCAAGGCTGCGGCGGAACTGGGCTACAGCCCGAATTTGTTCGCCAGCAGTCTGACGACCCGGCGCACCAAGCTGATCGGGTTGGTCTCCAACAACTTCCACAACCCGATCTTCCTGCAGGTCTTCGATCTCTTCACCCGCGGGCTTCAGGATCGAGGGTTGCGCCCGCTGCTTGTCAATCTGACGGACGAGACGGACCCGGAGAATTCCGTCCGGATGCTGCGGCAGTATTCGGTCGATGGCGTGGTCGTCGCCTCGTCCACATTGCCGCCCCGCTTCGCCCACGCCTTTCGCGAAGCCGGCGTGCCGGTGGTTCATTCCTTCGGCCGCTATTCCAGCACGCCCGAAGTGCATGTCGTCGGTATCGACAACCGCTACTGCGGCAAGATGGCGGCGGATTTGCTGGCCGCCCGGGGATACCGCCGGATCGGCTTCATGGGCGGTCCGGAAACCGCCACCTCCACGCAGGATCGCCTCGCCGGCTTCCTCGCGGCGATGCAGGTCCATCCCGACATTGCTGTCAGTTACAGCTACGCCGCCGCCTATTCCTTCGACGCCGGGCGGCAGGAGATGGCACGACTGATCCGGGACGGACCGGCGGAAGCCTATTTCTGCGGCGACGACGTATTGTCGATCGGGGCGTTGAGCGCGATCCAATCCGCCGGCCTGTCTGTGCCCGACGACATCGGCATCATCGGCCTCAACGACATGGAGATGGCGCGGTGGGAGAACATCAACCTCACCACCATCCACCAGCCGGTCCGCCAGATCATCACCTCGTCGATCGAATTGATCGTGGCGATGCTCGAGGAGCCGGACCGCTATCCCGAGTCGCGGCTTTTTCCCTGCCGGATCGTTGAGCGGGGAACGCTCAGACCGCCTGCGACAGGGGCACACGAAACATAGGCGGGCGGGCGTCGACCCAGGCCCCCTGCCGGCCGGCCGAGGCGACCGCGCCATGCACGGCGGCCATGGAGCGCAGACCATCCTCGGCCCGCGGATAGAGATCGGCGGCCAGATCGGGCACCCGGCCTTCCTTCTCGGCGCGGATGATCTCCGCCAGATCCGCATAAATGTTGGCGAAGGCCAGCGGCATTCCTTCGGCATGGCCGATCGTCACCCGCGACGCGCGATCGGCTTCCGGCGACAATCCGGCCTCGCCGCGTTCGATCGTCTGCACCCGGCCGCCGAGCGGGGTCCAGTAGAGCTGGTTGGGCTGCTCCTGCGCCCAGCGCAGGCCGCCGGTCTCGCCGAACACCTGCAACGTCAGCCCGTGCTGCCGGCCGATGGCGACCGACGATGTCCACAGCCGGCCGACCGCGCCGCCATCCATGCGGAAATTGACCATGGCGTCATCCTCGAGCGTCCGGCTCTCGATGCAGGAGGCAAAATCCGCCGACAGCGACGCGACCTCCTGACCGGTGACGAAGCTCGCCATGTGCAGCGCATGGATGCCGCAATCGGCGAACTGCGCCGAAACCCCGGCCTGCGCCGGATCGTAGCGCCAGCGCACGCGCGGATTGTCGGCATCGGCCGCGTTGGCGTGATGGCCGTGGGCGAATTCGGCGACGACGAGGCGCACCCGGCCGAGATCGCCGCGCGCCACCATCGCCCGCATGTGCCGCACCAGCGAATAGCCAGTGTAGCCGTAATTGACCGCGCAGATCCGTCCCGTCGCGCGGGCGGTCCGGACAATCTCCTCCCCCTCCTCGACCGTCATCGTCATCGGCTTTTCGCACAGGACGTGGAAGCCGGCTTCGAGAAAGGCCTTGGTGATCTCGTAATGGGTGGCATTGGGCGTTGCCACGGTGACGAGGTCGACCCGGTCGTCGCGATCGCGCTCACCCGCCAGCATCTCCCGCCAGTCGCCATAGGCGCGGTCCGGAGCTATACCGAGGGTCCGCGCGTAGGCTCGCCCGGCATCCGGTACATGGTCGAGCGCGCCGGCGGTGAAGACGAAGGCGCCGTCGAGCCCAGCCCCCAGCCGGTGTGCCGGCCCGATCTGACTGCCCGCGCCGCCGCCGACCATGCCCCAGTTCAGCTTGCTCATGGCGTGTTCCTCAATTGAAACCGATCGATTCCAGATAGGCGCGGTTCGCCGCCGCGTCGTCGATGGGCGAGGTATCGCCCGCCGGGTCGCAGTCCTGCTCGACCGTGCACCAGCCTTCGAAGCCAGCATCCAACAACACCTGACGCACGGCGGGAAAATCCACGTCGCCCTCGCCGAGATTGCAGAAGATGCCTTGCCCGCAGGCGTCGTAGAAGCCGGTGCGATTGGCGATCGCGTCGGCCTTCACCTGCGGGTCGATGTCCTTGAAATGCATGTAGGAGATGCGGCCGATATGCCGCCGCATGAACGCCACCGGGTCGAAGCCGGCATAGGAATGATGGCCGGTGTCAAAGCAGATCTTCAAGATGCCCTCGTCCACCTCGTCCAGGAGACGCTCCAGCTCCGGCTCGAAGTCGATGAAGCCGGCCGCGTGGGCGTGCATCCCGACGGTCAGGCCGTATTCCTCCGCGCCCATTCTGGCGATGGTGCGGATTCGGTCGACGAAGGCCTTCCACTCGGCGGCGTCCATCTGCTCGGCCTCGCTCGCGCGACCCGCTGTCGGCGCCCGGCGCGGCGAAATCGAATCGATCAACACCAGATGGCGGGCGCCATGGGCGGTGAGCGCCTTGCAGGTTCGCACGGCGCCGTCGCGCACATCGTCCCACTGGTCGGGGTCGTGGAACGCCCGAAACACGACGCCGCCGATCAGTTCCAGATCGTGGGTCGCCAGCGCGTCGGACAGCAAGGCCGGGTCCTCGGGCATGAAGCCCACCGGGCCGAGCTCGATGCCCTTGTAGCCGGCCTCGGCGCATTGGCTGAGCACTATCTCCCAGGCCGGATTGCGCGGATCGTTGGCGAATTCGACGCCCCAGGAACAGGGGGCATTGCCGATACGGATGGTCATGGTCGGATTAGCCTTTGCCAAACTCAGAAACTGTCGAGCGACTGCCAGGATTTCGCTTGGGCAGACGCCATCGCCGCCGCAACGACGCGGTTGACGTCCATGCCGTCCCGAAAGGTCGGAAAGACCGGTTCGCCCGTCGCGATCGCGGTGAGAAAATCCTTGGCCTCGATGATGATCTGATCCTGATAGCCGGTGCCGTGCCCCGGCCCCTGGCAGAACCCCGCATAGTCGGGATGCTCGGGACCGGTCAGGATCTTCGTAAACCCGCGCCGCTCCTCCGGGTCGTCCATGCGATAGAGCCAGAGCGCGTTCTGGTCCTCCTGATCGAAACGGATCGCGCCCTTGGTGCCGGTGATCTCGTAGGCGTAGCCCATCTTGCGGCCGGTCGCGACGCGGCTGAAGAACAGATGCCCCATGGCGCCGCCCTCGAACCGGCACATGATCTGCGCCTGATCGTCATTGGTCACAGCCTCGTCGCCGGCCGGACCCGGACGGCTGGCGTGGACTGTCTCGACCTCGGCGATGAGGTCGCGGATCGGCCCGGCCAGCGCCAGCGCGCCATTGATCATGTGCGGCGCCAGATCGCCCATCGTGCCGTTGCCCGCTCCGCGCGTGCGCCAGGTCGCCGGAGCCTTGGGGTCGGCGTAGAAATCTTCCGCGTGCTCGCCCCGGAACCAGGTGATGTCGCCGATCTCGCCGGTCCCGATCAGCTGGCGAGCAAATTGCGAAGCCGGCGTGCGGATATAGTTGAAGCCGACCATGTTCGCCGCCCCGCAGGCCTCCGCCGCCGCGACCATGGCCCGGCTTTCCTCCAGCGACGCGCCGAGCGGCTTTTCGCAGAACACCGGCTTGCCGAGGGCGAAGGCCGCCTCGGCGATGGCGCGATGGGTCTCCTGCGGCGAGGCGATGATCACCGCCTCGACCGCCGGATCCGTCACCAATTCGCGCCAATCGGCGGTGCAGCGCGCGAATCCGAACGCCGCGCGATAGCGCTCCGCCGATCCGGGGCTCGTGGCGCAGACCATCTCCAGCCGCGGGCGCAGCGCCGTCTGGAAAACCGCGCCGACGGCTTGCATGGCGACCGCGTGCGCCTTGCCCATATAACCGCCGCCGACGATACCGATGCCAATTGGGGTCACGGGCGATCCTGCCTCAAAAAGAGGTTTGCAACCGGTTGCAAAACACGTAACCTCAATAGCGGCCGGCCGGTCGTTCGACAATCGGCTTCTGAAGAAAATTTCACGCCGGCCCACCAACGGAGGAAAGCATGAGCGCAGGAAGCGAAACGGTCCGTCTGACGACAGCGCAGGCCGTCATCCGCTATCTGGCCAACCAGTACATCGATATCGACGGCAGTGAGAAACGTCTGTGCGGCGGTGGCTTCGCCATCTTCGGTCATGGCAACGTGACGTGCCTCGGCGAGGCGCTCTACGACCATCGCAAGGAACTGCCGCTCTATCGCGGCCAGAACGAGCAGAGCATGGGCTTTGCCGCGGCCGCCTATGCCAAGCAGCAATTGCGCCGGCGCTTTATGTTCTGCACCGCCTCGGCCGGGCCGGGAACCAGCAATCTGTTGACCTCCGCCGCGCTCGCCCACGCCAACCGGCTTCCCGTGTTGATGCTGTGCGGCGATACCTTCATCACCCGCCTGCCCGATCCGGTGCTGCAGCAGCTGGAGCATTTCGGCAATCCGTCGCTGGGGCTCAACGACGCATTCAAGGCAGTCTGCCGCTATTGGGACCGCATCACTCACCCGGCGCAGATCATCCAGTCGCTGCCCGCCGCCATCGCCACCATGCTCGATCCGGCCGATTGCGGCCCGGCCTTCCTTGCCCTGCCGCAGGATGTTCAGGGCTGGACCTACGACTATCCAGCCGAATTCTTCGAGAAGACGGTGCATCGCATCCGGCGCGTGGCGCCCGACGCGAACGAGACCGCCGATGCCGCGGCGCTGCTCAAATCGGCGAAACGGCCGATGATCATCGCTGGCGGCGGCGTGCAATACTCCCGCGCGGTCGCGGAGCTGACCGCCTTCGCTGAGGCCCACGCCATCCCCGTGGTGGAAACCATCGCCGGGCGCGCCAACATGCTGGCGACGCACCCGCTCAATATCGGCCCGATCGGGGTGACCGGGTCCAGTTCCGCCAACGCGATCGCCGAAAAGGCCGATGTGATCCTCGCCGTCGGCACGCGGCTGCAGGATTTCACCACCGGCTCCTGGACGGCCTTCGACAAGAGCGCCCGGCTCATCTCCATCAACGCCGCGCGGCACGACGCCGGCAAGCATCGCTCGTTGCCGGTCGTGGGCGACGCGAAACTTGCCCTGACGGCGCTGGGCGACGCGCTTGCGGAGTATCAAGCGCCAGACGCATGGACCGACGCGGCCAAGGCCGAGCGCCACGCCTGGGACGCCTATGTCGCCGACAATGTGCGGCCCGGCAACCGGCCGAACTCCTACGCCCAGGCGATCGGCGTCGTGAACGATCTCTGCGACCCGCGCGACCGGATCGTCACCGCGGCCGGCGGCCTGCCGGCGGAGATAACGGCGAACTGGCGCACTCTCGACATCGGCACCGTCGATGTCGAGTTCGGCTTTTCCTGCATGGGCTACGAGATCGCCGGCGGCTGGGGCGCGCGCATCGCCCAATCGGAGACCGAGCCGGAGGCAGACACCATCGTCTTCGTCGGCGACGGGGCGTATCTCCTGATGAATTCCGACATCTATTCCTCGGTGCTGACGGCCAAGAAGCTGATCATCCTGGTGCTGGACAATGGCGGCTTCGCGGTGATCGACAAGCTGCAGAACAACACCGGCAACACCTCGTTCAACAACCTCATCGCCGACTGCAACATCGCGGTCGAGCCCTTCCCGGTGGATTTCGAGGCACACGCCCGCGCCATGGGCGCCGAGGCCGAGACGGTCGCCAAGGCGGCCGAGCTGGCGGAAGCCTTCGAGCGCGCCAAGGCGGCCGAGCGGACCTTTGTCATCGTCATGCAGGTCGACCCCCATGACGGCTGGACCGCCGAAGGCCATGCCTGGTGGGAGGTCGGCACACCCCATGTCACCGACAACCAGCGTGTCCGCGCCGCCCATGTCGAGCAGGAAGCCGGCCGGACGCGTCAGCGCAGGGGCATCTGACATGAAGCAGTTCGCGGCCGACGCCATCGAACCGGATGTCATCGTCGAAGAGCTTTTGCGCGGCGACGGCGCCGTCCGCATTACCGGGTTGTTCACGCCGGACCAGATTGCCGAGGCCCGCGCCATCGTCATGGCGCATTCCGAGGCGGCCAGCGAAAAGGTGACCCATTTCCAGGGCGCGGCGGCGGCCGAGGGCACGATCGCTCTCCAGCGCCGGGTCTGGAACCTCTTGGCCAAGGGTGAAATCTTCTCCCGCATGGCCGCGCATCCGGAGTTGATGCGCATCCTGCGTCGTTTTCTCGGCACCGAGTTCATCATGGGTTCGATCGCGGCCAACCGCATCCTGCCGGGCGGCCCGGGCCAGGAGCCGCATGTCGACTATCCCTATTGGGATTTCCACAAGCCGGAGACGCACCCGACGGGGCTGAACGGCAGCTTTCCGATGAACGCGCAGGTCTCGATCCTGCTCGATCCGTTCACCGAGGCCTCCGGCGCCACGGCCTATGTTCCCGGCAGTCAGAAGGAACTGCGCTATCCCACCGAGGAGGATCGCTTTCATGAGCGCTCGGAGCGGATGCTGGGCGATCCCGGCGACGTCGCGCTGTTTTACGGCGTCGCCTGGCACTGCGCGATGCCAAACCGTTCGGGCCACGACCGAAGCGCGATCCTGATCCAGTATCTGCCGAAATGGGTGAAACCCATGGAGGATATGCCGGCGGCTCTGCCGCAGGCGTTTCTGGACAACGCCAGTTCCGACATGCGGCAATTGCTCGGGTTGAACTATCCCTATCCCGAAGTGCTGGACGCCGCGCGGGCCGGCAACACCGAGGGGCGCGCATGACATCGCTTGCCGGCATCGCCCGGAACGACTTCGTCATCGTCGGGCGGGCGGGCATGGACTTTTACCCCGACCCGCCGGGCACGAAGACCGAAGAGGCGGAAAAATTCGTCGCCTGCCTCGGCGGCTCCTCGGCCAATATCGGTGTTGCGATCACCCGGCACGGCGGCCGGGCGGCGCTGGTGACCTCGGTATCCGACGACGCGATCGGGCGGTTCTGCCTCAACGAGCTGGCGAAATACGGCATCGATGCCCGCCACGTCCGCTCGGTCGGCGGCGAGGCGCGCAATTCGCTGGCCGTCGTCGAAAGCCGGGTCGAGGACCACCAGTCGGTGATCTACCGCAACGGCGCCGCGGATTTCCAGATGACGGCGGAGGACGTCGCGGCGGTGGATTACGAAGCCTATGGCGCGCTGATCACGACGGGCACCGTCTTCGCTGCCGAACCGTCGCGCGGCGCAGCGTTTCACGCCTTCGACCTGGCCAGGAAGGCCGGGCTGCCGTTGATCTTCGACATCGACTACCGCCCCTATTCCTGGCCCTCGCCCGAAGTCGCTTCGGACGTCTATTCGCGCGCCGGCCGGCTCTGCGACATCGTCATCGGCAATGACGACGAGTTCGGCTTCATGGCCGGCGGCAAGGACAAGGGCCTCGCCAAGGCGCGGGAACTTGCGGGCAGCACCGCCAGCATCGTCGTCTACAAGATGGGCGAGCACGGCGCGATCACCATCACGCCGAACGAGGAATTCCGCTCCGGGATCTATCCCGTCACGGCGCTGAAGCCGACCGGCGCGGGCGACGCCTTCATGGGCGGCTTCGTCGCTTCGCTCGCCCAGGGCCATGAGTTGCGCGACTGCGTCATGCGCGGTTCCGCCTCCGCCGCGATAGTCGTGTCGCGGGTCGGCTGCGCCCCCGCCATGCCCACCACGGCCGAATTGGAGGCGTTCCTCGCCGACCATCCCGGCCCGACACAGCCTTGAAAGGAACGCCGATGCATATCGCGCCCTACGACAACCGCAACGAACCGATCGTCGATGTCGACGACGCGCTGGTTCCGCTGAACTATTTCAACATCGTCAAGCTGACCAAGGGCCAGGCTTTCGAATATCGCGTGCCGGGCTATGAGACCTGCATCGTGCCAGCCACCGGCACCGTCGACGTGACGGTCGAGGGCGAAGCCTTCGCCGTGCTCGGGACACGCGGCGTCGACGTCTGGGACGGCGAGCCGGAAGGCGTCTACGTGCCGACTGGCGCGACCGCCCAGATGGTCTGCGTATCGGACGCGGCGGAAGTGTTCGTCGCGGGGGCGAAATACGACAAGGTCCTGTCGCCCTTCGCCGTGCGCGCCGACGAGTTGGACAAGGTGCAGTATGGTTCCGACGACACCAAGACCCATCGCAAGATCAAGCACATTCTCGGCCAGAAGCAGCACGACAAGGTCGGCCGGTTGCTGGTCTCAGAGCTCTACACCGTGGGCAAGGGCGGCTGGTCGGGCTTTCCCAGCCACAAGCACGACACCGACCGCCTGCCTGACGAGACGCGGCACGACGAGACCTACAATTTCCGCTTCCGCCCCAATCACGGCACCGGCGTACAGATGCTCCAGCGCGAGGACGGCAAGCCGGGCGACGCCTACCACATCGTCGACGGCTCGACGATCTGCCTCGACAAGGGCTATCACCCCTGCGCGGTGCTGCCCGGCTACGAGATGTACTATTTCACCATTCTTGGCGGCCTCAGCCAGCGCAGCCTGGTGCAGTATTTCCAGCCGAGCCACGCCGACCAACTCGAAACCATTCCCGGCATCAAGGACATGATCGCGAAATTCAAATGACCCTGGCGACCCTTTCCGACGTTCTGCAACCGGCCCTCAGGGAGGGTTACGCGGTCGGCGGTCTCGTCGTCCTTGGCTGGGAGGACGCCCGCGCCTATGTGGCGGCGGCCGAGGCGGAGAACGCGCCGGTAATCCTGCAAGCGGGTCCCGGCTGCCGGGCGCACACCCCGCTTCGCGTCCTCGGCGCGATGTTCCGGACGCTGGCCGAAGGCGCCAGCGTTCCGGTCGTGGCACATCTCGACCACGGCTACACGGAAGACGAATGCCGCGAGGCGATCGACTGCGGCTTCACCTCGGTGATGTTCGACGGCTCGCGCAAGCCGCTCGGCGAGAACATCGCCGCGACGGCCCGGATCGCCGAAATGACCCATGCCGCCGGCGTCTCGATCGAGGGCGAGATCGGCTTCGTCGGTTATGCCGAAGGCGAGGCATCCGCCGGCACATCGTCCGAAGAGGCCGCCCGCTTCGCCGCCGAAAGCGGCGTCGACGCGATGGCGGTTTCCATCGGCAACGTCCATCTGCAGCAGGAAAAGGCGGCCGAGATCGACCTCGACACGCTGCGCGCCATCGAGGCCGTCACGAACCTGCCGCTCGTCATCCACGGCGGCTCGGGCGTTCCGGTCGCCACGCGCAGCCGGCTGGCGCGCGAATCGAAGATCTGCAAGTTCAATATCGGCACGGAACTGCGCATGGCCTTCGGACAGGCGTTGCGCGAGGCCATCGACCGCGACCCCAAACGCTTCGACCGTCTGGCGATCCTGAAGGAGACCGAAGCGCCGGTCCGCGACGCCGCCCGCGCCGTCATCCGGTCGCTTCGCGGCCCGTCGCCGGGATAGAGACGCACGACGAACGGGTTCCTATCGCCGCCGGTTTGTGTAACGTCCGGTCGGCTTTGCCTGGGGGGCGGAGCCGAGTCGCGTTGCAGGGGAGAGGCAGGCATGACCGCAAGCGAGGACACCGCGCCGGAGGCCGCCGAAAAGCCCGCGCCAACCTTTGCGAACCGCCTGCGGGACTATGCGCCGGGGGTGCTGGTCGCGGCGACGGTCGCCGTCGCGGCGAAATTCCTGTCCGAGCATTACGGCGCGCCGGCCATGCTGATGGCGCTGCTCCTGGGCATCGCCCTGAACTTCCTCACCGAGGAAGGCAAATGCGCGGCCGGCATCAACTTCACCGCCAGGACGGTCCTGCGCGTCGGCGTCGCGCTCCTGGGCGTGCGCATCTCCGTCGCCCTGTTGATCGGCCTCGGCCCCGGCCTGATCGCGCTGCTCGTCGCCGGCGTCGTCGCCACCATCCTGTTCGGCTTTGCCGCGGCGAAGCTGCTCGGTCGCGGCTGGCGGCTGGCGCTCCTGACCGGCGGATCGGTGGCGATCTGCGGCGCCTCGGCGGCGATGGCTATCGCCGCCGTCCTGCCGAAGAACCAGTACTCCGAGCGCAACCTGATCTTCACCGTGCTCAGCGTCACCGTGCTCAGCACCCTGGCGATGATCGTCTATCCGCTGCTGATCCCGGTCTTCGGGCTGAAGGACCAGGCGATCGGCGTGTTTCTCGGCGGCACCATCCACGACGTCGCCCAGGTCGTCGGCGCCGGCTTTTCGGTCTCCGACGCGGCCGGCGAGACCGCCACGCTGGTCAAGCTGATCCGCGTCACCATGCTGGCGCCGGTGGTGCTGGTGTTCACGCTGGTGTTCCGCGCCACCCACAAGAGCGAGGCCGAGGCCGGCAAGCGGCCGCCGCTGATCCCCGGCTTCGTGCTCGGCTTTCTGGCGCTGGCAGCGCTCAATTCCTTCGGCCTGATCCCCAAGCAAGCCGCCGACATCACCGCCGACGTCTCCGGCTGGGCGCTCCTGTTCGGCATCGCCGCCGTCGGCATGAAGACCGCGCTGAAGAGCATCCTTTCCGTCGGCCGCGAGGCCGTCCTCCTCGTCGTCGCCGAGACCGTCTTCCTCGCCGCCTTCATCCTCATCGGAATTGCATATCTGAACTAACGGCGACGGGCTCCTTTTCCAGCAAGTACTGCCTTTTCCAGAACGATTCACCCCCACCGTCAGCAAGGCGGTTTCGTTTCCGGAAGGACCAAACGATGAGCCCTTTGACCGACATTCGCCTGCCGATCCACAACGCCCTCATCTACGTGCGGAACACCGGGGACTGGGATGTGCCGGCGATCGATGGCATCGGACATCTGTGGACGAGCAAGACCTGCGTCGCGGTCGGATGCCTGCCGGACATCGACGGCGCGACACGGATCATCATCGGCGACGTCATCGACGTTCCGCGAACCGAGCACGAAACCTTCGATAGGCGGATTGAGACGCCGTCGAAATCCGTGACCGTCGAATCTGTCTATGATCATGACCTTGCGGTCGTCACGACAGGGACATCGTCAACGCGCGTTCGGATATGGACAGACGGAACGTCGCTTTCCTCGATCATTATCGTCGGCGTGCATCGACATGACTGAGATCATTCACTGGACCGCCCGTCATCCCATTCAGAACTCCCTGATCTTCATCCACGATGACGGGGATTATGATTTTCCCGAGATCGATGGAATTGGGGCCCATTGGGCGACGCCGACATGCGTCGCGGTCAGTTGCAGCCCCGGCTGTGACGCGGACACGATCATCGACGTCGGCGATCCTTCCGATGTCCGGCAGTCCGACCAGCAAATCTTCGACGGCTGGCTGAACACGCCCTCAAGACGGATCAAGCTCGACGCCGTCCATATCGAGACGATCGGCGAACTGGCCGTTCCCTGCACCATGACTCGCCTGTGGATCTGGACGGACGGCCATCAGGATAGCGAATTCGTGTCGATCGGCGTCAGCCAATGAGGCACGATAGAGCCTCCACCCTTGTCTGCATCAGCGATAGCCGACCCGATGAGCAATCGATTCTTCCGCCACATCCTCGCGAACGGCCTCATCTTCATTCACGACGGCGGCGAGTGGACAGCCCCGGACGTGGACGGGATCGGTACATATTGGCGCAGCGACACGTGCGTCATCGTGAGTTGTCTGCCGCATTCCGAAGGCGCGACTTCCATCGAGGTCGGGGAGAGCGACGAGGTCAGGCATTCGCCTCATAAAATCTTTGACGATTGGCTGGACACGCCCAGCGGAAAGATCAGGATCGAGGGTGTTGAGATCGACGAGATCACGTCATTTGCCGTATCTGCGGCGCGAACCCGACTGACGATTTGGACAGACGGACAGAAATGCTCCGAATTCGTGTCGATCGGCGTCAGCCTCAGACAGGAATAGCGAACGGGAACGATATCGGCACCGCAGGAAGGAGGGCGGCATTGGCGGATTCCATTCAACTCGCTCCTCCAAACTCCCTCTTCTTTCTGTCGGACATAGAGGATGACGGGATAGGGCCGGAATTCATCCCGGATCGCCTGATCCTGTCGACCCCATCCTGCATCTCGATCGGATGTCTCGCCTTTGTCGACGGCAAGACGACGTTGACGCTGGCGGCATCGACGGAACTCGATCTGAAGCTGCCGCCAGTGTTCACCGGCTTCCTGAAAACACCCAATCGTGGTGTGCGTATCTCGACGATCGCGCATCCCTCGCTGCTGAGACTGACAACGGGCACACTGTCGAGCAAAGTCCGAATCTGGGTCAATCGGCCCATCGAGCCGGACCGCATTCTCATCGGAATCGGAGGGGCTTCCTGAGAAATGCTCCCCCGCGTGACCCGGCCGCCTTACGCCCCGCTCTCCGGCACGAATGCCTGCTCCATCTCGCGGCGCAGATCGTAGGCCCTGGAGCCGGTGGGCGCCGCGATGTCGGCGTAGGTCACCGGCGAGCCCGCTTCGACCGGCCGGGTCAGCGTCACGCGATGGGCGAGGCCAATCGGCAGCGCGCCGTTCGCCAGGCTCCGGGCCGCCGGTATGGCCTTGCCATAGACCGTGTAGCCGCCTTCCCCGTCGAGAACCTCGCCGGCGCGAAGGTCGCGCTTGGCGATCGCCACCGCGTCGCCGCGCCAGGTTTCCGACACGCCGGTCGCCTCGCCGCGCAGCGCCGCGTTGAGCACCGAGATCGACAGTTCCAGCCCGATCAGATGAAACGGCTTGTACATCGCGGCATAGCGGCCGGTGGCGTCGGTCGGCAGCCCATACTGCTTGAAACAGGCAGCGGCGTAGTCGTTCGGCGCTTTCAGGACGACATAGACGCCCCAGCGCAGATCCCGATAGACCGGCCGGCCGTCCCGCTCCAGCGAGGAGACGACCTCGACCATGCCGTCGCGGTCGAGCTGCCCGCCGACATCGCGGGGACGCAGGATGTGGGCGAGATCATCGACGCCGCAGGGCGGAAATGTCAGCCCGTCTTGAGGCACCGACAGGTCGCAGGCATTGGCGATCGCGGCCATCTCGATCGCCGACTTGGTACCGTCGAGAAAGGAGTTGAACATTTGCGGGTTCATGCCGGCCGCTGCCGCCTCCTCCGGCGACAGACCATAATGGGTCCAGACGTCGTCGGGCGTCACCTGGTGATAGGCCGGCAGATATTTCGTGCCCTTGCCGGCCGCCGCGATAATGAAGCCGGCCGACCGTCCCCAGTCGACCATCTCGGCGACCAGCGCCGGCTGGTCGCCATAGGCCATGGAATAGACCACACCGGCCTCGCGGGCTCGCCGGGCCAGAAGCGGGCCGCAGAGAACGTCCGTCTCGACATTGACCATGACCAGATGCTTGCCCGCGGCGATTGACGCCAGCGCGTGGGTAACGCCGGCCTCCGGCATCCCGGTCGCCTCGATCACGACCTCGACGCCCTCGGCCGAACAGGCTTCGACGCCGGATTCGACAAACCGCGTTTTGCCGATCCGCGCCGCGTCCCAGCCCACGTTCCGGCAGGTCTGGCGCGCCCTGTCGGTGTCGAGGTCGGCGATGACCGCGACCACGAGGCCCGGTATCGTCGGCACCTGCGACAGGAACATCGAGCCGAACTTGCCGGCGCCGATCAGCGCGACCGTGACCGGCCGGCCATCCTCACGGCGACGGCGAAGCAGATATTGCAGATTCAAGCGGTAAGCTCCTCTCCTCCCGGCGCGCGGCTCGACCTCCATCGAACCAGGCGCCTGTCTTCACCGGCCGGACGGTACGCGGCGCTTATGGTTCAGGCAACGGGTCGCGGTCTAGCCGAACCGCGCCGCCAGTTCCGCCGCGAGCGCACTGTCCTCCGCATCCCGTTCCACCCTGTTTGAGCGCACCAGACAGGCTTCCGACTTCAGGATCACCCCGTCGGTGAGGATCTTCAGATGGTTGGCGGTCAGCGTCGATCCGGTCGAGGTGATGTCGACGATGATGTCGGCCGAGCCGGCCGCCGGCGCACCTTCGGTGGCGCCCAGGCTCTCGACGATCCGGTAGCTCTGGATACCATGCAGGCGGGTGAAGAAGCTTTGGGTCAGCCGCCAGTATTTGGTCGCGATCCGCAAGCGCCGCCCGTGCCGGGCGCGGTAGGAGCCGGCGACGTCGTTCAGATCCTCCATCGTCTCGACATCGACCCAGGCGTCCGGCACCGCGACGACGACGTCGGCATGGCCGAAGCCGAGCCGCGCGACGATCTCGACGGCGGCGTCGGGCTCGGCAATCGTCTCGCGGACCAGATCCTCGCCGGTGATGCCGAAATCGA
This sequence comes from uncultured Aurantimonas sp., assembly GCA_947488615.1. Classification (GTDB taxonomy): domain Bacteria; phylum Pseudomonadota; class Alphaproteobacteria; order Rhizobiales; family Rhizobiaceae; genus Aurantimonas. The sequence continues at coordinate 514,907 of CANKZU010000001.1, forward strand.
TCGCCCCGTCGCGCAGCTCGCGCGCGATTTCCGAGGCAGACAGAAGCAGCACCTCGAGCCCCGGCGCGCCGCTGACCACGGTGCGGTAGCTGCGGGCGTTCTCGGCCGACGCGACACTGATGCCGGCCGCCGCCAGCGCCGCGATCGCCTTTTCGTTCAGCCGCCCCTTGGACGGGATCGCCAGCGACACCGTCATGACTTGTCTCCCGCATGGCCGGTCGCGGCGCCGATGCGGTCGAGCCAGAGCGCGAAGCCGACGGCAGGGACCGGCGCGGCGGCGCCCAGCATCGTCAGCAGACGGTCGTAGCGCCCGCCGCCGGCCAGCGTCTCGTCGGACCCCTTTTGCCGCGCCTCGAAGACGAGGCCGGTGTAATAGTCGATCGGCCGGCCGAAGGCGGCGCGATAGCGCACCGAGGCGAGGTCGACGCCGGCGGCACGTAGCGCCAGATTGCGGGTCTCGAAGAACAGCGCCGCACGGCCGAGATCGAGATCGGCCGATTCCGCCAGACCGCGCAGCCTGTCGCCGGCTTCGCCGAGCGGGCAGTCGATGGCAAGGAACTGGCGCAAGAGGTTGAGTGGCGCGTCGTCCAGCCGCGCTTCGGCGACGGCGAGCTTTTCGATCAGCCGCACCGCGACCTCGCCGGGCGAGCGGCCGGCATGGGGCGGCAGGCCCGCCTCTTCCATGCGCGTGCGGATCATCCGGGTCAGCGCACCCTCCTCGCGGCGGCGCGCGAGATCGGCAAGCTCCGGATCGAGCCGCTCCAGCGTGCCGGCACCGCCAGTCGCCAGCGCGTTGAGCGCCGCGTCGAGCAGCCCGTCATGGCCGAAGGTGCGCACCAGCCGGCGCTGCCAGCCATCCGGCAGGCCGAGCGCCTTCAGGAACGCCTCGAACAGACCCTGATCGCCGAGCACGATGTCGAGGCCGGCCGGATCGACGCCGCAAGCCGACAGTCCGGCCAGAGCATCGGCCAGCGCCCGCGCGTCGGCGGTAGCGCGGTTCGCCTCGCCGAGATCCTCGATACCGGCCTGGAAGAATTCGCCGGGCCCGCTCGGGCGCTGGCGGAAGACGAGGCCGAGATAGGAATAGCGGCGCGGCAGCGCCTCGCCGGTGGCAATGTGGGAAAGGCACACCGGGATGGTGAAGTCCGGGCGCAGGCACAGATGCTCGCCGGCCTCGCCACGGGTCAGGAAGATGCGGCGGCGGAGCGCCTCGCCGGCGGTATCGAGATAGGGGTCGGCCGGCTGGATGATCGGCGCGTGGACGCGGCGCGCCCCGCGTGCCTCGAACAGGGCGCCGAGCGCGGTCTGGAACGGAGCGGGCGCGGTGTCGCTCACTGGCTCAGGCTCCGGAAGCGCCGGACGCGCGATCTTCGGCGTGGCGCGCGAGAATGCGGCGAACGGCCTCGACCATCGCAGCTTCGTCCACCATCTCCTGCCCAGCGCGCGCCTCGCGCCATTCGGCATTGTCCTCGATGGTTTCGGCGATGCGCTTGCCCTCGATCAGATCCTTGATCTGAACCTTTCCGGCCGCCTTTTCGTCCGCACCTTGAATGATCACCACGGGCGCGTTGCGGCGGTCGGCATATTGCAGCTGCTTGCCGAACTGTTTGGGGTTGCCCTGGAAGACCTCGACCGGCACTGGCGGCTTCGACGGATCGTCGTTCAGCGCATCGCGGAGCCTGGTCGCCATCGCCTGATAGTCGGCCATCCGGTCGCGATCCATGACCGTGACCACCACCGGGCCAGGGCGTTCCGACACATCGAGACGGCCGAGATTCTTCAACGCCGTCTGCAACCGCGAGACGCCGATGGAAAAGCCGGTCGCCGGTACCGGCTGGCTCATGAAGCGCGAGACGAGGCCATCATAGCGCCCGCCGCCGCCGACCGAGCCGAACTGTACCTTCTGGCCCTTCTCGTTGACGACGTCGAACAGCAGCTCGGCCTCGAAGACCGGGCCGGTGTAGTATTCGAGGCCGCGAACGACCGAGGGGTCGATTAGAATTCGCCGTGAGCCGTAGCCGGCGGCTTCGGTAAGCTCCACAATCTGCATCAGCTCTTCAGCGCCTTGCTTGCCAACTTGATTTCGAGCAGTGGCATGGAAGTAACGTGCCGCAGCGACGTTATCGTAAAAACGGCCCTCACCGTCTTTGCGCATGTCATCAAGCGGACGATGTTTCGCAGAATTTTCTTCAGCAAGGTCAAAGGCCTGAATAGTGGAGGCGAGAACAAACGTCTGCTCGTCCACGGGCAACCCCGCCCCCGGGGTAAAGTCGCCGCTTTCGTCCTTGCGCCCCTCGCCCAAGAGTAGCCGAACCCCCTCGGCGCCGAACTTATCGAGCTTGTCGATCGCCCGCAGCACCGTCAGCCGCCTTCCGGCGTTCTCCTCGCCGCCGAGGCCGATGGCCTCCAGCACGCCGTCGAGCACCTTGCGGTTGTTGACCCGGATCACATACTGACCGCGCGGAATCCCCAGCGCCTCCATCGTGTCGGCCATCATCATCGCCATTTCGGCGTCGGCCGAAACGTTCGGCGCGCCGACGATGTCGGCATCGAACTGCATGAACTGGCGGAAGCGGCCCGGCCCCGGCTTTTCGTTGCGGAAGACATGGCCCGCCCGGTAGCTGCGATAGGGCTTCGGCAGCGTCTCGTAGTTTTCCGCGACATGGCGGGCGAGCGGCGCGGTGAGGTCGTAGCGCAGGCTCAGCCACTGCTCGTCGTCGTCCTGCAGCGAGAACACGCCTTCGTTCGGCCGGTCGGCATCAGGCAGGAACTTGCCGAGCGCGTCGGTATATTCGAACGCCGGGGTCTCGACGGGCTCGAAACCATACGTCTCGTAGACGCGCCGGATGGTGGCGAGCATGTCGGCCTCGGCGCGCAGATCGTCGGCGGTGCGGTCGGTAAAGCCGCGCGGCACCCGCGCCTGGACCTTGGTCGGTTTTTTCTTCTTCTTTTCAGCCATGATGACGCAGCGATCCGGATGGGTTCGACGGGGCTGGAAAAGCCCCGACTTATGCGGGCGTTCCCGTAACCCGTGCGGGAAATTTCGGCAAGGCGACGGGTTTGCGAGAAAGAGGCCGCGCGGCATCGCCCGCACCGCTTTCACGGCCGGTCGCTCAATCTCCAAAGATGGCGTCTCCTCCCTTCTTCTTATTCAGCCAATCCTCAATTCCGCCCTCACGAGCGGCGGGACGCCGGAGGCGAACCCTCCGACTGTTTTAAGTCAATACGGTCCGCCTCCGGCATCCCGCACGGTGTTGACCCAACCCCTTGAACACTGTGCCCCGCCCCTCAGCTTCGGCTGCGCCTCGCTGGCGGGACACCCCCGCTGCGATGCGACACCCTCGGCCTTCAAGCGGAACCCTCGTGCGCTGCCGGATCTTCACGCCCCTTGCGGGACGTTCAAGTGGACCGATCCACAGACCCCTCCTATTGGGGGACGGTCCGGCGGGCGCTCGGGGCCGTCCGGGCCGGGTCTTCTCCGGAAGAAGCCCCGTCGCGGACACCGCCCGCCAGCCCCCGAACGATCCCGGTGATCATTCGCGCCCGTTCCGTGGGCCGGCGGTGAGGGCAGTATGCGGGAGGGGAATAGGGTGGGGATAAATTTTTTGGACGCCGCGATTGTCTCGGACGCACGCGGACCTTTCGTTCACCGTCGAAGATGAGGGCGCCGGCCTTCGAGCTTCGCCATCCCGGCCTTGAGCCGGGGCCCATGCCGCGACATTTATCCTACCCTCTCCGGCGACGGATTGGTGGTTCCAACGGCTTGGCATGGATCCCGGCTCAAGGCCGGGATGACGACCGCGTTGAACGGTTTCGCCAACCGCCAAGGCTGAGGATGACGCACGGCACAGCGGCTCGGCGCCTTTTCTCCCTCCTGAGACCGTCGAAGGGGAACGGATGGTACCATAGACGAAATTCGGATTTCGATGGACTGTCGCCGCGCGATTATCTGCGCGGCAGAAGTTGGAACGAGCGGTTCGAAGTCGGCCTAGAGGCGCTTGTTGAACAAGGAGTTCTGAAACCGTGACGCGAGTGTCAGAAAAGAATCTCGGCGGGATGGCAGTTGATGAGCTTTTGGCAGCCTACGTCGCTTTGTGTCTGCGGCAGTTCGATGCAAACGAGGTCGAGGATTCTCGCCGCTACAACGCGACATTTCCCATCATGATGGCGATCGAGACGGAACTTGAGAGCCGCGCAGGCGATCAAAGACGGGCGCTGATGGGCCTGTTCGATCATCCGAACATCCAGGTGCGCCTCCAGGCCGCGCGCGCATGCCGCTCAGTCGCCCCCGTAGCTGCCGCCGAATTGTTAGAGGAAATCAGAGCCTCCCAACGTTTCCCACAAGCAGCCGACGCCGGCATGTGGCTTCGCGGCGCTCGGGGAGATTCGGCCAAGCGGAAGCACTGACGCCATGACACGGGCGAAACGCGGCGAAATGACGATCGAACAGTTGGTCGCCCGCTACTCCGAAATCGGAGTGGCACAGGACGAGGCCCTGCTGGATAATTCCGTCGGTCAGTTCAACCGGCTCTATCATGAGGCGCAGGCGGTTGAGGACGAACTGAAACGCCGCGAAGGCGACCAGCGCCGCGCGCTGCTTGCGCTCTATGGCCACCCCAATTGGCAGGTCCGTCTCAATGCGGCTCAGGCTACGCGACCGGTTGCCCCGCAGACCGCACGCCAGATGATCGAGGAGATCGCAGAATCGCGGCACTTTCCGCAGGCAGGCCATGCCGGCATGGCGCTCTATGCTATGGACAAGGGTATCTACAAGCCGGAGTAAGGGAATGCCGCTGTCACTCCAACGCCTGGGCTCAGCCAAGCTCTCCGAACTCCTCGATGACTATATCCGGATGAGCCTCGCCCAGTACGAATTCAAACTTGACGACGACTTCCGCGCCTACAATGCCACCGTGCCCCGGCAGATCGCGCTCGAAGCCGAATTGAAACGCCGGGAAGGCGATCAGCGAGGGGCCCTGCTGTCGCTGTTCGAACATCCGAACATGCAGGTTCGCCTCAATGCCGCCCGCGCCGCCCGGTCCGTGGCCCCGGAGGCGGCGCGCAAGATGTTGCAGGAGATCGCCGCCTCACGCCATCTTCCCATGTCTGCCGACGCCGGAATGTCGATCCGGGCTTGGGATCAAGGCATCTGGAAGCCGGACTGAAGACGAAAAAGGACTTGGTCGAGCGACGACAGCCATCGCTTCTATCCTACCCCCGCCCCGGCCGCGCGAAGGCGGCGCGCTCGGCCGCGCAGGCGTCTCGCATGCAGCAACCCTCGACATGGTCGTTGACGAAGCCCATCGACTGCATGAAGGCATAGACCGTGGTCGGGCCGACGAAGCTGAAGCCGGCCTTCTTCAGAGCTTTGGAGAGGCGCGTCGAGGCCGGCGTCACCGGGTTCGCGGCAAGCCAGGCGCCGGTCAGTGCGGCCGGACGCTCGTCGGAACCGGGTTCATGCGCCCAGAGGAAGGCCGCGAGCGAACCGTGCTCGGCGCGGATATCGCGGGCACGGCGGGCGTTGTCGATCGCCGAGACGATCTTGCCGCGATGCCGGATGAGACGGGCGTCGAGAACGAGGCGTTCGACATCGGCCTCGTCCATCGCCGCGACCCGGTCGATGGAAAAGCCCTGGAAGACCTCGCGAAAGGCATCGCGCTTTCTGAGGATGGTCAGCCAGGACAGACCCGCCTGAAAGCCTTCCAGGCAGAGCTTTTCGTAAAGCCGGTCCTCGTCGGCCGAGGGACGTCCCCATTCGCGGTCGTGATAGATGCGATAGGCGGCGTCGCCGCCGTGCCAGGCGCAACGCAAAAGGCCGTCCTCGCCCCGGATCAGGCCGGCGGGAACGGGCGCGTCGGAGGCGGACGGGTGTGGATTGGCGGCGCTCATTGGCGCAGTCATCGCAGCCCTCATTGTGGGTGGCAAGTACGCTCTTGTGCGCTTCTGCCAACCTGCGGCGATAAGGAAGCGTTAACCCTACCGCGATCTTGCTGAACGTCCGCATTCGATCCGTCCGCGAGTTTACGGTTTTCTCGTTCTTTCCGGCCAGTCTGGGCACCAAGGGGCCTCGTGCCCCGCGACCGATCAACGGAACGAGTCCCATGATGCGAACGAAAGCCTGCTTGATTCTCGCGGCCTTGGTGGCGGCGTTGGCGGCCCCGTCGGCCAGCTTGGCCCATGACACCTATAACAATCCGGCCGCCGTGCCGCTGCCGCCGCATCTCAGCGCCGAACGGGTGTTGCAGCTGACACCCGGCAGCGGCGTCGTGCCGGGTTATTACGGCGCCGCCGTGCGGCGCCCGGCTGTCGCCCGCTCCGGTGTGATGCTCGCGACGACGCCGGTGCTGATCGAACAACCCGTCCGCGTGCCCACCGTCTATGCGGCGCCGGGCGCGGTCGTCGCCGCCCCCCGTGGCGTCGTTCTGGCGCGGACCCAGGGCCGGCCGGTAGCGCCGCAACGCGCGTTCGACCCCGTGTATTTGCCGCGCGACGTCGCCTATGGCGGCAAGGAGGCCCCAGGCACGATCATCGTCGATACAAAGGCGAAATTCCTCTATCGCGTCGGCAAGAACGGCACGGCCCGCCGCTACGGCGTCGGCGTCGGCAAGCAGGGTTTCAGCTGGCGCGGCACCGAAAGGATCAGCCGCAAGGCCCAATGGCCGAGTTGGACCCCGCCGAAGGAAATGATCGCCCGTGAGCGCAAGAAAGGCCGCATCCTGCCGGCGCGCATGGAAGGCGGCGAGGCCAATCCGCTTGGCGCGCGGGCGCTCTATCTCGGCTCGACGCTCTACCGCATCCACGGCACCAACCAGCCCTGGACGATCGGCCAGGCCGTGTCCTCCGGCTGCATCCGCATGCGCAACCAGGACGTGGTCGAGCTTTACAGCCGGGTAAAGGTCGGCACCAAGGTCATCGTCCGCTAAAGGCAACGCTCGCCGGACCACCGGATAGGACGCAGGCCCGAATATGTGATGCGACCTTTCCGAAACCGACCCGAATGACATAACCTAGCGGCAGGATCTGCCTGGGACGCGGCATCCGCACTGGAAGAGGGAACCCAAGCAATGAACAAATGGACGCAATGGGCGGCGGCCGGCCTGGCAGCGGCCTTGGCGCTCGTGCTGACCGTCGAGGCCGGCGCACAGGAGAACCGGCGCTACGATTACGCCACCAATTCGTGGGTGAGTGTCGATGCGAACGCGCCGCGGGGACGGCAACTTTCGCAGCGGCGCCCGGCGGCCAAGTTCATGCGCACCCAGGTCCGCATCGACACCAAGGAAAAGCCCGGCACGGTGATCGTCGATTCGAGCAAGAAATATCTGTATTTCGTCGAGGCGAACGGCATGGCGACCCGCTACGGCGTCGGCGTCGGCAAGGAAGGCTTCGGCTGGTCCGGCCGCATGAGCGTCGGCCGCAAGGCCGAATGGCCGGGCTGGACGCCGCCCGCCGCGATGATCGCGCGCGAGCGCAAGAAAGGCCGCATCCTGCCGGCTCACATGAAGGGCGGCCCGGCCAATCCGCTCGGTGCGCGGGCGCTGTATCTTTATCGCGGCGGTCGCGATTCGATGTTCCGTATCCATGGCACCAACCAGCCCTGGACGATTGGCCAGAACATGTCGTCGGGCTGTATCCGGATGATGAACGAGGATGTCGAACACCTGTATAGCCGGGTGCCGCGCGGCTCCAAGGTCGTTGTGATCGGGCCTCGCGGCGAGGGGTCGAAGGGCGTTTACGCCGAGCGCGGGCCGGTCGGCACCAACGTTCTGTCGGCGCTCTTCGGCGGCTGATCGCCGGACCCGATAGCGATCGAAATATCTCGGCCCGCCGGTGACGGCGGGCCGTTTCGCGTTCGGGCAAACGCCCTATTCGGCGGCGGTGAGCACCGGCTGCGCCAGCGGCTCGACCCCGGCAAGGCTCGCCGGCTTCTCGCCGCCGAACGCCCAATCGAGCAATTCGACCGTGTGCAGGATCGGGATTGCCGTCGCCGAGCCGATCTGCGTCATGCAGCCGATATTGCCGGTCGCGATCGCCTGCGGTGCGGTGCTCTCGATGTTCTTCACCTTGCGGTCGCGCAGCGTCGCCGCGATCTCCGGCTGCAGGATGTTGTAGGTGCCGGCCGAGCCGCAGCACAGATGCCCCTCCGGCACGTCCCTGACAGTGAAGCCGGCCTGCGCCAGCAGCACTTTCGGCGCCCTGGTGATCTTCTGGCCATGCTGCATCGAGCAGGCCGAATGGTAGGCGACGACGAGGTCCGTCGCGTTGACCGGCAGCGGCAGTGCGAGGTCGGACAAAAATTCGGTGACGTCCTTGGCCAACGCCGAGACCGTCGCGGCCTTTTCGGCATAGGCGGGGTCGAGCCGCAGCATGTGGCCGTAATCCTTGATCGTCGTGCCGCAACCGGACGCCGTAATCAGCACCGCATCGAGCCCGTCTTCCTCCGCGGTGCGCGTCCAGACGTCGACATTGCGGCGGGCGAAGCCGAGCGCCTCGTCCTCCTGGCCCATGTGATGGACGAGCGCGCCGCAGCAGCCCTCCCCCTTCGGCACCACGACCTCGACGCCGAGGCGGTTCAAGAGCCGCACCGTCGCCTCGTTGATCTTCGGGTCGAGCACCGACTGGGCGCAGCCGGTGAGCAGCGCGACGCGTTTTTGCCGTGGTCCCTCGGCGGTGTGGACGGCCGGATCGTTGATCGCGGCCTTCGCGGGCACATTCGACGGCGCGAGCCGAAGCATCGCGGCGAAGGGTTTCAGCGGCTTGATCGCGGCAAAGAGTGGAGCGAGCGGGCGGCCGAGCCGCGCCATGGTCAAGCTGGCGCGGAAGCGCGCCGGATAGGGCAGCGTCATCGCCAGGACGCGGCGGATCATCCGGTCCATGAACGGCCGGCGATAGGTCTTGGCGATATGGACCCGGGCGTGATCGACGAGATGCATGTAGTTCACGCCCGACGGGCATGTCGTCATGCAGGCAAGGCAGGACAGGCACCGGTCGATATGGGTGACGGTCTTCGCGTCCGCCGGCCGGTCGTGCTCCAGCATCTCCTTGATCAGGTAGATGCGCCCGCGCGGACTGTCGAGTTCGTTGCCGAGCGTGACATAGGTCGGGCAGGTCGCCGTGCAGAAGCCGCAATGCACGCATTTGCGGATGATTTGCTCGGAATGCGCCGTATGCGGATCGTCGAGCTGGGCGGGCGTGAAAGTGGTTTGCATGGCGATACGTCTCTCGCGGCGGTCAGGAGGAGGTCCCGATGCCCAGCGTCAGCCGGCCGTCGAAACCGAGCAGGCTGAATTGCCCGATCATGATATCATCAATGATGGCAGCGAGATGCGCGGCGATGACGGAGATACGCTTTCGGTCCGCGCTGGACACGACTACGACGCTGATCCGTCGTCCGGTCAGCACCTGCTGATACGGCATGTTCTTGTCTGTCGTCACGAGGATCTCGTAGCCGTCTTGCTCCATCCGATCCAGAAGACTGCCGTCGGCAAGTTGCTTCCAAGCGTTCGGAAAGGCCGTGGCATCCACGTTCCATCGCCTCAATTCCTTTGCAAGACCGCGCGGCACTCCCTCGTCCAGAAGTAGCCTCGTCATGCGGCCGTTCGGTGCAGTCCCTGGGCGGCCAGCAGGATTGCGGCTTCAGCCCGTTCGCGTCCGATCGCGGGAAAATCCTCCAGAATCTCGTCCAGTGATGAACCGCCGGCCAGATTTTCGAACAGGGCATCGACGGGAATCCGGGTTCCGCGGAACACAAGCGCCCCGCTGACCACATCCGGACGGGATTCGAAAAGTTCGTCCTCGGTCATTTTCACACTCCTCTCGACCGTCCGCGTCATCCTACCCCATCTTGCCCGGATTGAGCACGCCGGCCGGGTCGAACTGCTCCTTGAGCCGGCGCGACAGCGCCGCGAGCGGCGCGGGCTGCGGCTGGAACACCTCCGTCGCGGTCCTGACGCTGTCCGAGGCCCGCACCAGCGTCGCGTGGCCGCCGCCGAAGCGGGCGATCGTCTCCCGGACCAGCGCCGCTTCCGGCTCGCCCTCCAGGCGCATCCAGATGAGACCGCCCTGCCAGTCATAATAGGCGTCAACGCCGGTCTGCATCCTCAAACTCATGACGATCTCATGGCCGCGCGTCGGCATCACTGACAGGCGCCAGACCGACTTGGACGTGCCGTCGACGAAGGGCCGCACGTCGCGGACATCGCGCCAGACCGCACGGGACGCCTCGGCCTCGAGCGTCTCCAACGGCGCCACCTTGGCGAGCGCCGTGCCGAGATAGGCGGCGCGCGCCTTGACCGAAGGGCCGAAGCCTTCTAGCCGGATCAGCGTCGCCGCGTCCCTGCCGAGTGAACCGTCCGCGACGCGCCCCGCCACATAGGCCGGCAGATGCGCCGCGCCCGAGGCCTCGGCGGAGGAGCCCATCGCCGCCGCCATGGCGCCGGCCGCCGCGTCATCGTCGAGACCGCGCAGCACCAGCGTCGTCTCGGTCTCGGTTTTCGGCAGCACCTTGATCGTCACGTCGGTCAGCACGGCGAGCGTGCCATAGGAGCCGGTCAGCCCCTTGGACAGATCGTAGCCGGTGACGTTCTTGACCACCCGGCCACCGGACTTGAACATCTCGGCGCGACCGGAGACCGCGTGAACGCCGAGGATGTGGTCCCTCGCCGCGCCCTGTTTCAGGCGGCGGGGACCGGCGAGATTGCAGGCGATAACGCCGCCAATCGTCCCCTGCCCCGGCTCCAGCCCATGCAGCGGACCATAATCCATCGGCTCGAATTCGAGGCGCTGGTTGTTGTCGTCGAGCAGGCGCTCGATCTCGGCAAGCGGCGTGCCGGCCCTGGCCGACAGCACTAACTCCTCCGGCTCGTAGAGGGTGACGCCGGTCATCCCAGCCAGCGACAGTGTACGCGCCGCCTGCACGGGACGGCCGAGGCCGCGCTTGGAGCCGGAGCCCTCGACGACGAGCGGCGCTTCCGCCGACACCGCCGCCGCGACGATATCGCGGAGATCGCCAGGCGTTTCGGGGCGAAGCGTAGCGTGCGCGAGGTCGATCGCCTTTGGGGATTGCGTAACGGTCATGCCAAATCCGTCCGTGCGTAGAGGTCGCGGACGGTGCAGGCAAAGCCGAATTCGGGCAATTCGATGCGGTCGCCTAGATCGGCATAAATAGTTTCAGCCCAATCGCTCTGACGCGACCAAAGCCGCAGGCGCACCCGATCGACGTCAATTGCGATGACGTGATTACAGTCTGGGAATGCTCGATATCGTGGAAGCTTTCTGTATTCATCAATCGCGGCGGACTCGGCTGAGACAACCTCAGCGGCGAGAAAGCAGTGATCGAAATAGAAGTCGCTTCCCCTGATTCTCCACTCATCGCCATCAATGATCGCCACGTCTACGATTGGTCGGAAATACGCATCAGTCGGATGCCGAAGTGCGGCAGCAAAAAGCGCATCTAGTTTAACTGAATGCCGATCCAGTGATTTGCAGAGTAAACGTTCAAAGCTTTGTGCAATAAGTTGATGGCGCACCGGCTGCACGGCACGGCGAATCGCCTCTCCATCAATCAACTCCCAGCGGCGATCGTCTACGAGATTACTCGTAAAATGGAGGAAAGCGGACTCATCCAAATGAGGGGAATTCAAAGATTCCATTTCTTAATTACCCCTTCTATATCCCCAAGCTTCTCGGCCTCAGATTTCTGAAAAGAGTTGTTCATATAAGGATTTAGGTCAATGACGTGTCGGCTGACTCTCTGAGACCCATCAAATTCGTATGCCGCAGTCAATTTCAGGATCTTTGGAGTCAAGTCTAGTGATTCTCGAAAATTTTCTAAATTAAAGCCCTGAGATAGGATAAAATTAAAGTGCTCTCCTGGCGAAAATTGAGGAATTTCATGCTGAAATGCATGAAAATTCCTTATGTTGTTTTCTTCCCTATATTCTCCAAATCGATAAAAATCCCGATCCAACGATAATCTCAGATTTACAGTCGGAGATCTACCTAGATTTTCTATTTTGAGACTCTGACCTGCCACTGAACTGTCATCCAGCGGCGATTAGAGCCTTTGTCGTTTTTGTTACGCCCTGATGCGTGGGTTGATCAACCGGCGGAGGCGCGGAGCCTTCGA
>CANKZU010000002.1 GCA_947488615.1 uncultured Aurantimonas sp.
CCACATGGCTCTTCCAGATCAGGCTTAAGACACCCTCTGGAACCATCGCCATCCTGGCCATTCAACCCTTTCCGGACGGACTCTAAGGCAGCGTGACGGTCACGGGGCCTTCCCCGTCGACGTCTGGGCCTGATCCTTCCGACGCTCCTGTGCGGAAGTTTTTTCATCACCGAATGCCAGCCGGCGGTGCTTTTCGGCTACATCGGGGCACTGGGGCGGGGCTCGGCGCCGAGCACGCAATCGACTGGTTCGATCAATCATGCTTAGTTCGCTGTCGATGATGATCCGTCCGTTCACGCGCAGCTTCACGCAGCAGGAGCCGATTGGCGATGCGGCGATCGCGGCTGCCGTCGAGGTGCTCCGTTCCGGGCGTTTGCATCGATACAATACGCTGGGAGATGAGCTGTCCGCCGCCGCGGCGCTGGAGCGGGATTTTGCCGCCTATCAGGGCTGTCGCTATTGTCTCGCCTGCGCTTCTGGCGGTTATGCGCTGCAGATCGCGCTCCGGGCCGTCGGTCTCAAGCCGGGCGAGGGTGTCCTCACCAACGCCTTCACGCTGGCGCCTGTGCCGGGCGCGATCGTCGCGGCAGGCGGGCGGCCCATCCTGGTTGAAATTACCGACGATCTCGTCATCGACCTCGATGATCTCTCGCGGAAGGCCGTCAGTGCCGACGCACGCTTCCTTCTTCTCTCCCACATGCGGGGCCATCTGGTCGACATGGACCGCCTCCAGCGCGTCGCGCAGGAAAACGGGCTCACCGTGATCGAGGATTGCGCGCACACGATGGGCGCGGCCTGGGGCGGCACGAAGAGCGGCAATTTCGGCCATGCGGCCTGTTTCAGCACGCAGACCTACAAGCACTTGAACTCCGGGGAAGGGGGACTTCTGACCTCCGACGACCCGGCCTTGATGGCGCGGGCGATCATCATGTCCGGCTCCTACATGCTCTACGAACGGCACGGGGCGGCGCCGGCGGCCGACGCATTCGCCGATATCCGGCTGGAAACACCGAACAATTCCGGTCGCATGGACAATCTGCGGGCTGCGATCCTGTTGCCGCAACTGGCCGCGCTGGAAACCAGCGTCGAGCGCTGGAACGAGCGTTACCGCGCCGTCGAGGAGCGTTTGAGCGCGCTGCCGGCGTTGCGCTTGCCGACAAGACCGCCGCAGGAGCGTTACGTGGGCAGCTCCATTCAATTCGCGGTTCCCGGCATCGGCGGGACCGGGGCCAAGGCATTTCTCGCGGCAACCGGCGCTCTGGGGGTGGAGCTCAAATGGTTCGGCGCCGATGAGCCCGTCGCCTTCACCAGCACGCACAGGAGTTGGCGATATATTCCACCGCAGTCGCTGCCCCGGACCGACGCTGTTCTGGCCGGCCTTTTCGACATGCGCATTCCCCTGACCTTTTCCGTCGAGGACTGCCGGCATGTGGCCGAAATTATCGCCGCCTGCGCCGAGGATATTGCGCTGGAACAAGGGTCATGAGCGCACCTGCGACGATACGCCGGATCGGCATCCTCGGTGGAATGGGACCGCAAGCGACTGTTCTCTTGATGTCGCGGATCATCGACAGGACGCCGGCGAAGGACGATCAGGATCACCTGCCGATGATCGTGGACAACAATCCCCAGGTGCCGTCGCGCGTCAAGGCGATCATCGAAGGAACCGGCGAATACCCCGCGCCGATGCTGGTCGCGATGGCACGCCGGCTGGAGGCATTCGGAGCGGACGCGCTGGTCATGCCCTGCAATACTGCCCACCATTATGCACCCGCCATCGCGGCTGCCGTCGCCATTCCCTTCCTCGATGTGGTCGAACTTTCTGCCGATCGTGTGGTCGCCAATGCCCGGCCGACATGCCGCGTCGGCATCCTCGGTTCGCCGGCGATCGCACAGACCGGACTCTTCGACAGGGCATTGGCGGCGCGCGGTTCGTCGACGATCTATCCAGTAGACCAAGGGCCGTTGCTCGCGGCGATCCGAGCCATCAAGGTCTCCAGTCGGAGTGACGTGGCGCGCCGGACCCTTGCGGCGTCCGCCAAGGAACTGGAGGATCGGGGCGCGGGCATCCTGCTTGTCGCTTGTTCGGAGTTCTCGATCATCGCCGACGCGATTTCGTCCGATCTGCCGGTCGTCGATACGCTTGATGTACTGGCGGACGCGGCAGTTGCATTCGCCTTTCGGACCGCATTCCCGGTCTCGAACCAAACAGCAGCACCAGGGCTTGTCGCCGCATCGGTTGGTCGGTCATGATGGTCGATCAGGATCATGCCTTGGCGTTCATCGCCCGACACCCCCTTCGCGAGAAGGGATTTTCCACCGAAGCCCAACAACGGAGAACAGCATGATCGACAAATTCGCAGGCATTCTCGTCGCCGGAATGACCGTATCCGGTTTCCTCATGGGGACAGCGATGGCCCAGGAGACAATCATCGTCGGCCACTTCGGCAATCCGACGCCGGACCAGGTTGCGGCCGCCGAAGGCAAGTTTTCCGAGGCGACCGGCTGGGACATCGAATGGCGGAAGTTCAACGCCGGTACCGACGTGATCGCGGCCATGGCTTCCGGTGATATCAAGGTGGCGGCGCTCGGTTCCTCGCCATTGGCGATCGCGGCCAGCCAGGGGGTCGAGCTGGAGATGTTCATGATCGCCGAAGTGATCGGCGAAGCCGAGTCGCTGATTGTTCGCGATGGCTCGGGTATCGAGAAGGTCGAGGATCTGGCCGGCAAGCGCATTGCCGTTCCAGTGGGTTCGACGGCGCATTTCTCGTTAATGGGCGTTCTCGACCATGCGAAGCTGTCGACGAGCGATGTGACGATCATGAACATGCCGCCGGATCAGATCGCGGCGGCGTGGGAACAGGATGCGATCGACGCGGCCTTCATCTGGCAGCCCGTCCAGTCGAAAATTTTGGAGAAGGGTAAGCTGCTCGTCAGCGCCGACCAGACGGCGGAGTGGGGGTTCCCGACCTTCGACGGCTGGGTGGTCAACAAGGCCTTCGCCGAGGAGAACCATGACGCGATGGTCGCCTTCACCAAGACGATGAACGAGGCGAACGAGGCCTATCTTGCCGATCCCGCCAAGTGGACCGTGGACAGCGCCGAGGTGAAGACGATTGCCGAGCGGACCGGAGCGGCTGTCGACCAGGTGCCCGAGATTCTCAAGGGCTACACCTTTCTGCCGATCGGTGAACAGGCGACGGAGAAATGGCTCGGCGGCGGCGCTGCAAAGGCCATGAAGGCAACCGCCGAATTCCTGAAGACCGCCGGGCGCATCGACACGGTCGCTGACGACTATTCCGGCTTCGTCACTGCCGAATTTGCCAAAGCCGCAGCCCAATAACGCGCCCGACGCCAAGGCTCCGTCCCATCGCGTGATGGGACGGAGCCTACAGGAGACGCCGATGACGCTTCAAATCGACAATGCTTCGGTCGTCTATCCGGCGGCCAACGGACGGCCGCCGGTAGAAGCTCTGCGCAAGGTTGATCTGACGATTAACGCCGGTGATTTCGTGGTCGCGCTCGGCGCGTCCGGCTGCGGAAAATCCACGCTCTTGAACTTAATCGCCGGGTTTCTTTCTCCCTCGGAAGGCACGATCGCGCTGAATGGCGATCAAGTGGATGGGCCGGGCGCGGATCGCTCCGTGGTCTTTCAGAAACATGCCCTGCTGCCTTGGCTGAATGTCGTCGACAATGTTGCTTTCGGCCTGATGCTGCAACACACGCCGCGACAGAAGCGGTACCAGATAGCGGAAAAATTCATCGGCCTTCTGGGTCTATCCGGATTCGAGGAATCGCCGGTCTACTCGCTTTCGGGCGGGATGCAGCAGCGGGTCGGCATAGCCCGGGCTCTGACCTGCGATCCCGAAGTTCTGCTGATGGACGAGCCGCTTGGCGCGCTTGACGAGTTGACCCGCGAAAAGGCCCAGGAACTGATTCTGAAAATTTGGAATGAGACCGGGAAGTCGGTGTTTTTCATCACCCACAGCGTCGAGGAGGCATTGTTCATGGGCACTCAGCTGATCGTCATGTCCCCCAGGCCCGGTCGGATCGCGCACCGCTTCGATCTGCCGTTCTCCCGACGGTTCTGTGAGGGCGCTCCGGCGCGGAAGATCAAGGCATCTCGCGACTTCATCGATCTGCGCGAACAGATACTGGAAATTATCTTCGCGGACGAGGAGATGGCGTGACCAAGGACGTTTCAGACCAATCGTCGCCGCGCCGCGGAGTTCTCCGCCGGCAAGTGGGCCGGCTGTTACGCAGTCGCCCGACGCGGCCGGGCGAAACCTATGGCGTGCCCGGCCAGGGCAATACGGCCTGGCTCAGCGTCGTGACCATCGCCGCCCTGATCTTTGTCTGGTGGCTCGTCACGGCGCTCGGCCTGGTGAAGCCGTTGTTCGTCCCGTCTCCGCAGGACATCGTGCAGAAATTCTCCGACATCTGGTCCAAAGGCTTCACGGGAACACCATTGTGGCAACACGCGCTGATTTCGGCGGAACGGGTGTTCGGAGCGTTCTTCCTGGCGTGCGCGGTTGGTATTCCTCTCGGCTTGGCGATGGGGATGAGCCCGACTATTCGCGGTATCTTCGATCCACCGATCGAGTTCTACCGCCCGATTCCGCCGCTTGCGTATCTGCCGCTGATGATCATCTGGTTTGGCATCGGCGAAACCTCGAAGGTCCTGTTGATTTTTCTGTCGGTCTTCGCGCCGATCACCCTCGGCGCGAAAGCTGGCGTTCGCTCGGCAGCGATCGAGCAGATTCATGCCGCCTATTCGTTCGGCGCCTCGCGCTGGCAAGTCGTCCGGCACATCATTCTGCCGTCGGCCCTGCCTGAGATATTGACCGCGATGCGCATCGGCATCGGTTTCGGTTGGACGACGCTTGTCGCGGCCGAGATGGTCGCGGCCACGCAGGGCATCGGCTACATGGTCCTGTCCGCGTCACAATTTCTTCAGACCGCGACCGTGATCATGGGGATCATCGTCATCGCGATCATCGCCTTTGCCTTCGATTTGTTGATGCGCCTGGTCGAGCGTCGGGTCGTGCCGTGGAAGGGAAAAATGTGATGCCGTCCAACGGGATCGCGCCTCTCGCGGCCCTGGACGTCGCCGTTTCCCTTGCGAGCCAGCGACAAGGCGGCACGATCTCGCGCCAATTCGTCGGCGAACCGCGTGATGAGTGAACTGACCTATCGGCGTGTCGGCCGCGGACCTTCTCTGGTCTTCGTCCATGGCTATCTCGGCGGCGCTGCCATTTGGCAGGATCAGATCGCTCATTATGCGGATGATTTCGACGTTATCGCTCCCGACCTCGCGGGATTTGGCGAAAGTGTCGAATTGGTCGCGCCCAATCGTATCGCGACCCACGCGCGCGACGTCCTTGACCTGCTCGATCGTCTCGGTGTCGACCGCTTCGCATTGGTCGGCCACTCCATGGGCGGGATGGTCGTGCAGGAAATGGCGGTACATGCGCCGGAACGCATCGATCGTCTTGTTCTCTACGGAACTGGCCCTCTCGGTGCTATGCCGGACCGTTTCGAGCCGATCGCCGTGTCACGGCAGCGGCTGATTGCCGAGGGTGTGGCTGCCAACGCGCAGCGGATCGCGGCCACGTGGTTTTTGCATGGCGTGGACGCTCCAGCCTATCCCTCATGTGCGGCGCTCGGCGAAGGTGTGTCCCTTCAGACCGCACTCGCCAGTCTCGACGCCATGGAAGCCTGGGACGGACGGGAAGGTCTGGCGCGGATCGCCGCACCGACATTGGTGCTTTGGGGCGACCGGGACCGCTCCTATTGTTGGGAACAGCCCGAGGCGTTGTGGCGTGGCATCAATGACTGCCGGCTGGGCGTCGTTCCTGACTCTGCGCACAACATCCATCTGGAAAAGGTAGGGATATTTCATGCTCTGCTGGATGATTTCCTGTTGGGTTCGCAGACGCGAAACCAATGATGCCCCTCCTCCTGTGGGGCGATCAAAAGTCGGTACAGGGTCGATGCCAGGGCGCCCGCCGATGCCGCGATTAGACCGGCAATCTCGCCGTCGACGTCCGCAGTCTGTCTATTGCCGCCGAGATCGGCGCGGCGGCAGCGGCGACACCGCGCGCCCTTGTCGATTCAGCCAGTCAGCCGTGCGGCTTTGTCCCGGCGACCTGCGATCGACCATTCCCCGATGAGACGTCCACGAATTTCTCTTCGGCATCAAAATTTACGCTTGAACAAAAAAATGGATGTGGCAGTCTCTGTAAACCGGTTTAGTAAAACGGTTTACAGAGATGTCTCCGACGGCAAGCTTCAAACTCTCCAGCATGAAGGACGTCGCCAAAGCCGCGGGCGTCTCGGTTGCGACTGTGTCGCGTTATCTCAACCGGTCGCTGACCCTGCCCGCATCCACCGCCCAGCGGATCGAGGCGGCCATCGCCAAGCTGGACTACCGCCGCAATCCGCATGCCCGCCGGCTCAGTCTCGGTCGCACGGACGTCATCGGGCTGGTGGTTCCCGATATCGCCAATCCGTTCTTCGCCACGCTCGCCGCCTCGGTTGAAGAGGCCGCCGACTCCTTCGATCTCGGCGTCGCCCTGTGTTCGAGCCTCAATCGCCCGGGACGCGAGCTCAAATATCTCGATCAGCTGCGACGCAACGAGGTCGACGGACTGATCTTCGTGACCAACCACAACGATCGCGACGGCTCCCTCGCCAGGGAAATCAATCTCGTTTCGCGGGTCGTCGTGCTCGACGAGGACGTTCCCGGCGTCGATGTGCCGAAAGTGTTTTGCGACAACGTCGCGGCCGGACGCCTGGCGGCCGAGCATTTTCTCGGCATGGGGCATCGCGCGATCGCCTTTCTCGGCAGCGCCACCGACATGGTCAGCACCAAGGGCCGGATGGGCGGTCTCGCGGCGGCACTCCGCGAAAGCGGCGCCGACGGCGCGATCAACTTCACCCGGCATGGCGACTATACGACCGAATTCGGCCGCGCGGCCGCGCGGGAGTTCATCGAAGCCGGTCTGCCCAGCAGCGCGATCTTCGCCGCGTCGGACGAGATCGCGCTCGGCGTGCTCGACGCGTTCCGGCAGGCTGGCGTCAGCGTCCCCGATGATGTCTCGATGATCGGCTGCGACGATACCGCCCCGCTGCACTTGCTCGATCCGCCCTTGACGGCGATCCGGCAGCCGGTTCGCGCCATGGGGCGCCGCGGCGTCGAATTGCTGATGGCCGGCGCGCGGCCGGAGGGAGCGACGTCGCGCGAGGAACTGCTTCCTGTCGAACTCATCGAACGTGCCTCCGTTCGGCCGCCCACGGAGAGAGTGCACCAGCGCATGGCGGCTTTAGAAAAGCAAAGGATGTGATATGACCCTTCGATTCCACAGGCGGACCCTTTTCGGTCTGGTAAGCGGCCTGATGCTTGCGTCCACCTCGCTATCTCCGGCCTTCGCGCAAGATGCCGCAAGCCCGACCTATGCGATGGTGCAGATCAATCAGCAGGCGTTGTTCTTCAACCAGATGATCGACGGCGCCCAGAAAGCGGCTGACGCCGCCGGTGCAAAACTCGTCGTGTTCAACGCCAACGACGATCCGGCGCGCCAGAACGACGCGATCGAGACCTATATCCAGCAAGGGGTCGACGGTCTGATCGTCGTCGCCATCGACGTCAACGGGATCATGCCGGCCGTCGAGGCGGCGGACAAGGCGGGGATTCCGGTCGTCGCCGTCGACGCGATTCTGCCAGAAGGGCCGCAGAAGGCCCAGATCGGCGTCGACAACGCCGAGGCGGGCAAGATGATCGGCGAATACATGAAGACCTATGTCGGCGAGAACATGGACGGAAAAGCCGTTCTCGGCATCGTCGGAGCGCTGAATTCCTTCATCCAGAACGTGCGCCAGGAGGGTTTCGAGAACGTCCTCAAGGGCGATGACAACATCGAGACCGTCGGCGTCGTCGACGGACGCAACATCCAGGACGAGGCGCTTTCGGCCGCGGAAAACCTGATCACGGCCAATCCCAATCTCAACGCGATCTACGCGACCGGGGAGCCGGCCCTTGTCGGCGCCATCGCCGCCGTCGAGAGCCAGGGCAAGCAGGACAGCGTCAAGATCTTCGGATGGGATCTGACCGCGCAGGCGATCGACGGCATCGATGCGGGATTCGTCACCGCCGTGGTCCAGCAGGATCCGGCCGCCATGGGCGCGGCGGCGGTCGAGGCACTCGAGACGATCCGCACCGGCGGGACGGTCGAGGCGTCGATCTCCGTGCCGATCGAGATCGTCACGAAGGAGAATGTCGATCCCTATCGCGAGACCTACAATTGACGGTCGCATTACAAGGAGAGGTCGGCCCAGCCGGCCTCTCCACCCCGGGATCTGAGCGGGCACCCCGCGTTTCGCTGCAGCAGATTCGCAAATCCTTCGGCTCGATCGATGCGCTGCGCGGGGTCGATCTCGACCTTTATCCTGGCGAGTGCCTGGGTCTCGTCGGCGACAATGCCGCGGGAAAGTCGACGCTGACCAAGGTTTTGTCGGGCACCTACATACCCGATGGCGGCACCATCTTCATCGACGGGACACCGGTGAAGTTTCTCGGCCCCGGCGATGCCAGGGACCGGCATATCGAGATGGTCTTCCAGGACCTCAGCCTGTGCGACACGATCGATGTGACGGGCAACCTGTTCCTCGGGCGGGAGATTACCCGCGGCGGTTTTCTCGACCAGCGCGCGATGAAACGCGAAGCCCGCAAGATGCTCGATGCGCTGGAGATCAAGATCCCCAACCTGTCCTTGAAGGTCGCGCAATTGTCGGGCGGGCAGCGCCAGGCCATCGCCATCGCGCGCGCCGCCTCCTTCGATCCCCGCGTCCTGATCATGGACGAGCCGACATCGGCGCTCGCGGTGGCTGAAGTCGAGGCGGTTCTCGCGCTGATCAACCGGGTGAAGGCCAGCGGAGTGTCGGTCGTTCTCATCACTCACCGGTTGCAGGATCTGTTTCGCGTCTGCGACCGGATCGCGGTCATGTACGAGGGCACGAAGGTCGCCGAGCGCCAGGTCGAGGAGACCAATCTGGAGGATCTGGTGCGCCTCATCGTCGGCGAGGGGGTGCATTGACATGGTGACCTATACCAGCCGGTCGGAGGGATCGCGGACCAACGACTTCCTGTCCGAGCACGCCCAGGTCCTCTCCATCACCGGCTTCTTCCTCGTTTGCCTCGTCTTTTTCTCGTTCCAGACGGCGACGTTTCTGACGACGGGCAACGTTCTCAATCTGTTGCGTCAGGCCGCCCCGGTCCTCGTCGTCGCCAGCGCCATGACCTTCGTCATCACCACGGCCGGCATCGATCTGTCGGTTGGCTCGCAGGTCGCGCTCGTCAACGCCCTGGCCGCCATTGCCATTGCGGCCGGCGTTCCCTGGCCGCTTGTCGTGGCGATGATGCTGGCGACGGGCGCGGCGATCGGCCTCTTACAGGGCTGGTTCGTCGCCCATCAGGCGATCCCGGCCTTCATCGTGACCTTGGCGGGGCTGTCGATCTTTCGCGGGTTGGCCCTGCTCCTGACCAAGGGCTATTCGATTCCGATCCGTGATGCCGAAGGCTTCACCTATCTCGGGCGCGGGGCGTTCCTCGGCATACCGGTCCCGGCGATCCTCGCGGTCCTCGTCGCCATCCTCGCCTATGTGGTCCTGACCAAGATGCGTTATGGCCGCCAGGTGGTCGCGGTCGGTGCCAATATGGAAGCTGCGCGCCGCGTCGGCATGCCGGCCAAATGGATCACCGCCTCGGTCTACGGTCTCACCGGCCTTGCCTCGGCCTTCGCCGGCCTCCTCATCGCCGCGCGGCTCGGGTCTGGCTCCTCGAACGCGGCCGTCGGCTTCGAGCTCGACGTCATCGCGGCCGTGGTGCTGGGCGGCACGTCGCTGATGGGCGGCCGCGGCACCATTATCGGGACGGTGCTCGGAACTCTGACCATCGCGGTCATCGGCAATGGTCTCATCCTGATGCACATCTCGCCCTTTTTCACCCAGATCGTCACCGGCGTGATCATTCTGGCGGCGATCTGGCTGAACACGCGCATCTTCTCCTCCGGCCTGCGGATCGGGCGGCGAAAGATCTAGAAAGGGGGTTTCATGTCCCTGTTGGACAGCGGCGAGCGATCCATGGCCCATGTCGGGTCTGGCCAGGTGATGACGGTGAACGGGCCGGTGCCGGTCGCAACGCTCGCGACCACGCTGATGCACGAACACATCCTCAACGACTGCCGCTGCTGGTGGAATCGGCCGACGGAGCCGGGTCGCCAGCATCTGGCGACGTCGCCGGTCCATCTCGGGATCATCGGCGAACTCAGGATGGACCCGTTCGTCAATCTGCACAATTGCGCCCTCGACGACGAGACGCTGGCCATCGCCGAGCTTGATCGCTTCGTTCGGCTGGGCGGCAGGACCGTGGTCGATCCCACCTGCCGGGGCATCGGCCGCAACCCTCAGGCGCTGGGCCGGATCGCGAAGGCGACCGGCCTCAACATCGTGATGGGCGCCGGCTATTATCTCCAGTCCTCGCATCCGCCCGAGGTCGCCTCGCTGTCGATCGACGCCATCGCCGACGAGATCGTCGCGGAGGCGCTGGTCGGCGTCGACGGGACGAATGCCAGAATCGGCCTGATCGGCGAGATCGGCGTCTCGTCTGATTTCACCGCCGATGAGGAAAAAAGCCTGCGTGGCGCGGTGCGTGCGCAGGCGCGCACCGGCCTGCCGCTGATGGTGCACCTGCCCGGCTGGTTTCGGCTGGCGCACCGGGTTCTCGACATCGTCGAAGCGGAGGGCGGCGACGTCGCTCAAACCGTTCTGTGCCACATGAACCCGTCCCATGACGATTTCGCCTATCAGGACGAACTCGCCAGACGCGGCGCATTTCTCGAATACGACATGATCGGGATGGATTTCTTCTATGCCGACCAGGGCGTGCAGTGTCCCTCGGACGAACAGAACGCCATGGCGATCATGCGGCTGATCGATGCCGGTCATCTCGATCGCATCCTGCTGTCACAGGACGTCTTCCTGAAGATGATGCTGAGCCGGTACGGCGGCTTCGGCTATGACCACGTCCTGAAGAATTTCGTCCCGCGCCTCAAACGGCACGGGGCCAGCGACGCCATCATCGACGCCCTGTTGGTCGCCAACCCGGCCCGCGTTTTCGCGTCCGCAGCGTGACCGTTTTCCCCATCGCGACCTCGAAGGACCATCATCTCAAATGACGAAAAAGATCCTCCTTGTCGGCGAAAGCTGGGTTAGCTCCGCGACCCACTACAAAGGCTTCGACCAGTTCGGCAGCGTCACGTTTCATCTGGGCGCCGAACCGCTTGTGGCGGCGCTCAAAGGCTCGCAATTCGAGCTCGTTTACATGCCGGCTCACGAGGCGGTCGACAAATTTCCCTACGAGCTGGCGGGACTGGCCGAGTACGACGCCATCATCCTGTCGGACATCGGGGCGAACTCGCTGCTCCTGCCTCCCGATGTCTGGCTGCACATGCGCACGGTGCCGAACCGGCTGAAGCTGATCCGCGAATGGACGCTCGGCGGCGGCGGCTTGCTGATGTGCGGCGGTTACTTCTCGTTCCAGGGGATCGACGGCAAGGCCCGGTGGGGCCGCACGGCGGTGGAAGAGGTCCTGCCGGTCACCTGTCTTCCCTATGACGATCGCGTCGAGATCCCCGAGGGCGCGCGTGCCGTGCCGGTCGCTTCGCCCGACCATCCCTTGCTGGCGGGCCTTGGCGGCGAGTGGCCCGTGCTGCTTGGCGTGAACGAGGTGCGCGCCAAGGAGGGTTGCGAGGTCGTGGCGCGCCTGCCGGACGAGCAGGGCGGCCATCCGCTTCTTGTCAGCGGAACCTTCGGGGAGGGCCGAAGCATCGCCTGGACCTCGGACATCGGCCCCCACTGGCTTTCACCGGCCTTCTGCGAGTGGGACGGCTACGGCAGACTGTGGAAGAATATCCTCGGCTGGCTGACCGAGGCGCGCTGATGGCCATGTCGGGCGATCCGAGCAACGCTTATCGTCTCCCAAGCAGGGTCGACAGTTCGGCGCGCGTCGGAAAGGCCGATCGCGTGCCGGGGCGTCCAATGGTCAGTGCGGCGGCGCGTCCCGCGCATTCCAGACAGGCGCGGTCGATCCGCATACCGTCGTCGGCGATCGCGGCGACGAGGACGGCGAGAAACGTGTCGCCGGCGCCCGTCGTGTCGACGACCGTGCAGGGTTCGGCCGGGACATGCCGCACCGAATTCGCGTCGCAGAGAAGGGCGCCATCGTCGCCGAGGGTGACAATCACGTTGGGAATGCCGGCGGTGATCAATGCCCGCCCCGCCGCCTCGCGGTTGCGCCCGGTGAAGAATTCGGCCTCGCCGTCATTGGCGACCAGCAGGTCGACCAATGACCAGAATTCGGCGAAATCGGCATGGGCCGGGGAGGGATTGAAGACGGTCGTCAGGCCCTTCGCTCTGCCATGCGCGAGCGCGAACGCGGTGACATGTGTCGCCAGATTGCCCTGCAGCAACAGGATGTCGCCAGGTTCCGCGTCGGACAGCGCGGCGACGATATCGTCGCGTACAAGACTTTCCGCCGCCTGTGTGGTCGTCACGATCGAATTGTCGCCGCTCGCCGTGGAGAGGATGATGGAGACGTCGGTCGGAACGGACGCCTGGCGCAACAGGCCAAGCGGCACGCCTTCGTTCCCGAGTTCGCCCTTGAGCCACCGCCCTCGCTCATCGTCGCCGATGGCAGCCAACAGCCTGACGGGAAGGCCGGCGCGGGCGAGAACGATCGCCTGGTTCGCACCCTTGCCGCCGATATCGCGGGAAATCTGCCGCCCGAGGATGGATTCCCCGATTTTTGGCAGGGCCTCGATCTTGAACGTCTCATCGGCCGCGACATTACCGATAACATAAACAGTCATCACGATCTCAAGTTGGAATCAATATGCAGATTATATCTACAGAAAAGCGAAGTGCAATATCCGAAATCTTCAAAAGAGATAAAGTAATAATTGGAGTTGTTCATTGCGAAGCCTTTCCCGGCGCGCCCAATTTCCGGAATGGAAACATCACATCGGTGTATGACGCGGCGATGCGCGATGCCGAAGCTTACGTCGCCGGTGGTGTGCACGGGCTGATTATCGAAAATCACGGCGACATCCCGTTCCTGAAGCCGGATCTCATCGGCCCGGAGACGGCCGCTTTCATGAGCGTCATTACCGATCGGGTCAGGCGGGAAATCGGCGTGCCGCTTGGGATCAACGTGCTTGCCAACGCCGCTATCCCGGCCCTGGCGATCGCCTTGGCCGGCGGCGCGGACTTCATCCGCGTCAATCAGTGGGCCAACGCTTATGTCGCGAACGAAGGAATCGTCGAGGGTGCCGCGGCAACCGCACTGCGT
Source organism: uncultured Aurantimonas sp. (assembly GCA_947488615.1). GTDB lineage: Bacteria > Pseudomonadota > Alphaproteobacteria > Rhizobiales > Rhizobiaceae > Aurantimonas. The sequence goes on from CANKZU010000002.1 coordinate 13,406, forward strand.
TATCGCGCCCGGCTTCGCGCCGACAACGTCCGTGTCTTCGCCGACAGCCATGTGAAGCATGGCAGCCACGCGATCGTCGCCGACCGCTCGGTTCCCGAACTGACCCGCGACATCGACTTCTTCCAGGCCGATGCGGTGATCGCCACCGGGCAAAGGACGGGCAACACCGCGACTCTGGAGGAGATCGACGAAGTGCGCTCCGCCACCCGGCTGCCGCTATTGGTGGGAAGCGGCGTGACCGAGGCGAATGTCGACACGATTCTCGGCCGCACCGAGGGCGTGATCGTCGCGAGTTCCCTGAAGGAGGGGGGCGTTTGGTGGAATCCCGTCGAGAAAGGCCGGGTGGATGCCTTCGTGCACGCGGCGAGGAGGCAGATTGAGGCGGGAGAGCAGGCGTGATGCGACAGGAGTGGGGCTTCGGCGATCAACTGGTCGCCGACCACCAGCTTCTTTGGGACAGGATGCAATCGCATCGATTCGTCATGGATATCGTGGCCGGGCGGCTGCCTGCAGCGGTGTTCTCCCGTTACCTCGTCTATGAGGCCGGATTCGTCGCGACGGCCGTCCGGATCTTCGCCTTCGCCGTCGCCAAGGCGCCGACGCTTGGCGAGCAGACTTGGCTCGTCGGCGTTCTCAAGGCGTTGACGGAAGAGCAGATCGCCTACTTTCGGGCGACTTTCGAGCATCTCGGCATCGATCCGGAACGATACGACCGCGACGATCCACGGGTGACCGACTTTGACCGGGGCATGCTGGAGATCGCCGAGACGGGAGCTTTCGCCGACATCGTCACCGCGATGTTCGCCGCCGAATGGATGTACTGGCACTGGTGTACGAAGGCCGCGCAGGCAAAGATCGCCGACCCGCTGCTGAGGCAGTGGATCGATCTGCACGCGGCCGAGAGTTTCGCGGACCAGGCCCGGTGGCTCAAGGCCGAGGTCGACCGGCACGGAGCAATCGCCTGCGAGAGCGAACGGGAACGGCTATCGCGGCTGTTCGGTAAAGTTCTGAAGCTCGAGATCGCTTTTCACGACGCCGCGTATCGCGACGGTTGAGGCGGGCATGAGATGATTCCGCGGTGGGCGATGGCGGCCGAGGATATGGCTGAGCCGATCGCAGATCTGATGACGCCGGCCGGGTGGCCTCTCAGCACCAGCTGGCCTCATTGGCGGCCGTGTTGCGGAACAGTTCGTGGACATTCGCCTCGAGCAGCCGGTAGCCGACATTGCCGAACAGCTTCTGCCGGCCCTCGTTGAGGAGGAAGGTCGGGCTGCCCTCGGCGCCGTGTTTGCGACTCATCTGATCGTCGGCGGCAAGCCGCGCCAGCGCTTCGGAGGATCGGATCTTGCGGTGGACGCTGCTGTAGTCGATGCCGAGGCGATCGGCGATCTCCTCATGGATCCGCCAGTCGGAAATATCTTTCGCCGACGCGAAGAAGGCGCGGCGCAGCTCCCAGCTCGCGCGCGTGGAAAGCCGGTCGAGATAAGGCAGTTGTTCGGCCTCGCCGCCCGCCGCGTCGTCCTCGACCAGTTCGACAGCCTTGATGAACAGGTGAGCGCTTGCCGAGCTTCGCGGCCGGGTTTCGAGCCACAGGCGCTCGTGAACCTCGATATGGGGAAATTTCTTCGCCACCTCGTTGATGTGCTGATTGAACGCCTCGAAGCCGCCACGATCCTTCCAGTTCGTCTCGATTTTGCCCCAGGCGTCGGGGAAGACAGGGCAGAAATGCGCGTCGATCGCGAGGTCGGCGCCGAATTTCTCCACCAGCGCCTCGAGACGGCGCTGAGCGGCATAGGCCCAGATGCACAAGATGTCGGAATAATAAGATAGCCGGACCGGGACCATGAGAGCGCCTCTTCTTGAATAGCATACGGAAAGATGGGCCGCCTCGGCGGCAGCCCCGATTATCAGGCCTGAACTCCGCGATCAGCGACGCGCAGAGACGAATACGCCCGCCGGGAGCCCCGCGACTCTAAGCGAGCCAGGTCATGGCGCTCTTGTAGAGCATATAGACGGCGACGACGAAGATCAGCCCGGCGAAGGCCATGTTCAGCGCGCCTTTCTTCTCGGCAAGGCCGCGAGCGGCGATGGCGCCGGCCAGTCCGCCGGCGATCCCCCCGACGATGAAGACGAGGGCGAGCATCCACAGGACATAACCGGAAAAGGCGTAGCTCAAAGCAGTGGTCAGGCCGAAGGCGGCGACGGCGAGAAGCGAGGAGCCGACCGCGTTGAGGATCGTCATGCCTGTCGAGGCGATCAGCCCCGGCACGATGAGAAAACCACCGCCAATGCCGAAGAAACCAGAGAACGCGCCGGTGACGGCGCCGAAGCCCAGCACTTTCGGCGCGTTCTGGCGGTTGCACTCGGCGCCGGCGTCGCCCGCGCTGCCGCGGCGGCGGAACATCAAGACCCCGACGACGAGCATCAGGATGGCGAACAGAAACAGCAATTGCTGCCCGTCGACGGCCTTGCCGACGGCCGCGCCAGCGAGCGCGCCGAGGACGCCGGCGCCGCTATAGAGCGCGGCGCAACGCCACTTCACATTGCCGTGGCGGGCGTGACTTACCAGATTGGCGCCGGCATTGACGGCGACCGCCAGGGCGCTGGTGCCGATCGCCATATGTGCGCCTGGCACGCCGACGAGATAGACCAGCAGCGGCACCGCCAGGATCGAGCCGCCGCCGCCAAACAGGCCGAGGGTGAAGCCGACGAGCGAGCCTGAGAAGGCGCCAAGCAGATATTGGGACAGGTCGAGGGCCATCGGACAAGCTTTCGGCCGGCAGCGGAGCGCGTGCCACGTCGGCGCGCGCTCCTGTTAGCACTTACGGATGGCTGAGAGGCGTCAGAGCGTCTCGACTGGCAGGCCACATTCGCGCCAGCCTTTCAGGCCGCCTTCGATGCTCTTGGCGTTGTAGCCCATCTCGGTGAGCGTCTTGGCTGCCATGGCCGCGCGGGCGCCGGAGGCGCACAACACGTAGACCGGCAGGTTCTTGTCGAGCGCCCCGGTCAATCCGGCATCGGCGGTCTCGGCCGAGGGATCAGCGCGGGCTTCCAGAAACCCGCGCGGGACGTGGACAGACCCGGCGACGCGGCCGGTCTGCGCGAGTTCTCCGGCCTCACGCACGTCCAGAATGATGCAATCGCCGCTGTGCGCATCATCTGCGGAAATGGTGCCGGTCGCGGCTTTTGCCTCTGCAACGTAGTCCTTCACACCCATGATCATCAATTGTCTCCTTGGAATCGGTTCGCGGGAATCTTGAAATAGTGGTTGCCGTCGTCCTCGGCGGGCGGCAGCCGGCCGCCGCGCAAATTCACCTGCAGGGCGTGGAGCATGCGATCGGGGAGGGGGAGTGTGCGATCCCGCGTCTCGCGCTTCTGGACGAACTCGCTCTCGGATGTCCCGTCCTTGACGTGGACATTGTCGTGCTTGTGCTCGTCAACCGTGGCTTCCCACGCCGCCGCGTCGCGTTCGTCCGATCCGTAGTCGTGGCCGACGAACAGGCGAGTGTCGCCCGGAAGCGCCAGAATCGCCTGGATCGAGTTCCAGAGCTCCTTGGCCGACCCGCCCGGAAAGTCCGCGCGCGACGAGCCTTTGTCGGGGTACATCAACGTATCATGGACGAAGGCTGCGTCGCCGACGACATAAGTGATCGAGCCAAGCGTATGGCCTGGCGACAGCATCACCCGGACGTCCAGTTCGCCAATCTTGAAACGCGCCCCGTCGTCCCAAAGGACATCGATGTCCCGCTCGGGATCGAAGCCGCCGGGCAAATTGTAGAGGCCTTCCCAGAGCGAGGCGATTTCCCTGACCTTTGCCCCGATCGCGGTCGGAGCGCCCAGCTTCTCTTTCAGATAAGCCGAGGCCATCATGTGATCGGCATGCGGATGGGTGTCGAGAATCCACTCGACCTCCAGGCCTTCCCTTTGCACATGAGCCAAAATCTCGTCGGCGCTGTCGGTCGATGTCTGTGCCTCGCTCGGGTCGAAGTTCAACACGACATCGATCAACGCTGCTTTTCGCGTGGTCGGGTCGGCGCAGACATATTGAATGGAGCCGGTGTCTTCCTCGTAGAAGCCCCAGATATCGGGACTTCCCTTGCCACGGGATGGGCTGTGTCGCGTGAGCGTCATTGGCTATCGTTCCTTTCCAGATTCAGGGTGGGTGGAGGGGTTCCGCGACAACATCAGCGCGGAAGCAGTCCTTGCCCGGATACGCATGGTGCTCCGTGCCGCAGCCCTACCGAGGGCGAGACGGCAGCCGAAGGAGCGGTTCGCGTCGTTCCTTGCGGCGACGCCAACTGTGCCGAGATCATCAAGACTTCGTCCGTTGTCGCCGGGGGAGCGGCCGAGGCTGCACGGTAGCCGCCGATGTGTCCTCGATGTCGCCGCGATCGCGATCCGCGCCGCCGGACTTGAAGGGCGGATCCGGGCAGAAGGCCTTCTGCAATGCTTCGATGATCAGCAGGAGTTCGCTGCGAGCGATCTTGTAGTAGACCGTCGTTCCAGAGCGTCGCGCCTCGACCAGTCCATCGGCCCGCAGCCGCATGAGCTGCTGCGACATCCGCACCTGGTCGATCGCAAGCTCTTCGCGCAATTGACTGACGGGCTTTTCGCCGGAAACCAGTGCGCAGAGTACGAGCAACCGTTGCGGATGTGACAGGCTGCCCATCAGAGCTGCCGCCTCTTCCGAGGCCTGAATCATATCGTTTACATTCATAATTATGAATTTAAGGAATTTGAATGTTAGATGCAAGCCCCCGCGAGCCGAGAGCACGATAGGCCGGTTTCGCCGAAAGGGTCTTGGCACGGTCGTGCCGGCGTCCTACGCATTCTTCGGTAGATCCTCGACGATGCAATCAGGAAGTCACTACAATGCCCGGGCCAGATCGCAGGGTCGATGTCGCCATTGTCGGCTCGGGTATCGTGGGCATTTCGATCGCCCATGCGCTCGTGCGGGATGGGCTGACGGTGACGCTCGTCGATCGGGAGGGCGTCGCCAGCGGCGCGAGCCGTGGCAATGCCGGTGCGCTCGCCTATTCGGACGTGCTGCCGCTGGCCTCGCCCGGCATCATGCGAAAGGCCCCTCGCTGGCTCCTCGACCCGGCCGGACCGCTGACCATTCGACCGGGTTACCTGTTGCCGATCGCTCCCTGGCTCTTCCGCTTCTGGCGGGCGAGTTTTCCCGCCGCGGCCGCGCGCTCTATGGCGGCGCAGGTCGCGCTCATGACACTTGCCCGGAGCGAATTGCGCTGTCACGTCGCGGAGGCGTCGCTGTCGCACATGCTGGTCAGCGACGGCGCCCTCGAACTCTATGAAAGCGAGGCCGAACGGAACGCCGCGCGCCCGAATTGGGACGCGCGCGGCCGGGTAGGCATCCGGTTCGAGCATGTGGACAGAGACGCCATCGACGAATTGCAGCCGGGGCTGGACCGCCGCTTCTCGCATGGGACCTTCCTGCCCGAATGGCAGTCAGTCACCGACCCCTACGATTTTGCCGTGGCGTTCGCCGACAAGCTGCGGGAACGCGGCGTTTCATTTCGCACCGGCGAGGTGACGGCGGTCGAGCCCGGCGAGGACGGCGTCGTTCTGCGCTGTGCCGACGGCTCGGAGATCCGCGCGCGACAGGCCGTGATCGCGGCGGGGGCGTGGTCGAAAAGCCTTGCGGCGTCGCTCGGCGACAAGATCCCTCTCGACACCGAGCGGGGCTACAACACCACGCTGCCGCCTAGCGCGTTCGACCTTCGGCGCCATCTGACCTTCTGCGGTCATGGCTTCGTGGTCACCCGGCTCTCTTCCGGTATCCGGGTTGGCGGGGCGGTGGAGTTCGGCGGGCTGCGCCTGCCGCCGAACATGCGCCGGGCCGACGTGATGCTGGCCAAGGCCAAGGCCTTCCTGCCGGCCCTCGATACGACGGGAGGCAGACGGTGGATGGGCTACCGGCCGTCGCTTCCCGATTCCCTGCCGGTGATCGGGCGCTCGACACGCGCGCCATCGGTTCTCTATGCCTTCGGGCACGGCCATCTCGGTCTGACGCAATCGGCGGCCACGGGTCGCCTCATAGCCGACCTCGTCGCCCACCGTCCGACGGCGATCGATGTCGCGCCGTTCCGGCCCGACCGCTTCTAGGCGACGCATCTTGGAGCAATCCGCCATGGCACGTCACACCTTCTTCTGCATCGACGGTCATACCTGCGGCAACCCGGTTCGGCTTGTCGCAGGCGGCGGGCCAACACTCGCGGGGGACACCATGATCGCAAAGCGCGCCCACTTCCTGCGCGAATACGACTGGATCCGCACCGGCCTGATGTTCGAACCACGTGGTCACGACATGATGTCGGGTGCGATCCTCTATCCCCCGACGCGGCCGGATTGCGATACGGCGATCCTTTTCATCGAGACCTCCGGATGCCTTGCGATGTGCGGCCACGGCACGATCGGCGCCGTGACGATGGCTCTTGAATACGGCCTGATCCGTCCGCGCGAGGCCGGCGTGGTCCGGCTCGACACGCCCGCCGGGCTCGTCGTCGCGACCTATACAGAGGCGGATGGATACGTCGCCGAGGTTCGATTGACGAATGTCCCGGCTTTCCTGTTCCGTGAGGGGCTGGAAGTTGAAAGCCGACATCTCGGCAGGCTCACCGTCGACGTCGCCTATGGCGGCAATTTCTACGCGATCGTGGACCGCCAGGACAATTTCGGCGACATGGCCGATTTCTCGGCCGGGCAGCTCGTGGAGATGTCCGGCGCGCTTCGCCAGGCGCTGAACGACGCCTACCCATTCGTCCATCCGGAAAAGCCGGAGATCAACGGTCTCACCCATATTTTGTGGACCGGCAAGCCCACCCGGCCGGAGGCGACTGCCCGCAACGCCGTCTTCTACGGCGACAAGGCGATCGATCGCAGCCCCTGCGGCACCGGCACCTCGGCCCGGATGGCGCAATGGGTCGCCAAGGGCCTCCTGAAGCCGGGCGATGACTTTATCCATGAAAGCATCATCGGCTCGCTGTTTCGCGGCCGTGTGGAGGATAGCGCGAAGGTCGGCGACCTGCCGGCGATCATCCCGTCGGTGGCCGGCTGGGCGAGGATGACGGGTCTCAACACCATCTTCATCGACGACCGCGATCCTTTCGCGACGGGATTCCAGGTCGTCTGAGTCCAGCGAATGAGAGGTTCCGCATGAAGATCACCGGCATCAAGGCGTGGCAGGTCGACCTTCCGTTGAAGGAGGGACGCTACACCTGGTCGAGCGGCCATTTCGTCGAGATTTTCGACAGCACGGTCGTCGCGGTTGAAACGGATGCGGGCATCACCGGCTACGCCGAATGCTGCCCGCTCGGCTCAGCCTATCTGCCGGCTTTCGCGGCGGGCGTGCGTGTGGGCTTGGCCGAACTCGCGCCGCAATTGCTGGGCCTCGATCCGACCGACCTTGGCGTCGTCAACGCCTATATGGACCGGGTTCTCAGCGGCCATCCCTATATCAAGGCGCCGCTCGACATCGCTTGTTGGGATATCCTCGGCAAGGCGGCTGGCCTGCCGGTGTGGAAGCTGCTGGGCGGCAAGGCGCAGGAACACGTCGCCCTCTACCGCGCCATCAGCCAGCGGGGCTCGGCGGAGATGGCGGCGAATATCGAGGGCTACCGGGCGGAAGGCTATCGCAAGTTCCAGCTCAAGGTCGGCGGCGACGCCGATGCGGACATTGCCCGCATTCGCGCGACCCGTGCGGTCCTAAAGGATGGGGAGGTTCTGGTCGCCGACGCCAATACCGGCTGGACCCGGGCCGAGGCGGCGCGGGTCGTGCTGGCGGTGAAGGACTTGGACGTCGTCATCGAGCAGCCTTGCCCGAGCTATGACGAATGCCTGTCGGTGCGCCGGCGCACGCCGCTGCCCTTCGTCCTCGACGAGGTTATCGATAGCGTCGCGACTCTGCAGCGCGCGCTGGCCGACGACGCCATGGACATCGTCAATTTGAAGATCTCGAAGGTCGGCGGCCTGACCAAGGCGCGGCTGATGCGCGACCTTTGCGTCGCCAGCGGAACGCCGATGACGATCGAGGACACCTGGGGCGGCGACATCGTCACCGCGACCATCGCCCATCTGGCGCAGTCGACGCCGGCCGAACTCACCTTCTCGGCGACTGATTTCAACTCCTACGGAACCGTCTCGATCGCCGACGGGGCCCCGATACGGGAGAATGGGACCATGCGCGCGTCGGACGCGGCGGGCCTTGGCGTGACCCCGCGCTGGGAGGCGCTGGGCAAGCCTTGTCTCGCCATCGGGAGCTAGCGCATGCGCAGCTCCACAATCGTTCACATCGTCGGCTGCCACGCCGAAGGCGAGGTCGGCGATGTCATCATCGGTGGTGTCGCGCCGCCGCCTGGCGACACGCTCTGGGAGCAATCCCGCTACATCGCCGCCGATGGCGAGCTGCGCAACTTCGTCCTCAACGAGCCGCGGGGCGGTGTCTTCCGCCATGTCAATCTGCTGGTGCCGCCGAAGCACCCCGAGGCTGCGATGGGCTTCATCATCATGGAGCCGGCCGATACCCCGCCGATGTCGGGCAGCAACGCGATCTGCGTCGCCACGGTCCTCCTCGACAGCGGGATCGTGCCAATGCGCGAACCCGTCACCCGTTTCCGGCTGGAAGCGCCGGGCGGGCTGGTCGAGATCGCCGCCGACTGTCGAGATGGGAAGGCCGAGCGCATCACGGTCACCAACGTGCCGTCCTTCGCCGACCGCCTCGGCGTCAAGCTTGAGGTCGAGGGGCTGGGCACGTTGACCGTCGATACGGCCTATGGCGGCGACAGCTTCGTTCTCGTCGACGCCGCCGAGGCCGGTCTCGAGATCAGCCCGGCGAACGCGGCGGTGCTGGCCGAGGCGGGCATGAAGATCACCGGTGCCGCCAACGAACAGCTTGGTTTCCGGCATCCTCAGAACGGAGAGTGGGATCACATCTCCTTCTGCCAGTTCACCGAACCGGTGACACGGGAGAATGGCATCCTCACGGGGCGCAACACGGTGGCGATCCGCCCCGGAAAGCTCGACCGTTCGCCCACCGGAACCGGCTGCTCCGCCCGCATGGCGGTGCTCAACGCGCGCGGCGAGATGCAGGCGGGCGAGGCCTTTGTCGGGGTGTCGGTCACGGGATCGCGGTTCCACTGCCGCATCGAGAGCCTGACGACGATGGGGGACCGGCCGGCCATCGTCCCGTCGATCTCCGGGCGGGCCTGGATCACCGGAACGATGCAATTGATGCTCGATCCCTCCGACCCGTGGCCCGGCGGATATCGCTTGTCCGACACCTGGCCCGGCGGCTGACAGACCGCCGGCGCCGGCCTACCAGGCCGCCCGGTAGATCGACAGCGCGTCGGATTCCGAAACCGCCCGCGGATTGTTGACCAAGAGGCGCTGCTGCTTCATCGCGTCCGCCGCCATTTTGGCCAGATGTTCCTCGCCGATCCCGACGTCGCGCAGGCGCGGCGGCAGGCCGAGGCGCTTCGACAGCGCGGCGAGTTCCTCCACGAAGGCGGCGCAGCGGCCTTGCGTGCTTTCCTCGCGTTCCAGCGCCGGAAAGGCGTCGGCGGCGATTTCGGCGTAAAGATGCGCCGCGTCGGGCGCGTTGAAGCGCAGGACATGCGGCAGCACCAGCGCGTTCGACAGGCCGTGCGGGATATGGAAGGTGCCGCCGATCGGGTAGGCGAGGGCGTGGACTGCGGCGACCGGCGAATTGGCGAAGGCCTGGCCGGCGAGCATGGAGCCGAGCAGCATGGCGCCGCGCGCCGCGACATTGGCCGGTTCGGCGATCACGGCTTCGATGTTCGCGCCGAGCAGCTTTAGCGCCTGGCGCGCCAGCATCTTCGACAGCGGGTTGTTGTTGGCGTTCTTCGATGCGTAGGCCTCGATCGCGTGGACCATGGCATCGACGCCGGTGGCGGCGGTGATCGCCGGCGGCAGGCCGAGGGTCAGTTCGGCGTCGAGCACGGCAATGTCCGGCAGGATCAGGGCTGAGGAAACGCCGCGCTTTTCCTCCTCGCCGACGGTGATGATCGAGACCGGCGTGACCTCCGAGCCGGTGCCGGCGGTGGTCGGCACCAGCACCAGCGGCAACCGCGGGCCCTTTGCATTCCCGACCCCCCAGGCCTCGTCGAGGCTCTCGCCGGAACCGGCGATCAGTGCGACGAGCTTGGCGACGTCGAGGGACGAGCCGCCGCCAAAGCCGATGATTCCGGTCGCCTCCGCCGACCGGGCGGCATCGGTCGCGGCCTCCAGAATCGACAGTTTCGGATCGGCCGCGACCTCGTCGAACACTATGACGGCGACGCCGGAATCGGCCAGCGAGGCGATGGCCGGATCGCAAAGGCCGAGCGCGCGGAGGCCGGGGTCGGTGACCAGCAACACGCGCGCGCCGAGCGTTTTCGCCGCGATCGGCCCGAGCCGCCTGGCGGCGCCCGGCTCGAACACGATCGACGGCGTGGTGTTGAAGAGGAAGGGCGTCATGGCAAGATCTTTCCCGTTATCGTCTCGTTGTCGAATCGCAGCCGCCAGTCTGGCGCGGAAAGCGCCGTTCGCCCAGCCAGGCGCACTGCGCTCCCTTTTGCGGCGTGTGCGGGATGGGCCTTGCGGTCAGCTCGGCCCACGAAATTTCTCTACCAGGCGGAACACCAGACCCGCCGTGGTCATCACCAGGAAAACCCTGGTGACGTGGTGGGTCGCGACAAAGGCCACCTCGACGTGCAAGGCCAGCGCGATCAGACTTGTCTCGGTCAGACCGCCAGGGGAATAGGCCAGCAGCAGATCGAGGACCGGCAAGCCGATCAACCGGTTCAGGCCCAGCGAAAAACCGAGCGTGATCGACAGCAAGATAGCGGTCGAACCCAGCGCGAGCCCGAGAATCCGCGCGATTTCGCTCAACCGGGTTCCGGCGAACCGGCAGCCAAGAGCGGTGCCGAGCACCAGCTGCGCGGCCGCCACCAGCTCGTAGGGCGGGCGGAACTCGGTGATCCCGGTCAAATGCACGGCGGCGCTGGCCAGCATCGGCCCCATCAGAAAGGGCGCGGGCAGTCGCAGCATTCGTCCCAGGACGATCCCGACCAGCCCGGTCACGAGCAGCCACACCTCCACCGACCACGGTGCGTCGAAAACAGACAGCCCGTTCGTCGGCCGGGCGATTACCTTTTCGCCGGTCACCACATCGAGGATAAAGGGCAGCGAGAAGACGATCAGCATGATGCGGCTGGAATGGATCAGCGCGATGATCCGCGGATCGCCGCCCTTGGCCTGGCCGACCGTCACCATCTCGATCAACCCACCCGGCATGCCGGCGAAATAGGCGGTGGGAAGATCAAAGCCGGCGACACGGTAGAAATAGGTCACACAGGCCGCCGCCGCGACCAGAAGGAAGACCATCAGGCCGAGGAGGCTCGGAAGCCAGTCGCCGATCCCGGCCACCATGCCCGGCGTGAATCCCGATCCCAGCAGCACCCCGACGAGCACGGTCATGGGAGGACGCAGGATGGTAGGCGCGGTGACCGGCATTCGCAGGAGCGAGGCGAGGAGGCACGCCGCAAGCGGCCCGAGCATCCAGGGCAACGGCAGCGACAGACGCAGGAAGACGACGGCGCCGAGAAGGCCGATCCCGAGCGCCAGCGCGAAGCGCGCATAGGCAAAACGCTTCGGAGCAAGAGGCTCCAGGGCTTTGGCCAGCCGGTCGCGTATCGCGCTCATCGCCGGCCGTTCGCAAAAGCGCCGCGGTCGGGCGGGCCAAAGCCGTCGCCGGCCTGCGGTGTCCGGAGGCTTGCAGTTCTCTTCATCGTGCGGAATGCGGTCATATCGGGCAAAGGTGCGAGGAATGATCTCGCCGTCGAGGCGAGACGGGAGGGACCAAGGGGACGCCAGTCCGTCCCATCGGAACGGACTGCCGCTCTCGGCGGAACGACGTAGTCCTAAACGATGCTTACGGTCGGCGGAACCGGGCGGCCGATTTCGCGTGGCGCGCCGGCGGCGCAGCAGCACAGCGCTCTCCGGCACCGGCTCGCCCGTTCCGGGTCGAACGCTCGTCCAGCTTGTGCGTCCTCGTCGATGATCATGCCGTCGAGGTCAGGGAAGCCTTGCGCGCTCGCGGTGGCGCGCTCAAACATAAAAGGCGCCCCGGAGGACGCCTTTACAGTCACTGATATTGCTATCAAGTTTTGGTTGCGGGGGTAGGATTTGAACCTACGACCTTCAGGTTATGAGCCTGACGAGCTACCGGGCTGCTCCACCCCGCGTCATGGCCGTGCGCCGCTCTGCGCCGCCGGTGAGTGCGATATATGCGAGGCTTCGCTGAATGTGAAGGGGCATTCTTGCTTTTCGGAAAATCAAGTTGGATCGGATGGCCGCCCGCCCGGATCGCGCCGCAACATCCCCTGCGTGAGAACCGTTTCCGCAGCGGCCCCGGCCCCATCAGTCCCGCAGCGCCCGCCGCAGCACCTTGCCGACACCGGTCTTCGGCAGTTCGTCCTTGAACTCGACCGCGCTCGGCCGCTTGTAGCCGGTGAGATTGTCCTTGCAGAAGGCCTTGACCTGGTCGGCGGTGATCTGCGGATCGCTCGCCACCACGAACAGCTTGACCGCCTCGCCCGAATTTTCGTCTGGGATGGCGATCGCGGCGGCCTCGATGATCCCCGGCATCCGTGTGACGACTTCCTCGACCTCGTTGGGATAAACGTTGAAGCCGGAGACGTTGATCATGTCCTTCTTGCGGTCGACGATCTTGAAATTGCCGCGCTCGTCCATGACGCCGATGTCGCCGGTGCGGAAAAAGCCGTCCTTGGTCATCACCTTCGCGGTTTCATCGGGTCGGTTCCAGTAGCCGACCATGACCTGCGGTCCGCGGATGGCGATCTCGCCCCGCTCGCCCATCGGCAGTTCCTCGCCGTCATCGTCGATGATCTGCAACTCGGTCGATGGGATCGGCATGCCGATCGTGCCGCTGTATTCGGTGGCGTCGGTCGGGTTGCAACAGGCCGACGGCGCGGTCTCGGAGAGGCCGTAACCCTCGCAGATGGAGCAACCGGTCCGCTTCTTCCACAGCTCCGCCGTCGCCGCCTGGACGGCCATGCCGCCGCCCAGCGACAGTTTGAGATGCGACCAGTCGACCTTCCCGGCGTCCGGGTGACGGGCCAGCGCGCCGAACAGCGTGTTGACCGCCGGAAAGGAGTGGAACTTGTACTTTTTCAGTTCCTTCAGCGTCGCCGCGATATCGCGCGGGTTCGGGATCAGGATGTTGCAACCGCCGGTGCGCATCGACAGCATCATGTTCACGGTAAAGCCGAAGATGTGGTAGAGCGGCAGCGCGCAAACCGTGACCTGCTGCTCGCCCGCCGGGATGTGCTTCATGGCCGGCTTGTTCCACAGTTCCGACTGGAGAACGTTGGCGATGACGTTGCCGTGCGTCAGGGTCGCCCCTTTCGACACGCCGGTGGTTCCGCCCGTGTACTGGAGGACAGCGACGTCGGCGCGGTCCGACGCGACCGGCGTGAAGATCGCCTCGCGGCCCTTGGACATCGCCGCCTTGAAGGAAACCGCGTCCGGCAGATCGTAGTCCGGCACCAGCTTCTTCACCTTGCGCAGCACGAAATTGACGATGAAGCCTTTGACCGTCGGCAGCATATCGCCGATCGTCGCGACCACCACGTGCTCGACAGGCGTCTCGGCGCGGCAGGTCTCAAGCGTCTTCGCCATGTTTTCGAGAATGACGATCGCCCGCGCGCCGGAATCCGTCAGCTGATGCGACAGTTCGCGGGGCGTGTAGAGCGGATTGGTGTTGACCACGACCATCCCGGCCCGCAGCACGCCGGCGACGGCTATCGGATACTGGAAGACGTTCGGCATCATCAGCGCCACGCGATCGCCCCTTTTCAGCCCGAGCGACTGGAGATAGGCGGCGAAGACCCGCGACTGCTCGTCCAGTTCGCGAAAGCTCATCGTCGTTCCCATGAAATGGAACGCGGGGAGGTCGCCATGTTTGGCGAACGCCTCGTCGAGCAACTCGGCGAGTGAGCGGTAGGGAAAATCTGGAAGCTCAGCCGGCACGTCGGCGGGATAGTGCTGAAGCCAGGGTTTCTGCATTCTCGATACCTCCCGTTATCTGAGGGTATCGATAGCGCAGCCGTGAGAGAAACGGAATTCGTTTCCCTTTACGTAAACGGGAAATGTTGGGGATTTCCCCGGATGGATCGATCCGGCGGCCGAAGGCCGGACATCAAACGGCCAGCGACACCAGCGTTGCGAGCAGCAGGTTGGCGCCCTTTTCGATGTCGGGCCAGGCGGTCGATTCGTCCGGTGCGTGGCTGACGCCCCCTTTGCTGGGAACGAAGATCAGAGCCGAGGGGCAGTGCGCCTGCATGGTCTGGGCGTCGTGGCCGGCCCCGGACGGCATCGAGCGGACGGGAATTCCCTGCTTCGCGGCCTCCCCGGCCAAGAGGCTCGCCAGTTCCTGGTCGAGCGCGACCGGCGGCAGCCAGCTTTTGTCCTCGATGGCGAAAGTGAGGTTGTGCCGGGCGGCGACGGCGGCGATCTGGCCGCGCAGCCGGTCCGTCAACCGCCGCATGACCGCTTCCGAAATGTCCCGAATGATGATGGAGAACTCCGCAGTACCCGGAATCGTGTGCGGGGCATTGGGAGTGAGATCGACCTTGCCGATCGTGATTCGCGATTGCTCGCCGCCGATGTCGCCGATAACCGCCGGGATCGCGCCGGCCAACTCCGCCAGCCCGGCAAAGGCGTCGGCGCGCATGTCCATGGGCGTCGTGCCGGAATGATTGGCTGTGCCGTCCAGTCGCACGAAAAGATGGCAGACGCCCGAGACGGAATGGGCGATGCCGATCGGAATACCCGCCGCCTCGAGCACCGGACCCTGTTCGATATGCAGTTCCAGGAAGGCGCGGACGGAGTTCGGCGCGCGCGCCGCGTTCAAGATCTCATAAGGGTCGAGGCCGTGCGCACGCATCGCCTCGACCAAGGTGACGCCGTCGGCGTCGCGTGCCTGATCGATCCATTCCCGTGTCACCTGGCCGGCGATCGCCTGGGAACCGAGCATACCGCCGAAGCGACCTTCCTCTTCCGCCGTCGCGACGACTTCGATGGCGGTCGTCGGGCTCAGCCCGGCATCCCGCATCGCCCGCACGCATTCCAGAGCGACGCATGCGCCGAGCGCGCCGTCGAAGGCGCCGCCTTCCGGCACCGTGTCGAGATGCGATCCGGTGATGATCGCGGGGCCGTCGGTGGGGCCGAACCGGCCGAAGACATTCGCCGCGCCGTCGCGGCGGACGGCGAGGCCGTCTGCGGTCATCGCATCGGCGAACCAGTCGCGGACGGCCATGTCGGCCTCGCTGAAACCGATCCGGTTGAAGCCCCCGGTCCGCGGGTTCCGGCCGAAACCGTTCACGCCGGCCAGTAGGGATTGCAGACGGGAAAGATCGAATTGCGCCGTCGCCGAAGGCATCCGAATTCCGCCCCTCAATCAAAGTGTTGTCGCGATTTCAGGCAAGATTGCCCGAGACGTCATATAATTGATTATAAATTACACGTTGCCTTCATGCAATTTATCATGATTAATTATGGAAGATAGACAGGCAGGGAGCGCGTTATGAGAAAATGGCTGGCCGCGGCGATCGCCACGGCATTGATGACACTGGCTCCGGCGGCGGTCGCCCAGACGCCGCCCAATGTTCTGGTGGTCGGTCAGATCGCTGAGCCGAAATCGCTCGATCCGCAGGCGGTGACGGCGGTCAACGATTTCCGCATCCTGGTGAATCTCTATGACGGGCTGGTCCGCTACAAGGACGGCACGCTGGAGGTCGAGCCGTCGCTGGCCGAGAGCTGGACGATCTCCGAGGACGGCAAGACCTACACCTTCAAGCTGCGGGAGGGCGTCAAATTCCACGACGGCACGCCGTTCAACGCCGAAGCGGTCAAGTTCAACTTCGACCGGATGTTAAAGGAAGATCATCCCTTCGCCGACACCGGACCGTTTCCGCTCGCTTTCTTCTTCTCCGCCGTTGAGGAGGTGACGGCGGTCGATCCGACGACGGTCGCGTTCAAGCTCGACGCGCCTTACGCGCCGTTCCTGTCCAATCTCGCCTATCCGACCGGCCTGATCGTCTCGCCTGCGGCCGTTGAAAAACACGGCAAGGATTTCGGCCGCAATCCCTCCGGCACCGGTGCCTACAAATTCGCCGAATGGGAGCCGAACGCGAAAATGGTGGCGACCCGGAACGAAGACTATTGGGATGGCGCGCCGGAACTCGAGGCGGTCATCTTCCGGCCGATCACCGACGCCAACACGCGCATCGCCGAAATGCTGTCGGGCGGGCTCGACATTATGGTGGAAGTGCCCCCGGACAGCCTGCAGCAGTTCAAATCCTCCGGCGACTTCACGGTTCGCGAACAGGCCGGGCCGCATCTCTGGTTCCTGATCCTCAACAACAAGGAAGCGCCGTTCTCGTCCAAGGCGGCGCGCCAGGCGGCGAACTACGCGATCAACAAGACTGCGCTGGTCGACAACATCCTCCAAGGCACCGCCGATGTCGCGGCCGGTCCGACGCCGCCGGCTTTCGCATGGGCCTATGACGAGACGCTGGAGCCGTATCCCTACGACCCGGAAAAGGCCAAGGAACTCCTCAAGGAAGCCGGATATGATGGCGAGGAGGTCACCTTCTATGTGACCGAGGGCGGCTCCGGGATGCTCGATCCGGTCGCCATGGGCACGGCGATCCAGGCCGACCTTCAGGCCGTCGGCATGAATGTTTCGATCGAGACCTATGAGTGGAACACCTTCCTCGGCAACGTCAATCCGGGCCTGGAAGGCAAGGCGGACATGGCCGAAATGGCCTGGATGACCAATGATCCGGATACACTGCCGTTTCTTGCCCTGCGCACCGAGGCCTTCCCCGACAAGGGCGGCTTCAACTCCGGCTACTATTCCAACCCCAAGGTGGACAAACTCCTGGAAAAGGCCCGTCAGGTGACGGACCAAAGTGAGCGCGCCGCGCTCTACAAGGAGATGCAGCAGATCGTGAAGGAGGATGCGCCCTGGGTGTTCGTCGCCAACTGGAAGCAGAACGCGGTGACCGCCGCCGCCGTCGCGGATTTCAAGCTGCAGCCGTCCTTCTTTCTGATGCTGCAGGATGTGAAGAAGCCTTGACGGATGAAGGATCGCCACTCGACTGTCTTCGCCGGATATGCCTGGGATTTCCCGAGGCGACGGAGAAGGAAGCCTGGGGCGATCCGACCTTCCGGATCAGGAACCGCATCTTCGCAATGATGAAACGCGGGGACGGCCGGGTCTCGGTCTGGCTCAAAGCCGCCGAGGGAATGCAGCAACTGCTCGTCGAGGCCGATGAAAGGCAGTTTTTCAGACCGCCCTATGTCGGTCACAAGGGCTGGGTCGGCATCCGGCTCGATGACGATCCGGACTGGGGCCAGATCGCCTATCACATCCGCGAAAGCTATCTCATGACGGCGCCGAAAAGTCTCCGCGACAAGGTGGCTTGACGATCATGTGGACCTACATCGCCAAACGCCTGATCGCGGCGATCCCGGTTCTGTTCGGGCTGACGATCATCGTCTTCCTGATCATGGCGATGATCCCCGGCGACCCCGCGACGGCGATCCTCGGCTCCTACGCGACGCCGGAAAACGTCGCCCGGCTCAATCGGGATCTCGGTCTCGACAAGAGCTTGCCTCAGCAATATTTCATCTGGCTCGGCAATCTGTTCCACGGCGATCTCGGCCGCTCCTACACCTTGAACCGGCCGGTGCTCGACGAGGTGCTGGAACGATTTTCCGCCACCTTGATCCTCGCCGGCACGTCGCTGATCCTGTGCTCGATCTTCGGTCTTCTGGCGGGCATCGCGTCGGCAGTGCGGCAATATGGCTGGACCGACAAGATCGTCACCCTCCTGGTGCTGATCGGCATATCGACGCCGTCCTTCTGGCTCGGCCTGCTGTTGATCCTCGGCTTCGCGGTCAATCTGCGGCTGTTTCCGCCCAGCGGCATGTACGCGATCTATGGCGGCGGCGATCTCCTCGACCTCCTGCATCATCTGGCCCTGCCGGCGTTGACCCTCTCCGTCGTCGCCACCGGCGTGATCGCGCGGCTGACGCGCACCGCGATGCTGGAGGTGCTGCGTCAGGACTACATCCGCACCGCCCGCGCCAAGGGCCTCACCGAGCGCCGGGTGATCTTCCGTCATGCCTTCAAATCGGCGTTGGTCAGCGTGATTCCGGTGATCGGCATCCAGGCCGGTTTCGTCATCGGCGGCGCGGTCTATATCGAGACCGTGTTCCAGTGGCCCGGCATCGGCTCGATGCTGGTCAAGGCGATTTCCACCCGCGATCTCCTGCTCGTGCAGGGCGGTGTCCTGGTGGTCGCGGCCGCCTATGTCGTGTTCAACCTCATCGCCGACGTCGTCCAGACCCTGCTCGACCCGAGGCTGCGCTGATGACGGACGCGACCTTGGCCACTCCCGAACCCAAGGCCCGACGCGGCCGGCCGGGCAGCGCCGCGCTGCTGTTCGCCAACACGCTGGCCACCGGGGGCCTCGTCGTTCTCGTCCTGATCGCGCTGATCGCCCTGGCGGCGCCGATCCTGCCGCTGGCCGATCCCGACGTCACCGCGCCGGTCGACCGCCTGATGCCGGTGTTCAGTGCCGGACACCCGCTCGGCACCGACCATCTCGGCCGCGATATCCTGTCGCGGCTGATCTGGGGCACGCGGGTCAGCCTCGCGGTCGGCCTTTCGGCCACGTTCATCGCCGCCTTCTTCGGCTCGCTGCTGGGCCTCGTCGCGGGCTACGCGGGCGGTCGGACGGACAGCCTCGTCATGCGCGGCATCGATATGGTGATGGCGTTTCCCTACATTCTCCTGGCGCTGGCCATCGTCGCGGTGCTGGGGCCGGGGCTGATCAACGCGCTCTACGCCATCGCGCTGGTCAATATTCCGTTCTTCGCCCGCAACATCCGCGGCATCACGCTGGGGCTCTCGCGCCGCGAATTCGTCGATGCCGCGCGTCTGTCGGGCAAGACCCCGGCGCAGATCCTGTTTCTGGAAATCCTGCCCAACGTCCTGCCGGTCATCGTCATCACCATGTCGACCACCGTCGGCTGGATGATCCTGGAGACGGCGGGGCTGTCGTTCCTCGGCCTCGGTGCCCAGCCGCCGCAGGCCGACCTCGGCTCGATGCTGGGGGAGGGGCGCAAGATCCTGTTCACCTCGCCCCATGTTTCGGTCATCCCGGGCCTGATGATCTTCGCTCTGGTGATGAGCATCAATTTGTTCGGCGACGGCGTGCGCGACGTCCTCGACCCGCGTCTGCGATCCGGCACCCTGACCCGCCCGGTCGCCCGCACCGCGATCATGCGCGATGCGCCCGCCGAGGCGCCTGCGGCGGGCGCGGTGCTCGACGTGCAGGATTTGCGCACCGAATTCCACATCGGCGGGTCCGTCTACAAGGCCGTCGGCGGCATCGACCTGTCGCTGAAGAAAGGCGAATGCCTCGGTCTCGTGGGCGAATCCGGATCGGGAAAATCGGTCACGGCCATGTCGATCATGGGTCTGGTCCCGACACCGCCGGGCCGGATCGTCGGCGGGGCGGCGTTTCTCGGCGAGGAGGATCTGTTCGCCGCGAGCGACGAGCGGATTCGGCAATTGCGGGGCGCGGCCGTTGCCTATGTCTTTCAAGATCCGCTTTCGACGCTACATCCGCTGTTCACCGTCGGCGATCAACTGACCGAGGCGATCGGCGCGCACCAGCCCATGACCGGTTCGCAGGCGAAGCAACGTGCCATCGATCTTCTCGATCTGGTCCGCATTCCGAACCCGGCCGAACGGTTGAACGTGTTTCCGCACGAACTCTCCGGCGGCATGCGCCAGCGCGTCTGCATCGCCATGGCGCTCGCCAACGACGCCAGGGTGCTGATCGCCGACGAGCCGACCACCGCCCTCGACGTGACCGTGCAGTCGCAGATCCTGGCGCTGATGAATCGGCTGCGCCGGGAGCGCGACACGGCGATCCTGTTCATCACCCATGATTTCGGCGTCGTCTCGGCGATCTGCGACCGGGTCGCGGTCATGTATGCCGGCCGGATCGTGGAGACCGGTCCGACGGAGGCAGTCCTGTCGGCGCCGGCTCATCCCTATACGGCGAAGCTGATCCAGTGCGTGCCGGTGCTCGGCGAACCGGAGCGCCGGCTCGACGCCATCGCGGGCCGCCCGCCGCTGGTCGACGCCCTGCCGGACGGTTGCGCCTTCGCGGCCCGCTGCCCACGGGCGCGGGCGGACTGCCGAAGCGGCGACATCGCGATGAGCGACGCGGGCGACGGGCGGGCGGTGCGCTGCCTGCATCCTTTGGCCGCGGGGGAAGCCGATGTCTGACCGGACACTTCTTGCGATCGAGGACGTCGCCAAGATCTTCGGCGGCGGGCACACCCTGTTTGGCACCCAAAAGCCGGCGGTGCATGCGGTGCAGAGGCTGTCGCTGGACGTGAAGAAAGGCGAGACCCTCGGGATCGTAGGGGAATCAGGCTGCGGCAAGTCGACCCTGGCGCGGCTGATGGTCGGGCTCGACCTGCCGACCGCCGGGCGGATCACGCTGGACGGCCGCGACCTGATCGCTGAGGCCAAACGCGACCGCCGGGCGCTGGCGCGCAAGGTCCAGTATGTGTTCCAGGACCCGGTCGCCTCGCTCAACCCCCGCAAGACCATCCGGACGATTCTCGAGGCGCCGCTGATTCACCTCGCCGGGCTGAAGGGCGACGCCCGCGCGGCCCGGCTGGAAGAGCTGATGGACGCGGTCAATCTCGCGCCGGAATTCCTCGAGCGCTATCCGCACGAGTTTTCCGGCGGCCAGGCCCAGCGCATCGGTATCGCCCGGGCGCTCGCCGCCGGGCCGGAATTGATCGTTCTCGACGAGCCGGTCTCCGCCCTCGACGTCTCGATCCAGGCGCAGGTGCTCAACCTTTTGGACGATCTAAAGGATCGCTACGGGCTGACCTATGTTTTCATCAGCCACGATCTCTCCGTGGTCGAGAGCGTCAGCGACCGCGTCGCGGTGATGTATTTCGGCCGGATCGCCGAGCTCGGCCCCGCGCGCAGCGTCTTCGCCGCGCCGCGGCATCCCTATACCGATCTGTTGATGCGCTCCGCCCCGGCGCCCGGCCGCCATGATTTGATACCGGAAGACGCCAACACCGAACTGCCCGATCCTTACGATCCACCACCGGGCTGCGCGTTTTACGCCCGCTGTCCGAACGCGTCGGATGTGTGCCGATCCCGGCATCCGCCTCTCGAGCCGGTTCCCGGCGGCGCGGACCATCTTGTGGCCTGTTACCATCCCAATGGTCCGGGCTGATCCTATGCCCGAAAAGTCCCCCATCGGCCCGGCTCGGCGCGTTTCGGACAAGGGTTCCAGACGCCGCAAACGGCCGGATATCATAGCCGACCAGCTTCGCGAACTGATCGTCGCGCATGGCCTGCGGCCGGGCGATCCGATCGCGCCCGAGTGGTTCCAGCCTCAAAATCTGAAAGCCTCGCGCGGCACCTTGCGGGAGGCGTTGCAAATCCTCGAATTTCAGGGGCTGATCACCAGCAAGACCGGGCCGGGCGGCGGCATATTCGTATCGGCCGTCAGTCCCGATCAGGCGATCCGTTTGCTGGACAATCTGTTCCTGTTCGAGCAGCCCTCGATCGCCAATATCTACGCGCTCCGCAAATGGGTCGAGCCGGAACTTGCCGCGAGCGTCGCCGGCAACTTGTCGCCGGACGGCTTCGAGGCGCTGCAGTCCACCATTCGGCTCTATGAGGACGAACCGAGGACCGCGGAGGAGGAATACGCCCAGCGTCTCGCCGAGCTCGATTTCCACGAAGAGCTGACGCGCCATTCCGACAACCCGCTGCTGGCCTTCATCGGCAGGTTCTTGTTGAGCCTGTTGCGGGAGATGACGGTGTGCCGGGCGATCTACAAGGAACCCAATCCCGGCCTGCGTGAGACCGGCCTGCATTACCAGGTGCGCCTGTTGCGGGCGCTCAAGGCGGGCGATCCGGAACTGTGCCGCATGATCATGCGCGGCCATATGATCGAAGCGGAAACATACATGCTGGAACGGGCCGCTGTGCGGGTGCGGTCGCGCCGGCAAGAGGGATGATTCGATAGGCGGGCGTTTGTCATAAAAAAAGCGGCCCGGAGGCCGCTCTGAAGATTCCATACGAACGTGATCGCGTCTCAGGCGTAGCGGCTTTCGCGCTTGGTCTTGTCGACGGCCATGGCGCCGGCGCCGGAGCCAGCGAGCACCAGGAAACCGCCGGCGAGCGCGATGTTCTTCATCAGAACGTTCGGCTCGGCGAGATGGGCGATGAGCCCTGTCGCCACGCAGAACGCCGCCAGAGCGATCGCGACGACGCGGGTCTGGAACCCGGCGAGGATCGCCAGGCCGCCGAACAATTCGAAGGCGCCGGTCAGATAGGCCATCAGCAGCGGCGCGGGAAAGCCGAGGCTGCCGAGATAGCCCGCGAAACCCGCCGCGCCGGTGAGCTTGCCGAAACCGGCGACGATGAAGATGATCGACAGGAGAACCCGGCCGACGAGGATGAGGTTGGGATTCATGACGATAGGCTCCGAAAGTTGAGCGGCGACGGAGATCGTCCCGCGGATCGTGGCGATGGAGCCAAGTTAGTATAGCTCGTCGGCCAACGCACCCGGCTCTTTGGCTGACAAAACGTCAACCAAAAACGATACAATCGAAATCCAAAGGGTGACGATCGATTTTCAAGCCTCCTCGGCCGGCATGCCACCCCGCAAACGCCACCTGGCCTCAGCCGGGGTAAATCATCGTTGCCGGATCGACGATGCGGTCGTAATCCGCCTCCGAGACGAGGCCGCTTGCCACCGCTTCCTGACGCAAGGTGGTGCCGTTCTGGTGCGCCGTCTTGGCGATCTTGGCGGCATTGTCGTAGCCGATGGTCGGCGCCAGCGCGGTCACCAGCATCAGCGACTGTTCCATCAGGCTCCTGATCCGGTCCTCGTTGGCCTCGATGCCATCGACGCAATGTTCGGCGAAGCTTTCCATCGAATCGGCCAAAAGCCGGATCGAGGACAGGACCGCGTTGGCGATCACCGGCTTGAACACGTTGAGTTCGAAATGGCCCTGGCTGGCGGCGACGGTCACCGTGGTCTCGTGGCCGAAGATCTCGGTCGCGACCATGGTGATCGCCTCGGCCTGGGTCGGATTGACCTTGCCGGGCATGATCGAGGAGCCGGGCTCGTTGGCCGGCAAATTGAGTTCGCCGAGGCCCGAGCGCGGCCCCGAGCCGAGGAAGCGGATGTCGTTGGCGATTTTCATCAGATCGGCGGCCAGCGAATTGAGCGCCCCGTGGAAGAAGGTCAGCGCGCCGTGCGAAGCCAGCGCCTCGAACTTGTTCGTCGCGGTGCGGAACGGCTCGCCGGTGAGCGTGGCGATCTCGGCGGCGATCGCGGTGTCGAAGCCCTCCGGCGCGTTGAGGCCGGTGCCGACAGCCGTGCCACCCTGCGCCAGCGCGTAGACGCCGTCGAGGGAATCGCCGATCCGCTTCTTGGCAAGTTCCAGCGCGGCGGCGTAACCGGAAAACTCCTGGCCGAGCGTCACCGGTGTCGCGTCCTGGGTATGGGTGCGGCCGATCTTGATGATCGACGCATATTCCTTGGCCTTGGCGTCGAGCGAGACGAAGAGCCGGTCGAGCGCGGGCAGGAGGCGCTCCGTCGTCTCGACGACCGCCGCGACATGCATCGCCGTCGGAAACACGTCGTTGGACGATTGGCTCATATTGACGTGGTCGTTGGGATGGACCGGCTTTTTCGAGCCCATCGTGCCGCCGAGCATCTCGATCGCCCGGTTCGAGATCACCTCGTTGACATTCATATTGGTCTGGGTGCCGGACCCGGTCTGCCAGACGACGAGCGGGAAGTGATCGTCGAGCTTGCCGGCGATGATCTCGTCGGCGGCGCTTTCGATCGCGTCGGATATCTCGCCGTCGAGGCGGCCCATCGTGGTATTGACCCGCGCGGCGGCCTTCTTGACCGTGGCCAGCGCGACGATCAGCGGCATCGGCTGGCGGTCGCCGCCGATCTTGAAATTGTTGCGCGAGCGTTCGGTCTGGGCGCCCCAATAGCGGTCGGCCTCGACCTCGATCGCGCCGATGGAATCGGTTTCCGTCCGGGTGCTCATCTCATGCCCTCGCTGCTCTGCCATGTCGTTGCGGCCTGCTTAACCGGCGTGCGCGCGGATCGGAAGAGGCGAGGGCGGCGTAAAATCGGTTTAGATGGAGTCGGGGTCCGACGGTCGGCCGTGCCAGAACGAAAACGGGCGGATCGAAAGACCCGCCCGTCCGATGCTCTAGCCTCAAGCCGCCGGGCAGTGGGCTCCGGTCGCGACCCAGGCTTCGTAGAGCTGGCCGAACTGTTCCTGCGTGCCGGGGGCCGGCTCGCGGCCTTCGCCCGGATTCCAGCCCCAGCCGACGAGATCGTCCTTCGCCATGTGCTCGACCAACTCGGCGAGGGTCTTGCCGCCGTTGCGGTTCTCGTCCTTGATCTGCGCGCAGATTTCGCCAAGGGACTTACCTTCCCACGCCATTTCGATGGGCGCGAGATGCCAGTTCGGATTGCCGGGGATCGATTGGATGTCCTCGGTCTGGGCGACGACCTCGGCGTTCTCTGGGCCATGGCAGGTGTTGCAGGTCATGCCGGGCGCACCGAAATTGGCGGCGCCCCGCACCACCGGCGGTTCGTGGATCACCATGTCGTCACCCTGAAGCGGCGAGTCGCCACGCGGGTGGCAGTTCACGCAGCGAGGATCCTGAAGCACCTTGCCGGTTTCCTCGAAGATGGCGATCGAGCGCTCTTTTTCGTCGGCGATGGAATCGAAGTCGGCGACGGTTTTCAAAGACCCTGTGTCTGTATCGGCCACCGCGGCCGGTGAGGCGGCACCCGCCATATCAGGCGCCTTTTCCTGCGCCAGGCCGGGTCCCGAACCCAGGATGAGGCTCGTGGCCAGAGCCAGACCGGCCAAACGGCCCGCCAGAATGTGCGATACTGTCACTTTGAATATCCCGTTGTTCACGATGTCAGCGCCTTGACGATCGGCAGTTGCTGCACCGGCTGGCCGGTCAGGCGGCGCCAGGCATTGGCGACGGCCGGTCCGATCGGCGGCGTGCCCGGTTCGCCGACGCCGGTCGGCGCCTCGCTGGATTCGATGATCGCCACCTCGACCTCGGGCATCTCGTTGATGCGCAGCGAGCGGTAGTCGTGGAAATTCGACTGTACGATCTCGCCGTCTTCGCCGAGGGTGATCTGGTTGAAGAGGACCGCGCCGAGTCCGTAGCCGATGCCGCCCTCCATCTGCGCGCGGATGATGTTGGGGTTGACCGCGACACCGCAGTCGACCGCGCACCAGACCTTGTGGACGCGCGGCTCCCCGTTGTCCCCGATCGATACTTCGGCGATCTCGGCGACATAGGTGTTGAAGCTCTTGTGAACGGCGACGCCGCGCTCGCGCCCCTCGGGAACGTCCGCGCCCCAGTCGGCCAACTCGGCCGCCTTGCGCAAAGCGCCGGCATGGCGGGGATAGTCGCCAAGCAGCGCGAGACGGCCTTCCACCGGGTCCTTGCCGGCCTTTTCCAGCAACTCGTCGATGAAGGTTTCGACCGCGAAGCCCGTGTGGGAGTGGCCGACCGAGCGCCACCACAGCACCGGCACCGGCGATTGCGGCTGATGCGAGAACACCCGCAGATTTGGAATGGCGTAGGGCAAATCCGACGCGCCCTCGACCGAGGTTTCATCCAGTTCGGTCTTTTGCATGACCGATTGCCCGGTGATCTGCTGGTCCCAGCCGACGATGTTGCCCCCGGCGTCCATCGCGCCCTTGAGCTTGTGGATGAAGATCGGACGATAGAACCCGCCGCGAATGTCGTCCTCGCGAGTCCACATGTGCTTGATCGGCCGCGTCATGCCCGAGGCTTTGAACGCTTCGGCCGCCTCGCGCATATAGGGCGAGCCGAACTGCGCCCGGCGGCCGAAGCTGCCGCCCGCAAGCTGGGTGTTGACCCGCACCTTGGCCGGGTCGACGCCGCACACATCGGCGATCGCCGCCTTGTCCTGCCCGGGAAATTGCGAGCCGTTATAGCAATCGATGGAGCCGTCCTCGGCCTGGATCAGCACCGCGTCGAGCGGCTCCATCGGTGCATGGGCGAGATACGGAAACACGATCTCGCGCTCCAGCACCGTGGTGCCCTCGGCGTCCATCGCACTCTCGACCTCGCCGGTGTTGGTGGCCTCGAGTCCAGCCTCCGAGAAAAGCGTGCGATAATCGGCGTGGATCTCCTCGCTGGAGCGCGTCTCCGCCGCCGTGAGATCCCAGTCGATTGTCAATGCCGCCCGCCCTTTCAGCGCGGCGAAGGTGTTTTCGGCGAAGACGGCAACGCCTTGCGTGATCTGCTTGACGTCGACGACGCCGGGAACCTTGCGGGCTTCGGTATCATCGAAGCTCTTCACCGTGGCGCCGAAATGCGCGGGATGCGCGACCATGGCAATCAGCATGTCGTCGGCCAGCACGTCGAGCGTGAACACCGCCTGACCGTTGGTCTTCTCCGGCGTGTCGAGCTTCGGTCGGTCGGTGCCGATTAGCGCGAAATCCTTCGGATCCTTGAGCTTCGGCTCGGCCGGCGCCTCCATGGTGGCGGCTTTCTCGGCAAGTTCGCCGAAGCCGGATTCCTTGCCTGACGCCTCGTGCCGGACGCGGCCCTTGGCGACGGTGATCTCTCCGGCCGAAACGCCCCACTCCTCGGCGGCCGCGGCGACCAGCATCGCCCGCGCGGTGGCGCCGGCCTTGCGCATCTGCTCGTAGGAGTTGGCAATCGCGGTCGAGCCGCCGGTTCCCTGAATGCCGAAGGCGAGATTGGCGTAGAGTTCGTCATTGGCCGGCGCGGCGGCGACGCGCATCTGGCTCCAGTCGGCGTCGAGCTCCTCGGCCACCAGCGTGGTCAGACCCGTGTAAGGACCCTGGCCGAACTCGATATGCTTCGACAGGACCGTCACCAGGCCGTCTGGCGCGACGCGCACGAACGCATTGAGATCCTGAACCGGCCCTGCCGCGTCGGCCGGCGCGCCTTGCAGCAAGGAAGCCGCGGCTCTGCCGCGCATGGCCAGACTCACGCCGACGACCAGACCCGCACCGAGGAGGAAGCCCCGGCGTGTCGGTTGGATGGTTTGAAGGTTCATGGGTCAGCCCTCCAGCTTCGCGGCGGCGTCGTGGATCGCCTGGCGGATGCGGACATAGGTGGCGCACCGGCAAATGTTGCCGGCCATCGCGTTGTCGATGTCCTCGTCGCTCGGCTTGGGATTGAACTGCAGCAGTGAGACTGCCGACATGATCTGGCCGGACTGGCAATAGCCGCATTGAGGCACGTCGATCGCTGTCCAGGCGGCCTGGACCGCCTCGGCCTCGCGACCCTCGGCCCCTTCGATGGTGGTGACACTTGATCCATCGACGGTCGAAATCGGGGTGATGCAGGAGCGGCGGGTCATGCCGTCGAGATGGACGGTGCAGGCGCCGCATTGGGCGATGCCGCAGCCATATTTCGTGCCTGTGAGCTTTTCCGCGTCGCGGATCACCCAGAGCAGCGGTGTGTCGGGATCGCCGTCGAACGTCTTGTCTTCGCCGTTAAGCGTGAAATTGATCAACGAAGCCTCCTTGCGGTTGGCTGAAAGGGAGCGGCCGGAAATTTCATGCGGCCGGAAATTAGCATTTACAAAAATTTAGCCGCGGCCTTACGAGGGGCAAGGGCAGCCGCGTGGCGGGAAAGCGAACTCTGTGTTCACCTGCGGCTCTTGGCGGAGCTGTTGACAGCAGTAACGGCCGGGGCAGCGGGCAGTCGGCGCCCGCAGATGCTGGCGAGCAGGCGAAACGAAAAGGGCCGTTCCCTCGCGGGAGCGGCCCTCGATATCAGTGCGGTGCGACCAATGGTCACTTCATCTGGTCGCGCACCGCATCCTTGACCTTGCCGTAATTCTTCTGGGTCTTGCCCTCGGCCTGATCAACCTTGCCTTCGGCTTCCAGTCGCTCGTTGCCGACCGCTTTGCCCGCTGCTTCCTTGAGCTTTCCGCCAGTTTCCTTGGCGCCGCCCTCGATCTCGTTCTTGTCGACCATCGATCCATTCCTTTGAGAAACAGTCCGGCGAAATGCCAGGCTTCGGAAAACAAACGCGTTTCCCGAGCACGCGTTCCCTGGGACCACGGGGTAATTCGTTGGCTGGCCAAAGGCGAGTTAGAGCGCGCATCGCGCGGAGGCGACAATGAACTGGCGACTTATCGCCGGAGGTTATGGCCTGCGGTCCTCGCGATATGACATGAGCCGAAGGCCAGCTCCTGGCATTGCTCCGCTCGCATGATTGCGGGAGAAATAAGTAAAACAATCGTAAATTTTACAGTGCCTACGAAATAATACGGAAATTAAGGCACAAGAACGTTTGGAACGCATGTTGAGAATGGGCGTCTATCTCAGGATTGCAACGTGGCCGCAACAAAAAGCGACCAGTAAACTGGAGAAGTATCATGCGTTTCCGTGAAATGACTGCCATTGCAACCATTCTTGCAGCCGTGAGCTTGGCGGGGAACCCTGCTTTGGCGCAGTTGGGGGCGGGTGCAGACGCCGGTGTCGGCGGCACGGATGTTTCCGCCGATGCAGCTGTAGGTGGCACGACCACCGGCGACGTCAGCGTCAGTGACGGCACGACCAACACGACAGGCGATGTGAGCATCGGCACTGGCGGCGGCACGACGACCGGTGACGCCACCGCAACCAACGGCACGACGGATACGACGGGCGATGTAAGCGTCGGCACTGGTGGCGGCACGACGACCGGTGACGTCAGCATCAGCGATGGCACGACCAACACGACGGGCGATGTGAGCATCGGCACCGACGGCTCCACCACAACCGGCGATGCCAACATCGGCACGGCCGGCGGCACCCAAGGCACGGTGACGATCAACGCGGCGGACGGGGTGGACGCGAATGTCAATCTCGACATCAGCGGTCTGGCCCCCACAAGCGCGGCTGCCCGTCTTGATATCAATGGCGACGGGCTTCTCAATGCGAGCGACGACGTCAATGGCGACGGCAGGATAGATCAGGCTGATGCGAGTGCGAAGTCCAGCCGGACTGCCGCAGCGTCACCCGCTGGTTCCTCGTCGCGGCTCGGCAGCCTCGCCAGCCTGAGCGCAAGCGACTTGCGCGGCGCATTGGCCAACCTGGAGGAGCAGGAGATCAGGAAGATCAAGGTCACGTGCGGTGATGTTCTTGCCGACTCCGGAGCGACGGCGGCCGAGAAGGCCGTTTGCGATGTGGTTGGCTCGCTCTAAGCCGCTTCCTGTCCGCAAAGAAGAAGAGGCGGAGCTCGTTCGAGCCCCGCCTCTTGGTTTTTTGGGATTTGGCCTGTGCGGCTTGATGGCCGTCCGCGAAGCCTGGCGGCTTCTTGGAAGTCCATGCCGCCACCCAAAACCGGGCTTGCCCGGTTTTGGCACTATGGAGTGATGGGCGGCTTGATGGTCTTCCGCGAAGCCCGAAGGCTTCTTAGAAGTCCATGCCGCCCATGCCGCCCATGCCGCCGGGCATTCCGCCGCCCATGCCGCCGCCGGCCGACTCCTTCTTGGGAGCCTCGGAGATCATCGCCTCGGTGGTGACCAGCAGGCCGGCGACCGAAGCCGCGTCCTGGAGCGCCGAACGAACGACCTTGACCGGATCGACGATGCCCATCTGGATCATGTCGCCATACTCGCCCGACTGGGCGTTGTAGCCGAAGGTCACCGACGAATTGTCGAGGATCTTGCCGACGATGATGGAGCCTTCGGCACCGGCATTGGTGACGATCTGGCGAAGCGGGGCCTGGAGCGCGCGGCGCACGATGGTGATGCCGGCTTCCTGGTCCTGGTTCTCGCCCTTGATCGTCAGGGCGTTGGAGGCGCGCAGAAGAGCGACGCCGCCACCGGCGACGATACCCTCTTCGACGGCCGCACGGGTGGCGTTGAGCGCGTCGTCGACGCGGTCCTTCTTTTCCTTGACCTCGACCTCGGTCGCACCGCCGACGCGGATGACCGCGACGCCGCCCGCCAGCTTGGCGAGACGCTCCTGCAGCTTCTCCTTGTCGTAGTCCGAGGTGGTCTCCTCGATCTGGCCCTTGATCTGGCCGACACGGGCCTGGATCTGCTCCTTCTCACCGGCACCATCGACGATGGTGGTGTTTTCCTTGGTGATCGAGACCTTCTTGGCGCGGCCGAGCATGTCGAGCGTGACGTTTTCGAGCTTGATGCCGAGGTCCTCGGAGATGACCTGACCGCCGGTGAGGACGGCGATGTCCTCGAGCATCGCCTTGCGGCGATCACCGAAGCCCGGCGCCTTGACGGCGGCGATCTTCAGGCCGCCACGCAGCTTGTTGACGACGAGCGTGGCCAGAGCCTCGCCCTCGACGTCCTCGGCGATGATGATCAGCGGCTTGGACGACTGCACGACGGATTCGAGCACCGGCAGCAGCGCCTGGAGGTTCGAGAGCTTCTTCTCGTGCAGGAGGATGTAGGCGTCCTCGAGCTCGGCGACCATCTTCTCCGGGTTGGTCACGAAGTAAGGCGACAGATAGCCGCGATCGAACTGCATGCCCTCGACGACTTCGAGCTCGGTCTCGGCGGTCTTGGCTTCCTCGACCGTGATGACGCCCTCGTTGCCGACCTTCTGCATGGCGGCGGCGATCATCTCGCCGATGTCCTTCTCGCCATTGGCCGAGATGGTGCCGACCTGGGCGACTTCGTCCGAGGTCTCGATCTTGCGGGCAGAGGCCTGCAGGGCTTCGACGACCTTGATGACGGCCATGTCGATGCCGCGCTTGACGTCCATCGGGTTCATGCCGGCGGCAACCGACTTGCCACCCTCGCGAACGATCGCCTGGGCGAGAACGGTCGCGGTCGTGGTGCCGTCGCCGGCCTTGTCGTTGGTCTTCGAGGCCACTTCGCGCACCATCTGGGCGCCCATGTTCTCGAACTTGTCCTCGAGCTCGATCTCCTTGGCGACGGTGACGCCGTCCTTGGTGATGCGCGGCGCGCCGAAGGACTTGTCGATGACGACGTTGCGGCCCTTGGGGCCGAGGGTCACCTTCACCGCGTCGGCGAGGATGTCGACGCCGCGCAGCATGCGTTCACGTGCGTCGCGGCCGAATTTTACTTCTTTAGCTGCCATGGTCTTAATTCTCCCGGGCGCGCCATCGAAGGCCGCGCCGTTTGAAGTTTCGTGGAAATTCGTCTCGTGAGCGGATGGCCGGCCTTAGGCGACGACGCCCATGATATCGGATTCCTTCATGATCAGGAGGTCTTCGCCATTGAGCTTGACCTCGGTGCCCGACCATTTGCCGAACAGCACGCGGTCGCCGGCCTTGACGTCGAGTGCGATAACCTTGCCGCTCTCGTCGCGGGCGCCGGAGCCGACGGCGATGATCTCGCCTTCCTGGGGCTTTTCCTTCGCCGTATCCGGAATGATGATCCCGCCAGCGGTCTTGGCTTCGGATTCCACCCGGCGTACGACGACGCGATCGTGCAGGGGACGGAAATTCACAGCTGCCATGTTCGTTGAACCCTTCGTTGAACGAATGCGGCCGGACCCAGAACGGGACCCGGCTCGAAGAATTTGGCACTCACCAATGGAGAGTGCTAACGACGAGGCAGATAGGGTGGAGCGCGGCGCGATGTCAAGATGTCGGGGATGGCGGACGACAGGATTTTTATAACGCCGAGACGGCCAGGCTCGGCTCGTTCGTCAGGACGCAGGTCCAGTCGATCCGCGCCTTGACCGGTCGTCGCCCCGCCTCTATCGCCTCTGGCGACCAGTTGAAAGACAGCGGGCCGTCAATGGACACCACTCCTTCCAGTATTTCAGGCATCAGTCGCAGAGTCGAGGCACTGGCCGAGGTCTCCACCGGCTACGATGCGCTGTTCTGCGACGTATGGGGCGTCGTCCACAATGGCGAACGCAAGCACCCGGCCGCCGAAGTCGCCTTGACGGCGGCGCGCGGGGCCGGCGCGAAGGTGGTTCTTTTGACCAATTCGCCGCGCCCCTCGGCCAGCGTCGTTAGCCAGCTCGACGCGCTGGAGTTTTCGCGGGACGCCTATGATGCGGTCGTCACCTCCGGCGATGCCACCCGCGCCCTGATCGCGGCGACCGGCGGGCCGGTCTTCCATCTCGGCCCGGCACGGGACATTGAGCTGTTCGACGGGCTGGGTGTCGCGCGGGTCGACGAGGCGGACGCGGCGGTGGTTGTGGCGACCGGTCTTTATGACGACGAGTCGGAGACGCCCGCCGACTATGGCGATCTCCTGTCGCGTCTGCATTCCCGCGGCCTGCCGATGATCTGCGCCAATCCCGACATCGTCGTGCATCGCGGCGACCGGTTGATTTACTGTGCCGGCGCCCTTGCGCAGGGCTATGCCGCCCTCGGGGCGACGGTGCATCTCGCCGGCAAGCCGCATCGGCCGATCTACGACGTGGCAACACGGGTGGCCGGCATGTCCGATCGCGCGCGCATTCTCGCCATCGGCGACGGCCTGATGACCGACATCAAGGGCGCCAACGAGTTCGGCGTCGATGTGCTGCTGATCACCGACGGCGTCCATGGCGACGAATTCGGCGGACCGGGCCCCGACGCGGCGGCGGTCGCGCGGGTCTTGGCCAAACGCGGTCTCGACGCCCGCTATTTCATGGCGGCGCTGGCATGACGAAAGGCGCCGCGCTGCGGCTTGGCGGCATCGCGGACGTCCCGGAGAGCCTCGCCGGTTGCGTCGTCGCGGTCGGCAATTTCGACGGCGTCCATCGCGGCCACCAGGCGGTGCTCGCCGTCGCGCGCGAATTGGCCGAGGCCGAGGGCCGGCCGCTCGTCTGCCTCACCTTCGAGCCGCATCCGCGCACGGTCTTCCGTCCCGACATGCCGGTCGCGCGACTGACGCCGGCGCCGATGAAGGCGCGGCTGCTCGGGGCGCTCGGCTTCAACGCCGTGGTCGAGCAGCCCTTTGACCGGGCCTTTGCCGCGCTGGAGCCGGAGGCCTTCGTCGAAACCGTTCTCGTCGATTGCCTGAAATCCCATCACGTCGTTGCCGGCTTCGACTTCCACTATGGCGCCAAGCGCGGCGGCACTCCGCAAACGCTTGCCGAGTCGGGCCCGCGCCACGGTTTCGGCGTGACGCTGGTGCCGGCTTTCGCCGATGAGGGCGGGGAGACCGTGTCGTCGAGCCGCATCCGCGCGCTTCTCGAAGTCGGCGACGTCGCGGCGGCCGCCGGCCTGTTCGGCTATCGCTGGACGATCCGCGGCGAGATCGTCCACGGTCAGAAGCTCGGCCGTAGCCTCGGCTATCCGACCGCCAATCTGGTGCTTGCGCCCGACGAGATGCTGAAACACGGCATTTATGCCGTGCGCCTGCGCCGCGCCGACGGTGCGCTGCATGACGGCGTCGCCAGCTTTGGCCGCCGCCCGACCTTCGACAATGGCGCGACGCTGTTCGAGACGTTCCTGTTCGACTTTTCCGATGATCTCTATGGCGAAACGGTCGACGTCTCGATCTTTGCCTTTTTGCGCGGCGAAGCCCGCTTCGAGAGCGCCGAGGCCCTTGTCGCCCAGATGGATCGCGATGCCGAGGAGGCGCGGGCGGTGCTCACCGGCGTGGCGCCGCTCTCTGCGCTGGACCGGGCGGTCGGGTTTTAGCGAGCCCGCGCTGGTCTCGGCGCCGGAGCCGGCACCATAATCGGCGAGCGAGCGGCCGGCCGAGCAAGCCATCCCGGCAAGCGCCTGCGTTTGCCGCCCTTCGGACCCTCGTCATCGTCGGGAAAGCGCCCGTCGAGCATGATCACCATGCCGATCTGAACGCTCGAAAAGGTCAGGCCGAGGAAATAGATGAGCAGCCCGATCGCCAGCGGGCCGGAATCCGAGCGGGCGATCACCGTCCCGAATCCGCCGATATCGGCAAACGCCAACACGGCGACGAAGAACGCGGCGGCACAAAAGCCGATCAGCGCGTTGCGGGCGAGAAAGCGAAACAGATTGGGCATCGCGACCTCTGTCTATCTAGCTCGTAGATAGTGATTGCGGAGTGCGGCGTCCAAATTATGTCTTTCGGCCTGGGAGCCAGCGCGAGTCTCCGCGCTTGAGAGTGTCCATCGCGCGCCTTTCCTTCGCTTGCCGGACTTGCTAAAGGCTCGGCCCATGCTCAGTCCGCGCGCGCATTCCGTTTTCATACGAATTAGCCGCCCGGCCTTCTGACCGGCTCGGCCGGGGAGGGTCCGGGTTCGTCGGCCGCCGCGCCACCACCGCTTTTTTTCCTTTGTGCCGCGCTTTGATCGCGGCGGACGACATGGCTGACATCATGAGCGACACCAAGACCCCCGACGGCACCGTCGATTATTCCAAGACGCTGTTCCTGCCCGAGACCGACTTTCCGATGCGCGCCGGCCTGCCCAAGGCCGAGCCGGAATGGATCGCCAAATGGGACGGCATGGATCTCTACGGCACCTTGCGCAAGGCCTCGGAAGGCCGGCCGAAATACGTCCTGCATGACGGGCCGCCCTATGCCAACGGGCATCTGCATATCGGCCACGCGCTGAACAAGATCCTCAAGGACGTCATCACCCGCTCGTTCCAGATGCGCGGCTACGACGCCAATTACGTCCCCGGCTGGGACTGTCACGGCCTGCCGATCGAGTGGAAGATCGAGGAGCAGTACCGCGCCAAGGGCAAGAACAAGGACGAGGTGCCGGTCAACGAGTTCCGCAAGGAATGCCGCGACTTCGCCGCCCATTGGGTGGGTGTCCAGACCGAGGAGTTCCGCCGCCTCGGCGTCGAGGGCGACTTCAAGGACCCGTATCTGACCATGGCCTACGGGGCGGAGTCGGTGATCGCTGGCGAGCTGCTGAAATTCGCCATGTCCGGCCAGCTCTATCGCGGCTCCAAGCCGATCATGTGGTCGGTGGTGGAAAAGACCGCGCTGGCCGAGGCCGAGGTCGAATACCACGATCATGAGAGCGATACGGTTTGGGTGAAGTTTCCGGTTACTGCGATCGCCACCTCCGGGCCGCCTGAGCTTCGCGCAAAGTATGAAGGTGCCGCCGTTGTTATCTGGACAACAACTCCCTGGACGATTCCAGGAAACCGTGCCGTCGCCTTCTCCGACCGTATTGCCTATGGGCTCTACGAGGTAACAGCTTCGGATGACGCCGAAAATCCGCGCTGGGCGAAGCAAGGTGACCGCCTTATCCTCGCAGATGCCTTAGCCGCAGATGTGTTTGCGAAGGCCCGAGTACCCGACGACGGCTACATCCGAGCAGCATCCTGCATCGGACTCGATTTTACCCACATGAGCCTTGACCATCCGCTCGCCGGCCTCGGCGGCGGCTACGAGTTCCCCGTCCCCCTCCTTGCGGGCGATCACGTCACCGACGAGGCCGGTACCGGCTTCGTCCACACCGCGCCGGGCCACGGCCGCGAGGATTTCGATGCCTGGATGGCCGCCCGCCGCGATCTCGAAGCGCGCGGCATCGACACGGCGATCCCGTTCACCGTCGACGATGACGGCTTCTACACCAGGGACGTGCCGGGCTTCGGGCCGGACGCCGAGGGCGGGCCGGCGCGGGTCATCGACGACAAGGGCAAGAAGGGTGACGCCAACAAGCGCGTCATCGCCGCGCTGATCGAGCGGGGCAATCTGCTCGCGCGTGGCCGGCTGAAGCACCAGTACCCGCATTCCTGGCGCTCCAAGAAGCCGGTGATCTTCAGAAACACCCCGCAATGGTTCGTCCACATGGATGTGCCCCTTGATCCTTCGAGGCTCGCGGCGCTCGCACCTCAGGATGAGGGGCAGGTGCAACAGGACCCTCATCCTGAGGCGCCGCCGCAGGCGGCCTCGAAGGGTGAGGGTCCGACGTTGCGCCAATTGGCCCTCAAAGCCATCGACGACACCCGCTTCGTGCCGACATCGGGCCAGAACCGGCTGCGCGGCATGATCGCCGACCGGCCGGACTGGGTGCTGTCTCGCCAGCGCGCCTGGGGCGTGCCGATCTGCGTCTTCGCCGACGAGAATGGCGAGATCCTCAAGGACGAGGCGGTGAACGCCCGCATCCTCGAAGCCTTCGCGGAAGAGGGCGCTGATGCCTGGTTCGCCGACGGTGCCAAGGAGCGCTTCCTCGGCAACGAGCACGACGGAACGAAGTGGACGATGGTCCGCGATATCCTCGACGTATGGTTCGATTCCGGCTCGACCCATGCCTTCTGCCTGGAAAAGCGGCCCGACCTCAAATGGCCGGCGGACCTTTATCTCGAAGGCTCCGACCAGCATCGCGGCTGGTTTCACTCCTCGCTGCTGGAATCCTGCGCCACGCGCGGCCGTGCCCCCTATGACGCGGTGCTGACCCATGGCTTCGTCATGGACGAGGAGGGGCGCAAGATGTCGAAGTCCCTCGGCAACGTCGTGACCCCGCAGGACGTCATCAAGCAGTCCGGCGCCGACATCCTGCGGCTGTGGGTGGTCAGCTCCGACTATTCCGAGGATTTGCGGCTCGGCAAGACGATCCTGCAGAC
The DNA here is from genome assembly GCA_947488615.1 of uncultured Aurantimonas sp. GTDB lineage: Bacteria > Pseudomonadota > Alphaproteobacteria > Rhizobiales > Rhizobiaceae > Aurantimonas. Next base: position 50,070 of record CANKZU010000002.1, read on the forward strand.
CAATATCGACAGCTATCGCAAGCTGCGCAACACCATGCGCTGGATGCTGGGAACGCTCGCCCACGACACCGGCGAGACGGTGCCGCTGGCCGAGATGCCGGAGCTGGAGCGGCTGATGCTGCACCGGCTCGCCGAGCTCGACGAATTGGTCCGCAAGGGCTACGACGGCTTCGACTTCAAGCGGATCAGCCGGGCGCTGCTCGATTTCGTCGTGGTCGAGCTGTCGGCCTTCTACTTCGATATCCGCAAGGATTCGCTCTATTGCGATCCGCCCTCGGCGGTCCGCCGCAAGGCCGCGCTGCAGGTCGTGCGGACGCTGTTCGACCATCTCGTGACCTGGCTCGCGCCGATGCTGCCCTTCACCATGGAGGAGGCGTGGCTGTCGCGTTATCCGGAGGCGCGGTCGGTGCATCTGGAATCCTTTCGCGCCGTCGATCCGGCCTGGCGTGACGACGCGCTGGCAGCCCGCTGGCAAAAGCTGCGCCGCATCCGCCGCGTCGTCATGGGCGCGCTGGAGGAACAGCGCCGTGCCAAGACCATCGGCTCCTCGCTGGAGGCCGCGCCAATCGTCCATCTCGACGACGCTGATCTCCGCGAACTGGCCGCGTCCGTCGATTTCGCCGAGATCGCCATCACCAGCGGTCTCGACATCTCCGGCGAGCCGGCACCGGCCGAAGCCTTCCGCCTGGCCGACACGCCCGGCATCGCCGTTCTCTTCCGCAAGGCGCAAGGGACGAAATGCGCCCGGTCCTGGAAGATCACCGACGATGTCGGGTCGGATCCGCAATTCCCCGACGTTTCGGCGCGCGACGCGGCGGCTTTGCGGGAATTGGGCGTGACCACGGCGCGCGTCCTCCAGGAGGCTGAAGGTTCGTTATAGGCTCGTGAATTGCGCCGGCGGTCGGCCCTCCCATCGAAGATGGCGGGGTAAAACCGCTTACCTCGCTTGCGCCGTGATGGAGAGAGTCTTAAAAATACGCCCGGAATTCGCCTGAATTTCGTGGCATGCGCGGGCCGCGTCCGGCGATTGCCGGTCGCCGCCCCTCCGCTGACATGAGGGCGGCAAATTCGGCTAGGGGGCCGTACCGTATGACGAAGACAGTTCGACTCGCGTTTCACGCGATGGCCATCGGCGCGGTCACGCTGGCCCTTTCCGGCTGTCTGGGGCCGACCTATGGCACCGGCAAGTCGCAGGGCGAGACGCTGTTCGACGACCTCAACAACGTGGTCTCGCTGGGTGGTGAGAGCGATGCCGCCCAGATCGCCTACGCCCCGCGCCCGGAACTGGTGAAGCCAGAGAACACCAGCATTTTGCCGCAGCCGCAGGCGACCCGCAACACCACTGGCGATCCCAACTGGCCGGAATCGCCGGAGCAGCGCGCGGCGCGTCTGCAGGCGGCCGCCTATCAGGGCGATGGCCCCGTGCCGGCCGACGTCGCGACGGCCCGCAAGGAAGGCGTGACCCAAGCCTATCTCGATCGCGCGGGCGGTAACGGCTACAAATTCGACAATGGCAGGCCCGACACGACCTTGACGCCGGGAGAGCTGCGAAGTCGCGGTGAACTCGTTCGCCAGCGCCTGCGCGACAGTCAGCAGGGCAGTCCGACCCGGCGCAAATATCTGAGCGAGCCGCCGGTCGCCTACCGCAAGCCGGCGGCCACTGCTCCGGTCGGCGATCCGGGTGAGGACGAGAGCGCCAAGGAGCGGCGGATGCGCGGCAGCGACGGCAGCCTCGGTTCGAAAATCCGCAATCTGCTGCCGTTCTGATCGCCTGGGCGGGACGCCGAGGGCGCGGTTGGCTTTTGCGTTTCCCGAATTGTCCGTCTCAGCGTCTGGCGCGGAAGAAATCGCGCAGGATCGCTGCGCTCGCGCTTTCGGCGATTCCCGCATAGACCTCCGGCGCGTGATGGCAGGTGGGCTGGCTGAAAAAACGCGGGCCCGCCTCGACGGCGCCGCCCTTCGGGTCGCTGGCGCCGAAATAGAGCCGCCGGATACGCGCGAAGGAGATCGCCGCCGCGCACATGGCACACGGCTCGAGCGTCACATAGAGATCGCACTCCGGCAACCGTTCCGAGCCGAGCGCCGTCGCGGCGGCCCGGATGGCCAAAATTTCGGCATGAGCGGTCGGATCGTTGCGTTGGCGCGTTTCGTTGCCGGCACGGGTGAGGATTTCGCCGTTCCGCACCAGCACGGCGCCGACCGGCGTCTCGCCACGTTCGGCCGCGTCGCGGGCTTCCTGGAGCGCGACGTCCATGAAATTCTGACTGGCCACCGTCGGGTTCCTCTCGCTCCAGGGGTGACGACCTGTTAGAGCGATCCACGGCCGGTGCGCGGATCGACCTGAAGCTCGTCGCGCCCTTCGCCGCGCCGCGGACCGGTCTTTCCAGCCGATCCGGCATGCCGGACAAAGGCACATATAATTCGATCTGAGGGGTTCCCGAGGCCAGGGTCCGCCGCAGCAAAGGCAATGGCATGAGCGATACGACGAACGGCGACGACAGGAAAGGCCGCGGCCGCAAACCGGGTGACGGCGGCGGTGCGCGTGGCGGCAAGCCTGGCGGTGGCGGCGAAAAGCGCCCGTTCCGGCCGCGCACCGAGGCTAAGACTGGCGATCGGCCGGACGCCGGCAAGCCACGCGGGGACCGCCCCTCGTCGGACAAGCCACGGCCCGGCCGCGCCGGTGGCGCGGACGGCGAGCGCAAGCCGTTCACGCCGCGCAGCCGGGGAATGGCCTCCCATGGCGGGTCACGAAGCGAGAGCGGCGACGGCGCGGCGTCGAAGCCGCGCAGCTACGGCCGGCTCGATCATGATTCCGGGAAAGCCGAGCGCAAGCCAAGGCCTGCGGACAAAGAGCGACGGTCACCACGGACGGATCGTCCTGCAAGCGCCGACGCGGACGCCACGATGCCGGGCAAGATGCGGATCGCCCGGCGGCTGGCGCGGGCGGGGATCGCCTCGCGCCGCGACGCCGAGGGCATGATCGCCGACGGCCGGGTGCGGGTGAACGGCAAGCTGCTCGACACGCCGGCGCTGGACGTGACCGCCGCCGACAGGATCGAGATCGACGGCGCACCGCTGCCGGCGATCGAGCGGACGCGGTTGTGGCTGTTCCACAAGCCGGCCGGGACGGTCACGACGAACCGCGATCCGGAAGGGCGTCCGACCGTCTTCGAGCGATTGCCGAAGGATATGCCGCGCGTCCTCACTGTCGGCCGGCTCGATATCACCACCGAGGGCTTGCTGCTGCTGACCAATGACGGTGGTCTGGCGCGTATCCTCGAACTGCCCGCGACCGGTTGGCTGCGCCGCTACCGCGTCCGCGCCCATGGCGCGATCAATCAGGCGCGCCTCGACGAGCTTCGTCAGGGTATCGCCATCGACGGCGTCTTCTATGGCGCGATCGAGGCGAGCCTCGATCGCGAGCAGGGCTCCAATGTTTGGCTGACGCTGGGCCTGCGCGAAGGCAAGAACCGTGAGGTCAAGCGCGTCCTCGCCCATCTCGGCCTGGACGTGAATCGCCTGATCCGGCTGTCCTTCGGCCCCTTCCAGCTGGGCGATCTCCCCGAGGGCTCGGTACAGGAAATCAAGGGACGGACGCTGCGCGACCAGCTCGGCGATCGCCTGATCGAGGAAGCGGGCGCCGACTTCGACGCGCCTGTCGCCAAACCCTTCTCCAACAAGCCGGTCGAGGCCGAGCAGCCGACCGAGGATCTGCGGCCCATCAAGCGCGGCGACTGGATTTCGGCGAGCGAGACCGCACCGAACAAGAAGCGCGCCCGCGAGGCCAAGCGCGAGGATGCCCTCGGCCGCCTGGACACGCGCGCTCCGCGCCCGCAGCGCGGCGAACGGCCGGACAGGCCGGAGCGCGGCGGCGCCGGCAAGCGCTTCGACGGTCCGAAGAAGCCCTATGGCGATCGCGGCGCGGCGTCCGCCGACGGCGACAAGCCGGCGGCCAAGAAGCCGTTCGGGGAAGGCAAGCGTTCGGCCAATGTCTGGATGGCGCCGGGTGCACGGCCGCAGGGCACGAAGAAGGGGCTGGCGGCTCAGGACCGGTTGCAGCGCCGGGGACCGGGAGGCGCGGGCAAGCCGTCGGCCGGCGCCGGTTCGACCGGGCGGGAAGGCGGCGACAGGCCGCGCGGCCCGCGACCGCCGCGCAAGGGCTGAGCCGCGATGCGCATCGTCGGGGGTGAATTTCGCGGCCGCCGCCTGGCGACGCCGAAGACCGACGTGATCCGCCCGACCACGGATCGCAACCGCGAGACCCTGTTCAACATGCTGGCGCACCGGCGCGGCTTTACCCTCGATGAGGGACGCGTGCTCGATCTGTTCGCGGGTACTGGCGCGCTGGGGATGGAAGCCTTGTCGCGCGGCGCGCGCTTTTGTCTCTTCGTCGAGGAGGGTGTCGAGGGAAGGGGGCTCGTGCGCGAGAATGTGGAGTCCTTCGGACTGCAGGGGCGATCGAAGATCTTTCGGCGCGACGCGACGCGACTCGGCGGCGTCAGCACGATGGAGCCGTTCTCCTGTCTTTTCGCCGATCCGCCCTACGGCAAGCGGCTCGGCGAGGCAGCGCTGGTTTCCGCCCGCGATGGCGGCTGGCTGAAGCCGGGTGCGCTCGCCGTGGTCGAGGAGGCGGTCTGCGCCCCGTTCGAGACGCCGGACGGCTTCACGCTCGAAGAGGAACGCGCCATGGGCGAGACGGTCCTGCGCTTTCTGGTGGCCACGCCAGGGCTGTGTTCCTTGAACCCGGCGACCTAACTAAACCGTAATTGGCCCCGATTCCTCCGATCCGTCATAGTCAGGGGCGTCCCTGACCAGACGCATTGAACGAGGATCAGACCGAACGATGAAGCTTTTCTCGCGCCAGATCGGCCTGTCGGCTCTCGCCGTCGCCTTCGCTTTGCCGCTCGCGGCCCGTGCCGAAACGGTGGCCGCGCCGAAGGCCGAGGCCGCCACGCAGCAGGATGCGACGGAGAAAGCCCCCGCGCTTTCGACCTTTATGCTCGACAACGGGCTGCAAGTCGTGGTCCTGCCCGACCATCGCGCCCCGGTCGTGACCCAGATGCTGTACTACAAGGTCGGCGCGGCGGACGAGGCGCCCGGCGAAAGCGGTATCGCCCATTTCTTCGAACATCTGATGTTCAAGGGCACAAAGAGCAACCCGGAAGGGACCTTCTCGCGGGCCGTCGCCGAGATCGGCGGTCAGGAGAATGCCTTCACCACCTCGGACTATACCGGCTATTATCAGCAGGTTCCGGCCGACGCCCTGGAAATGGTGATGAACTTCGAGGCGGACCGGATGGAGAACCTCGTCCTCTCCGAGGAAACGGTGGCCCCCGAGCGCGACGTCATTTTGGAAGAGCGCCGGTCGCGCGTCGACAACGATCCCGGCTCGCAGCTCGCCGAGGCCGTTCAGGCGGCGCTGTTCCAGAACAGCCCCTATGGCGATCCGGTGATCGGCTGGCGCTCGGAGATCGAGGCGCTGTCGCGGGACGGCGCCGTCGCCTTTTACGACAAATATTATACCCCCAACAACGCGATCCTGCTGATCGCCGGCGACGTGACCGAGGCCGCGGTCCGCCGGTTGGCCGAAAAGACCTATGGCAAGGTCGCGCGCCGCGCGGAACCGGGCGAGCGCGTCCGGCCGGTCGAGCCGGAGCCGCTGGCCGCGCGGACGGTGACGCTGACCGACGCGCGCGTCACCCAGCCGTCGATGCAACGGGCCTATCTCGTGCCCTCCGACACGACCGCCGAGCCGGGCGAGGCCGAAGCGCTCGACGTGCTGGCGGACGTTCTCGGCGGCGGTACCACCAGCCGGCTGTATCGCGGCCTCGTCGTCGACAAGGCGATCGCGGCCGGCACGGGCGCCTATTATGCTGGAACGGCTTTGAAGGAGGGGCAGTTCGTCGTCTACGGCATGCCGCGCGGCGAGGCGAGCCTTGAGGAGATCGAGACCGCGATCGACGCCGAAATCGCCCGCATTGTCGAAAAGGGTATCACCGAAGCAGAGCTGGAGCGCGCCAGGAACCGGGTCCGCAAGGACGTCATCTACCAGCGCGACAGCCAGACCTCGATGGCGCGCCGTTATGCCGCGGCGCTCTCGACGGGCCGCACCATCGCGGATGTCGAGGGCTGGCCCGAGCGGATCGAGGCGGTCACGGTCGAAGACGTCACCGCGGCGGCACGCAAATATCTCCAGCCGAAGCGCTCGGTGACCGGCTACCTGCTGCCGGAGCCCGCCGCAGAGACCCGCTCCTGATTTGTCGCATCGCGGAAGGAAAAAACCGTTGAAGCCGTTCGCCAAGCCATTATCCGGCGTCATCGCCGCCCTGACCCTGTCGCTGGGTTTTTCGTTTGCCTCGCTCGGCCCGTCCGGTGCCGTCGAGATCAAGGAAGTGACGAGCCCCGGCGGGATCAAGGCCCTGCTTGTCGAGGACTATACCAACCCCCTGATCGCCATGAAATTCGCCTTCAAGGGCGCCGGCTCGACCCAGGATGCCGACGGCAAGGAAGGCACCGCCAATTTGATGTCGGGTCTTCTCGACGAGGGCGCCGGTGAGATCGACAGCCGCGCGTTTCAGGCGCGTCTCGACGACCTCGGGGTCTCGTTGAGCTACGACGCCAGCCTGGACAATTTCACCGGTAATTTCCGCACCATCGTGGAGTTCGAGGACGATGCCTTCGATCTCCTGAAGCTGTCGGTCAACGATCCACGCTTCGACAAGGAGCCGGTGGCGCGCATCCGCGGCCAGATCTCGGCAGGAATCCTCGCCGACCAGAACGATCCGGGCAAGCTCGCCGGCAAGGCGTTTCGCGAGACGGTTTTTGCTGATCACCCGTATTCGCGGCCGACCGAAGGCACGGTCGAAAGCCTCGAAGGCGTGACGGCGGCGGATTTGGACGCCTTTCGCGACAAGACCTTTGCCAAGGACAATTTGTATGTCGGGGTCGTCGGCGCGATCAGCCCGGAAAAGCTGGGTGAAAGGCTCGACGCGGTTTTCGGCGCCTTGCCGGAAACGGCGGATCTGAAGCCGGTTGCCCAGACCGAGCCGGTGACGGGAAAAACCGTCGCTGTCGAGCTCGACGTGCCGCAAACGGCGATCCAGTTCGCGCTGCCCGGCGTCATGCGGGACGACGAGGAGTTCTTCGCCGCCTATCTCATGAACCATATCCTCGGCGGCGGCTCGTTCACTTCTCGGCTCTACACCGAGATTCGCGAAAAGCGTGGTCTCGCCTATGGCGCCGGCTCGTGGCTGGCAAGCTACGATCATGCCGCCGTGCTCGGCGCCAGCACCGCGACCCGCTCCGACAAGGCGGCCGAAAGCATCGAGATCATCCGCGACGAACTGACGCGCATGGCGAAGGACGGTCCGAGCGAGGAGGAACTCGCCAAGGCCAAAGCCTATGTCAAAGGCTCATACGCCATTCGCAATCTCGACTCCTCGCTGGCGATTGCCTCGACGCTCGTGGGCATCCAGCTCGACGACCTCGGCAATGACTATATCGATCGCCGGCAGGCGATCATCGACGCCGTGACGATGGAGGAGGTAAAGCAGATTGCGCGCAAGCTGCTCTCCGCCGAGCCCACGGTCATCACCGTTGGCCCCGCCGGAGCCTGACGGCGTGAGCGATTTCGCGCTGGCGCTTGGCGGCGGCGGTGCCCGAGGCATCGCCCATATCCATGTGATCGAGGCGCTCGATGAACTCGGCGTGCGGCCGAAGCGGATCGTCGGTTCCTCGATCGGCGCGATCATGGGCGCCGGCTATGCCGCCGGCATGAGCGGCGCCGAGCTGCGCGCCTTCGCGCTTGACAGCTTTGCCCGCAAGCGGCTGGTGCTGACCCGGCTCTGGCAGACCCGGCCCACGCCCTTCCAGGACTTCATGATCGACGGGGCCCTGCGCTTCGGCCCCTTCGATGCCGAGCGCGTGCTGTCCGTCTTCCTGCCTGCCGATCTGCCGACGACCTTTGAGCGACTGCAAATACCGCTCGGCGTGATGGCGACGGATTTCTACGCCCGCAACGAATGCGAGATCGACAGCGGCGATCTGCTCAGCGCCTTGGCGGCCTCGGCGGCCATCCCCGCCGTGTTCCGCCCGATTCGCAGGGATGGCAAGGTGCTGTTCGACGGCGGCATCTTCAATCCGCTGCCCTTCGACCGGTTGCGGGGCAAGGCGGACCTCGTCGTCGCGGTCGACGTCAATGGCGGTCCGGTAGGCACCGGCGACACCATGCCGACGCAGATGGAGGCGATGTTCGGCGCCTCGCAGCTGATGATGCAGTCGATCACCGACTCCAAGCTGCGGATGTGCCCGCCCGACCTGCTGCTGCGGCCACCCGTTTCGGGTTACCGGGTGCTCGATTTCCTGCGCACGCGGCAGATCCTTGATGAGACGGCCTCGTTCAAGGATGAAACGAAACGCGCGTTGGGTCGCCTGTTGGGAGATGAAGGCACGGCGGCGGTCGAAACCACCCGAGCCGGGAGAGCCTCGGCGCGCTGACTCGTCGCCCATGCTACCGGGCAGTCTGCTCCAGGAATCGCATCAGCCCGGTCTCGACACGGGTCAGCCCATCGCGTTTGCGGCCTTTCAGCAGGTCAGGCGGCAGTTGTCGCTCCTCGAAGGCCTGCACGATCTGGGGATGGACATAAGAAGATCGCGCCACGGTCGGCGTGTTGCGCAGGACGCGAGAGACCGATCTCATCGCCGCGGCAACGGCGCGCTTGCGCTTGGCGTCGGTGTTGGCCGCCGAACCCGCGTCCTCGACGAGATAGCGCAAGGCCTCGGCCGAGCCGCGGAACGTCCGGAAATCCTTGGCCGAGATCCGTGCCGCGCCGGCATCCTGCAGATAGTCGTTCAACAAGTTCGCGGTCAGCTCGCGCTGCTTCTTCTTCTGGCCGGGAAACCGGAACAGGCGCTGTCCCTTGCCCTTGCGAACCTGCTTCAGCGACCGCACCAGCGGCTTGTCGCCGATCTCGATGCGGTGCTCCTTGTTGGATTTGCCGACAAATTTCAGAACCGCGAGCTTCTTGAGGATGCGCAGATTTCCCTTGCGCAGCGAGGCGACGCCTCGGCCGCCGTCGGCCGCATATTTCTCGTGGCCTGGCCGCATGGCGGTGAGGTCGATCAGCCGCGTCGCAATCGCCGATGTCGTCCGCCGGTCGATCTTGCTCCGGCGCATGTCCTTTTCCACTATCCGCCGAAGTCGGGGTAAGGCGCGGCCGAAGCGCAGCAGCCGCTCGGTCTTCACCGCGTTGCGCACGTTCACCCATTCGTCGTGGTAGCGATATTGCAGCCGGCCCTTCTGGTCGCGGCCGATCGCCTGGATATGGCCGGTCGCCTCGATACAAATCCGCACGTCGGTCCAGGCCGGCGGGATCACCAGCGCCTTCACCCTCCGTTTGATGTCCTTGTCGATGATCGGCTCGCCATCCCGGAAACAGATGCGGAACCCCTTGCCGTGCCGATGCCGCTCGACCGCGAACGTCTCCGGTGCGACGACGCTAAGGCCGAACCGTTCGGCGTGGAGGGCGAGATGTCGGTTCATCGGGAGACGGCATGCATCCGGGGCGTGCTTTGGCCCTCGGAAACGCTAGCTTTGCGAACCCGGTTCCGCCGCTTGGAGGGAGAATTGCCGAGTTACCTATCGATTGGGAAGCGGCGAATGTGTCTCCGTGAACTGCCTTATGCGGCAAGAGCAACCAACCGTGAATAAAATCAACAAACAGGATAAAGTGCATTGAAAATTTGAAAAGGGAACAATCGAGACTCGGCGTCATGAAAGGCCCGCCATTCTGACGGCGAGACCTGCTGGAGCGGAGATTGGGTCTCCGGTCGGGGAATCCTTGGCGGCCATTGGCGCGCCTGGGAGGACCGTGCGCCCCGGCACGTCAGCTTCCCCGCGATTGGCGCCCCTGTCGCCGGGGTACGCTCCTGATCGTCGCAGCGCTGAGCCTCAACTGGCGAAAACCCGGTTCATATCCGAGAAGCCCTTGAATTCCAAGGCGTTGCCGGAGGGATCGTAGAGAAACAGCGTCGCCTGTTCGCCGGGTTCTCCTTTGAACCGGATCATCGGCCGCTCGATCCACTCCACGTCGTCGCGCTCGGTCAGGCGATCGGCGAGCACCTGCCAATCGTTCATCGTCAACACGACGCCGAAATGCGGGATCGGCACGGCGTGGCCATCCACCTGGCCGCTGCCGTCGGCTTTTGCTGTTCCGGGCCGGCTGTGGGCCGAGAGCTGATGGCCAAACAGGTCGAAATCGACCCAGCTCTCCGAGGATCGGCCGATATTGGCGCCGAGGACGTCGCGGTAGAACGCCCGCGTTTCCTCGAGGTCGCGAACGGGAAAGGCAAGGTGGAACGGTGTCGTGCTCATCGGGACTGGACCTTGTCGAAGTTGCGGCGGCGCCCGGCAAAGGGGCGCCCACGGCGGCGTTTGCGTGGAGGGCCTTCGTCGATCGGCGACGTGTCACCGTTTTCATCAGCCGATTTTTCGATGGCTTGCAAGGAGGCGCGTGGCTTGACCAGCGGTTCGGGGGTCACGACACGCGTCGTCACCATGTCGTTGCCGGCGTAGATGCCCTCGGCTTCCTGGAGCTTCAGCCGCTCCACATCACGCCGCCTGACGTCGTCGACGATACGTTCGGCGAGTTCTTCCTCGATCCCGAACGCGTCGAGCGTTGCCGCACCGAAAGCCAGCGCCGATTCGACCGTCTCGCGCATTTCGAAATCCACCCCCCGCGCGCGGAGCGACAGCGCGTGCGAGCGGTCGTAGGAACGGACATAAAGGCTCACATTGGGAAATTCGGACCGGATCAGGTCGACGACCCGATCTGTGGTTTCGCGCTTGTTGGTGCAGACCGCGACGAGCTTCGCCTTGCGGATCCCGGCGGCCTCCAGAACGTCCTTGCGCAGGCCGGAACCGAAATAGATCCGGAAACCGAATTTGGTTGCGGTGCGGATGCGCTCGGCCGAGGAATCGATGATCGTCACGTCGATGCCGCTGGAAAGCAGGACCTGCGCCGCCATCTGGCCGAAGCGCGAGAAACCAACCATCAGAACGGCTGAACCGGCACCCTCGAAGTCCTCCTCCAAGGTCTCCTCTTCGGTGTGTTCGATGGAAAACCGTCGCCCGAGCCAGGTGGCCAGCGGTGTCAGCATCATCGAAAGGGTGACGATCGCGATCAGCAGCGAGGAGGTCTCGCGCGGAAAGATCAGGCTTGCGGCCGCGGCGGTGAAGAGGACGAAGCCGAATTCACCGCCCTGGGCGAGCAGCCCGGAAACCCGCACGGCGGTCGCATGGCTTTCGCCGAAGGCGCGGGACAAGAGATAGATGAAGGCCGCTTTGACGATCATCAGGACCGGTGTGAGGACCAGAATCATCAGCCAGTTGTCCGTGATCACCGACAGATCGAGTGACAGCCCCACGGCGATGAAGAACAGACCGAGCAATAGCCCGCGAAACGGTTCGATATTGGCTTCGAGTTCGTGCCGGTAGGAGGATTCGGCCAGCAGCACGCCGGCGATGAAGGCGCCCATCGCCATGGAGAAGCCGGCGGCCTCCATCAGCATCGCCGAACCGAGCACTACGAACAGCGCCGCGCCCAGCATGACCTCGCGTGCGCCGGACGTCGCCATGATCCGAAACAGCGGGTTGAGCAGGTATTTACCGACGACGAGTAGCGCGACAATTGCGCCGACCGACAGAGCGATGCGTTCGATATCGACCTCGGTGCCCTCGGAAAACGGCGCCAGGAACGGAATCGCCGCGAGCAACGGAACGACGGCGAGATCCTGGAACAGCAGGATGGAAAAGGCCGACTGGCCATGCCTTGTGTTGGTTTCGCCGGCCTCTTCGAGCAATTGCAGGCCGAACGCGGTCGAGGACAGCGCGAGACCGAAGCCGATCACCGCGCCGGCTTGCCAGTTCATGCCGAACAGGATCGCGATCCCCGTCAATACCGCGCCCGTCAGCACGACCTGGGTCAGGCCGAGGCCGAATATCTGCCGCCGGAGCGCCCACAGCCGGCTCGCCTTCAACTCGAGCCCGATAATGAACAAAAGAAAGACGACGCCGAGTTCGCCGATATGGAGGATTTCCTCGCCTTCGCCGATCAGCTGGAACACCGGCCCCATCAAAATGCCGGCGAAGAGATAGCCGAGCACCGTGCCGAGGCCGATGCGCATGAACAGCGTGCCCGCGACGATGCCGCCCCCCAGAAGGAGCACAACTTGCATGAAAAGAGGCGTTGTCTGTTCCACTGTCGGCGGCTCGTCCTGTTTCGTGGATTCGGCGGCCGTAAACGCGCCGCCTCACATTCGGCGTCTTGATGGGTGTCGCGTCGCACAATAGATGGTTCCTGAACGAAAACCAGCGGGCGACATCATGCACGACGATACGACGCGGCTCTTGGCGACCGCCGAGCGGCTCATCGAGACCGCACGCAAGGCGGGGGCGGATGCCTGCGACGTGGCGGTGGTCCGCTCCTTCGGGCGCTCGGTCTCGGTTCGGCTCGGCAAGGTCGAGGAAACCGAAAGCGCCGAGAGCGAGGACATGTCGCTCCGCGTCTTCGTCGGCCGCCGCGTGGCGACCGTCTCGGCGGACATCCACGCCGACGCTCAGCTGCTCGCCGAACGTGCCGTGGCGATGGCCAAGGTCTCGCCGGAGGACGCATTCGCCGGGCTCGCCAATCCGCAGCGGCTGGCGCGCGAGGAGCTCGATCTCGACCAGTTCGACGCAGTGGATGTCGACAGCCGGACGATGGTTGAACAGGCGCTTGCCATGGAAGAGGCGGCGCGCGCCGTCGAAGGGGTGACGAATTCGGGAGGCGCCTCGGTATCGGCCGGGTCGTCGGGCCTGGTTCTCGCTACCTCCTCTGGTTTTGCCGGTCAGCGCATGCGTTCGGGATTTTCCCGCTCGGTTAGCGTCATCGCCGGCGAAGGCGTGAAGATGCAGCGCGATTACGATTACGATTCGCGCATTCACTACGCCGATCTGACAGCGCCGGAGGCGATCGGCCGGAGCGCCGGCGAGCGCGCCGTCCGGCGGCTCGATCCCGGGAGCGTTGCCACCGGGCGCTATCCTGTGATCTTCGATCCGCGCATCGCCCGCGGTCTCATCGGCAGCATCGTATCGGCGATCAACGGCTCGGCGATTGCTCGCAAGACCAGTTTTCTCAAGGACCGGCTAGGTGAGGCGATCCTGCCAACCTCCTTCACCATCATGGACGACCCCCTGTTGCCGCGGCGCCCCGGCTCGCGTTCCTTCGACGGCGAGGGCGTGCGCGGCGAGGCGATGGCGCTGGTCGAGAACGGGGTTCTGGTGAACTGGATTCTCGACACTGCGACGGCCAAGGAACTCGGCCTGGAGACCAATGGCCGCGCCAGCCGTTCGTCCGGCGGCGTTTCGCCATCGGGGACGAACGTGTTGGTCTCGCCGGGCGAGATGACACCGGCCGAACTCGTCCGCGAGACCGGGCGGGGGCTGTATATCGACGAACTGATCGGCCACGGCACCAATCTCGTCACCGGCGACTACAGCCGCGGCGCGTCGGGCTTTCTGATCGAGAATGGCGAGATCACCACGCCGGTATCGGAGCTGACCATCGCCGGCAATCTGCGCGAGATGCTGGCCTCGCTCGCCGCCGCGAACGATCTCGACGAGCGGTTCTCCATCGTGGCGCCGACCCTTCGAATCGAATCGATGATGGTGGCGGGGCGCTGACTTGACCGGCATGCGCGACGATCTCGAATTGGTGAAGACCGCCGCAGTGGAGGCCGGCACGGTCGCCATGCGCTTCTTTCGGCGCGATCCGAGGGTTTGGTGGAAGGAGGGCAATTCACCGGTCAGCGAGGCGGACGTCGCCGTCGATGCCTTCCTGAAGGACGCGCTGGTCGGCGCACGGCCGTCCTATGGCTGGGTTTCGGAGGAGATGGAACGGCCCGAGATTCGCGAAGTGGAGGCTGACCGGTTCTTCGTCGTCGATCCGATCGACGGTACCCGTGCCTATCTGCGCGGCGAGGACACCTGGTGCGTCTCGATCGCGGTCATCGAGCGAGGTCGCCCGGTGATCGGCGTCATCGCCGCCCCGGCGCTTGGCGAGGTGTTCGAAGTGACGGCCGATTCCCCGACGCGTCTCAACGGCGCCGTCTGCTCCGTGAGTCGGCCGGGCACCGGCGACCGGCTTCGCCTCGCGGTTCCCGATGCCATGCGCAAGCGGCTTGACGCGGCCGGCTGCGAGCCCATCTTGGCGGAAAAAGCGGTTCCCTCGCTCGCCTATCGTCTGGCTCTCGTGGCCTCGGGTCGCCTCGACGGGACGTTGATCCGTCCCCGTGCCAACGACTGGGATATCGCTGCCGCGGACCTTCTCATCGAGAGGGCCGGCGGGCTTTTGTGCGATCGTGGCGGCACGCCCGCACTTTACAGAAGCGAGGGCAGGAGCCATGGCCTTTTGATGGCCGCATCGCATGGTGCTATGGCGCGTGTCAGACAGCTGACGAGAGTGATTCCCGATTGATCTCGCTCGGCGGACCGAGAAACGAGGATTCGACTGCAATGGAAGAGCAAGAGCCCAAGCAACTGCTGCACCTGGTGTTCGGTGGCGAGTTGAAGGACCTTCAGAGCGTGGATTTCAAGGATCTCAAAAGCCTTGATATCGTCGGAATCTTCCCCGATTACGCGTCGGCACTCGCCGCTTGGCGCGGCAAGGCGCAGCAGACTGTCGACAATGCGTCCGTGCGCTACTTCATCGTTCACATGCACCGTCTGTTAAATCCGGAAAATGCGTGAGCAGACAATTCAACCATCGCGGTACGCGTCACCATGTCGGATGAAACCATGGCCGACGAGACGGCCGGCAATGCGGCACCCTTGAAGCGGTCCTGGCTTCACGGATGGCGGAGGCGTTGGCGTCGTATCGGGCGCGATGTGCTTCGCAGCCGCGTCGCCACGGTCCTGGCCGGGGCCGCCATCTACCGCGGCCTGTGCTTCGTGCGCGCGACCCAGAAGGAGGTGCCGGGCTCCTCCGATTGGGAGAGGATTCTCGACGAGGAACATCCGGCCATCGTCGGTCTGTGGCATGGGCAGCACCTGCTCGCGCCGTTCTTCCGGCCGTCGAAACTGCCCTATGTGGCACTGCTGTCGCGCAGCGCCGACGCGGAAATCAACGCGATCGTCGTCGAGCGCTTCGGCATCGCGACCGTTCGCGGATCCGGTGGCCGGGCCGGGACGGTCGGTGCGCAAAAAGGTGGAGCCCGGGCGCTGATCGCCCTGCGCCGCTTCCTCGCGGACGGCTTCGGCGTCTGCATGATCGCCGACGTGCCGAAGGGAACGCCGCGAAAGGCCGGTCTCGGCATCGTGACGCTGGCCCGCATCACCGGGCGTCCGGTACTTCCCTCGGCCGCGGTGACCAGCCGCCGCTATGTCGTATCGAGCTCGTGGGACAAGACCACGGTTCCGCTGCCATTCGGCCGTCTTGCCATGGTAGTGGGAGAACCGATCACCGTTCCCGCTGACGCCGACGATGCGATGATGGAAATCAAGCGCCGCGAAATCACGCGGGCGATCGAGGCTGCGAACGAGGCGGCCGAGCGGCTTGTGCGAGATGCGCCGTGAGCGACGCGCTCGCCCGCACGGCGCTTGCGGCATATCGTCTCGCCGGATCGCTCGCCTATCCGATGCTCGGCCCCTATGTCGGCTACCGCATTTCGCGCGGCAAGGAAGACCCGGCCCGGCGGCGCGAGCGTTATGGCTATGCCAGCATAGAGCGGCCGGATAACGGGCCGCTCTTATGGATGCACGCTGCGAGCGTCGGGGAGAGCGCTGCGGTTGCGCCGCTGGTTCGCGCGATTTCAAGCTGCGGCATCAATGTCGTCATGACCACCGGCACGATGACATCGGCGCATTTCGTCCAGGAGCAACTCGCCGACTGTGCCATCCACCAATATGTGCCGCTCGACATGAAGCCCACCTTGGCGCGGTTTCTGGATTATTGGCGGCCCGACGTGGCGATCGTGGCCGAGAGCGAAATCTGGCCGATGACCATGCTGGAACTTGGCCGGCGCCGCATCCCGCAGGTCTTGGTCAATGCGCGCCTTTCGGACAGGTCTTTCAAGCGCTGGAAGTCGGCGCCCTGGCTGGCGGAAGCGCTGTTGGAGAATCTCGCGCATGTCGTCGCCCAATCGGATGTCGATGGCGAGCGCTTTCGCCTCCTCGGTGCCCGGGCGGTCACTGTCGCCGGCAATCTGAAAGCCGATGTCGGCCCGCCTTCGAGCTCCGAACTGGCGCTTGGCGAATTGCAGTGGGGCCTCGGACGCCGACCCCGATGGGCGGCGCTTTCCACCCATCCCGGCGAGGAGGAGCTGGCCGGAGAGGTGCATCGCTCGCTCGTGCAGCGCCATCCCGGTCTCCTCACCATCATCGTGCCGCGGCATGTCGATCGTGGTGACGAGATCGAGAAGGCGCTGCTGGGTCAGGGCTTCAAGGTGGCGCGGCGCAGTCGCGGCGAGCAACCGGACGAGGCAACCGATATCCTGCTGGGCGATACCATGGGCGAGATGGGGCTGTATCTGCGGCTGACCGACATCGCCTTTCTCGGCAAGTCGATCACCGGGCAGGGCGGCCAGAACCCGCTCGAGGCGGCGATGCTCGGGACGGCGGTTCTCTCCGGCCGCTACGTGCAGAACTTCCGCGATGCCTATCAGCGCCTTCTGAAAAACGGCGGGGCGCGGATCGTGCGTGATGGGGAGTCTCTGGCCTCCCATGTCAGCCAACTGCTTCGCGAGCCCGAGCAGTTGGCCGACATGGCGACGGCCGCGGCTGGGACCGTCGAGGAAATGCGCGGCGCGCTTCCGCGCACGCTGCAGGCCCTCCACCCCTTCCTGCATCCGCTGAAGCTGTCGATCAGTCTCGCGCGCCGTTGCCGGCCGGCTATGCCGCGATGATGCTGCAGGAAACGCCGCCATTCTGGTGGCGCGCGCGCTCGTGGCCGACGCGACTTCTCGCACCGGCGGCGATGATCTACGGGCGCGTCGCCCGGCGCAATCTGGAGCGTGGCGAGCGTGCCGACATCGACCTGCCGGTCCTGTGCGTCGGGAACTTCACCGTCGGCGGCGGCGGCAAGACGCCCACCGCGATGGCGCTCGGCCGGGCGGCGAAGGCGGCGGGCCTTCGCCCCGGTTTCGTCTCACGCGGGCATGGACGGTCGGGCCGTGGGGCCGTCGCTGTCGACCCGGAGCACCACTCGGCGGGCGAGGTCGGTGATGAGCCGCTGCTGCTCGCAACCGTCGCGCCAACCGCCGTGGCGGTCGATCGCAAGCAGGCGGCGGCGCTTTTGAAGCGCGAGCACGGCTGCGATTTCATCATTATGGACGATGGGTTCCAGAGCGCCCGTCTGTGGATCGATTACGCGCTCATCGTGATCGACGCACGGCGCGGGCTCGGCAATGGCGCCGTCATCCCGGCAGGACCCGTGCGGGCGCCGGTCATCGACCAGATCCGCTTGGCGGACGCGCTGCTCGTGGTCGGTCAGGGCGACGGCGGTGACGCGGTGATCCGGCGGACGGCCCGAGCCAACAAGCCGGTCTTCGAGGCCGCGTTGGAGCCGCGCGACGGCGACCGCTTGCGCAGGATGCGTCTGCTTGCCTTCGCCGGCATCGCCGATCCGACGAAGTTCTACGCCAGCCTTGCCGCGCTCGGCGCGGAGATCGTCGAGACCCGGGACTTTCCTGATCACCATGCTTTCTCAAAAGGCGACATGGACGAGTTGTCCGCCGCCGCCTGGCGTTCCGGATTGCAATTGGCCACGACCCGCAAGGACGCGGTGCGGCTGGCGACGGGAACGGCCGCTCAGCAGCTTTTCTTCAAGGAATGCGAGGTGCTCGACGTCGATCTGCACTTCGAGCCGGACAGCCTCGGCGCGCGGATCGTCCGCGACACCCAGCTGGCGTTTCGGCGCCGCAAGTTCAGATAGGTTTTCGCCCCGAAAGCGGCTTCAGCGCTGTCCGCCGCCGGCCTCCATCTCGCGCCGGAACGAGGCCTCGCCGTCGATATAGGCTTCCTGGCGTTCCACGCTCCAATAACGCAGGAGATCGAGCGGAATCGCCTCGCCCGTGACGGCGCAACGCACATAGGCGCCCGGCGTGATGACCTGAAAATCCGGCGTGCCGTATTTGAGCTTGGCTTCGCCGCCGCTCTCCATGCGGTTCATCGCTATCTCCGAAATGCTGCTGCGGTCCGCCCGCCGGGTTCCACCAGGACCTCTGCGCACTTCCCTAATTCGCCGCCAAGGGCGCGTCAAACTTTGCGATGGATGCTAACGCCGGCCGAACATCTTCTCGATGTCGGCGAGCTTCAGCTCAATGAAGGTCGGGCGGCCGTGATTGCATTGGCCGGACCCCGGCGTCGTCTCCATGTCGCGCAACAGGGCATTCATCTCGTCCGGCTTCAGGTTGCGGCCCGATCGCACCGAGCCGTGGCAGGCGATCGTCGCCGCGACATGGTCGATCCGGCCGCGCACCGTTTCGGACGTGCCGAACTCCGCCAGTTCGTCCGCCAGATCGCGAACCAGCCGCTGGCAGTCGACGCGGCCGAGGATGGCCGGTGTCTCGCGCACGGCCACGGCGCCCGGTCCGAAGCGTTCGATGCCGAGGCCGAGCTGCGCGAAGGTCGCGGCGTTGTCGGCGAGACGGTCCGCGTCGTCCTCGGGCAGATCGACGATTTCCGGGATCAGCAGCAGCTGGGCGGGAAGGGGGCGGCCATGCAGCGCCGTCTTCAGCGCCTCGTAGACCAGCCGCTCGTGCGCCGCGTGCTGGTCGACGATGACGATGCCGTCCTCCGTCTCGGCGACGATGAAATTGCTGTGCAACTGCGCCTTGGCCGCGCCCAGCGGATGCTCGCGTGCCTCACCCGTGACGTCGTTGCCGACCCCGGACCGCTGCAACTGTTCCTCTCCAGCATCCGGCTCGAAAGCCGCTTCGGTCCCGGATCGCTCCAGCGTCGCCGCGTCGCAGGCGCCGTCGAGCGGGCGGAAGGGCGATGCGCCGACATCGTAGGCCGCCTGTCGCGGTGCCGCGAAGCCACCGGGGGCAAATCCCTCGAAACGTCGCGCTGAGGGCGCTGCCGCGGCGCCATCCGGCCGGAAGCGCGCCATCAGCCCGGAAGCGTTCGCGGTCGAAGAGCGCAAGCCCGCTTCTGTAAAGGCCTGGCGGATTGAACCGACGATAAGGCCGCGCACCAGGCCGGGATCGCGGAAGCGCACGTCGGCCTTCGCCGGATGCACATTGACGTCGACGAGCGCCGGATCGAGCGTCAGGAACAGCACCGCGATCGGGTGGCGGTCCTTCGCCAACACGTCGGCATAGGCGCCGCGCAGCGCCGACAGGAGCATCTTGTCGCGCACCGGCCGGCCATTGACGTAGAAGAACTGCGCCAGCCCGTTGCCGCGATTGAAAGTCGGAAGCCCGGCAAAGCCCTCCAGCCGGACCTCCTCGCGCACAGCGTCGATAGCAATCGCATTGTCGCCGAACTCGGCGCCGACGACGGCGGAGATGCGATGGAGCCGGTCAGCGTGCGACACCGCCTCGAAGATTGTGCGGCCACGGTCAGGACCGGCCAGTTCGAACCGAACCCCAGGGAAGGCGATGGCGATGCGGCGGACGATCTCGGTGATCGCGGCGCCTTCCGCCCGGTCGCTCTTGAGAAATTTCAACCGCGCCGGCACGGCATGGAAGAGATCGCGGACCTCGATCACCGTTCCCTTGGACAGGGCCGTGGGCCGTGGGCCGTCCAGGCGGCCGCCATCGACGGATATCTCATGCGCCTCGGCGGCACCGGCGGCGCGGGATTTCAAGGACAGCCGCGCGACCGAGCCGATCGCCGGCAGCGCCTCGCCGCGAAAGCCGAGCGTGTCGATGGCCTCGAGGCCGCCCGCAAGCTTGGAGGTGCAGTGCCGGCGCACCGCGAGCGGCAGTTCGCCCGCCGGAATGCCGCCTCCGTCGTCGGTGACCCGGATCAGATTCTTGCCGCCGCCGGCGGTCGCGATCTCGATGCGCCTCGCGCCGGCGTCCAGCGCGTTCTCGACCAGTTCCTTGACGACGCTCGCCGGTCGCTCGACCACCTCGCCGGCGGCGATCTGGTCGATCAGGGCATCGGATAGCTGGCGGATGGGCATGGTCTGCAATCGGCCGGGTTGGGACATGGAAAAAGGGAGCGCGGCCCGCGCCGACGCTCCCATTCTTCTACCGTTTCGGTTCCCAGCCGGCAAACCGGTTCGCCCGCCGGCCTGTGGACGAAGGATCAGACCTCGCCGTCCTGTTCCTCCAGCATGATGAAGACCGAGCGCGACTGCACGACGACGCCGTCGGCGTGGTCGATCCGGCGCGGCTCGAGATGCGGCCAATCCGACTGGATATGCAGGCAGTAGACATGGCCCTCGCGCGGTTCCGGGAGGGTCACCGCGACGTCTTCGTGTGAGCCGTTGACGTAGATCACCGCCCGTTCGCTCTCAACATCCTCATCGCCCTTCGGCGAATAGACCGACATGCCGACGAAGCGGCGCTCGGGATCGTTCCAGTCGTCGTCCCCCATCGGCTGGCCGTCCTCACGCAACCAGATCACGTCCTCGACGTCGCCGCCCTCGACCAGTTCGCCGGTGAGAAAGCGGTCGGCATTGAGCGCCGGGTGCTCGCGGCGCAGCTTTGCCAGCTTGCCGGTGAATTCGATCAGCACCTCGTCGGCGTTGTCCCAGTCGAGCCAGGTGATCTCGTTGTCCTGGGCATAGCCGTTATTGTTGCCGCCCTGGGTGCGGCCGAACTCGTCACCGGCGACGATCATCGGCGTGCCGCGCGCGACCAGCAGCGTCGCCAGCATCGCCCGGATGTCCTTGCCACGCGCGTCGATGACAGCCGGATCGTCGGTCTCGCCCTCGACGCCGTTGTTCCAGGAGTGATTGTCGTTGTGGCCGTCGCGATTGTCCTCGCCATTCGCCTCGTTGTGCTTGTCCTCGTACATGGCGATGTCGGCGAGGGTGAAGCCGTCATGGGCGGCGATGAAATTGACGCCGGCCGAGGGACGCCGACCATCGTGATTGTAGAGATCGGCGGAGCCGGCAAGCCGCGTCGCCAGCGCCCCGATCATGCCGTCCTCGCCCTTCCAGAATTTGCGGACATCGTCGCGGAACTTGTCCTGCCATTCGAACCAGGGCTTGGGAAAATTGCCGACCTGATAACCACCCGGTCCGACGTCCCACGGCTCGCCGACATGAATGCGATCCTTCAGCACGTCGTCCTTCTCGATCATCTTGAAGAACGGCGCGTCGTGGGAGAACCCCTCGGGCAGCCGGCCCAGCACCGTTCCGAGATCGTAGCGGAAGCCGTCGATGCCGGTCGCCTGGACCCAGGTGCGCAGGACGTCGATGAACATCCTGGCCACCGGCTCCTTATGGGTCGCCATGGTGTTGCCGGTGCCGGTGTCGTTCAGCATGAACTGCGGCTCGCCCTCGGGGTGGCGGTAATAGAGCAGATTGTCGAGGCCGCGATAGCAGATCGTCGGCCCTTCCTCGGAGCCCTCGCCGGAATGGTTGAAGACGACGTCGAGGAGAACCCGAATGCCGCGCTCATGCATGGCCTCGACGACCTTGCGAATCTCGGCGAAACCGCCGGGGGCGAGGCGCGGGTCCGGCGCCATGTGGGTGATCGGGTTGTAGCCCCAGGCGTTGGTCAGGTTGAGATTGAGAAGGTGTCCCTCGTCGATCCAGGCGGCGAGCGGCATCAGTTCGACCGTGTCGATGCCGACCTTCTGCATGTGATCGAGAAAATATGGCTCGGCCAGCGCCGCGACGGTGCCGCGAATCTCGGCCGGCACGTCGGGATGGCGCTGCGAATAGGCGCGGACCAGGAGTTCGTAGGTGAGGCCCGGATTGGCGAAGGGCAGCGGTTTGGCGTCGCGGTCCGGCGCGGTGACGATGGCCCGTGGCAGGAAGGGAGCGCTGTCGATCTGGCGCTCGGGCGGCGCGGTCAGCGCCGGACGGTAGGTGAACGGCCGGTCGAGCTGCACCGCGTAAGGATCGACGAGAAACTTCGAATAGTCGAAGCGGTGGCCTTCCTCAGGCTTGAACGGTCCGACGGCGCGCAGGCCGTAGCGTGTGCCGGCGGCAAGGCCCGGCACGAAGCCGAAGCGGGTGCCACCATCGCGACCGGGAAGCGGGATGCGGTCGGTTTCCTGAGTGCCGCCCTCGTCGAAAAGGCAGACATGGATATCGTCGGCATTTTCGGAATAGACGGAGAAATGCACGCCGCCGTCGTCGATC
This sequence comes from uncultured Aurantimonas sp., assembly GCA_947488615.1. Classification (GTDB taxonomy): domain Bacteria; phylum Pseudomonadota; class Alphaproteobacteria; order Rhizobiales; family Rhizobiaceae; genus Aurantimonas. The sequence continues at coordinate 72,371 of CANKZU010000002.1, forward strand.
GTCGCGCCGAGCGATGCGGGAGCGCCGCGCTCGGCTGTGATGGTGTTGCTCATTGAGCCTCTTGGTCAGGTGATGACGTCCGGGTCGGACCGGCCCGTACGGTTCTTGATCTCTCCGATAACATCGGCGGTATCGATCAGTTCCGCCAGTGCCTCTTTCGGTTGGGTAGCATGTTTGGCCGCGTCCGGCTCGTAGCGCTCGATATAAACGCGCAGCGTCGCGCCCTTTGTGCCGGTGCCCGACAGACGGTAGACGATGCGTGAGCCGCCGGAAAAGACGATTCTCACGCCCTGGCCGGTGGCGACCGAGCCGTCGATCGGATCCTTGTAGGAGAAATCGTCGGCTTCCGAGACGACGAGCGTGCCGAAGCGCTGGCCGGCCATCGAGGCGAGCCGGTCATGCAGCGAATCCATCAGGCCGCGCGCCGCCTTTGCGTCGATCTCTTCGTAGTCATGCCGCTGGTAGAAGGTGCGGCCAAATTCCGCCCAATGCCCCTCGACGATCGCCTTCACACTCTCGCGGCGCTCGGCGAGAATGTTGAGCCACAGGAGCACGGCCCACAGACCGTCCTTCTCTCGCACATGGTCGGAACCGGTGCCGGCGCTCTCCTCGCCGCAGATGGTCACCTTGCCGGCGTCAAGCAGCGTACCGAAGAACTTCCAGCCGGTCGGCGTCTCGTAAAGATCGACGCCGCGCTTCTTCGCCACCCGGTCGGCGGCCTGGCTGGTCGGCATCGACCGCGCGATTCCGGCGATGCCTTTGGCGTAACCGGGCGCCAGATGGGCGTTGGCGGCCAGTATCGCCAGCGAATCCGACGGCGTGACGAGAATGCCCTTGCCGACGATCAGGTTGCGGTCGCCGTCGCCGTCGGAGGCTGCGCCGAAATCCGGACCGTCCGGCGCCATCATCTCGTTGATCAAGACCGCCGCATGAACGGCGTTGGGGTCCGGATGGCCACCGCCGAAATCCTCCTTCGGCTCACCGTTGATGACCGTTCCGGCCGGCGCGCCGAGGCGGTTTTCGATGATCTCCCTGGCATAGGGGCCGGTGACCGCGTGCATCGCGTCGAAGCGCAGGGTGAAACCGGAAGCGATCAGTTCGCGGATCTTGCCGAAGTCGAACAGCGTCTCCATCAGTTCCGCATAGTCGGCGACCGGATCGACCACCTCGACCACCATGTCGCCGAGTCGGGTCTCGCCGAGATGGGAGATGTTCGGAGCGGTTTCGGTCCAGACGCGATAGCGCGAGATCGTCCTGGTCTTTTCGAAGATCGCCTCGGTCACCGCTTCGGGGGCGGGGCCGCCATTGGCGATGTTGTACTTGATTCCGAAATCGCCCTTGGGACCGCCCGGATTGTGGCTCGCCGACAAGATGATGCCGCCAGCGGCGCCGCGCTTGCGGATCAGGTGCGAGGCGGCCGGCGTCGACAGAATGCCGTCCCGCCCGACGATCACCCGGCCGTAGCCGTTCGCGGCGGCCATCCGGATCGCAGTGAGGATCACCTCGCGGTTGTAGTAACGTCCGTCGCCGCCGATGACGAGGCTTTCGCCGTCGCCGCTTCCCGCAGCGTCGAAGATCGCCTGGATGAAATTGGCGGCGTAATGCGGCTTCTTGAAATGCGCGACCTTCTTGCGCAGACCGGAGGTGCCGGGCTTCTGGTCGTCAAAGGGCTGGGTCGCGATCGTTTCGATCATGGCGGGCCTATTCCTTGATGAGATCGCGGTAGAGATCGGCATAAAGCCGGGCGCTGGCGCGCCAGGAGACATCAGCGTTCATGGCGCAGATTTGCATGTCCCGCCAGCGCTTGCCATCGTCGTAGAGACGATGCGCGCGCTCGGCCGCTTCGATCAGCGCCGGAGCCGAAGGCGGCGAGAAGATGATTCCGGTCGCCACGCCCGCGCTGGCGGCGGCGTAATTGGCGTCGATCACCGTGTCGGCGAGTCCGCCGACCTTGGTCACGATGGGAATGCAGCCATAGCGCAGCCCGTAGAGCTGGGTGAGACCGCAGGGCTCGAACCGGGATGGGATGAGGATGGCGTCGGCCCCGGCCTGCACCCGGTGCGACAGGGTCTCGTCATAGCCGATTCTTACCCCCACCCGGTCCGGATGCCGGGCATGGGCCGCCAGGAATTGCCCTTCGATCATCTGGTCGCCCGAGCCGACGACGACGAGGCGGATGCCGCGCTCGACCAGATCGTCGCAGGCGTCGGCGACGAGATCGAGACCCTTCTGCCAGGTCAGGCGGCTGACCACGGCGAAGATCGGACCATCGTCGCGCCTCAGGCCGAACTCGCCCTCCAGCGCCCGCTTGTTGTGGCTGCGCGCCTTGGGCGAGCGGGCGCTGTAGGTCTTGGCGATCGCCGGATCGGTCTGCGGGTCCCACACCTCGACGTCGATGCCGTTGACGATCCCGACCAGCCGGTCGCCGAGCCCGCGCAGCAGCCCGTCCAGCCCCATTCCGCCCTCCGGCCTGAGGATCTCCTCGGCATAGGTCGGGCTGACGGTGGTCACCACGTCCGCCGCGTGCAGGCCGCCCTTCAGGTAGCCGACATTGCCGTAATACTCGACGCCCTCGATCGACCATGTCGTTGCCGGCAAGCCCAGATCGGCGAAGATGCTGCTCGGATAATTGCCCTGGAAGGCGAGGTTATGGATGGTCACAACCGTGCGCGGCCGCGGCTTGTTGGAGACCGCGAGATAGACCGGCGTGAGCGCGGCCTGCCAGTCATGGGCGTGGACGATGTCCGGCGAAAAGCCGGCGATCGCGCCTTGCGCCACGGCGGCGCCGGCCTTGGAGAGCGCCGCGAAGCGCGCCCAGTTGTCCGGGTGATCGTAGCCGGCCGGGGTGACGTAAGGACCGCCGGGCCGATCGAACAGGTGCGGGGCGTCGAGGATGAGAAGGTCCAGCGCCCCATGCCGCACGGCGAGGATCTCCGCCTTGCCGCCAAACAGGTCGGCGAACCGGCACGCGACCTTGCCGCGCCCGACGCGCTTGAGGACGTCGGGATAACCCGGCATCAGGGTGCGGACGGCAAAACCGTGCTCGGCGAGCGCCAGCGGCAGGGCGCCCGCGACGTCGGCGAGCCCACCGGTCTTGATCAGGGGAAAGACCTCCGACGCGACGGAGAGCACGCTGGTCGTCATCAGTAGGTCAGCCTGTCGATCATCGGTTTGGTCACCAGGCAGATTCCGCTCTCGGTTCGTCGAAATCGCTTGGCGTCGAGCTCCGGATCTTCGCCGATCACCAGGCCGTCGGGGATATGGACGCCGCGATCGATGACGACATTCGAGATCCGGGCATGTCGGCCGATGTGGCATTGGGGCAGGACGACCGCATGGTCGAGCCGCGAATAGGAGCTCTGGCGCACGCCGGTGAACAGCAGCGACCGGTTCAACATGCCGCCCGAGATGATGCAGTCACCGGAGACCAGCGAGGACACGGCCATTCCACGGCGTCCCTCCTCGTCATGGACGAACTTTGCCGGCGGCACGATCTCGGCATAGGTCCAGATCGGCCAGTCGCGGTCGTAGATGTCGAGCGGCGGGATGATGTCGGTGAGATCGATATTGGCCCGCCAGTACGCGTCGATGGTCCCCACGTCGCGCCAATAGGCTTCGGTGTCGGGCTCGGCCGCCGAGCGCACGACCGAAGCGCTGAAGCGATGGGCGTAGGCGCTGCCGTGCTTGACGATATGCGGGATGATGTCCTTGCCAAAGTCGCGGTTGGAGTCCGGATCGGCTGCGTCCCGGCGGAGCTGGTCCATCAGGAAATTGGTCTCGAACACATAGATGCCCATCGAAGCAAGAGCGGTGTCCGGCCGGCCGGGGATCGCGGGCGGATCCGCTGGCTTCTCCACGAAATCGGTGATCTTGTAATTTTCATCGACATGCATGACGCCGAAGGCGACGGCCTCCATGCGCGGCACCTCCAGACAGCCGACGGTGACGTCCGCGCCGCTGTCGACATGCTGCTGCAGCATGACCTCGTAATCCATCTTGTAGATGTGGTCGCCCGCCAGAATGACGATGTAGCGCGGCGCGTAGTCCTCGATGATGTCGATGTTCTGATAGACCGCGTCCGCCGTGCCTTCGTACCACTGGGTTTCCGAGACACGCTGGCTGGCCGGAAGGATATCGAAGCTCTCGTTGCGGCCCGGCTTGAGGAAGTTCCAACCGTGCTGAAGATGACGGATCAGGCTGTGCGCCTTGTACTGAGTGGCGACGCCGATGCGGCGGATACCGGAATTGATGGCGTTCGACAGCGCGAAATCGATGATCCGCGTCTTGCCGCCGAAAAAGACGGCGGGCTTGGCCCGTGTATCGGTCATTTCCATCAGCCGGCTGCCACGGCCGCCGGCCAGCACATAGGCCATGGTGTCGCGAGCCAACGGTCCGGCGCGTCTGTTATCAGGCATGGTTCCTCCCACAAATTTTTGCAGGGCGGCCCGAGCGTCGTTCGCCGCGATCCGTTGATCCGACTGCGAATGCTTTCTTGTCCCGCTCCCGTCCTTAGAGAGCACGATATAGAGCACGCGGGTCAAGCCGCCACAGGAAGTCAGCGTCGCCGAACGCCGCACGAAGCGGGGTTTAGGGGGTTATCGATCGTCGCTCGGACCAGCTTTCCAGATGTCGCGCGCATATTCCCGGATCGAGCGATCGGAGGAGAACCAACCCATCCGGGCGGTGTTGTGGACCGCTTTCGCCTGCCATTCGTCCGGGCGTTGCCACAGGGCGTCGAGCTGGCGCTGGGTGTCCCAATAGGCCTTGAAGTCGGCGCAGGTCATCCACCAGTCGTTGTTGTAGAGGTTCGACACCAGGGAATGGTAACGGGACGGGTCGTCGGGCGAGAACACGCCGGAGGAAATCGCGTCCAGCACCTCGCGAAGCAGCGGCTGTCCCTCGATGATCGAGCGACCGCTATGGGTTTCGCGCCGGCGTTCTGCCACCTGTTCGGCGGTCAGGCCGAAGATGAAGATGTTGTCCTCGCCCAGATGCTCCAGCATCTCGACATTGGCGCCATCGAGGGTTCCGATGGTGAGCGCGCCGTTGAGCGCGAACTTCATGTTCCCGGTGCCCGACGCCTCGAGCCCGGCGGTGGAGATCTGTTCGGACACATCGGCCGCCGGCATGATGATCTCGGCGAGGCTGACATTGTAGTTCGGGATGAACACGACCTTCAGCAGGTCGCGCACCGAGGGATCCGAATTGATCATCTGCGCGACGTCGTTGGCGAGATGGATGATTTCCTTGGCCTGGGCGTAACTCGGCGCGGCCTTGCCGGCGAAGATTTTCACCCGCGGCGTCCAGTTGTGCTCGGGATGGGCGCGGATCTGGTCGTAGAGCGCGATCGCCTCGATGATGTTGAGGAATTGCCGCTTGTACTCGTGAATGCGCTTGACGTGGATGTCGAAGATCGCGTCGGGGTCGACGCTGGTCGCCATCCGTTCGCCGATGAGGTCCGACAGCCGCTCCTTGTTGCGGCGCTTGACCGCCGCGAAACGCTCGCGAAAGCCGGAATCGTCGGCGAGCGCGTCGATCTCGCGGATTTTCTCGATGTCGTCGAGAAAGCCAGGCCCGATCGCGTCGGTGATCAAGGCTGTGAGGTCCGGGTTCGCCTGCATCAGCCAGCGCCGCGGCGTGACGCCGTTGGTCTTGTTCTCGATCCGGTCGGGATAGAGCTCGTGCAGATGATGGAAGACGGTCTCCTTCATCAGCTCCGTGTGAAGCGCCGAGACGCCGTTCACAGCGTGGCTGCCGACGAAGGCGAGCTGGCCCATGCGCACCCGTCTTCCGTTGCCCTCGTCGACCAGCGAGATCGCCGCGATCTTGGCGTCGTCGAAACCCTTGTCCTGCGCGGCTTCGCGGATGACGTTGGCGTTGATGGCGTAGATGATCTGCATCTGCCGCGGCAGCAGCCGCTCGAACAGATGGATCGGCCAGTGCTCCAGCGCTTCCGGCAGCAGGGTGTGGTTGGTGTAGGAAAAAGTCGCCCGCGTGATCTCCCAGGCGGCATTCCATTCGAAGCCGTGGACGTCGATCAACAGCCGCATCAATTCGGCGACGGAGACCGCAGGATGGGTGTCGTTGAGCTGGATCGCGACCTTGTCGGCGAGGTTCGACAGGCTACTGTTTTTTTCGAGGTGGCGCTTGATGACGTCCTGGAGCGAGGCGGAGGAGAAGAAATACTCCTGCCGCAGGCGCAATTCCTGGCCGGCTTGATGGGAGTCGGCGGGATACAGCACCCGGGTGATCGCCTCGGCCTTGTTGGATTCGACCAAGGCGCCGATGTGGTCGCCGGAGTTGAAGGCATCGAGCAGGATCGGGTCGAGCGCCTGGGCGCTCCACAGCCGCAGCGTGTTCACCTGTTCGCCGCGCCAGCCCACGATTGGCGTGTCAAAGGCGACGGCAAGGACCCGCTCGGCTGGCCGCCAGACCTGCCGTGCCGGATGGCCGGGCTCCTGTATCGATACGACCTTGCCGCCGAAGCCGATTTCGTAGGCGGAATCGCGTCGCTCGAACTCCCACGGATTTCCGTGGACGAGCCAGGTTTCCGGCAGTTCGACCTGCGCGCCGTCGGCGATCTCCTGACGGAAGAAGCCGTGGACGTAGCGAATGCCGTAGCCGAAGCCGGGAATGCCGGTCGAAGCCATCGATTCCATGAAGCAGGCGGCAAGCCGGCCTAGGCCGCCATTGCCGAGCGCGGCGTCCGGCTCGAGCAGCTCCACCATGTCGAGCTCGACACCATAGCGGGCGAGGGCCTCGCGGATCTGTTCGGTCAGCCCGAGATTGCTGATCGCGTCGCGCAGCATCCGGCCGATCAGGAATTCCATCGACAGGTAGCAGACCTGTTTCTCATTGCTGGCCGCGATCCGGTCGGCGGATTCGAACCAGTGGTCGATAATGCGGTCGCGGACGGCGAGCGTCGTGGCGCGCAGCCAGTCGTATTTGCGCGCCGCTTCCGGGTGCTTGCCGATCGAATAGGTCAGCTTCTCGACGATCTGCCGCGCCAACGTGTCGGGGTCGTTGAGCCGGGGCTCCAGCTTTGCCGCGCCGTTGCCGTTGAGCGCGGCTTCGGCCGTCTTGAGCGTTGCGGACATCAGGAACCTCTCATGGTGCGAATCGCCGCGATCAGCCCGGACGTTGAGCCGTCCCGGCCGTCGGCCTCCGCTTCGCCGGTGACCACCGGCACAAGTTTCATCGCCAGTTCCTTGCCGAGCTCGACGCCCCACTGGTCGAATGCGTTGATGCCGTAAAGCTGCGCCTCGACGAAGACGCGGTGCTCATAGAGCGCGATCAGGCGACCGAGCGTCGCCGGATCGAGCTGCCGGTAGATGATGGTCAGCGACGGCCGCTCGCCGGGGAATACCCGGTGCGGCGCGATCTGTTCGGCCTCGGCCTCGCTCCGCCCGGCCGCGACGAGTTGCTCGCGAGCCTCGTCGAGCGTACGGCCGCGCATCAGCGCCTCGCTCTGAGCCAGACAATTCGCCAGCAGAAGGTTTTGGTGGGTCTGCATATCGGACGGCTCGTGAGCGCGCGCGCCGACAAGAAATTCGACCGGAGCGACGTCGGTCCCTTGATGCAGGAGCTGGAAAAACGCGTGCTGCCCGTTGGTCCCCGGTTCGCCCCAGACGACCGGGCCGCTGACCGCGACCGGCTGGCCGTCGTGCCGCACCCGCTTGCCGTTCGATTCCATGTCGAGCTGCTGGAGATAGGCCGGAAAGCGGGCAAGCCGCTGATCATAAGGAATGATCGCCCGCGTCGGATAGTGGCAGGCGGCGCGGTGCCAATAGCCGACGAGGCCAAGCAGAACGGGAAGATTTTCGCCGAGCGGCGCGGTCTTGAAGTGCTGGTCGACATCGCGCGCGCCGGCGAGGAATTCGCGGAAACGCTGCGCGCCGATGGCGATCATCAGCGGCAGGCCGATCGCCGACCAGATCGAATAGCGTCCGCCGACCCAATCCCAGAAGCCGAAGACGCGATCTTCGGGGATGCCGAAACTCGCGACCTTGTCGAGGGCGGTGGAAACCGCGGCGAATTGCTCGGCAACCGCCGCCTCGCCGAGCGCGGCGACGAGCCAGCGCCGCGCCGTGTCGGCATTGGTCATCGTCTCGATGGTGGTGAAGGTCTTCGAGGCGACGATGATCAGCGTCGTCGCAGGATCGAGGTTCTTGAGCGTGTCGGCGATGTGGGCGCCGTCGACATTCGAGACGAAATGGATGCGCGGGCCGTCGTGATAGGGCGCCAGCGCGAGCGTCGCCATGGCAGGTCCGAGATCCGAGCCGCCAATTCCGATGTTGACCACGTCGGTGATGGCGCCGTCGTGCGCGCCGCGGACCCCGCCATTGCGGATGCGTTCGGCGAACGCGCCCATCGCGCGCAGGACGTCTTCGACTGCGCCGCTGACCGGCTCGCCGTCCGCCCTGTATCCATCCTTGGGCTCGCCCCGGAGCGCGACATGGAGAACCGAGCGGTCCTCGGTTGCGTTGATCCGCTCGCCGTCGAACATCGCATCCCGCCGCCCTTCGATCCCGCGCTCGCGCGCCAGATCGAGCAGCGCGGCGCGGGCTGGCGCGTCGATGGCGGTCTTGGAATAGTCGAGAACGAGGTCGCCGAGACGCGCCGAAAAACGCGAGAAGCGGTCGGGATCGGCGGCGAACAGCGGCCGGATCCCGCGCGCGAGCGCCTTGGTCGCGATGGCGCGAAGCTCGCCGCCGTCGTTGCTGATGATGGAATCTGTCGCCTGGCTCATTCTGGCTGCTATCCGCCGTGTGTGTGTTTTCGCCCAGCCCCCGATCCCCGCTTGGTCGGGGCCTTTTAAGCGCGTTGGGCACGAGAGGCAAACGATCCGGCTGTGGAAAACTGACGCATTTTCGAGCAATGGGAAAATCTGCAACACAATTCATCGACCGTCCAAGTGGGTCCGTGGCTGTTTCCTTGGATGCGGAGACGTTTTGTCAGCCGGGTTGGAGCGAGGAGGCCGCTGGTCGAACAACGGCCTCCCCAATGATCAGTCGATCGTGACGGTCTTGGCGTTCATGAAGGCGTGAATGCCCTCGTGGGACAACTCGCGCCCATAGCCGGATTTCTTGACGCCGCCGAAGGGAAGCCGCGAATCGGAGGCGGTCATGCGGTTGATATGGGTGCCGCCCTGATCAAGGTCGCGGACGAAACGCTCCTGCTCCTTCGCCTCGGTCGTCCAGACCGAGCCGCCAAGCCCGAATTCGGAATCGTTGGCCAGCGTGATCGCGTCGTCGATAGAACGCACCTTGAAGAAGATCGCGCAGGGACCGAACAATTCCTCGCGATAGGCGGGCGCCGCCTCCGGAACATCCGCGAGAATCGAGGGCTGGAAGAAGTAGCCCGGCCCTTCTGGCGCGCTGCCGCCGGTGACCAGCCTTGCGCCGGCCTTCGTGGACCGCGCGATCTGGTCGTCGATGTCCTCGACGCCGGCCTTCATGGCGAGCGGCCCCATGCCGGTGTCGTCGGCCATCGGATCGCCGAGCTTGATGGCTTCGACCTTTTCCTGGTAGCGGCCGAGATAGTCGTCATAGACGTCCTCGTGCACGATGAAGCGCTTGGCGGCGATGCAGCTCTGGCCGCTGTTCTGCATCCGGGCCGTGACGCCGACATCGACCGCCTTTTTGATATCGGCCGAGGGCATGACGATGAACGGGTCGGAGCCGCCGAGTTCGAGCACCGTGGTCTTGATCTGCGAGCCGGCCGTCGCGGCGACGGCCGAGCCGGCGCCCTCGCTGCCGGTGAGCGTGGCGGCGCGAATCCGGTCGTCCTTGAGGATGCGCTCCACCTTGCCGGAGGAAATCAGCAGCGTCTGGAAGACGCCCTGGGGCGCTTCGGCGTCGAGGAAGATCTTCTCGATCTCCAGCGCGCACTGGCTGACGTTGGAGGCGTGTTTCAGGATGCCGACATTGCCGGCCATGATCGCCGGCGCGGCGAAGCGGAAACACTGCCAGTAGGGGAAGTTCCACGGCATCACCGCGAGCACCGGCCCGATCGGCAGATAGGCGACGTAGTTCGACTTCGCCGGCCCGGGGCGATGGTCGTCGGCGAGAAGCTTTTCGCCTTCTTCGGCATAATAGCGGCAGGCCGTGGCGCATTTTTCGACCTCGGCCACCGCTTCCTTCAGCCGCTTGCCCATTTCGCGCGTCGCGACGCGGGCGAGTTCGTCCTTGCGGCGCTCCAATTCGTCGGCCGCCCGCAACAGGACCTCGGCCCTGCGGGAATAGGACGAAGTTCGCCACTCGCGAAACGCGCTGTCGGCATTGGCGAGGGCGCGATCGATGTCCTGATCGGTGTGCTCGGCGAATTTTTCGATGGTCTCGCCCGTCGCCGGATTGATGCTTGTCGGCATGGCTTTCTCCCCTGTCGTCAAGACCGCAGCCTTACGCGGTCTGCCTTGTCGAGGTGGCAACTAGCACAGGTCGCTCGATCCGACAGGCACGAAAGTGCTGATTGCCGATGCGATGGGATCGAGGGACGGGCGAATCGGACCCATCTGTTTCGCGCGGATTCGGCGATCAGAACTCGCCTTCGTAGAACACCCCGACCTCGCCACCGCCGGTCGCCGTCACCGCGCCGCGTGCCTTGAGTCCTGACCCGAGATCGAGATCGATCGCCACCCGTCCGGTCGAATCGACGCCGAGATAGGTGTTCTCGTTGAGATATTTGCCGACGCCGACGGCCGTCTGGCCATCCTTCGTCGTCTTGATGTCCAGGTCGTCTACGCCGATCTGCGAGCGCAGATTGTCGAGGAGGCCGCTCGACCCGCCAATGCCGGCAAGCGATGCGGCGAGTTCGGCGAGCTGGGCGATCTGCAGCGGCGAAAGGTCGGACGTGCCCTGATTGAAAATCAGTCGCGCCAGCACTTCGTCCTGAGGCAGGAGGGGCGTTGAGGAAAAGGTGAAGCTCGGATCGTTGGCGGGGCCAGTCACTGCGATGAACACCGTGGTATCACCCGCCTGAGACCGGGCGACCAGGTCGAGGACCGGAACCAGACTGCCGGTGAAGGTCAGCCGGCCTCGATCGAAGTCGAGGCGCTTGCCGAGGATCACGAATCGACCGCGCTGCAATTCGAACCCGCCGACGATGCGCGGCGCCTTGGCCGAGCCGGTGATGACGATCGAACCGCCAAGTTCGACATCGAGGCCGCGACCGCGCACGAACACCCGCGACGGTGCATTGAAGGTCAGGTTGAAGTTGATACCGCTGCGCTGGGCGCCGGCGCCCTGGTTAGGGTTGATCTCGCGCTGCTGCTCGTAGACGGCCGGTTTGGCGTTGCGATGGGTGACATCGATCCGGGCCAGCGAGCCAGGCAGCTTGTCCGGGATCAGGACGTTGATTTCGTCCGCATTGATCGTGCCTGCGAGCAGCGGCGTGCCCGCGAGCGGACCGGTCAAGGTCAGCTCGGCGCTCAGCTGTGCGGCGACGAGTTCGCCGTCATTGTAGCGACCGGCGACCAGTCGGATCGCGATGTCCGCCGGAAACCCGTTGGCGAGGCCGACCGAACCGGAGATCGAGAGCGTTCCGCCGGAGGAGAGCGAGGCATTGAAGGACTGGATCGTTGCGGTCTGGCCGTTGAGGGCGATCGTTGCCGCGATGTCGTTGATCGCGAGGTTCAGGCCCGTGTCGACAAACCTTGCGCCGGATGTAGAGAGCGTTCCGACGACGTTGGGCTGGCTCGCAGGGCCGGTTACGCGCGCGTTCAACTGCACATTGCCCTGGATCGACCGACCACCCTCGGCCAGGATGCGGTTGGCCAGCGACAGCGGCGCGGTGCCGTTCAGCGACAGGTCGAGCTGCGGGGTGCCGGCGATATTCACCGAGCCGGAAACCGCCAAATCGACGCCGCTGCCGGACAGATTGGCCGTCGTGGTGACGATTCTGTTCGCGAACTGGCCATTGGCGGAGACGGTGAGCGCGCCGACGCCGGCATCCCGTGTCTGCTGGATGGAAAGACCGGATCCGTTGAGGTCGTAGGTGACCGACGGATTGGAGGGGGAACCCGAAGCGCGCACGGTGCCGTTGATCGTTCCCTGCGGCGCGATCCCGGGCGCAGCCGCGGCGGCAATCGAGGCCGGCAGGTTGCGGATGTCGGCATCGATGGCGAGGGCGGTCGCGCTGGCGGAGCCGCTGAGGTTGATTGTGCCGCCGCCGACATTGGCGGTCGCGGTCTGGAGACGGAGGGTTCCGCCGGCATAGGTTCCCGCCGCGGTGGCGTCGATCGCCGGCGCGCCGGCGCCGCGGCTTTGCGCGACCGACACGTTCGAGGCCGAAATGTCGAACCGTGCGTCGGGATCGGAAATCGATCCTGTCGCGGACGCGGTTCCCGATACCGTTCCTTGGGCACCGAGCCCGCTAACGAAGCCGTTGGCGAGACCGACCGGAACCTGGTTCAGGGTCACGTCCAGATCGAGCGTCCGCCCGACCGTTCCCGACGCGACGAGCGAGCCGTCGCCGACGCGAATGTCGGCGGTGCCGATCGTGGCGATGCCGTCGGCATAGGTGCCGGATGCCTTCAGGCTCAGAGGCGCGACGCCCGATTGGGCGATCTGCCGCGTGGTGATGCCCGATCCGGTGAGATCGAACGTGGCGCGTGGATCGGAGATGGACCCGGTGGCGGTTGCGGTTCCCGAAAGCGTTCCTTCGGCATTGAGATCCGGCACGAAGCCATTGGCGAGGCCGACGGGAAGCTGGTCGAGTTTGAGTTTGAGATCGAGAGTTTGTCCGACAGTGCCGGAGGCCGTCAACGAACCGTTACCGACCTTGACGTTGGCGGTATCGATTGTGGCCGTCCCATCGGCGTAGGCGCCGGCGAGATCGAGACTGAGTGGCGCGACGCCGGATTGGGCGATCTGCCGCGTCGTGATGCCCGACCCGGTGAGACCGAATTCGGCTTGCGGGTCGGAGATGGAGCCGGTTGCCGCGGCGGAGCCGGAGATCGTGCCGGTTGCGCCGAGTCCGTCGACGAAACCGTTCGCCAAGCCAACCGGAATCTGGTTGACGGCGATCTTGAGGTCGAGCGCCTCGCCGACGGTGCCTGTGGCCTTGAGGGTCCCGTCACCGACCCGAACGTCCGCGGTCTCGATGGTCGCCGTGCCGTTGGCATAGGAGCCGGCGGCCTCGAGACTGAGCGGCGCGACACCGGACTGCGCGATCTGCCGGGTGGTGATGCCGGTGCCGGACAGATCGAAACGCGCCCTCGGGTCGGAGAGTGAACCGGTCGCTGTGGCCGTGCCCGAGATCGTGCCCGTGGCGCCGAGATTCGGCACGAAGCCGTTGACAAGACCCACGGGGATTTCGTTGGCGGCGATGTTGAGATCGAGCGTCTCACCGACGGTGCCGTTGGCGGTGAGCGAACCGGAGCCGACGGCCATCTTGGCTTCGTCGAGTTTCACCGTGCCGTCGGCAAGGCGTCCGGCCGCCGTCAGGTCGAGTGGTTCGATGCCGCTTTGGGCGATCGCCGGCGCGGTGATGCCGGAACCCGTCAGCGAGAATTCGGCGCTGGGGTCATCGAGCGTGCCGGTCGCCGTCGCGGTTCCCGAGATCGTGCCGGAGGCATTCAGGTCGGGTACGAAACCGTTGGCGAGCCCGACCGGAATGTTGTTCATCGACAGGTCGAGGTCGAGTTCCCGTCCCACCTTACCGGAAGCCCGCAGCGAGCCGTCGCCGACATTGACCACGGCGGTTTGCAGCGACGCCGTCCGGTCCGCGAAGCGGCCCGCGAGCCGAAGCGCAAGCGGCGCGACGCCGGAACGCGCGATCGCGCCCGTCGTGATCCCGGCGCCCGACAGATCGAAAACGGCGTTGGGCTCGGTGAGCGAACCGGTCGCGGTCGCCGTCCCGGAAATCGTCCCGGACGCGTTGAGATCGGGCACGAAACCGTTGGCGAGGGCGACGGGCAGATCGTTCATCGCCAGCGTCAGGTCGAGATTGTCCCCGATCGTGCCGGAGGCTTCAAGTGAGCCGGAGCCGACCACGAGACTGGCTCGCTCGAGCGTCGCCGTCCCCGCGGCATAGCGGCCGGCGACATCGAGTGTCAGCGGGTCTATCCCGGCCGAAGCGACCTGTGCAGCGGTGATACCGGTGCCGGCAAGATCGAAAACCGCGACGGGGTCGGCGCGGGTGCCGCTGACGACAGCGCTGCCGGAGATCGTCCCGGAGGTGTCGAGACCATCGACGAAATCATTCGCCAGTGCCACGGGAAGATTCGCGAGCTCGGCCCGCAAGTCCAGCGTCTCGCCGATCGTGCCGGAGGCCTGCAGCGATCCCTCGCCGAGATCGAGCGTGGCGGTTTGAAGGGTGAGTGTGCCGTCGACGTAGCGGCCGGTCGCATCGAGAGCGATCGGCGGAATTCGGGCCGCACGGACCTGAGCGGTCGCCAACTCGCGGCCGGTGATCGCGAAGGCGGCGTCGGGGTTCTCCGGCGCGCCGGTGAGGGTCGCCGTGCCGGAGACTGTGCCCTCGACCTCCAGACCGGAGACGAAGAGGTTGGCGACGGCTGCCGGAACGTCGTCGAGGCGCAGGGCGAGGTCCAGGACTTCGCCGGAGGAGCCTTCCAGAGCGATCGAGCCGGAACCGACGGTCAGCACGAAGCCGTCGAGAACCGTCTTGCCGTCGGCGATCCGCACCTTGGCTTCGTCGCTGAGATTGACGCTGGCATTCGGGATATCCGCGGCGAGGCGCGAGAGCGTCAGCAGCATCGCGTCCGGCTCGAATTGGGCCGTGCCGGCCAGTTCGATCGGCGCGTCGTTGACCGTCGCGTTCGCCGTCAGGCCAGTGCCGCCCTGCTCTTCGGCGAAGGCAAGGGCAAGGCCGCGCACGGCCACTCCGGCCGCATCGAACGCGTCCGCGGTGACCCGGCCGGTGGGCCGCGGAATCCCGAGATAATCCTTCACCGACAGGTCGATCCGCGCGCCCTGGAGCGTGGTGCCCGCGACGGTCAGGCTACGCGAGGTGAGATCGGGCGCGGCGATCGGCGTTTTTTCCGCGTCGATCGACAGTTCCACGGTTCCCTTCACATCGCCGGCGGCTTTTTGCCCGCCGAGCGCCGCCAACGGCCCGATATCGTCGATGGCGACGGTCAACGTGCCGTCCGGCGCGAAGGCGTCGGTGAGCATGAGATCGCCGGTCACCGCGTTCGGGCCTTGCCTGATCGCCAGATCGGTGATGCGGCGGTCGCCATTGTCGAGGGTCTCGACCTTGGCGCTGCCGGACAGCGGCTGGCCGTCCAGCGTTCCGGTGATGTTCACGAAGCCAGCGGGGGAGGCGGGGTTCAGCGTGCCGCGAACCTCGACCTTGAGGTCGGCAAGCTCGCGCCCATTGATCGACAGGCCATTGCCTGACAGCGTCAGATCGATGTCAGGCTTTTCGACCGGTCCCTTGGCGATCAGCCGGAGTTCGGCCGCCCCCGAGAATAACGGGTTGACGGCCCGAGTGTCTTCCAGTGTGCCTTGAATATCGGCGGAGACCTTGCCGCCGATCAGGCCTGCATTGCCGGTGATCTGCAAACCCGCGCCGGTCACGGCGAGTTTCTGCGCGTTGATCGCCCCGTCGGCTGCGCGGGTGAATTGCCCGGCGACGGACAGCTCTTCGCCCGCCAGCGGGATCGCCGCCGCCGACAGCGCCGCGGTCTGGAAGCGCGAGCGCAAATTCAGATCGAAGATCGCGAAATTCAGCGCGGCTGTGCCTTCGAGGTTCAGCGTCGCGACGTCGGTGGTCGCCTCGCTCGGCTCGAAGACGAAGCCGGTCTCGGTCAGCGCGCCGTTGGCGGTGACCGTCAGCGGGCCGTTGAGGAATCGCTCGGCGATTCCCTCAGGCGCCTCGATCGACTGGCCAATCGCCTCGATGGCCAGCGGCCCTTTCAGGCCGGTGAGGTCGAAGCCGGGACTGCTGGCGTCGAGGCTGAGGCCCTGCGCGACGTAGTCGCCATAACCCGCGCGCTGCAGCTTGGCGGAGAGGTCTATGGCAGCAGCCGTGAAGGCTCCGCGCACCGTGCCGTCGAGGCGGGTGACCAGAAGACCCGTGATGTCTGGCGGTGTTCCGAAGGAAAGGGAAATCGGGCTGCCGTCCCGCGATGCGACGGCGAGGGTCAGATCGTTGCCGGCCCCGCCTGGATCGAGAACGCCCTTGGTCTGCAAGGCCAGGGCCTCGGAGGCCAGATCGCCCTGTTCGACGAGATAGGTGCCGTCGTCGCGTAGTACTGCTTGCAGATCGAGACTGGCCCCGCCGGCGACATATTGGGAATATTGTTCCGGCACGAAGCGCTCGGCCGCGACATTGAGGGAGGCGGCGAGGCGGCGCCCGTCGGCGACGTCGTTGACCCGCGCGGTCAGCGTTGCCGCCTGTTCGCCGCCGACGGTGAGCTGGCCGTTGGCCATGAAGTCGGAGAGCGGCCCAGAGCCGTTGACGACGAGATTGACCGCAGGCCGGTCCGGAATATCGAGAAGCGTCGCCACCAGCCCGCCGGCGGGTTCGCTTGCTTGCACGTCGATCGCGAGCTGGTTTTGATCCGGCGCAAAGGACACGTCGAGCGCGATTTGGCCCGGCTGGTCCAGCCGGTCGATATTGGCCTTGACGTCGAGCTTGGTCGGATCGTCGGCGAGCGTCAGGCTGGCGCTTGCCTTCAGTCGCGCCCGCGTGCCGGCGATCGCTTCCCCCAGCACGAACTCCGCGATGGCGAAATTGCGGATATCGGCGGTGATCGACGGCAACGCAAAGCCGCTGCCCTGATCCGCCTCGCTCGCGGGCTGGCCTGTCGGCAGCCGTTCCAGCACGATCTGGCCGGCGGTCAGGTTCTCGATCGAGACGGTGGAGCGCACCAGCGCCAGCGGCGACCAGTCCATCGCCAGGTTCTTCGCCGTCAGGAATGTGCCCCGCGGGTCGGAGACAACCACGCTCTCGATCCGGATATCGCCGGTGAGCGCACCGGACAGCCCCTCGATCTCGACCGTCATCGTGTCCGTGGAGACGAGGTTCTCGATCTGATTGGCGAGGAACTGCTGCGCCGGAGCGGGACGACTCGCCAGAAGGGCGGCGGAGACTCCGACGATGACCGTCGCGGCGAGTGAAGGAAGGGGGCTGAATTTGCGCATCAGAAGGCTTGCCCAATGCCGGCATAGAACTGGAAGTCGGCGTCGCGCGGGCCAGGATCCAGCGGGATCGCCACGTCGAAGCGGATCGGTCCGAAGCTGGTGATGTAGCGGGCGCCGACGCCGGCGCCGATCTTGAAGTTGGAGAAATCCGGAACGAGGTCGTCCGAGACGGTTCCGACATCGACGAAGGGCACGATCTGGATGCTCTCCGTCACGCCGATGCGGGCCTCTACCGAGGCCTCGAACAGCGACAGGCCGCCGGTTGGCGTATCGACGAAATCCGGGTTGAATCCGGATCCGGGGGGCACGGCTGACGGAAAATATGGCCCGACAGACTGGAACTCGTAGCCGCGCACCGAGCCGCCGCCGCCGGCGTAAAAGCGCCGGTCGTTGGGAATGTCGAGCAGGTCAGCGCCGAAGATCGTGCCGTAGGCGAGGCGCCCGGCAAGGATGAAGCGGTCGCTGTCAGACAGCGACAGATAGCTCGACGCATCGAGGCGCGTCTTCACGAAGGGCGTCTTGGTGTTGAAGCCGTAGGTCGGCTCGACGAGCGCCTTGGCGAACAGGCCCTCGGTCGGGTTGAGTTCATTGTCGCGGTTGTCGAACGTGTAGCTGATCGGAGCCGAGACGAGCAGATATTCGCGTGTCCCGAGGAAGTCGGTGATCTCCTCGTATTCGCCGCGGACAGTGGCGACGACAGTCTGATTGCGGTCGATCTCGTATTCGACGCCGCTGGTGACGGCGAAGGAATCGCGATCATAGGCGAGCGGGTGCTCGCGCTTGGCCTCGATCGAGCCGACATAGACCGATTCCGGCCCCAGCACGCCCGGCTTCTTGAAGACCAGCGAGGTGGCGTAGTCGGCGCCGTCGGTCTCGCGTCCCTGGCTTGATACCGCGGTTGCACCGATGCGCGAGACGGATGCGTCCAGCCGGATGCTTTCGGCCCGGCCGAACAGGTTGCGGTGGCCGACATAGCCCGAGGCGCCCGCGCCCTCGGTATTCGAATAGGTCGCGCCGATGCCGTAGAAGCCGAATTTGCGTTCGCCGACCTCGATCTGGACGGGAAGCCTACCGTCGGGTTGCTGCGCCTTGGCCTCCCTCACGGTGACGCTGGAGAATACGCCGAGCTTGAGAAGCCGTTCACGCGCCGCCGCGAGTTCCTCTGGAGAGAAGACCTCGTCGGCCTTGATGCCGGCCATATAGGCGATGAAACCGGGATCGACGTCTTCGGCTCCGGCGACCCAGGTCTCGCCGAACGGCACTGGATTGCCGGGCGCGATGGCGACCGAATAATCGAGCCGATCGGTCTTGGCGTCGGCGACGATCTCGCGTCCGGTGATCGCCACGAACGGTCGACCCTGGTTGCGGAGATCCTTGAGAAGCTTGGCTTCGCCTTTGAGGAGATCGACGGAACGCGCCGAACTTCCGCGGGTAAGGTCGTATTCCGCCGGATCGACGGGAACGCCGCGGGTGGAAATCGCCACGCGGCCGAGCGTGTAGAAGGGGCCAGGGCGGACGCGGATCGACACCGGGACGGGCCGCGAGGCGAAGGTCGCGTCGGGCGGCAAATCCGCGATGTCGCGGCCTTCGATGAAGATGTCGACCAGCCCGTCATAGCGGGCATTCTCGAACAGGGTGGCGACCAGCCGCTTGCGGTCGGTCTTCGCCTTGGAGAGCAGCCCGAGCGAGCCGGACACCGGATCCGCCTCGTCGGCGATGAGGGTGGAGGCGTCGCGCAGATCCTCCTCGACCGTGCCGTCGTCGTCCTCGGTCGGCGCGACCGTCAGCGTGACGGTGTAGTTGACCGGGTCGAGCACCGGATCAGACGCGGCGTTTTCGTCTTCGAAGAAAGTCAGGCCAAAGATTTCGAAGGCTGCGGCGGGGTGCGGTGATGCGGCGAGCAGGCTGGAGCCGACGACCATCACTGCCAGCTTGGCGAAGGGTAGGAACCTATACTGCAAGTCGCTCGCTTCCCGTCGCCACACACGCTCGCCTTGAGATCGGCAAGACAACACACGTCATCGGATTCGGCACGGCAGCGGCGCCGATCACGCGCAGCCGCACTCTTCTCGCTGAGTTGCCTCTAGCATTGGCGGAAATCGCTTGGATAACAACTGGTAACCGGCGGTTGCCGGTGTTCCGACGCAATTCCACCGGCCGCTTGTGCCGAACCGGACACAGATTCAACGCCGTCGCGAGACATCCTGCCGCACCCCACCCGCGCGGAGCGTGGATTTGTATCGGCAGTCCTTCGCTTCTGGCGGTCGGAAAAACATCCCATCCTGTTGCGGAGGGCTGTTCCGGACCGCTGGTTCCGGCTTGGTTTTTTGGATTGGTTCTGAAAAGCGCTTGAAGCGGTACCCCGCAAAGGGCACTCTCGCCGCGGCGCCGTGGCACTCGCCCCCGAGCATCGGACCAAACAGTGGAAGCCGTTTTTGATCATTCCGCTGCTCAATTCTAGAGTGTGCAATCCATTTAAACGGCCCGCCGCATGGCTGATGCGGCAGGCCGTCTGGTATCCGGGAGGACTTTGATGACTGAAGTGACGATGACCGTGAACGGGCGCGAGATGAAGGGCGAGGTCGAGGACCGTATGCTTCTGGTGCAGTTCCTGCGCGAGAATCTGGGCCTGACCGGCACCCATGTCGGCTGCGACACGTCGCAATGCGGCGCCTGCGTCGTCCATGTCGACGGCAAGGCGGTGAAGTCCTGCTCGATGCTGGCCGTGCAGGTCTCCGGCTCCGAGGTGACCACGATCGAGGGGCTGGCGAACGGCACCGAGTTACACCCCGTCCAGACCGCCTTCCGCGAACATCACGGGCTGCAATGCGGCTATTGCACGCCCGGCATGATCATGACGGCGGTCGATCTGATCCGGCAGCATGGCAGCGCTCTCGACGAGAAGGCCGTGCGGGACGGCCTCGAAGGCAATATCTGCCGCTGCACCGGCTATCATAACATCGTCAAGGCGATCCTCGCCGCGGCCGGTGCCGCGCAGCCGCAACAGGTCGCCGCCGAGTAGCGCGGACGCCCGGCCCTTGGGCCGGCGAGGCGATTGAGACACGGACGCGGACGCCGCGAGGTGGTTCCGCCACGATTTCGAATACTGGGAGGTTTCGACGATGGGTGTTGAAGGCATCGGCGCAAAGGTTTTGCGCAAGGAGGACCGGCGGTTCATTACCGGTCGCGGGCGTTACGTGGACGACATGACGGTCCCCGGCATGAAATACGCGGCATTCGTGCGATCGCCCCATGGGCACGCCAAGATCACCGGCGTCGATTCGACCGAGGCGGCTTCCATGCCGGGCGTGATCGGCATTCTTACCGGCGAGCAATTGCAGGGCGACGGGATCGGCAATCTGATCTGCGGCTGGGGGGTGTCGTCCAAGGACGGCACGCCGATGAAAATGGGCGCCTGGCCGGCGCTCGCGGTCGGGACGGTGCGCCACGTCGGCCAGCCGATTGCCGTCGTCGTCGCCGAGACGCAGCTGCAAGCCCGCGACGCGGCCGAGGCCGTGGAGGTTTCCTATGACGAGCTTCCCGCCGTCGTCAGCGCCGTCGATGCGCTGAAGGATGGTGCGCCGCAGCTTCAT
Source organism: uncultured Aurantimonas sp. (assembly GCA_947488615.1). Taxonomy (GTDB): domain Bacteria; phylum Pseudomonadota; class Alphaproteobacteria; order Rhizobiales; family Rhizobiaceae; genus Aurantimonas. The sequence continues at coordinate 93,072 of CANKZU010000002.1, forward strand.
CCCGAAGCGCCGGGAAATCTCATTTTCGACTGGGAACTCGGTGACAAGGCGGCGACGGACGCGGCTTTTTCCGGAGCCGCCCATGTGACGAAGCTGCACATCGTCAACAACCGCCTGGTTCCCAATCCGATGGAGCCGCGCGCCGCGCTTGGTGTCTACGATCCGGCGGAAGAGCACTACACATGCTGGACGACCTCGCAGAACCCGCATGTCGCCCGGCTGGTGATGAGCGCCTTCTATAACGTCGCGCCGGAGCACAAGCTGCGGGTGATCGCGCCCGATGTCGGCGGCGGTTTCGGCTCCAAGATCTACATCTACCCCGAAGAGATCGTCTGCCTGTGGGCGTCGAAGCGCACCGGCGTTCCGGTCAAGTGGACCTCGGACAGGACCGAGGCGTTCCTGACCGATGCGCATGGCCGTGACCACGTCACCGAGGTGGAGATGGCGCTCGACGCCGACCACAAGATCCTCGGCCTCAAGGTCGACACGATCGCCAATCTCGGCGCCTACATGTCGCTGTTCTCGTCGGCGACCCCGACCTATCTCTATGCGACGTTGCTCTCCGGCCAGTACGATATCCCGGCGATCCACGCCAATGTCCGGGCGGTTTACACCAACACCGTGCCGGTCGATGCCTATCGCGGCGCCGGGCGTCCGGAGGCGACCTTCGTCGTGGAGCGCACGATGGAGACGGCGGCGCGCGAACTCGGCATTTCGCCGGCGGAACTGCGCCGCAAGAACTTCATCCGCTCCTTCCCGCACCAGACGCCGGTGATCATGGCCTATGACGCGGGCGACTTCGACGCGACGCTGGACGCCGGCATGCAGGCCGCCGACGTCGCCGGCTTCGAGGCGCGTCGGGCGGAGGCAAAGCAGCGCGGCAAGCTGCGCGGCCTCGGCATGAGCTGCTACATCGAGGCTTGCGGCATCGCGCCATCGAAGGCGGTCGGTTCGCTCGGCGCCGGCGTCGGACTGTGGGAATCGGCCGAGGTCCGGGTCAATCCGGTCGGCACGGTCGAAATCCTCACTGGCTCGCACAGTCACGGTCAGGGCCATGAGACGACTTTCGCCCAACTCGTGGCGGAACGTTTCGGCCTGCCGGTCGACAATGTCCAGGTCATCCATGGCGACACCGACAAGGTGCAGTTCGGCATGGGCACCTACGGTTCGCGCTCCGGCGCGGTCGGCATGTCGGCGATCCACAAGGCGCTCGACAAGGTCGAGGCCAAGGCCAAGAAGATCGCCGCCCATGTGCTGGAAGCCGACGAGGGCGACATCGTCATCGAGAACGGCGAGGTGAAGGTCGCCGGCACTGACAAGAAGCTGGCCTGGCACGAGGTCTGTCTTGGCGCCTATACCGGCCACAATCTCCCCGATGGGATGGAGCCGGGCCTGAAGGAAGGGGCGTTCTACGATCCGACCAACTTCACCTTCCCGGCCGGCTGCTACATCTGCGAGGTCGAGGTCGACCCCGATACGGGAACGACGGAGATCGTCCAGTTCGTCGCCGCCGACGATTTCGGCCGGGTGATCAACCCGATGATCGTCGAGGGTCAGGTGCATGGCGGCCTCGCCCAAGGCATTGGCCAGGCGCTTCTCGAGGGCGCTCATTACGACGATAGCGGCCAGTTGGTGACGGCGTCCTATATGGACTACGCCATGCCGCGGGCGTGGGACCTGCCGATGTTCAAGGTTTCGACCAACGAGACCCTGTGCCCCGGCAACCCCCTCGGCATGAAGGGCTGCGGCGAGGCCGGCGCGATCGGCTCACCGCCGGCGGTGATCAACGCCATCACCGACGCGATCGGCAACAACGACCTGACCATGCCGGCGACGCCGCAAAAGGTCTGGAAGGCGCTCAACGCGGTCGCCTGACCGAGCAGAACGAACCGCCCGGTGGCCGCGAAAAAGGGCCGCCGGGAAAATATTCGGGGCTGCTTGGCCCTGTTTCGATCCGAACCATCGCGCCGCGCGGTCCATCCGCGATTTCCGGACCCGGCGCCAGAGGGAGCAGAACCGATGTACGAGACCACTTATCACCGCCCCACGTCGATCGACGAGGCTGTCAAGCTGGTCGGTGAATCCGGCGGCGAGGGCAAGTTCCTCGCCGGCGGCATGACGCTGATCGCGACCATGAAGCAGCGGCTCGCCGCGCCGAGCGACCTTGTCGATCTGCGCCATATCGCCGAGCTCAAGGGCATCACGGTGAACGGCCAATCGGTCAGGATCGGCGGCGGCATGACCCATGGCGAGATCGCCGCCCATGACGGGCTGAAAGCCGCCTGTCACGGCTTTGCCGATCTTGCCGGCCTGATCGGCGATATCGCCGTGCGCCACATGGGCACGATCGGCGGCTCGGTGGCGAATAACGATCCGGCGGCGGATTATCCCGCCGCCCTGAAAGCGCTCGGCGCGACGATCCACACCAACAAGCGCGAGATCGCGGCCGACGACTTCTTTCTCGGCCTGTTCGAGACGGCGCTGGAAGAGGACGAACTCGTCACGGCGGTGTCCTTCGAGGCGCCGGATCAATGCGCCTACGAGAAGTTCCGCAACCCGGCCTCGCGCTATGCCATGTGCGGCGTCTTCGTCGCCAAGCGCGGCGGCGAGGTGAAGGTCGGCATCACCGGCGCTAGCATGGGCGGCGCTTTCCGCTGGGAGGCCGCCGAACAGGCGCTGTCATCGAACTTCGACGGTTCGGCAGTGGAGGGGCTGTCGGTCGACGAGGGCGACATGCTGTCGGACCTGCACGGCTCTTCGTCCTATCGCGCCAACCTCGTCAAGGTCGTCACCAAGCGGGCGGTGAACAAGGCCAAGTCCGCGGGCTGACGAACGCGGGGCGTCAAACTGGAGATCGGCCGGCCGGACAAGAAATTCTGGCCGGCCTTCTCGTCTCATGGACGCGGCCGAACGCTGCTTGATCGCACCTGCGACACTGGGTCTCGCCGAGAAGCGCGGAAATGTGCTGGCGAGAACATTCCATGAACGTTATATCCGCGTCATGGCCAAGACGACCCTCATCGACAAGCTCGCGATCCTCTCCGACGCCGCCAAATACGACGCATCCTGCGCGTCCAGCGGCTCAACCCGGCGCGATTCCGCCAAGAGCAAGGGTATCGGCTCGACCGAGGGTTCGGGCATCTGCCACGCCTATGCGCCGGACGGGCGGTGCATCTCGCTGCTGAAAATCCTGATGACCAATTTTTGCGTCTATGACTGCGTTTATTGCGTCAACCGCTCGTCCTCCAATGTCGCCCGCGCCCGTTTCACGGTCGACGAAGTCGTCACGCTGACGATGGAGTTCTACAAGCGCAACTACATCGAAGGGCTGTTCCTGTCCTCCGGCATCATCCGCAACTCCGACTACACCATGGAGGAGATGGTGCGGATCGCCAGAAAGCTGCGGCTGGAGGAGAATTTCGCCGGCTACATCCATTTGAAGACGATCCCCGACGCATCGGCCGCCCTGATCGAGGAAGCGGGGCTGTTCGCCGACCGCCTGTCGATCAATATCGAGCTGCCGACAGACCTGACCCTGGAGGCGCTCGCACCGGAAAAGAAGCCGCGCGACATTCGCCGCGCGATGGGCCATTTGCGGGCCAAGATCGAGGAACACAAGGGCGAGAAAAAGGACCGAACGAAGCCGCAACGCTTCGCCCCCGGCGGCCAGTCGACCCAGATGATCATCGGCGCCGACGGCTCCGATGACGATGCCATCCTCGGCCGGTCGGAGAATCTCTACGGCAATTACCGCCTCAAGCGGGTCTATTATTCCGCCTTTTCGCCGATCCCCGACGCCTCCAGCCGGCTGCCGCTCGCCAAGCCGCCGCTGATGCGCGAACACCGCCTGTATCAGGCCGACTGGCTGATGCGCTTTTACGGCTTCGACCGGGGGGAGATCGTTTCCGGCGGCGAAGGCGGGATGCTGGATCTCGCCGTCGATCCCAAGCTCGCCTGGGCGCTGAAAAACCGCGATCGTTTTCCGGTGGACGTCAATCGCGCCGACCGGGAAATGCTGTTGCGCGTGCCGGGCTTTGGAACCCGCGCGGTCAACCGCATCCTGTCGACCCGCCGCCATCGCACGCTGCGGCTCGACGACGTGGCCCGGCTTTGCCAGTCGATCTCCAAGGTCCGGCCCTTCGTCACCGCCCTCGACTGGTCGCCGGGCGCGGCGACGGACAGCGAAGGCCTGCGCGCCGCGTTCCTGCCGAGGCAGACATCGGCGGCGCAACTGTCGTTGTTCTGAAGTGGAAGCAGACCAGAGCCAGACGTCGATATTCGTCGCTCGCCTTTCCTTCCCCGCCGACTTCGACGGTTGGCGCCAGGCCGCCCTCACGGCGCTGGCGCTCGGCATTCCGCCCGAGGCGTTGAGCTTCGTCGTCGGCGACGAAGCGTCCGGCCTGTTCGCCGAGCCCTTGCCCGAAGCGCCACAAGACGCGCCGCAACCGACGGTTCCTAAAGCGTTTCCGGAGCTCTCTCGCAAGCTGCTCTGCCACGCCGACGCCGACCGTTTCGTCTTCGCCTATCGGTTGTTGTGGCGGCTGCAGACGGAAAGGAAGCTGCTGGAAATCGCCTCCGATCCGGACGTTCTCCGCGCCACCGGCATGGAAAAGGCGGTGCGGCGCGACAGCCACAAGATGAAGGCCTTCGTCCGCTTCCGCGAGGTCGAGGTCGAGGACGGCGACGGCGACAAGCATTATGTCGCCTGGTTCGAGCCATTTCACCACGTCGTCGAACTCACCGCGCCATTCTTCGCCCGGCGCTTTGCCGGCATGGTCTGGACGATCATGACCCCCGAGCGCTCGGTCCATTGGGATGGCGCGGAATTGGTACTTCTGCCGGGAGCGACGAAGGACATGCGTCCGCGGGATGACGACATGGAAGCACTGTGGCTGACCTATTACGCCTCGATCTTCAATCCGGCACGGCTCAAAGTGAAGGCGATGCAGGCGGAAATGCCGAAGAAATACTGGGCCAACATGCCGGAGACGGCGTTGATCAAGCCGCTCGTTGCCGGCGCCGAGGCGGCGGCGCGTCGGATGATCGCAACCGCGCCGACCCTGCCGAGTTTATCCCATGAGCGACGGATGGAGCGCGAGCGGATGGCGGAGACGAGCACGGGGCCCGACCACGCAGCGGGCGACGCGCGACCCGACAGCATCGTCGCCGCGCGCGCTGCGGCCAAACATTGCAAGGCGTGTCCGCTTTGGGAACCCGCGACGCAGACGGTATTCGGCGAGGGACCCGATGACGCGCCGGTGATCTTCGTCGGCGAGCAGCCGGGCGATCAGGAGGACATCACCGGCCAACCCTTCGTCGGCCCGGCCGGCAAGGTGTTCGATCAGGCACTCGCCGCGGCCGGCATCGACCGGCGGCAGGCCTATGTCACCAACGCGGTGAAGCATTTCAAATTCGTGCCGCGCGGCAAGCGGCGCATCCATGCCAAGCCCAATGCCGGCGAGGTGAAAGCCTGCCGCTGGTGGTTGGATCTGGAACGGGAACTGATCAAGCCGAAGCTGATCGTTGCACTCGGCGCAACGGCGGCGCAGGCCGTGCTCGGCAGATCTGTGACCATTCGCGACACCCGCTCGCGACTGATCGACCTCGACGAGGCGACCAGGCTGCTGGTCACCGTGCACCCGTCTTACATCCTGAGACTTCCCGACGCGGCGGCGCGGGCGCGCGAGATGACGGCATTTAACGCCGACATGGCGATGGTGCTGGACTTCCTGCCGGAACTGAAGCTGGCGGCCTGATCAGCCGATCAGCACGCTGCGGATCACAAAGCCCACGAGGCCGACGGCGGCAACGCCGCCGAGCCACAAGAGGACGAACCAGCCAATCCTCTGCCACAGCGGTCCCTCGTCACCGGCCCCGCCTCGGGCGCGGCTCAATGGTAGCCCTCGCCGGCGCGCACCTTGCCGCGGAACACCCAATAGGCATAGCCGGTATAGATTAGGATCATCGGGATCAGCACCGACGCGCCGACCAGCAGGAACTTGAGGCTCGAGTCGGGTGCCGCCGCCTCCCAGATGGTAATGTCCGGCGGGACGATGTCCGGGTAGAAATTGATGCCCAGTCCCACGAAGGCGAGGACGAAGAGCGCCAGCGCCGACAGGAACGGCCGGACGTCCTTGCCGGCGGCCAGCGACTGGAACAGGCTGACGGCGGCAAGGGCGGTGAGGATCGGCACCGGCGCCACATAGAGGAACTGCGGAAAGGTAAACCAGCGCAGATAGAAGCGGGGTTCCATGAAGGGCATCCACAGGCTGACCGCGCCCATCAGCAACAGCGTTCCGACCCCGGCGAAAAAGGCATAGCGTCGCGCGATGTCGCGCAGCTCTCCCTCGGTCTTCATGATCAGCCAGGTCGCGCCGAGCAGCGTATAGCCGATGACGACGGCGCCACCGGTCATCAGCGAGAAGGGTGTGAGCCAGTCGAACCAGCCGCCGGCATAGGCGCGGCCGGACACCTCGATCCCCTGGACCAGGGTACCGAGGGCGATACCTTGGCTGAGCGCCGCGACGAAGGAGCCGAGAAAGAACGAGACGTCCCAGAGCCAGCGACCGCGTACAGTCTTGAATCGGTATTCGAAGGCGACGCCCCGGAAGATCAGCGCCAGCAGCATGGCGATCAGCGGTGCGTAGATCGCCGGCATGATGATCGCATAGGCAAGGGGGAACACCGCGAACAGCCCGCCGCCACCTAGGATCAGCCAGGTCTCGTTGCCGTCCCAGATCGGCGCCACGGTGTTCATCGCCGTGTCCCGGTTCTCGGTTCGGCCGAGCAGGGGAAACAGAATGCCCGTGCCGAGGTCGAAGCCGTCGAGAATAACATAGGCGATGACCGCGAAGGCGATGACAAACGCCCACAGAACCGCAAGATCCATCGTCGTCTCCTTACTCGGCTGGGTGCGCGCCGCGGCGGTCCTCGAAGGCCGGCGCGGGCGTGATGCCGGCCGTCCGGGTCGGATGATCCAACGTCTCTTCCTCGAAAGGCGTCGGGGCTTTCGACATGAGGCGGAGGATGTAAAAGGTGCCGGCGCCGAACAGCAGGAAATAGACGATGATGAAGGCCAGGAGCGACGCGCCGACCGCCTCCGCCGCGATCGGTGAGACGCTCTCGGACGTTCGCAGAAGACCGTAGACGGTGAAGGGTTGGCGACCGACCTCCGTGGTGATCCAACCGGCGATGACGGCGACGAAGCCCATCGGCCCCATGGCGATCATCGCCCGCTGTAGCCAGGGGCTTTCGTGAATCGAACCGAAAACCCGGCGAAAGAGGGACCACAGCCCGATCCCCAGCATGGCGAAACCGATCGCCACCATGATCCGGAACGACCAGAACACGACCGTCGCGTTCGGCCAATCCTCGCGCGGGAAGGCGTCGAGCCCCTTCACCTCGCCGTCGAGCGAATGGGCGAGAATCAGCGACCCGAGATAGGGGATTTCGACGGCGTATTTGGTCCGCCCCTCATCCATGTCCGGGATGCCGAACAGCGTCAGTGGCATTGGCCCGTCGGCATTGGTCTCGAAATGACCTTCCATTGCCGCGACCTTGGCCGGCTGATGCTCCAGCGTATTGAGCCCATGCTGGTCGCCGGCGAAGATCTGCAAGGGGGCGACGATCGTTGCCATCCACAGCGCCATCGAGAACATCAGCCGGGCGCTGGCGTTGTAGCGATCGCGCAGCAGATGAAATGCGCCGACCGCGCCGACCACGAAGGCAGTCGTCAGATAGGCCGCCAGCACCATGTGGACCAGCCGGTAGGGGAAGGACGGGTTGAAGACGATCGCCCACCAATCCTCCGGCACGAACTGGCCATCGGCATTGATCCCGTAGCCGGCCGGCGTGTGCATCCAGGAATTGACCGACAGGATCCAGAAGGCCGAGAACACCGTGCCGAGCGCGACGACCGCCGTTGCGGCGAAATGCAATCTTGCGCCCACGCGCTTCTGGCCAAACAGCATGATGCCGAGGAAGCCGGCCTCCAGGAAGAAGGCCGAGAGCACCTCATAGCCCATCATCGGACCGAGGATCGGCCCCGTCTTGTCCGAGAACACCGACCAGTTCGTGCCGAACTGGTAGCTCATGGTGATGCCCGACACGACGCCCATGCCGAAGCTGATGGCGAAGATCCTGACCCAGTATTTGAACGTGTCCATATAGACCGGCTTGCCGGTCGCGAGCCACAACCCTTCCAGCACCGCCAGATAGGAAGCGAGGCCGATCGAAAAAGCCGGGAAGATGATGTGGAATGCGATGGTGAAGCCGAACTGGACTCGGGCGAGAAGGACGGGGTCGAAGCCTTCGAACATGGCGCTGCCTTCGGCGGTTCATGCAATCGGTGTGTGCGCCCAACATAGGCCCCGTGCACCGCGGAAGAAGATGGTTGCGACGATTTTTGCCATCCTTCCCCTGCCGTCGTTCCGCATGTCGTGCCCCGAGACGCCGGGTTTCGCCAAGCACTGTCACCGCTGTTCAGCCCCACCGCGCGACTGCTATAGGGGCTTCGATTGAGTGAGCGGGCGGGGACGAAATGAACCAGAACCGGATGCGGGACGATCTCACCGCGATCTTCGAGCGGGCGGTGGCAGTCGCGCACCCTTCGACCATTCTGGCCGCCCATCTTCCGAAGCCGCCCGTCGGGCGGATCGTCATCCTCGCCGCGGGCAAGGCGGCGGCGTCGATGGCGGCGGCGGCCGTGGCGCACTATCGCGGCACCCACGCCGTTCCCGACTCCCGCCTGACCGGGATCGCCGTCACCCGCGACGGCTATGCGCTGGATGCCGGCCCTATTCCGGTCGTCGAGGCGGGCCATCCGCTGCCCAACGAACACGGACTCGCTGCAACCGCGAAGGTTCTCGAACTGGCCAAGGCGGCCGGCGATGGCGATCTCGTGCTGGCGCTGATCTCGGGCGGGGGTTCGGCGAACTGGCTGCTGCCCGCCGACGGCGTCAGCCTCGCCGACAAGCAGGCCGTGACCAGGGCGTTGCTGAGAAGCGGCGCCGGGATCGGCGAGATCAACTGCGTGCGCAAGCACCTGTCGAAGATCAAGGGCGGTCGGCTCGCCAAGGCTTGCGGCGACGCCCGTCTCCTCACCCTGGCGATCTCGGACGTGCCGGGCGACGACCCGAGCGTCATCGCGTCCGGCCCCACCGTGCCCGATCCGACGACTCTCGCCGAGGCGCGGGCGATCATCGAAAAGCGCGGCATCGACCTGCCGCCGTCGTGCCGGGCGGCGCTGCAAGACCCGGCGAACGAGTCGCCGAAACCCGGCGATCCGATCTTCGCGGCGAGCGAATATCGGACCATCGCGACGCCGGCCGCCTCGCTTGAGGCCGCCGAAAGCGCCGCGACCGCGCTCGGCTACACCGTCCACAGCCTTGGCGCGGACGTCGAGGGCGAGGCGCGGGATGTGGCGCGCCAGCATGCTCGCCTGGCCCTCGACGCCAAGGCGCGTGGCGAACGGCTGGCCATCCTGTCCGGCGGCGAACTGACCGTGACGATCCGCGGCGAGGGGCGCGGTGGGCCGAACCAGGAATACGCCCTGGCGCTGGCCGACGCACTTGATGGCGAGCCCGGCATCGCGGCGCTGTCCGGCGACACGGACGGCACCGACGGCGGCACCGGACTGTCCAGCGATCCGGCCGGCGCCTTTGTTCTGCCGGACACGCTGGGGCGCGCGAAAGCCGCCGGGCTCGACGCCGAGCGGGCGCTCGCGGACAATGATTCCACCGGGTTTTTCGAGGCGCTGGGCGATCTGTTCGTGCCCGGTCCGACCCACACCAACGTCAATGATTGCCGCATCATCCTCGTCGGATGAGCGGCACGGCAGCGAAACGAGGCCAGGCATGAAACGCTCGCGCGTCAACGAGATCATCCGCCAGGGCGACGACTTCATTCGCTCCTTCGGCTACGTCATGCCGCCCTTCGCCTATCTCTCGCCCGCCGAGATGAAGGCCCGCCGCAGCGAACTGTCGGCGATCGTCGAACGCCGGCTCGGCTGGGACGTCACCGACTACGGCAAGGGCGATTACGACAGGCTCGGCTTGTTCCTGTTCACCGTCCGCAACGGCGAGAGCGCCGACCTTCAGGCCGGACGCGGCATGCTCTATGCCGAAAAGATCATGATCTCGCGGCACGACCAGATCTCGCCGATGCACCGCCACATCGTGAAGGCCGAGGATATCATCAATCGCGGCGGCGCGACGCTGGCGCTGGAACTCTTCGAGAGCGCGCCGGATGGGTCGGTCGATGAGGCCGCGGACGTGACCGTCGTCACCGACGGCATCACCCGCAAGCTTCCCGCGGGCGGCATCCTCAAGCTGTCGCCGGGCGAGAGCGTGACGCTGCTCCCCGGCAGCTGGCATGCCTTCTGGGGCGAGGGCGGCGACGTTCTGATCGGCGAGGTCTCGACCGTCAACGACGATCTCACCGACAACATCTTCCGCGAGCCGATCGGCCGCTTCGCCGAGATCGAGGAGGACGAGGACCCGCTGCATCTCTTGGTGTCGGACTATGACAAGTGGCTCTAGCCAGACCAACAGTCCCGATCCATTGAGCGATTCTGTGGACATGATGCCGCGTGCCCGACTCCGGAGCGCGGCCGCGTGTTATGGATGACGCCCTGCCGGTTCGCACTTCGAGTCGACCGGCACGGCACCCTTGACGACCACCCTTTGCGGCGAAAAGACTCCTCATGACGATTGCCGTCGATCTCGGCACGACCCAAACCGGCGAACCGGCGGAGCTCGATCTGGAGGAGCTCTTGTCGACGCGCCTGCTCGTCCAGGGCAATTCCGGCTCCGGCAAGTCGCATCTGCTGCGCCGTCTGTTGGAACGCAGTGCCGACTGGGTGCAGCAGGCGATCATCGATCCCGAGGGCGATTTCGTCTCGCTGGCCGAGCGCTACGGCCATGTCGTGGTCGACGCCAACCGCACCCCGGCGGAACTGACGCGGATCGCGCGACGCATCCGGGAGCATCGTGCCTCGGTGGTGCTAGATCTGGAAGGGCTCGACGCCGAGGTGCAGATGATGTGCTCGGCCGCCTTCCTCAACGGGTTGTTCGACGCCGACCGGGCCCATTGGTATCCGATGCTGATCGCCGTCGACGAGGCGCATCTGTTCGCCCCGGCGATGGCGGGCGAACACTCCGAGGAAGCCCGGCGGGCCTCGCTCGGCGCGATGACGAACCTCATGTGCCGGGGCCGCAAGCGTGGGCTTGCCGGCGTCATTGCGACGCAGCGGCTTGCCAAGCTCGCCAAGAACGTCGCGGCGGAAGCCTCGAATTTCCTGATGGGCCGGACCTTTCTCGACATCGACATGGCCCGCGCCGCCGATCTGCTCGGCATGGACCGGCGGGCCGCCGAGCGGTTCCGTGACCTTGAGACCGGCAATTTCGTCGCCCTCGGCCCGGCGCTGTCGCGGCGCCCGGTGCCGATCAAGATCGGCGCGGTCGAGACGGCCGGGCGCAGCGGCCGGCCGTCCTTGATGCCGTTGCCGGAAACGCCGCGCGAGGCGATGGAGGATCTGATCTTCACCGTCAGCGAGGAGGACCGGGCGGCCGAGCGCCAGCGTCCGCAGCGGCCCTTCGCAAGCCCGTCGCAGCGCCTCGAGGCGGCGAACGCGCCGATCGCGACCCGCGAGCTGCTGGAGCGCGTCGCCGCCGCGCCGTCGGTGTCCGAACGGCACGAGCCGGTCGACGACGATCCGCGCTCGGCCGAGGAGCGCGCGGCGGCGGTCGACGCGATCTTCGCGGAAATGCTCGAGGATCCCGACGCCGCCTTCCGGCCGGTGCCGGTGCTCTACCAGGATTTTCTCACCCATTGCCGGCTGAAGCGCTTGCGCGGGGCCGAAACCGACATGGCGGCGTTCCGGCGGCGGCTGTCGCTGGCTCGGGCCGGCGTCTCCGTCGAGACGGATGACGAGGCATGGCAGGCGGTGGTCGGGCGCGCCGCGGACCTGCCGGAAGAGATGCAGGGCGTCTACATGATGCTCGCGAGAGCCGCCCGCGATGGCGCCGAATGCCCGTCGGACGAAGCGCTGGCCCGCGCCTATGGCAGCCATTCGCCGTCGCGCGGCCGGTTCCTCCTGAGCTTCATGGACGAGCGCGGCCTGATCACCGCCGACGCCGATTTTCGCGGCAACCGGGTCGTCACCATCGCCGGCACCGACTGGCGCACCAGCCTGCCGGAAGTCAAGCGCGACGCGCTCGACGAGGCGCGGGCGCGGCGGGCGGCGCGGCTGGCCAGAGGCTGACGGATCGCCGCGCGGTGGACGTCGGCCTTCGCGAAATGCCACTATCGAGCGCGGCGACCGCATCGATCAGGATCACCCGCCGCTGACAGGACACAGGCCGACGTGGCAGACCAACCGGGCGCCGCGCCTTCGCGGGACATCGAGGCGCGCAAGAGCGATCATCTGGACATCGTGCTCGCCCCCGCGCTCGCCGCGCGGCGGGCGCCGAACGGCTTCGACCGCATCGTCTTCGAGCATGTGGCGCTGCCCGAGATCGCGCTCGCCGACATCGATCTGTCGACCCATTTCCTCGGCCGCCGGCTCAAGGCGCCGCTGCTGATCAGTTCGATGACCGGCGGGCCGGCGCGCTCGGCCCGGATCAACGCCCATCTCGCCGAGGCGGCCGAGGCGCTCGGCCTCGCCTTTGCCGTCGGCTCGCAGCGCATCGCGCTCGAAGGGCGCGGCTCCGGCGGTCTCGACCGGTCGCTACGCGCCCGCGCGCCAAACATCCCGATCCTCGGCAATATCGGCGCGGCGCAGCTGGCGCTCGGATACGGCCCCGACGAGGCGCGCCGGGCGGTCGAGATGATCGACGCCGACGCGCTGATCGTCCATCTCAATCCGCTGCAGGAAGCGGTGCAGGCCGGCGGCGACACCGACTGGCGCGGCGTCCTCGCCGCGATCGAGGGGCTGGCGCGGGCGCTGGCGGTGCCGGTCGTGGTCAAGGAAGTCGGCGCCGGGCTGTCCGGCCGGCTGGCGCGGCGGCTGGTCGATGCCGGCGTCCAGGCGATCGACGTCGCCGGCGCGGGCGGGACGAGCTGGGCGGCGGTCGAGGCGGAGCGGGCGGCGGACGCCGGAACGCGCGAAACGGCGCTGGTGTTTTCCGACTGGGGCATTCCAACGCCGCGCGCGATTACCGACGTGCGCGCCGCCTGCCCGGATACGGTCGTCATCGGCTCGGGCGGAGTGCGCAACGGGCTCGACGCGGCCAGGGCGATCCGTCTCGGCGCCGATCTCGCCGGCCAGGCGGCGGCCTCGCTGCCCCATGCCGAGCGCTCGGCCGAGGCGGTCGTGGCGCATTTTTCCGAAGTCATCCGGCAATTGCGCATTGCCTGCTTCTGCACCGGCTCGGCCGACCTCGCCGCGTTGCATCAGGCGGTTCTGCTGGAGGGGTGAGGAGTGTCCGGGTTTGGCGCCCCCTCTCGCCCCTTGTGGGAAGAGGGCGCGCATCGTTATCCGCCTTCGTCATCCTCGGCCGCAGGCCGGGGATCCATGCCAAGTCGTTGCCGCCGCCAAATCCTCGCCGAAAATGCGTGCCTCTTCGGTCACCGGAGCGGATGCCACGCACGCAGAGGCATGGATCCCCGCGCTCCGCGCGAGGATGACGAAGCGGGAGGGCTGCTTCTTGCCAAGTGAGGTCAGGACACGCGTCATCGCCCGCACCGCGTTCACGGCCGGCGTATGCATTCCCCGACACTGGCTTCGCCTCCCTTCGCTCGGTTCTTTGTCCCGCCCTTAAGCTCCTCGGCATTCGCCTCGTCGCTGGCGGGCCCCTGATGCCGCTCCTCACGAGCGGCGGGACGCCGGAGGCGAACCCTCCGACTGTTTTAAGTCAATACGGTCCGCCTCCGGCATCCCGCGCGGCGTTTGACCAACCCTTCGACACGATAACCCGGCCTTTTCATGGGTTCGCGTGCGCTGCCGGATCTTCACGCCCTTGGCGGGGCGTTCAAGCGGACCGATCCGTAGACCCCTCGTAGTGGGGGACGGTCCGGCGGGAGCAAAGGGCCGTCCGGGCCGAGCCTTCTCCGGAAGAAGCCCCGTCGCGGACACCGCCCGCCAGGGATGTCTCCCCTTGGCCCAACGAACGATCCCGGTGATCATTCGCGCCCGTTCCGTGGGCCGGCGGTGAGGGGAGTATGCGGGAGGGGAAAAGGGTGGGGAGAAAATTTTGTCCGCCGCGGTTGTCTCGGACGCACGCGGACCTTTCGTTCACCGTCGACGATGAGGGCGCCGGCCTTCGAGCTTCGTCATCCCGGCCTTGAGCCGGGATCCATGCCGCGACTTTTTCCCATGCTGTCCATCAACGGATTGGCGGCTCAGGCGGCTTGGAGTGGATCCCGGCTCAAGGCCGGGATGACGACCGCATTGAACGGTTTCGCCAATCGCCGAAGTCGCATGACGACCGTGTTGAACGTCGCGGCTAGTCGGGCACGACTTGGACGCTCTGGCGTTGCCCGAGCTTCATCCGGTAGCCTGCGGACGATCGATCGGGAAAGGCAGTGCGGTGGCGGGCCACGTCTACATCATGGCGAACCGACGCAATGGCACGCTCTACACCGGCGTCACCGGCGACCTCGCCCAACGGGTCTTCGAGCATAAGAATGGTCTGACGCCCGGCTTCGCCAGCCGCCACGGTTGCCGACGCCTCGTCTGGTATGAGGAGCATTTCGATATCCGCGATGCGATCACGCGGGAAAAGACCATCAAACGCTGGCCGCGCCGCTGGAAGATCGAACTGATCGAAGCGATGAACCCGGACTGGAACGAACTTTATCGCGGCAATTGGTGAGGCGGCGGGATGAGCTGCGGATCGACGGAGGGATGCCGGTGCGACGCATGCAGGAGGGGGCGCCGGCATCCAAACCGCGTCATCCCGGCCTTGCGCCGGGACCCATGCCGCGACTTTTATTCCATTGTGTCCGGCAACGGATTGGCGGTTCGAGCGGCTTGGAATGGATCCCGGCTCAAGGCCGGGATGACGACCACGAGGGACGGTCTCGCCAATCGCCGAAGTCGAATGACGACCGTGTTGAACGTCGCGGCTAGTCGGGAACGACTTGGACGCTCTGGCGTGGCCCGAGCTTCATCCGGTAGCCTGCGGACGATCGATCGGGAAAGGCAGCGCGGTGGCGGGCCACGTCTACATCATGGCGGCATATCGGCTCGGCGCCTTCCCTCCCACCCCCTTCGACGGGCTCAGGAGGGCAAGGAGGAGCCCTGGCCTGCAACGGTTCCGGCATCTTGATACCCCGAGCCGGGCAAAGAACGAGAGCTCGGGCCCCCAACATCCGCCTCTTCGCGCCGAACTTATCCCCGTCCTTCGGCGGTCCCGTAGCATCGGGACGGTCGGCGGCGAGGGATGGGCATGGAAAGACGACAGACCAGAGAGGATGAGGATGACGGTTAAGCGGCGCGGTAGATCACTTGTAAATGTGAATCTAGTACGACTAGGGCACTGAGAGGATGGAATGAGCGTTAATGAATGCCCGCTGGTCTTGATCGAATGGCAAGATAGCGCACAGCCGAACTCAAGCTGGCGGCACCTGCAAAGCTACGAGTCTGCCAGTGCCGTTCAATGCGTCTCCGTTGGATGGTTGATCCAGGACGGCGAAGTGAAGGCGCTAGCGCAAAATTTCGGCAATATTCAACACGAAGACAGCGCGCAGGTTTCTGGTGTGATCCATATCCCTACGCGCTGCATCATCACAACGGTTAGACTACGAGAGCCTAACCTTAGCTGCGAGAATTCCTCTGCCCCTTCGTCTCGTCCTGCGAAAGCACCGAAGCGGCGAGCTTCTTAGCATCGGAGGAGGTTGGCTTTTTTGTGCCAGACAGCACTTTGGAAGCCAGCGTAGAGACGGTGGAGGAGGACTGTTTCTTAACCATTTTTGGTTGCCTATCTTGTTAGTGAAGGAAGATGCATGATAGGGAACGCCCACCGGGGGCACCGCCGCTTCGCAGCGTCATTCCGGTAGGACTTATCAGTCTCGTAATGCCATAGGCATAGCGGTCCTTGCCGTCTCCTGTCCTTGGTTCCGTGTCACGCTCAGCCGCCAAGCATCAGCGCGTGACACGCTCGAATAGATTCGCCGATTAGCGTACACGCTAGTCGGCGTTTTATTGTTCAAGCCGCTTCTCATATGCGGCCCTCCCTTGTGTACTTCGACCACATAACCCGCGCAGCCGCCGGGTTCATGTTGCATGCATCAGCTGCTACATCGGAAGAATCGAACAGGTGCAAGTGCCGTGGGGACATTAGGAGCGTTCCTGCAAACTCATCGGCCTGCCACTCGCTGTCGACGTAGATTTTGTCGTTATCGTCTCGCGCACGGGCCAGCTTGACATCCCGGTGCATGAGGAAATGAGCCAGTTCGTGACAAGCGGTAAATCGATCGCGACGATTGCCGTTACATGCGCCTTCATAGACGTCGGTGCGAAAAATGATGGTGTTTGATCCAGCCAGTACGCGGCCCTCATCGTCCCCCATGACCTCGGCGTCTTGAACATCAAGGACGTAATCAGGGAAAATTTTCTGGAGGCGGAACTCCAGCACATTCATGATAGGAAACTCGACTTGACTTATGTCGATGAAGACGTCCCTAACTTTTTCGGCAAATTGCCGAAGCCTAAGCGTGGTGATGGGTTGCACTACAATACCGCGTCGCCGACGCGCAAAGGGCACTTCCGGGTTCTGAGACTCAAAGACGATTTTCTTGAGCCGTTCAATCACATCCTCAGGAACATCATCTAGCTTCCTCGCGAACGCAGCAACGAGTTCACGTTGCTCGCTGGCTAGGCTGTCAACCCGAACTTCTTTGCGGGTTTGCTCAGCTGCCCTCCGCAACAGGCGAATCTCATCAGCAGACAGCTCCATAGCCGTTGCGACACGGCGAAGATATGAATCTGGAATTGCTTTGCGGCCGGTTTCAACGGCAGAGATAAATGCGGCGCTTTGATGCATGCGCTCAGCGAGGTCGAGGAGCCTCATTTCCTTGTCGAGTCGTAGCTTTCGAATCGCGATCCCGAACGGCGTTAGCTTTGTTGTCATGACGGAACCTCCGCGGCACGAACGCCGCAGCCGGACAATAACCGTCTTCAAACTAAAATCAACCAAGTCGGTTAATTTATTTTCGTACGAGGGAGATGCGCGCGTCAGGCGGCGCTCCAACGGCCACTTGCTTCAAGGGGGGGGCGCCATAACTAAACGTCTACCCCTTTTACCCCTCGGCTGCCATCCCCTCGGCCGGATAGAGCTTGCCGAGCAGCGGCAGATGGACGGCGCCACGCTTGACGAGAAACTCCTTGAAGGCGATCTCGGCCGGCGCCGGCATGCGCTCCTTGCGGCCGACCGCGTGCCATTGCCGGCGGATCGGCAGATGCTCCACGTCGAGGATGACCAGCCGCCCCATCTCCACCTCGAAGGCGATGGTGTGGGCCGAGATGAAGGTGATGGCCTGCGCCTTATCCCAACGCGCAAATCCGGTTGCACGCGGCTCATGCGACGTTCGTCCTGGCACCGGCGCTGGCGCGCGAGGGGCTGGAAACAATCTCGGCGAGCGAGTCCGGAGCGCAGGCAATGGATGCGGGAATGGCGATTCACATGCTCGACGACGGGCGGTTCGTGCTGGAGTGAGGCTCCAGCGCTCAATAGGTGCCTGACAGACGGTGCAGATGAACGCGGCAACCCGTGAGACCCTCGCGCTGTTACCGCCGAGCCTCCCGCCGTCCGCTGCAGGTGTCCGCCATCACGCAAGCGGGAACGTTCCGTCCTTCCGATCGTTCATGGCGCTGACGAGAACCAAGGAGCATGATCATGACCAAAGGACTTTCAACTCTCGAAACGCTCACCGATACCGCTGTCGACAGCGCGTTGGGATACGAGACAGCCGCCGAGAAGGCCGATAACCCGGGTCTGAAGCAGACCTTGCGCGAGCAAGCGGCCAAACGCCGCGAGACCGTGCGCATGCTGAACGAGGAAATCCTTCGTCTCGGTGGCGACAGGCGCGAAAAGGGCAGCACTCTCGGTGCCGCGCACCGTGCCTTCACCAGTCTGGCCGATGCTTTCCAGGACAGCAACAAGGCGGCGGCGGAACGCGTGGAAGAAGGCGAGGACTACATCGAAAAGAAGTTCCGCGAGGCGCTCGAACGCGCCGAGTTCACCCCAGAGACCCGGAGCGTGGTCCAACGCGCCCATGGCGAGATCAGCGCCGGCGAGCGGCTCGCCGACCGGCTGGAAAAGCAGTTCGACTGACAAAACTCACCGAAAGCCGGGCAGGCGAGGGCTGATCGCCCTCGCCAGAGCCCGCAGGAGCGGCTTCCCGAAAAGCGGCGTCGGGCGCGTCGCTGACGCCTCCTTACCCCTCGGCCGCCATCCCCTCGGCCGGGTAGAGCTTGCCGAGCAGCGGCAGGTGGACGGCGCCGCGCTTGACGAGAAACTCCTTGAAGGCGATTTCGGCCGGCGCCGGCATGCGCTCCTTGCGGCCAACCGCGAACCATTGCCGGCGGATCGGCAGATGCTCCACGTCGAGGATGACCAGCCGCCCCATCTCCACCTCGAAGGCGATGGTGTGGGCCGAGATGAACGCGATGCCGAGCCCGGCCATCACCGCCTGCTTGATGGTCTCGTTGGAGCCCATCTCGACGCTGACCTCGTCCAATTCCCCCGGATGGCTAGCGAAGAAGCCCTCCAGCGAGGCGCGGGTGCCAGATCCGGGCTCGCGGATGATGATCGTCTCCTTCAAGAGCCGCGCCCGGTCGATGTCGCGGGCGTTGGCGAGCGGATGCTCGGGCGGTGCGATCATCACCAGCGGATGGTCGCCGAACACCATCGCCGCGACCGGAAACTCGATCGGCGGCCGCCCCATCAGCGCGATGTCGAGCTGATAGGATTTGAGGTCGCGGATGATCTCCAGCCGGTTGCCGACCGTCAGCTTGATCTCGATGGCCGGATATTCGCGCCGGAACGCGGCGATCAGCCGGGACGCGAAATATTTCGCCGTCGACACCACGCCGAGCCGAATCGTGCCCGAACGCACGCCCTTGATCGCCAAGATCTCGTCAGAGAGGGCCCGCAGCGTCGTCTCGATGGCGTTCGCCGCGTCCAGCACCGCCGCGCCGGCCACGGTCAGGCGCATGCCCTCGCGGGTGCGATCGAACAATGCCAGTCCGCAATCGTCTTCCAACTGCTTTACCTGTAATGTCACCGCCGGCGCCGTCAGGCCAAGCTGCCGGGAGGCAGCGGCGATCGTCCCGTGGTGGTCGATCGCCTGAATTGATCGCAGCTGTCGCAATGTGAGGTTACGCATACCCGGATCCATAATTTAATTTATCGTTCGGGTAAAGATAATGAGTTTTACTTAGCTCTGTGCGCCAACCAGCATCCTTCCAACGAGGGGTGAACGGCGACGCAGAGCTTCGACGCCACCAGGAGGAAAACATGCCCTCGTCTCTCGACGCCTATCTTCAGTCCGCCGCGGGCTCCGACCCGACGCGAGAAAAGGTCGCCGAAACGGTTCGCCAGCTCGCCGCGGCCGCCGTCAAGCTGCGCAACACGATCATCAATGGTGGTGGCGACAATCTCGGCTCGTCGCGCGAGGCGACCAACGCCGGCGGCGACGTGCAGAAGGAACTCGACGTCGTCGCCGACCGGCTGTTCATGGACGCCGCGAAGGCATCGGCCATCGCGGTCTACGGGTCGGAGGAGCAGGACGAGCCGGTGACGCTCGACCCGGCCGGCACGCTGGCTCTGGCGATCGATCCGCTGGACGGCTCGTCCAACATCGACACCAATGTCTCGGTCGGCACGATCTTCTCGATCCTGCCGTTCGCCGATGCGCACAAGGCCGATCCGGCCTCGGTGTTCCAGCAGCCGGGCTCGCGGCAACTGGGCGCCGGCTTCTTCATCTACGGGCCGCAGCTGTTGCTGGTGCTGTCGCTCGGCAACGGCACCAGCGTCTTCATCTTCTCGCCCGGCGCCGACGGCTTCGTCGCGCTGAAGGGAGCGGTGGAGATTCCCGACCGCACCAGCGAGTTCGCCATCAATGCGTCGAACTATCGGCACTGGGACCCGCAGATCCGCAACTATATCGACGATTGCCTGGCCGGCGAAGAGGGGCCGCGCGAGCGCGAGTTCAACATGCGCTGGATCGCCTCGATGGTCGCCGACGGCTACCGGATTCTCGTGCGCGGCGGCATCTTTCTTTATCCGGGCGACGCCCGCAAGGGCTACGCCAAGGGCCGGCTGCGGCTGGTCTACGAGGCCAATCCGGTGGCCTTTTGCGTCGAGAACGCCGGGGGGCAGGCGACCGACGGCATCAACCGCATTCTGGACATCGTGCCGGAGGGACTGCACGCCCGCACGCCGCTGGTGTTCGGCTCGCGGCGCGAGGTCGAACGGGTCGGCCGCTATATCGCCGATCCGGCGGCGCTGAGCGAACGCTCGCCACTGTTCGGCAAGCGCAGCCTGTTCAGAGCCTGAGGGAAGAAAGAACCCGAAGCGGGGAGTGCTTCGGGTCCGGGAGGGGACACCAAAACATGTCGGCCAAGCATCCGATCATCGCCATTACCGGCTCGTCCGGCGCCGGCACGACCTCGGTGAAGAACATCTTCGACCAGATCTTCCGCCGCGAGGAGGTGAAAGCGGTGTTCATCGAGGGCGACGCCTTCCACCGCTACGACCGCCAGGCGATGAAGGACAAGATGGCCGAGGAGGAGCGGAACGGAAACCGCCATTTCTCGCATTTCAGCCCCGAGGCGAACGTCCTCGACAAATTGCAGGCGGTGTTTTCGGACTACGGCCGCGAGGGGCGCGGCGAGACCCGGCATTATATTCATGACGAGGCCGAGGCGAAGCTCTATGGCGCGACGCCCGGCACCTTTTCGGACTGGGCGGAGCTGGAGGAGGGGAGCGATCTCCTCTTCTATGAGGGCCTGCATGGCTGCGTGAAGACCGACACGGTCGATCTCGCCGCGTTCGCCGATCTGAAGATCGGGGTGGTGCCGGTGATCAATCTCGAATGGATCCAGAAGATCCACCGCGACAAGGCCTCGCGCGGCTATTCCACCGAGGCGGTGATGGACGTGATCCTGCGCCGCATGCCGGACTACGTGAAATACATCTGCCCGCAATTCGCCCGCACCAACATCAACTTCCAGCGCGTCCCGATCGTCGATACGTCCGATCCGTTCATCGCGCGCTGGATCCCGACGGCGGACGAATCGATGATTGTCATCCGCTTCGCCAACCCACGCGGTATCGACTTCCCGTATCTCCTTTCGATGATCCCCGGCAGCTTCATGTCGCGCGCCAATTCCATCGTCGCCCCGGGCAACAAGCTCGACATCGCCATGCAACTCATCCTGACGCCGCTGATCATGCAGCTGATGGAAAAAAAGCGCCGCGCCTCGTGATCGGGCCGGCTGGCGGTTTTGACTGGACCCCGCGAGACGTATGCCGGGCGTAAGTTCCGTTTTTGACAGAGCGCGGCTCGGACAGGCTAACCGGCTGTTCGAAACCGCCGAAGGTCCCTTGAACGCCGAAGCGCTTTCGCGCATCGAGGCGGAAGACATTTCCGCCAGCCTGGTCTTCAACGACCCGCCCGGCCGGGACGACGCCAGCACGCAGGAGACCCCATGACCAAACCCGTCATTATCGCCCCCTCGATCCTCTCGGCGGACTTCGCGCGCCTTGGCGAAGAGGTCGCGGCGGTCGACAAGGCCGGCGCCGACTGGATCCATCTCGACGTGATGGACGGCCATTTCGTGCCGAACATCACCTTCGGTCCGCCGATCGTCAAAGCCGTCCGCAAATCCTCGACAAAAGTGTTCGACTGCCATTTGATGATTGAGCCGTGCGACCCGTATCTGGAAGCCTTCGCCGAGGCCGGCTGCGACATCATCACGGTCCACGCCGAGGCGACGACGCATCTCGACCGCTCGCTGCAGGCGATCCGCGCGCTCGGCAAGAAGGCCGGCGTCTCGCTCAACCCGTCGACGCCGGAAGGCGTCATCCAATATGTGCTCGACCGGCTCGACCTCGTCCTTCTGATGACGGTCAATCCGGGTTTCGGCGGGCAGGCCTTCATTCCCTCGGTCATCGACAAGGTGCGCCGGGTCAAGGCGATGATCGGCGACCGCGACATCCATATCGAGATCGACGGCGGCGTGAGTCCCGAGACTGCGCCGCTGGTGGTCGAGGCCGGCGCCGACGTGCTCGTCGCCGGCTCGGCGATCTTCAAGGGCGGCACGCCGGCGCATTACGAAGCCAACATGAAAGCGATCCGCGCGGCGGCGGGGGCGGTGTCGAAGGCCGCCTGAGTTCTTCCCTCTCAGGACCCCGTCTTGCCGCGCGGTGCCGAAAAGGCCCGCGCGGGTTTTATTCCAAGCTGCCCGCCTTGCGGCCCCAGGCCTCGTCGAAGACGAGGTCGTCGAGGTCCAGGCGCCGTCGCCAGCCCTTCGCCTGCAACTCAGGCTCGTCATAAAGCCGGTCGACATAGCCGACGCACAGATAGGCGACGACGCTGATCTCTTCCGGGATCTGGAGGATCTCGCGCAATTCGGGCTCGTGATAGATCGAGACCCAGCCGATGCCGACGCCCTCGACCCGCGCCGCGAGCCACAGATTCTGGACGGCGCAGACGGTCGAATAAAGGTCCATTTCCGGATTGTGCGTGCGGCCGAGTACGACCGGTCCGCCACGGCTTCGGTCGCAGGTGACGCAGATGTTGAGCGGCGCCTTGCGGATACCCTCGAGCTTCAGCGTCCGGTAGGTGGCTTGTCGCCCGTCGGTGAACAGCTCCGCGGCTTCCTCGTTCGCCCGGCTGAAGGCGGCGTGAACGCGGTGGCGAACCGCCGAATCGCGGACCAGAACGAAGTTCCACGGCTGCATGAAGCCGACTGACGGCGCATGATGGGCGGCCTCCAGCAGCCGCCGAATGACGTCGTCGGGCAACGGTCGCGGCAGGAACTCGTCGCGCACGTCACGCCGCGTTTCGATCGCGCGATAGACCGCCGCGCGCTCGGCGTCGTCGAAGGCTTCGGCCGGTCGCGGGCTTGGCTTTCCCGGCATCACTGCTCCTTCGGCTTTGGGTCGAGGCGCAGCTATGCTCTGGATTCGCGGCTGTTAGCAATGGTGCTTTCCACTCGCCCTTGAAGCGCTGCCCTCAGCCTTCTAGACCTGTTCTGGAGAACGGCCCGGCGATATCCGGGCTTGGCGGCTCGGCCGCGGCAGGGGAGGAGACGCCGGTGGATTTCGCGCTGTCCGACGAGCAGAGCCAGATCTTTGCAATGGCGCGGGATTTCGCCGTCGAGAAGATGGCGCCCCACGCGGCGAGCTGGGAGGAAGACAAGGCGCTGCCGCGCGATGTACTGAAGGAACTCGCCGGCCTCGGCATGGCGGCGATCGTCGTGCGCGACGATTACGGCTCGGGCCTATCGCGGCTCGACGCGGCGCTGATCTTCGAGGCGCTGTCCTATGGCGATCCGTCTGTGTCGGCTTTCCTGTCGATTCACAACATGGTCGCCTGGATGGTGGATTCGTTCGGCTCCGAGGAACAGCGCGCCGAGTGGCTGCCGAAGCTCGGCAGCATGGACAAGGTCGCCAGCTACTGCCTGACCGAGCCGGGCTCGGGGTCGGACGCGGCGGCGCTTCGGACCAGCGCCAGGCCCGAAGGCAACGGCTATGTGCTGAACGGCACCAAGAGCTTCATTTCCGGTGCCGGCTTTTCCGACCTCTATGTCGTCATGGTGCGGACCGGGGAGGCGGGGCCGAAGGGCATTTCCGCGATCCTGGTCGAGAACGGCGCGGACGGTCTGTCGTTCGGGGCACAGGAAAAGAAGATGGGCTGGATCGCCCAGCCGACCGCGGAAGTGCGCTTCGAGGATTGCAAGGTGCCCGGCGGCGCGCTGCTCGGCGAGGAAGGCAAGGGCTTTGCCTATGCCATGATGGGGCTCGACGGCGGCCGGCTGAACATTTCGGCCTGCGCGCTCGGTGCGGCGCAGGCCGCGCTCGACAAGTCGGTCGCCTACATGAAGGAGCGCAAGGCCTTCGGCAAGAATCTGACCGAGTTCCAGGCGCTGCAATTCCGGCTCGCCGACATGGAGACCGAATTGCAGGCGGCGCGCATCTTCCTGCGTCAGGCGGCGTGGAAGCTGGACACTAAGGCGCCGGACGCGACCAAGCATTGCGCCATGGCCAAGCGGTTCGTCACCGATACCAGCTTCAACGTCGCCAACATGGCGCTGCAACTGCATGGCGGTTACGGCTATCTCGCCGACTACGGCATCGAGAAGATCGTGAGGGATCTCCGCGTCCATCAGATCCTCGAGGGCACCAATGAGATCATGCGGATGATCACCGCCCGCGCGCTCTTGGCCGAGCACGGGTGAGCGACATGCAGGACGACGGAATGACCGGCGACGTGCTGATCCGGGGCGAGGGCTGGGCCGGGCGAATCACGCTGAACCGCCCGAAGGCGCTCAACGCTCTGACCTGGGAGATGGCGCGGGCGATTGAGTCGGCGTTGCGCGAGTGGGCGGCGGATGATGCCGTGGCGCTGGTGATCATCGACGCGGCCGGCGAGCGGGCGTTCTGCGCCGGCGGCGACATCGCCGAGCTCTACCGGCGTGGCCGCGCTGGCGAGTTCGCCTATGGCCAGCGCTTCTGGGCCGAGGAATATCGGCTGAACCGGCTGATCGCCCATTACGACAAGCCCTATGTCGCGCTGATGGACGGCATCGTCATGGGCGGCGGCGTCGGGCTCGCGGCCCATGGCGGCCACCGCATCGTGACCGAACGCTCGATGGTGGCGATGCCCGAATGCGGCATCGGTCTCGTGCCCGACGTCGGCGGCTCGCTGATCCTGGCGACGGCGCCGGGGCGGCTGGGGGAATATCTCGGCACGACCGGCTTTCGCATGGGGCCAGCGGACGCGATCCTAGCCGGTTTCGCGGATGTTTACGTGCCGTCCGAACGCTTGGCCGATCTCGTCGCCCGGCTGGTCGAGACTGGCGATCCGGCAGTGATCGACGCCTTTGCCGGGATGCCGCCCGAAGGTGAGCTGGCCGGGCGGCGCGGGGCGATCGACGCCCTGTTCGGCGCGCCGTCTGCTGCAGCGATCGTCGCCGCGCTGGAAGCGGACGGCGGCGAATTTGCCGAAACGGCGCTCAAGGCGATCCGGCGTGGCTCGCCGATCTCGGTGGCGGCGACGCTGGCGATCGTGCGTGCCGTGCGCGGCGATCCGACGATCGAGAACGCGCTTTCCCGCGAATACCGCTTCACCTTCCGCAGCCAGGAACAGGGCGACTTCCTCGAAGGCATCCGCGCGGCGGTGATCGACAAGGACCGCCAGCCGCGATGGTCGGTGGCGCGCATCGAGGACCTGTCGCGGGAGCGGGTGGACGCGATCTTGGCGCCGCTCGGCGATAACGAACTCATATGGGAGGAACGGGCATGAGGATCGGCTTCATCGGTCTCGGCAATATGGGCGCGCCGATGGCGAAAAACCTCGCCAAGGCCGGCCACGACGTGACCGGCTTCGATCCGGCGGGCGTCGCGGTCGAGGGTGTCGCGCCAGCGGATTCCGCCGAGGGCGCGGTGCGGGGCATGGAGGCCGTGATCACCATGCTACCGAACGGGGAGATCGTCCGCGCCGTCCACGCCGACATCGTCAAGGTCGCCGACAAGGGCGCGCTGATCATCGATTGCTCGACGGTCGACGTCGACAGTGCTCGCGCGGTCCACACGCTGGCCGAAGCGGCGGGGCTTTTGTCGCTCGACGCGCCGGTCTCCGGCGGCACCGGCGGGGCGGAGGCCGGCACGCTGACCTTCATGGTCGGCGGCGGTGAGGACGCCTTCTCCAAGGGCAAGGCACTGTTCGACACCATGGGCCAGAAGGCGGTGCATTGCGGCGCGGCGGGCGCCGGACAGGCGGCGAAGATCTGCAACAACATGATCCTCGGTATTTCGATGATCGGCGTCTGCGAGGCCTTTCATCTCGCCGATAAGCTCGGCCTCGACCGGCAGGCAATGTTCGACGTCGCCTCGACCTCGTCCGGCTCGTGCTGGTCAATCAACACCTATTGCCCGGCGCCGGGCATCGGGCCGAAAAGCCCGGCCGACAACGACTACAAGCCGGGTTTTGCCGCCGATCTGATGCTGAAGGATCTGAACCTGTCGCAGGAGGCGGCCGAAAACACGGGAGCGACGACCGAACTCGGCCGCCACGCCCGCGACATCTACGACGCCTTCGTCGCCGCGGGCGGCAAGGGCCGCGATTTCTCCGCGATTTTGGACAAGCTGTCGAAGGGCTGAGGCAAACCGGCGGAAGGGCCGGGCCGGCGCCGCCCTCAGGCGCCGCCGGTTTCCGCCCGTTCCCGCTTGCCGAGCGCCACCAGCCAGTCGCGAATGCGCTTCGCCGCCGGCGACAGCGGCCGGTGCTTCGGCCAGACCACGTAAAAGCCTTGGCTGGTCTGCATCGTGTAGGCGGGCAGCTTGATCAAAAGGCCGCTCCTGACCATGCGGTCGGTGAGATGCTGCCAGCCGAGCGCGATGCCCTGACCCTCCAGAACCGCCTGGATGACCAGCGTGTAGTCGTTGATCAGCAGGCCGCGTTGCGCGGGTTCCACCCGTATACCGCTTTTCTGGAGCCATTCGTTCCATGACGGAACCGGGCGGAACGGCTCCTCCAGATGCACCAGCCGGTGCCGGGCGATTTCCTCGACGGTGCGCGGCAGGCCGTGCTTTGCGACATAGGCCGGGCTCGCCACGGCGTAGATTCGCTCCGGGGCAAGTAAGGCCGCGTCATAGAGCGGCCAGTCGGAGGGCACGCCGCAGCGCACGGCGAGCGGAATCCCGGCGCTGTCGATCTCCACGTCGCGGTCGCCGGTCTGGATACGCAGGTCGATATCAGGCAGTTCGTCGCGCAGACGGGGCAGGCGCGGCAGCATCCACATCGAGCCGAAGGCCATCGACGCCGACAGCGTCACATGCGGGTCGCGCGAGCGGGTGCGCAGCTCTTCGGCCGATCGTCGGATATGCGACAGGCCGAGGGTGACATCGGCGTGGAAGCGGGCGCCGGCCTCGGTCAGTTCGACGGCGCGGTGGACGCGCTTGAACAGCCTCAGGCCGAGCTGTTCCTCCAGCGCCTTGACGGCATAGGAGACGGCGGCCTGCGACATCGCCAGCTCCTCGGCGGCGCGGGTGAAGCTCGACAGCCGCCCGGCCGCCTCGAAGACGATGAGGCCGCCGGCCGATGGGACGAGGCGTCGCAGGCTTTCCATAATAAGAGCTTATGCGAAGGATGAAAATTTTCCAGCGTCACAAATGCGAAATCGCCGCCTAGCCTGAACGCCGGACGATGGTTCCAAGGAGGCCCGTGATGCCGGAAGACCTGGTCGCAGAAGCGCTGCCCACACCGGCGCGTGAGGTCAAGCGCGGCGGCCGCGCGGCGCGGCGCGAACAGCGCGCGCACCATCAAATTGCGGGTCCGGCCTATATCCAGCGGCAGATCCCCTACTACGACATTCTGTCGGAAGAGGGCCTTGAGCGGATCGAGGCGACGGCGGACAGCATCCTCGCCGAAATCGGCATCGAGTTTCGCGGCGACCCGGCGGCGATCGACCATTGGAAACGCGCCGGCGCCGGGATCGAGGGGGACCGCGTCAGGTTCGAGCCGGGCATGCTGCAGGAGTTGTGCGCGACGGCGCCGCCGCATTTCATCCAGCACGCCCGCAACCCGGCCAACAGCGTCAAGATCGGCGATGGCTCGATCGTCTTCGCGCCGGCCTATGGCTCGCCCTTCGTCATGGATCTCGATCGCGGCCGGCGCTACGGCACGCTGGAGGACTTCCGCAACTTCATCAAGCTGGCCCAGTCGAGCCCCTGGCTGCACCATTCGGGCGGAACGATCTGCGAGCCGGTCGACGTGCCCGTGAACAAACGCCATCTCGACATGGTCTACAGCCATCTGCGCTATTCCGACCGGCCGTTCATGGGCTCGATCACCGCCGAGGAGCGGGCCGAGGATTCGATCGACATGGCGCGGCTGGTCTTCGGCGCAGGCTTCGTCGACGAAAACTGCGTGATTCTGGGCAACGTCAACGTCAATTCGCCGCTGGTCTGGGACGGCACGATGACCAAGGCGATCCGCGCCTATGCGCGGGCCAATCAGGCGCCGGTGATCGTCCCCTTCATCCTCGGCGGGGCGATGGGACCGGTGACCAGCGCCGGCGCGATCGCCCAGGCCCATGCCGAGACGCTGGCCGGCATCGCCCTCGGCCAGCTCGAGCGCAAGGGCTCGCCCGGCATCTACGGCAATTTCCTCTCGTCGATGTCGCTCAGGTCCGGCTCGCCGACCTTCGGCACGCCGGAGCCGGCGATCGGCAGTCAGGTGGTCGGCCAGCTCGCCCGCCGCCGCAAGCTGCCGCTCAGATGCTCGGGCAGTTTCACCACGTCGAAGGTCCCCGACGCCCAGGCGATGCACGAGGCGACGATGTCGATGCTCGCCGCCGTGCATTGCGGGGCGAACTTCCTGCTGCATTCGGCCGGCTTCCTCGACGGGCTGTTGTCGATGTCCTACGAAAAGTTCGTCATGGACGCCGATTTTTGCGGTGCGCTGCACACCTATTGCAAGGGCATCGTCGTCGACGACAACCAGCTCGCCCTCGACGGTTTTCGCGAGGTCGGGCCGGGCAACCACTTCTTCGGCTGCGCCCACACCATCGCCAATTACGAGACGGCTTTCTGGGATTCGGAGATGGCCGACAACGAGAATTTCGAAAAATGGGAGCTGGACGGCTCGGTCGACGCGGCGGGCCGCGCCAACAAGCGCTGGAAGACGATGCTGGCCGAATACGAGGCGCCACCGATCGACCCCGGTATCGACGAGGCGCTGCGCGATTTCATCGATCGCAAGAAGCGCTCGATGGAGGACGCATGGTACTGAATGGCATCCGCTCGGCCGCGCAGCCGTCAGGCCGCGCGGGGACGGATCTGTTCGATCTCGGCAGGGTCGAGCCGGGCGAGATCGTACTGACCTTGGAGGTTGATCCAGAACTGCGCCGAGGTGCCGAAATACCGGGCCAGCCGCGCTGCGGTGTCCGCAGTGATGCCGCGCTGTTCCCGGACGATCTTTTCGATCCGGTCGCGGGGGACTTTCAATTCCCTGGCGAGCGAGGTGGCCGTCAAGCCGTAGTCGGGGAGAAAGTCCTCGCGCAGAATCTCACCCGGATGGATCGGCCGCGGCCGACCGGTGTCAGTGATAGTCGACGATTTCGACATCATACGCGTCTCCATTCGCCCAGACGAAACAGATGCGCCACTGGCGGTTTATTCTGATGCTGTGCTGGCCCCTTCGATCGCCTGAAAGTGCTTCCAGCCTGTTGGACGGCGGCACAGCGAGATCCTTCAGGCCGGTCGCCGCGTCAATCTGCGCCAAACGACGCTGGGCGCGGGAGACGAGATCGGCCGGAAAGCCCTTGGACATCCGGCCCGTCCGGATATCCGCTACCCGCTTGTCCCGCGTCGATTTAATCACGCGGGAAGTGTATCCTCATGCGATACAGATGGCAACTGCGCCGTCCAGAAAGCGATCACGCGCTGGGCGGCGCATTTTGCCGATAACGGGCCGATCAGCCATTTCCGCGATCCGGCCAATCCCGGCCGCTATCGCCGGCTCCCGCTCCACTGAATGATGCGTCGAGGCCCATGACCAACGATCCGCTGCTCCAGCCCTTCCAGCTCAAGCACCTGACGCTGAAGAACCGGGTGATGTCGACCGCGCACGAGCCGTCCTATTCCGAGGACGGCATGCCGAAGGAGCGCTATCGCGCCTATCACGTCGAAAAGGCCAAGGGCGGCATCGCGCTGACGATGACCGCCGGCTCGGCGCTGGTCTCGCCGGATTCGCCCGCCGCCTTCGGCAATCTCCACGCCTATAAGGACGAGATCGTCCCGCATCTGCGCCGGCTCGCCGACGAATGCCATGAACACGGCGCGGCGGTGATGATCCAGATCACCCATCTCGGACGGCGCACCGGCTGGAACAGGGGCGACTGGCTGCCGGTCCTGTCCGCCTCGCCGATCCGCGAGCCTGCCCACCGCGCCTTTCCAAAGGAAGCCGAGGACTGGGATCTGGAGCGGATCGCCGCCGACTATGGCGCGGCGGCCGAACGCATGCGGGCGGCGGGCCTCGACGGCATCGAAATCGAGGCCTATGGCCATCTTCTCGATTCCTTCTGGTCGCCGGCGACCAACCGCCGCGACGACGAGCATGGCGGCTCGCTCGACAACCGGTTGCGCTTTACCTGGATGGTGGTCGAGGCGGTGCGCAAGGCCGTCGGATCGGATTTCATCGTCGGCATCCGCATGGTCGCCGACGAAGCCTGGGAGATCGGCTTGTCGAAGGCCGAGGGGATCGAGATCGCGCGGCGGCTGGTCGGCTCCGGCAAGATCGACTTCATCAACGTCATTCGTGGCCATATCGACCACGACAAGGATTTGACCGACGTCATCCCGATCCAGGGAATGCCGGCCTCGCCGCATCTCGATTTTGCCGGCGAGGTCCGGGCCGCGACGCGCTATCCGGTGTTTCACGCCGCGCGCATCGCCGACGTCGCGACGGCCCGCCACGCGGTGGCCGCAGGCAAGCTCGACATGGTCGGTATGACCCGCGCCCATCTCGCCGATCCGCACATCGTCAGGAAGATCATCGTCGGCGAGGAACAGCGCATCCGCCCCTGTGTCGGTGCCACCTACTGTCTCGACCGCATCTATGAGGGCGGCGAGGCGCTGTGCATCCACAACGGCTCCACGGGTCGCGAGCTGGAATTTCCGCATATTACGCCGCGGGGCGTCGGCGGCGGACGCAAGGTTGTTGTGGTCGGCGCGGGGCCGGCTGGGCTGGAAGCCGCGCGCGTTCTGGCCGAGCGGGGCGAGAGGGTCGTCGTGCTGGAAGCCTCCGGCGCGGCGGGCGGCCAGGTGCTGCTCGCCGCGCGCAATCCGCGCCGGCGCGAATTGGCCGGGATCATCGACTGGCGGCTCGCCGAACTTGACCGGCTTGGCGTCGACATCCGATATAACGTCTTCGCCGAAGC
Organism: uncultured Aurantimonas sp.; assembly: GCA_947488615.1. Lineage (GTDB taxonomy): Bacteria > Pseudomonadota > Alphaproteobacteria > Rhizobiales > Rhizobiaceae > Aurantimonas. The sequence continues at coordinate 124,186 of CANKZU010000002.1, forward strand.
CGACGACGTTCTGGCGCAGCAGCCGGACATCGTCGTCATCGCGACGGGCGGACTGCCGCAGAACCCGGCGCTGGAGGAGGGCGACGATCTCGTCCTGTCGAGCTGGGACATCCTGTCCGGCGCGGTGAAGCCGGAGGGGCCGGTGCTGCTCTTCGACGACAATGGCGGTCATCAGGGCATGAGCGCGGCGGAGATGATCGCCAAGGCGGGCGCGGCGCTCGAAATCGTCTCGCCCGAACGCTTCTTCGCGCCGGAGATCGGCGGCATGAACCACGTGCCCTACGCCAGGGCCTTTGCCGCGCATGGCGTGACGGTGACGATCAACAAGCGGCTGAAGGCGGTAAGGCGGGACGGCAATGGTTTGGTCGCGGTTCTCGGGTCGGACTTCGACCCCGGCCACAGGGCGGAGCGGGCGGTACGGCAGGTGGTCGTCGAGCACGGCACGACGGCGATGGACGACCTCTATCACGCGCTGAAGCCGGCCTCGCGCAATCGCGGCGCGGTCGACTATGGCGCGCTGATCGCCCGGAGGCAGCCACTGCCGGTCCGCGATCCCGAAGCACGCTATGCGCTGGTGCGGATCGGCGACGCGATTGCGTCGCGCAATATCCACGCGGCGATCTACGACGGCTTGCGCTACGGCCGGCTGATTTAAGTCCGCAAGATCACAGCGACCGCGCGACTCTCAGCTTGACGCCTCTCAGTTGCCGCGCGGTCGCATGAGTGGTTGAACCTTATGCGCCAGTTCGAACCGCTTCGCTTATCTCTCCCAGAATTCGCAGAGCTATCTGCCGTCAAGCTCGGGGGTCGCTTTCGGCCCACCGTTCAAATCTGCGATGAGCGCTTTCATCTCGGCGATCTCGAGACGTTGCGCCTTGATGATGTCGTCGGCGAGCTTGCGAACGCGCGGGTCGGTGATGTCGGCCCGTTCGCTGGTGAGAATGGCGATGGAATGATGGGGAATCATCGCTTGCATGTAATCGACATCGTCCACCGTCACCTGGCTCCGTACCAGATAGAGGACCGCCGCGAAGGCCAGGAAGGCGCCGACGAAGATGCCGATATTCGCACTTTTGTTCGGATACATCCCGAGCATGTAGGCGAGCATCACGACGACCATCGTCGTTCCCATCAGCAAGGCGACGTAGGCGCGGGTCTCGCTGAAGAACGCATGATCGACGATGTCGAAGCTCGTTAGGTAGGTGATCCCGAACATCAGAACGACGGAGGTTCCGACCATAAGGAACAGTTTTACGTAATTCGACATGAGGCGATTCTTCTCTTTCTCTCTGCTTCGTGGGTAGTGGACGAGTGGTTGAGCCAACCTATGAAAGGGCGGCTGCTATCGGGCGTCGAGCCGGACGGATCGCAGCCTCAGCGCGTTGCCGATCACCGAAACCGACGACAGGCTCATCGCCGCCGCGGCGAAGATTGGCGAGATCAGGACGCCGAGGAACGGATAGAGGATACCCGCCGCCACCGGCACGCCCGCGGCGTTGTAGACCATGGCAAAGAACAGGTTCTGCTTGATGTTGCGCATGGTCGCCTGGGACAGCCGCCGGGCCCGCACGATGCCGTCGAGATTGCCCTTTACCAGAGTGATGCCGGCGCTCTCGATGGCGACGTCGGCGCCGGTGCCCATGGCGATGCCGACATCGGCCTGGGCCAGCGCCGGGGCGTCGTTGACGCCGTCACCGGCCATCGCGACCTTGTGGCCTTCGGCCTGCATCTCCTTGATGATCCGGGCCTTGTCCTCCGGCAGCACCTCGGCGCGAATCTCGTCGATGCCGAGCCGGCCGGCGATCGCCTTGGCCGTGCGCTCGTTGTCGCCGGTCGCCATGACGATGCGGAATCCCTCCGCGTGCAGCGCCTTGATTGCCGCTGGCGTCGTTTTCTTCATCGGATCGGCGACGCTGACGAGGCCGGCGATCTCGTCTTCGACGACCACGAACATCACCGTCTCGCCCTCATCGCGGCGGGCATTGGCGGTCTCGATCAGCGCGGCCCCGTCGAGGCCAAGCTCCTGCATCAATCGGGCGTTCCCGAGCGCGACGGCTTTGCCGTCGACGACGCCTTTGACGCCCATGCCGGTGATTGCCTCGAAGTCGCTCGCCTCGGTGAGCGTGACTCCGCGTTCTTCCGCCCCGGCGACGATCGCCTCGGCCAGCGGGTGTTCGGAGCCGCGTTCCAGCGAGGCGGCGAGGCGCAGCACCTCGGCCTCGTCATGGCCGGATTCCGGCAGCACCGCGACCAGCTTCGGCTTGCCCTCGGTGAGCGTGCCGGTCTTGTCGACGATCAGCGTGTCCACCTTGGCGAAGCGCTCCAGCGCCTCGGCGTTCTTGATCAGGACGCCAGCCTGCGCGCCGCGCCCGGTCGCCGTCATGATCGACATCGGCGTTGCCAGCCCGAGCGCGCAGGGGCAAGCGATGATCAACACCGCGACCGCTGAGACCAGCGCATAGGCGAGCGCCGGCGTCGGCCCGAAGATGGCCCAGGCGATGAAGGCAAGGACGGCGACGGCGATCACCGCCGGCACGAAATAGCCGGCCACCGAATCGGCGAGCTTCTGGATCGGCGCGCGCGAGCGCTGGGCGTTGGCGACCATTTCGACGATTTGGCTGAGCATCGTGTCCTTGCCGACCCGCTTCGCCTCGATCACCAGACTGCCGTTCTTGTTGATGGTGGCGCCGGTGACGGTGTCGCCCGGCGTCTTTTCCACCGGCATCGGCTCGCCGGTCAGCATCGATTCGTCGATCGAGGAGCGGCCGTCGACGACTTCACCATCGACCGGCACCTTGTCGCCGGGGCGCACGCGCAGCCGGTCGCCGAGCACGACCTCTTCGAGTGGAATCTCCTCCTCGGTGCCGTCCGGGCGAATCACCCGGGCCGTCTTGGCGGCGAGATCGAGCAGCGCGCGGATTGCCGAGCCGGTGCGCTCGCGCGCCCTGAGTTCGAGAATCTGGCCGAGCAGCACCAGGACGACGATCACCGCGCCGGCCTCGAAATAGACCCCGACCGCGCCAGTCTCGGGGTCGCGGAAGCCGGCCGGGAAGATCTGCGGAAACAGGACGGCGACGACGCTGAACAGATAAGCCGCCAGGACGCCCATGCCGATCAGGCTGAACATGTTGAGGTTCATCGTCTTGAACGATTTGTAGCCGCGCACCAGGAACGGCCAACCAGCCCACAGGATGACCGGCGTGGCGAGGGCGAGCTCGATCCAGCGGGCGGCACGCTCTCCGATCCACTCGCCGACCGGCAGGCCAAGCAGCGGCCCCATGGCGATGACGAGCAGCGGCACCGTCAGCACCGCGCCGACCCAGAAGCGGCGGGTGAAGTCGACCAACTCGGGATTGGGTCCTTCCTCGCCGGTCGGAACCCCCATTGGCTCCAGCGCCATGCCGCAGATCGGGCAGTCGTCAGGATGGTCCCGAATGATCTCGGGGTGCATCGGGCAGGTGTACATCGTGCCTTCCGGCATCGGCTCAGGCGCCGGCCGATCGCCGAGATACTTGTCCGGCTCGACCTCGAATTTCTCGTGGCAGCGCTCGGAACAGAAATAGAAGCGCTCGCCCTGGTGCTTGGCCATGTGCTTGGCGCTGGCGCGCTCGACGGTCATCCCGCACACCGGGTCCTTCGCGGTGACATAGTCTTCCGGTGCCGTCTGGAATTTCTTGCGGCAACCCTCGCTGCAGAAATGGAAGGTGTGCCCGTCATAGAGTGCCGTCGGCTTGCCGGCCTCGGGATCGACGGTCATGCCGCAGACCGGATCGCGGAACAGCGCGCTCTCGGGGCTGGCATCGGGAGCGGCGGATTCCGGATGATCATGGCCGTGATCGCCATGCGGGACGGCGTTGCCGTCGCGGGTGTTCGTGTCGGACATACGGGGCGTCCTTCTGAAGAAGAGGAAGACTGGCGAGATCGGGAGCGATGGGTCGTCCAGGCTATTTGGTCCTTCCAGTTGCTGGAAGGTCAAGGGACGCTGTCGTCAGCCCAGCCGCGATGCCGGAAACGACCCATCGCCGGCCGGCTGGCGGCTTTGCCATCGGTCGGTTTGTGGTGCGTCCGGACTTTTCCTCGGTGAATTGCGTTGTATGGTCCGCCGGAGCGGGGCGCCGTGGGGGCTTTGGCGCTCATCATTCGCAAGGGGTTCTTCATGAAGACGATCAAGCTTGGCCGTACCGGCCTCGATGTCACGCCGCTCTGCCTCGGCTGCATGAGCTACGGTACACCCGACGCCGGGACGCATTCCTGGTCGATGCCCGAAGAGGAGAGCCGGCCGTTCATCCGCCGGGCGATCGAGCTTGGGATCAACTTTTTCGACACCGCCAACACCTATTCGGCCGGCAGCAGCGAGGAGATCGTTGGGCGGGCGCTGAAGGACTTCGGCAACCGCGACGAACTGGTCATCGCCACCAAGGTGTTCAACCGTATGCATGACGGCCCGAACGGCATGGGGCTATCGCGCAAGGCGATCTTCAGCGAGATCGACAAGAGCCTTAAACGGCTCGGCACCGACTATGTCGACCTCTATCAGATCCATCGCTGGGACTACCGAACGCCGATCGAGGAAACGCTGGAAGCGCTGCACGATGTCGTCAAGGCGGGCAAGGCCCGCTACATTGGTGCGTCCTCCATGCATGCCTGGCAGTTCGCCAAGGCGCTGCATCTGTCGCAAAAGCATGGGTGGACGCGATTCGTGACCATGCAGAATCATCTGAACCTGCTCTGCCGGGAGGAAGAGCGCGAGATGCTGCCGCTGTGCCGGGACGAAGGCATCGGCGTGATTCCATGGTCGCCGATGGCACGCGGGCGCCTGACCCGCGCCTGGGACGAGACCACCCCTCGCTTCGATACCGACGAAGTCGCCAAGAAGCTGTACCGCGTCCACGAGGATGCCGAGAAGGCGATCATCGACGCGGTTGGCGAGATCGCGGAGGCGCGCGGCGTTGCGCGGGCGCAGGTGGCGCTCGCCTGGACGCGCCGGAAACCGGGCGTGACGGCGCCGATCGTCGGCGCGACCAAGATGCGGCATCTCGACGACGCCGTCGCGTCCCTCGATATCGAACTGACCGCGGACGAGATCGCCGCGCTGGAAGCGCCCTATCTGCCGCGTGCGGTGGCTGGCTTTCAGTAAGCCGCGACCCGGAGCAGCGCGTCAGGGACGAAATTGCCGCCGCACGCCTTTCAAACCCGCCTCCGCGGTCACATCTATGCTTGATCCGAGCGTCGGCGCCGGGCGTCGGCTCCGCCGGCGTTTGGGCGGGAGCGCCCTCGGATCGCTGGTGGGACGTTTCGAAAGGGTCTGGCATGGATGTGCCGATGTGGGTGTGGCTGGCGACGATCGGGGGGGTCGGCGCGCTCTTTCTGTTCGATTTTTTCGTCCATGTCCGCAAACTCCATCATCCCTCCCTCAAGGAAGCCGGCGTCTGGTCCACGGTCTACATTGTTCTCGCGCTCGTATTCGGGGCGGGGCTCTGGTGGGTGTGGGGACACGATCACGGGGTGGAGTATCTGGCCGGCTACATCACCGAAAAGAGCTTGTCGGTCGACAATCTGTTCGTCTTCGTCATCATCATGGCGAAGTTTCAGGTGCCGGCCAGCTTCCAGCAGAAGGCGCTTCTGATCGGTATCGTGATCGCGCTTCTCATGCGCGGCGTCTTCATCGCCGTCGGTGCCGCCGCGATCGAGCAATTTTCCTGGGTGTTCTATCTCTTCGGCATCTTCCTTCTGTGGACAGCCTATACCTTGGCCAAGGAGAGCCTGACGGGCGGCCATATCCAGGGTGAGGACTATGAGCCGAACGCGGTGGTCAAATTCATCGAGCGGCGGTTTCCGGTCACCGACGATTATCGGCGCGCCGCCCTCTTCGTCCGTGAAAAGGGACGGCTGCTGGTGACGCCGATGTTCGTGGTGATCGTCGCTCTCGGCGTGACAGACTTGCTGTTCGCGTTCGATTCCATTCCCGCGATCTACGGCCTGACGGAGGAGCCCTATATCGTCTTCACCGCGAACGCCTTCGCGCTGCTCGGACTTCTGCAGCTGTACTTTCTCATTGGCGGGCTGCTCGATCGGCTCGTCTATCTGGGCGCGGGTCTGGCGTTGATCCTTGCCTTCATCGGGGTCAAGCTGGTCTTCCACGCCATGGAGAAGAACACGCTGCCCTTCATCAATGGCGGCCAAGGCATCGAGGCGATGCCGCATATTTCGACCTGGCTGTCGCTTGTGATCATCGTATCCATCCTGGCCATCACGACAATCGCGAGTCTCGTCGCGAGCCGGAAGGGATCGAAATCCGTCGAGCATGTGGCGCGGATCGAAGAGCAAGCCTGACCGAAAACTGGGGATTGCCAATGACATCGGAACGCGACCCGAATCGCGTCGAGCCGGAGACGGTGTCCTCCGGCGAGGATGCCGAGTGGTCGGCGCGACGCGACGACCTGTCGAAACGGCTGGCCGAACAGCGGCGGCGTCTTCCGGAAAATCGTGAGCCGGCCAACCGCTCCCAGGGCATGCGCGGCGCCGCCCAGGGCCTCAAGGTCGCCAGCGAGTTCGTCGCCGGCATCTTGGTCGGGGCGGCGATCGGGTATTTCATCGATCAGCTCGCCGGCACCAGCCCCTTCGGTCTCATCGTCTTTCTGCTGCTCGGATTTGCCGCGGGCGTCCTCAATGTGATCCGTGGGATTTCCGGAAACGGCTCCCCCGGCGACCCCGGTCAGCCGTGACAGATCGCCTCGCGGAACAGCCCGTTCGTCGCAAACCCGCGCCGGGGGAGTTGCGAAGCGCGGTTGGGGACGCTATGGGCATGGCGGCCCTCGCCGGGCCACGCCGTGAATTGATGAAGGGCCCGAGAGTTTGGCAACCAATCCAACCGATCCGATCCACCAGTTTGAGATTTCCAAGATCGTGCCGATCGAGATTGGCAATCTGGATTTCTCCTTCACCAATTCGGCGCTGTTCATGGTGCTGACCGTCGCGATCACGACGGCCCTCCTGTATTATTCGACGCGCGGCCGTGGCCTCGTGCCGAGCCGTGTCCAGTCGATGACGGAGCTGTCCTACGAGTTCGTCGCCAACATGCTGCGTGACGCGGCGGGCACGGGGGGCATGAAATTCTTCCCCTTCGTGTTCTCGCTGTTCATGTTCATCCTGGTCGCGAACCTTCTGGGAATGGTGCCGTATTTCTTCACGGTCACCAGCCATCTGATCGTGACATTCGCCCTAGCGATGCTGGTGATGGGCGTCGTGGTCGTCTACGGCTTCATGAAGCACGGACTGGGCTTTTTCAAACTCTTCGTGCCGGAGGGCGTGCCAGGCATCCTCATGCCGCTGGTGGTGATGATCGAGGTGATCTCGTTCCTGTCCCGGCCGGTCTCGCTCTCGGTTCGTCTCTTCGCCAACATGCTGGCGGGCCACATAACGCTGAAGGTGTTTTCCGGATTCGTCGTGTCGCTGAGCGCCTTCGGCGCGCTCGGGATCGCCGGATCGATCCTGCCGCTGGCCATGGCCGTCGCGCTCACGGCGCTCGAATTTCTGGTCGCCGCGCTTCAGGCATACGTCTTCGCCGTTCTGACCTGTATGTATCTGAACGACGCGATACATCCGGGCCACTGATAACTGGCCTCCAGATAAACCCATGGCGGCTGCAAGGCCGCCGACATCCACCGCAATCGGACAATTTCAAAGGAGTTTTGACATGGAAGCGGACGCAGCAAAGTTCATCGGCGCAGGTCTTGCAACGCTCGGCATGGGCGGCGCGGCCATTGGCCTCGGCAACATCTTCGGTCAGTATCTGGCGGGCGCGCTGCGCAATCCGTCGGCCGCCGACGGCCAGTTCGGCCGCCTGATCTTCGGCTTCGCGGTGACGGAAGCGCTCGGCATCTTCGCGCTGCTGGTCGCTCTTCTGCTGCTGTTCGCCGTCTGATCGGCATTCGCCAATTTGAGACGCGACGACCGGCGGTAAATCCTGCCGCCGGTCCGCTTTGCCGGAGCCACCGATGTTCGTAAGTCAAGCCTTGGCGCAGACTGAAAATCCAGACGCCGTCGATCTGCCTCCCGCCAGCGACACGGCGGCCGCGCATGGCGAGACGATCGCCATCGAAGGCGAACACGAAGGCGTTTTCCCGCCGTTCAACAGCGAATTCTTTGCCTCGCAGTTACTCTGGCTGGCGATCACCTTCGGCGTGTTTTACCTGATTCTGCAGAAGGTCATTCTGCCGCGGATCGCGGGTGTTCTGGAAAATCGGCGTGATCGCATCGCGCTCGATCTGGAGGCCGCCGAGCGGATGAAGTCCGATGCGGACGAAGCCCAGGCCGCCTACGAGCAGGAGCTGGCGGAGGCGCGTGATCGCTCCCACAAGATCGCTCATGACGCTCGCGACTCGGCACGCGAAGACGCCGAGCAGGAGCGCAAGCGCCTTGACCTGCAGTTGGACGAAAAACTGGAAGCGGCCCAGACCCGCATCGCCGAGATCAAGACCGAGGCGATGAAGGATGTCGGCGTCATCGCCGAGGACACGGCAGACGCCATTCTGCGCGAGGTCGCGCAGCTCGAGGTCTCGCGCGACGAAATCGCCGGCGCCGTGACGGCCGTCCGTAGCTGAGGAGACGATGATGGACAATTCATTCTGGGCCTTCGTCGCCCTCGTCATCTTTCTGGGGCTCGTCTGGTATCTGAAGGCCCCGGCTAAGGTCGGCAAGTCGCTCGACGACCGGGCGGCGCGGATCCGAAACGAGATCGAGGAGGCGCGGGAGCTGAAGGAGGAGGCCAAGCAGCAGCTGGCCGAATATCAGCGCCGTCGCCAGGAGGCAGAGCAGGAAGCCAAGGACATCGTCGCCGCCGCCAAGCGGGAAGCGGCGCTGTTGCTCGAGGACGCCAATCGCAAGAACGAGGAATATGTCGCCCGGCGCACGGCCATGGCGGAAACCAAGATCGCCCAGGCCGAAGGCGACGCCGTGGCCGAAGTGCGGGCATCGGCCGTCAATCTCGCCGTCGCGGCGGCCGCCAAGGTTCTGGCGGACCGCAATTCGGGAAGCGAGGCCGGCCGTTTCATCGACGAATCGATCGGCGAAGTCCGCAAGCGCCTGAACTGAGCGCTGCCGCGACACCCGCGGCGTGCGGAAAGATTTTGACGAAGGGTCGCCATGGGCGGCCCTTTTTCGTTGCGGGCAGCCTTCCGCGGCCGGACCGATGCTCTATTCGGCGGCGTCGAGAAGATCGGCGCGCAACGGCCGGAAGCTCATCCGGTGGAGCGGGCTCGGCCCGAGGCGGGCGATCGCCGCAAGATGCTCGGGCGTGCCGTAGCCCATGTGGCGGGAAAAGCCGTAACCAGTGAAAACGCCGCAGGCGCGGCACATGATGCGGTCGCGAGTAATCTTCGCGACGATCGAGGCCGCCGCGATGGACAGCGACAGCGCGTCGCCGGAAATCACGGCGGTGCCGGGACAGCGCAGCAGCGGCGGTATATCGCGGCCGTCGACAAGCACATGGCAGGCCGCCTGAGGCAGTGCGTGCAGCGCGCGCCGCATGGCGATCAGCGTCGCGCCACGAATGTTGAAGCGATCGATCTCCGCTGCGCTCGCAGAAGCGATGCCGACATGGGCCGTGGCCAGAATCTCGGCGAAAAGCCGCTCGCGCTCGGCGGCATTCAGCTTCTTGGAATCGTCGAGGCCGGTCGGCAGCCGGTCGCGGTCGAGCACGACGGCCGCGGCCACCACGGGGCCCGCCAGCGGACCTCGCCCCGCCTCGTCGATCCCGGCGATGCAACGCAAGCCGCTGTCGATCAGAACCGCCTCGCGGACATAGTCGGGGCCGGTCCGCGTCGCGGCCTTGCGGCGCCCGGCGGGTTTGGAAAAAACGGGAGAATCGGAAGAACGGCGAGCCATGATGCGGCAAGGCTCGCGCATTCTCCGATTCTCCACAAGTCTCGCCGTGTTCCGGGGGAAAAGAACCGGCGAGTGCGCCGGACCGCGAGGGGCGGGCGGCCAGACAACGAGCGGGGGGAGCGACTTCCCCGGGCTGGGATCAGAGCAGCGCCAGTTGGACGCCGGCCCCCTTCGGCGGCGTGAACCGGTCGCATCTGAGTTCGGTGCGCGTTTCGTTGAGACCCAGTCGTCGGGCCGTCATTTCGAAGCGCCGCCGAATCTGGAACGCATAGGGTCCGGTGCCGCGCATCCGCTTGTTCCATTCGGCGTCGTAGTCCTTGCCATCGCGCATCGAGCGCAGCAGCGACAGGACGTGCCGATAACGATTGGGGTAATGGCGCAGCAGCCATTCCTTGAACAGCGGCGAGACCTCCAGCGGCAGGCGCAAGAGCACATAGCCGACCTCGCGGGCGCCGGCCGTGCCGGCCGATTCGAGCACCCGTTCGATTTCCGAATCGGTCAGGCCGGGAATGATCGGCGCCATCATGGCCATCGTCGGAATGCCGGCCTCACTGAGCGCCTTGATCGTCTCCAGCCGCTTGGCCGGCGTCGCCGCGCGCGGCTCCATGGCCCTGGCAAGGGTTCGGTCGAGGGTGGTCACCGACAGGGCGACCTTGGCCAATCCCTTGGCCGCCATGCGCTGGAGAATGTCGATGTCGCGCAGGACGAGCGCCGACTTGGTGACGATCCCGACCGGATGGTTGGCCGCTTCCAGCACCTCGAGGATTTCGCGCATGATCCCCCAGGTCTTCTCGACCGGCTGATAGGGGTCGGTATTGGTGCCGATGGCGATGGACCGGACCTCGTAGCCCGGCTTCGACAATTCCCGTTCCAGAAGTTCGGCGGCATTCGGCTTGGCAAACAGCTTCGATTCGAAATCCAGCCCGGCGGAGAGCCCCATATAGGCGTGCGTCGGTCGCGCGAAACAGTAGACGCAGCCGTGCTCGCAACCCCGATACGGGTTCACCGAACGGTCGAACGAGATGTCGGGCGAATTGTTGCGGGTGATGATCGTCTTGGGCTTCTCGACCTGGACGTCGGTCTTGAACGCCGGCAGTTCGTCGAGACTGTTCCACTCGTCGTCAAAGGCACTGCGCGCGAAAGGCTCGTAGCGACCGCTGGGATTGGTGCCCGCGCCGCGCCCCCGCCGCCGCTCGAAGCCGATCCGGACACCCGATTCGGCAATGATGTGATTGGCGATGTCGACACCGTCCGGTGCGGAGAAAGCCGCGCGATCGGCGCTGTTGATGTCCTGCATGGTCTGAACCTTCCGGCTCGCTCTGTCGATGTATGAATAGAGTCCTAACCTCGCAAAAAGAACAATACAAGAACAAAAACGTTCCACCGCTGGTTTTTGGACGCGGGCTCGGCTAAGCGGGGATATGCTCAGCGTGTTGATGGACTGCGGACCGGACGACAGACAGCTTGCGGCGAGTCTCGCCACGCTTATCCCGGGCGCGGTCGAGGGCGTCGTTCGCGAGGTCGTGCTGGTCGATCGGGGAATGGGGCCGGCGGCGCGCAAGGTCGCCGATCACGCCGGCTGCCGGGTGGTCGCGGCGGAGGAATTCCGCATCGCGATCGAGACCGCCAAGGGGGATTGGCTGCTGCTGATGGAGCCCGGCGCCCGGCTGATGCCGGGATGGATCGGCGCCGTGACGGACCACGGTGAGGACGTCGCGCGGGGAACGGCGAAGATCGCGGCGGCGCGTTTTCGCCGGGCGCGGATGGACCGGCCGAGCTTCCTGCAGCGGTTCCGGCAGATCCGCACCGCGCTCGCCGAGGGCTTCTTGGTGCAAAAGCCGCAGGCGATCGGCCTGTCCAGGCTCGCCTTCAATCTGGAGGAGGTCGCCAAGGGCGTCGCGGTCGAGCGTCTGGCGGTTGAGATCAGGCCAGCGCACAAGGTGAAATAGCTCTCAGGCGCTGCCGCCACCGCTGCGGCGCAGATGCTCGTCGAGCCGGGGCATGATCTCGACGAAGTTGCACGGCTTGTGCCGGTAGTCGAGCTGTGCCTTGAGAATATGGTCCCAGCCGTCGCGACACGCGCCCGGCGAGCCGGGCAGGGCGAAGACGAAGGTGGCGGCGATGACTCCGCCGGTGGCACGGGACTGGATCGTCGAGACGCCGATCTTGTCGTAGGAAATCCGGTGGAAAACGGCCGAAAAGCCATCCATGCGCTTTTCGAACAGCGGCTCCAGAGCCTCCGGCGTAACGTCCCGTCCGGTGAAACCCGTGCCGCCGGTGGTGATGACGACATCGACGTCGTCGCGTTCGCACCAGGCGGTGACGACGTTGCGGATTTCCTCGACCTCATCGCGGACGATCTTGCGGTCGGCGAGGCGATGGCCGGCCTCTTCAAGCCGCGCGACGAGCACGGAGCCGGACTTGTCGTCTTCGACGCGCCGCGTATCGGAGACGGTCAGAACCGCGATCGAGAGCGGGATGAAGGGTTTGTCCGTGCTCATGTCGCGCAAATCCTCATCTCAGTTCATTCCCGACACCCACCAGTCGGGACAGGCGGCTTTAATCCGGCTTCGCGCCCGTCGCATCTGGTCTTCATCCGCGAAGAGGCCGAAGACCGTCGCGCCGGAGCCGGACATGCGGGCGAAGCGGGCACCTTCGGCGACAAGCCGTTCGCGCACCGCGTCGATCGCCGGGACCATTTCCACCGCCGTCGGCTCCAGATCGTTGCGGGTCTGCGAAAGCCATCCGGCGAGTGCCGCAATATCGGGGAATCCGCCCGGCGGCAACGGGGGCAAGACCGGGTTGTCGCAACACGGCAAGCGCGCGAACACCGCCATTGTCGACACCGGCACGCGCGGGTTGACCATGAGCAGGGGCAGCGCGGGTAGAACCGCCAGCGGTGACACGGTTTCGCCGATCCCGGTGATCAGCGCGGCTCGCCCGTCGAGGCACATCGGCACGTCGGCGCCGAGCGCGATCGATTCGCGGGTAAGGCGCTCCGCCGCATCGGGTACGCGATCGGCGATCATCCGAACAAGCGCCGCCGCATCCGCCGATCCGCCGCCGATGCCGGCGGCGACCGGTAGCCGCTTGTCGAGGTGGATCGCCAGCGGCGACAGCGCAATGCCCAGTTCGGCCAGCAATGTCCTGGCGAAGCTGGCGGCGCGAAGGAGGATGTTGTCGGCGCCCGCCGGCGCATCGGCCGCGAAAGGGCCGCCGACCTCCAGCCGATCTTGCGCGTTGGGAGACGGGGCGACCGTGATGCGGTCGCTGGCATCGGCGGCGAAGACGACCAGGCTTTCCAGGCAGTGATAGCCGTCGGCGCGGCGGCCGACGACATGCAGGGCCAGATTGATCTTCGCCGGGGCGAGAAGCCGCGTGGCCGATAGGGCGAGAGGAGACAAGAACCCGCCGCTCGGGCTCAATCGGCCTTGGTGTCGGAGCCGGGCGCCTCGACCGGGTCGCTCGCGGCGTTGTTGCGGGCCGCCCGCTCGGCGTCCATCGCCGCACCGTCGGCGGGTGCCTCGGCTTTCACGTCCGCCGGGTCGAGGCCCCGGGCGAGCTTGGCGCGAAGGGCCTGGGCGGCCGCCTGCTCCGGCTTCGGCTCACCGACTAGCGCGCGCTCCCACTGGAACCGCGCCTCCCGTGTGCGGCCGACCCGCCAATAGGCATCGCCGAGATGGTCGTTGATGGTCGGGTCCATCGGCGTGATCAGCACCGCCCGTTCGAGTTGCTCGACTGCCTCCTCGAAGCGGCCGAGGCGGAAATACGCCCAGCCGAGCGAATCGATGATGTAGCCGTCGTTGGGGCGTAACTCGACGGCCTTCTTGATCATGTCGAGACCCTCTTTCAGGTTCTCGTTCATGTCGACCCAGGAATAGCCGAGATAGTTCAGGACCTGCGGCTGGTTCGGCGAGAGCGCCAGCGCCGTCTTGAAGTCGGCCTCGGCCTTGTCCCACTGCTTGGTCCGTTCAAAGGCAATGCCGCGCTGGTAATAGAGGTTCCAGTTCGCCGTCTTTCCGGGTTCGGAAAGGGCGACGGCCTTGTCCAGGGCCTCGGCGGCCTCTTCGAATTCCTTGTCGGCGGCGAGGACGTCGGCGAGCGCGGTATGGGCCTTGATGTCGTCCGGATAGTCGCGCACGGCCCGCGTCAGATGGGCCTTGGCCTCGTCCTTGCGTTCGGCGTACCAAAGATCGAGACCGATCTGCAGCTCGGCGGTGCGCCGATAGGCCGAGTTTTCCGGAATTTCCCGGTAATAGGAAATCGCGAGATCCAGCCGTTCGGAGCGCTCGGCGATGCCGGCAAGGGCGGTCAGCAGCGCCGGATTGCGCGGCGCGACGGCGCGGGCCAACTGGAAATACAACAGCGCGACCTGCTGGCCGTCGCCCCGATTGATCGCCTGGCCGAGAATGTAGAGCGTTTCGGCGGCGCCCTCCTGGACACTCGCCACGGCGGGCTCGATCGTCTCGCCCTTCTCGACGCGTTCCTTCAGATGCAGCAGCGGATCGTAGGTCGGTACGAGTTTCAGCCCGGCCTCGATCGCCTGAAGCGCGGCATCGGTGTTGCTGACGCGAGTCTCCAGCCGCGCCAGCGCTTCGGCGGCGGCGAGATAGGCGTCCGGCGAGGTCCGGGCCGATTCCTCGTCGTCCACGACCTTGCGAAGCACGGTGCGGGCGACATCCGGGCGCCCGGCGACGTCGGCGATGAGACCCTTCTGGTAATCGTTGAAGATCGCGAACCAGGGCGCCCCTGTGAGAGTGTCGAGCCGCGACAATGCCGAGTCGGTTCGTCCGGCGCCGAGCTCGGACCAGGCGATCAACTGGCCGATCAGAAGGGCATCGAGATCGCTCGGCTTGGGCAGGTCGAATTCGGCGATGGCGGCATCGAAATCGCCCTTGCTCAGGGCATCGATACCCAGCGCGATGCGCGCGACCTTGCTGGCCTCCGGCGCGTCGCGCAGCTTCGCTGCGATGTCGACGCCGTCCTTGAAGCGCCCGTCGGCGAGAAAGGCGAACATGGCGTCCTGCTGCAACAGATCGGAGGTCGGGTCCATCGACAGCGCTTGCGCGAAGAAATCGGTGGCGGCCTCGAGGTCGCCGTCCCGTTGCGCAGATTTGGCGGCGAGATAGGCGCCCGAAAGCGACTGAGCCTGGGCCAAGGCTGATTTCGCCTTCGCTCTGTCGCCGGCGGCTCCCGCCGCGCGAGCGGCCGGAGCCGCCATGGCGGCGACGAGGGCGGTTGCGGTCAGCAACGTCAAAAAGCGCAATGTCTGCACGTAAAATCCTCTTCCGGGCCACGCCGACCAGCGATGACGCGCCGCGGCTTCTTGCCGAAATCCTGGCCGATCTTAGTCCCGCAGCTTACTGAGGTGAAGCCGCGACAGTCGCGAATGCAGGGTCGATATGGTGTTGCACCGAGAGATTGTCGGGATTGCGGCCCCACGCGATAGTGGTGGGGTATGGCGGCCCGCCCGTGTCAATTGACGCGGTCGATGCAGAACGCGACGACGCCGAGAAGCGCCTCGCGGCTTGGCGAGGCCGGCAGCGACGTCGCGGCTTCGTGCGCCGCCTCGCCGTAGAGCCGGGCCCGGGCGACCGTCGTTTCCAGTGCGCCATGCGCGCGAATCAGCGCCTTGGCGTGCCGAAGCGCGTCGTCGTCGTTGCGACCGCCCTCCATGGCGTCGCGCCAGAAGGCCCGCTCCGCGTCGTCGCCCGCCTGGTAGGCGAGAATCACCGGAAGAGTGATCTTGCCCTCGCGAAAATCGTCGCCGGTGTTCTTGCCGAGGTCGGTGGCGGATCCGCCGTAATCGAGCACGTCGTCGACCAGTTGGAAGGCGAGGCCGAGATTGCGCCCATAGCGGCGCATCGCTTCGCGCTCGGCCGTGCCGGCACCGGCGACGACCGGGCCGACCTCCGCCGCGGCGGAAAACAGCGCCGCGGTCTTGGCATCGACGACGGCGAGATAGTCGGCTTCGCTCGTGGTCATGTGCTTGGCCGCCGAAAGCTGCCAGACCTCGCCCTCGGCGATGACGGCGGACGCCGTGGACAGGATGTCGAGCGCGGCGAGCGAGCCGACTTCGACCATCATCTTGAAGGCTTGGCCGAGCAGGAAATCGCCGACGAGGACGCTGGCCTGGTTGCCCCAGATCGTGCGGGCGGTCTTCTTGCCGCGCCTCAGATCGCTTTCATCGACGACATCGTCGTGGAGCAGTGTTGCCGTGTGCATGAACTCGACGCTCGCGGCGAGCTTCACATGCGCGTCGCCGTCATAGCCATGCGCCAGCGCCGACGCGATCGTCAGCATCGGCCGCAACCGCTTGCCGCCGGAGGAGATCAGATGCTCGGCGATCTCGGGAATCAGCGCGACATTCGAGCCGGCCATCGCAAGGATCAGCTCGTTGACGCGGGTCATGTCGGACGCCGTGACCGCTAGGATCGGTTCGATCGAACCACCGCTGTCAGTCCGCCCGACGGGGCTGGCCAAGCTCACCATGTCACTCCGTTGGTTTGCCTCGCGGGCCGCGAGGCTTTTGCCGAACATCGTCCCCGAAGATGGCGTAGGCGCCGCCGATATAAAGGCCTCGCCCCCGCTACGCCGGGAGAACCCGCCTCCGTTTCGCCCCGCCCTTGCTATGACCGGCTGAATTCGGGCACCTATATCCCGGACGCCCCGCAAGCGGCCTCACTTTTCCCCGGCTTCGGTCGTCTCTTTTTTCGAAGCGGTGCAAATCATGCAAGAACTTATGCGGTCCAATGACGCTGTTCTCATATCCTTCGTCGACGCCCTTCTGAACGACGCGGACATTCCGCATTTTGTTGCCGATGTCCATATGAGTATTCTCGATGGGTCGATCGGCGTGCTGCCGCGCCGCGTCCTGGTCGACCCCGATCACCTCGATCAGGCCCGCAGAATCCTCAAAGACGCCGAACTCGGCCATGAACTGTCCTGATCAGGCCTCCGCCGTCGATGACGCCGCGGACCCGTCGCCGGTTCGCCGCGACGCCTTTTATCGCGGACGGTTCGTGGCGCTGCAGCCGGCGCGCGGCGGCTACCGGTCGGGCCTCGACGCGATGCTTCTGGCCGCGACGCTGCCCGAATCGGCGACGGGCAGTATTGCCGACATCGGCGCCGGGGCAGGGGTGGTCGGCCTCGCCGCAGCCTGCCGGGCCGAACGGGCCGAGGCGACGCTCGTCGAGAAGAGCCCGGTGATGGCGGATCTGGCGCGCCGCGGGCTCGCCCTGCCCGAAAACGCGCCCTATCGCCATCGCGTGCGCGTCGTCGAGGCGGACATTCTCGCCGGCCGCGCCGGGCGTGAGGCCGCCGGCCTTTGCGACGGCGCGTTTCAGCATGTTCTCACCAATCCGCCGTTCTATCCGCACGGCCACCGCGCCTCACCCGACCCGCTACGCGCCGAGGCTCTCAGTGCCGCCGACACCGACTTCCTGCCGCGCTGGGTGCGCGCCTGTGCTGCGCTGCTCGGCCATGGTGGTCGGTTCACCGCCATCGTGCGGCCGGACGCGCTGCCCGCGATGCTGCAGGCGAGCGAAGGCCGGCTGGGCGGAATTTGCGTGCTGCCCATTCATTCACGCCCCACGGCGCCGGCGATTCGACTGATGGTTGCTGGGCGTAAGGGATCGCGCGCGCCCCTCGCTATGCTGCCCGGCCGGACCCTCCATCGGCCGGACGGTGGACTGGAGCCGTTCGCCGAAGCGATCGCCGCCGGCACGGCGCATATCCCGCTCGATCCCTGATTTGGCGTGTGGCGCATGTGGACGCGTTGCGAAGCGGCCGATCGCGCTTACATGCCAAGCCTGATCTTGTCCCAGCAGCAAAGGCCCTCAGTTGGCGAATCCCCTCCAGAAAATCCTCCCCAAGCGCTTCCGCTCCGATGCCACCGTGATCCCCGTGGTCCGGCTGTCGGGTGCGATCATGACCGCGCAGAGCGCGCTGCGGCCGACGCTGTCGCTGGCAACGGCTGCGCCGGTCCTGCAAAAGGCCTTCGATTACAAGAAGGCGCCCGCAGTTGCGATCGTCGTCAACTCGCCCGGCGGCTCGCCGGTGCAGTCGCGGCTGATCCATCAGCGAATTCGCGATCTCGCCGAGGAGAAGGACAAGCGGGTTCTGGTCTTCGTCGAAGATGTCGCGGCGTCCGGCGGTTACATGATCGCCTGCGCCGGCGACGAGATCATCGCCGACCCGTCCTCCATCGTCGGCTCGATCGGCGTGGTCTCCGGCTCCTTCGGCTTCGTCGAGGCGATCGCCAAGCTCGGCATCGAGCGCCGGGTGCATACCGCCGGCACCAGCAAGGCGACGCTCGACCCATTCCAGCCGGAAAAAGCCGAGGACGTCGAGCATCTGAAGGCACTGCAACGCGAGGTCCACCAGACCTTCATCGATCTCGTCAAGAACAGTCGCGGGAACAGGCTGATCGAGGACGACGATCTGTTCTCCGGCCTGTTCTGGTCGGGACTGCGCGGGCGCGACCTTGGCCTTGTGGATCAGATCGGCGACCTGCGCGGCACGTTGCGCGCGCGCTTTGGCGACAAGGTCAAACCGGTACTGATCCAGGCGAGCCGCAGCCTGTTCGGCCGCAAGCAGCCGGGCATACGCGCCGACATGGTCGCGGGTGCCGGACTGGCCTCGATCGGCGCCGGCTTCGCGTCAGAACTATTGAGCACCGCCGAGGAGCGCGCCCTGTGGGCCCGCTTCGGTCTTTGAGACGGCGGGAACCGCGCGGCGCGCGCCGACTTTCTATTGCCGAGGCACGCCCCGCCGCGCATAATCGCCGGACCTTCAGGAGAATGGTCGAAGATGATGCCGCAATTTCTTCTTCTGGGCCTCGTCGGGGTCGCTGCCTTGTTTGGCTACAAGCAGATGAAGCGGGACGCCGATCGTCTGGCTGAACGCAATCGCCGCGCCGAATCCGAAATGAAGACCGGCGCGCAAGGCACGCTGGTGCGCGGCGACGACGGGATCTATCGCATCAAGAAGGATTGAGCGGACGTCCCGCGCAATCGGAGACACTGGAAATTTATAGTGAAGGGGACCGCACGGTCCCCTTCACCAATTTGCAACAGAATTAGCAATTCTGTTGCAAATTCCCCGGCATGCCCGCGCTTCATCGTGGACATTCGTTTATACATTGGGCAAGCTTGCGCCATGGTTCCGCGGATTGGCGAAACTCGCCAGTCGGGGGGGACGCGCCGGGAGGTCTCGTGGCAAACCCCTTTTCCCATGGCACCGTCCATGAAGCAGGAGAAGATCTTCAGGCGGCGCTGCGGTCCGATCCGCAAATCCTCGCGCTATGGGAAAGCCTGACGCCGCTCGGTCGCAACGAGTTCATCTGCTGGGTCGAGGACGCGAAACAGCCAAAGACGCGCCGGCGACGCATCGAGCGGACCCGTGAGGAACTGTTGGAGGGCAAGAAGCGGCCCTGCTGCTGGGCGGGGTGCATTCACCGCACTGACAAGGCGCCCGGCCGTTGGCAGCAGGCTGTCCTGATCGATCGGAAAGAGAAGAAGGGTCCGTAGCCGGCTTGGGCGACCTCTCCGATCTACCGTCTCCCGGGAAACGCCAGTGGTCCGATTTCGACATTTGCATCCCGCTTGGAGCACCCTGGCAAGCAAATGTCGAAATCAAAGGACCACTAGCAACTTTATGACTCTCGTGGATTTTTCAAATTTGACATTTGATTTCGAGTCCGCAGCACGGGGGTATCAAATGTCAAATTTAATCCACTAGTGTCAGGATTCCCTGTCCGGGTCCGGCCCACCGAGACGCGGCCCACCCAAACCTTGACCGGCCTCATGCCCCCGTGGCAACTCGCGGGCAACTCTTTCCGCCCGCCGTGATCGTTCCACGGGCCCCAAGCCGGACCGCTCCGAAATGACAGACATGCCTTCCCACATGGACCCGCGCCGCTCCTTCCAGGCGCTGACCCTGACGCTCCATCGCTACTGGGCCGATTACGGCTGCGTGGTGCTGCAACCCTACGACATGGAAGTGGGCGCCGGCACCTTCCATCCGGCGACGACGCTGCGCGCGCTCGGGCCGAAGCGGTGGAACGCGGCCTATGTCCAGCCGTCGCGGCGGCCGAAGGATGGGCGTTACGGCGAGAACCCCAACCGGCTGCAGCATTATTACCAGTATCAGGTGATCCTGAAGCCGAACCCGTCGAACCTGCAGGAGCTCTATCTCGGCTCGTTGAAGGAAATCGGCATCGACCCGCTGCTGCACGACATCCGCTTTGTCGAGGACGATTGGGAAAGCCCGACGCTGGGCGCCTGGGGCCTCGGCTGGGAATGCTGGTGCGACGGCATGGAAGTGTCGCAGTTCACCTATTTCCAGCAGGTCTGCGGCATCGAATGCGCGCCGGTGGCGGGCGAACTGACCTATGGGCTCGAACGGCTGGCGATGTATGTCCAGAACGTCGACAACGTCTACGACCTCAATTTCAACGGCCGCGAGGGCGATGAGAGGGTCAGCTATGGTGATGTCTTCCTGCAGGCCGAGCAGGAATATTCGCGCTACAATTTCGAGTTCGCCGACACGGCGATGCTGCTCAAGCATTTCGACGACGCCGAGGCGGAATGCCTGGCGCTCCTGAAGGCGGGGGCGCCGGGCGATCCGGGCACACTGCATCAATGCGTGCTGCCGGCCTACGACCAGTGCATCAAGGCCTCCCACGTCTTCAATCTGCTCGACGCGCGCGGCGTCATTTCGGTCACCGAGCGCCAGAGCTACATCCTGCGCGTCCGCACCCTCGCCAAGGCCTGCGGCGAGGCGTTTTTGCTGACCGACGCGGGCGGGGCACTGGCGGCCGCCGCCTGACGGCTACCGAATCTCGACAATTCGCTCTCCGGCGTCCAGCGCCGCGACCAGTTCCGGCAAGGCGGCCTCGAAGACGTGGCGCAAGACCGGATTGCTTACGTTTCCCAATCTCACCCAAACGACTGGAACACCGGACTCCTCGTCGTTGGCCAGGCTGAGGAAATCAGCGTCCTTAGTGATCAGGACCGCTCTGGTATGGCACGCGTGATCCCAAATCACGCGATCGTCGGACGCGCCAAGGCCGATTCGATTGACATGATCGGCTTCGTGTCCAGCCTCCCGTAGGTAATCAGCCAAGCCGGGGGGCAACTGCGCATCCACCAGGAAACGCACGGCTAGGCCGCTCGGATAACGCGGTGGTCGATCGTTCTGGCGGCATAGTCCAGCGCCGCGTCGATATCCTTCTCCGAGAGATAGTCGAAATCTCTTAGAATATCCTCGCGTGCCGCTCCCGAGGCCAGCATTTCGAGGATATCGGTAACACGCACGCGCGTGCCGCGAACCGTCGGCCGCCCTCCGCAGATGGCGGGATCCGAGACAATGCGGTCGGCTCTGTCATCGTCGGCGCGGCGGAGTACGCCGGGTCGGATTTGTTCCAACTCGTCATGCAGAACATTGATCCGGTCTTCTTCCCGTCTTCGCTTTCCGTAGGCTGCGAGAAATGCCTCCAGAGCCACGGTCACCTCGCTCGCCAGTCGCGTGTCCGGCGGCACGACGGCGAACCATTGCCTGAGCATCTTTTCGGTTCGATCGCCGTCCGGTTCAGCGTTCGGATGAGCTTTGACTGCGAGATAGTCCTCAGCCCTTTCGAATTGCCGGCGAAGAAACTTGCTGGGTGCGAAACGCCAGGTTTCGCCATCGCGCAGGGCGTACCAGGAGCGGGTGAAAGACACGCGGCGTAGGAGTTCCGGGCTCCGATCCAGCGCGTCACCGTAGCGGATGATCTGCGTTTGCGCGTGATCGAGGGAGACCACCGGTTTCGGCAAAGGCTTCGACATGTTTGCCACCCTTTCAGGTAAAATAGATATGCATGTTAATACACCATAATAATCTTTTGGTCCAACGCTGTATCCGTGCCACCGGATGCGACATCGCATTTGCTTTTCCACCGGACGGCTTATTTCCCCCCGTCATACGAAGAAGCTTTTCAATCACGAGAGGTCGCGATGCAGTGGCGCGGACGCAGGCAGTCGAGCAATATCGAGGACAGACGGGGCGCCGGCGGCGGCTTCGGCCGGCGCGGCGGCGGGGGCTTGCGACTGCCGATACGGGCCGGCGGCGGTGGCACGATCGGCATGATCATCATCGCGCTGGTGCTGTGGCTCGGCTTCGGCATCAACCCATTGCAGCTTCTCGGCATGGCCGATGGCGGCGGCAGCAGCTATCAGGCCAGCCAGCGCTCCGGGCCGGGCGTCGCGGGGACTTCCGACGAGACCGATGATTTCGTCGCCACCGTCCTTGCCGACACCGAGGATGTCTGGACCCAGCGCTTCCGTGAGGCGGGCGAGACCTATCCGGCGCCGACGCTGGTCCTGTTTACCAACCGGGTCGATTCGGCCTGCGGCATCGCCGGCGCGGCGACCGGGCCGTTCTACTGCCCGTCCGATTCCAAGCTCTATATCGATCTGGGCTTCTTCGATCAGCTGCGCAACCAGCTCGGCGCGCCGGGCGATTTCGCCCAAGCCTATGTCATCGCACACGAGGTCGGCCATCACATCCAGAACCTCACCGGTGTCTTGCCGAAATTCCATCAGGCGCGCTCGCGCATGAGCGAGGCGGAAGCGAACGCCATGTCGGTGCGGGTCGAATTGCAGGCCGATTGCTATGCCGGCATCTGGGCCAATGGCAGCCGTGGATATCTCGAAGCGGGTGACATCGACGAGGCGCTCAACGCGGCGCAGCAGATCGGCGACGACACGCTGCAAAAGCGCAGCCAGGGCACCGTGGTGCCGGACAGCTTCACCCATGGCACGTCGGCGCAGCGCCAGGAGTGGTTCCGGCGCGGCTTCGAGAGCGGCGATTTCGGCGCTTGCGACACGCTGAGCGGCGCGATCTGACGCGCGTCGGGCGTCGCAGTCATGGCGATGACCCGCCTCGAGGCGAAGGCGCATCGCGCCCGACGCGCCATCGCCGCGCAGACAACCGCGCTGGAGGAGCACCTCTGGGGCGGTATCCGCGCGATCCCGGGTGAGGGCGGCCATTTCCATCGGCAGGTGATGATCGGACCTTACCTCGCCGATTTCGTCTCCCATCGCCTGCGGCTCATCATCGAGGTCGACGGCGCCCAGCATGCGCGCCCCGACCGGCAGGCTAGGGACGCCGCGCGCGACCGCTGGCTCGGCGAGTGCGGCTATCTGGTCGTGCGCTTCGCTAACAATACGGTCCGCGCCGATTCCGCCGCGGTTCTCGAAGCCATCCGTACCGTGGTCGACGCGCGGCGGCATCTGCCACCCGGAGAGGAACCGGCCAAGCCGAAAGTTCCCGGGAAGAAGCGTCCGCGGCCGAAACCCGGAACCTCCTGAGGGGGATCGTCGATGATCGGGCAGGATCCTTGTTCGACCGTCCCCATTGGGGCGGTCTGATCGCGCGGCGGCCGGAACTGGGTTTCGATCGCCAATGCTGCCGGGCGCTGCGCTGCTGGAACGCGGCGGTGCGGTGCGAACGCGATGCTGTCCTTGACACGATCTTTGCCGTGGTCGAAGAGCGTCGCCAAATAGCGAGCGATTGACGATCCAGCTCCCAACCTCCCCCTTGTGGGGCTTGTGAGGGAAGGGTCGTTGCTGTCACCACACCCCGGCGCGAACGCGCCGACCCTCCCCATCGAGGGGAGGGTGGAGAAATGCCGAGCCATGCCCGACCTTCTTCTTGAACTGCGCTCCGGGGAAATCCCAGCCCGCCCGCGCTCCCGCAGCGCCATCGGTGCGAGGAAGCGCAACCAGGCGAACGGCATGCGGGCGGAGAGACACTGATGCCCGACCTTCTGCTTGAACTCCGCTCCGAGGAAATTCCCGCCCGCATGCAGCGCAAGGCGGCGGGCGATCTGAAGACGCGCGTCACCGATGCGCTGGTCGAGGCCGGGCTCACCTATGAGGGGGCGCGGGAATACTGGACGCCGCGGCGCCTCACCCTCGATATCCGTGGCGTCGAGGCGCGCTCCAAGGACGTCGCCGAGGAGCGCAAGGGACCGCGTACCGACGCGCCGCCAAAGGCCATCGAGGGGTTCCTGCGCGGCGCGGCGCTCGCCTCGATCGACGATGCGGAGATCCGCTCCGACCCGAAGAAGGGCGATTTCTACGTCGCGACGATCAGGAAGCCGGGCCGCCCGGCCGAGGCGATCATCGCCGACGCGATGCCGGGCATCATCAAGGGCTTTCCCTGGCCGAAATCCATGCGCTGGGGCGCCGCCTCGCGCGAGCCGGGTTCCTTGCGCTGGGTGCGACCGCTGCAATCGATCCTGTGTACCTTCGGTCCGGAAACCGAGGAGCCGGTAGTGGTCGATTTTTCCGTCGACGGCATCAAGGCCGGCAACGCGACGCGGGGCCACAGGTTTCACGCGCCGGAGGAATTCTCCGTCCGCCGCTTCGACGATTACGCGGCGAAGCTGGAAAAGGCCTTCGTCGTGCTCGACGCCGAGCGGCGCAAGGAGATGATCCGCCACGACGCGGAAAACCTCGCCTTCGCCAAGGGCCTCGAAGTGGTGCCGGACGACGGGCTGCTGGAGGAGGTGTCGGGGTTGGTCGAATGGCCGGTGACGCTGATCGGCGAGTTCGAGCCGGAATTTCTCGAGATCCCGCCGGAGATCATCCGCTCGACCATCAAGGCCAACCAGAAGTGTTTCGTGTTGCGGCCACAGGGATCGGTCGAGCCGGAGGCTCGCAAGGCCGACCGGCCGTCGCCCGGTCAGGGCGCCCCCGCGGAGCCGTCTGCGCAGCAGGCCGGCGTGAGCGAAAACAAACTCTCCAACCATTTCGTCCTGGTCTCGAACATCGAGGCGCATGACGGCGGCGCGGCGATCGCCGCCGGCAACGGCAAGGTGGTGCGGGCGCGGCTGTCGGATGCGCTTTATTTCTGGCAGACCGACCAGGCGGATCTGCCGGATCTTCAGAGCCTTGCGGCCTCGGCCGAGAAATTCGACCTCGATCTGACAAAGCCGCTCGACCAGCGCATGGCCAAGCTCGACGCGCTCGGCGTGACGTTCCACGCCAAGCTGGGTACGCAGGGCGAACGGGTCAGTCGCATCGCCGCGCTGGCCGAGGAGATCGCGCGGACGGTCTATCCGGAGGGCGCGACGCTCGGCGGCGAGGCGGTTTCGGCCTACGAACTGGCGGCGCTGGCCAAACGCGCGGCGGTGCTGGCCAAGGCGGATCTGACCACCGAGGCGGTCGGCGAGTTTCCCGAGCTGCAGGGGCTGATGGGCCGCTATTACGCGGCGCTGCAGGGCGAGCATCCGAGCGTCCAGGCGGCGATCGAGGAGCATTACAAGCCGCTCGGGCCGACGGATACCGTGCCGAGCGATCCGGTGGCGGTGTGCGTGGCGCTGGCCGACAAGCTCGACATGCTGGTCGGGTTTTGGGCGATTGGTGAGAAACCGACGGGGTCCAAGGACCCTTATGCGCTCAGACGAGCGGCGTTGGGCGTGATCCGGCTGGTGGTGGAGAACAAGGCACGATTGCACATTATCAATATCGTGATGCAACCGCTTCTTTCTTTCTATATGTCGCAGCAAAAGCAAAGCTCTGAGCCTTATATCCAGAATATTCAGAACCTTGCCGCAGCCGGGCTGGCTTCCGAAGATCTCGCACGCGAGATTCACAACCGCCTGCTGGGTCCTTCTGGGCTCGAAGCTTTCCTTGAGGTCGTCCCAGAACTCGCCTGGTCATTAAGCTTGGACCTCATCTCCTTCTTCCACGATCGCCTGAAGGTCCAACTCCGCGAGGCCGGTGCGCGGCACGACCTTGTCGATGCGGTGCTGTCGGCTGGCGCCGCCCCCTCATCCGCCCTTCCGGGGCACCTTCTCCCCGTCGGGGAGAAGAACAGGTCTGCGCCGACAGACGCCTCATCCGGATACGGCAACGGCAAAAGAACTGCGGACGGCGACGAAAAGGGCGCCATTTCTCGCCCCGACGGGGAGAGGGCGGAAGACGCGAAGCGGCGGCCGGGTGAGGGGGCGGATGCGCCAACATCCGAAGTGACGCCTTCTGCCTTCCATCAAGGGGAGAGTGCAGCACCCAACGACGACCTTCTCGACATCACCCGCCGCGTCGAGGCGCTGGGCCAATTCCTCGGCTCGGAAGACGGCCGGAATCTCCTCGCCGGCACCCGCCGCGCGGCGAATATTCTCGCCGCCGAGGAGAAGAAGGGCACGCGCATCGCCGAGGCCGTCGACCTCGATCTTTTGAGCGAGCACGAGGAAAAGGTGCTGGCCGGCGCCGTCGACCGGGCCGAGATGGAGCTGGAAGAGGCGCTGGCGGTGGAGAACTATGCGCACGCCATGGCCGCGCTCGCGAACTTGCGCATTCCCGTCGACGCGTTTTTCGACAAGGTTCTGGTCAACGCAGAGGACGAGGCCGTGCGCGCCAATCGGCTGGCGCTACTCGCCCGCATCCGCGCGGCGACGCGCAAGGTCGCCGACTTCGGCAAGATCGCCGGCTGACCCAAAATCCACAATCGCCGGAAATTCGACCGGCGAAATATGGCAGTGGCAGGGCTCGGGGGACCGATCGTAATGCGTCGAGACCAGTCCGTGGCGGCGGTCGTTAACCAATAATTCACCATAAGCTACGGAATTTCAGGCATTTGTGACAAATTGCTCAGGTCTTTGCGTCAAAGTTCACTGGCGGAGGGGCTGTAACATTTCGTGATCGACTTTGCCCGGAACCCGCCAGATTTGAAGGGGATAGCTGCACTCAGCCGCTTGGGACGGAATTGAACCTTCGGGTTCAGGGGGCCGTCTCGGAACCAGACTTCGAGCGACTTCGAGGGGAAACCAGCGAATGATGAAGCTCAGCGCCGTTACGACGGCTGCCGTGAAATTTGCCTGCGCCATCGTCGCGGGCACGCTGTTGATCAGTGGTTCGGCTCAGGCCGAATGGAAGGCTCCGTGGAAATCGGGCGACAAGGCGCTCGTGATCGATGCCTACGAGTTCAACCCGATCAACTGGCAGGAACTGACCTCGGACAAGCGCATCGCCGGCTTTATCAACAAGGCCTCCGATGGCCTGCCGCCGGCGTGGAGCTGCGG
The DNA here is from genome assembly GCA_947488615.1 of uncultured Aurantimonas sp. Lineage (GTDB taxonomy): Bacteria > Pseudomonadota > Alphaproteobacteria > Rhizobiales > Rhizobiaceae > Aurantimonas. The sequence continues at coordinate 151,142 of CANKZU010000002.1, forward strand.
CAAGGCGGACGGCGACGACTACAAGCTGTGCAAGAATCGCTGGTGGAAATATTCCGTCACCAAAGAGCTCTATATGACCCGCCGCGAGATGGCGAAGATGAAGGGGCTCGTCTGGGGCGCCTATCATCTCGGCCGTCCGGGCAATCCGCGTGAGCAGGCCGACCATTTCATCGAATTCGCCGAGCCGGCCGACGACGATCTGATCGCGCTCGACATCGAGGACAATTCCGAGGAGTGGATGAGCCTCGCCGATGCCGAGATCTTCGCCGACCAGATCAAGATCCGCACCGGCCGCTACCCGGTTCTCTACACCAACGGCTCGACGGCGAAATACGTCTCCGACCACAAGGCCAAATACCCGCTGCTGTCGCGTCTGCCGCTCTGGTATGCGCGCTACCGCGACGACATCACCGGCAAGTTTCCCGAGGAGACCTGGCCGAGCTATGCGCTGTGGCAGTTCTCCTCGATGCACAATTGCGACAGCCGCAGCTGCCCTTACCGAGTGAAGGGCGCCAAGACCGATATCGACGTGAACGTGTCGACGATGGACGTCGCCGGCCTCAAGGCGGCCTGGCCCTTCAACGAGCTGATCGAGCGCGCGCCGGAAGCCGACGAGCCGGCGATGATGATCGCTTCGATCGACGAGGCGACCAAGGCCGAGGTGGCCAAGGCCGCCGTCGCGACGAAAACCGCCGCGACGACCCCGCCCATGCCGCGGGCCAAGCCGACGACGAACCCGTTGCTCGCCGCCTATGGCCCCGCCGAGCAGCACGCGCGGCTAGACCCGCTGAAACTCCTGACCAATGTCGCCCGTGGCGAAACGAAGGCGGACAAGCCGGGGCTTGTGGCGGATGCCGGTAAGGCGCCTGTCGCCCCTGTCGTAGCGGCCCAGACCGAGGCGCCGTCGGGTGAAGCCGTCCGCGAGTTCCAGACTCATCTCGCCGCCCTGCGGGAGGCGGTCGCCTATGCCGCCAACGAGGTCGACCGGTTATTCATCGGCCGGGCCGAAGCTGCGACGCGTCCTGGAGATGCGCGGACACCGGGCGCTGGCGACGACAATGCCGCGCTGGATTCGCGGCAGCGCTCGCGTTTCGCCGAAATCGTCAAAGCGGCGGAAGCGGCCAGGAAAGCCGGTGCCCTACCGATGCCGGCGCGGATCCTTTCGCAGCTTGGTGCCGAGAGCGGCGGCCGGGGACCGCGCATTGCCGTAGCCGGTTCTGGGCAGCGCTTTGCCGGGCTCGATATGCCGGCTCGCCGCATCGGCGCGGCGTTCGAAGCGACACGCTGATCCGATGCTCTTGGTTTTTTTACGCTCAGCAAAAATTTATCGGATCAATGCGGAACCAAAGCCACGGACAACCGTTTAAGGCCCGTACAATTTTGCTCACAGATTAAATTCGGATGCTTTGAAATGAATAAAACAATTGGCTGGGTCGTCGGTATCATCGTTCTTTTGATCGTGGTGTGGTTCGCCTTCACGATGATCAATGTCGACGTGACCGAGGAAGGCGCGTTGCCGGAAGTCAGCGTCGAAGGCGGTCAGTTGCCCGAGGCAGAGGTCACGACTGGCGACATCGACGTCGGCACGGAAGAAAAGACCGTCACGGTCCCGACGATCGACGTCGAGCCGGCCCCAGACACCGACAAACCCGCCAACTAAGTTCTGGCGAGCCGTCTACGGTTCCAGTAAGAACCCTAAAGGGCAGTGGCTTAAGCCATTGCCCTTTTTCTGTTTGCGGGCTGATCCACCTTGGGTCCGCATGATGTCTCGTTTGGAAGCCGGCTATGACGCTTGGACGCGCTGCCCCTGATATCGCCTCGATGCGTTGGGGCGAAGGTCGCGCCGACGCGATCGAGACGGCCTGCCTGTCAGCCGAAAGTGACGACGCCGTCGGGCGCGCGGTCGCTTGCCTTCGCAATGGCGGCCTTGTCGGCTTGCCGACCGAGACGGTCTATGGGCTCGCCGGCGACGCCACCAATGGCGAGGCCGTCGCGCGCATCTTCGAGGCGAAAGGTCGTCCCCACTTCAATCCGCTCATCTGTCACGTCAGCGATCTGGACATGGCGGCGCAACTGGCCGTCATGGACGACATCGCGCGGGGGCTGGCGGCGCGGTTCTGGCCCGGGCCGCTGACGATCGTCCTGCCGCAAGCCTCGGGAACGCCGGTTCATCCTCTGACGACCGGCGGCCTCGCCACGATCGCGATGCGTCAGCCCAAGGGGATCGCCTGCGCCATCATCGCGCGCCTCGGCCGTCCGCTTGCCGCGCCAAGCGCCAATCCATCAGGGCGGGTCAGCGCCACAAGCGCGGACCAGGTGATGCGTGGCCTCGGCGGCCGGATCGAGATGATCCTCGACGCGGGTCCGTCGGAACTCGGCCTGGAATCGACCATCGTGAAGCCGGAGCGGGACCGCCTGGTGCTGCTGCGCGCCGGCCTTGTCGGGCGGGACGCCCTGCATGAAGCGACCGGGCTCGCCGTCGTCGCGCCGGACGCGGGTTCGGGCATAGAGGCGCCGGGCCAGCTTCGGTCGCATTACGCGCCGCAGGGCGCGGTTCGGCTCGACGTGAACCATGTCGAGGCCGGCGAGTATCTGATCGCTTTCGGCGAGACCTCCGTCGCCGGTGCGGCGGCGGCGGCCGAATTCGTCAATCTCAGCCCGTCCGGCGATCTGCGCGAGGCAGCGGCGAATCTGTTCGCGGCGCTGGCCCGCTTCGATCGGCCGGAGATCGGACGCATCGCCGTCGCGCCGATCCCGCGCGAGGGGCTCGGCGAGGCGATCAACGACCGGCTTCGCCGCGCCGCCGCGCCGCGGGGCTGACGCCGCTGAAGACGGCCGGCTCGACGGATCGTCGCCGGCCTTCTATGTCTCGATCTTATGCAAGCGACCGAACACAAACTGTCCGACGCCCTCCTTGCCCGCTTCGCGGCGATTGTCGGCGACCGCAACGCCCTGCGGGAGCCCGAAATGGTCGAGCCCTACCTGCGCGAGCCGCGCGACCTGTTCCATGGCCGCACGGGATTGGTGCTGCGGCCGGGCAGCGTCGATGAGGTGGCCGCAATCATGCGCCTCGCCAGCGAGACGCGGACGCCGATCGTGCCGCAGGGCGGCAATACCGGCCTTGTCGGCGGTCAGTCGCCACGCTCGCCATCCGAGGTTCTGGTCAGCCTGTCGCGGCTCGATCGTATTCGCGATGTCGACCCGATCGGCCGCACGGCAACCGTCGAGGCGGGCGTTGTCCTGAAGCGAATCCAGGAGGCGGCGGACGAAGCGGACCTGTTGTTTCCGCTCTCGCTCGGATCGGAAGGCTCCTGCCAGATCGGCGGCAATCTCGCCTCGAATGCCGGCGGTACCGGCGTTCTGGCCTATGGCAACGCGCGTGAGCTCTGCCTCGGCGTCGAGGCGGTGCTGCCGTCGGGCGAGGTGCTGCACGGGCTCCGACGGCTGAAGAAGGACAACCGCGGCTATGACCTCCGCAATCTGCTGATCGGGTCCGAGGGCACGCTGGCGATCATCACCGCCGCCGTGCTCAAGCTGTTTCCCAAGCCGGCCGGGCGCGAAGTCGCCTATGTCGGACTGGCGTCGCCTGAAGCGGCCCTGACGCTGCTGCAATTGGCGGAGCGGCGGGCGGGAGCGCAGCTCACCGCATTCGAATTGATTCCGCGCCTCGGCATGGAGTTCACGCTTCGCCATACGATCGGTTCCCGCGACCCGCTGGAGGCGCCGCATCCCTGGTACGTTCTCATGGAGATCTCCTCGGGCCGCTCGCAGGCCGATGCGCGCGAGACATTGGAGGGAATCCTCGAGGCCGGCTTCGAGAGCCATATCGTCGCCGATGCGGCGATCGCCAAATCGCTCGCCGAGGCGACCAGCTTCTGGATCATGCGCGAGGAGTTGAGTTGGGCGCAGCGACCCGAGGGCGGATCCATCAAGCATGATGTGTCCGTGCCGGTCGCCCGTATCCCGGACTTTCTTCAGGCCGCCGACAAGGCGGTGCTCAAGGCGATACCGCAGGCCCGCATCGTGGCGTTCGGCCATCTCGGCGACGGCAACATCCATTACAACATCTCCCAGCCCGTCGGTGCCGACAAGGACGCATTTTTGGCCCGCTGGCACGAGATCAGCGATCTCGTCCACGGCATCGTCCTTGCCATGGACGGCAGCTTTTCCGCCGAGCACGGTATCGGCCAGCTGAAGCGCGATGAACTCGCGCGGACCAAGGAGGGCGTCGAGATCGATCTGATGCGGCGGCTCAAGGTGGCCTTCGATCCTGACAACATCTTAAATCCCGGCAAGCTTGTTCAGACTTGATTCAAGTTTTCGACTTGATAACCGTCTTTTCCGTCATGAAGACTTAACCGACTTTCTTAGCGCGACTTCAAGGCGACGCCCCTACTGTCATCCTTATCGAAGGCCGGGATCACATCGGCCCGAACGAGAGACCGAAACATCGGCTCTCAGGAGAGGCAGAAGGCGTCATTTCATGAGCATTGCTCCGAACCCACTCGCGACCAAGCCCGAATGGGCGAATGTTCCGGTCCGCCTCGATCCGGCGGCGTCGGATCGTCGCCAGACGATCGAGATGGTCGAGGACGGGGAATTGATTACCTACAAGGTCGACCGCCGCGGCGCCGTCGTCCATCGGCGTCTGGAGAAATCCGGACTGCCGGTTTCGATCGCGCTGCCGCCGCGCGCCTTCCGGGGTGTCGCCGCCCGCGCGATGGAGGATGGCAACGGCGAGGTGACGGTGACGCTCGAGCTGCATCACAGTGATCCGCGCTGCACGGTGCCGCTACTGGTCGCCTGCGACCTCTACGACGTTGCCGCCGACTGGCGGGGATGGTCGGAGTTGTTCAACCTGCCGATGCTGATGATCGAGGCGGATGGCGCGTTGCGCACACTCGAAGAGACGCTCGGACACATCCGGGCCGCCGCGCCGGCGCCGCGTCGCCGGTCGCCCAACCGCCAGCGCCGGCCGCGCTTCCTGGCGCGCCGCAAGCCCGGTGGGCTTGGCATGCGCATGGTCGTTGCCGGCGAGGAAATCATCGCCCGTCAGTAACGCCGGGCGGTGGATGTCAGACTCCCGCCAGCGGGAAGGACAGCGCCCACAGGGACGAAAAGATCAGGCCGAAGAAGATGATCCAGCCGAACACCGTGTTCGACTTGAACAATCTCAGGCACTGGTCCGCATCATCGATGTCGAGGGTGCGGATCTGCCAGATCATCTGGAAGGCGCCGGCGGCAAGGCCCGCATAGGCGGGCCATTCGGGTCCGCCGTCCGCGCCGGAACCGGTCAGCACGAAGGCGCCCGCGAACAAGCCGATCGCTCCCAGATAGAGAATGGTAAGCGCCAGTCTGGTTCGTTCGCCGAACAGCCGGGCCGTCGAACGGACGCCGACCAGCGCGTCGTCTTCCTTGTCCTGATGTGCGTAGATCGTGTCGTAGCCGATGGTCCAGAGAATGCTGCCGGCGTAAAGCAGGCCGGCAGCGAGCGACAGCGTGCCCCAATACGCCGCCCATCCCATTAGCGCGCCCCAGGAAAAGGCGAGGCCGAGTCCCAGTTGCGGCCAGTCGGTGAAGCGCTTCAGGAATGGATAGATCGCCACCACGCCGAGCGACGCGACGCCGAGCAGCACCGCGAACAGGTTGAACTGGATCAGCACCAGGAAGCCGACCAAGGCCTGGGCGATCAGAAACAACTTGGCCTGGAATCGCGAAACCCGGCCGGAGGGAAGCGGCCGCGACCGGGTGCGCGCGACGAGCGTATCGATCTTCTCGTCGACGAGGTCGTTATAGGTACACCCCGCGCCGCGCATGGTGATCGCGCCGACCAGAAAAAGGAAGAGTTGCCAAAGGCTTGGAAGACCGGTGTGGACGGCCCCCGTCTGCACCGCCTGCGGCGCCAGGGCCGCCGCCCACCAGCACGGCCATAGCAGCAATTGCCAGCCGATCGGGCGATCCCAGCGCGCCAACTGCGCGTAGGGCCAGAGGCCGCGCGGCAACGTGCGGTAGACCCAATTGTTGGACGGCGCATCCGCCACACGGTCAATTTGGTCCGCGAGGCTTCCTTTGAGATTCGACATGGCACCGAGATTGATGGCCAAAAGGCCGCAGTCAAGGGTTTTCCGCTTTATCAACGCTTAAGATTCGCGACGCCGAACTTGACCGCGGCCGTTGCCCGCCCGTAATCGGCACCGGTCGGCCAGCCTGGGCGGCAGAAATGCGCTGACAGGGGCGAAGCCATGACGATCAACGTTCTTCTCATCGGCGGTGGTGGCCGCGAACACGCGATTGCCTGGAAACTCGCGCAATCGCCCGATCTGGGAAGCTTCTACGCCGCGCCGGGCAATCCGGGCAATCCGGGCATCGCCGAGCACGCCGAGACCGTCGAACTCGACATCCCGGATCACGCCGCCGTGGTGGCGTTCTGTCGCTCCAACGCGATCGGCCTGGTGATCGTCGGTCCCGAGGCGCCGCTCGTCGCCGGTCTCGGCGATAGCCTTGCCGCCGCCGGCATCCCGGTATTCGGTCCCTCCGCCGCCGCCGCGCGGCTTGAGGGCTCGAAGGGTTTCACCAAGGATCTGTGCACCCTCCATGACATCCCGACGGCGCGCTACCGGCGCTTCGACGACGCGGCGGCCGCGCGCGACTATGTCCGCGCCGGCGGTCTGCCGATCGTGATCAAGGCGGACGGGCTCGCCGCAGGCAAGGGCGTCACCGTCGCCGAAACGCGCCAGGACGCGCTTGCGGCCATCGATGCCTGTTTCGCGGGCGATTTCGGCGGGCCGGGGGCGGAGGTCGTCGTCGAGGAGTTTCTCGAGGGCGAGGAAGCCAGTCTGTTCTGTATTTGCGACGGCGAGCGGGCGCTGTTCTTCGGCACCGCGCAGGATCACAAGCGCGCCTTCGACCGGGACCGCGGCCCGAATACCGGCGGCATGGGCGCCTATTCGCCGGCGCTGCCGATGAACGATGCGATGGTGCGCCGGACGATGCGCGAGATCGTCGAGCCGACGCTCGCCGGGATGAAGGCGGCCGGAGCCCCGTTCAAGGGCGTCCTCTATGCCGGGCTGATGCTGACCGATAGCGGGCCGAAGCTGATCGAATACAATGTCCGCTTCGGCGATCCGGAATGCCAGGTGCTGATGATGCGCCTGGAAAGCGACCTGCTGCCGATCCTCCTCGCCGCCGCCGAGGGCGACGTCCCGGCCGTTCTGCCGCAATGGTCGCAGGAGCGGGCTCTGACCGTCGTCATGGCCTCTGAGGGCTATCCGGGCGCCTATGGCAAAGGCACTGTGATCCGCAATTTGCCGGCGGCGAGTGAAACGACCCGGATCTTCCATGCCGGGACCCAACGCGACGGCGACCGGCTGCTCGCCGTCGGGGGACGTGTCCTCAACGTCACCGCCACCGGTTGTAGCGTGAAGGAAGCCGCGCGCCGGGCCTATGAGGTCGTCGAAGCCGTCGAATGGGACGAGGGATTTTGGCGTTCCGACATCGGCCACCGCGCGATCATGACCGAAAGCGTCTGATCCTCCATCCGCCGCATTCTCGCGATCGGTTCCGGGAGCGGACCGCGCCAGCTTGGCATCAAGTGCCGTGCGTCCCTCCGGACGCGCAAAAGACGCTCGACCGTTTCGATAGAGCGTCGGAATGATCCGAACGCCGGATTTCCCTTCTGGTCCGATGCCTTTCCTCTGGATTCCCGTTGACCTTTACGTAAAATGCGGGAAATGTCTCGGCCTGCGGGTGGGAAACCATCGGCGCGGCCATACATTCATCCTTAACGAGTGCGGCGAACCCCGGAGCGAAGCCATGTCATTTCGTCAGGAAAAGCTGACGCGGCCGATCTATCGATGGGCCAAGGGCGTCATGCCGCCGATCTCGGAAACCGAGCGAGAGGCGATCGACGCCGGCACGGTGTGGTGGGACGGCGAACTCTTTACCGGCGATCCCGACTGGAACAAGTTGCTCGCCATGCCGCCGGCGCGCTTGTCGCCGGACGAGCAGGCGTTTCTCGACGGTCCGGTCAGCGAACTCTGCGCCATGATCGACGAGTGGAAGCTGGTCTGGGAGGATCGCGACCTGCCGCCCGAGGTCTGGGATTTCCTGCGCAAGAACAAGTTCTTCGGCATGATCATTCCGAAGGAATACGGCGGTCTGGGCTTTTCCAACACCGCCCATTCGGAGGTGGTGCGCAAGGTCTCCTCCTGTTCGGTCGTCGCCGGCGTCACCGTGATGGTGCCGAATTCGCTCGGGCCGGGCGAATTGATGCTGCATTTCGGCACGCAGGCGCAGCGCGATTACTGGCTGCCACGTCTCGCTGACGGGCGCGAGATTCCGTGCTTCGGCCTGACCTCGCAGGAAGCCGGCTCCGACGCGGCGGCGATGCTCGACACCGGCATGGTCGAATATGGCGAGCATGAAGGCGAGCGCGTTCTCGGCATCCGGCTGAATTTTCACAAGCGCTATATCACCCTCGGCCCTGTCGCGACGGTGATGGGCCTCGCCTTCAAGATGTTCGATCCGCAGAACCATCTCGGCAAGGGCGAGGATCTCGGCATCACGGTCGCGCTCCTGCCGACCGCCACCAAGGGCGTGCGCCACGGCGACCGGCATGTCCCGCTGCTGACCTATTTCCAGAACGGCCCGCTTTACGGCGACGACGTGTTCATTCCGCTCGACTGGATTCTCGGCGGGCCAGACCAGATCGGCCAGGGCTGGACGATGCTGATGACGGCGCTTGCCGCCGGCCGTGGCATTTCGCTGCCCTCGCAATCCTCCGCCGCGGCCGCCATCTGCGCGCGCACCACTGGGGCCTATGCGCGGGTTCGCACCCAGTTCAACGTGCCGATCGGCATGTTCGAGGGCATCCAACAGCCGCTCGCCGACATCGCCGCCAATGCGTATCTCATCGACGCCGCCCGCCGGCTGACCGTTGCCGCGCTCGACGAGGGTCACAAGCCGTCGGTGGTGTCGGCGATCATGAAGGCGCACGCGACCTATCGCATGCGGGAATCGGTCGAGCTGGCCATGGATATCCATGGCGGCAAGGCGATCATCGACGGTCCGAAGAACTATCTCGCCGCCCAGTACCGGTCGGTGCCGATCGGCATCACGGTCGAAGGCGCCAACATCCTCACCCGCAATCTGATGATCTTCGGGCAGGGGGCGATCCGTGCCCACCCCTATATGTTGAAGGAATTGCTGGCCCTATCCGACGAGGACGAGGACAAGGGGCTGGACGATTTCGACAAGCATTTCTGGGCGCATGTCGGGCATTCCGCCAAGAACGCCCTGCGCAGCTTCGTGCGCGGCTGGACTGGCGGCCTCGCCGCCCCGGCGCCGAAGGATGCGGCCTTCACCAGCCACTGGCGGCAATTGTCGCGCTATGCCTCGGCGTTCGCGCTTCTGTCCGATCTCTCGCTACTGACGCTGGGCGGCGCGCTGAAACGCAAGGAAATGCTGTCGGCACGGCTCGGCGACATTCTCTCCGAACTCTATCTCCTCGGCGCCGTCCTGAAGCGGTTCGAGACCGAGGGACGGCCAGAGGCCGACAAGCCGCTGGTCGAGTACATCATGGCGAAGGGCTACAATCGCATGGCCCTTGCCTTCAACGGCGTCCTCGACAATCTGCCGGCGCGCTGGGCGGCGATCCTGACGCGGGCGATCGCCTTCCCGCTGGGCGTGCCGTATCACGAGCCGTCCGACGAATTGACCAGCGAGGTCGCGGCGATCCTGATGCGCCCATCCTCGCAGCGCGACCGGCTGACCCCCGACCTCTATCTCGGGGAGGGGCATGCCCAGCATCCGATCAAGGATCTGGAACTGGCCTTCGAACTGGTGAGCGAGGCCGCGCCGATCGAGAAGAAGCTGCGCGCGGCCGACATCCGCGATCCCGAAGAAGCGAGGGAGGCAGGCGTGATCTCCAACGCCGAGTTCGTGCGGCTGGCGGAAGCCAAGGAGGCAGTGGACAAGGTCATCGCGGTCGACGCTTTCCCGATGACGGAGGTCTCTCCGATCGCATCCCAACATGACCGTCCGGCCAAAAATGGTCGCAACAGGGAACAGCGCGAGGCAGCGGAATAATGGCAAAAGCGGTCTATCTCGTCGACGGCGCCCGCACGCCCTTCATCAAGGCGCGCGGCAAGCCGGGTCCGTTTTCGCCCGTCGACCTCGCCGTCCAGTGCGGGCGGCCGCTGTTGATGCGGCAGAGCTTTGCGGCGGACGCGATCGATCTCGTCATCCTCGGCTGCGTCAATGTCGTGGCCGACGAGATGAATCCGGCGCGGGTCGCGGCCTTGCGGCTCGGCCTGACGGACGAAATTCCGGCCTTCACGGTCCAGATCAATTGCGGCTCCGGCATGCAGTCGATCGACACGGCGTTTCGCTATATCGAGCGCGGTACGGCCGACATCGTTCTGGCCGGCGGGGCGGAGGCGCTGAGCCATTCGCCGCTCGTTCTCAGGCGCGGCGCGGTCGACTGGTTCGCGGCGCTCAACGGCGCCCGGTCCACGACCGACCGGCTGAAGGCCTTCACCGGTTTGCGGCCGGAATTCCTCAAGCCGGTCATCGGGCTCGAGCGCGGTCTCACCGACCCGATCACCAATCTGAACATGGGCCAGACCGCCGAAGTGCTCGCCCATCTCTTCGACGTCTCCCGTCGGGAAGCCGACGCTTATGCGGCTGAAAGCCATAACCGGCTGGCCAACGCGACGAAGCAGGGCTGGCTGAAGGACGAGATGCTGCCGGCCTTTTCCCGCGACGGCGAGGTCTTCGATCACGATGACGGGGTGCGGTCGGACTCCTCCGCCGCGTCGCTCGCCAAGTTGAAGCCGGTGTTCGAACGGCCTTACGGCAAGGTGACGGCCGGCAATTCCTCGCAAATCACTGACGGCGCGTCCTGGGTGGTGCTGGCTTCGGAGGAGGCGGTCGAGCGGCACGGCATGACGCCGCTGGTGCGGATCGTCGATTCCGAATGGGGCGGGCTCGACCCGTCGATCATGGGCCTCGGCCCGGTCGTGTCGACGGCGCCGATCCTGAAGCGACAGAACATGGCCGTGTCCGACGTCGATCTGTGGGAGCTGAACGAGGCCTTCGCCACCCAGGTGCTGGCCTGCCTCGCCGCCTTCGACGACGCGAATCTGGTCGATCCTGTGCTCGGCCTGGAAGGTCGTGGCGGCCGGATCGACCACGCCAACATCAATGTCGACGGCGGCGCGATCTCGCTTGGCCATCCGGTCGGCACCAGCGGCAATCGCATCACCCTGCATCTGGCCAACGCCATGCGGCGGCTCGGCCGCAAGCGCGGCATCGCGACCGAATGCATCGGCGGCGGCCTCGGTGGCGCGATGCTGCTGGAAGCCGCCTGAGCGCGCGACGAGACACCATGCCGGCGCGGGTTCCGCGCCGGCTGTTCGCCCGAAACCCGATTCGGCGCCGCGATGTCCCAAACTCCGCGCGGCGCGTTCCGACAAGAAGACGAGATCAGAACCATGGGCAGAATGCTGAACGCACTTTCCGATCGCGCCCTCGAACTCGGGCCGGTACGCGCGGCAGAGCAGCACGGCAACTGGCGGGCCGCCACCGACAGCGATTACGTCTACTGGCTGGTGCTCGACCGGCCGGGCAAGGCGGTCAACACGATCGACCGGAGCGTCATCGAGGAGCTGTCGAGCCACGTCGACAGGATCATCGACCAGAAGCCCTCGGCCGTGGTGATCCGTTCGGCAAAGCCGTCCGGCTTTGCCGCCGGTGCCGACATCCAGCAATTTGCCGGCGCTTCGACCGGCGAGATCCGCGGCATGCTGAAGGAAGCGCATCTGGTCCTCGATCGTCTGGCCGAGGTCCAAGCGAAGACGATCGCCGTGATCAACGGTCATTGCCTCGGCGCCGGGCTCGAGCTGGCGCTGGCTTGCGACCTTCGGATCGCGGTCTCCGATGCCAGCCTGGGCTTTCCGGAAGTGATGCTCGGCCTGCATCCCGGCCTCGGCGGCACCTACCGGGCGACGGCCATCGCCGACCCGCTGGAGGCGATGACGATGATGCTGACCGGCAAATCGGTCACCGCGAAGAAGGCCAAGGCGATCGGCCTCGTCGACGCGGTCGTCGAGGAGCGGCATGTCGGAGAGGCCGTGCAGGCGGCGCTCTACAACGAGCTCAAGACCGCCGCCGGCGGCTTCAAGACGCAGGCGTTCTCGCTGCGGCCGGCCCGCGCGCTGGCGGCGAGCCAGATGCGCAAGAAGACGACGGAGAAGGCCGCCAAGGAGCATTACCCGGCGCCGCACCGGCTGATCGACCTGTGGGAAGCCCATGGCGGCAATGCCAAGGCGATGCAGGAGGCGGAGATCGACAGCTTCGCCGAACTGATCGAGACCGATACCGCCCAGAACCTCGTCCGGGTGTTTTTCCTGCGTGAGACGATGCGCGGTCTGAAGCAGGGCGAGTCGGCGATCAAAAACGTGCATGTCATCGGCGCCGGCGCCATGGGTGGCGACATCGCCGCCTGGGCGGCGCGCGAAGGCTTTGACGTGACGCTCGGCGATGTCGCGACACAGCCGATCGGCAAGGCGATCCGCGCGGCGACGAAGATGCTGACGGCGACGCTCAAGGACCCCTTGAAGGTGCGCGACGCGCTGGACCGCCTGACGCCGGACCCGACCGGGCTCGGCATTGCCCGCGCCGACCTCGTCATCGAGGCGGCGCCTGAAAAGCTGGAGCTCAAGCGAAAGATCTACGCCGACATCGAACCCAGGTTGAAAGAGGGCGCGTTGCTGGCGACCAATACCTCGGCGCTGCCGCTGGCGGACCTCGCCGAGGGCCTCGCCGATCCCTCGCGCCTCGTCGGTCTGCATTTCTTCAACCCGGTTTCCCGGATGCAGCTTGTCGAGATCGTCCACCATGACCGGATCAGTCCCGAGACCGCGCGCCGGGCGACCGCCTTCGCCGTCGAATTGTCGCGCCTGCCGGCCCCCGTTGCCTCGGCGCCGGGCTTCCTCGTCAACCGCGCGCTGACGCCGTACATGGCCGAGGCGCTGATCATGGTGGACGAGGGCATTCCCAAGGAGCGGATCGATCGCGTCGCCGAGGATTTCGGCATGCCGAGGGGGCCGGTCGAACTCGCCGATCAAGTCGGGCTCGATATCGCGGTCGAGGTTTCCGCCTCGTTGCGCGAGCGGCTGGACAGCGATTTTCCGGAGACGCCGGACTGGCTGGAGAAGATGGTCGCGGACGGCAAGCTCGGCCGCAAGACCGGCGCCGGGCTCTACGAGTATGATTCCGACGGCAATCCGAAGAAGCAGCCGGTCGACGCATTGCCGGATTCCGCCAAGGATGACCCGGACATCCTGGACCGGCTGATCCTGCCGATGCTGAACGCGGTCGTCGCTTGCCTCCGCGAGGGCGTGGTCGAGAGCGAGGATGTTGCCGACGGTGCCATGATCTTCGGCACCGGCTTCGCGCCGTTCCGGCGTGGGCCGATCCACTACGCCAAGAAGCGCGGCGTCGATGAGATCGTCGCGAAACTGAAGGCGCTGGCAGATAAACACGGCTCTCGTTTCAAGCCCGATGCGGGATGGGATCGCCTGACGGAAAAATCAGCCGCCGCTAAAGACTGACGCACTGGCAATCCTGCGATCCAAGGCCGGTGCCGCCGAGCGTCACCCGGTCTCCGGGCTTCAGGAAACGGGGCGGATCGAAGGAAAGGCCGACGCCGCCGGGGGTGCCGGTCAGGATCACGTCGCCGGGCTCGAGCCGCATGAAACGCGAGATGTAGGAGATGAGATACGGCACCTTGAAGATCATGTCCGCCGTATTGCCTGACTGCTGGCGCTCGCCATTGACGTCGAGCCAAAGGTCGATCTCATCGTAATCCGGCAATTGGTCGGGCGGGACCAGCCACGGGCCAAGCGGAGCGAAGGTGTCGTGCGACTTTCCCTTCGACCATTGGCCGCCGCGCTGAAGCTGGAAACTGCGCTCGGTGACGTCGTTGCCAAGCGTAAAGCCCGCGACGTGACGCATCGCATCCTCGACGTTGACATATTTTGCCATGCGGCCGATCACCACGGCGAGTTCCACGCCCCAGTCGACCCGTGTGGAAAGCTTGGGCAACTCGATCGGATCGGTGGGTCCGCAGGCGGCGGTTGCCGCCTTCAGGAAGATCGTCGGCTCCGGATTGACCTTGAAGCCAGCAAGACTGGCGCTGGCATGATAGTTGGGGCCGATCCCGACGATCTTGCCGATCTTCTGGACAGGCCGACACAAACGCACCCCCTCAGGAACCAGCGGCAGCGATGCGGGGTCGAGGCGCCCGCAGGCGGCGAGTTCATCAGGGTCCAGAGATGGTCCGGCGAGCGATGGGACGTGGTCGGAGAGGTCTCGGATACGGTTGTCGCCGTCCATCAAGCCCGGCCGCTCGGAACCGCGGTGGCCAAAGCGTACAAACCGCATCAATTTTCTCCCGAATGCTGTTACATGGGAATGGTCGAGGCTGGCGTTCGGTTCCTTGCGTAGGATTGACTTTTACGTAAGATGCAATTCGGTGGATTTGCTCATTATCCGGTAACCGCCTGCTCCAAAGGCCGTTTCCAAGGGAGATTTCATGTACAAGGCGCCCGTCAGTGATATCGCTTTTGCCCTGAAGAAGGTCGCCGGTCTGGAGCCGGCGATGGAAAACGGCCTGCTCGGCGAACTGACCCCCGACCTGCTGGACGCGGTCCTGGAGGAAGCAGGCCGTTTCGCCAGCGAAAAGGTCGCGCCACTCGCCGAGGTGGGTGACCGCGAGGGTACATCCGTGACCGCCGGAGTGGTGACGACGCCGACGGGCTGGAAAGAGCTCTACGCCGACTGGATCGCCAGCGGCTGGAACGCGCTGACCGGGCCCGAGGACTATGGCGGTCAGGGCCTGCCGACATCGTTGTCGGCCGCTGTTTTCGAGATGTGGAATTCGGCGTCGATCGGCTTTGCCCTCGGCCCGACGCTGACCGTCGGCGCGGTCGAGGCGCTGGAGACGCACGGTTCGGATGAGTTGAAGGCGGCGTATCTGGCCAAGCTCGTCACCGGCGAGTGGAACGGCACGATGAACCTCACCGAGCCGCAAGCCGGCTCCGACCTGTCGGCGCTCAAGACCAAGGCGGAGCGGGCCGGCGATGGCAGCTACCGGATCTTCGGCCAAAAAATCTACATCACCTATGGCGAGCACGATTTCACCGACAACATCGTGCATCTCGTGCTGGCGCGACTGCCCGACGCACCGGCGGGCGTGAAGGGCATCTCGCTGTTCCTGGTGCCGAAATTCCTCGTCGAGGCCGACGGGTCGCTCGGCCGCCGCAACGACGTGTTCTGCCATTCCGTCGAGCACAAGCTGGGCATCCACGGCTCGCCGACCTGCACGATGATCTACGGCGACGGCAGTGTCGACGGCGAGGAGGCCGGCGCGGTCGGCTACCTGATCGGCGAGGAAAATCGCGGCCTCGCCTGCATGTTCACGATGATGAACAACGCCCGGCTTCTGGTCGGCGTGCAAGGCGTCGGCGTCGCCGAGGCGGCCTTCCAGATGGCGCTCGACTACGCGCGCGAGCGCCGCCAGGGTCGCTCGACGCGGCTGGCCAAGGGCGCCGAGCCGTCGGGGCAGATGAGCCCGATCGTCGAGCATCCCGATGTTGCCCGGTCGCTGCTGACGATGAAGGCGCTGACCGGTTCCGCGCGCGCCATCGCCTATGCCTGCGGCCACGCGAGCGACATGGCCAAGGCGAACCGCGACGAGGCGAGCGAAGCGCGGGCCTGGAAGGAGCGCGCCAATCTCTTGACGCCGATCGCCAAGGCCTTTGCCACCGATATCGGCGTCGAGGTCGCCTCGCTCGGCATCCAGGTGCATGGCGGCATGGGCTTCATCGAGGAGACCGGTGCGGCACGGCTACTGCGCGACGCGCGGATCGCGCCGATCTACGAGGGCACCAACGGCATCCAAGCGATCGATCTCGTCACCCGCAAGATCGGCCAGTCGGACGGGGCCGCGGTGAGCGCTTATCTGGACGAACTCGCCGAGACGGTCGATGCCGTGCGTGGCCGGAACGCGGACGATTTCGGCGCCACCGGCGAGGCTTTGGCGGCCGCGCTCGACGATCTGAAGGAGACGACGGCGTTTCTTGCAAAGGCGCTCGCCGACAAGGACATGGATACCGCGCTTGCCGGCGCGACATCCTATCTCCGGCTTTTCGGCATGACCGCTGGCGCCGTCTATCTCGCCAAGGGCGCGCTGGCCGATACCGGCAGCACCGGGCGCACGCATCTCGCCCGCTTCATGGCCGAGAATCTTCTCACCGAAACGAGTGCGTTGAAGCGCCAGGTCGTTGCGGGGGCCGCCAGTCTCGCCGCCGCCCACGCGATTCTCCAGTAGGACCCATCATGAGCGAATTCATTCAGACCGGCACACAGTCCGGCGTCCTCACCATCCGCATGAACCGGCCGGAGAAGAAGAACGCCATCACCCGCGACATGTACCGGGCGATGGCTGACGCCCTGGACGCGGCCGGGAACGACGATGCCGTCCGGGCGGTGCTGCTGTGCGGCGGCTCCGGAGCGTTCACCGCCGGCAATGACATCAAGGATTTCATCGCCATCGCCGAGGGCGGCACGCGCCACACCGACGTGCATGATTTCCTGCGCGCCATCGCGACCTGTTCCAAACCGCTGGTCGCCGCCGTCGACGGGCTCGCCATCGGCATCGGCACCACGATCCTGATGCATTGCGATCTGGCCTATTGTTCGCCCGGCTCGATCTTCAGGACGCCGTTTCTCGACCTCGGCATCACCCCCGAGGCGGGCTCGACCTTGATCGCGCCGAAGCTGATGGGCGACCAGCGCGCCTTCGCCTTGCTGGTTCTCGGCGACACCTTCGACGCGGTCGCGGCGCGCGAGGCGGCGCTCGTCTACGAAATCGTCGAAGGCGATGTGGAGGCCAAGGCACGGGATGCCGCCCTGCGGCTCGCGGCCAAGCCGCCAAAGGCGCTCCAGATCGCCCGCGAGCTGCTGCGCGGCCAGCGCGAGGGTCTTCTCGAGCGCATCGATCTGGAGGTCGCGCATTTTTCCGAACGGATGACCTCGGAGGAGGCCAGGGCGGCGTTTCGGGCGTTCATGGCGCGGTAGAGGGTTTCCGTCCGCCGGCGGCTCAGCCCCGCGCGTCGGGGGCGGTCGGCTCGTCGGCCTCGCCGCCCGCGTCCGCCTCCGCGTCGTTGAACAGGAAGCGATAGGTGCCAACGACACCGACCAGGCAGACGCCGCCGGCAATCAGGATGATCGGCCAGGTTCCGTACTCGGCGAAGACATGCCGGAACGCGGCGCCGAAGACATAGGCGCCGAGGCCGTAGGCGCCGGCCCAGAGCGCCGCGCTGATGCAGTTGTAAAAAAGGAAGACCGGCCAGTTCATCCGCATGGTGCCGGCGACGAAACCGTTGAGCTGCCGCAGGATGATCACGAAACGCGCGACGAGCACGACGGCGAAGCCGTAGGTCTGAAAGCGCTCCTCGACCATGGCGAAACGCTTCTCGCCGAGGCCGAAATGCGCGCCCCACCGCACCACGATCTTGCGGCCGTAGCGGCGCCCGACGAGATAGCCGAGATTGTCGCCGACGATCGCACCGGAAAAGGCCGCGACCAGCACCGCAGCGATGTTGAAGGAGCCTTCCCCCGACAGCATGCCGGCGGCGACGATCAGGCTTTCGCCGGGCAGCGGCAGGCCGGTCGATTCAAGCAGGACGACGACGAAGATGAACGCGTAGCCATACTGGATGAGATATTCGGTCAAGGGCGTCGGCGTCTCATGGCTTGCGATGCCACGCTGGCTCGCATGAATGGGCTACGGCGGCAAGCCTCGCGCCGGCGCCGCACCCGGTTCAGCGCTCCAGAAGCGCGACGACCTCCACATGCCGCGACCACAAGAACTGGTCGATCGGCGTCACCGATGTCACGCGGTAGCCGCCGTCGGTGAGGATTCTCAGGTCGCGGGCGAGCGTGACCGGATTGCACGAGACCGCGGCGATCCGCCCGACCGTCGAGGCCGCGAGCTCACGCGCGAGGCCCTCGGCCCCGGCGCGCGGCGGGTCGAAGACCACGCCGTCATAGGGCTTGAGCTCCTTCGCCGGGATCGGGCGGCGGAAGAGATCGCGCCGTTCGGTCGTCAGCGGCTTCAGGCCGGGGCGCGAGCGCCAGGCGGCGAGGAGCGCGGCCAGCGGCGCCGCTTCGGCTTCGACCGCGTGGACGGTGGCGTGTGGCGCCAGACGCAGGGCAAAGGTTCCGCAGCCGGCGAAGAGGTCGGCAACGCGCTTGGCCCCGGCAAGATGCGACAGCACCAGCGACGCCATCGTCGCCTCGGCCGCCGCGACGGCCTGAACGAAGGCGCCCGCGGGCAATTCGACCGTGATGCCGCCGAAGTCCATGGTCGGCGGCTGCGTCACCACCAGCGTCTCGCCACTGACCGACAGCCGCGCGAAGCCTTCGCCAAGCGCCAGCGATACCGCCTGCCGGTGCATTGGCTCCGACAGTTTCGCCGCGTCGGCAAGCGCCACGTCGAGGCCGGTCAGCGTCGCGGTAACCGTCAGCTTCAAGGGCCGCTTGCGGTCGACGAGGATCGCAGCGAGCTTTTGCAGTGCTGGCAAGGCGCGTTCGATGGCCGGCAGGGCGATCGGGCAGACGCTGATCGGGACGATGCGGTTGGAATGCGCGGCATTGAAACCGAGCATGACTTGGTTGCCGGCGCGAACGGCGGAAAAGGCCACGCGCCGCCGCGATGCCGGCGGACAGGCAACGAGGTCGCCGACATCGGCCGCGACATCGGCGCGGCCCAGCGCCTCGACCACCAGACTGCGCTTGAAGGCGCGATAGAAGGCGTCGTCGGCATGCTGCAGGTCGCAGCCGCCGCAGGTGCCGAAATGCGGGCAGGGCGGTGCCTGGCGATGCGGCGAGGCATCGACGATCTGCGCCGCTTCCGCGCGCGGTCCCCCCGTGGCGATCTCGACCGTCTCGCCGGGAAGCGTGAACGGCACGAAGATCGAGCCGGCGCCGGTCTCGGCGATGCCGTCGCCCTGCGCGCCGAGGCGGTCGATGGTGACGCGCTCGCTCATGGCTTTTCCGCCGCGAGCAGGAATTCGTGATTGCCGTCGCCGCCGGCGATCGGCGAGGGGATGAGGCCGGTCACGCGCCAGCCGGGCTGCGCGGCCAGCCAGTCGCGCAGCGCTTCGGCCACCGCCGGCGCGCTGTCGGGATCGCGCAGCAGGCCGTTCTTGGCGATCGCCTCGCGGCCGGCCTCGAATTGCGGCTTGACCAGGATCACCGCCGATGTCCCCGGCTCGGCCAGTTCCAGCGCCGGCGGCAGAGCGAGCCGCAACGAGATGAAGCTGACGTCGGCGACGAGCAGATCGAAGCGGTGGCCGTTGAGGTCGAGGCGGGTCAGGTCGCGGGCGTTGAGCCCCTCGATCACGGTGACGCGGCTGTCGGCGCCGACGCGCGGATGCATCTGCCCGTGGCCGACGTCGATGGCCACCACATGCGCCGCGTCGCGCCTGAGCAGCGCCTCGGTGAAACCGCCGGTCGAGGCGCCGAGATCGAGCGCGGTGCGGCCTTCGACCGGAAACGCGAAATGGTCGAGCGCTGCTTCCAGCTTCAGCCCGGCGCGCGAGACGTAATCGGCGGCCGGGTCGTCGAGGGTGATCTCGCTTTCGGGCGGCACGTTGAGGCTCGGCTTGGTGACGATTTGCCCGTCGACCTTGACGTGGCCGCGCAGGATCGCGTCGCGGGCGCGCGCCCGGCTGGCGGCGAGGCCGCGGTCGGAAACGAGGGTGTCGAGCCGCACGCGCGACAGATGCTGTTCTTCGGTGGAGGCCATCGGCAGGTCATGCGGCCCGCGCGGTCAAATGGCAAGCGGCGAATGGACAGCGAGTCGAGGGGCAGCCTGGCGAGAATGATAGCTTCGGCAAGAGGCGCAAGTAAAATCTTGAATTGTACGTACAATATGTACTAACAATAATGTGGCATGTTCGAATGGGACGAGACGAAAAATCAGGCCAATATCGAAAAGCATGGCGTGAGCTTCGCGACCGCCAGCCGGATTTTCGAGGGCGTTGTATTTTCGATCATCGATGACCGCCGCGACTACGGCGAAACACGAGAGATCAGCATCGGACGAATTGGCGGCGCGATTTTCCTGACGGTGGTTCATACCGATCGCGACGGCAACATCCGTATCATTTCGGCGCGTCCTGCGAAGCGCGGAGAAAGGCACCGCTATGAAGAAGCGATACGAGAAGGAAATGACCGCGGCCGATCTGGCGGCGGTGAAGGATGAAGACATCGACACCAGCGATATTCCCGAACTCGACGACGCGTTCTGGAGCAAGGCTCGGCTGGTCGAGCCGGACTTGACGCAGCCGGTCACCTTGCGGGTCAAGAAGTCCGTCCTCGATGTCTATAAAGCGCAGGGCAAGGGCTATCAGACACGCATGAACGCCGTCTTGGAGACCTATGCCCGCACGCTGACGAACAACCGCTAAGGCGGACCGGGGCTCGCGGGGAAGAGATGCCCCCGCGCCTGTCCTGTCGGGGTGCGCGACCGCTTTTCAGCGGCCGCTTCCCCCCTCACGCCTTCAGCACCCGCTCCGCTTCCGTTCCGAGCGCTCTGAACACCGCGTCGACGATGCCCTTGCGGTCGAGGGCGGCGGTCTTGACCATCGCCTCCGGCGCGGCGTGGTCGACGAAGCGGTCCGGCATCACCAGCGGCCGGATTTTGAGCCCGTGGTCGAGCAGGCCGCGCACCGCCATATGCTGCAGCACCTGGGTGGCAAAGCCGCCGCTCGCCCCTTCCTCGACCAGGATCAGCACCTCGTGATCGCGGGCGAGGCGCGCGATCAGATCGGCGTCGAGCGGTTTGGCGAAGCGGGCGTCGGCGACGGTCGTCGACAGGCCGAAGGTGTCGAGTTCCTCGGCCGCGGCGACGCTGTCGGCGAGCCGGCTGCCGAAGGAGAGGATCGCAACCTTGGTGCCTTCCTTGACGATGCGGCCCTTGCCGATGGCGAGCGCTTCGCCGCGCTCGGGCATGTCGACGCCGGTGCCGTTGCCGCGCGGGTAGCGGAAGGAGATCGGTCCGTCATCGTAAAGCGCGGCGGTGCGGACCATGTGGCGCAGCTCCGCCTCGTCGGCGGCGGCCATCACCACCAGGCCGGGCAGGGGGCATAAAAAGCCGGTGTCGAAGGCGCCCGCATGGGTCGGTCCGTCGGCGCCGACATAGCCGGCGCGGTCGATGGCGAAGCGGACGGGCAGCTTCTGGATGGCGACGTCATGGACGATCTGGTCGTAGGCGCGCTGCAGGAAGGTGGAATAGATCGCGGCGAACGGCTTGTAACCCTCGCTGGCGAGCCCGGCGCAGAAGGTGACGGCGTGCTGCTCGGCGATGCCGACGTCGAAGGTGCGGGCCGGGAAGACGGCGCCGAACTTGTCGAGGCCGGTGCCGTCGGGCATGGCGGCGTTGACGGCGACGATCTTGTCGTCCTCCTGCGCCTCCTGGATCAGTGTCTCGGCGAAGACGCTGGTGTAGCTCGGCGCGTTGGCCTTGGCTTTCGCCTGGGCGCCGGTGATGACGTCGAATTTGGAAACGCCGTGATACTTGTCGTCGGAATCCTCCGCCGGCCCGTAGCCCTTGCCCTTGCGGGTGACGACGTGGACGAGGATCGGCCCGGTCTGGGCGTCGCGGACGTTCTTCAGGACGGGCAGGAGATGGTCGAGATCGTGGCCGTCGATCGGCCCGACATAGTAGAAGCCGAGCTCCTCGAACAAGGTCCCGCCGGTGAAGAAGCCGCGGGTGTATTCCTCGGTCTTGCGGGCGCCCTCGCGCATGAAGTCGGGCAGGTGCTGGCTCAGCGATTTCGCCCGGTTGCGCAGGGTCCGATAGGTCTTGCCCGAGACCAGCCGCGCCAGATACGCGCTCATCGCGCCGGTCGGCGGGGCGATCGACATGTCGTTGTCGTTGAGAATGACGATGAGGCGCGCGTCGAGCGCGCCGGCGTTGTTCATCGCCTCATAGGCCATGCCGGCGCTCATCGCGCCGTCGCCGATCACCGCCACGACGTTATTGGTGCCGCCGGACAGGTCGCGCGCCACTGCCATGCCGAGGCCGGCCGAGATCGAGGTCGAGGAATGGCCGGCGCCGAAGGGATCGTATTCGCTCTCGGTGCGCTTGGCGAAGCCCGACAGGCCGCCTTCCTGGCGCACGGTGCGCATCTTCTCGCGCCGGCCGGTGAGGATCTTGTGGGGATAGGCCTGGTGGCCGACATCCCAGATCAGCCGGTCGTCCGGCGTGTTGAAAACGTAATGGAGCGCGACGGTCAGTTCGACGACGCCGAGGCCCGCGCCGAGGTGCCCGCCGGTCTTGGACACGGCATCGATCAGATCGGCCCGTAATTCGTCGGCGATCTGCCGCAACTCGCTCTCCTTGAACCGGCGAAGGTCGGCCGGCGAGACGATCTGGTCGAGCAGCGGTGTCGTCAACTCGTTGGGCACTTCGTCACCTCGCGGGTCTGATCGTTGCGCTGGAACGGCGCCTGTCCAGTTTAAATTGGTTCCAGCCTGCTCCGTTCAACCCGTTGGACACAACTGAATTTCGGTCGCGTGCTTGAAAATAGAGGCGCGAGCGGCCTAGCCCATGGTCCGTCATCGGCCAGTCAGCCGGGGTCGAGCGGCTCCGTGCCGACCGGTTTGCCCTGCCGGTTCAGCTTGATCTTCTCGACCTTGTCCTCGGCCGCCGACAACAGCCGGTCGCAATGGTTCTTCAGCTTCTCGCCGCGTTCGTAGATACGGATCGAGCGGTCCAGCGGCACGTCGCCGCGTTCGAGATCCGAGACGATCCGCTCCAGCGCCGCCAGCGCATCCTCGAAGCTCATGCGCTTGATGTCGGAATCGTCGGCCGGAAGGGCGGCCTCGTCGGTGTCTGTCATGGCGTTCGCGTCTTTCGGTCTGATCGAGCGGGTGTGCGGCGTCAGCCGGTCATCAGCCGCTTGACGTGGGCGGCGGTCGAGACTGCCAGCCCTTCGAGGTCGTAACCGCCTTCAAGGAGGCTCACAACCCGGCCGCCGCAATAGGTGTCGGCGATGCCCATCAGTTCCGCCGTCGCCTGGTCGAAATCCACGTCTTCCAGCATGAGATTGGCCAGCGGATCACGGCGATGGGCGTCGAAGCCGGCCGAGATGATGATGAGATCGGGTTGGAACGCCTCCAGCGCCGGCAGGATGCGCGACGCGAATGCCTCGCGGAAAGCCGATCCGCCGTCGCCGGCGGACAGGGGCGCGTTGACGATGTTGCCAGTGCCGGTCTCGCTCTTGGCGCCGGTGCCCGGATAAAGCGGCATCTGGTGGGTCGAACAATACAGAACCGACGGGTCCGACCAGAAGATCTCCTGGGAGCCGTTGCCGTGATGGACATCCCAGTCGACGATCGCGACCCGTTCGAGACCGTGCGCGGCCTGGGCGTGGCGGGCGGCGATAGCGGCCTGGTTGAACAGGCAGAAGCCCATCGCCGTGCTGCTTTCAGCGTGGTGACCCGGCGGCCGCGAGGCGACAAAGACGTTGTCGGCCGCACCGGACACCACGTCGTCGACGCCGGCCATGGCGGCACCGACGGCATGGAACGCGGCGGAAAAGCTCTTCGGGCTGACGATCGTATCGCCATCGACGCGCACCAACCCCTCATCCGGGATCGCCGTAGCGATCTTGCGGACGAAGGCCTCCGGGTGGCAGCGATAGATCGCCTCCAGCGTTCCCTCGGGCGCCTCGACCCGGTCGAGATGCTGGAACGCCTCGTCTTCCAAGGCGGCGGCGACCGCCTTCATGCGGTCAGGGCGCTCGGGATGACCGGCGCCGGTCAGGTGCTCGACGAAGATCGGATGATGATAGAGTCGGGTTGTCATGATCTACGAGCTAGCGCCTTTGTCCTGCGGATCAATTCTCTACCTGCGTCAGTCTGGTTCGCACCGTTCTGCCGTCCTCTAGCCGGAGTTCGATCGACTGGCCGTCGGCGCTGAGCCGAAGGCTTCCAACCGCCCGTGACGCAAGCGCGATGCGGGCGACGGGCGTGATCGTATCCGGCCCGACGCGCACGACCTCCAGCGCCGCGCGCGCGGCATTCGGCAGGATCAGCGCGGGCGCGCCTTCGAGGCTGACGACCTCCGCCAGATCGAGATCGCGCGAGCCGATGACATGGTTGCTGTAGCCGGACCGGCTGGCGCGCATGCGCAACCTGCCGTCTTGCCAGGCATAGATTTCCAATGTCCCGCCAATATGCGGCGTCTTGACGATGGCGATGTCGCGCCGGCCGTCGCCGTCGAGATCGGCAAGCGCCGCGACGTTCAGCCAACGGCTCGGCCGGCCGATCGGCGGGATCGCGGCGCGCTCGACCAGTTCGCCGTCGGTCAGCCCGTAGACGGCCAGAGCGGCTCCCTTGGCGACATCGGAGCGGACGGCGACGATCTCGTTGCTGCCGTCACCGTCGAGATCGACAAGGCGCGGCGTCAGATCCTCGAAGACTTGGGTCTCGGGGAGAACCGCTTCGATCGTCCGGCCATCGCGCGTCGTTGCAACCAGCGAGCCGGCCTCGATCGCGTCGCCGAGGATTCCGTGGGCATAGCGCGTGGTCGGGCGGGCGAACCAGGCAGCCGCGACATCGCCGGTGGCCGACGTGGCGATCTCGCCGTCGGGGAGGCGCTCAGCCGCTGGAACCGGCGACAGCGACGCGGCGAACAGGACGGCGCTCGACAGGCCGGCGGTGAGCCAGGCCCAACCGCGCGATCGTGTGGCGGGCACGTCCTTGCGCATCCGCTTACCCGCGTCCGGTCTGGCCGCGATGGCGCAGATAATGGTCGGCGATCGCACAGGCGACCATGGCCTCGCCGATCGGAACCGCGCGGATCCCGACGCAGGGGTCGTGGCGGCCCTTGGTCATGACGTCGACGTCCTCGCCGTCGGCGTTGATCGAGCGCTTCGGCGTCAGGATCGACGAGGTCGGCTTGACCGCGAAGCGCGCCACTACCGGCTGACCGGAGGAGATGCCACCGAGAATCCCGCCGGCGTGGTTGGACAGGAACTGCGGCCGGCCGTCGGCGCCGATGCGGATTTCGTCGGCATTGTCCTCGCCGCTGAGTCTCGCCGCTTCGAAGCCGTCACCGATTTCGACGCCCTTGACCGCGTTGATCGACATGAGGTTCGCGGCGATGTCGCTGTCGAGCTTGCCGTAGATCGGCGCGCCGAGGCCGGCCGGCACGCCTTCGGCGACCACTTCGACGACCGCGCCGACCGATGAGCCCTGCTTGCGGACGGCGTCGAGATGCGCCGCCCAGCGTTCGGCGGTTTCCGCGTCCGGGCAGAAGAAGGGATTGCGATCGATCTCGGCCCAGTCCCAGCGCTCGCGGTCGATACGGATATCGCCGATCTGCACCAGCGCCGCCCGCACCACGAGATCGGGCACGATGCGCCGGGCAATGGCGCCGGCCGCGACCCGCGTCGCGGTCTCGCGGGCCGAGGAGCGGCCGCCGCCGCGATAGTCGCGGACGCCGTATTTCATATCGTAGGTGATGTCGGCATGACCGGGGCGGTAGCGCCGGGCGATGTCGGAATAGTCCTTCGAGCGCTGGTCGACATTCTGGATTTCGAGCGCGATCGGGGTGCCGGTCGAGACCAGTTCCCCCTTGCTGTCGCCCGGCATGACGCCGGACAGAACGCGCACCTGGTCCGGCTCCTGGCGCTGGGTCGTGTAGCGCGACTGGCCCGGGCGGCGCTTGTCCAGAAACGACTGGATGTCGGCTTCCGAAAAGCGGATTCCCGGCGGCGTTCCATCGACGACGCAGCCGATCGCGATACCGTGGCTTTCGCCCCAGGTGGTGACGCGGAACAGATGACCGAAACTGTTGTGAGACATGAAACTTCGCCAGGAGAAAAGAGAGTGGGGTCCGGTTCGCTTACGGTAGCTTAACCAACTCCGTCAAATGCAACCGATCGACATCAAACGTAACCGGACGGTACGAGAATTGACACAATCCGGCGCGAGCTTCCGTGCTTGTCGGTAAGCTGCTTCGGGGGCCGCCGGCGAGTGCCGTGACCAAGGCGGGTCTCAGGCGCGGCTGAGACGCACGCACAACCGAACGAGGGCAAGCTGGTGACCAGGAAAATTCTTGCATTTTTCGCAACGTCCTTCCTGACCGTTGCGATGACGATCCCCTCGATGGCGGAGGAGGTCGACGGCACGATCGAATCGATCGATCGCGAGCGGGCGCAGCTGAAATTGAGCGACGGACTGACTTATGATCTGCCGGATCATTTCGACTATGAGGCGGTCCGGCCGGGCATGAGCGTTGTGCTGATCTTCGACGAGGCCGACAAATTGCGTCTGGTGGACGCCGGCTGACCGGGAGCGATATCAAACCCAGCTGACGACCGCGTCCAGATAATGCAGGATGCGGTCCTGCGGAATGCCGATATGCGACGCTTCGGCGGCGCCCAGATTGTCGTAGCAGCGCAGAAAGCTGCGGGTGACGCCGCCATGAGCGGTGACGATGGTCGGCTCGTCCAAGCCTTCGAAGACCGGCCGCACGCGCTCCGCGAGCATCGCGTAGGATTCCGCCTCGGGGCCGGGCGGCACGAAGTTCCACTTGTCGGCCTTGCGCGCCGCGATGCCCTCCGGATCCCGGGCGCGGACTTCCCTGATGGTCGATCCTTGCCAGTCACCGAAATGCAATTCGATCAGGCGCGCGTCGGTTGCGAAGTCGTCCTCGGCCAGGCCGAGTTCGGTGCGAATGATCCGCATCGTTTCGGCGGCGCGTGAGAGCGGGCTCGATAGGAAACGAAATTCCCTTGCGCCGTCACCGAGGACGCTGCGCAGATAACGGCCATTGCGCCTCGCCTGGGCCCGGCCGAGGGCATTGAGCGGGATGTCCTCCTGGCCCTGAAGGCGGCCTTCGGCGTTCCAGTCCGTCTGGCCGTGGCGGCAGAGATAGAGGTTCGGGAGGGGCATGGTGAGCCGCAACGCGTCGAGTCGGCGCCTAGGGAAGGTCCTTCACCACCGAAATGTCGGGTGCGTCCACCGCCTTCATGCCGACGGTGTGGTAACCGCAATCGACATGGTGGACTTCCCCGGTGACGCCGCGTGACATGTCGGACAACAGATACAGCGCCGACTGACCGACCTCGTCGGTGGTCACGGTGCGCTTGAGCGGCGAATTGTACTCGTTCCATTTGAGAATGTAGCGGAAATCGCCGATGCCGGAGGCGGCCAGCGTCTTGATCGGCCCAGCCGAGATGGCGTTGACCCGGATCGCCTGCTTGCCGAGATCGACGGCCAGATAGCGAACGGACGCCTCGAGCGCGGCCTTGGCGACGCCCATCACGTTGTAGTGCGGCATCACCTTCTCGGCGCCGTAATAGGTCAGCGTCAGGATCGATCCGCCATCGACCAGCAGCTTCTCCGCGCGTGCCGCGACCGCGGTCAGGGAATAGACCGAAATGTCCATCGTCTTGCGGAAGTTTTCCCGCGACGTCTCGACATAACGTCCGGTCAGCTCGTCCTTGTCGGAAAAGGCGATGGCGTGGACGAGGAAATCGATCTTGCCCCAGCGCTGTTCGACATCGGCGAAGACGGCGTCGATCGTCGTCTCGTCTGTCACGTCGCAATGTCCGGCAAGAACCGCGCCGATCTCGTCCGCGAGCGGCCCGACCCGCTTCTTCAAGGCGTCGCCCTGATAGGTCAGCGCGATCTCGGCTCCCTGCGCGGCAAGGGCTTTGGCGATACCCCAGGCGATCGAGCGGTTGTTCGCAACACCCATGACGAGGCCGCGCTTGCCGTCCATCAGACCGGTCGACTGGGCCATGGCGTTGTTCCCTTGCATGTCTTGGCAATCGATAGTTTTGCGGCGGCGGGTATGACATAGGCCCGTCCGGCCATCAAGCGCGGGCCGTGACGTCCGTTCCGCGCGCCCGCTTGATGGACGCAGGGCAACGCGTCCGGTCAGCCGGCCGCGTTCTCGCTTTCGGCCCGCTGCCTCAGCAACTCCTCGAGCTCGTGATCGCCAGTCGGCAGCATGACCCGCACGGTGGCGAGAAGGTCCCCCCGGCCGCCGGATTTGGTGGTCAGGCCCCTGCCGCGAAGACGGAAGGTCTTGCCGGAATCGGTCCAAGCCGGAATCGACAAGGCGATCCGCCCATCCAGCGTCTCGACCTCGACCTTACCACCGAGCACCGCCGTCTTTAGCGGAACCGGCAGATCGTAGACGAGATCGCGTTCCTCGACTCGAAAGCGCGGATGCGCGGCCACATTGATGGTCACGAGCGCGTCTCCGGCCGCGCCGCCCGGATAGGCCGCCGGCTGGCCCTGTCCTTTCAGCCGGATGGTCTGCCCGTCCTCGACGCCGTCGGGAAGCCGGATCGCCAGCCGCTTCCCATTCGGGAAGATGGCTTCGACCTTTTCGTTCGAGACGATGTCGGCAAGGCGCACCCTGAGGTTTGCCTTGATGTCGGCTGCCTTGGCCGCCGCCTCGCGCGCCGCCGAAAACCCGGCGCGATCACCACCCCTGCCGCCGCCCGCGCCCCGGAAAGCCTGCTCGAAGAAGTCGGAGAACGCGCTCTCCCCGCCGAAATCCTCCGCCCGGCCCGAGGAGCGGAACTCAAATCCCCCCGGTTGGCCGGCACGCCGACCGGCGAACGGACTGCCACCCGGGCCCCCGCCGAATCCCTGGAATTTCGGCTTGCCCTCCGCATCGATCTCGCCGCGGTCGAATTGCGCCCGCTTCTCCTTGTCACCGAGAATCTCGTAGGCATGGTTGGCTTCGTTGAAACGCGCCGCGGCAGTCGGATCCTTGGCGTTGGCATCCGGGTGATACTGCTTGGCGAGCTTGCGGAAGGCCGACTTGATCTCCTTCTCGCTCGCGGATTTTGTAACACCAAGAGCGGCGTAAGGATCGCGCATGAGGCAATGGGTCCTTCACGATGCGGACGGATGTTGAACGAGGGACAGCGGCCAGGCCGCGCCAACAGCCTATATGTAGGCGGGAGGTGGGAAATTTAAGGGCGAACCGTAAGCCTAAGAGGCGTGTCAGCGATTTTCGTCGAATCGCACGAGAGCCCATTCGCCTTCGCCGACAGTGCAAGCCTCGCCATTGTAGAGAGCGATGCCGTCGAAGCGCTGGCGGGAGGTCTGGAATTTCCGGCAAATTTGCCGTCCCGCGCGCACTTCCTGCAGCGCCGTGATGACGCCGTTGGCACCGGTCTGGGGGTTGGCCCAGGCGTAGCGCCCGTCGGCGCCCTCCATATCCGCCGCCGAGACGGCGTTGCGCACGGTGCGCTGGTCAGAGACCTGGTCCGGATGGGCGTCCATCTTTGCCGAAGCGGCCTCGCCGGCCGGCGCGATCGAGCCGGTGATGAGGCTGTCATCGACCATCTCGCCAAGTCCCGGTCCCGCCACGACGCATCCGCCGAGGCCGAGTAGAACAGCGATCATTGAAAGAGTTTTGAACAGTGCCATCAATCTTTTATGTCTAAGGCTGCCGCGCGCGATTCGGCAAGTGTTCCGGAAAGGTAAGACAGGTCCACTATGGCGAAGGAACCTTTAACCTTTGGTGAAACGACGGTCGGCGACGATCCGTTTGCCCTGTTTTCCACTTGGCTCGACGCCGCTGGCGAGAGCGAACCGAACGATCCGTCCGCCACGGCGCTGGCGAGCGTCGACGAGGCCGGGCTGCCCGACGTCCGGATGGTCTTGCTGAAGGGCTTCGACGAGCGGGGCTTCGTCTTCTACACGAATTTCGAAAGTGCCAAGGGGCGGCAGATCCTCCACTCCCGCAAAGCCGCCATGTGCTTTCATTGGAAGTCGCTGCGCCGTCAGGTGCGGCTGCGCGGGCCGGTCGGGATCGTCAGCGACGACGAAGCCGATGCCTATTTCGCCGAGCGGCCACGCGGCAGCCGGATCGGCGCTTGGGCGTCGGACCAGTCGCGGCCGCTCGATAACCGCGCGCTGCTTGAGGAGCGCGTCGCCGAACTGAGCGAACGGTATGGCGAGGGCGACATCCCCCGGCCGCCTCACTGGTCGGGGTTTCGTATCACGCCGATCCAGATCGAGTTCTGGCAGGACGGCCAGTTTCGCTTGCACGACCGGGCGATCTTCCGGCGGACGGAGCCAGGCGCGCCCTGGACTGTCGAACGCGTGTATCCGTAGCGGCGGCCGCTGCCTGATCGGCGGCTATCCTGAATTCAGACCAAGACGGCTGGCGCCTCAGACCCCGGCGAGGATCTCGGTGACGAACGCCGGCACCAGGACGCTGGCCTTGCCGTGACGGGCCTCGTCGAAAAGCGGCGTGCCGTCCGACGGCTCGAGATTGAGTTCCAGGGTCCGGATTCCGGCGGCGCGCGCCTCGGCGACGAAGCCCGCCGCCGGATAGACCGCGCCGCTGGTGCCGATCGAGACGAAGAGATTGGCGGCCAGAAGGCGCTTGTAGATGTCGTCCATGTGGTAGGGAATCTCGCCGAACCAGACGACGTCCGGGCGCATGCCGCCGGAGTTTCCGCAGGCGGCACAGGCCAGCTCGACGCTCAATTCACCCTCCGCCAATGAGTGGGCTCCGCAGTTCGCGCAGAACGCCTTGGTGAGTTCGCCATGCATATGGACGATGTTTCGCGAGCCGGCGCGTTCGTGCAGATCGTCGATATTCTGCGTGACCAGCGTGACGGCGCCGTCATGGACGCGTTCCAGCTTGGCAAGGGCGTGGTGGGCCGCATTGGGCTCGACCGTGGAGAGCCCAGCGCGGCGCGCATTGTAGAACGCATGCACCATCGCCGGATCGCGGGCGAAGCCCTCCGGCGTCGCCACGTCCTCCAGCTTCACTCGCGACCAGATCCCGTCCTTGTCGCGGAAGGTGTCGACGCCGGACTCGGCGGAGATGCCGGCACCGGTCAGGATGAGGATGGAAGAGCGGCGCAAGGGTTTCGGTCGCCTCGTCGAAGTCTGCCTGGATCGGGCCATGAGACATTATAGTTTCATGCGCGAAACTATAATTTCGCCCCGAGGAATAAAGTGCCCTTTAAGCCTCGGTGCCGCCGACCGTCACCTGGTCCATGCGCAGATGCGGCTGGCCGACGCCGACGGGCACGCCCTGGCCGTTCTTGCCGCACATGCCGATCCCGGTGTCGAGGGCGACGTCGTTGCCGATCATCGACACCCGGTGCATCGCCTCTGGTCCGTTGCCGATCAGCATCGCGCCCTTCACCGGCTCCTCGACCTTGCCGTCGCGGATCCGGTAGGCCTCGGTGCAGCCGAACACGAACTTGCCGCTGGTGATGTCGACCTGGCCACCACCGAAGGAAACGGCATAGATGCCGTCCTTGACCGAGGCGATGATCTCCTGCGGGGTGTGCGGCCCGTCCAGCATCATGGTGTTGGTCATGCGCGGCATCGGCGAATGAGCGTAGGATTGGCGCCGGCCGTTGCCGGTGGCGGCCATGCCCATCAGCCGGGCGTTCTGGCGGTCCTGCATATAGCCGACCAGCTTACCATCCTCGATCAGCACGGTCCGGTTCGTCGGCGTGCCTTCATCGTCGATGGTCAGGGAGCCCCGCCGCTCGGCGATGGTGCCGTCGTCGACGACGCTGACGCCCTTGGCCGCCACCTGGCTGCCCATGAGGCCGGCAAAGGCGGATGTCTTCTTGCGGTTGAAGTCGCCCTCCAGCCCGTGGCCCACCGCCTCGTGCAGCATGACGCCCGGCCAGCCGGAGCCGAGCACGATGTCGAACGTGCCGGCGGGGGCGGGAACGGCGCTGAGATTGACCCGGGCCTGGCGCAGTGCCTCGTCGGCAATGCCTTGCCACGTGTCGGTCAGCATGAACGCGCCGAAGCCGGTTCGTCCCCCGGCGCCGAAGGAGCCTGATTCCTGCCGGTCGTCCTTGCCGCAGACCACGGAGACATTGATCCGCACCAAGGGACGCACGTCCTTGGCAAGCCGCCCGTCGGCGCGCAGGATCTCGACCGTCTGCCATTGCGAACCGAGCGTCACCGAGACCTGGCGCACATCCTCGCCCTTGGCCCGTACATAGGCGTCGATTTCCTGGAGAAGTTTGACCTTCGCCTCGAATCCCGGCGTGGGGATCGGGTTCTCGTCGCCGTAGAGCTTGCGGTTGGTGCCGGCGGGCGCCTCGGCATAGGTCCCGTGATGGCCGGTTTTCACGGCGGTGACGGCGTGTGCCGCGCGTTTCAGGGCGGCGTCGGAAAAGTCACCAGCATGGGCGTAGCCGACCGCATCGCCGGCGACCGCGCGCAGGCCGAAGCCCTGGTCGGTCGAGAAATTGCCGGCCTTGAGGCGGCCATTGTCGAACACCAGCGATTCCGATTCGCGATATTCAAGAAACAGTTCGCCATCGTCCGCGCCTTGGAGCGCTTCGCCAAGGATGGTGTCGATCTCGGCTCTGGAAATGTCGAAGCGCTCGATCAGCGACGCGGTCATGGCAGGCTCCTCGGTCGAAAGAATCAGAGCCACGACATAAGAGCGGGCGGGTCGTATGCCAACGGCGGGGGGAGACGATCGTGCGGCTCCCGCCGGCGTTCGCCGCGATCACGGCAGGGCGGCGAAACCGTCCTTGAAGCCGTCGAGATCCACCGGGATGCCGATGCCCTGTTCGGGCGTCTGGAAGACGATGAAGGTTGCCATCTTGCCGCTGGACAAGGTTTCCAGCAGTTCGTCGGCGAGAACCACCTCGGCGAAGCATCCGTCCTGGAAGCAGCGCACGAACTGCGCTCTGCCGATGTCATTGCCGTCGACATACAATCCAAGGCCGTTCGGCAAAAGAATGCCGAGCGGGGCGAGCACGCGCAGGATGCGCGCCTGCTGGTCCGCTGTCTTCAGCGCGACGATCGACAGGCCGACTTCGGGGCGGTCTTCGGCCACGACGTTCTGAAGCAGGGCGCATTGTTCGCCGGAGGCACCGGCCGGCTGGTCGCAGACGATGGCCCACGCGCCGTGCTGGGACTTGACGGTTCCGGTGGCGCCGGATTGTGCCGTCGCCGGTTGTGGGACCGCGGCGGCGGCCATCAGGACGAGGGCCGCGAGTCGCGGCAAAAAGGCATGTGTCATCACAAAATCCGAATCAGGCTTGCTTCCCATTTGCCGCTTCTATGGCAAACAATTGGTTACCGCCGATGCCGCTTGACGGCGAAGCGGATGTTAACTCCACGCGCACAATCGCATAAAACGCGCGTTGCGCGGGCGACGTCATTTCGCGCAAAACCTCGCTAGCGGCTGATGTTGCTCGGATTATGCCCGCGGCATCGCGAAAATGTCGCAAGCTGACGGTCGTTCTAAGATGTTGCGGAAAACCGGGTTTCGTGGTTTGAAGCACTGGGCTACCGGACATATTCGGATTATCATATGTTTTGGTGCTGGCGTTGGCTGGTTCCAAGCAGTATCCGTTCCGGATCAGGGACTGACGCGAGCGCGACAGGAGACAATGCGAGTGAGACGATCGATCTTTGCTGCAACGGCGTTTCTTTCGACGGCCGGAGCCGCCATCGCGCAGGAGGCGGACCTGCTTCCCGGACAGCCACATCCTTGGCAGATCCTGCTTCAGGATGCCATGTCGCCTATCGAGAGCCAGATTCAATGGTTCAACTGGTATGCCCTGGCCTTTGTCATCCCGATTACGATCATCGTCGCGGCGCTTTTGGGATGGTGCATCTACCGCTTCCGCGAAAGCCGCAACCCCGTTCCGTCGCGCACCAGCCACAATACGCTGATCGAGGTCATCTGGACCGTCGCGCCGGTGATCATCCTCCTGTTCCTGGCGATCCCGTCCTTCCAGCTTCTGACGGCTCAGTACAATCCGCCAAGCGAGCCGGAGCTGACCATCAAGGCGACAGGCTACCAGTGGTATTGGGGATACGAATATCAGCCGGCGGACGGCACCGAGCAGGCGCAGGCCGAGCCGGTCTCCTACGAGTCCCTTCCTCTGTCGGAAGAGGATCGCGAGGAAGCCGGCAAGCAGGACAAGGGGACCTATCCCCATCTTCTGGCAGTCGACAACGAGGTGGTCGTTCCAGTCGATACGGTGATTCGCCTTTTGTCGACGTCGGGGGACGTCATCCACGCCTTCGCCATGCCGTCGATGGGCGTCAAGGTCGACGCCGTTCCCGGGCGCATCAACGAGTCGTGGTTTGAGGCGACGCGGGAAGGCATATTCTACGGCCAGTGCTCGGAGCTCTGCGGCCAGGCTCACTACAACATGCCGATCGCCATCCGGGTCGTATCGAAGGAGCAGTACGCCAACTGGTATGCCGCCGCTTCGCAGGATCTGGAGAACGCCAACGCGCAGCTGACCGCGGAGATCGACTCCGCGGACGGCATCGCCGTTGCCGGTCGCTGAACACCAACAGGGTTTGAGGGAGATCGACAATGGCCTATGGCGCCACCCACGACGCCCATGACGCTCACAAGCCGTCCGGCTGGACGCGCTGGGTCTATTCGACGAATCACAAGGACATCGGGACGCTCTACCTGATCTTCGCGATCTGCGCGGGCATCATCGGCGGCGGCCTCTCCGTCGCGATGCGCATGGAGCTCCAGGAACCGGGCATGCAGATCTTCGGCGATCCGCAGCTTTACAACGTGTTCACCACCGGTCACGGCCTGATCATGATCTTCTTCATGGTCATGCCGGCGCTGATTGGCGGTTTCGCAAACTGGATGGTGCCGATCATGATCGGCGCGCCGGACATGGCGTTCCCGCGTCTCAACAACATCTCCTTCTGGCTTCTCGCCGTTTCCTTCCCGCTGCTGATCCTGTCGATGTTCGTCGAGGGTGCTCCGGGCTCGAACGGGGCGGGGACCGGCTGGACGATGTATCCGCCGCTGTCGACGTCGGGCCATCCCGGACCTGCGGTGGATCTCGCGATCTTCTCACTGCATATTGCCGGCGCGTCGTCGATCCTCGGCGCGATCAACTTCATCACCACCATCCTCAACATGCGCGCGCCGGGCATGACCCTGCACAAGATGCCGTTGTTTGCCTGGTCGGTGCTGGTGACCGCCTTCCTGTTGCTGTTGTCGCTGCCGGTTCTCGCCGGCGCGATCACCATGCTGCTGACCGACCGCAATTTCGGCACGACCTTCTTCTCCCCAGCGGGGGGTGGCGATCCGATCCTGTTCCAGCACCTGTTCTGGTTCTTCGGTCACCCGGAAGTCTACATCCTGATCCTGCCCGGTTTCGGCATCGTCAGCCACATCATCTCGACCTTCTCCAAGAAGCCGGTGTTCGGCTATCTGGGCATGGCCTACGCCATGGTCGCCATCGGCGTCGTCGGGTTCGTGGTGTGGGCCCACCACATGTACACCACCGGCATCTCGCTCAACACGCAGCGCTATTTCGTGTTCGCAACCATGGTCATCGCCGTGCCGACGGGCATCAAGATCTTTTCGTGGATCGCGACGATGTGGGGCGGCTCGTTGTCGTTCAAGACGCCGATGCTGTGGGCCCTCGGGTTTATTTTCCTGTTCACCGTTGGCGGCGTCACCGGCGTGAAGCTGGCCAATGCGGGTCTCGACCGTGTGCTGCACGACACCTATTACGTCGTCGCCCACTTCCATTACGTCCTGTCGCTCGGGGCTGTCTTCGCGATCTTTGGAGCCTGGTACTACTGGTTCCCGAAGATGTCGGGCTACATGTATAACGAGACGATCGGCAAGATTCACTTCTGGACGACATTCGTCGGCGTCAACATCCTGTTCTTCCCGCAGCACTTCCTTGGCGCCGCCGGCATGCCGCGCCGCTATGTCGACTACCCGGAAGCATTCGCGGGCTGGAACTTCGTGTCGTCGATGGGCTCCTACATCTCGGCCGTGGGCGTCGCGATCTTCCTTTATGGAATTTGGGAAGCCTTCGCCAAAAAGCGGATCGCCGGCCCCAATCCCTGGGGTGCGGGTGCGACGTCGCTCGAATGGCAGCTGTCCTCGCCGCCGCCCTACCACCAGTGGGAAGAGCTGCCGCGCGTGAAGTGAGACGCGCCGGCTGACGCCGCACGGCAAATGCGCTACGGTCTTCGGACCGGGCGCGCCAATATTCGGTGTCTTCTCATTCGGGAGGGCACCCATAGCGACCGGGGCACCGGTCAAATGGACGAGTTCGAGGTTCGACTTGACGCTTCTCGGTTCCACCAACAGCGAGGTCCGCTCCAGCGGCGGGAGCCTCGCCGAGCCGCGTGACTTCCTGGCGCTTCTCAAGCCCCGGGTCATGTCGCTGGTGGTTCTCACCGCGATCACCGGCCTCGCGCTGGCCCCAGGGTCTCTGCATCCGACGCTCGCGGTCATCTCGATCCTGTCGATCGCGATCGGCGCGGGCGCCTCGGGCGCGCTCAACATGTGGTATGACGCCGACATCGACGGCGTCATGACGCGAACGGCGAAGCGGCCAATCCCGGCCGGGCGCATCGAGCCGGAGACCGCGCTGGCCTTCGGGCTCGGATTGTCGCTGCTTGCGGTCACGTTGCTCGGGCTCGCCTCGAACTGGTTCGCCGCCGGGCTGCTGGCCTTCACCATCTTCTTTTACGCCGTCGTCTACACGATGTGGCTGAAGCGCTCGACGCCGCAGAACATCGTCATCGGCGGTGCCGCTGGCGCGTTTCCGCCGATGATCGGCTGGGCCGCCGTGACGGGCGGCGTCGCGGTCGAGAGCATCGTTCTCTTTCTCATCATCTTTCTCTGGACGCCGCCGCATTTCTGGGCGCTGGCGCTGTTCAAGCTGAAAGACTATGACAACGCCGGCGTACCGATGCTGCCGAATGTCGCGGGGGAACGCGCGACGCGGATCCAGATTTTCATCTACTCCCTGCTGCTTGTGCCGGTCGGTGTCGCGCCCTGGCTCCTGGGTTTCGCCGGGCCTGTCTACGGAATTGCCGCCGTCCTGCTCGGGGCGAACTTTCTCCGGCACGCCTATGCGACGCTGCACATGGCCGACGGCGATCCGAAGATGATTCCGGCCAAGCGACTGTTCGCCTTTTCCATCCTTTATCTGTTCGGCCTGTTCGTAATTCTTCTCGCCGAGGCGCTCTTGCGGCCTGTGTCGACCGTGATCGGAGCCTGATATGGACGGGGATCGCGTGCGACTCACCGAGGCGGAGCAGCGGGCGCGGCGGCACCGGTCGATCGCAATCGGGGTCGTCCTCGTGGCGCTCGTCGTCATCTTTTACTTCGTCTCGATCGCGAAGATGGCGTCATGAGCGAGACCGGGCGCGGCGCCGCGAGGCCACGAACCCGCACGGCCGGGCGCAAGGGCGTGGTTATCGCCGTTTCTTGCGCGGCTTTTGCCGTCGGCATGATCGGCGCGGCCTATGCGTCGGTGCCGCTCTACCAGCTGTTCTGTCAGGTCACTGGCTATGGCGGCACGACACAGCGGGCGGAGGGGGGCTCCAGCCGTGTCATCGATCGCACGGTTACCGTACGTTTCGACGGCAACGTCGCCGGCGACCTTCCCTGGGAGTTCCAGCCGAACGACCGGCAGGTCACGGTGAAGCTCGGCGAGACGCGGGAAGTGTCCTATCGGGTAAAAAACAATTCTGACGAGGCGGT
Source organism: uncultured Aurantimonas sp. (assembly GCA_947488615.1). Classification (GTDB taxonomy): domain Bacteria; phylum Pseudomonadota; class Alphaproteobacteria; order Rhizobiales; family Rhizobiaceae; genus Aurantimonas. Next base: position 188,760 of record CANKZU010000002.1, read on the forward strand.
CACCGGGCAGGCGACCTTCAACGTCACGCCCAATGCCGCCGGGGTCTATTTCAACAAGATCGCCTGCTTCTGCTTCGATAACCAGACGCTCCAGCCGGGCGAAGAGCTTGATATGCCGATCGTCTTCTATGTCGATCCGGACATGCTGGAAGCGGACGAGTTGAAAGATGCGCCGGGCATAACCCTGTCCTATACGTTCTTCAGGGTCGACGAGCCGGAGCAGCCTGTCGCGGCGGCGCCGGACACGGGCAGGCGCGAGGATTTGACGAACAAGCTGTGATAGCGCGGCCGTTGGAACGCACGGGCGCGGCAATCGACAGTGAAGCTGGAATTGGCTCACGATCTCCGATAGGCAGATCGCCGGGCATAGAGGATCAGACCGGGGACCCGTAATGGCAGACACGCACGCCAAGCACCACGATTACCATATCATCGACCCGAGCCCGTGGCCGTTTATCGGCTCCATCGGCGCGTTCGTCATGCTGTTCGGCCTCGTCGGGTACATGCGTGACTTCTCCGGCAACCAGTTTGTGGTCTTCGGCATCGATATGGCCGGTCCCTGGCTGTTCTTCCTCGGCTTGGCCGTTGTCCTCTACGTGATGTTCGCCTGGTGGTCGGATACCATCAAGGAGGGCCGCGAAGGCGCGCATACGCGCGTCGTGTCGCTGCATCTGCGCTACGGCATGATCATGTTCATCGCCTCCGAGGTGATGTTCTTCGCCGCCTGGTTCTGGGCCTTCTTCGACGCCAGCCTGTTTCCGGGCGAAGCCGTTCAGCCGATGCGGGCGGAAGCGCTGGGTGGGCAATGGCCGCCGGTCGGCATCGATGTTCTCGATCCGCTGCACCTGCCGCTGTTCAACACCATCACCCTGCTGCTGTCCGGCACCACAGTCACCTGGGCCCATCACGCCCTGTTGCACAACGATCGCAAGGGGTTGATCTGGGGATTGGCGCTCACTGTCATCCTCGGCGTGATCTTCTCCTACGTCCAGTTCTATGAATATGCCCACGCGCCCTTCGCCTTTTCCGGGTCGATCTACGGCTCGACCTTCTTCATGGCGACAGGCTTCCACGGCTTCCACGTCATCATCGGGACGATTTTCCTCACCGTCTGCCTGATCCGGGCGATGAAGGGGCAGTTTACCCCGCAAAAGCATTTCGGCTTCGAGGCGGCCGCCTGGTACTGGCACTTCGTCGACGTCGTCTGGCTATTCCTGTTCTTCTGCATCTACATCTGGGGCAGCTGGGGCGCGACGATCGCCCATTAGAATGGGTTCGGCTCGGGTCGGCTTTTGACGGGACCCGGCCCCGACTGTGACCATCGGAATTTCGCGGAGGCGGCGCGCAAGCGGCCGCCTCCGCCGTTTTTTGGAGACCGCAAACCGATGAGCGAGGACAGGGCGCCGCATACGCTGGCCGATCCGGCCAAGGCCGGATTGCGGGGCCGCTGTCCCCGCTGCGGCGACGGGCGATTGTTTTCGGGCTTTTTGACCGTCGCGCCATGCTGTTCCAACTGCGATCTGGATTACGCGTTTATCGACTCGGGCGACGGTCCGGCGGTGTTCGTGATTCTGATCATCGGCTTTATCGTCGTCGGGCTGGCGCTTTGGCTGGAGGTCACGGTCGGCCCACCCTTGTGGGTGCATTTCCTGCTCTGGCTGCCGCTGACCTTGATTCTGAGCCTGCCGCTGCTCCGCAGTCTCAAGGGGCTGATGATCGGACTACAATATAAGCACCAGGCATCGGAAGGACGCCTCGACCGTGACGGATGACGCTGCCCCGGCGAAGGCTGTCGGCGAAGCGACGCGGTCCGGCCGGATGTCCCGCCCACGCTTCTGGCTGGCGCTGGGGGGCTGCCTCGTCGGCGTCGCCATCCTCGTCGTGCTCGGCACCTGGCAGGTCGAGCGGCTTCATTGGAAGGAAGGCCTCGTCGCACGAATCGAGCAGCGGACCGACGCCAAGCCCATCGATCTCGACGCGCTTGTCGCCCGTTTCGCCGAAACCGGCGACGTCGACTACACGCCGGTCACGGCCGAAGGCCGCTTCCTCCACGAAGGCGAGCGCTATTTTCTGTCGACATTCGAGGGCCAGGCTGGCTGGAACGTCTACACGCCGCTGCTGACGGGGGGCGGGGATATCGTGTTCGTGAATCGCGGTTTCGTCCCCTACGAGCTGCGCGAGCCGCAGACGCGGGCGAAGGGGCAGATCGAGGGCGCGGTGACGATCACCGGCCTCGCGCGAAACGCCCCCACCGAAAAGGCCAGCAACTTCGTGCCGGACAACGATTCGGCCAACAAGACCTTTTTCTGGCGCGATCTCGATGCGATGGCCGCCGGCTTGACGCTCACGAGCGACGCGCAGGTGCTGCCGTTTTTCGTCGATGCCGGGCCGGGGCGCGCGCCCGGCGGCTGGCCGGTCGGGGGGACGACGGCCATCAACATTCCGAACAGCCATCTGCAATACGCCGTTACGTGGTACGGGCTGGCCTTCGTGCTCGCGGTGATGACGGTCCTGCTTGTGGTAGGGGATCGACGCGCGGCTCGGGCAGCCACCGGCGCCTCAGCATGAACCGTTCAATCGCCGGGGGCCGAGCTGGATCTGCCAAGATCGGACAAGAGCCGCCGGACCGTGGCCTCGGCATTGCCCTGATCGTCGCGAGCGTCGCTGAATTCGAGGCCGAAGTTCCGCATTCTGCGCCAGACGACCTTGGCGGGCCTGATCCGCGTATCGTCGCGCTGAACGGAAAACTCGACATCGCGGGAGGGAATGTGTCCATCCGCGGCGACGATTTCGGCGCCATGGTCGGACAGGTTCTTGATCCGAACGGGCAGGATCGCGCTTTCGGGGCCGCAGGTGACCGCGCCGGCCAGGCAGACACGGTGTCGGCGCTTGCGTCTCTGTTCGAGCATTGGATCTCTCCCGAATTCATTCGGTATCCTGAGTAAATTCGAAAGACGGCCCTGCCAAGCTTTTGATGTCGTTAGGCTTAACGCCAGTGGCGCAGGGGAACCACCGATCAGGTTCCGCGACGCAGTGCTCCGAAAACGGATTCCGGTTTCCACCAACATGCTGTAGGCACGGCGAGACTTGACACATCCCGGGCCAATCCCTTCATTCGGCCCGCCGACCGAGCGATACCGCCAACACCGGAGCCATTCTTGTCCGTCCCCGCCGCAAAGCCGAAACTGACGATCCGCATGTGTGAGCCGCGCGGCTTTTGCGCCGGCGTCGACCGGGCGATCCAGATCGTCGTTCTGGCGCTGAAGAAATATGGCGCTCCGGTCTATGTCCGCCATGAGATCGTCCACAATCGCTATGTCGTCGAAGGCCTGCGGAACATGGGCGCGGTTTTCGTCAAGGAGCTCGACGATATTCCCGACGATGGCCAGCCGGTCGTGTTTTCGGCGCATGGCGTGCCGAAATCGGTGCCGGCGGCCGCCGAGGCGCGTGAGATGCTTTATCTCGACGCCACATGCCCGCTGGTGTCGAAGGTCCACAAGCAGGCGATGCGGCACATGCGGCTCGGTCGCCATGTCCTGTTGATCGGGCATCGCGGTCATCCGGAGGTCGTCGGCACCATGGGGCAACTGCCCGAGGGGGCCGTGACCCTGATCGAGACCGAGGCGGATGTCGCCGCCTATGTTCCGAGCGATCCGGCGGCCCTCGGCTTCGTCACCCAGACGACGCTGTCGGTGGACGACACAATCGGGATCGTCGAGGCATTGCAGGCGAAGTTCCCGGCGCTGCACGCGCCCTCGTCGGAATCCATCTGTTATGCGACGACCAACCGGCAGGAGGCGGTGAAGGCCGCCGCGCCTGGCGCTGATGTCTTCCTCGTGGTCGGAGCACCGAACTCGTCGAACTCGCGCCGGCTGGTCGAAGTGGCGGAACGCTTCGGCGCGGGCGAGGGGGTTCTGGTCGAAGGCGTGGCGGACATTCCCTGGGACGCGATTTTGGCCGACGGGACCATCGCGATGTCAGCCGGTGCCTCGGCGCCGGAAATCCTTATCGACGCCATTGTCGCGGCCTTTCGCGAGCGGTTTGAGGTCGCCATCGAACTGGTGCGGACGGCGGAGGAAAACGAGAACTTCCCGGTCATGCGCAGCCTTCGCCAAACGCCGCTGACGGCGGCCGACATGGTCTTCGTGAACGGTCAGGCCTGAGCGTGGCGGTCTATACTGACGTATCGGAATCGCAGCTGACGGCGTTTCTCGCCGATTATGACCTCGGTCCGCTGCTGAGCTACAAGGGCATCGCCGAGGGCGTCGAAAACTCGAATTTTCTACTGCGCACTGGCGGCGGGACCTTCATCCTGACGCTCTACGAAAAGCGGGTAAATCGCGACGATTTGCCGTTCTTCGTCGGTCTGATGGAGCATCTGGCCGAGCGCGGGCTGTCCTGCCCGTTGCCGGTCCATACGCGCGCCGGCGAATCGCTCGGAGAACTCTCCGGTCGCCCGGCGGCGATCTTCACCTTTCTGGAAGGCATGTGGACCCGCCGGCCGTCGGCGGACCATTGCCGCGCCGTCGGCGGCGCCATGGCGCGCATGCACGCCGAAGCCGCCGATTTCCCGCTGCATCGGGCAAACGGCCTGGCGCTCGCTGACTGGCAGCCGCTGTTTACAAGTTGCGATGGCCGCGCCGACGAGGTGGAGCCGGGTCTGTCCGACGAGATCGCGGCGGAACTGGCGTTCCTGGAAGCGAGCTGGCCGACGGATATCCCGCGCGGCATCATCCACGCCGACCTCTTTCCCGACAACGTCTTCTTCCTTTCGGGCGAGCTGTCGGGGCTGATCGACTTTTATTTCGCCTGCGATGACCTCCTGGCCTACGATTTGGCGATCGGGCTATGCGCCTGGTGTTTCGAGTCGGACGCCAGCTTCAATGTGACGAAGGGCAGGGCGCTGCTAGAGGGCTATGCTGCGGTCCGCCCGTTGCAGGACGCGGAACTGGCAGTGCTTCCCGTCCTTTGCCGCGGTGCGTCCCTGCGGTTCTTGCTGACGCGGCTCTACGATTGGCTGAATACGCCTGAGGGCTCCTTCGTGACCAAGAAGGACCCGAAGGAATATTTGCGCAAGCTGCGCTTCCACCGCTCGGTCGGAAGCGCGGTGGGATATGGGTTCGATACCGGACGGGTGATAGCATGAGCGAGACAAACCGGGTCGAGATCCATACCGACGGCGCCTGTTCGGGCAATCCGGGGCCGGGCGGCTGGGGCGCGATCCTGCGCTTCAACGGGGCGGCCAAGGAATTAAAGGGCGGCGAGGAGCTGACCACCAACAACCGCATGGAGCTGACGGCCGTGATCGAGGCGCTCGCCGCGCTGAAGCGCCCCTGCACCGTCGCTCTGTATTCCGACTCGACCTATATGCGCGACGGCATCACCAAATGGATTCACGGCTGGAAGCGCAACGGCTGGAAGACCGCCGACAAGAAGCCGGTGAAGAATGCCGAGTTATGGCAGCGGCTCGAAGAGGAGAAGGGCCGCCACGAAGTGGCGTTTCATTGGGTCCGCGGGCATGACGGCAATGAGCTCAACGAGCGGGCCGACGAACTCGCCCGCGCCGGCATGGAGCCTTTCAAAACAGGAAAACGGGCCGCGAGGTAACATCCTTGCGGCCCGTCTTCATGCGCCCGTCTTCATACGATTGTCGGGGCGGCTCAGAGCTGTTCGAGCAGCGCCTCGGCCGACGACTTGTCCGCCTGGCCCGGTGACTCCTCGATATTCAGCGCCTTGACCACGCCGTCCTCGACGATCATCGAATAGCGCTTGGAGCGCACGCCGAGGCCCGCCACCGAAAGGTCGACGTCGAGGCCGACGGCCTTGGTGAATTCGCCGTTGCCATCCGACAGGAACAGGATCTTGCCGGCTGCTTCATTGGCCTTTTCCCAGGCGCTCATGACGAAGATGTCGTTGACCGCGACGACGGCGATGGTATCGACGCCCTTGGCGCGGATCTCGTCGTTGTGGGTGATGAAGCCCGGCAGATGGTTCATCGAGCAGGTCGGCGTGAATGCGCCGGGCACGGCGAAAAGCACGACCTTTTTGCCGGCGAATATCTCGTCGGTGGATAGATCGGCGGGGCCATCGGGCACCTTGGTCTTGAGTGTCGCGTTCGGAAGCTTGTCGCCTACGCTGATAGCCATCTGTCATCCCTCTCGTACGCCGCTCCGCGGCTTGACCCTGGCCAAGCGCCAGCGATGCCGGATGTGGGGCACCCAGCGCTTTTGTCGAGGCTGTCAGCCCTGCGGCGGTTTGGCCGCAACCGCGATGTCGTTGGCCTCGAATGCGCGTGGACCATCGGTAAAGACGACGTCGATCGTCTCTGGAGCGCCTTTGGCGCCCCGCGGTCGTTCCAGTATCTCGACCTCGAAAACAAGGTCGTTCCCCTGGGTAGTCGGGGCGGCCGGTTCGTCGAAATACCAGCCGTCGGGCCCCCGCACGAAAAGATCCGGCGTTTCGGCTGCCTCGGCATATTCGGCGGTGATCGTCAGCACGTCGCCCTTGGCGACCGCCGATCGGATCCGTCCGATACCGCCGGATCGATCCGGCAGAGCCGAGAAGGCGGCGGCGACAACGACCGCGTCGGCGACCGTGTCGCTCGCGCCGGTGAGGTTCGCCTGTACCGGAATACAGATTTCGCTGCAGACGCCGAGCAAGATCTGCGCTTCGATCGGTCCGATCGTCGCTTGCGGCTTCGGTGCGAGTTCGAAGGCGATCGAGACCGGTTGCTTGTAGCCGTTGGCACGGCTGAAATCCTCGCCCAGGCGATGCGGGGCGGGGAAGTGAAGCGTCGCGCCGCCGAGTCCCCTGGTTTGGGAAAAGTCGATCGTGGGAGGGATGCCGGAGGCGCCGGGGTCGATCCAGTAGGTTTTCCAGCCCGGCGCGAGGTCGACGACCAGCGCGCCGCGAACCGTGCCGTCCGGCATGGCGGTCTCGCGAGCCAGCCTTATGGTGACCTGATCGGTCGCCAGCGTCACGTCATCGCTCGCGGCGTGGGCTTCGCCGGCCAGAAGAGCAAGGCCAAGCACGCCGGCGAGGCCGTGTGCCATCCGGATGGTCCGTCTCATGATCGGCTCCACTCCTTCGTCCATTATGTACAATCGCTAGAAGCTGCGCGCGGTCAAGCGTGGATAGACTGGGCGGCGCACCGCCCGCCATTCAAAATAACGAGAAGGCGGAGTTTTCACCCAGAGACGTGGCCCGCCTGCTCTGGTCTAATCGTCCGAATGATGAGAACCTTTCTGACGACATGCGGGCACAACATGTGGTTGGTATGAACATGGATCATGACATCGGACACGACAGCGTCGATACCACGCTTGAGGGACATTTTCTGATCGCCATGCCGGGCATGGAGGACGAACGCTTCGTGCGCAGCGTGATTTATCTCTGCGCCCATTCGGCGAACGGAGCGATGGGCTTCGTCATCAACAAGCCGCAGCCGGTCAGTTTTCCCGCCCTTTTGACCCAGCTCGGCATCGTCGCCAGCGAGACCGACATCCACCTGCCAGAGAAGGGGCTGGAGGTTTCGGTCTGTGTGGGCGGCCCGGTGGAGAAGGGCCGGGGCTTCGTGCTTCATTCGGACGATTACGATTCCGACTCGACCGTGCCGGTGGACGACCAGATTTCGCTGACCCCGACGCTCGATATCCTCAAGGCGATCTCGCAAGGCATCGGCCCCCGCACCGCGATCATGGCGCTCGGTTATGCAGGCTGGGCGCCGGGACAATTGGAGAGCGAGATCGCGGCGAATGGCTGGCTGACCTGCAAGGCCGATCTCGGCATCGTCTTCGATAATCAGCTCGACCAGAAATACGGCCGCGCCCTTGCCTTGCTCGGGGTCGACGCGGCGTTCCTCGCCAGCGAGGCCGGCCACGCCTGAACGCCGGCAGCCGGAGCAAAATTCCGGCGACGTGGCGTCGCGCATTTTCGCGTCCCGCTCTGGTCCCGCCGGCGCGTCAGCTGGCCCGTTTCAACCCGACCATGTGATCGTGTAGCGCCTTGCGCGCCTGCTCGGCCGTCAGTGGCTGCGAGAACATGAAGCTCTGGGCGTATTCGCAGTTCAACTGACGCAGCAGGACGACGTCGGCATCGGTCTCGACGCCCTCCGCGACCACCTGCAAGCCGAGATCGTGAGCCATCGTGACGATCGAGTGCAGGATGATCGGGCGTTGCGGCTGGCTGTTGTTCTTCAGGAACGACTGGTCGATCTTCAGCGTGTCGAAGGGAAAGCCCATCAGATAGGCGAGAGAGGAGTAGCCGGTGCCGAAATCGTCCAGCGAAAGCCCCACGCCGAGGCCGCGCAGCCGCGTCAGCAGTTGCGCAGAGCGTTCGGGATTGTCCATCACGATCGATTCGGTGAGCTCCAGCTTCAGGCTCTCAGGCGGCAGGCGATAACGCTCCAGAACCGTTTTGACGTCGGCGATCAGGTCCTGGCGAATAAGCTGTCGGCTCGAGATATTGACCGACATGAACAGCTTCTGGTTCCCGGTCATTCGTTGCCAGTCGCTCAGTCGCCGGGCGGCTTCCTCAAGGGCGAACTGCCCGAGCTGGACGATCAGGCCTGTACTCTCGGCGATTGGCACGAACTCGGTCGGCGAGATGGCGCCGCGTCTCGGGTGCTCCCACCGCAGCAGCGCCTCGAAGCCGGCGGTTTCCTCGCCGTCGAGCCGGATGATCGGCTGGAACGCCAGCGACAGCTCGTTGCGTTCGAAGGCACGACGCAGGTCCGATTCCACTTGCAGGCGGCCATATCCGGCGCTGCGGTAGGAGGGCCGAAACGGCTCGATGCGGTCGCCGCCGCCCCGCTTCGCCTCGTACATGGCGAGTTCCGCCTCCTTGAGCACCTCGTCCGGGCTGGATGACTCCGTCCAGCCGGTCAAGCCGATCGCGCCGGTCAGCACGATCTCCCTGTTGGCGAAGGCGATCGGCGCCTTGATACCGTCGCGCAGCGTCTCGGCGAAGGCCGCGACGGCACCGACCTCGGTCTGCGACAACAGGATCAGCCCGAACTGGTCGCTGCCCAGGCGGGCGAGCGAATCCTCGGGCCTCAACAGGCGCTTCAGCCGGCGTCCCAGCGTGAGCAGGATGGTATCGCCCGTGGCGATGCCGAAATCGTCATTGACCTGCTTGAAGCGGTCGAGATCGATCACGAAGATCGTCGGGTGGACGTCGGGGCGGGTTGCCGCGAGAACGCCGATTGCATCCAGCCGGTCCATGAACAGCTCGCGGTTCGGCAGTCCGGTCAACTGGTCGTGCAGCGCGTCGTGCAGCAGCCGCTCCTCGGCCTTCTTGCGCTCGGTCACGTCCTTCAGCGTCCCCACGCAGCGCGCGACCTCGCCGTCGCTGCCGAGGACCGGCCGCGCGCGCAGTGACATCCAGTGATAGTGCCCGTCCTCGTCGCGCAGCCGGAATTCCTGCGAGATGCGCCCGCGGCGGTGTTCCAGGATGGTGTCCAGCGTCAGTCTGAAGCGATCGCGGTCGTCGGGGTGGAGGATCGGCAGCCAGTCCCGCGCCGGGCCGTTCATCGACGCGACCGGCATGCCGGCGAGAGCGTCGCCGTCGGCGCCGGCGAAGATGCGGTCGCGGCTGACGTCCCAATCGAAGATCGCGTCCCCGCTGCCGGCCAGCGCCAGCGAGCGCCGTTCCATGTCCGACAGAAGCCCTTGCGCGAAGCCGCCGCCGGCAAAGGCATGCTGCATCACCGTAAAGCCGATCAAAAGAACGATCAGCACCAGGCCGCCACCGAGCGCCGGCTGGATGATGTCATTGTCGATGCGGCCGGTCGTCGTCATCCATCCGGCGACGAGCCACAGCAAAATGAGACACCAGGTCGGGATCAGCATGATCGCCCGGTCGAAGCCCTGGGCGGCGAGCGTCGCGATCAGCCCGAGCCCGACGACGGCGGTGGCGGCGAGCGACAGGCGGGCGATCCCGGACGCGATCACCGGATCGAAGGCGGCAACGGCCCCCAGCGTGCCAAGCGCAGCGAGCCACAGGACGGTAAAGACCGACAATAGGCCGTGCCAGCGATTGAGATTGAGGTAGGCATACAGGAAGACGACCAGCGTGAAAGCGAGCGCCACCTCCGTTCCGGCGCGCCACATTCGTTCCTGGCCCGGCAGGACCGGTATGAGTTTCTGCCAGAAGTCGAAGTCGATGCAGATATAGGCGAGAACGGCCCATGCGAGCGCCGCCGTCGCGGGAAACATCGCCGAGCCCTTGACCACGAACAGGATGGTCAGGAACACCGCGAGCAGGCCGGAAATGCCGAGAACGATGCCGCGGTAAAGCGTAAAGGCGTTGATCGTGTCCTTGTAGGCGTTCGGCTCCCAAAGCCGGATATCAGGGATGTCGGCGGCCGTCAGTTCAGCGACGAAGGTGACGATCGCTCCCGGATCGAGGGTTACCAGAAAGACGTCCGCGTCCGAGCTTGGCTGGCGTTCCAGCGCGAAGCCCTGGGAGGGGGTGATCGAGGCGATGCGCTGCGAGCCGAGGTCCGGCCAGACGATGCCCGATCCGACCAGGCGGAAATGCGGCGCGACGACGAGGCGGTCGATCTGTTCGTCGCTGTTGTTGGCAAGAGCGAAGACCGCCCAGTTGCCCGAGGCGTCGGGCGAATTCGCCTCGATCTCGATCCGGCGCACGATCCCGTCGGCGCCGGGAATGGTGGCGACCTGGAAGCTGCGTCCCTGGCCGCGATGGATGTCGAGCGCGGGTTTCAGGTCGATGGCGGTATCGTCCCGCGAAATGCTGACGGGCTCCAACGCCCGCGATGGTGCCGCGGTGACGAAATTCGCCAAAACGAGCGCGATCAGCGCGAGAATGAGTTTCCCGGACGGGAGTGTGGATCGCATAGCCGTTCGCGAAGCCTTCTTGCGTCTCTGCGTCACAGCCATGCCGCGATCATTCCGCGGGCACGGCACAGAGCCGTTCCCTGGACCTCGATCGCGACCATTCTTCGGCGAGCAGCGAGTAAAGATAGTGATCCTCCCACCGCCCGGCGATTTTCAGGTAGTTTCGCAGATGGCCCTCGCGGGTGAAACCGCATTTTTCCAACAACCTTATCGATCGGGCGTTGGACGGCAGGCAGGCGGCCTCGATGCGATGCAGCCCCTGCACGTCGAAGGCGAACAGCTTCATGAGATCGACCGCCCGCGGCATCAGCCCGGAGCCCGCATAGCGCTCGCCCATCCAGTAGCCCAAGGTGCCGGACTGGGCGACCCCGCGCCGGATCTGGCCGATGGTGGTGCCGCCGTACAGGGTTCTGCCTTCCGCGTCGAACAGAAAGAAGGAGAAGCTGGTGTTTTCGCGCGCGTCCTGATTGTAGCGGCGAATGCGCAGCCGATAGGCCTCCCACGACAATTCGTCGGCCGTCCATAGCGGCTCCCACGGCTTCAGGAATTCGCGACTGTTGCCGCGTAGCGCTCGCCAGGCCGCGTAGTCGCCGCGCCGGGGCATACGCAGCAATATGCCATCGCCTTCCAGGCTCGGAATCTGCGGTCCAGTCAGATGGTCGAGAATGCTCATTGCCCGCGTCAGTGACCTGCGGCGACCCTGGCCTCGGATCCCGCCCGATTATCGAGGCGGGCGACGATCTCGGCGGTGCCTGGCAGGCGCGATACCGGCCCGATGGCGGCGAGCGTCGGGGTCTGGCCCATGAACAACCGCTCGGCGAGGTCGGACAGGCGCGGCGCCGTGATTGCGTCGAGACGTCCGATCAACTCCTCATTGGCGATCGTCGAGCCGTTAAACAGAAGCTGGCGAGCGATCTGCGCGGCCCGGGAGGCGGGGCTTTCCTGCGACATCAACAGGCTCGATCGCATTTGCGCGCGGGCGCGGGTAACCTCCACCTCGGTGATCCCGGCCGCCGCGTTGAGGAGTTCGTCGATGATCACCGGCGCGAGCTCGGCGAGTTCCGCTTCGCCCGTGGCGGCATGGACGCCGAAGATGCCGGAATCGGAAAAGCTCCAATGGAAGGCGTAGATGGCGTAGCAAAGGCCCCGCCGCTCGCGCACTTCCTGGAACAGCCGCGACGACATTCCGCCGCCGAGAATCAGCGACAGCACCTGCGAGGCGTAGAAATCGCGGGCGTAGTAGGGCCGTCCCTCGAAGCCGAGAACCATCTGCGCGTCCATCAGGTCGCGTTCCTGGCGAAACTCGCCGCCGGTATAGGCGGCCGGCGTCCGTGGTTCCGAGTGCAGCGGCAGCGGCGACGCCGCGCTCGATCCGAACGCAGCCTGCACCTGGTCCACGATCGCCTGGTGGGAGACGGCGCCCGCCGCCGAAACGATCATCCGGTCAGGCGAATAGTGCCGCGCCAGATAGGTCCGCAGGTTCCCCGGGTTGAAGGATTTGACCGTCTGCCGCGTGCCGAGGATCGGCCTGCCGACGATCTGGCCGCGATAGGCCGCTTCCTGGAAATGATCGAAAACGATGTCGTCCGGCGTGTCCTCGGCCGCTCCGATCTCCTGCAGGATCACATGTTGCTCGCGTTCGAGCTCCTGCTCGTCGAAGCGCGAGTCGATCAGGATGTCGGTCAAGATGTCGAGTGCCAGCGGCACGTCGTTTTTCAGGACACGGGCGTAGTAGGATGTCGTCTCGACGCTGGTCGCGGCGTTGATTTCGCCGCCGACGTCCTCGATTTCCTCGGCGATCTGGCGGGCGTTGCGGCGATTCGTGCCCTTGAAGGCCATGTGCTCGAGCAAATGGGCGATGCCATGCTCCTCGGGCGCCTCGTCGCGGGCACCGGCCTTCACCCAGATGCCAAGGCAGGCGCTTTCCAGATGCGGCATGGTCTCGGTGGCGATGGTCAGTCCGTTCGAGAGCTTCGTGATGTCGACGCTCATGCTTCGGCTCCCTGACTGACGGCGCGCGATCGCGCGAGAATATAGTCTTGGACGGCGCCGATCTCGTTCGGCAACCGGTCCAGCGTCTCGCGCTTTTGCATGAGGTCGGCGTGACTGGGCGGAAGCGCCGGCAAAATCCCCGTTGCCTGTTCGATCGCGGCCGGGAATTTGGCCGGATGAGCGGTGCCGAGGGTGATCATCGGCTCGCGGCCGAGGCGGCTTTCCGCGACGCCGACGCCGACGGCGGTGTGCGGGTCTAGGAGGTAGGCCGTCGTCGTCAGCATCCGCGCGATCGTTTCGGCGGTCGCCGGTTCGTCGGCCGTCCCGGCGTCGAATTCCGCGCGAATCGCGGCCAGAACCGGTTCGGGAAGGGTGAAGCTGCCGGACTGGGACAACTGCTGCATCAGTCGCCGTACCATCTCGCCATCACGTCCGCTCGCCTCGAAGATCAGGCGTTCGAAATTGGACGAGACCTGGATGTCCATCGACGGCGACATGGTGGCGTGGACGCCGGTGGTCTCGTAGCGCCCGCGATCGAGCGTGCGAACCAGGATGTCGTTCTGGTTGGTGGCGATCACCAGCCGCTCGATCGGCAGGCCCATGCGCTTGGCACCGTAACCAGCGAAGATATCGCCGAAATTGCCGGTCGGAACGGTGAAGGAGACTTTCCGATCCGGCGCCCCGAGGCTGGCCGCGGCCGTGAAATAATAGACGATCTGGGCCATGATCCGGCCCCAGTTGATCGAGTTGACGCCCGAGAGCGCGACCGTCTCGCGGAACCGGCGGTCGTTGAACATTGCCTTGATCAGGGCCTGGCAGTCGTCGAAGGTTCCGTCGATAGCGACGGCATGGACGTTGTCGGCGCCGGACGAGGTCATCTGGCGCTGCTGCACCGGCGAGACGCGGCCATGCGGGAACAGGATGAAGATGTCGGTTCGCTGGCTCGCGGCGAAGGCCGCGATCGCCGCGCCTCCGGTGTCGCCCGAGGTCGCGCCGACGATGCTGGCGCGCCGCTTCCGCTGGCCGAGCACATGGTCCATCAGGCGCGCGATGAGCTGCATCGCGATGTCCTTGAAGGCCAAAGTCGGGCCGTGGAACAGCTCCAGCACGAAGTGCGAGGGGCCGATCTGCACGAGGGGGGCGACCGCCGGATGCGGGAAGGTCGCGTAGGCCTCCTCCACCATCCGTTTCAGATCCGCGGCCGCGATATCCTCGCCGACGAAGGGGACGAGGATATCGAAGGCCACCTCGGCATAGGGCCGTCCGGAGAAACCGCGAATGGTGTGGGCGGACAGGACCGGCCAGGTCTCGGGCACATAGAGCCCACCATCGCTCGCGAGACCTGCCAGCAGGGCGTCGGCGAAGCCGAGCACCGGCGCCTCGCCCCGCGAACTCACATATTGCACATCGTCTCCACTTCGCTTCGGATCGGGGCCGCCCGAGATCGGGCCGACCGGTTTGCCGGTCATCCGTCTCGCACGGCTTCGATCAGTCGCCTATCCGTTCACGGGCTGATATAGAACGGCACGCCACAATAAGGGAAGAACCGACTGATGCATATGGTGATCGCCGCGAGGAGTCTGGCATTCGGCGGCGCGCTGGCGCTGCTTTCGGCCTGCTCCTCGACGAATTCCGGCGCCGATCTCGCGAGTAACGCGCCGCCGCCCGCGTCCGTAGCCGCCGCGCAGGGAACCGAGGCGCGGTTTTGTCCGAATGTGAGCCTGCGCGAGGGAACCGCCATTCTCACCAGGAAGGTCGGCGACGAAGTCGATTATGTGGCGTCCGTGACCGACACCACCCGCGACTGCCGGATCGTCGACGGAAAATTGCGCATGAAGATCGGCATCGCCGGAAGGGTGATGCCCGGATCGGCGGCGACGAACCGGACCGTGTCGCTGCCGATCCGGATCGCGATTCTGAGCGGCGAGGACGTGATCTATTCCCGGCTCGGCCAGACCAGCGTGCCGGTCACGCGAAACGCGGGCGCGCAGACATTCGTCTATGTCGACGAGGCCATCGCAATTGATCCGGCCTCGGCGCGAGGCGTCGTGATCTATGCGGGTTACGACGAGGGCCCGGCGGGATAATGCGCCGCGATCAGGCGTCTTGCCAGCTCGCAAAGGCGGTGACGACCGCGGGGAAATCCGTCAGCCGGCTGATCACCGTCTCGGCGCCGGCTTCGCTCAGGGATTCGGCATGGCCGAGATGGGTGTGGCGTCCGCCGGTGAAGCCGACCACACGGCAGCCGGCGGCGGAGGCCGCCGCGACGCCATGGATGGAATCCTCGATGACGATCGCCGCGCGTGGCGGCACCCCGAACGCCTCGCAGGCATGCAGAAAGACGTCCGGCTCCGGCTTGACCTTCTGGGTTCCCACTTCCGGCGCGCTGAAGATGTGCGGATGGAAATAATCCCAGAGGCCGACATGCTCGAGTTCCAGCTCCAGCCGCTGCGATGACGAGTTCGAACAGATGCAACGGGGCAATTCGATGAGATCGAGCGCTGTCCGGGCCCCGGCGATCTCCTCGACGTCGCTGCCGAGCCGCCGATCGATTTCGGCATCGATGCGGGCGGAAAAATCATCGGGAAAGCGCGTTCCGGTCTCGGCGGTCAGCCGCTCCATGACCAACTGCCAGGTGAGTCCGGCATAGCGTGTGGCGAATTCCGCGGCATCGACCTCGATGCCGTGCTCGGCCAGCATCTCGGTCTGAACCGCGGCCGCGATGATCTCCGAATCGACCAGCACACCGTCGCAGTCGAAGATCACCAACAAAGGTTCGGACATGAAAGGCTCCGGCGTATCAGATGGTTGGGTCACACGCCCGATCGCGGAAAGCCGTATCGGGGCCGCCGACCGGCAAGCGCCGGCTCCGTTACCACGCGCCGCCGGAAACGACAAAGTCCGGATTTCATCGATTGTTTACGTCGTTCGGTAACCATGTCGTCGGTTTGATGTTTTTGCGTAACCGGTGGTGAAGATGATTAGCAAGCGTTCCGCGTCCTTGGCGACTGTGCGATCCGAGCAGCCCGACTGGCTCGATCGAATCCATCAGGGGCATTGCGTCGCCCGCATGGAGGCGCTGCCGGCGAACTCGATCGACGTCATCTTCGCCGATCCCCCCTACAATCTGCAATTGGGCGGCGATCTGCATCGCCCCGACCAGTCGAAGGTCGACGCGGTCGACGATGCCTGGGACCAGTTCGAGAGTTTTCAGGCCTACGACGCCTTCACCCGGGCCTGGCTGCTCGCGGCGCGCCGGGTGTTGAAGCCGAACGGGACGATTTGGGTGATCGGCTCCTATCACAACATCTTCCGCGTTGGCGCCTCGATGCAGGACCTCGGCTACTGGATGCTCAACGACGTCGTGTGGCGCAAGACCAACCCGATGCCGAATTTCCGTGGCCGGCGTTTCCAGAACGCCCACGAGACGATGATCTGGGCGTCCCGCGACGCGGACGCTAAGGGCTACACCTTCAACTACGACGCCCTGAAGGCGGCGAATGACGACGTGCAGATGCGCTCCGACTGGCTGTTTCCGATCTGCTCCGGGGCCGAGCGGCTGAAGGACGAGGCGGGACGCAAAGCCCATCCGACGCAAAAGCCCGAGGCGCTGCTGGCGCGGGTCATTCTCGCCTCGACGAAGCCCGGCGACATCGTCCTCGATCCGTTCTTCGGCACCGGCACCACCGGCGCCGTCGCCAAGCGGCTGGGTCGCCATTTCGTCGGCATCGAACGCGAGGACGCCTATATCCGCGCCGCCGAAGCCCGGATCGCCGCAGTCGAGCCGCTGGATTCCGCGGCGCTCAAGATGACGGGCGGTAAACGGGCGGAGCCACGGATTCCGTTCGCCAGCCTTCTCGAGGCTGGCCTTGTCGCGCCGGGCACCGAACTCACCGACGCGAAAGGCCGCTGGACGGCACGGGTTCGCGCCGACGGAACCATCTCTATCGGCGAGGACGCCGCGTCGATTCACCGGATCGGGGCGAAGGTTCAAGGCCTCGACGCCTGCAATGGCTGGACGTTCTGGCATGTACGCTCGGGCGAATCGCTGACCCCGATCGACGCGTTGAGACAGCGCATTCGCGACGGACTTGGCGCTGTCGTAGTGTGAGGCGCATTAGTCCGCCGAGACTGACTTCGAAGGGACCGGCAGGTCGAGGCTGCCGAGGTCCTGCTGGAGCCGCTCGCTATCCGTGAAGTGGATCGCCTGCCAGCCAGCCTGGCGGGCACCGTCGACATTCGGCGCGCTGTCGTCGATGAAGATCGTTTTCGCCGGGTCGAGGTCGAAGCTTGCCGCGTGGCGATCGTAGATCGCGCGGTCCGGCTTGATCAGCGCGATGTCGCCCGAGACGGTGACGCCACGTGTCTCCTTCAGGAAGGGGAATCTCGCCTGCGCCTCGCGAAACGTGTCCGAGGCGAAGTTGGTCAAGAGGGTGACATCGACACCGTCTGCGATCAGGCTGCGCAGGATTGAAACGCTGCCCTCATAGGCATGCGGCACCATCCGGTGCCAGTTGCGGCGAAAGGCGCGAATCTCCTCCGCCATCTCGGGATGACGCCCGATCGCTTCGGCTTCCGCCTCCGGCCACGGCCGGCCGCGATCCTGCTCCAGATTCCATTCGTGCGAGCAGACCTGGCTCAAGAAGAACGCCCGGCGGTCGTCGTCGGGGATGATCTGGCGAAACGGAATGTCCGGATCGTAGTGGATCAGCACCTTGCCGATATCGAAAACGACGTGCGTCACGGTCATCCGGTTCTCCTTCTTGACGGATTTGGCGCGGTCGGCTCGGCAAGCGCGCGGACGAGCACCTTGCGCATCAGTGTGGGCAGCGCCTCACTGCCCTGCGCGGCTTCGTGCGACCACCATCCGGCGATGGGCGGTTCCTGCGTCAGTTCGGCCCGGTAGACTTCGAGCTCCAGGCGGAAATGCGTGAAGGCGTGGGCGATGGTGCCCTGAAATTGCCAGTTCGCCGCGAACGGCGCGGCCTCGGCGCCGGTCGCTCCGTCGGTGCGAGCGTTCCAGTCGCTCGTCGGCGGCTCGCTCATGCCCGCGAGCATGCCGCTGCCGGCGCGCCGCCGCAGCCAGACAGCGCCGTCTGCCGGCCGTGTGGCGACGAAGGCGGCGCCTTTGCGCTCCGGCGTGGCCGCCCTGGGTTTCTTGACAGGAAACTGCTCCGCGCGGCCTTCGGCCGCAGCCCGGCAGTGGGCGCGGATGGGGCAAAGGATACAGGCGGGACCGGTGGGCGTGCAGACGGTCGCGCCGAGATCCATTATGGCTTGCGCGAAATCGCCGGGACGCCGATCCGGCGTCAGCTCCGCGACGTGGCGGCGAATCGTCTTCCTCGCCCCCGGCAATGGCGCCTCGATCGCGAACAGGCGCGTGACGACCCTTTCGACATTCCCGTCGACCACAGCGGCCGGCTCGTCGAAGGCGATCGCCGCGATCGCCGCGGATGTGTAGTCGCCGATGCCGGGCAGCGTTTTGAGCTCGGCCGCGCTGGTGGGAAAGCCGCCGGCGAAGGCTTCGGTGATGATCCGGGCGCAAGCGTGAAGGTTGCGCGCGCGGGCGTAATAGCCGAGGCCCGCCCACTCGCCGAGAACATCCGTTTCCGGGGCGGCGGCGAGGTCCTCAATCGTCGGCCAGCGATCGACGAAACGGGCGAAATAGGCTTTCACCGCCGCCACCGTGGTCTGCTGCAGCATGATCTCGGAAAGCCATACGCGATAGGGCTCCGGCCGTATTCCAGCCGCGCGCTCTTGCGGCGAAACGCGCCATGGCAATTTGCGGGCGTGACAGTCGTACCAGGACAGAAGCGGCCCGGCGATGGACGGGACGACGCTGTTCGAAGGGGCTGGTGGATCTGGCTGGAGCATCGACTGAGCTTGCCTTGACATTGCCTAATGTTCGCGCAATCGACATCCGAAACGGGGACCGGCGGCCCGCCCGCGAAAGAGTTGTCTTGAAGATCAATTACTACGTCATCAATCTGGATCGGTCTCCGGAGCGCCTTGCGGCGATCGGTGCCGACGCCGCGGCGATCGGCATCGACCTGATACGGGTGAAGGCGGTCGATGGGAAGACCGTGCCGCCTCAGGCGCGCGACATCCTCGACGAGAGCGGGTTCCGCCGGCTCCACGGCAAGATCCCGATGGACGGCGAATATGGCTGCTATCAAAGCCATATCGACGTGTTCGATGTCTTCCTGGCCAGCGACGCGGATATCGCGGTGATTTTCGAGGACGATGTGCGGCTGACGCCCGCGCTTCTGCCGGCGCTCGATCGGATCGTTTCCGTGGATGATTGGGACGTCGTGAAACTGATGCACCATCGCCTGCCGGTGTTCCGCGCCCATCGTTCGATCGGCGGCGGATTCCGGTTGGGGACGTCGCTGTTCGGCCCGACCGGCAGTTCGGCCGCCTACCTGGTCAACCGGCAGGGCGCGAAGGCTCTGCGGCAGCGGCTCATTCCGATGCAGCTTCCTTTCGATGTGGCGCTCGAGCGCGGCTGGGCGCTCGGCGTCAGGGTGCGCCACGTCGAACCGGATCTGGTTGCCGGCAATCCGCTCACCCAGCAAAGCTTGATCGGCGGGCGACAGAAGTATTCGGCGATGAAGCTGGCGCCGTGGCGGCGTTTGACGACTTTGCTCTTCCGGACGGCGGAAGTGGTGAGGCGCGCACGCTTCGGTCTTAGCCCGCGCGCTCCCCGATGATCAAACGATGGCTCCTGGCGCGGCGATCCTTCGATGCGCTGCTCTTGGCCCTGGCGATCGCCTTGCTGGCGATCGGCAATCCCATCGCCAAGGGGGCGTTTCTCTTCTTCGGTCTGATCGGCGCCAATCTGGCCTTTGCCAGGCATCGGACCTGGCGCTATGCTGATACGGCCTTTTGCGCGGCGATCATCGCCTATGCGAGTTGGTCGATCGGGCTCATGGTGTTCCGGAACGAACCCGTAGCCGGCAACCGTATGTTCTCCTACAGTCTCATCATGCTCGGCTTTGTCTTTCTGCCGCTCTCGATCAGTCTGGTGCGGCAGCCGTTGGACGCGCTGATCCTCGGCTCGCGCGCGGCCATACTGGCGGTTCTGGCTTTGATTCCCTTCGACCCGATGGTCATCGGCGGCCGGATCGATCTCGGCGGCAACGCCGCGATCGTCGCATTTCTTGCCGCGACCGCCGGTCTGGCCGCACGTCTGGACGCCCAACGCCCAATCTCTCTTCTTCCCAACAGCCGGTTCTGGTTCTACCTCTCCTTTGTGCCTGTCCTGCTATCGGGAACCCGGGCACCGTTGTTCGTTTACCTGCTGGTTGCGCTTTTCGACGGATTGGAGCTGATTCGGCACTGGCGGAAAACTCCGTTTCGTCTGCGTTCGCTCGCGCTTCCGACTGCCGCCGTCCTGATCGTGGCGGCGGTTCCCGCAAGTTCGATTGTCAGTCAACGCATCAGTGCGGGGATGGTGGAACTGGAGCAGATGAACGTGTCTGGCACCGCGGTCGGATCGATCGATATCCGCATGGTCATGTGGATGGGGGCTCTACAAGTTATTTCCGAAAACCCGATCGCGGGCGTCGGCGGATTGGATCGGATGGAGGTGGTCGCCGCCGCGGTTTCGCCCACCAACGCAGCCGTCGTCACCTCCTTCACGCATTTGCACAACCTGTTCATCGACGAGGCGATCTCGCACGGAGTTGTCGGGCTAACGCTGCTGATCGCCATCTTTGCGGTCTTTCTTGTACGCGTCACCCGATGTTCGCCAGGCCACCTTGTGCCGGAGACGTCCTATGCCTTTGTCTTTCTGGTCGTCACCTTCGGATCGTTCCACGGTGTCCTCCTGAATGAGTGGATGATCCTGTCGATCTTTTCCTTCATGACCCTGATCCTTGTCGCGATCCGCCGGGATGCCTTCCGGGCGCGATATAGGAGCAGCCAGGCGGGAGCCGGAGGGTGAGGCGGCCCCGGGCGCCTTCGGCGATTCCGGTGGCCGATCTCATCGGCGGCCTGATGGACCCGATCCTGAGGCGCAAAGCGGGCATGACGAGCGGCCTCGTGGCCGCCTGGTCCGAGATCGCCGGCCCCCGCCTTCAGGACATGACCCGACCGGAAAAGCTGGTCTGGCCGGCCCGGCGATCCGACACTGACGCCTTCGAACCGGCGACGCTCGTGGTCGCCTGCGAGGCGGCCGCAGCCCTGCGACTGCAGCACCAGACCAGCGAACTGATCGCCCGGGTGAACGCGTTTTTCGGTTTTGCGGCGGTCGAGCGCGTCAAGATCGTGCAAAAAGCCGTCAATCAGCCGCGTCCGAACCGCAAGCCCAAGCTCCGTGAACTCGGCCCCGGCGATATCAGCCGCATCGACGAGATGGTCGCGCGCATCGAGGATCCGAAGCTTCGCGACGCCCTGCGGGCCTTCGCCGAGACGACGTTACGGCGCAATGATGGATGATGGGCCTTTGCGACGCCACGTTGCCCGTTCATGAAGAGTTCATTGGAAAAACCACAATTCTTCCATAGATCGCAAAGACTGACGCAACCCTATCCTCAAAGGTTCCGATCGATGACGAGCATGTCTTCCGCTACATCCCGCCGCACCCTGGCTTTCAAGATCGCCGCGCTTTTCGCCAGCGCCGGGTTCGTGACGATTACCGGCGGCTTGGCTCAAGCGGCCGGCAGCTCTGCCCAGTCAACGACGGAAATCCAGATCGCGCAGTCGGAGACCGCCCCCGTCACGCTGCCGGCGCCGGCTGTCGAGGCACCGCCGTCGTTGGGCTCGGTCGACGTTTCCCAGCTGATGGCCGAAGGACCGCTGCCCGATATCGTCGTCGGCGACCCCGAGGCGCCGGTCACCATCGTCGAATACGCGTCGATGACATGCGGCCACTGCGCCAATTTTCATGTGAATTCCTACCCGCAGATCAAGAAGGATTACATCGACACCGGTAAGGCCAGGTTGATCATCCGCGAATTCCCGTTCGATCCGCGCGCGCTGGCGGCCTCCATGCTGGCACGTTGCACCGGCGATGACGCGAAGCGCACAGCCATGGTGGACGTCCTGATGGAGCAGCAGGACGAATGGGCGCGGGCGGAAAACGCTTCCGCCGCGCTGCTCAAATTCGCCAAGCTCGCCGGAATGAGCCAGGACGACTTCACCGGGTGTCTCAACGACAAGGAGTTGCAACGGAAGGTAGTGGAAACCCAGGAGCGCGGCCAGAACGAGTTCGGCGTGAACGCCACGCCGACTTTTTTCGTCAACGGCGACAAATACTCGGGCGCCCTTGGACCAGACGAGATGGCGGCGGTGATCGAGTCGCATCTGTAGCCGCCGCGATCCATCGCGCTGCGGATACCTGTTCTCAAGGAAGCGTGTATCCGCAGATCGACCGCGTCGGGTTTTTTGCATTGCAACAATTGGCGCGTCGGCGATTTTCTTCTAGAGGTGGGCGGGGTTTCCGGCGGAAGGCCCGACTCACCGGGGAGACGGTCGGCGGCATTCAATGTCCAAACGGATATTTACCTTCAGGCGCGGAGCGGCCGATCGCACGGCCGACGCGGCGGAAGCGCTGGGGCTGAAAGGCGCCAATCTGGCGCTGCTGGCCTCTCTCGATGTGCCCGTTCCTCCAGGCTTCACCATCGCGACGTCGGTCTGGCGTGAGGCGCAAGGGTCCGACGACGGTCTGCCGCAGGCGTTGCGGGCCGAACTGAGAGCGGCGATCGAGTGGCTCGAGGGAGTGACTGGCCGCCGCTTCGACGGCGATCAACGACCTCTGCTTCTGGCCGTGCGCAGCAGTGCCCGGGCGCAGATGCCGGGCTTGGCCGAGACCGTTCTGGACATTGGTCTCAACGACCGGACCGTCGAGGTTCTGGCAACGGAGCTCAACGATCCAGCCTTCGCCTATCGCAGCTACCGGCGCTTCATCGAGAGCTATGCCGCGCTGGTCTTCGACGCCGATCCCTCCCAGTTCGAGGAGATCGCGGACGAGGAACGAGAGCGCGCGGGCTGGACTATCGAGCCGGAGACGCCCGCCGACTGGCGCGCGCTCGTCGCGCGTTACCAGGACCATCTCGACAGCGAGATCGGCGCTGTGCTGCCGCAGACGCCACTCGAGCAGTTGTTCAGCGTTGTGACCGCCAGCTATGCAAACTGGCGCAATCCGGTCGCAGTGTCGCACCGGCTGATCCAGGGCATTCCCGAAAATGCCGGTCTCGCGGTCACCGTGCACGCAATGATCTTCAACGAGCGCAACTACCACTCCGGGACCGGCCGCGCGGTTTCGCGCGACATGCGCAGTGGGCAATCCCGGTTGTCCGGGGAATTCGGGCTGGGCGCACGGGGCTCCAGCGCCATCGGCGAGAAGCCGCCGGTCCTCGACCTGGCGGAACTGGCGAATGGCGGCTGTCGCGACTTTCCGGCCGATTTGAGCGAGTTGACCCGTCACGTTCGCCGCATCGAAGCGCATGCCGGCGATGCGGTCGAAGTCGATTTCATGGTCGGCGACGGCGAATTGTTCCTGATGCAGTCGCGGGTTGCCCGGCGGACCGCGCCGGAGGCGATCCGCGTCGCGGTCGAACTCGTCAAGGAGGGACTGATCGAGGAATCGGAAGCGATTCTGCGGATCGACCCGGCATCGCTCGATCAGTTGCTGCATCCGACCATCGAGCGCTCGGCGGATTTCGTCGTCCTGGGTCGCGGTATGCCGGCGTCGCCGGGGGCGGCGACGGGTGAAATCGTGTTCACCTCCGAGCGGGCTCAGGCTCTGGCGAACGAAGAGCGCCCGGTGATCCTGGTGCGAAACGAAACCTACCCGGAAGATATCCACGGCATGCATGTCGCTGACGGCGTCCTGACCATTCGTGGCGGCACGACCAGTCATGCGGCTGTGGTCGCCCGCGGCATCGGCAAACCGTGCGTGACCGGCGTCGGGTCACTGCGTATCAATGCTCAAAACGGAACCCTTCACGCCGCCGGCCGCGTGCTCACGGAGGGCGACCGGATCACCATCGACGGTTCCACCGGCGATGTGATCGAGGGAGCCGTGCCTTTGGTCCGGCCGTCACTCACCGGCGATTTCGCGACACTGATGGAATTCGCCGATCGAGCGCGGCGCATGCGGGTGCGCGCCAATGCCGACACACCGATCGAAGCCCGCTCCGCCCGCTCTTTCGGCGCCGAGGGCATCGGCTTGTGCCGGACCGAGCACATGTTCTTCGAGGGCGACCGCGTCCGCACGATGCGCGAGATGATTCTGTCGTCGGACGAGGCCGGGCGGCGGGCGGCACTCGAAAAGCTTTTGCCGATCCAGCGCTCCGATTTCATCGAGCTGTTCGAGATTATGGCGGGATTACCGGTGACGATCCGCCTGCTCGATCCGCCGCTGCACGAGTTTCTGCCCAAGAGCGACGGCGAGATCACCGAGACGGCTGCGATGCTCGGTGTCGACGAGGCGGTGGTGAAGCACCGGATCGCGGCGCTGGAGGAATTCAACCCGATGCTCGGCCATCGCGGTTGCCGCCTGGCGATCTCCTATCCCGAAATCGTCGAGACGCAGGCGCGCGCCATTCTGGAGGCGGCGGTCGAGGCCGGTGAGAAGACCGGCGCCGCTGTCGTACCCGAAATCATGGTCCCGCTCGTCAGCCTGCGCAAGGAACTCGACTTCGTAAAGGAGCGTGTCGATCGGGTCGCGGAACTGGTCATGGCCGAGCGCGGCCGGAGCATCAACTATCTCGTCGGCACGATGATCGAGCTGCCGCGGGCCATCGTGCGCGCCGATACGATCGCCGAGGTCGCCGAGTTCTTTTCCTTCGGCACCAATGATCTGACTCAGACCGTCTACGGCATCTCGCGCGACGACGCCGGCAATTTCCTGTCGACTTACGTGCGCCAGGGGATCATCGAGCGAGATCCGTTTCAGACTGTCGATGTCGAAGGCGTCGGCGAACTCATTGCGCTCGCGGTGGAAAAAGCACGGCGCACGCGCCCGGACATTTCGCTCGGCGTGTGCGGCGAGCAGGGCGGTGACCCCGCCTCGATCGCTTTTTTCGAGCAGACCGGGCTCGACTATGTGTCCTGTTCGCCGTTTCGCGTTCCGATCGCCCGGCTTGCCGCGGCCCAGTCGGCGATCCGGGCGGGGCGCTCGCTCCGCGGCCGGGGACGGCGTCAGGAACCGTAGTAGACGTAGATCGCGATGCAGGTCGTGAAGCCGACGATGACGTTCATCGGCGCGCCGATCTTGACGAAGTCGAAGAACCGGTAGTTGCCGGCGGCATAGACCAGCGTGTTGGTCTGGTATCCGATCGGCGTCGCGAAGGATGCGGAAGCGCCGAACATCACGGCGACGACGGCAGCCCTCGGATCGAGCCCGAGCGCTGTGGCCAGGCTGATCGCGATCGGCGTCACCACCACGGCGACGGCATTGTTGGTGACGATCTCGGTCAGCACCGACGAGATCGCGTAAATGCTCAACAGCACGATGAAGGGCGAGGCGTTCCGCAGGAGCGGCTCGATCGTACCGACCAGGAGGTCGACGGCCCCCGACTTCTGCATGCCCAGACCGATCGCCAACATGGCGAAGATCAGGATGAGGATGTCGCCGCGGATCGAGCGCCAGGCTTCGTCGGCGTCGATCACGCGCACCAGGAGCAGGGCGGCGATGGCGATGAACGCCAGCACTTGGATACTGGCCAGCCCGTATGCAGCGACACCGACGACGGCGAGGAGCGCGCCGATCGCGACGGGGGCCTTGCGGCGCCGGAACGGCCTGGCTTCGCTGACGCCGACGCCGATCAGGTCGTTGGCCTCGGCAATGCGGGCGAGCGCTTCCGGGCGTCCTTCGAGCAACAATCGGTCGGCCGGCCGCAATTTGGTGTCCTGCAGGGACGGGCCCGGCACGTGCCGATGGCGTTGGACGCCGAGAACCGCGACACCGGATCCGGAAATCCCGGTCAGTTCGGAGATGCGACGGCCGATGCCGCGACGATGCGGCGCAACGGTGGCTCCGACGACGACCCGTTCCTCATCCTTCGTCGCCGAGGGCGCGACCCGGGCAATGCGAAAATTCGGGCTCGCATGAAGCGTCAAGAGTTCTTCCGCCGTTGCGAATACCACGATGCGGTCGCCCTTGCGTATCTCGTTCTCCCCGATATCCCGGCGCAGCGTTTCCGTGCCGCGCAGGATGGCGACCGGGCGAACGCCCCTAGCCGCGAACGAGGCGGCGTCTTTGAGCTGCTTGCCGATCGAACTCGCCCCGTCTCGCACGACGATCTCGCTGAAATAAAGATTGCCTGTGTCGTCGCCCAAAACGTCTTCGGTCGAACTGCGGTCGGGCAACAGAAATCGTCCGACGACAAGGAGGTAAATTATCCCGGTGATCGACGCGACGATGCCGACCGGCGTGATCTCGAAGATCGAAAAAGCTTCCATCCCCTGGCCGCGCGCGACGCCGTCCACCAGAAGATTGGTCGACGTGCCGATCAGCGACAAGGTGCCGCCGAGGATGGTCAGGAACGACAGCGGAATCAGCAGCCGCGTCGACGCGATGCCCAGCTTCTTGGCGATCTCCGTCATGATCGGAATGAGGACGATCACCACCGGCGTATTGTTCATGAAGGCGGAGGCGACCATCACGCCGAAACCCATTATGGCAAGGGTCATCAGCGGATGCCGCTCGACGCTGGCGACGAGCCAGCCGGCGGCTCCTTCGAGCGTGCCGGTTCGCACCAGCGCGCCCGACAGCACGAACATCGCTGCGATGGTGATCGGCGCGGGATTGGAAAAGACCGAGGCGAGTTCGTCCGCGTCCACATAGCCGAGCACGAGGAAGCTTACGGCGCCGCCGACCGCGATCACCTCCGGCGGGTAGAGTTCGAGCGCGAAGGCCACGAAAACGGCGCCTATCACCGCCAGTGCGATGTAGGAGGAATAGTCCGTGAGAAAGGCGTTCATGAGATTCCGTCGGCAAGGAGATCCCGGCAGAATTCAGAACTGCGGTGCGCGCGACGGTTTGACAAGCCCGCTGTGCCGATCACGCGGGATAAATTTCGATTATTCGGCAAGCGGTCACGGCGAGGCCTGAATTCGGCCGCCGCGGCGTCGTTCGTCGGTGCGGTCGGCTCGGTGCTCGACTTGTCCAGCCGAGACCGGACTGCCGCTCGTCAGGCCGACCCTTCGGTTTCCATACTGCCGAACGGCATGGCGTCGCGAATGCGTGTCAGGACGCCGACAAAGGCGCGGGCAAAGCCGTAAAAGCGCTCGCCGATCTCCTCGCGATCCGGACTGCGGATGGTATCGCCGGACTCATTCAATATCGCGAACAGGATGTCCTCGCGCTGAGGGCCCGACACGCGCACCGCCGCGATGCGGGATGCGTCCTCGACGGAGCCATCCGACGGCATGTCGAACAGGAGTTCTCCACCGACCACGGCGGCAGCCGAACGCACGCATTCATCGAAGGCGATCCGTGTCGGGTCCTGCATGTCCAGAGCCAGTTCGAACTCAACCGCGCCGAGAGTCTCGGCTCCTGACCCCGCGTCGATTGCCGTCTGTGCGTCCACCTGCATCGTATCGCTCCCGGAACCTACTCTCGCGAGATCGAAACCTGACTCCGGCAAGCGGCCGAACTGTGGCGGCGTCTCGCTCGAGGCGTCTGGACAAACGCCGGGCCGTTGTCGACATTGGCGTCGCGAACGGGAACCGTCAGGGACCCTCGACGCCAGGGAGGAACATACATGCAGGGTTTGATGCAGCAATGGCCGCTGCTTTGCTCGAAGGTGATCGATCACGCCGCCACCTATCATCCGCGCCGCGAAATCGTCACGCGCTCGGTCGAGGGACCGATCCACCGCACCAACTACCGCGAGGTCCGGGCGCGCTCCCTGCAACTTGCCCAGCGGTTGGAGCGCGATGGTATCAAGCTCGGCGACCGCGTCGCCACCCTGGCCTGGAATACCTGGCGCCACCTCGAATGCTGGTATGGCATCCTCGGGATCGGCGCGATCTATCACACGCTGAACCCGCGGCTGTTCCCGGATCAGATCGCCTGGATCATGAACGATGCCGAAGATCGCTTCGTCTTCGTCGACCTGACCTTCATGCCCATCATCGAGGCGATCGCGCCGAAGGTTGCGAGCCTGGAAAAGATCATCGTTCTCACCGACGCCGCGCATATGCCGGAGACGAAACTGGCCAACGTGGTCTGCTACGAGGATTGGCTGGCCGAGGCGGACGCCGATTTCGCCTGGAAGGCGTTCGACGAAAATACCGCGGCGGGCATGTGCTATACGTCCGGCACGACCGGCAATCCCAAGGGCGTGCTCTATTCCCACCGCTCGAACGTCCTGCATTCGATGATGGCGCAGCAGCCCGATGCGATGGGCCTGTCCTCGCGCGACAGGCTGCTGCCGATCGTGCCGCTGTTTCATGCCAATGGCTGGGGACTCGCCCTGACCTGCCCGATGGCCGGAACCGCGATGGTGATGCCGGGGGCCAAGATGGACGGCGCCTCGGTTTTCGAATTGTTGACTCAGGAAAAGGTTACCTTCAGCGCCGCCGTGCCGACGGTCTGGCTGATGCTGCTGGACCACCTGGAGAAGGAGGGTGGTGAACTTCCCGACCTTGAACGTGTGGTCATCGGCGGCGCCGCCTGTCCGCGGGCCGTGACGCAGAAATTCCAGGACAATTACGGGGTCCAGGTCATCCATGCCTGGGGCATGACCGAAATGAGTCCGCTCGGCAGCCTGTGCACCATCAAGCCGGAATATGCCGATCTTGAGGGCGAAGCGCTGCTCGATCTCGAACAGAAGCAGGGCCACCCGCCCTTCGGCGTCGAAATGAAGGTGACGGACGACGCCAATGTCGAGCGGCCGTGGGACGGCAAGACCTTCGGCCGTCTCAAGGTGCGCGGCCCGTCGGTCGCCAGTTGCTACTACAAGAACACCGGCCCGGAAGTATTCGATGCCGACGGCTGGTTCGACACCGGCGACGTCGCCCATATGGACGAGCACGGGTACATGCAGATCACCGACCGCGCCAAGGACGTCATCAAGTCGGGCGGCGAATGGATCTCGACGATCGATCTGGAAAATCTCGCCGTCGGCCATCCCGATGTCGCGGAAGCCGCCGTGATCGGTCTCGCCCATCCCAAATGGGACGAGCGGCCACTGCTCGTCATCGTCCGCAAGGAGGGCCGGGAGCCTTCCAAGGACGACATTCTTGGGTTTCTGGAGGGTAAGATCGCCAAATGGTGGATGCCGGACGACGTGGCTTTCGTCTCGGAAATTCCCCATACGGCGACCGGCAAGATCCAGAAGACGACACTCAGGGATCAGTTTCGTGACTATCGCCTGCCCACGGCCTGATATATCCGCGACTCCGACGAACAGGGTCGCGGCTTTTGAGGATCGCCCATGAGTTCGATTTTCGGACGGCTCCCCGTTTCGGGACATTATCTGCGCAAGCGGTTGCGATTGGCGGGGTTCGCCCGCAAGTTGGCGGCCTTCGCGCTGATCCTGCTGGTAACGTCGGTCGCCATCTATAGGCTCGGGGCGATCGTGCCGGAGGCCTTGGTCGGCCTTCTCCTCTTGACCGCCGGCGTTGCCACGCTGGCGCTGCTGATCTCCCTGTACGGGCTCTTTCGGGTCTGGTTCCAGGGGATCGCCGGCGGCGGCGCGGCGCTCCGGGCCCTTGTGCTGGCGAGCATCGTGCTCTCTCCCTTTGCCTACGCGGCCTATCTCGCCGCCGTGAATCCGAGGACCAACGCCGCCTATACGGACGGCATGGACCCCGACGGCCCCGCCGCGGTGATCGAGGCCCAAGCGCCCGCCGACGCGCCGGTTGCGATCGCGCCCGAGGCGACCGTGGCGGAGCCGAGCGTCGTTCCGGGGCGGCGTTTCGTCGCCGACGCCCCGCGGGTTTATGCCGCCGCGCGTGTGGTGCTGGACGACCTCGGCTGGCAGGTCGGTGGGGTTGTCGCCGAAGGTCCGGCCATTGCCGTCGTCGCGGCGCCGGAACTGGCCGACGGTGACCTCGGCGTCAGTGGGGCGGGCGACATCCCGATCCCGACGGCGCGCGCGGGAATCGATGCCGAGGCCGCTTCCGATCCACTCGACCGGCCGGATAGCGAACAATACCGGATCACCGCCATCGCCCGCGATCTTATCTTTGCCCTACCGAGCGATATCAGCATCCGTATCGTCCAGGATGGCGACGAGAGCTTCGTCGATCTCCAGTCGGTCTCACGCTCGATCGATATCGACTTCGGCCAGAATCGCCGTCTTATCGAACGATTCCTCGACGATCTGGACACCGCGATGGCCGGGCTGGAGACGGTCGAGACAGGCAGCTGATCCGCTCGTTTCCCGGCGCTGCCTGTCGCCGTCAAGCGGGCGCGAATCGGGTGCCGAGCGTCGGCGGGCCGTCGGCCGACACCAGGCCGCGCTCCGCCAGGTCTTCCAGATGGGCCAGCACCGACAATCCGGCGGCGCCGTGCAGCTTCGAATCGGTGCCGCGATAGATCGCCGCGACGATCGACGGGATCGTCCGGTCGCCGGCGCGAAGACGCGTCAGGATGGCATTCTCGCGCATCCGGCGATGGCCGATGAGCGCCCGCACGAAGGCCTTCGGCCGTGCGACCGCGCCGCCGTGGCCGGGCAGATAGCGTGCGTCGTCGCGAGCGAGCAGGCGATCGAGCGAATTCATGTAATCCCGCATGGCGCCGTCCGGCGGCGCGACGATCGTCGTCGACCAAGCCATGACGTGATCGCCGGACAGCACCGTGCCATCCTCGCCGACCGCGAAGGCCAGATGGTTGGCGCAGTGGCCGGGAGTGGCGATCACGGTAAGGGTCGTGCCGCCGAGGACGAGCGTCTCATCGTCCGAAAGCGTCCGGTCGAACACGAGGGACGCATCGCCGGCGGCCTCGATCCGCGGGGCCTCGCCGGCGAGCAGCGGGCGCATCGGGCGGTGCGGCCCGCCGCCGAGAAGCGGGGCGCCGGTGACATCCTTCAGCCGGTCGACCAGGCCGGTGTGGTCGCGGTGGGTATGGGTCAACAGGATCGCATCGACCGGCCGGCCATCAATTGCGACGAGCAGCGCGTCCAGATGCACCGGGTCGTCGGGGCCCGGATCGACGACGAAGCAACGGTCTTCGCCCACAACATAGCTGTTGGTGCCATGAAAGGTGAACGGGCTCGGATTGCGCGCGGTGACGCGCCGGATGGTTTCGCCGAGGGGAACGGCATTTCCGTAGGCCGGGTCGAAGGCGGTATCGAAGTCGGTCACCGGCCCGCTCAGCCTTTGCCGCCCGCGGCGCGCCGCTTCGACGACGTGGATCGCGCCGACGCGAGTTCGAAAATGTCGGTCGTCAGACGCTGGGTCTTGGCGTCGGTTCGGTCTTCGTGCGGAGAATCATAGGCGACGACCAGTTTCGCCGTCCCGTCGATCTCGATCGGCGCGATTCCTTCGGCATGGTCGGAGCCGCGGATGGCCGGCAGGTCGAGCACCCGTGCCATGGCGTCATCCTGGTAGATACTCCGCTCGGGATCGTAATCCTCGATGGCGAAGACCGACTGCAGGGCTTCCAGATCGGTCGTGGCGCCGGACAGGATCAACAGCCGTCCGTCCTGCCAATGCATGTCGCGAATGCCCTGACCGTTGAGATCGATCGCCTGCAGTCCGTAGCGTTTGCCGCCGTCGAGTTTTCGCGGCTTCAGGAACCCGTTCTTGGCGTCCTTCATCTCCATGCGCACGATCAGCGCGTAGCCGCCGACGACCGGGCCGCGCAGTCCCAGGAGGACCGTGTCGCCGGTCACGGCAAGCCCCTCGATATCGAAGCCGTTTTCCTTGCACGGATGATCCATGAACGGGCCGATCAGTCTGTCCTTTGACAGCATCTTGCGGAGTGGCGTCTTCCGGGACTTCTTCATGGCGACCATCCGGGCCGCGCGGGCCGGGGCACCGTCGAGCGGTTCGATCGCCGCCACGAGATCGAAGACGCCGTCGCCGCGATCGAGCAGCGGCGCCTTGCCGAGAAACCCGCGATTGGGATCCCAGTCGATGTCCTCCATGTCCTTCAGTCCATCATCCTTTGGCTTGTCGCGTTTCAAGGAGTGCGAGCCGCAGATCCAGAGATAGCCGTCGGCGACCGCCAGTCCCTCGATATCCATCTCGCCGCCGGGTCCCTCCGGCAGGTCGAAGGTCTCGCCGAGCACGAAATGCGTGTGTTCGCCGGCTTGTCCGGTCTTCGGATCGAAGGTCACGCGCTCGATCGTTGAGGTCTCGTCGCAGGTGCAGAAGATCGAGCGGCCTATGACGGCGAGCGCCGATACATCCTGCCAGATCGGATCGTCGACATGGGCCAGCCGGTCCTGATGGGTGAAGAACAGATCGACCCTGGCCGCCGGCCCGCGATCGAGCGGCAGCTCAGCCGTCTTTTCCGCATCCGCCCGCTTCGGGAGTTGGGTCTGCTTGCTCTTCGCCATGGTGCGTCATCCTGCCACTGTTGTCCGGGCGGTACATCGGGCAGGCCGCGGAGGATGCAAGTTGCCCGGCGGCCATCGCCGAAAAACAAGATTGATTTGCCGCGCGCTCGGTCGTTGCATGACGGCCGGTCAGAGGCTATAGCACGCCACCGGACGCGAGCTTTGGGGCGTCGCCAAGTGGTAAGGCAGCGGCTTTTGATGCCGCCATTCGCAGGTTCGAACCCTGCCGCCCCAGCCACGGCCAATTTTATGATGAAAATCAATGACTGCGGTTTACCCTGCACTGAAGCGTCGCAGAGCGTCCGCGTCTGCAACCGTCAAGCCGCAGCCTCGAACCGTCTCTGCCACTGACGCGACCAGGTCGGCGTTTTTGTCCGCCAGCGTGCCATCCGGCCTGAAAAGGTTGTTCTCGAAGCCGACTCTGGCGTGCCCTCCGAGAAGCGCGCCTGCTGTTACACAGGCCGTTTCATGCCGGCCGAACGCACAGACGCTCCAATGCGCGAAGCGCGGCATTTCAGGTGCCAGGAACGGCAGGAGGTCCGCCGGCGTCGACGTCTGCCCGACGGTGTAGCGGCCGAGCACGTAAAGCACGGGAATGCGATCGAAGGGAACGAGGCCTCGTCGCCACATGGCGTCGAGCCGCACCGCCTCATCCGGCGCGTAGAGAATGATCTGGGGAGCGGCGCCTTCGCGCTTCAACCAGGCGAGCAAATCGGCGAACGCCGCTTCCTCGCCCTCGTCCGGCACGAGCTCGCGCAGCGCCAGCGACACCGCCTCGGGCTTGACGTCGCGCACCACGCTTCGCTGCTCGGCGGGCGTATAGATCCCCAGAGCCTCGCTGGTCATCTGAATCACCATGCGATCGCCCACAGCGCCGCGAATTGACGCGATGGCGTCGCGATAGGCGTCGGCGTCGAGGAGATGTGTCCCGTCGGGTTTTCGGACGTGCGCGTGGATCATCGCGGCACCGGCGTCCAGGCATTCGGCCGCGGTGTTCGCCAGCTCCTGCGGCGTCAGCGGAATGGCCGGATGGTCAGCCTTGATGCGACGTCCGCCATTGGGAGCGACCGCGATGACGACGGGCTGCGGGAAAGACGTGGATTCCATTTGGGTTACTCGCTTGGATGATGACCTGATTGAATCTTTTCTATCATATTTGAAACATTTGTTGCAATGATCGTCCCTGTGGCGTACAAGTGATACGCATGGATCAGGGACCTCTTACCGAAGAGATCGTCAAGGCGTTCGGCACGATGTCTGGGCAACTCCAGACGGCGGCCCGATACGTGCTCGACTGTCCCAGGGATGTGGCTCTCCTGTCGATGCGGGAGCAGGCCCGGCAGGCCGGCGTCCAGCCCGCGACCATGACGCGCTTCGCCAAGCATCTGGGGCTGGACGGGTTCGACGACATCCGGGAGATATATGCCGCTGCCGTCCGTGACGGGCACCTTGGCTTTGCCGGCAAGGCCGGGGCGCAAGTCGCCGGCCAGAAGCTGCGGGGCGACAAGGCTCTCACGGCCGAGATGCTGACGTCCATCGGGCGGCAGATCGAGGAGCTCCGGTCGCCTGACAATCTGGAACGCATCGTCGCCGCCGCCAAGGTGCTCGCCGCGGCGCGCCGGGTCTACTGCCTCGGCCTGCGCTCCAGTCACGCGGTCGCCTGGCACTTTCATTACGTGCTGACACTGATTGGAGAGCGCTCGATCCAACTCGACGGGATCGCCGGCACCGGCGCCGACGCATTGGCCGCCGCCACGGCGGAGGATGTCCTTTTCGTCACGAGCGTCCATCCCTATACGCGCCAGACGGTCGAACTGGCCGAGCATGCCGCCCGGCGTGGCGTGAAGATCGTAGCGGTCACCGACAGCGCGGTCGCCCCGCTCGCTCAGACCGCGACCTGCGTGATGGTCGTGCCGACGGGCAGTCCGTCCTTTTTCCACACCATGGCGCCCGCCTTCGTGATCGCCGAAATCCTCGCCGCGATCATGGCGGGCCACGACGGCGACGCGGCTCTCGCGGCGCTCCGTCGAACCGACGAACACCTTGCGTCCCTGAACATCCACCTGAAGCCGAAGCAGGCGAAGAAATTGTCATGAGCCACATCCTCCACCGTGCCGCCAACGCTGTTATGCCCGTCGCCGTCGCGGGACGAGGCATCGAACTGTTCGATCGCGACGGCAAGAGTTACATTGATGCTTCCGGGGGCGCGGCCGTCTCCTGCCTCGGGCATGGCCATCCTGACGTCATCGCGGCGCTCCACAAGCAACTCGACACGATCGCCTACGCCCATACCGGCTTCTTCACGACCGAGGTCGCCGAGCGTTTGGCCGATCGTCTCATCGAGGACGCGCCGGCCGGGCTCGACCACGTCTATCTCGTCAGCGGAGGCTCGGAAGCCGTCGAGGCGGCGCTCAAGATGGCGCGCCAGTATGTCGTGGAGAAGGGCGAGTCCAAGCGCCGCCATGTCATCGCACGCAAGCAGAGCTACCATGGCAATACGCTCGGTGCCCTGGCGGCGGGCGGCAATGAGTGGCGTCGCGCGCAGTTCCGCCCGCTTCTGATCGAAACCCACCACATCGACGCCTGCTACGCCTACCGTCTGCGCGAAAACGGCGAGAGCGACGCCGACTACGCCGCCCGTTCCGCCCGGCAGCTCGAAGACAAGATCCTGGAACTCGGCGCCGACGAGGTGATCGCCTTCGTCGCCGAGACCGTGGTCGGCGCGACCGCCGGGGCCGTGCCGCCGGTCGGCGACTACCTCAAGCGTATCCGCGAGATATGCGACCGCTACGGCGTTCTGCTGATCTTGGACGAGGTCATGTGCGGCATGGGCCGCACCGGGACGCTGCACGCCTGCGAGCAGGACGGTGTCGCGCCGGACCTGATGACAATCGCCAAGGGTCTCGGCGGTGGCTACCAGCCGGTCGGCGCGGTGCTTGTGTCGGCACAGATCTTCGCGGCTTTTTCAAAGGGCTCCGGCTTCTTCCAGCACGGCCATACCTATATGGGCCATCCGATGGCCGCCGCCGCGGGCCTTGCCGTTCAGGACATCATCCGCCGCGACGGTCTCCTCGATAACGTCCGGGCCATGGGCGAGCGCCTGAACCAGCGCCTCGTCGAGCGGTTCGGCGATCACCGTCACGTCGGCGATATTCGCGGGCGCGGCCTGTTCCGGGGCATCGAACTCGTCTGCGACCGCTCGACCAAGCAGCCCTTCGCCCCGAAGCTGAAGCTCCACGCCCATATCAAGCGCGAGGCGATGGCGCGTGGACTGATGGTTTATCCGATGGGCGGCACGATCGACGGCGTGCGGGGCGATCATGTCCTCCTCGCGCCGCCGTTCATCGTGGATGAAACCCAGATCGAGACGATCGTCGAACGGCTCGGCAATGCCATCGACGCGGCTCTTGAAGCCCTGCCCGGCACCTAAAATGTTTGTTTCCATCGCCACCAGATCGCCCGAAAATTTTCCGATCAGCGGCGGCACGGACATGCGCTTTTCCTTATCGACGGGGATTTGGCCCGGTGCGCGAAATGGCGATGCAGGCGTCCGCTGATTGGCTCGACATCTCCCCCTCCTGTCAATGGACCCAGCGGTTTCCGCGATTCTGGCGTTCTAATTTCCCCCTTTCAGGGGGGGGAGTTGCTGGACGTCAGCCGTTGGTCTTCAGGGGGAAGAGAGCGGCCGATTTGAATCGGAATCCGCAGGCAACATCGTCGCCGGCGGAGGTCCCCGCGCAAAAGCGTGGTGTCCCACGCATTGGTCAGACTTGCTTGCCATCCTCCTGCACTCCTCTTAGGCTCCACCCCAACTGCTGCCGGGCGGCGCTGTCGAGTGAGGGCGTCGCCCATTTCCCACCGCAACCCTTGGGCCGTCGAAGAGGGCGGGCACTCCAAGACAGAAGGATCAATGCGATTATGCTGGCCGAACTGAAGAACCTCACCATCGCGGGTGCCATGACCTTGTCCGCACTGACGGGATTGGCATCGTCCACCCAGGCTCAGGAATATCCCGAGCGCGCGGTCGAGTTCATCGTTCCCTGGGGGCCTGGGGGCGGCAGCGACACCTTGATGCGGATCGTCGCCAACAATGCAGAGCCATTTCTTGGTCAGCCCCTGGCGGTGATCAACATGCCGGGCGTCGGTGGCACCGTCGGCCTGACCGAAGCCAGCAAGCGCGAGGCCGATGGCTACACGATCAGCCAGGTGCATGAAGGCCTGCCGGTCGCCAACAAGACGGGCCTGACGGATATCAACTGGGATACGTTCGACCCGATCGCGCTGATGACCTCGTCGCCGCAATATCTGGTCGTGCGGGCCGACAGCCCTTGGAAGACGTTCGAGGAGTTCGTGGCCTACGCCAAGGAGAACCCCGGCGAGATCAAGACCGGCGTCACGCTCGGCGGTGTCCCGCATCTGCATGCGGCGATGATCGAGGACGCGGCGGGCATCGAGCTATCCTATGTCGGCTACGAGGGGACCGGCGAGCGCATTCGGGCTCTCGTCGGCGGCAATCTCGACGCGGCCATCGGCGATGTCTCTTCATCGCTGGAATTCGTCAAGAACGGCGATCTGCGGTTCCTCGCGACCGGCGCGGCCGAGCGCCTGGAGGCCACTCCGGACGTTCCGACGCTGAAGGAACTCGGCCATGATCTCGAACTGACGATCACCCGCGGCATCGTGATGCCCAAAGGAGCGCCGGAAGAGGCGCGCAAGACGGTCGAATCCGCGCTGGAGAAACTGTCCGAGGACGAGGCGTTCGTCGAGCAGATCAACAATGCCGGCGCCGAGGTCGATTTCCGCGGCCAGGAAGAATACCGGACCTATCTGGAAAAACTCGACGCCACGATCGATCGTCTGGTCGGCCGTCTCGCGGGATGATCGCTCCGGACAGAAAAATC
The DNA here is from genome assembly GCA_947488615.1 of uncultured Aurantimonas sp. Classification (GTDB taxonomy): domain Bacteria; phylum Pseudomonadota; class Alphaproteobacteria; order Rhizobiales; family Rhizobiaceae; genus Aurantimonas. The sequence continues at coordinate 225,975 of CANKZU010000002.1, forward strand.
TCTGACGGGGATGCCATGGTTGCGGCATCCCCGCAGGTTTCCGACGTGGAGGTCGCTGGCGAAGTTGCCAAACTCGTTTCCTACGTCGTCTTCCTGATCGTGGCCGCCGGCCTTTATGTCGCCGCTATCGGCCTGCCGGTATCGCGATGGGAGCCGCTCGGGGCGGGCGCGTTTCCGAAGCTGGTGATGGGGTTGCTCGCCGCTTTGTGCCTGGTCGCGATCGTCCTCTCGGCCCGACGTTTGTCGCGTTGGGGCGTGCCGACAGGCTGGGCTGCCCGCATCCGCGCCTTCGCTTTTGCGCACCGCCTGGTCATCCTGGTTTTTCTCGCGTTCGGCCTCTACCTCGCCGGCCTGCGGACGCTCGGCTTCTCGATCGCGACCTTCCTGTTCCTGCTCGTCGCGCAACTGATCGTGGCGCCGCGCGACCGGCGGACGGTCGTGACCGCGCTCGTGGTTGCCGTCGTCTTCTCCTTTGGCCTGAACTGGCTGTTTGCCGAAGGCTTTACCGTTTTTCTGCCCCGTGGCCTGTTGGGCTGAGCGGGAGGGACTCCGTAGATGGATGATTTTCTGCTCGGGCTCGTCCAGGTGTTGGCGCCCGATACGCTTCTCTACATGGCGCTCGGCTCGCTGGCGGGCATCATCGCGGCCGCGATACCCGGCTTCACCGTCACCATGGCGATCGTGCTGACGCTGCCGCTGACCTTCACCATGCCACCGCTGCAGGGAATCTCGGTGATGCTGTCGGTTTACGTCGGCGGTTACACCGGCGGGCTCATATCGGCGGCGCTGCTCGGCATTCCCGGCACGCCCTCGTCGGTCGCCACGACCTTCGACGCCTTTCCCATGGCGCGCAATGGAGAGCCCGGACGCGCGCTCTCGCTCGGCGTGTGGGCCTCGTTCTTTGGGACGATCATCTCCACCCTCGTGCTGATCGTCGCCGCGCCCCCCCTGGCCATCGTTGCTGTTCGGTTGGGGCCTTGGGAATATTTCTCGCTGATCGTCTTTGCCCTGACGATCGTCGCCAGTCTGGTCGGCGCGTCGTTGCTGCGCGGACTGATCGCTGGCGTTATCGGCCTTGCGATCGCGGTGATCGGGCCGGACCCGATGATGGGGCGGCCGCGCTTTACCTTCGATATCGAGATGCTGGCGCCCGGGCTGCCGTTCCTCGTCGTGCTGATCGGGATTTTCGCGATCAGCCAGTTGATGAGCGAACTCGAGAATCCCGCGGGGGTCAAGAAGGATGCCGCGTTGATTTCGGGCCGGATCGATTTCCACACATGGAGCGTCATGAAGGAAGTCTTGGGACGGCCGGTAAATCTTCTGAGATCCTCGCTGCTCGGCGTTTTCGTCGGCGCCGTGCCGGGGGCCGGCGGCTCGATCGCCAATCTTTTGACCTACGATCAGGCCAAGCGAGCCTCCAAGACCCCGGAGAAATTCGGCACCGGTATCGCTGACGGCGTCATCGCTTCGGAAGCCGGCAATTCCGCGACCTCCGGTGGCGGTCTCATCCCGCTGATCGCGCTCGGCATCCCCGGATCGGCGGTCGACGCGATCCTGATGGCCTCGCTGATGGTGCATGGGATCAGCGTCGGCCCGCGTCTGATCATGGAACATGGCGACCTCGTCTACGGCATGTTCATCGCCATGGTGGTGGCGAGCCTGATGATGCTGATCATCTGTGTCACGACCATGCGTTTCTTCCTGCGTGTCACGGAAATTCCGAAATATGTGATCGTGCCCGTGGTCACGGTCTGCTGCGTTGTCGGCGCGTTCGCGCTCAACAATCGCGTCACCGACGTCTATCTGCTCGGCTTCGTTGGATTGCTGGGCTATGTCCTGAAGAAGCTGGACTACCCCTTGGCTCCGCTGGTGCTGGGCGTGATCCTCGGCCCGATAGCGGAAACCAATCTTCGCCGCGCCCTGATGAGCGATGCCGATTGGACGACCTTCTTCACCCGACCGATCTCGGCCTTCCTTCTGGTCGCGGCGGTTCTTTCGATCGTCTGGAGCGCTCGCGCCTACATGAAGGGCCGCAAGAGCATGCTGGCCCCGAGTTCGTCCTGACGTCCAGCATTTCACTCGCGAGGAAACCTCACTCATGCACTATCGCCATGACGCGCTTTATACGTCCCGTCGCTCGCCCGTTTTCGCCCGCAATGTCGTCTCCACCTCACAGCCTTTGGCCTCGCAGGCGGGGCTTTCTATGCTCGCCAAAGGCGGCAACGCCGTCGACGCGGCGATCGCGGCGGCGGCCGCGCTCGTCGTGGTCGAGCCGACTGGCAACGGACTTGGCAGCGACGCCTTCGCGATCCTGTGGGATGGCAATGAGCTGCATGGCCTCAACGCGTCCGGTCGCAGCCCGGCGGCGTGGACGCCCGATCGCTTTGCAGGCCACGATGCGATGCCGTTGCGCGGCTGGGAAAGCGTCACCGTTCCAGGTGCCGTCGCCGCTTGGCGCGACCTGTCCGCGCGGTTCGGCAAACTGCCGTTCGACACGCTGATCGAGCCGGCGATCGGCTATGCCGAGAACGGCTTTCTGGTGTCGCCGATCATCGCCGAGCTCTGGGCGAGGGGCGGCGAAATTCTCAGCGAGCAGCCGGGCTTCGCCGAGCATTTCATGCCAGGTGGACACACGCCTGCCGCCGGCACACTGTTTCGTAGCGACGATCTGGCGCGTTCCCTGCGGCTGATCGCCGAGACCAAGGGCGAGGCCTTTTATCGCGGCGAACTCGCGACCCGCATCGCGGCCTTCGCCAAGGAGCATGGCGGCGCCATGACGGAGGACGACCTCGCCGCCCACGCGAACGATTGGTGCGGAACGATTCATCAGCGCTTCGGCGAAGTCGATCTGCACGAAATTCCGCCGAACGGGCAGGGCATCGCCGCCTTGATGGCGCTCGGCATTCTGCGGCACCTCGGCATCGAGCGTTTCGGTCCCGACAGCGTCGAGGCGCTGCATCTTCAGATCGAGGCGATGAAGCTCGCCTTCCGCGACATGTGGGCATTCGTCGCCGACCGCGAGCACATGCGCGAGATCGAGGAAACCCATCTTCTGGACCAGAGCTATCTGGCGGAGCGGGCGAAGCTGGTCGATCCGGAGCGGGCGCAGGATTTCAAGGCCGGCGCGCCGAAACATGGCGGCACGATCTGTCTATCGGCATGCGACGAGAACGGCATGATGGTCTCGTTCATCCAGTCGAACTATTCCGGCTTCGGCTCCGGCGTCGTCGTGCCCGGAACCGGGATCAGCCTGCAGAACCGCGGACACGGGTTCTCCTTGGCGAAGGGACATCCGAACGAGGTCGCCGGCGGCAAGCGGCCGTTCCATACGATCATTCCGGGCTTCGTGATGAAGGACGGTCAGCCGTTGATGAGCTTCGGCGTGATGGGCGGGCCGATCCAGGCGCAAGGGCATGTGCAGATGGTGTTGCGCACCCAGCTTTGGGGGCAAGACCCGCAGACGGCAGTCGACGCGCCGCGCTGGCGGGCAATGGAGGGTCTCGAAGTGGCGATCGAGGCCGCGGCGGGGGACGATGTGCTTTCGGCGCTCGAGGCGAAGGGGCATCGCGTGGTCCGCGAAACTGGCGACGCCGTCGCCTTCGGCTTTGGCGGCGCGCAACTCGTCCATCGCATCGACGGGGGCTATGTGGCCGGCTCCGACCCGCGCAAGGATGGCCAGGCGGTCGGCTTCTAAATATCGAGCCTCAGCGTGTCGTCCCCAGTCGCATTGAGTCGGTTACTGGGCACCATTGCGGGCAGGACTGTCTGGATGGCGTGTGCGGCCTGCCGTCCATCCTCCAACCTGTGATTAATGCGCCGGCGCGTCCTTCTTGCCGTTGACGGCGTTCCAGAGCGGCGCGACGACCGCCCCGACGATCGGGATCAGTGCCGCGCCGACGATGAGGCCGACGATCCCCGCGCCGGCCGCCGCCACCAGCCAATGGACGAAGCCGCCGAACTCGCCGATCGCATGGACCGCTGCCTCGGCGCCAACCTCGATCGTGTGGCCGATGGTGGTGAAGCCGTATTCCTCGAGGCCGTGGACGATGATGCCGCCGCCGACCCAGATCATCGCCGCGGTGCCGACGACGGCCAGCATCTTCAGGAAGACCGGCATGCCGATAACGAGGCCGCGGCCGATGCCTCGGATCGCCGAGCCAACGGCGGACGGGGTATCGCTCTTGGCCATGGCAAGCCCGACATCGTCGGCCTTGACGATCAGCGCGACGCCGCCATAGACGACCGCGGTGATGCCGACGGCGACGATCGCCAAAACCGCGGCCTGCATGGCGAGGCCGCCCTCCGGAAGCCCGGCGAGGGTGATCGCCATGATCTCGGCCGAGAGGATGAAATCGGTCTTGACGGCGCTCGCGACCTTCTGGTCCTCCAGCGCCTTCGGATCGGTCTTGGCGCCGGTGAGCTTGGCCTCATGGGCGTGGGCCTTGTGCGGAAACAGCGCCTCGTAGACCTTCTCAGCGCCCTCGTAGCAGAGATAGAGCCCGCCCAGCATCAACAGCGGGGTGATCGCCCAGGGCGCGAAATAGCCGAGCAATAGCGCGCCCGGCAACAGGAAGACGAGCTTGTTCTTGAGCGAGCCGAGGGTGATCCGCCAGATGATCGGCAGCTCGCGTTCCGGTTTGAAGCCGGTCACGTAGCGCGGCGTCACCGCGGCGTCGTCGATGACGACGCCCGCAGCCTTGGTGCCGGCCTTGGCGGCCTGCGCGGCGACGTCGTCGAGAGAGGCGGCCGCTACCTTGGCAAGGCCTGCGATGTCGTCGAGAAGCGCGATCAGTCCGATGCTCACGATCCGGTCCTTTGGGTCAGTTCGGCGTCAATCCGCCATTCGGGACGTTATAGGTCGCGCGCGCCGTTTAGCGAACGCCGCTTACGCGAACCGCCGGGCGGCATCGACGGCCAGCCCGAGCCCGACGCTGCCGAACTCGTCCGCCTGGGCGATGGCTGCGCCGGGAAAGCGCCGGGTGGCGACGGCGCGCACCGCCGGCACCAGCGCGCCGCCGCCGGTAAGGATCACGGTCTGGATCGATTCGGCCGTGACCCCGGCGCTGGCGAGGGCCGCGTCGATCGCGCCGGCGATGCGGCCGTTGAGCTCGGCCGTTGCCGCCTCGAAGGCCGCGCGGGTCACTGGCAGGTCGAGTGCCAGCCCTGGCTCGCGCAGCGTGACGTTCGCCCGGGTGTCCTCGGTCAGGGCGATCTTGGCCGCCTCCACCGCGCCGGCGAGGCGATGACCCGAACGGTGGGCGAGGAGATGGGCATAGCGGGCGAGCTTGTCCGGCTCGGCGGCCTCGCGCTCCAGGCTGCGGATGTCGCGGCTGTTCTTGGCCGTGTAGAGCGTGTTGATGCGGTGCCAGGTGGCCATGTCGTTGAAGTACCAGACCGGCATCGCCCGCTTGCCGTCGGCGGTCGTCGAGCCGAGGCCGAAATGCGGCATCACCGCCGCGATGTTGAGGAGGCGGTCGAAATCCGTGCCGCCGACATGGACGCCGGTGGTGGCCAGAATGTCGGCGCGGCGGTCGACATGGCCTGCGGCCGCGCCGGCCGCGCGCGGCGCCAGGCGCAGGATCGAGAAATCCGACGTGCCGCCGCCGATGTCGACGACGAGGGCGAGTTGTTCGGACGTGACCGTCCGCTCGTAATGGAGCGCGGGCGCGACCGGCTCGTACTGGAACTCGATATGGCGAAATCCTTGCGCGCGGGCGGCGGCCTCCAGCTGACCTTGGGCGGCGCGATCGGCCGCGTCGTCCTCGTCGACGAAGCGCACCGGGCGGCCGAGCACGATCGAATCGAAGGCGGCGCCCGCAACGGCCGGATCGGCGCCGACGGCCTCTTCCAGCCGCTCGCGCAGATGCTTGAGGAACCGGCCGATCAATTCCTCGAAGCTCATGCGCCTGCGGCCGATGGGCGTCGTCTCGGCCATCAGCGAGGTGCCGAGGATCGACTTCAGCGCCCTCATGAAGCGGCCCTCGGCGCCGTCGCGATATTCGAACACCGCGGCGCGCCCGACATAGGTCTCGCCGTCCTCGAGACTGAAGAACAGCGCCGAGGGAATGGTCAGATGGGCGCCCTCGAGCGGCACCAGCCGCGGCGCCGCGCCGGGGGCGGCGAGCGCCAGGGTGGAGTTGGTGGTGCCGAAATCGAGGCCGGGAAACAACGGGGTCATGCAGAGGCTCTGGAAACAGGCGGAACGCGCCGGGCGGGCGAGGACGTCCGGATAGGAAAAGGGACGGGGAGAATGTGGAGCCGCGGTGCTTAGCCGAAGCGGCGGGCGAGATGAAGGCATAGCTGCGCGTTTCCGCGCCCGGATAGGCCGGATCATAGAATATTCCGTTCCCGCCCTTAAGCTCCTGGGCATTCGCCTCGTCGCTGGCGGGGGCCTGGTTGCCGCCCTCACGAACGACGGGACCCCGGGGAGGCGAACCCTCCGAAACGCAAACCCCGCTTGTCCCATGGATCCCGTGCGCTGCCGGATCTTCGAATGAAGTTCGTGCCGCAGATGTCCTTCGGTTTGCCGGAGGATGTGCGCAATGTCGTGTAGCGTTCGCGCGAGAATTGGAGCGCCTGCTGGCGGCGTGGGAACCCGACTATTCCGCCGCGTCGACCTCCCGCCGGCCGGGAAGCCGGGCCTTCTGCCAGTCGCCGGGTGCCAGGACCTTGCTCGCGGATAGGACCTCGATGCCGAGGACGCGCCCGTCCGCATCGACGTCGTAGATGAACGGGCCGGCTTCCGCGCTTTCGACGATCTTACCGCGTCCGACGCGAAAATAGACGGCGTCGGCCTCCGGGTCGTAGGTCATGTCGATCATGGGCGCTTCGCTCCCCTGTCGAAGGTGGCGGTGACAATACGGATATGGTCGTCCGTCTCGACACATACCACGCGCAGGATACGGCCACCAAACGCTGGAACAGGACCAAACCGACGTTCGGCGTCGCGATCGTGGGGCTCCGCGTCAGTCCAATCCGGGTACCGAACGACATCCTCGACCCATTCGGGTGGGATACCTCTTTCCGCGAGCTTGGCCTGAGCGTGGAGGGTGAAGCAGACCGGCTTCATCGGTGTTCAGATCCGCCTTCCGTCCTGCGTCATCCCCCTCAGCTATCCATCTTCAGGGCCGCAATAAACGCTTCCTGCGGGATGTCGACCTTGCCGAACTGGCGCATGCGCTTCTTGCCCTCCTTCTGCTTGTCGAGGAGCTTGCGCTTTCTGGTGGCGTCGCCGCCGTAGCATTTGGCGGTGACGTCCTTTCTGAGCGCCGAGATGGTCTCGCGGGCGATCACCTTGCCGCCGATCGCCGCCTGGATCGGGATCTTGAAGAGGTGGTTGGGGATCAGCTCCTTCAGCTTCTCGCACATGGCCCGGCCACGGCGCTCGGCCTGATTGCGGTGGACCAGCATCGACAGGGCGTCGACCGGCTCGGCATTGACCAGGATGCCCATCTTGACGAGGTCGCCCTCGCGATAATCGGTCATCTGGTAGTCGAAACTGGCATAGCCCTTGGAGATCGACTTCAGCCGGTCGTAGAAGTCGAACACCACCTCGTTGAGCGGTAGTTCGTAGGCGACCAGCGCGCGCTTGCCGACATAGGAGAGGTCGACCTGGATGCCGCGCCGCTCTTGGCAGAGCGTCAATATGTTGCCGAGATATTCGTCCGGCGTGAGGATCGTCGCCTTGATCCAGGGCTCCTGGATATGGTCGATCTTGACCACGTCCGGCATGTCGGCCGGGTTGTGCAATTCGATGTCGGAGCCGTCGGTGAGGTGGATCTTGTAGACGACGCTCGGGGCCGTCGCGATCAGGTCGAGGTCGAACTCGCGGGACAGCCGCTCCTGGACGATCTCCAGATGGAGCAGGCCGAGGAAGCCGCAGCGAAAACCGAAACCGAGCGCGGCCGAGGATTCCATCTCGAAGGAGAAGCTGGCGTCGTTGAGCCGCAGCCTTCCCATCGCCGCGCGCAGATCGTCGAAATCGGCGGCATCGACCGGGAACAACCCGCAGAACACCACCGGCTGGGCCGGCTTGAAGCCGGGCAGCATCGTCGTGGTGCGGCGCTTGTCCTCGGTGATGGTATCGCCGACGCGGGTGTCGGCGACTTCCTTGATCGAGGCGGTGATGAAGCCGAGCTCGCCGGGGCCGAGCGCCTCGACCTGCACCATCTTGGGGGTGAACACGCCGACCCGGTCGACCGGGTATTTGGCGTCCGTGCCCATCATGCGGATCACCTGGCCCTTCTTCAGCTCGCCGTCGATGACGCGCACCAAGACGACGACGCCGAGATAGGAATCGTACCAGCTGTCGACCAGCATCGCCTTCAACGGCGCGGCGCGGTCGCCCTCCTTCGGCGGGGGCAGGCGGTGGACGATCGCCTCCAGTACGTCTTCGATGCCGAGGCCGGATTTCGCCGAAATCATCACCGCCTCGGATGCGTCGAGGCCGATCACCTCCTCGATCTGCTCCTTGACCTTGTCGGGCTCGGCGGCGGGCAGGTCGATCTTGTTGAGGACCGGGACGATCTCGAGGTCGTTGTCGAGAGCGAGATAGACGTTGGCGAGGGTCTGCGCCTCGACGCCCTGCGCCGCGTCGACGACGAGAAGCGCCCCCTCGCAGGCCGACAGCGAGCGCGACACCTCATAGGCGAAATCGACATGGCCGGGCGTGTCGATGAGGTTGAGGACGTAGGTCTCGCCGTTCTTGGCCGTATAGTGCAGGCGCACGGTCTGGGCCTTGATGGTGATGCCGCGCTCGCGCTCGATATCCATCGAATCGAGCACCTGCGCCTTCATGTCGCGCAGCTCCAGCCCGCCGGTCGACTGGATCAGGCGGTCGGCTAGCGTCGACTTCCCGTGGTCGATATGGGCGACGATCGAGAAGTTGCGGATGTGGTCGAGGGGCGTGTTCGCGGGCATGGTGCTCATGGGCGGCGATATAGAGACTTGTAACGGTTCTTGGAAGCACCGTTTCGCGCCGCGGCTACGATGGGGCCGGGCGGCGGCGGAACCCGACGGGCATCGCAGGCGTCTTGGCAACAATGGGACGCGAGATCGAACGCAAATTCCGGGTGACCGGCGAGGACTGGCGCAGCCAGGTCAGCGAGACGCATCGTCTCGAGCAGTTCTATCTGTTCGTGCGCGAGAATGCCTCGGTGCGGGTGCGCATTTGGGATGGGGCAAGCGCGCGACTGACGATCAAGACCGGCAGCGGCATCGATCGCGGCGAGTTCGAATACGACATTCCACTCGCCGATGCCGAGGCGCTGCGGGTGAGCCGGGTGGGAATCGTCGTTGAAAAGACCCGCCACATCGTGCCGCTCGGCGCGTTCCGGGTCGAGATCGACGTTTTTGACGGCGCGCTCGCCGGGCTGGTGATGGCCGAGATCGAGCTTCGGGACGCAAGCGACGCGCCGACGCTGCCGGCGTATCTCGGCCGCGAGGTGACGGGCGAGGCGCGTTTCACCAATGCCCGGCTTGCCATCGACGGCCGGCCGGACGAGGCTTGAACGGCGGCGACGGCGCGAGGGGGAGGGAACAGCGCATGGCATTCAGGATCGATCCGGGACAGGCGCTCGACGCCGAGGTCCGCCGCCTCGCCGGAGAACAGCTTCGCAAGGCCGAGCACGCCCTCGGCGAAGGGGGCGGCGACCGGCACGCGGCCATTCATGCCACGCGCAAGCGGCTGAAGAAGCTGCGCGGCCTGCTGCGCCTCGTCCGCGATGCCGACTCGGCATTCTTTCGCGAGGAGAACACCCGCTTCCGCGACACGGCGAAAGCGCTGTCGAAGACGCGTGACAAGATCGCGCAGATCGAGGCCCTGGATGCCCTGGAGGAGCGCTTCGCCGACGAGGTCGAAACCAAGGCCTTCGCGGCGATCCGTGGAACGCTGACCGAGCGGCGCGACGCCGTCGCCGTCAACGAAGCCGACCTCGCGCCGCTGGCCGAGACGACGCAGCGAAGGCTTGGCGAGGCGCGGCATCGGCTCGACGGCTTCGTGACGCCAGACTCCGATCCGGCGAAAACCGTCGCGAAGGGATTTCAGCGGACCTATCAGCGGGCACGACAGGCGCTCAAACGGGCCGAGAAGCGGCGTGACGCGGAGTCCCTGCACGAGCTGCGCAAGCGGGTGAAATATCACTGGATGCATCTGCGGCTGCTCGCCCCGGTCTGGCCGGAAGCCCTGGCGCCACTGCGCGATGCCGCCAAGGCGATCGCCGACGATCTCGGCCTCGACCATGATTACGCGGTGTTCCGCGCGGAGGCGGCCGAGGCGCCCGCGGACTTCGGGTCGGCATCGGATCTGTCGGTGGTGATGGCGCTGATGGATCGGCGCCAGAGCGAACTGCGGCAGGCGGGGCTCGATGGCGCGCGTCGGCTTTTGGCGGAAGACGCGAAGGCGGCGGGCCGGCGGATGCGGCGTCTCGCCAAGGCTGCTGCGGCGGTCGCGGGGCGCGATCCCGAGGCTCCGGCCGAAGCACCCGAAGCCGGCCGGCGGCGTATCGCCGCCAGCTGAGATTTCCAACACACTCGGCCCCGCCGCTTCCCGGCAAACGATCGCGAGACGGCATTTGCTTTCGGCGCCGCGCGCGGCATAACCGTTCGGCCCAACGGAGATCTGCCATGACCGACGCCTTCATCTGCGACTACATCCGCACCCCGTTCGGCCGTTTTGCCGGGGCGCTGGCGTCGGTGCGGGCCGATGATCTCGGCGCGGTGCCGATCAAAGCGCTGATGGAGCGCAACGGCGACGTCGACTGGGAGGCGCTGGACGAGGTGTTCTACGGCTGCGCCAACCAGGCCGGCGAGGACAACCGCAACGTCGCCCGCATGGCGCTGCTTCTGGCGGGCCTGCCGACCAGCGTTCCGGGCGTGACGCTCAACCGGCTCTGCGGCTCGGGCATGGACGCGGTGGTGACGGCGGCGCGGGCGATCCGCGCCGGTGAGATGGAGATCGCGATCGCCGGCGGCGTCGAATCCATGTCGCGGGCGCCTTTCGTCATGCCGAAGGCGGAAACGGCGTTTTCGCGCAATGCGGCGATCCACGACACCACGATTGGCTGGCGCTTCGTCAATCCCCTGATGAAGGCACAATACGGCGTCGATTCGATGCCCGAAACCGGCGAGAACGTCGCGGCGGAATTTTCGGTGAGCCGCGCCGACCAGGACGCCTTCGCGGCTCGCTCCCAGCAAAAAGCCGCCGCGGCGCAGGCCTTGGGCCGGCTGGCGAAGGAGATCATCCCGGTGAGCATTTCCCAGCGACGCGGCGATCCGGTCGTCGTCGACACCGACGAGCATCCGCGCGCCGACACCACGCTGGATAAGCTCGCCAAGCTGCCGACGCCGTTCCGCAAGGAGGGCGGCTCGGTGACGGCCGGCAACGCGTCGGGCGTCAATGACGGCGCGGCGGCACTGATCGTCGCGTCCGAGGCGGCGGCACGCAAATATGGCCTGACGCCGATCGCCCGCATTCTCGGCGGCGCGACGGCCGGGGTGGCGCCCCGGATCATGGGCGTCGGCCCGGCGCCGGCGTCGAGGAAGCTGTGCGAGCGGCTCGGCCTGAAACCCTCGGATTTCGACGTGATCGAACTCAACGAGGCCTTTGCCAGCCAGGGCATTGCCGTCTTGCGCGAACTCGGCATCGCCGAGGACGCACCGCATGTGAATCCGAATGGCGGGGCGATCGCCATCGGCCATCCGCTCGGCGCCTCCGGCGCGCGTATTACTGGCACGGCGGCGCTGGAGCTTGCCGAAAAAGGCGGTCGCCGCGCGTTGGCGACCATGTGCATCGGTGTTGGCCAGGGCATCGCGATCGCGCTGGAGCGGGTGTAGGCGATGGCGCTCAGTGCAAATCCCGACTGGCTGTACCTCCTGCGTGAGTTCGATCACGTCTATCGGCGCGGTTCGGCGGGCGGCAGTGCCATCATCCGCAGTCATCGCAGGCGGGTTCGCGAGGCGTTGAGCCGGATCATCGACAACAATCCGGACATCAGGCCGCGCAAGCCGCATACCCTGCCGGTGGTGGCGCATTTCGGACGCGCCATCGACATGGCCGCGACCGGCCCGCTGTCGGCTCTGGCCCGCGCCGTCGACCGGGTCAGCGGACAGATCACCTGGGAACACGGCTATTCGCGCATACCGCAGCATCTCGCGCGCCAATATGCCTATTGCGAGTTGCTGGGGCCGCAGGGCCCGGTCCACGCGGATACCCTCATCATCGGCCTCGTCCTGTTCGCGCCGAACACGACCTATCCCCAGCACAGCCATCACGAGATCGAGGAGAGCTATGTGTCGGTCTCGGGCGCCTGGTCGGAGAACGACGTGGCCGTCTATGCGCCCGGATCTCTGATCCTGAATCGGTCCGGCCAAGAACACCGGATCACCGTCGGCGGTCTCGACCCATGTCTGCTGGCTTATGCGTGGCTCGGGCCGGCGGAACGACTGGCCGCGCCGGAAATGCGCTTTTCCAAACCGACCCGTAAGGGCTGAGAGCGTCCGGGACACGCACCGCTCAAATTGCCGCCTTGGGTCTTAAGAGAAGCCTTGATCCACGAGGGTTTTCGAGATCCGGCGCCGGAGCGGGCCATCCCCGAACGGAAACGAACTGAAGAAATGGGCTTGCGAAATGTCGTTGCGGCGGCCGCGCACATCGGCGGCCCAGTGCGCCGCGCGGCGCTCGTCGCCGTTCAAGGCATGGGCGACGACTGCGATCATGGCGATCAATACGTGGGCGCCCGGCGACCGCGCCGCGCGGTCCGCCCAGTCCACGGCCTCGGCGGTATCACCGCGGATCAGGCAGGCGAAGGCCCGCGTCCCCAGCATGGCATAGCGAAACGGATCGAGCGGGCTGAGCGACAGCGCGATCCGGGCATTCTCGGTGCCTTTCATGTCGCGTTCGCAAATCGTGTCCGCCCAGGCGCGGGCATAGAAGCCTTGCGCGTAATTGGGACTGAGCGCGGTGGACCGGTCCAACCAGGACAGGCTGCCGTCGATGTCGCCGGTCAGCCAGAAGGCCCGGCCCATGGTGAAATTGGCGAAGGGGTCGATCGGGTCGAGTTCGACGCTGCGCTCGGCGGAGCGGCGCGCCGCCTCGACGGCCCCCGGCGGGTCGTCGGTGTAGCGCAGAAAGGCGTTCTGGAACGCGGTTGATGAAAGGCCGGCATGGGCGCGCGCGAAGCGCGGTTCCTTGGCGATGGCGCTTTCGAACAGGCCCGCGGCGATCGCGTTGTCCTTCTTGTTGAACCGATAAAGATGCTGAAGACCAAGGTGGTAGGCGGACCACGCGTCCAGATTTTCCGGCGCCCCAAGACGGGCGAGATTGGCCTCGTTGAGCGGGATCTGAATTTCCAGGGCGGCGATGATGTTCGCGACGATCTGGGAGCGGATCTCGTGAATGTCGTCGAGCCTGGCGGCGTAGCGGTCGCCCCAGACGACGCCGCCCGTGCGCGTGTCAGCCAGCTCGACGACGACGGTCGTTGCGTTCCCGAAAATCTCGACAATGCCCGATAGGCAATAGCGGACGTCGAGAATTTCGCCGATCTCGCCGACGTCGGGGTCGGGCGACCGGAAGCGGAAGGACGAACCCCGCGCGATGACGAACAGCCAGCGCAGCCGCGACAGGGCGGCGATCAGATCGTGGGGCAGGGCATCGGCGATGGCGCCATGCGATCCGGCGATACCGAGCAGCCGGAAGGGCAGAACCGCGACCGACGGGCGGGCGTCGTCCGCGACCTTGATCGGCCATTCGTTCCGGCACGGCGAGACCGGTGGCCGCGAGCCTTGCGACGCGACGGTCTTGACCTCGGCGACGAAACGCAGACCCTGGCCATGCACGGTACGGATAAAACACTGCGCCTTGCCATCGTCGCCAAGCGCGCGGCGGGCGGATTTGATGCGGCTGGTAATGGCCGAATCGGAGACGATGCGTCCGTCCCAGATCTTTTCGACGATCTCGTCCTTGGAAATCATGCGCTCCCGGTTTTCGACGAGAAGCACAAGCAGCGCGAAGACCTGAGGCTCGACCGGGACGACCGTGCCGTTGTGCCGCAACTCGACCTGACTGGCGTCCAGTTCGAAGGATTCGAAAACGTAAAGCATCGTCCGACCGCCGTAGAGCGCATGCTCCGCTGGCGAGCCTAGCATATCTCCCCGATCTCTCCCTTTGGCCTCCCAGTATCACGCCAGGGAATGCGCTACGCCGTTATTGCCGGCGCCCGACATATCTGGCGACCGGCAGGTTCAATCCAAGGGAGCAAGATCATGCCACTCGTCGACATTCAACTGATCGAAGGCGTCTTCTCGGCGGCGCAGAAGAAGGAAATGATCGAGAAGGTCACCGACACCATGGTCAAGATCGAAGGCGAGGCCATGCGCGGCGTCACTTGGGTCCGGGTCCAGGAACTCGCCAGCGGCGAATGGGGCATCGGCGGCAAGGCGCTGACCACCGAGGACGTCAAGGCCCTGCAAGCCTGATTGCCCGCCACCCTCGCATCAAAGGACGTCCCCCGTCGCCGCGTTCGGTCGCGGCCGGGGCGAGATTTTTCGCACATTCCGACAAACGGCCCGGCGCCGATCGCCGAAAGGATCGACCGCACCATCCGCGGTGCTCGATCCAATCAATGCCCAGGAGGACTCCGTCATGTTTTCGATCCCGTCATTCGGTCCTAATGAAGTCATCCGGTTCAAAGCCACCGCGTGCGGTGTCGGTGCCGCAATGCTCGTGGCTGTTGCGTCCGCGCCGGTCAGCGCCGCAGATCAGAGCCAGGAAGACATGATCGCCGATGCGCTGCGCGCGGCGCCGCCGGGCATTTCGGAGACCGCCACGGTCTCGGATCTGGCTGGGAAGGTCCTGCGCCAGGGCAGCGGCGGTTACACCTGCTTTCCGGCGCCCACCGGCATTGCCGGCCCAATGTGCATGGACGCCGAATGGCTGACCTGGATGGACGCCTGGATGGACAAGAAGCCTTTCACCGCCAGGTCGGTCGGCATTGCCTATATGCTGGCCGGCGACAGCCCGCAGGGCGGCGCAAGCAACATCGACCCGGCCGCGCGCACGCCCACTTCGGATAACGAGTGGGTCGTCGAGGGGCCGCATATCATGGTGATCTCGCCTGACCCGGCCGACCTCGAAGGGTTGCCGGTCACCATGGCGACCGACGGCCCTTACGTGATGTGGTCGGGCACTCCATACGCCCACATCATGATCCCGGTCGGAGCACGGCCGGATCAGCGAAAAGTCGCGCAAAAATAGCGCAATTCATATTGAGACGTAGCCTTGCGTCATTCGGCGGCCCATCGCCTCCATCCACTTCGCATGAGCGAGGGCGGCCCGGTTTGACCGGACCGCCCTTTTTGGCATTGGGATTGTTGGTTTGTTTCAGCCGCGACGGCGCCCGGCTGTGGCATGCGGCCGATGGTGCCGAAGCGACGATCCGCCGCAACGGTGACGGGGTGAGAACGCAGGGACATTTCTATAGCCGGCCAATCGACCGGCTGCCGATGCGTCACGACGATTTTTCGGGCCGCCCAGCCCGCCAAAGCCAGGGCGACGCAGTCCATCTCGGGCGATGCCGCGTCGGCTTGACACGCCGCCGATCTGCCGAAATGGTTCGCATTCCCGACCCATTGGAAGCCGAATCGCGATGCCAACGAAAAAAAAGCCGGCCACGAAGCAACCGGCCAAAAACAATGGCAAATTTTCTAGCGGTATAGATGGGCTCGACACGGTGCTCGGTGGCGGTCTTCCCGGCCGTCACCTCTATCTGCTCCAGGGCAAACCCGGCACCGGCAAGACCACCTTCGCGCTGCAATTCCTTATCGCCGGCGCAGCAGCCGGGGAGCCGGTCCTGTATGTGTCGCTGTCACAGAGCAAAGCCGAGCTGCAGCAGATCGCGGCATCGCACGGGTGGTCGCTCGACGGCGTCGAAATCGAGGAGCTGCACGCCGCGCGTCGTGAGGAAACGCAGGACGATCAGACGATCTTCTACGCTTCGGATGTGCGTCTCGATCGGACCCGTGAGGCCGTCGACGCGGCGATCGACAGGGTCAAGCCGCGACGCATCGTCTATGACTCGCTTGTCGAAATTCGCCAGCTCAGCCGTGACAATCAGAAGTTTCACGAGGAAATCCTGTCGTTCAAGCGGATGGTGGGCAAACAGGGAATCGCGACCCTGTTCATCGATCTGACGCCGGACGCCGGCGGCGATGCCGTCGTCGAGAGCCTGGCGCATGGCCTGTTCCACCTAGAAAAGTACCTGCCCGAATACGGTCAGGCGCGCCGCCGGATCGATATTCGCAAGATGCGCGGCGTGAGTTTCTTCGACGGTTATCACGACATGGCGATCCAGACGGGCGGGGGCGTCCGGGTATTTCCGCGGATCGTGCCGGAACTCACACCGGAGACCAGCCGCGAGGACCTGATCAAGTCAGGCGTCGAAGCGCTCGACGAGATGCTCGGGGGCGGCATGGAGCCGGGCACCACGACGCTCATGGTCGGTCAGTCGGGCACCGGCAAGTCGACCCTTGCTTCGCTTTACGCTTATGCGGCCCTGGAGCGCGGGGAATCGGTCACGCTGTTTTTGTTTGAGGAACGGGTCGAGACGTTTTTTCGGCGCTCCGAAGGGCTTGGTCTGCATCTGCGCAAATATCGCGACGACGGAAAGCTTGAGCTCTGGGACTTCAATCCCGGCGCGATTTCGCAGGGCGAATTCTCGCAGATCGCCCAGCAATCGGCGGACGGCAACAACGCCGGCGTGGTGGTGATCGACAGCTTCACCGGTTACCTCGCCGCGCTGCCGAACCCGCAGGAAGCGATCATGCAGATCCAGACGCTGCTGAAATATCTTTCGCGACGCGGTGTTCTGACCATCCTCATCGTCGCCCAGCACGGCCTGCTCGGTCACAATATGGATACCGCCGTCGATGTCAGCTTTCTCGGTGATACGGTGGTGTTCCTGCGCATGTACGAATGGCCGGCGGTGGTTCGCCGCACGATCACCGTGGTCAAGAAGCGCCACGGTCCGCACGATCTCGATGTCCGGCAATTGCAGATCGACGTCGACGGCATAAGCATCAGGGAGTTCGTTCAGCCGCCGCCGGGCAGTCCGTCCCCGATGCCGACGCAATGACTGCGGATTTCGACCGAATACCGTCTGTTGCCGAGCTGCCCGTCCTGATCTACGCACCTTATGGGACCGATGGCGACACGCTCCATAAGGTTCTGACGGACGCCGGTTTCACGGCGATCGTCGCCGACGATCTGGCGCAATTTCAAGCCGGCCTCGCCCGCGAGGTCGGGGTTCTGATCGTCAGCCAGGAAGGATTGACCGAGAAGTCGCTTCATCTCGTCAGCCAGATGCTGGCGCAGCAGGACGACTGGTCGGAGCTGCCGATCATCGTGCTCTTGGACGCGGCACTCCATCTCAACAATGCCGCCGGCCGGCTTCTTGAACTCATGCCTCGCTCGAAGCTGATCATCAAGCAGCGCCCGGTTCATCCCACCGAGATGACCACCTCGGTCGATACGGCTATGCGCGCCCGCATCCGCCAGTTCGCCCTGGCGCGTTACATCGCCAACCAGGAGGAGCTGCGGCACGAGCTCAACCATCGGGTCAAGAACATCCTCGCCAGCGTCAACGCCCTCTTTTCGCTGACACGCCGGAACTCCGCCGATCTTGCGGAGTTCTCTCTAGAGTTCGCCGGTCGACTGAACGCCCTTAGCAACGTCCATTCGGTCTTGTTCAATGTCGACTACGGATCGGTGGGGTTGACCGAATTGGTGGAAGCCATCTTGAGGCCATTCAATACGGAGGAGGTGCGCGTCGTTGCGACCGGCCCGAATCAGCGGCTACTGTCCGAGCCTGCCCAGAAGATCGCCCTGAGCCTATATGAGCTGGCGACCAATGCGGCCAAATACGGGGCGCTGTCGTCGAGCGACGGTACGGTCGGGGTCCACTGGGCGGTCGAGCGGGGGCTGGGAGGCGACAACTTCGTGCTGGAATGGTCGGAGAGCGGCGGACCGAGCGTCAAACCGCCGACGCGGACCGGCTACGGCACCCGTTTCATCCGTTCGGCGGCGCACAGTCTGGACGGCGAGGCAAATCTGGATTTTACACCCGCCGGTCTTCAGGTGCGGGTCCGGGTCCCGGCCCGCAACGTATTGGATCGATAGATGTCCGCAATTCACTCCGTGCTGATTGTCGAGGACAATCTGATCGTGGCCATGGTCATCGAAGACGATCTGAGGGACGCCGGCTACGAGGTGTTGGGGCCGACCATGCGGAGCGGCCCGTCGCTGGAGATCGCGCGGTCCTCGACGATCTCGCTCGCTCTGGTCGATATCGATCTGGAGGGCGGCGACGACGGTGTTGAACTGGCCCGTCGACTGCGCGACGATTATCAGGTGCCCAGCCTCTACATCACCGGACAGGCCGCTGTCGCACAGGCTGGGAGAGACGCCGCCCTCGGTCTCCTACCGAAGCCCTTCACGACGGAGCAGCTGCTGGAGGCGGTGGAGTCGGCCTTGAACTACGCGGCGATGGGCGAGGTTCCGCAGGCGCCGAAGGCGGCCGTGTGGTTCTGAGTGCTGGCGGCCGCCGGCTCTAAACGACGTGAGCAGCCTGATCTCCGACCCGGGCTCGCACGATAAGCCGGCCCGCTCTCGAATTGTCGTTTGAGGCTGGCCGGAACGGGCTCGGTCCTGCCTCGCGGTAACGCGCGTCGTCGCGAGAACGTCGCCGGATGCCCCAAGCTGTCGATGGAGTGCGATCCAAGATAAGCGTCGTCAAACCGGCGTGGTTCGGGCCATGCCAGCAGCGATAACTCATTCGCCGCGCTGCGACGCACTCCGGACGTTCGTTAAGTGGCTGGTGCCCAGGGACGGAATCGAACCGCCGACACTGCGATTTTCAGTCGCATGCTCTACCAACTGAGCTACCTGGGCGCCGTTTCGCCGAAACGCTCCGAATGCGGAACGTCAAGCCGACGAAAGCTCGCGCCTTATAGAAAAGCTCCAGGACACTGTCCAGCGTTTCGGCGGTGGCGCCGGGAAAAATATGATGACGCCCGATAGCCCGACCACAGTCGCGAGCGGCTTTGTCGCATGAGCCGGCCAACACCGCTTTTCCCGCAACCATCTGTTGACGTGTCAACCGAAATCGGAGAGATAGCGCCCAACGCTGCCGTAGCTCAGTGGTAGAGCACTCCCTTGGTAAGGGAGAGGTCGACAGTTCAATCCTGTCCGGCAGCACCAGTCCGCAATCATTGCGGACCTTGCTCCCCATTTTTTCGCTGACGCTTGTTTGTCTCGACCCGTTGTTTCACGCTTTCGGCTCGCGGGTGCGCTTGCTCGCATCTTGGCGCCGATGCATGCCGATGAGTGAGACGCAGCGTGATGCCGCGGAACGTTACAGTTTGATTGCGTCGAGTTTCACCGCACCGCCGCTTTCGTGACTTTCGGTCGCGGCGTCGGCCAGCAGCCCCGCCTTCAGCCCATCCATACCGGAGGGCGAAAGCCGGGCCCCGCTGGTGACGGCGTCGATGAAATAGGCCAGTTCGCGGCGATAGGCATCGGCATAGCGTTCCAGGAAGAAATTCTGGACGGGGTCGGCCGCGACCCCGGCCTGATTGGCCAGGACGACCGTCGTCTGGGGAACGTTCTCGGCTTTCAACAAGCCCTTCGAGCCATGCACTTCGATGCGCTGATCGTAACCATAGGTGGAGCGCCGCGAATTGGAGATCTGCGCGATCTTTCCAGTGGCCGTCTTGAGCAGCACGGCGGCCGTGTCGATGTCGCCAGCCTCGCCGATGGCGCTGTCGACGAGGCAGGACCCGACGGCGTGGACTTCGGTGATTTCCTCGCCGAGCAGGAAGCGGGCCATGTCGAAGTCGTGGATCATCATGTCGCGGAAGAGGCCGCCCGACGATTTGATGTAGGAAACCGGCGGCGGGCCGGGATCGCGCGACAGGATCGTGACGAGTTCGACGTCGCCAATGTCGCCCTTGTCGATCCGCGCCTTCAACGAACCGAAATGCGTGTCGAAGCGGCGATTGAAGCCGATCATCAGCGGCGCATCGCCGATTCGCGCCAGCGTGTCGCGAATGCGTTGCGAGTTGAGGTCGACCGGCTTTTCGCAGAACACCGCCTTGCCGGCGGCGGCCGCCGTCTCGATCAATTCGGCATGGGTGTCCGTCGGGGTGCCGATGATCACCGCGTCGATGTCGTCGGCCGTCAGGATCGCGTCCGTCGGGCGGGCCTCGCAGCCGGTCGCGGCCGCAAAGCTCTCGGCCGACTGCGGCAGCGCGTCGGCCACCGCAATGAGCCGCGCGTGCGGGTGCGCGACGATATTGCGCCCGTGGATCTGGCCGATGCGGCCGCATCCCAGAAGGCCGAAGCTCAGCATGCTTGTCTCTCCCCGACAATGATCACCGCGCGTCGTTTTCAGCGCTAGATTGAGAACGCCCACTCCATACCGGGATGAAATCGAAATTGATATTTGGTTTCCGCGGAAAGGAGCCTTGACCAAGATGACGCATGACCAGCAGAAAGCGGCCGTCGCCGACATGGCGCGACGCTTCCACCTGATGGTCGAGACCTGAGATCACGGCGCTTGGTTTCTCGACGCGGTGCGCGAAGCTGTCTACACCCTGCCGGGTACGGTGAGGACCGGCGACGAAGGAGCGACGAGATGCACAGACGCGAGGCCGAACATCCGTTCTACCGGCCGCTCTGGATTCGCGTGTGCCTGACCGGCGTGCTTGTCGTATGGACCGCGCTGGAATGGGCAAATGACGAGCCCTTCTGGGGCATCATGACCAGCGCTGCGGCCGTCTGGGCGATCTGGAGCTTCTTCCTCGCCTACGATCCGGACGCGGCCGGCGCCAAGGCGCGTGCGCCCGGAGACGGAAGGCCCGCGAACGACACCGAGACCAGCGAGAGGAACTGACCCTGATGTCCCATCTGCGCGTTAGACCGAAACGCGACCACGACCGCGTCATCCACATCACGCCCGAGAGTGCGGGCTGGAGCTATGTCGGTTTCGAGCTGTATCGGCTAGCCCCCGGCGCCAGCGTCGCCGAGCGTACCGGCGACCGCGAGGTCTGCCTGGTCCTCGTTTCGGGCCGTGCCTCCATCGTGAGCGATGGCGAGAATTTCGGCCTGATCGGCGAGCGGATGAGCCCGTTCGAGGACAAGCCCTGGTCGGTCTATGTCCCGGCGGGCGACCGCTGGCAGGTGACGGCCGAGACCGCCGTCGAACTGGCCGTCTGCTCGGCGCCGGGAAACCCCGGCGTGCATCCGCCGCGGCTGATCGCGCCGGATTCGCTAGGCCAGGAAACCCGCGGGCAGGGCACCAATGTCCGCCACGTCACCAACATCCTGCCCGAGACGGACCCGGGCGCGGATTCGCTGCTGGTCGTCGAGGTGATCACGCCGGGCGGGCACAGCTCGTCCTATCCGCCGCACAAGCACGACACCGACAATCTGCCGGCCGAATCCTCTCTCGAAGAGACCTACTACCACCGGCTCAATCCGCCGCAGGGCTTCGCCTTCCAGCGCGTCTATACGGATGCGCGAGACGACGGCACGCGCGAACTCGACGAGGCGATGGTGGTGGAGGACGGCGACGTCACGCTGGTGCCGAAGGGCTATCATCCTTGTGCGGCGACGCATGGCTACGATCTGTACTATCTCAACGTCATGGCCGGGCCGAAGCGGACGTGGAAGTTCCACAACGAGCCGGCGCATGAATGGTTGGTAAAACCGCCCGCGTGAGATCGAAGACCGGGCTGCGGCGGGTGGGCCCGCACTTGTCCGTCTCCGTCGAGGGTTTCGGTTTGCCCGCTTTCGGGGTAAATCGAGCCGCAAGTCAGGCCGGCCCCGCGATATCCAGGAAAAGCCTGGCAAGGTCGCGCGGCGTGCCCCCCCTCGCGCAGCCGCAAGATCGTCTGGCCGACGGTTTCCGGGTTCCTTGAACGACGCAGGCAAGGTTCAAGACAAACGGCAAGTGCCCGAGCTTGGACGGTGGTTCTGCGTTTCAGTCGAAACTTCCAGCGGGGCTTTCATCC
Organism: uncultured Aurantimonas sp.; assembly: GCA_947488615.1. Classification (GTDB taxonomy): domain Bacteria; phylum Pseudomonadota; class Alphaproteobacteria; order Rhizobiales; family Rhizobiaceae; genus Aurantimonas. Next base: position 248,037 of record CANKZU010000002.1, read on the forward strand.
GGAGCGATGGCGTGCACCCTTCGCAGGATCGCGAGGAAGGCCGCGGCGGCGACGTCGATCGCGCGATCGTTGTCGATGTGATGAACCCCCTCGGCGCATTCCGGCACGTCGAGCGTCGCCTGGCGTCGCAGCCGCAGGTCGATTTCCTCCGACGACTCCCGGCCCCGCGCGGCGATCCGCGCGACGAGCAGGTGACGTGGAGCGGTGATCTCGATGATGTGGAGGCGGGAAAATCGCTCCGCCGCGTTTCGCAAAGCCGCCCGCGAGACGTTGGCGACGACGGTCTCGCCGACCTCCAAGCGGCTCGAAATCTCAGCCGGCAGGCCGTAGGAGAGGCCGTGCGCCGACCATGTCAGGCAGAACGCGCCGTCGGCCTCGGCCGCGGCGAACGCCGCCGGGCTCAGGCTGTCGTGGTCTTCCGCGTCGACAAGCGCGATGCGGGTGACGACGCGGCGGGGAAAGAAGAAGCCGCTTTGCGGATCAAGCCGCGCGGCGGCGATCGCGAGCAGCGAATCCTTGCCGGCGCCGCTCGGCCCGACCACGGCGACGAACGCCCCGGGGGAACGATGTCCGAAAGGGGCCGCCGCGCCGCTGGTCTGCGGTGGCTTCATCGTCGACATCAAGCGGCATCCTTGCGGAGAAGGCTCAGCGGCGCAGGACCGGTCAGCCGCTCGTCCACAAGGCCGGGCCGGATGCCGAGCCCCACCCGATCCGCATGACCATGTGCCGCCCGTTGAACGGCGGCGATGTCGCTCCGTGCCAGACAGTCGCGGCAGGTTCGGGCCGCGCTCTCCAGGATCGGCGCGTCGGTATCGGGTGAAGGCGAGCGGTGGTGATCGAAAATGCTTCCATGACGCGCGAGGCGGATCTCGTCCGCCCATGCGATGTCAGCGGCGGCGTTCTTAAGCAGCCTGTCGATCTGTTCTCGCCTGAGCGTCGGTTCCTGCAACACTGTCTCGAATACCCGTTCCATCTGGAGCCAGACCATACGCGCCCGGGCGGCTGCCGTCCGGCGCTCGCCTGTCCGCAACGACCGCACGATTTCGGAGCGACCGAATCGCGCCCGCAGATTGTACGGAATCTTCCTGCGGAAGTGGAATCGGGAGCCTTTGAGGCGAAGGTTCGCGGCGCTCGCCATGGCGTTTGCCCTGACCGGAGTGGACCAGCCCGGTGGACCCGCTGGGAGTCCCTCGGACGATCGACCGATCAAAGCGGTGCGAAAACAGTAGCTTGGGAGAAAATTGGCTGGGGAACCTGGATTCGAACCAGGACTAACGGAGTCAGAGTCCGTGGGTCTACCGTTAACCTATTCCCCACCGTAGCGGCCGCCTGTCGGCGCCGCGGATGCAAGCTCATATAGACGCAGGCGGCGCGACTGTGAACCCTCTGTCGCGATTTTTCCGTGATCCCCATGGCTCCGGACCGACCCGCCCCCTTGCGGCGGTCGCGCTGCCGAGACCCGCCGCCAGCCGGCCATGGGCCGTGTCCGCCCTTGTGCTGTCCATAGGGGTTGTTACACTCGACGGCGAATATGCCAACAAAGGCGCCATGACGTCCGGCAGGACGGCGGCGCCGGAGAGACCGTGTGAGTGACCATGATATCGGTGGGAGAAACCATCCGTCGTCGGACCTGAACGGGATTTACCAACCCGGCCCGTCATCGCCGCAGCCCCCGCAAAGGGCAGGCGAGGACGGGCAGTCCTTGACCAAGCGGCAGCGCCGGCGGCGACGCAAGGCGGTTGCCAAGAACGCGGCGCTCCCCGACGCCGCGGCCAAGACGGCGAAAGACGACGACCGGTCGGCTGACCGGGCGGAACCGCGCGGGACGCGAAAACCCCGCCGACGCCGTCCGAGGGTCCGCGCTGCGAAGCCTGGTGCCGTTGCGTCGGACGGGGCTGAGGGCGCTGCTGCACCGGCGGCACCCGCTCGCGCCGAGGCGAATTCGAACCAGCCTTCGGCCGGGAAGTCCGCGCCGACCCTTGCGCCTGTCCGTGCCGCGCGTCCAGCGCCCGCCGCGCATCGCCCGCCCGCCTACGCCGCGCTTGATCTAGGCACCAACAATTGCCGTCTTCTCATCGCGATCCCGACGCGACCGGGCCAATTCCGGGTGATCGACGCCTTCTCGCGCATCGTGCGGCTCGGCGAAGGCCTCAGCCGCACCGGCAGTCTGTCGCGCGGCGCGATGGACCGGGCGATCGCCGCCTTGGGCATCTGCGCCCAGAAGCTGGCCGCGCGCGATGTCGGCAACATGCGGTTGATCGCCACGGAAGCCTGCCGCTCGGCGGCGAACGGGGCCGAATTCATCGAGCAGGTGACGCGGCAAACCGGACTTGAGCTCGAGATCGTCACCCGAGAGACCGAGGCGCGGCTGGCCGTTTCCGGCTGCGGTTCGCTGATCGATCGCTCGGCCAAGGGCGCCGTCCTGTTCGATATCGGCGGCGGCTCGTCCGAGATCGCGCTGCTCGATCTTCGCGGCGGCTACACCCGCCGCCTGGCAAGCCGCATCGTCGCCTGGACGTCGCTGCCGGTGGGGGTCGTGACGCTTGCCGAACGGCACGGCGGCCGCGACATCACGCCGGAACTGTTCGAGCGGATGGTGGTCGAGACGGTGGAGATGATCCATCGCTTCCCCGAGCGCGACCGGCTCGGTTCGATCGTCGGCGGCGACCAGTTTCATCTGCTCGGCACGTCGGGAACGGTCACCACGCTCGCCGGGGTGCATCTCAATCTCGAACGCTATGACCGGCGCCAGGTCGATGGTCTGTGGTTGACCGACCGCGAGGCCGACGAGCTGGTCGCCAGGATCGCCGGATGGAGCTTCGACGAACGGGTCGCCAATCCTTGTATCGGCAGCGATCGTGCCGATCTGGTACTGGCAGGCTGCGCGATCCTGCAGGCGATCCGCCGGGTCTGGCCGGCCCCGACGTTGCGGGTGGCCGATCGCGGCCTTAGGGAGGGGTTGTTGACGGAAATGATGGTCGCCGACGGTGTGTGGCGGCGGAACGAACCGATGAGAAAGACGCGCGGATGAGCGGACGCGGCGACGATCGGAGCTTGACGATCAAGGTCAAGAAAAAGCGCGGGGTGAAGGCGTCCTCGCGGCGCTGGCTCGAGCGCCAGCTCAACGACCCGTATGTCCGCCGGGCGAAAGCCGACGGCTATCGCTCGCGGGCGGCCTACAAGCTGATCGAGATGGACGACCGCTATAAGCTGCTGAAGCCGGGCCTGAGGATCGTCGATCTCGGCGCGGCGCCGGGCGGCTGGTGCCAGGTCGCGGTCGAGCGCACCGGATCGAGCGGCGACGACATCCGCGTCGTCGGCATCGACTATCTGGTGGTCGAACCGGTCCCCGGCGCGACGATCCTGGAATTGGACTTTCTCGACGATTCGGCACCAGGCCGCTTGATCGAAACGCTGGGCGGCGATCCCGACATCGTCTTGTCCGATCTGGCGGCGCCGACAACCGGCCACCGCCAGACCGACCATTTGCGCACCATGCATCTGTGCGAGGTGGCGACGGATTTCGCCCTTCGCACGCTCAAACCGGGCGGACATTTTCTCGCCAAGACGTTCCAGGGCGGAACCGAGCGCGATCTTCTCAACCTGCTCAAGCAGCATTTCGTCAGCGTCCATCACGTCAAGCCGCCGGCCTCGCGCGAGGGCTCGGTCGAGCTCTATCTGTTGGCCAAGAGCTTCAAGGGCAAACGCCTTCCGGCCGCGGCATCCGAAAGTGACGACGATACCACCGGACCGCAGGTCTGAGCCCGCCCGACCCGTCGATCGTCCCGCCGGCAGACGCCGGCCCTTCGCCTTTGGATAGGGAAAGCGGAAAGGGCAGGAGAGTTGCCTTCAACGCGAGCAGCCGATTTCGGCCATGATGGCGACGACGTCGGCGCGCGACCGGCAGACGTTCTCGCAAGGAATGCCATCATTGTCCCCGTCGGCGCGCGGGTGCTGTCCGGCGCACCACGAAATGACCGCTTCGCGGCAGGTCGAATAGGACTTGCAGCTGGCGGCTCGCGCTTCGAGTGTGAAGCCAGTCAGGACCAGCGCCGACAGAAAAATTGCCCGTGATTTGCGTTGTTTGAGCATGAACCGTCCGTCCGACATCGTCGTTTGGAGCAGACAACAGTGTGTCAGCTCATAGGGCAAGCGACAAAGACACATCGCGATCGAGCCCATGTCCTTCCAAAGCTTGCGGCGCCGTGCTAGCAGCCCTTGCCAATCCTTTTCCCGCCCGACTCGCTGTCCGGCGGTCGCATCACCCACGAGGACTGGCATGGCCCGCATCATCGACACCGCAACCGGTTCGACCGCTCTGACCTTCGACGACGTGCTGCTGCAGCCCGGGCATTCGGAGGTGATGCCGGGGCAGGTCGACCTTCGTACGTCGATCACCCGCACGCTGAAGTTGAACATCCCGATCCTGTCGGCTGCCATGGACACGGTGACCGAAGCGCGGCTGGCGATCGCCATGGCGCAGGCCGGCGGCATCGGCGTGATCCACCGCAATTTGACACCGACCGAACAGGCCGAGGCGGTTCGCCAGGTCAAGAAGTTCGAGAGCGGCATGGTGATCAATCCGGTGACGATCGGCCCGAACGCGACCCTGGGCGATGCCCGCGCGCTGATGGAGCAGCACCACATCTCCGGCATCCCGGTCGTTGAGAACGGCGGCGCCGGCGGCCAGACCCAGGGACGGCTCGTCGGCATTCTCACCAATCGGGACGTGCGCTTCGCCTCCGACGAGCGTCAGCCGATCCACGAATTGATGACCAAGGACAAACTCGTCACTGTTCGAGAGACCGTGGATCAGGACGAAGCCAAACGGATTCTCCACCATCACCGGATCGAGAAGCTCGTCGTCGTCGATGGCGACAATCACTGCATCGGTCTGATCACCGTCAAGGATATCGAGAAGTCGCAGCTCAACCCGAACGCCTCGAAGGACGCACAGGGGCGTCTGCTGGCGGCGGCCGCGACCAGCGTCGGCGACGACGGCTTCGAACGGGCCGAGCGCCTGATCGACGCCGGCATCGACTTGCTGGTGATCGACACCGCCCACGGCCATTCGCAGCGGGTTCTGGATGCGGTGGCGCGGGTGAAGCGACTGTCGAACGAGGTGCAGATCCTGGCCGGCAACGTCGCCACGCCCGACGGCACGAAGGCGCTGATCGACGCCGGCGCCGACGGCGTCAAGATCGGCATCGGACCGGGCTCGATCTGCACCACGCGGATCGTCGCGGGCGTCGGCATGCCGCAGCTCTCGGCGATCATGGGCGCGGCGGAAGAGGCGGACAAGGCGGGTGTCCCGGTGATCGCCGACGGCGGCATCAAGTTCTCCGGCGACCTTGCCAAGGCTTTGGCCGCCGGCGCGGCGGCCGCCATGGTCGGCTCGCTGCTCGCCGGCACCGACGAGAGCCCCGGCGAGATCTATTTGCATCAGGGCCGCTCCTACAAGGCCTATCGCGGCATGGGTTCGGTCAGCGCGATGGCACGCGGCTCGGCCGATCGCTACTTCCAGGCCGAAGTGCAGGACACGTTGAAACTCGTGCCGGAGGGCATCGAGGGCCAGGTCGCCTACAAGGGCCAGGTTTCGGCCGTCCTGCATCAGCTTGCCGGCGGCCTGCGCGCGGCGATGGGCTATGTCGGCGCGCGCGATCTGGAGACATTTCGGCGCGATGCGCAATTCGTGCGCATTTCCAGCGCCGGTTTTCGCGAAAGCCACGCTCACAACGTGACCATTACCCGCGAAAGCCCGAACTATCCGGGTGCGGGAAGCTGAGGCACACCCGATGAGCGAAAGCACGGCAATCTTCTGGCCAATGATCGCTCACGCGGTGCTGATCTTTGCCGTTTATCCGGTCCTGTTCAACCGTCGAAAGGCCGCGGTGAAGGAACGTGCGGCGCGGGTCGAGGATTTCAGGGTGCCGGTTCGCGAGCCGGAGAAAAGCGCCTCGGCGGCGCGCAATCTCAGCCACCAATACGAGCTTCCGGTGCTGTTCTACGTGGTCTGTCTGGCGCTATTCGTCACCGGCGGCGCCGGGTGGCTCGCGGTCTCGCTGGCATGGCTCTTCGCGCTGTCCAGGTTGGCCCATGCCTACATACACCTCGGCTCCAATCAACTGAACCAGCGTATCCCGGCCTTCGCGGCCGGGCTGATCCTCGTCGGCCTGCTGTGGTTGACGCTCGCCGTGCATCTCGTCTTGGGCGGGTAAGGTCTTCAGTCTGAGGTCTTCGGTGTCAGCTTGAGCAGTCGTCCCCCCGACTTGTCCTCCAAGAGCCACAGGGCGCCGTCTGGTCCCTGCTCGACCTCGCGGATGCGCGCGCCCATGGCGAAACGCTCCGCCTCGGTCGCGAGATCGCCATCGTCCTGTTTTTCGAAAGTCACCCGCGCCAGCGCCTGGCTCGACAGCCCGCCGATGAAGCCAGAGCCTTGCCATTCGGGGAACATCTCGCCCGAATAGATGACCAGGCCGGAGGGTGAGATCACCGGGTTCCAATAGACCTCGGGAGCGGCAAAATCCGGACGCGTGTCGTGTTCGGGGATGTCGCTGCCGTCGTAATTGTCGCCGTTGGACACCACGGGCCAGCCGTAGTTCCGACCGGGCTCGATCAGGTTGATCTCGTCGCCGCCGCGCGGACCCATTTCGTGCTGCCAAAGCGTCCCGTTTGAATCGAAGGCGATTCCGAGCAGGTTGCGATGGCCGACGCTCCAGAACGTTTTCGCGAGCTCGCCCTGGTCCTGGAACGGATTGTCTTGCGGGACGGAACCGTCATCGTTGAGGCGGATGATCTTGCCGAGATTTTGGTCCATGTCCTGCGCTGGCGTTTTCTTCTGGCGTTCGCCGGAGGTGATGAACAGCTTTCCGTCGGGCGCGAAGGCGAGGCGATGGCTGTAATGGCCGCGGCCGCTCACCTTTGGCTGTTGCCGCCAGATCACCGCGATATCCTGCAGAGAGGGCCCGCCGCCGTTTCGAACGAGTTTGGCCCGCGCGACCGCTGCGCCGCGTGTGTCGCCTTCGCCGGCTTCCGCATAAGAGAAATAGACGAAATCATTCTCGGAATGGTCCGGGTGCAAAATGACGTCACCCAGACCACCCTGGCCGCCATAATCGACCTCCGGAACGCCACGGACCTCGGTCTTTTCGCCATCTTGGGTTACCAGGAGGAGCTTGCCAGGCTTCTCCGTCACGAGCAGGTCGCCGTCGGGCAGAAATGTCATAGCCCACGGTTCGTTGAATTCCGTGACAGGCGTCGCCGTCACCGTGTGCCCGCCAGCAGTATTGAGATCAAAGCTCTGGGCGATTGCGACGGCGGTGAAAACAAATGTCGACACCGATGCGATCGAGATTGGCGGCACAATGAGCTTCTTGCGCGTCATGATTGGGCTCCCTCTTGGTTGAGAATCTGGTGGGTTTTGGTTTGTAAGCCCGCCACGCTTTCAACCGTTCCGTCACCCCTTTGTGAAGCGTGCGCTGCTCACGCGCGGCATGCGAAAGGAGGACCGGTTCCCACTCTCCGTCACTTCGCGCTATCCACGTCGGATTGTCTTTGGCCTCGGCGGGCCGGAGGTTCGACGCCGTCGAACCGCCTCGTTCTCGCTGCTGCTGCGGATAAGCGCCGCCAGCGCGTCGAAATCGCGCCGCCGCGCCGTCGACGGACGGAAGGCCAGCGCGATCGTCCGGAACGGCGTCGGCGCCTGAAACGGCAGGATCGCGATGCCGCCGCCGCTGGTTTCGTCGACGATCGCCATCTGTGGGATCAGCGTCGAGCCCAGGCCGCCGGACACCATGCGAAGGATCGTCGTCAGGCTGGTCGCGGCGAGCCCTGCCATTTCCCCGGCATCGGCGATACGGCAGATTTCCAGCGCTTGAGCCCTCAGGCAGTGCCCTTCTTCCAGGAGGATCAGGCGTTCCTGCTTGAGACTATTCAGCGGTACGGGAACCGGCAGGCGGTCGGCTTCGGCCGCGGGAAGCGCGAGATGGAAAGGATCGTCGAAAAGCGCGATCGTTTCGATGCTCGGGTCCTCGACGGGGAGAGCCACGATGGCGCAATCGATCCGCCCCGCCGTAAGGTCGGCAAGCAGGCGGTCGGTGACGCTCTCGCGAATCTCGCATTCCAGCGTCGGATAGCGGCAGCCGAGCTCGCGGAGAAGAGCCGGCAGAAGATACGGTGCGACCGAAGCGATGATGCCGAGCCGAAGTCGTCGGCTGAGCAGTCGATCGCCGAGAGTGGCGAGGCTTTCCAGTTCGCCGACCTCCGCCAGGATGCGCGCGGCGCGTTCGCGAACCAGCGCGCCGTCGCTGGTCAGCGAGACACCGCTGGCCGCGCGATTGAACAGTGCTCCGCCGAAAAAGACCTCCATTTGGGCGATCTGTGCCGATAGCGCCGGCTGGCTGATATTGAGCTGCTTTGCCGCCCGGCCGAAATGCAGGGTTTCGCTGAGCGCATGAAAATATCGGAGCTGCCGGATGGTGATCATCCCGATAGGATAATCCGATTGCACTTCACTGTAAATACGATTGGAGATTATCGAGCGAGTGCCTATTATCAGGTCGAGATTTTCCAATCGAAAGGGAGGCCGAGATGGCTGATCGCAAGACATTGAGGACGAGCGCCGGCGCGCCGTGGCCGAACAATCAGGATTCGCTGTCGGCCGGCGAGCGCGGACCGTTGCTGATCCAGGACTACCAGCTCATCGAAAAGCTCGCGCACCAGAACCGCGAGCGCATTCCCGAGCGCACGGTCCACGCCAAGGGCTGGGGCGCGCACGGCACGCTGAAGATCACCGGCGATATTTCCAAATATACCAAGGCCAAGGCACTGCAGCCGGGGGCCGAGAGCCCGATGCTGATCCGCTTCTCGACCGTCGCCGGCGAACTCGGCGCCGCTGACGCCGAGCGCGACGTGCGCGGGTTCTCGATGAAGTTCTACACCGAGGACGGCAACTGGGATCTGGTCGGTAACAACACACCGGTGTTCTTCGTCCGCGATCCCTACAAGTTCCCGGACTTTATCCACACGCAGAAGCGTCACCCGAAGACCAACATGCGCTCCCCGACCGCCATGTGGGACTTCTGGTCGCTGTCGCCGGAGAGCCTGCACCAGGTGACGATCCTGATGTCGGATCGCGGCCTGCCGGTCTCGCCGATGCACATGAACGGCTATGGCAGCCACACCTTCTCGCTGTGGAACGATGCCGGCGAGCGCTTCTGGGTCAAATTCCACTTCAAGACCGAGCAGGGCCACGAGCACTACACCAACGCCGAAGCCGAGCAGGTCGTGGGCAAGACCCGCGAGAGCTACCAGGAGCAGCTGTTCAACGCGATCGAGGAAGGCAACTTCCCGCGCTGGAAGATGCAGATCCAGGTCATGCCGGAAATGGACGCGGAAAAGACCCCGTACAATCCGTTCGACCTCACCAAGGTGTGGCCGCACGCCGACTACCCGCCGATCGACGTCGGCTATTTCGAGCTGAACCGCAACGCGGACAATTATTTCGCCGAGATCGAGAACGCCGCCTTCTCGCCGTCGAACATCGTGCCGGGGATCAGCTTCTCGCCGGACAAGATGCTGCAGGCCCGCGTGTTCTCCTATGCCGACGCGCATCGTTACCGGCTCGGCACCCATTACGAGACGATCCCGGTCAACCGTCCGAAGGTGGAGGTGCACAACTACCACAAGGACGGCACCATGAACGTCTATGGCGGTGTGCGCACCGGCAACGAGAACGCCTATTACGAGCCGAACTCGTTCGAAGGCGCGGTGGAGGACCGGTCCGCCCAGGAACCGCCGCTGCGCATTTCGGGCGACGCGGCGCGCTACGACCACCGCAACGGGCACGACGATTATAGCCAGGTGCGCGAGCTCTTCGTGAAGGTGCTCGAGGCCGACGAGAAGGAACGGCTGTTCAATAACATCGCCGGCACCTGGGCGGACGTTCCCGAAATCATCTGCGAGCGCCAGTTGGCCGAGTTCAAGAAGGTGCATCCCGATTACGAAGCGGGTGTCCGGCGCGCCTGGGACAAGGTCAAGGCCGAGGGCGGCTACAAGCCGAACGCCGCGCCCGTGTCCGAGAACACGCCGCAGATCACCTCGGGCGATGCCGCCAGCGGACATCCGCAGGCCGCCGAATAAGGCGAGGCATCCTCTCGCGCGGACATTCATCGAAGGCCGGGAGCGATCCCGGCCTTCGCTCTTTGGCGCGGAATGAGGAAAAGTGGGAGCCGATTTTCCGCCCGCATTCCGCGCTGACTGGCTGGAATCGATCATGGTCATGACATCGGATCGAAACAATCCAGTTTCATCGTGATCGAGGCCGGCTCCAACCAACGGCCGCACCATTGCGGAGGTTATCTGGCTAGCCTACTGTCTAGCCTGGTCGGCAGTGCGGCAGGAGGCGCGGCATGGGCAATCAATGGAGCTTGCAGGACGCCAAGAACAAGTTCTCGGCCGTGGTGGAGGCGGCCGTGAATGGGCGGCCGCAACGCGTGACCCGACGAGGCGAGGCGGCGGTTGTCGTGGTCTCCGCGAAGGATTTCGATGCCATGAAGGATCAGGAGATCGAGCGTAATCGCGCCTTTGTGAGGCATCTGCTTTCGGCTCCCAAAGTGCTTGGGCCTGGCGAGGAACTCATTGACGAGAATGATCGCGCGATGCTCGTTCCACGTGACGTTGAGTTCGATTAGCGCGCGATGTACTTACTGGACACAATGGTGGTGTCGGAACTGGCGAAAACGCCACCAGACGACGCCGTGCTGGCTTGGCTGGCAGGGAACGCTGACAGCAAGCAATTCCTGAGCGTTATGACCTTCGGCGAACTGGAGCGCGGCATCGCGTCGCTTCGCCGCCGAAATCGTAACCGTGCGGATCGCCTCTCGATCTGGTTTGCAGGTCTCAGCGAGGAATTTGCCGATCGGACACTACCGGTGACCTATCCTATCGCGCGCATCTGGGGCCAATTGTCGATCGACTCGCATTCGCACGCCGCCGATCTGTTGATCGCCGCGACCGCGCTCGAACACGATGTGACGATCGTCACACGCAACATTCGCCACTTCGCGCCAACCGGCGCAAAGCTGTTTAATCCCTATGAAGACTGAGCCCTTTGACCAATCACACCGTCTTGCCGAACCCCACCCGCAGCGATTCTCGCACCGACCATAGGAGTTCGCCATGCGTCTAGGTGGTCGGATCGCCGCGGCGATCGAAATTCTGGACGACATCGCGGCGCGCCATCGACCCGTCGCCGATGCCCTCAAGGACTGGGGCCTGTCCCATCGCTTTGCCGGTTCCGGCGACCGCGCCGCCATCGGCAACATCGTCTACGACGTGCTGCGCAGGAAGCGCTCGCTCGGCTGGCGCATGGAGGACGATTCCGTCCGGGCGCGGGTGTTTGCCGCCGTGCTCGATGGTCTTGATATGGACGTGAAAGATCTGGCGATAACGCTCGACGGGGACCGCTTCGCGCCCGACATGCCCTCCGCCGACGATTTCGCGGCGTTTCGCACCCGTGACCTGTCGACCGCGCCCGACGCCGTGCGCGCCGACGTGCCGGATTGGCTGGCCGCCCATTTCGAACAGGCGTTCGGGGAGGGCTGGACCGACGAGGCCGCCGCCCTCAGCGCGCGCCCGCCGCTCGACATGCGGGTCAACACGCTGAAGGTCGATCGCGAGAAACTGGCGAAGGCGCTGGCGCCCTTTGCCGCCGAACCGTCACCGCTCAGTCCGCATGGCCTGCGGATCGCGCCGATCGATGGCGCCGGTCGTCACCCGAACGTTCAGGTCGAGGCGGCCTTCCAGAAGGGCTGGTTCGAAATCCAGGACGAGGGTTCGCAGATCGTGTCGCTGCTGGCCGGCGCCCGGCCGGGCCAGCAGGTGCTGGACTTTTGCGCCGGAGCGGGCGGCAAGTCGCTGGCACTGGCGGCGAATATGGAAAACACCGGCCAGATTCATGCCTATGACTCGGATCGCCAGAGGCTCGCGCCGATCCATGACCGGCTGAAGCGCGCCGAAGCCCGCAACGTTCAGATCCATGCGCCGCGCGATGATCTCGCTGACCTTGTCGGCAAGATGGATCTGGTTCTGGTCGACGCGCCCTGCACGGGAACCGGCACCTGGCGGCGCCGTCCGGACGCCAAATGGCGGCTGTCGGATCGGCAGCTCGACAAGCGGATGGCCGAGCAGGATGCGGTGCTCGATCCGGCGGCGCGCTTCGTAAAGCCGGGCGGTCGTCTCGTCTACATCACCTGTTCGCTGCTCCCCACGGAGAACGCGGCGCGCGTGGCGGCCTTTCTGGATCGCCAGGGCGATGCCTTCACGGTCGCCGACGCGACGGCCGCATGGGACACGGCTCTTCCCGAGGCTCCGGAGGCCTATCTGGCCAAGCCGCTCGGCGGCGGAACGGCCTTGACGCTGACGCCGAGAACCAGCGGCACCGACGGTTTCTTCTTCGCCATGCTGGAGCGGACATGAGGCATCCCTATCTCGTCCTGGCGTTGTTCCTGATCCTCACCGTCGGCGGCGGTTCGGCGATCGGCATCGCCACCGCCCCTGGCGATTGGTATGCCGGCTTGAGCAAGGCCTGGTTCAACCCGCCGAGCTGGGTGTTCGCGCCGGCCTGGACGCTTCTCTACATCCTGATCGGCATCGCCGGCTGGCGCGTCTGGCACGCCGGCGAGCTGCAGGCCTCGCGCGTATGGTGGCTTCAGATCGGGCTGAATTTCCTCTGGTCGCCGGTGTTCTTCATCCTGCATTGGACCGGCGCCGCGCTCCTCGTCATGATGGCGCTGCTCGGCGCGATCGCCGGTTTCATCGCGCTCACCTGGCGCCATGATCGCCCCGCGGCGTTCTTGTTCATGCCCTATGCCGCCTGGGTCTCCTATGCGTTGCTTCTCAACGGCGCGATCTGGTGGTTGAACTGAGCGAGTTGACTGCCGATCGAGCATCTTGTCTGGGGACCCGCCCATGAGCGATTTCGATCCCTCTCAAAGCGACCCTGCCACCGACGAACTGGCCGGCCGCAAGGTGCTGTTCGTCATGGCCGCCGCGGCCGAGTACGGACCGGCGTTGCGGCGCCGCATCCGGCCGCGGATGACCGGCGTCGGCCCGATCGAGGCGGCGTTGGGCACCGGCATCGTCCTGCATGCGCTGCGGGCCGCCGGCCACCCACCAGACCTTGTCGTCTCGCTGGGCTCGGCCGGTTCGCGGACGCTGGAGCAGGGAGAAGTCTATCAGGTCGCCTCGGTCGCCTGGCGCGATATCGACGCCTCGCCGCTCGGCTTCGCGAAGGGCGTGACGCCGTTCCTCGACCATCCGCTCCACACCGTTTTGCCGACGCCGATTCCGGACCTCGCGGCGGCGCGGCTTTCGACCGGGTCCGACATCGTCTCCGGTCCGCGCTACGAGGCGATCGACGCCGATATGGTCGACATGGAAACCTTCGCCGTGCTGCGCGCCTGCCAGCGTTTCGCGGTGCCGATGCTCGGGCTGCGGGGGATTTCCGACGGAGCGGCGGAGCTGCATCACTACGACGACTGGACGACGCTGCTTCACGTCATCGACGAGAAGCTGGCGGACGCGGTCGATCGCCTCGAAGGCGCCGTCGGTTCCGGGCTCGTCGTCGCCTGAAGCCAATCGGGGCGCCGGCGGATTCCGCGCCGCGAAGAAAGCGGTTTTCTCCAGCGTCCGATTTCTCTAAAGACCAGCCATGACAGCGCACCCCGACACCATCCTCATCGTCGATTTCGGCTCCCAGGTTACTCAGCTCATCGCGCGCCGGGTGCGCGAGGCGGGCGTCTATTCCGAGATCGTTCCATTCCAGGCTGCCGAGGAGGGCTTTGCCCGGCTGAAGCCCAAGGCGGTGATCCTGTCCGGCTCGCCCGCCTCGACCGGCGACATCGATTCGCCCAAGGCGCCCCAGGCGATCTTCGAGGCCGGCATCCCGGTCCTGGGCATCTGCTACGGTCAGATGACCATGTGCGTGCAGATGGGCGGCCGCGCCGAGCCGTCCGACCACCGCGAGTACGGCCGGGCCTTCCTCGACATCGAAAAGAGCTGTGCGCTGTTCGAGGGGCTGTGGCCCGAGGGCACGCGCCACCAGGTCTGGATGAGCCATGGCGACCGCGTCATCGACATGCCGCCGGGCTTTGAAATCTTCGCCAAGTCGCCCGGAGCGCCCTATGCGGTGTTCGGAGACGAAAGCCGCAAGATGTACGGTCTGATGTTCCACCCCGAGGTCGTCCATACGACCGACGGCGCCAAGCTTCTCGCGAACTTCGTCCACAAGATCGTCGGCCTGTCCGGCGACTGGACGATGGCCGCCTTCAAGCAGCAGGCGATCGACGAGATTCGCAAGAAGGTCGGCAAGGGGCGGGTGATCTGCGGGCTCTCCGGCGGCGTCGATTCCTCCGTCGCGGCGGTGCTGATCCACGAGGCGATCGGCGAACAGCTCACCTGCATCTTCGTCGACCATGGCCTGTTGCGGATGAACGAGGCGGAGGAAGTCGTCGCGATGTTCCGCGACCACTACAATATCCCGCTCGTCCATGTTCAGGCGCAGGATCTCTTCATCGACGCGCTCGACGGCGAGATGGACCCGGAGGTCAAGCGCAAGACAATCGGCCGGCTGTTCATCGAGACCTTCGAGGCCGAAGCCAAGAAGCTCGGCGGCGCGGATTTTCTCGCGCAGGGAACGCTCTATCCCGACGTCATCGAGTCGGTGTCCTTCACCGGCGGGCCGTCGGTGACGATCAAGTCGCACCACAATGTCGGCGGGCTGCCCGAGCGCATGAACATGCAGCTCGTCGAGCCGTTGCGCGAGCTGTTCAAGGACGAGGTGCGGGTGCTCGGCCGCGAACTCGGCCTGCCGGAAAGCTTCGTCGGGCGGCAGCCGTTTCCAGGGCCGGGTCTTGCCATCCGCTGTCCAGGCGGCATCACCCGTGACAAGCTCGAAATCCTGCGCCAGGCCGATGCGATCTATCTCGACGAAATCCGCAAGGCCGGGCTCTACGATGCGATCTGGCAGGCCTTCGCGGTGCTCCTGCCGGTGCAGACCGTCGGCGTCATGGGCGACGGTCGCACCTATGAATTCGTCTGCGCGCTCAGAGCGGTGACCTCCGTCGACGGCATGACTGCCGACTTCTACCCGTTCGACATGGAATTCCTCGGCAACGCCGCGACCCGCATCATCAACGAGGTGCGCGGCATCAACCGGGTGGTCTACGACGTGACCTCGAAACCGCCGGGGACGATCGAGTGGGAATGATTCAGACCCATCCGAACGCCGCTGAATTTACGCCACAGCGCGACATAAGTCACTGAAAACAAAAATAAATCCTTCCGATAACGATCGACAGTTATCTCCACTTTTACAACGCACGACGCCCACATTCGAGCCTGGGCCGGAAAACACCGGACCACGCCTACTTCAAACAGCCGCTTCTCGCAGCGGCTTAAACCCGGCAGACCATCCACTTATCAAACCCGCGAGCCTGTTCAGACAAACCGAGCCACTTCTCAGATCGACTGCTTGGACCAGCCGATCGAGTATCTGTTTCAATACGCCTCAAGTCGATTTCATTCGCCGAGATAGCTTCGCCGGACGTCGTCGTTCGCGGCTAGCTCGCGGCCATCGCCCGACATCACGATCCGGCCGAGCTCCATGACGTATGCGCGGTCGGCCAGAGCAAGGGCGCGACTGGCGTTTTGTTCGACGAGAAGAATCGAAAGGCCGGATCGCGCCACTTCGGCGATGATCTCGAAGATCGTGTCGACGACACGCGGTGCGAGGCCCATCGACGGCTCGTCCAACAGCAGGATGTCGGGCTTGGCGACGAGCGATCGCGCCATCGCCACCTGCTGGGAAAGAGGGCGGCCTGACATGTCGGGAACGCGCCTACGAGAAGTTCACCGAACGGCTGCTGTCGCGCGACATCCTGCCGGGTCAGTTCCTCTCGCAGCGCGAACTCGTCGCGGTGACAGGCATGCCGCTCGGCGCAATCCGCGAACTGATCCCGCGGCTTGAGGCCGACGGTCTGATCGCTACGGTTCCGCAGCGCGGCATGCAGATCGCCCACGTCGATCTCAACCTGATCCGCAACGCCTTTCAGCTCCGGCTGATCCTTGAGCGCGAGGCGGTGGTAAATTTCGGTCGCAATGCCCCCCAGGACGAACTCGACCGCTTGCGCCAGGACCACCTCGCCATTCGCCAGGAAACGGGGGGGGATGACGCCGGATCTCCTGCAACGTGCCCAGTTCATGGACTGGGGCTTCCATGACCGGATGATTGACGCGCTAGGCAACGACCTTCTGTCGAAGGTCTATCGTGTCAACTCCATAAAGATCCGCCTGATCCGCCAGGAACGCACCCGAATCCTTCCCGAGCTAGTGACTTCGGTCATGGATGAGCACCTGAGCGTGCTCCACGCCCTTACCGCTCGCGACGAGGCTGCTGCAGCAGCCGCACTGGAGAGCCATATCGACACCGCCCGCCGCCGTGCTCTCGATGCCTGAACCGGCGAAAACTCGCAAACCGCCTCTCCATACGGGGCTTCGGGAAGGTGCCCCGTCGTCGAATCGAAATTGGGTCTCACGCCGCACAAGCGAGGAATTTCCTGTGGAATTGTCCATTTCACCCATGGCGGAGGGGATCGCCGGATCGAGGACGGTCATGTTCGACGGCTACGGCCATTTCTTCCTGATGGAGCAACCACGCGCCCGGCGCTTCAGGTCGTCAAAGCCGTCGTCCGGACGGTATTTCTCATGATTGGCTCGGACAAACGCTTCGACCCGGTCTCGTTCGCGGCCGAGACCGGTGTTGCCTGGTGTGATGTCAGCGCAAAGGGTCACGCGGGGACCGTCCGGGTTCGGGCCGGTCGCGCCGCCGTCAACATCGGCCCGTAAACGAGCGCGAAGCCGAGCAAAGCGATACTCCAGCCGGCTCCCGCAAGCGCCAGAAGCGGCAGGGCAAATTCCGGCGCGAGCGCCGCGGCGATGCGCGCGAGGGCGGCGATCAGCATGGCCGCGTATAGGATGATCGTCGCGGAAGAGGCCTTGAGCGCTCGCCCGGAATGGCCAAGGCTCGCCCGGGTCATCATCGCCAGCGTCATCGTGCCGATCGCGCCGATCGTCCAGCTATGAACCACGGTGCTCGCCGGCACCACACCCGGCCAGGCGACGCTGGCGCCGAGCAGCAGGAACCCCGCCGGAACGAACCCATAAGCGATGTGCATGATGGCGAGGATCGGCTCGCGCCAGGTCGGCGCGCCGCGCCACCTGAGAAGACGGATGACGAGCAGCGCGGCCGCCAGAAGCGCCAGCCCGGCGGTGACGAGTGCCGCCGGGGCGACGACCCAGGCAATGAGCGCGATCATTGTCGTGCCGATGGCCAGGGCGTCGGGCCGGCCGAAAGGCAAGGGCAGGGGCTTTGCGCGCTTCACCAGCCAGTTGCGCGTGAAGCTGGGCGTGACCCGCCCGCCGATCAGCGCGATCAGTGCGATCAGCGCGGCGATCGAAAGGCGGAGCGCGAGGTCGGTCGGCGCCCCGCTCAGAGCCTGGACATGGAACAGGATGTTTCCGGCGAGCAGCGCCGCCACCAGCACCAGAACGCGCAGGTTCCGCCAATTGCTGCCGGGGATGATCTCGCGGGCGGCGAAGCCGATCACCGCGACCAGAAACAGGACATCGATCACGGCGGCGATTGCCAGACCGATCCAATCGGCGCCGAGCATGGCGAGGCGGCCGAGCACCCAGATCACGACCAGAAACAGGAGCGGTCCGCCCTTAACCGGAAAGCGCCCCGTCCAGTTGGGGATGGCGGTGAAGAGAAAACCGCAGATGACGGCCGCGGCATAGCCGAAGATCAACTCGTGCGCGTGCCAGCCGAGGTCGCCATAGCCATCCGAAAGGTGGATCGAGCCGCCATAGGCGAGCAGCCACAGCGGCACAGCCGCTCCGCCCCACAGGGATGCCAGCAGGAAGAACGGGCGGAAACCGAAACTGAGCAGCGGCGGCATCGACATGGGGCGGCTTTCGTCAGGATCTCAGGAAAATCAACGGGTCCATGCCGAAGAGCCAGAGATGGCCGCCGGCGAGAAGCGCGACATAGAGCGCCAGTCCCCCGAGGATTCCGCCGAGCGTCGGCATGTCGGCGGAAAGGCGCGCGCGGCCGGCCAGAATGGCGGCGAAGGGCATGATCGATGTGCGCGCCGCCAAGGCGGTCCACCGATCGGGTCCGAGTCGGGACTTCGCCCGCTTGTCGGCGAGGCCAAAGCCGGCTGCGGCATAGAGCCCGAGTCCGCCGAACAACGCCACCGATACCACATCGCCATTCACCGCGACATGCGACAGCGCCCAGAGCAGGAAGCCCCACAGCACCGGATGACGGGTCACGGCGACGATGCCGGCTCTGGCCGGCTCGAACCCGCTGTCTCGCAACGACACCGACAATGGATTGGCCTGGAGCAGCCCAGCGACGACAAGAATGAAGCCGAACGGCATGACGACCAGCGGAACCAGAGCCAATTCAGGCGATAGCGGCCACAGCAACAGTGTCGGGGCCGAGCGCGCGGCAGCGATTAGCCAGACCAGCAGGAGAAGGGAGATCAGGGAATAGAGCGCAAGATACGCCCCGCGCCCGAGGGAGCGAATGGCAAAGCCGCGTAGATGCGGAGCCGCCGGCACGAGATGGGCGGTCATGAACAGGCAATAGGCAAGGGCGAACTGAACCACGGCCGGATGCTTCTACAGGAAGATGTACATCGCCAAGGCCAGGCTGGCGGTGCCCCAGACACACATATTGACGAAGGACCGGAACAGGCCGCCATCCTCCTCGATGCTGATGCCGCATTTGCGCAGCATGAGATTGCCAGGAAACAGAAATACGTCCAGCAGGCTGTGCAGAAATCTCATCGCTTGCTCCTCGTTTCCCTGACCCGGCTCCGCCGACGGAGCCGATGGATCGTCGCTCATCCCGCAGGCGCGGCGCCCTTGGGACGTGCGCGGGGCGGTCTCGCCCGGCTCGTACCGCCGTCATCGATTCTAAAAGATGCGCGGATAATCCATCTTTTCTGACGATATTGCGCCGGCGGAATTAAAGCAATACGATAAATGCATCTTTTTGGAGGATTTCCGTGCGCCTGACCATGTATACGGACTACGCGTTGCGCCTGTTGATGTATCTGGCGCTGAAGCCCGATGCGTTGGCGACCATCCAGGAGGTCGCCGAGGCCTATGGAATCTCGCGCAATCACCTGATGAAGATCGCCCAGGAACTCGGCCGGAGCGGTTTTGTCGAAACCGTCAGGGGGCGGGGTGGCGGCCTCCGGCTCAAGACTGATCCCGGCAGCATCGTCGTCGGCGATGTGGTCCGGGCGACGGAGGATGATTTCCGCCTCGTCGAGTGCTTCGATCCGGCCAGTAATCGCTGCGTCATCACCGGTTCATGCCGCTTGCGGGGTGCGCTCGCCGAGGCCCTCGACGCCTATCTCGTAGTTCTCGACCGCTTCACGCTCGCCGATCTCGTCGTCGCTCGCACGCCGCTCCAGGACATCCTCGGGCTTCCGGTCGATCCGGGCGGGGCCGTGCCGGCGGCGGCGGCCGGTTAGGGGGCGACAACGTTCATCCGGCCGTATCGGGCCGAAATACCCGTCCTTCTCCTGTCACGACCACGTCCATCGGGATGTCGTAGGGCTGCGGATAGATCGTCGCGATCTGCATCGTCGGCAGCCCGACGCCGATCACCAGCGGTTTTAGCGGCTGAGCCGCCAGCGTGCGGTCATAGAAGCCGCCGCCATAGCCGAGGCGATAGCACCGCGCGTCGAAGCCGACCACGGGCGACAGCACCACGTCGGGTGTGAGTTCCTCACCATCGGCGGGGATCGGGATGTTCCAGACGCCACGCGCCATCTGTCCCTCCGGCGTCCACTCGCGGAAGATCAGCGGCTGGCCTTTGGCCACCACCACAGGCAGGGCGACGCGAGCGCCGCGTTCATGCATGGAACGCATCCAGGGCAAAAGGTTGAGTTCGCCGCGGATCGGCCAATAGAGGCTGACGACGAGCCCGGGCCGCACATCGACCAGCTTGTCGAGTTCGGCGGCGACGTCTTCGGCGACGCGGCCGCGCTCATCGACGGCGGTCGCCAGGCGCATCGCGATCAGCCGTTCGCGCTCGGCCTTGCGCCAGCGGGCGAGGTCGGCCGTGGCGGTCGCGTTCCCCGCGACAAAGCCGTCCTCCGTCTCGCGCAGCTCATGGGCGAAACAGGGCGGCGAGGCGAACGCGCCCGGCTGATCGTCCTTTTCGGTCATGCCAGTCCTTCCTTGCGGATCAGGTTCTGTCGGCCGCGATGCGGGATGCGAAAGCCCGTCGGCTCCTCATCGGACCGCCTTGTAGGCATGCCAGGTGGCGTGGCCGAGAAGCGGAAACACGACGATCAGCCCAAGCAAGCCGGTCACGGCGGATAACAGAAACAGGGCGACGACGATCGCGCCCCAAGCGAGCATCACCGGCAGATTGTTCCAGACCAGGGCCATGCTGGTTCCCATGGCGGTAAAGGCATCGCTCTTCTCGTCGAGCAGCATGGGGATCGAGAATGCGCTGATCGCGAAGGAGAAGGCGGCGAACAGCCCACCGGCGATCGTGCCGACGATCAGCATTCCCCAACCGCTCCAGGTGGTGAGCAGCATCGAGATAACGTTGTCGAAGCCGGGGAAGGGCCGATAACCGAAGAACAGCGCGTAGACGATCACCGCAGTGCGCATCCATACCAGCATCAACAGACACAAAAGAACACCGATGAACAGAATCTGGCCGCCCGATTTCGCCTCAACGAGGAACATCCGCTTTATCGTCACCGGCTCGTTCCGCTCAAGCGACCGGCTCTTCTCGTAGAGACCGATCGCCAGCAGCGGACCGACGATCATGAAGCCGGCCAAGGCGGGGAAGAGCACGAAGCCCCAATCCAGAACGAAGATTCCCCAGACCACCAGAAGGGAAACCGCCAGGACTCCGACGCCGTAGAACAGGCTGAGACCGGGCCGCACCGTCAAATCGCTCCAGCCGCGTCGTAGCCAGTCGAGAGCGGCGGATGCCGGCAGATCACGCCGCCACCTCGCGCCCTGCGTTATGCTGCTTGTCACTTTCGCCGCGTTCATCTTCGCCTCCCGTTCGACTTGTTGGTTTCGCGGATATCCCCTTCAGCAAGCGGACTTCGCCGCTCGATAGCGTCCCGAATCCGAACCATTCTCCTTCAGATGGGAAACGCATTCGGGTTGGGACGCGAATGCCACATAAACAAGATGCACGTTGACCCCCACCAACAGCAAGACGCCCGCTGAAACGGCCAGTCCGATCAGCCATTGCACCTTGCGAATGCGGGTCATCACCGGTTTTTCTTTCGTCTCAAGGCGCCGCGACGCCGAGCGAGCGGATATAAAGGGCGAGAATCTTGATCTCGGCGGGGCTCAGGCGTTCATCCCAGGCCGGCATGTGCCCTTGTCGTCCGCCGTGGATCGTCGTCACGATCGTCTGAAGATCGCCGCCATAGAGCCAAGACTGGTCGGTTAGATCGGGCGCCCCGAGATCCCGCGACCCCTTTGCGTCGTCGCCATGGCACGCGGCGCAATTGGCCAGGAAGACCTCCCGTCCGGCCGCGACTTTTTCGGCGTCGCGAGAGGCCGAGGCGGCGGGATCGCTCAGCGACAAAACATAGCTCGCGACATCGTTGATCTGCGAGCGATCCAGCATCTCGTCGCGTCCGAACGCGGGCATCTGCGCGATCCGTCCTTCGTCGTGCATCGAATTGATCCCGACGCGCATGGTTTCGGCGATCGTCTCCGGCTCGCCGCCCCAGAGCCAGTCTCCGTCGGTGAGGTCGGGATAGTTGGCGGCACCCTTCGCGTCGACGCCGTGGCATGCCGCGCAATTGTCGCCGTATAGCCGGGAGCCGGTCTCCTCGACGATCCGCATCAGCGTCGGATCGGCCTGGATCTCGTCGTAGCTCAACGATTCGATCCGGGTCACCCATTCGGTCCGTTCGGCCGTGGCCTCCCGCAACTGATCCGTGACGATCTCACGCTGGTCGATCCCGAGCAGACCCTTGGTGTAGGTCGAACCCAGCGGCCAGGCTGGCATCAAGAACCACCACAGCACCGCGAAAGTGGCGGTGGCGGCAAGAAAGATCAGGACCACCCGCGGCACCGGCGTGTTGAGTTCCTTGATGCCGTTCCACTCGTGTCCGGTGGTCTCGCGCCCGGTCACCGGATCGCGTTCGCCTATGTCCATGGCGTGTCGTCCTTATCGAGAATGCTCTTCTTGGCCTTGTCGAACCGCTTCTTGTTCGACGGCCGGAAGACATAGACGAGAACGCCGATCGACAAGGCGATCAGGTAGAACAGCCCCCAACTCTTGGAGAAGGCGACGACGGTCTGGTGATCGAAATCCATGCGCCCTACTCGCTCGCGGACGCTGTTTGCTCGTAGGCGGCATTGGTGAGCCGGCCGAGAATCTGGAGATAAGCGACGAGGGCGTCCATCTCGGTGACTTCCGTCGCGACGCCGTCGAAGGCGCTGATCGTGGTCGCCTCGCCATAGCGTTCGCTCACGCCGGCCGCATAGCCGCCATCCGGAGACGCCTGACCGACCGCGTCCAATGCGGCGTTCTTCACCATCTCGTCGGTGTAGGGCACGCCGACCCGCTGCTGCGCCTTCAGGTGCAGGGGCAGGTCATCCAGTTCCAGCCGCGTGCGCATCAGCCATCGATAGGCCGGCATGTTGGACTGCGGCACGACATCGCGTGGGTTGGTGAGATGCGCCACATGCCAGACATCGGAATATTTGCCGCCGATCCGCGCCAGGTCCGGACCGGTCCGCTTCGAGCCCCAGAGCATCGGGTGGTCATATTGCGATTCGACGGCCAGCGAGTAGGGGCCGTAGCGCTCCACATCGTCGCGCAGTGTACGGATCATCTGCGAGTGGCAGGCATAGCAGCCCTCGCGGATGTAGATGTTGCGGCCGGCCAGCTCCAGCGGCGTGTAGAGCCGCATGTCGGGCGCCTCCTCAACGGTCTCGTCGATGGTGAAGAGCGGGGCGATCTCGATGAAACCGCCGATGCTGGCGACGACGATGATGGCGACGACGAAGCCGATGGCGGTCCGCTCGAGCTTGCGGTGGAAGAACTCAGCCATGTCGCCTCACTCCGCCGGTTGGAAGGCGCCCGAGGACGCGGGGCCGGTGGCGGGCGCATCCTGGGCTTCGGCCGCGACCGCCAGCGGCGCGTGGCGGATCGTCATCCAGATATTGTAGGAGCCGACGATCGCGCCGATCAGGAACAAGAGACCGCCGAAGGTCCGCGCGACGTAATAAGGGTACATGGCAAGAAGGGAGTCGAGGAACGAATAGGCCAGCGTGCCTTCCTCGGTATAGGTGCGCCACATCAGACCCTGGATGATGCCCGAGTTCCACATCGCGAAGACGTAGATGATGGTGCCGGTGAGGGCGAGCCAGAAGTGCCATTCCACCAGTGCCGCCGAATACATGCGCTCGCGCTTCCACAGCCACGGAACGACGCTGTAGATCGAGCCGAAGGTGATCATCGCGACCCAGCCGAGTGCGCCGGCATGGACGTGGCCGACCGTCCAGTCGGTGTAGTGGGACAGCGAATTGACCGGGCGGATCGCCATGAACGAGCCCTCGAAGGTCGACAGCCCGTAGAACACGGCGGCGACCATCATGAAGCGCAAGGTGGCGTCGTCACGCACCTTGTGCCACGCCCCGTTCAAGGTCAGTAGCGCGTTTCCGGCCGAGGCCCAGGACGGCACCAGCAGCATTACCGAGAAGGTCATCCCCAGCGTCTGAACCCAATGGGGCAGGGCGGTGTAATGCAAATGGTGCGAGCCCGCCCACATATACATGAAGGTGATGCCCCAGAAGCTGATGATCGACAGCCGGTAGGAAAAGATCGGCCGGCCGGCCCGCTTCGGCAGATAATAATACATCATGCCAAGGAAGCCGGCGGTCAGGAAGAAGGCGACGGCGTTGTGGCCGTACCACCATTGCGTCATCGCGTCCTGGACGCCGGAAAAGGCCGAATAGCTCTTGGCATGGGCAAACGACAGCGGGATCGCCAGGTTGTTGACGATGTGCAGGATCGCGACGACGACGATGAACGCCAGGAAGTACCAGTTGGCCACGTAGATGTGCGGCTCTTTGCGCCGCGCCAGGGTGCGGAGGTACAGCACGAGATAGGTCACCCAGACGATGACCAGCCAGATGTCGGCGTACCATTCCGGCTCGGCGTATTCCTTCGACTGCGTCACGCCCATGAAATAGCCGGTGACGGCCAGGAGGCAGAACAAATTGTAGCCGAGCAGGACGAACCACGGGCTGATCTGGCCGGCGAGGCGGGCGCGCGACGTGCGCTGCAGGACGTGGAAGGAGGTGGCGATGAGGCCGTTGCCGCCGAAGCCGAAGATCACCGCCGTCGTATGAGCGGGCCGCAGCCGGCCAAAACTTGCCCAGGCCGCGTCGAATGTCAGGTCCGGCCAGGCAAGCAGGGCCGCGACCCAGACGCCGATGAACATGCCGAAGACGGCCCAGGCCATGGTCAGGACGATGCCGACCTTGCTGGGATCGTCGTAATACTGGGAAAGCCGCCCTGCGTCCGGGTCGGGGCTGTCGTGGTGGGTCAGGAGGAGCAGGATCATCGCCGCGGCCGCGACCAGCACGAGGGCACCATGGATGCCGAGCGGATCGGCGCGACCTGCCGCCGCCATCGTCAGACCGACGGCCGCCAGGACGGCGAGAATCACCAGCGAAAACTGTCGCTCGTTCCGGGTCAGTTGCGAAATCATATCGCCATCGCTCGAGTCCATTGTCGGCGCGGGACACACCGTTGGTCATCGATCTCAGAAAGATGCATCAATCGTATATCTTTAAATTTTGCCGACGACAATCCGAAAAAGTTCCAAATCCCATATGTTCGCCCTCGTGAAAGACAAAGCTGGACGCCAAGAACCAAAAACGGCCTGGGGCGTGTGGTCGTTTTATCGAAATCTCAGGCTTAACGTTATGTAGCATATTCCAGCACGGGGACCGGATTTGGGTTCCTCCGCATTGATCCCGGAGCAGCATCGGGTGTTAGGTTTGGGCGTTCGTTGATCCCAAATCATAATCGGAGAAACCCATGCAGCGGGAAGGCGATTGGAAGATCGCAAAGGGTTCCATCCTCTTGGCCAGCATACCCGAGGATGTCGCCGACATGATCCTGGCGCGATCCGACGTCCGGAAGTTTGGCCGATCGGCGACGATCTTCCTGCAGGGCGATACAGCACACAGCGTCTATATCGTCTTGGAAGGATGGGTGAAGCTGTTCCGGATCGCGCATAACGGGGCGGAGGCGGTGGTCGGAACCTTCACCAAGGGCCGAAGCTTCGGCGAGGCGGTGGCGTTTCGCGGCGACGTCTATCCGGTCGCCGCCGAGGCGGTCACCGATTGCCGGCTGATGCAGGTGCCCGCGGCACTGGTGCTACAGATGATGAAGTCGCAGCCGGAGCTTTGCATCGCGATGCTGGCGGCGACCTTCAAGCACCTCCACGCGCTGGTCGAACAGGTCGAGCAGCTGAAGGCCCAGACAGGCGCGCAACGGCTGGCCGAATTCCTGCTCGACCTCTGCCCCGTCGCCGAAGGGGCATGCACCGTGACCTTGCCCTATGACAAGGTGCTGATCGCGGGGCGGTTGGGCATGAAGCCCGAAAGCCTGTCCCGTGCCTTCGCGCGACTGAAGCAGAACGGCGTCGCGGTCAGCCACAATCAGGCCGCCATTGCGGATGTCGGACGGTTGCGCTCCTACGTCGAAGAGGACCGTGCCGATGCGTGGAGCAAGGCCCAATGAACGGACGGCTCGAGACGGTGATCGCGGCGATCGACACGGCCAACGCCGCCGATCCGACGCTGGAAGCGGAGACGCGGGAACCGGCGGCGCTCGTCTATGGCCGGCGGATGTCGGCGGAACTCGACCGAATCTGTCCGAGTGCGTCCGAGCATCTGCGGATCGCGGCGCGGGGCCAGCACATCGAGCGCTGGAAGTTGCCGCGAAGCGCGTATCCTGACGGCCGCGAGGGCTATCACGCCTGGCGGAAGGCACAGGCGCTGGCGCATGGCGCGCGGGTGGCGGACTTGATGATCGCGGCGGGCTATTGCGAGGCCGACGGCGCGCGCGTGGCGCAGATGCTGCGCAAGGAGGGGATCAAGCGCGACCCGGAGGTACAGATGTTGGAGGACGTGATCTGCCTGGTGTTCCTGCGTTGGTATTTCGCGGATTTCGCCGCCAAACACGACCAGGCAAAGGTCTTCGGCATCGTCGCCAAGACCGCGCGCAAGATGTCGGCGGAGGGCCGCGCGCGCGTCGCCGCCGAATTCGACCTGCCGCCGGAGCTTGCGCCCGCCCTGGCGGTCTGAGGAACTGGCGGGCGGCGGCAAGGCGGGTCAAGAGCTGCCCCGTCTTTGGTTCGCGCGCCTATCAACGATCACAGGTCAAAGGATTGCTTCGAGCGATACGTTCGGATGGACCTGCAGGACCGTTTCGATCGCATGGCGGGGCATCAGGCAGAAGGCGGTCGACAGGCCGTCGGCCAGCGCCGCGCTGTCCGCCGCTACCGACACCAGCCGCCAGCGGGCTTCGGCGCGCCCCGTCCGCGGATCGAGGATGTGACCGACGCGGCCGGCCTTGTCCAAATGCGTGCCGAGCGGCGCCGAGGTCGCCAGGGCGCGATCGCCGAGCGGGACCTCGCCGACGATCTCGCCGTCCGGCGTCGCGATCGCGGCGCGCCACGGCGTTCGATCGGGGCGGCGGCCGAGAGCGGCGATCTCGCCCATGTCGATCAGGACGTCCGTCAGTCCGCGCGCGCGGACCAGCGCCGCCATCCGGTCAGCGATGTATCCTTGCGCGATGCCGTTGAGCGTCAACGCCATGCCGTCGCGCTCGAAGCCGACCGCGTTCGGGCTGTGACGCAGATGCATCCAGCCCGTCCGTCTCCTCGCCTCGGCAATCTCGTCGGCTTCGAGCCGCCGCTGGTCTCGCGCTGCCAGAGCATGCAATTGCCAGAGGGGCTGGATCGTCGGATCGAACGCACCGTCGGTCAAGCGATGGAGCGAATCCGACAGGGCGAGGAGTTCGACCAGCTCGGCGGGTGGGGTATCCAGCCTTCCTTCAAGGTTCAGGCGTGCCAGCGCCGAACCGGCGCGATACAGGCTGAAGATTCCCTCCAGCCGGTCGATCTCGGCCTGTGTGGTGGCAAAGATCTCGTCGGCGGCGTCACCCCCTATTCCGACCAGCGTCATGGAGGCCTCGGCGCCCAGTGCCGCGCCGCGCCAACGTGTCACGGGAGCCTCGGCTAGAGCCTGGCGGGGCAGGGCGGCGGCGGCGCAAATCGTCATGAAGCGGCGCCGGGTCAGGCAAGGTCTCATAGTGTGTTCTCCCGCGCGGTCGGGGCCGTCGGACGGGCGCGTCGCTTCAGCACCAGGCAGGTGTTCGGATCGTGGTAGATCGTCTGGCAGTGCAGGCAAAGCACGCATTCATTGGGATTGATCCGACCGATCGGATCGATGGCGTCGACCATGCATTTGGTTTCGCAAAGCCGGCATTCCCGTCCGCATTGAGGACGGCGGCGCAGCCAGTCGAACAGCTTGAGCTTGGCCGGGATCGCCAGCGCCGCGCCAAGCGGGCAGAGGTAACGGCAGTAGAACCGCTCGATGAACAGTCCCGCGACGAGAAGCGCCACGACGAAAAGAACGAAGGGCCAGGCCCGCATGAAGCGCATCGACATGGCGGTCTTGAAGGGCTCGATCTCGGCCAGCACCAGCGCCTGATCCATCGAGTAGAACGACAGGCCGAGGATTGCGACGAAGGCCGTGTACTTGATGGCCCAGAGGCGCTCGTGAACGCCGAACGATACCGCGATCTGCGGAATGCGGAGGCGCTTGGCGATCTCGTTCGTCAGCTCCTGCAGCGCGCCGAAGGGGCAGAGCCAGCCGCAATACACGCCGCGGCCCCAGAACAAGAGCCCGAGGGCGACGAAGCCCCAGAGCATGAAGATCACCGGATCGATCAGGAAGGTTTCCCAACGAAAGCCGGTCAACAGCGATTGCAGGAACGCCACCACCTGAACAACGGACAATTGCCCGCCGGCGATCCAGCCCAGCCAGACCAGCGTCACCGAAAGGAATGTGATCCGGCCCCAGCGCCAGAGCGCGGGGCGGCGCACGAACGCTTCCTGCAGGAAAAGGATCACCGCGAGGGTGGTCAGCATCAGGCCGACGCCGACGATCTCGAACCGCTTGCGCTGCCAGGCCGAGACCCACAGAGGCTCGGTTTCCGGCGCCATCTCCGGCGGCAGAAGAAACTGGCCGGGCAAGGAATAATCAATCGGTATGCGCATCGAGACCGGTTCGCCGCCGGTGTCGCGGCTCGCCGTCACCTCGACCCGAAACGATAGGGCTGGATCGAAGCGGCCGGCAGGCAGCCGGAAGAGGCTCATTTCCTTGACGTCGGGTGCGCCGGCGGCCCCGAGGCGGTCGATCCTGAGATAATCCCCGCTGTCGAAGGTGATGGTTTCCTCATCCTGGATCACCGCGATCCGGTCGAAATCGCCGGTGCGACGCCAGTCCGTGCCCCGATGCGAATGCAGGCCGCGGGAGGCGACGAACAACGCCGTCTCGCCGGGTCCCAAAACGGCCATCGCACGTGTGAAGAGCGCCTGGCCGAGGAGGTTCCGCCCGATCGTCGGCGGGTCGAGAATCCCGACCCAGAGATCGAGGAACGGCGTCTCGCCCGGCGGTGGCGGCATCTTGGCGGCACTCAGCGCCACGCGCGCCTGATCGAGACTGACGGTGGCGCGCGCGAGCGCGCCTTCCGCCAGCAGTGCATCCCAGGACATCGGTCTGAATTTGATCCGGTCGATCGCCGTGCCGCGTCCCTGCGCCAGCGCAATCGTCCGGGCCGTCCGAAGGATCGCATCGCGGATCACGCCGGTCGACACGGTCGCCCGCGAAATCACATCCGGAAGGTCGGGGCGATCGGCGAAGTCGATGGTCGGCTGGCGGGTCAGATCGACTCCGGCAAAGCCGTCGACGTAATTTTCAATGTCCGACGCCGAGATGCCCAAGGTCAGGACCGGCTCGCTTTGGCGGATGAGCTGGGCGCCCGCGATCCGGCCGTCGCGCGTCACGGCGACGAGGATATCGATCGGTCGTCCCGAATAACCGACGGATTCCGTGATTTCCCAGGTCGAGGCGATCCGGCCGATCGGGCCGTCCGGTGCCGTGACCGACCAGCTCGGCACCGCCCCTTCTTCACGCGCCAAGCCGAGAGGACCCTCAATACCGAACAGGCGCCCGGCCAGTGCCGGGTCCGGCTCGACCGCGACGTGCTCGCTTCTGACTTGCAGCAGGCCACCGGCCCGCGCGCCGTCTCCCGGATCCGTGGAGACGAAGGCCATGACGAATATGATCAAGGCCTGCCTCAGCCGCATTACGGAACGTCCTTTCGCTTTTCATCACGATGATGCCGCTTCCCCATCGGCACCTTGATCAAAGTCAAGGCGTGAACCGGGGGAGGGGCGCATCCTTCCCTCGGAACCTGCAAGCGCCACGGAGGACATCCCATGAAAACCATTCGCGACATGCGGAGCCTGAGGCTCCTCGCCAGCATTGCCTTACCGCTCGCGCTGGCGGCGACGGGCGCTGCTGCACAGGAGAAGCCGAAGGGGCATGGCGACGATCCGGCCGCGGCCTATTCGCCCAGCATGACGACGCTCGGCGAGCTCAACGTCGAGGTGCCGGGCCGCAAGGCCGATGATCCGGTGATCACACCCGAAGAGTTCCAGGCCGCCAACACGATCTATTTCGAGCGCTGCGCCGGCTGCCACGGGGTTCTGCGCAAGGGCGCGACCGGCAAGGCGCTGACCCCCGACATCACCCGCGAGAACGGCTACGAGTATCTGCGCGATTTCATTACCTATGGCTCCCCTGCTGGCATGCCGAACTGGGGGACCAGCGGCGATCTGAGCGAAGAGCAGATCGACGTGATGGCCCGTTACCTGCTGATCGAGCCGCCGGCACCGCCGGAATTCGGCATGCCGGAGATGCTCAAGACCTGGAAGGTCCTGGTCGCGCCGGCGGACCGGCCGACGGAAAAGATGAATGATATCGACATCGACAATCTGTTTTCCGTGACCTTGCGCGACTCTGGCCAGATCGCGCTGATCGACGGCGCGACCTACGAAATTCATACCGTGATCGACACCGGCTACGCGGTGCATATCAGCCGCATCTCGGCCTCGGGCCGCTATCTCTACGTCATCGGCCGTGATGCCAAGGTCAACATGATCGACCTGTGGCTGGAAACGCCGGCGACGGTGGCCGAAATCAAGATCGGTGCCGAGGCGCGCTCGGTCGAGACCTCGAAGATGGAGGGCTGGGAAGACAAATACGCGATCGCGGGCGCTTACTGGCCGCCGCAATACGTCATCATGGACGGCGACACGCTGGAGCCGAAGAAGATCGTCTCGACGCGGGGCATGATCTACGACAGCCAGGAATATCACCCCGAGCCACGCGTGGCGGCGATCGTCGCGTCGCATTTCCGCCCCGAGTTCATCGTCAACGTCAAGGAGACCGGCAAGATTCTGCTGGTCGACTACTCCGACATCAAGAACCTCAAGGTCACCGAGATCGAGGCCGAGCGGTTCTTGCATGATGGCGGATTCGACTCCACCAAGCGCTATTTCCTCACCGCCGCGAACGCGCGCGGCAAGGTCGCGGTGATCGACACCAAGGAAGGTGAGCTGACCGCGTTGCTGGAGACCGGCGGCGAGACCCCGCATCCCGGCCGTGGCGCCAATTTGAACCATCCCGCCTACGGGCCGGTCTGGGCGACCTCGCATCTGGGCGACGAGACCATCGCGCTGATCGGGACCGACCCCGAGGGGAACCCCGATAACGCCTGGAAAGTGGTGCAGCAGCTCGAGGGACTGGGCGGCGGTTCACTGTTCGTGAAGTCGCACCCGACCTCGAACCATCTGTATGTCGACGCGCCGCTGAATCCCGACGCTGAGGTGACCGCCTCGATCGCGGTCTTCAAGGTCGACGAACTCGACAAGGAGGAGCCCGAATACACGGTTTTGCCGATCGTCGAATGGGCGGGAATCGCGGAAGGCCAACCCCGGGTCGTGCAGGGCGAGTTCAATCAGGCGGGTAACGAGATCTGGTTCTCGGTCTGGAACGCCAAGGATCTGGTCTCGGCCATCGTCATCGTCGACGACAAGACGCTGGAACTGAAACACGTGATCAAGGACGAGCGCCTGGTCACGCCGACCGGCAAGTTCAACGTCTTCAACACGCGCCAGGACGTCTACTGACGCGCGCCCGGGGCGGCGGC
Source organism: uncultured Aurantimonas sp. (assembly GCA_947488615.1). Taxonomy (GTDB): domain Bacteria; phylum Pseudomonadota; class Alphaproteobacteria; order Rhizobiales; family Rhizobiaceae; genus Aurantimonas. The sequence continues at coordinate 279,469 of CANKZU010000002.1, forward strand.
ACACGCCGCCCCGACTCGATCAGTCCGGGAGAAAGCTATGAAGACGCGTGGACGGGTGTTTCTGGTCGGGGCGGGTCCGGGCGATCCGGAGCTTCTGACGCTGAAAGCGGCGCGCGTTCTGGAACTGGCGCATGTCGTGGTCCATGACCGTCTGGTGTCGCCCGAGGTGCTGGCGCTGGCGCCGCCGACGGCGCGGCTTATTCCGGTCGGCAAGGCGCCGACCTCCCATCCGGTTCCGCAGGAGCGGATCAACGAAATTCTCGTCGAGCTGGCCCTTGTGGGGCAGACGGTAGTGCGATTGAAGGGAGGCGACCCTTTCATCTTCGGCCGAGGCTCGGAAGAGGCCGAAGCCTTGCGGGCCGCGGGAATCCCGGTCGAAATCGTCCCCGGCATCACGGCGGCGCAGGGGGCGGCCTCCGTCACCGGCGTGCCGCTGACCCATCGCGGGCTGGCGACGGGCGTGCGCTACGTGACCGGACACTGCCGGAGCGACAGGCCGCTCGACCTTGAATGGCTGGGATTGGCGGACGCCCAGACCACGCTGGTCGTCTATATGGGAGCGGCCAACATCGCCGAGATTTCCGCACGGCTGATCGCACATGGCATGCCCGCGACGACGCCGGTGCTGGCGATCGCCAATGCGACGACGCCGCGCGAGCGGCGACTGACCTCCCGTCTGGACCGGATCGCCAGCGATGTTGCGGAGGCGCGTCTCACCGGCCCGGTGCTGTTCCTGATCGGCGATGTCGTCTCGCTTTACCGCTCGTCACCCGCTGAAATGTTCACCCATCTTACCACCGTTCATGCGCCGTTGGCCCATGCGTGAGGTTCTGGTGGCCCTTTTGCTCGTTGTCGGGGCACCGGCGTTGGCGCAGGAGCTGCCGCCGGGCCGGGCAGCTGAACTCGAGCGTCTGGTGCTGCGGGATTGCGGCTCATGCCACGGAATGACGCTGAAAGGCGGGCTGGGCCCGGATATCCGCGCCGAGACGCTGGCCGGGACGCAGCCCGACGGGCTTGTCGCCATCATTCTCGATGGCGTTCCGGGAACCGCGATGCCGCCCTGGCGCCCACTCCTCAGCCATGAAGAGGCGGCCTGGATCGCCGGCTATCTCTTGGACGGAGGCAACGAATGAGCCGTGGCTTTTCCCTTGGTCTGACCATGCTGGTGTCGATCTCCGCGGTCTTCCTCGGTGTCGCCCAGGCGCAGGAGCCCCGCGCCACCGGCGATCTGGGCGTGGTGGTGGAACGGGCCTCGGGCTCGCTGCTGATCATCGACCAGTCCGAGCACGCCGCGATCGGGCGGATCGAGGGCCTGGGCGATCTGTCCCATGCGTCGGTGGTGTTCTCGGCGGACGAGCGTTTCGCTTTCGTCTTCGGGCGCGACGGCGGGTTGACCAAGGTCGATCTGCTGACCCAGTCGATCGCTGGCCGCGTCATGCAGTCCGGCAACGCCATCGGCGGCGCGATTTCCGACGACGGGCAACTCGTCGCGGTCTCGAACTACGAGCCGGGCGGCGTGCGCGTCTTCGATGCCGAAACGCTGGAGAGCGTCGCCGACATCCCGACCGGATCGAAGACCATCGGCCTGGTCGACGCGCCGGGGCGGCGCTTCGTCTTCACCCTGTGGGACGCGGGGGAGACGTGGATCGCGGACTTTTCCGGCGAGGAGCCGGCGATCACCCGGATCGGCGGGATCGGCCGAAACCCCTATGACGCGCTGATTACCGGCGACGGGCGGCGCTACATCGCGGGGTTGTTCGGCGAGGACGGGCTGACGGCGCTCGATCTGTGGCAGCAACCGCCGGTTCCGCGGCGGATTCTGTCGGGCTACGGCAAGGGCGAGGAAGCGTTGCCCGTTTACAAGATGCCGCATCTGGAAGGCTGGGCGCTGGCGGGCGACCGTTTTGTCCTGCCCGCCGTCGGGCGGCACGAAGTGCTCTGGGTGGACGCGCGGACGCTGGCGGAGGTGGGGCGTACGGCGACCCACGGCCAGCCCGTCTTCGCCGTCGCCCGCCCGGACGGGCGCCAGGTCTGGGTCGATTTCGCTCATCCTTTGAACGATACGATCGAGGTGATCGATACGCTTTCGGGCGAAGTGATCCATACGCTGACGCCGGGACCCGCCGTGCTGCACATGGAATTCACCGCCCGTGGTCACGAGGTCTGGGTTTCGGTCCGCGACGCCGGGCGCATCGACATCTATGACGCGCGCAGTTTCGAGAAGCTTGGCGAGATCGCGGCGGAGAGTCCGTCGGGGATTTTCTTCACCGCGCGCGCCCACCGGACGGGGCTCTGAGCGATGAGTTTGACCGTCGACACCATCGATCGCGCGCTGCTCGACAATTGGCAGCGGGATTTTCCGCTGGTGCCACGACCGTTTGCCGCGATCGCCGAGCGGATGGACCTTCGCCAGAAGGACGTTTTGAGCCGGCTCGCCGAGTTGATGGCCGTTGGCGCCGTCAGCCGCGTCGGCGCCACCTGCCGGCCGGGCACCGCAGGCGCGAGCACGCTGGCCGCCGTCGCGGCTCCCGAATGGCGGATCGACGAAATCGCCGCCCTCATCGGCGGCGAGCCGGGCGTGAACCACTCCTATCTGCGCGAGAACCGCTGGAACATCTGGTTCGTGGTGACCGGCCCCGATCGCAGCCATGTCGACGCGACGCTTGGTCGGATTCGCGCGCGCACGAAACGCCAGGTCCTCGATCTTCCGTTGTTACGTGCGTTCAATGTCGATCTGGGCTTCTCGCTCGATGGCACCGGGCGAGTGCCACCAGCACGGGAAAATGTCGACACGAGCGTACTCAAGCCGGGAGACCGGCCGATCATGCAGGCGCTGTCGACCGGCCTGGCGCTGGTGCCCCGACCCTTCGCCGAAATGGGCCGCGCGCTCGGCCGGTCCGAGACGGACGTGCTGGACCGGATCAAGGCGCTTTCCGCCGCCGGTCTTCTGTCGCGGATCGGTGTCATCGTGCGTCATCGTGCGCTCGGCTGGCGGTCCAATGCGATGGTTGTCTGGGAGGTGGACGAGGCCGATCTGGGCCGCATCGGACCGGCGCTGACCGCCGTGCGCGGCGTCACGCTCTGTTATCAACGACGCCCGGCGCCCGGTGTCTGGCCCTACACGCTCTACTGCATGATCCATGCCCGCAGCCGCGACGAGGCGATGACGGTGCTTGAGAGCGCCAGCCGCGAGGTCGGACTTGAGGACACCCCGCATCAGGTGCTGTTCAGCATTCGCTGCTTCAAGCAGACTGGAGCGCTGGTGGCCTCCACGCAAGGAGCCGCGGCATGAAACGACCCGCACCTGAGCTCGACGCGATCGACCGGCGAATCCTCAACGCCCTGCAGGAAGGGTTCCCCCTATCGCCGCGTCCCTATGCCGAGGCGGCGACGCGGCTCGGCCTGAGCGAGAGCGAACTGATATCGCGGCTGAGCCGCTTGCGCGAAACCGGCGTGATCACCCGCTTCGGCCCGTTCTACGACGCGGCCGCAATGGGAGGAACCTTCTGCCTCTGCGCGATGGAAGTCCCGGCCGGGCGTTTCGAGGCAGTGGCGGCAACGGTCAATGCCCACCCGGAAGTCGCGCACAATTACCAGCGCGAGCACCGTCTCAACATGTGGTTCGTGCTGGCGACCGAAACGGCGGAGGCGGTCCAGGCCGTCGCGGAGGAGATCAAGGCGGAGACGGGGCTTGCCGTGCTCCGCTTTCCGAAGCTGCGGGAATTCTTCATCGGTTTCAGGGTGGCGGCATGAGTATCGACACGATCGACCGCGGAATCATCGAGGCCACCCAGGCGGGGCTTCCGCTGACGCCCGCGCCCTATGCCGCGATCGCGGCGGAGCTGGGACTGGACGAAGCCGAGGTGATCGCGCGCATGGCGGCCATGCGGGAACGCGGCGTGATCCGTCGTATCGGGGCGGCGCCCAATCATTACGCGCTCGGCATGATCGCCAATGGCATGACGGTCTGGGATGTCGAGGACAGCGCGGCGGCGCGGCTTGGCGCCGAGGTGGGAGCGCTCGATTTCGTCTCGCACTGCTATCTGAGGCCCCGCGCGCGGCCCGTCTGGCCCTACAATCTCTTCGCCATGGTGCATGGCGGCGATCGCAGCGAGGTCGAGACGAAGCGCGAGCGGATCGCGGCATTGCTCGGTCCCGCCCGCCGCAGCGGCGACATCCTCTATTCGACCGGTATCCTCAAGAAAACCGGCCTGCGGCTCGGCCGCCAAGGAGGGCGCTGATGTTCCGCCTCTCGCATTACATGCGTCAACTGGTCGACCCGACCCCGGTGCGCGCGCGCCGCGGACCGGTCAAACCGGTGGTGATCTGGAATCTGACCCGGCGATGCAACCTGCGGTGCCGCCACTGCTACACCAGTTCGGCGGATGTGGCGTTTCCCGGAGAACTGACCCATGAGCAGGCGATGGGCGTCTTGGAGGATCTCGGCGATTTCGGTATCCCCGCGCTGATCCTTTCCGGGGGGGAACCGCTGGCCCGCCGGGACGTCTTCGAGATCGCCGAGCGGGCTCGGCGGACGAAGATGTACCTCGCACTTTCCACCAACGGCACGGCCATCGTCGGCGCGACGGCCGACCGTGTGGCCGAGATCGGGTTCGACTATGTCGGTATCAGCCTCGACGGAATCGGCGAGACCAACGACTGGTTCCGGGGCAAGGTTGGCGCCTTCGACGAGGCGCTGGCGGGCGTTCGGGCCTGCAAGGAGCGCGACATCAAGGTCGGCCTGCGCTTCACCATCACCGAGGACAACGCCCACCAACTGTCCGAACTGCTGGCGCTGGCCGATGGGGAGGGGGTGGACAAGTTCTACCTGTCGCATCTGGTCTATGCCGGACGGGGCGACAAGCACCGCGGCGAGGACGCCGGCTGGTCGCGGACACGTCATGCGATGGAGCTCCTGATCGATCGCGCCTGGGTGGCGGCGGCCGAGGGCATGCCGCTGGAGATCGTCACCGGCAACAACGACGCCGACGCGGTCTACTTCCTGCGCTGGGCCGAACGCCTTTTTCCGGCCGAGAAGGTCGCCCATCTGCGCGCGCATCTGGAGGCATGGGGCGGCAATTCCTCCGGTTTGGGCGTTGCCAACATCGACCCGCAGGGCAAGGTGCATCCCGATACCTATTGGTCGGACTACACCATCGGCAACGTCAAGGAGCATCGGTTCTCCGAACTGTGGACCGGTAATGACCCGATGCTGGCGCAGCTCCGCCGCCGTCCGCGCCCGCTGAAGGGCCGTTGCGGAGCTTGCGCCTATCAGAGCGTGTGCGGCGGCAATACCCGAATCCGCGCATTGCAGCTCACAGGCGATCCCTGGGCCGAGGATCCGGCCTGCTACATGAGCGACGCCGAGATCGGGGTCAAAGCGGCCGGGCGCCTGACTGTCACGCCGTTTCGGGGAAAGAGCCATGATCCGGTTCATCGTTTTCACTAGCTTGCTGCTGGCGGTCTTCGCCGGCGCGGCGCAGGGCGAGCCGCGGGCGCTCTATTCACGGTATTGCGTCGAATGCCACGGCGCCGACCGACTCGGCGGCACCGGGCCGGCGCTGATCCCGGAGACGCTGAAACGCATGCGCGGGCCGAAGCTTGGCGCGGTCATCGCTGAAGGCCGCGTGGCCACGCAAATGCCCGGCTTCGCCGACACCCTGAGCCCGGACGAGATCGCGGCTCTCGGCGAATACCTGACCACGTCGCTGGCAAAAATACCGGACTGGGGTCCGGAGCAGATCGAACAAACCCGGACGCTCGACCCGGACTATGTGCCCGCCACGGCCCCGGCCTTCGATGCCGATCCGCTCAACCTGTTCCTCGTCGTCGAGACCGGCGATCATCACGTCAGTGTCCTGGACGGGGACAGCTTTACGGTGCTGGATCGTTTCCCGACGCCCTTCGCGGTGCATGGCGGGCCGAAATTCACGCCCGACGGGCGGTTCGTCTTCATCATGTCGCGCGACGGCTGGGTACAGAAATACGATCTGTGGAGCCTTGCCGAGATCGGCCGCGTCCGCGCCGGGCTGAACAGCCGCAACATCGCGATCTCCAAGGACGGCAAGCATCTGGCGGTGGCGAACTACCTGCCGCGCACCCTGACCATCCTTGCGACTGCCGATCTGTCGGTGGAGCGGGTCTTCGCCGTGGCGGACAAGGACGGCACGCCCTCGCGGGTCTCCGCCGTCTATCAGGCGCCGCAGCGCGACAGTTTCATCCTGGCGCTCAAGGACGCGCCGGAGATCTGGGAAATCGCGACCGATCCCGATGCCGCGCCGGTCTATGAGGGCTATGTCCACAGTTACGAGAAGGGGATGGTCGAAGCGATCGCGGGGTCCGAGGGGCTGTTCGCGCTGCGCCGGATCGCGGTGACGAGCCCGCTCGACGACTTCTTCTTCACGCCGGATTATCGCCACCTGATCGGCGCGGCGCGCGATGGCGAACGCGGGGTGGTGGTGAACCTGACCGTCGGTCGCGAGATCGCGGAGCTGCCGCTGCCCGGCCTGCCGCATCTCGGCTCGGGCATCTCCTGGATCAGAGACGGCCGGCGGGTGATGGCGACGCCGCATCTGAAGCAGGCGCGGCTCTCGGTCATCGACATCGAGACCTGGCAGGTGGTCAAGACGATCGAGACCCTCGGTCCCGGCTTCTTCCTGCGCAGCCACGAAAACAGCCGCTATGTCTGGGCCGACGTGTTCTTCGGTCCGAACCGCGACGCGATGCATGTGATCGACAAGCAGACGCTGGAGATCGTCGAGACCCTGCGCCCGGTTCCCGGCGCCACCGTCGCCCATGTCGAGTTCGACCGCGACGGCAAGCACGCGCTGGTCAGCGTCTGGGAGGATGACGGCGCGGTCATCGTCTACGACGCGCAAACGCTTGAGGAAGTCACCCGGTTGCCGATGAGAAAGCCCTCGGGAAAATACAATGTCTGGAACAAGATCAGCTTTTCGGATGGCACCAGCCACTGAGCCGCGCGCCGCGCTCATCGTCGCGCACGGCTCCCCATCCGCGCCCGAGCGGCCGGAGGCGGCGCTCTCCGCGCTGGCCGATCGTGTGGCGGCGAGGCTTTCCGGCTGGACCGTTCGCGGAGTGACGCTGGCCGGTCATGACACGCTGAAAGCTGCGCTCGATACGCTGGGGAACCAGCGGATCCTGATCTATCCATTGTTCATGTCGGACGGCTGGTTCGTCAGCCGCGAGTTGCCGCGGCGGATCGGCGCGCTCCGCGACCGCTCCTTCGCGATGCTGTCGCCGCTGGGCCTCGATCCGGCCCTGCACGCGCTCTGCCTCGATTGCGTGCGCCGTGCCGCGTCGGAGCGAGATGTGCCGCTGGAGGAGACGACCGTGCTCCTCGCCGCGCATGGATCGCCGTCGGATACCCGACCACGCAAAGCCGCCGAGAGGGCGGCGCGTTTCATCACCGCCGCCGGGCTGTTTTACGCCGTTCGCGTCGGCTTCGTGGACGAGGCTCCGTATCTCGCCGACGCCGCCCGGCTCGAAGAGCCAGCGCTGTGCCTGCCGTTCTTCGCCGGGCGTGCGGGCCATGTCGATGTCGACTTGCCCCGGGCTCTCGCCGAGGCGGCCTTTTCCGGCCCGATACTCGGCCCCGTGGGGATGCGGCCGGAAATCGCGCGGATCGTCGCGGTTGCCCTGGCGATGCAGGCCGCGCGGATCGCGGCTTGAAAGCCGTCGCTGCCGACTGTGGTAGCGCTCGGCACCTCGCTCAGGCGCACTCCAAACCGAATTTTCGATATTTGACTTTCGTCAAGCCGCCGCCGTCCGGACGTGAGTAGTCTTGAAAGGTCTCGTGAACCTCCGGAAGGGAAGGGACCATCATGGCCGACGAACAGGACACTCCGCGACCGGAGCGAATCCCCGTCATGCAGCGGCTGCTCGACAATCCGTTCCTGCTGTTGGTGTTCGGGATCACGATTCCCACGGTTCTCTACCTGATCTGGGGCGTGATGGAAGTCGCCTCGATTCCGCTCGCTCAATAGGAGTCCGAGATGGCCGTCACCCCTCCCCAGAACCGGATTTGGTGGAACGAGCCGATCCACAAGATCGAGTTGAGCTGGATCGTCATCGCCTTCCTCTGGGGCCTGTTCATGTTCTTCTTCATGATCGCCTGGCACTTCATCGGCGAGCAGAACCTGTCGACCGAGACCTACCGGATCAACCCCGACAAATATGTCGAGAAGGTCGAGGCGTTCGCCGAGCAATGGCAGGTCGGCGAGGAGGAGGGCGTGCCGGTGGTCCGCCCGCCCGCCGGCGAGGATGTCTTCCTTCTCGCCCGGCTGTGGGAGTGGTGGCCGATCCTCGAGCTGAAAAAGGACCAGAGCTATCGCATCCATATGAGTTCGGCCGACTGGCAGCACGGGTTCTCGCTGCAGCCCACCAACATCAACATCCAGGTCCACCCCGGATACGAGCATGTCATCAACCTGACTCCCACCGAGTCCGGGGAATTCAGCATCGTCTGCAACGAATATTGCGGCATCGGCCATCATCAGATGACCGGGCGGATTCGCGTGACAGAATAGGAGAGCGCCATGACCACGATCGATGCAGGCATCGCGCCTGGTGCTTTCTCCGAGGCGGTGTTCCGCAAATGCGGCTACACGGGGCTGAAGGTCGACATCGCCGCCCAGCGGCTGATCAAGGCCAATGCGGTGGCCGCCGTCGTCTTTCTCATGCTCGGCGGGCTGATGGGGGTGGCGGTCGCGCTGACCCGCTGGCCGGCGGTGCATCTTCTGCCGGCCGAGTGGTTCTATCTGGTTCTGACCGGGCACGGCGCCAATGTGCTGCTCTTCTGGATCATCTTCTTCGAGATCGCGATCCTCTATTTCGCCTCGGCGATCCTTCTGAACTCGCGCCTCGCGGCGCCGAAATTCGCCTGGCTCGGCTTCGTGCTGATGATTGTCGGCGCATTGATGGCGAACTACGCGGTGCTGCGCGGCGACTCGACGGTGATGTTCACCTCCTATCCGCCGATGATGGCCTCGTCCTGGTTCTATCTGTCGCTTATCCTGTTCGCCGTCGGCGCGCTGATCGGCGTCTCCGTCTTCTTCGGAACCCTGGTCATCGCCCGGGCCGAGCGCACCTATGAGGGGTCGATCCCGCTGGTCACCTTCGGCGCGCTGACGGCGGCGATCATCGCGGTGTTCACCCTCGCGTCCGGCGCGATCATCCTGATTCCGACCTGGCTGTGGTCGCTCGGGCTGATCTCGAACATCGATCCGCTGATGTACAAGGTCGTCTGGTGGGGGATGGGCCATTCCTCGCAGCAGATCAACGTTTCAGCCCATGTTTCGGTCTGGTATCTGATCGCGGCGCTGGTGGTAGGCGCGAAGCCCTTGTCGGAGAAAGTCAGCCGGACCGCCTTTTTGATGTATATCCTGTTCCTGCAACTCGCCTCGGCGCACCATTTGCTCGCCGAGCCCGGCATGAGCGCCGAGTGGAAGATCATCAACACCTCCTACATGATGTATCTGGCCGTCATGGGCTCGATGATCCACGGCATGACCGTGCCCGGCTCGATCGAGGCGGCGCAGCGGCGCAACGGCTTCCGGAAGGGCTGGTTCGAGTGGCTGCAGAAGGCGCCCTGGGGCAATCCGGCCTTCTCCGGCATGTTCCTCAGCCTGGTGATGTTCGGCTTCATCGGCGGCATCTCCGGTGTCGTGCTCGGCACCGAGCAGCTCAACGTGCTGATGCACAACACGATCTACGTGCCCGGCCATTTCCACGGCACCGTCGTCGCCGGAACGACGCTCGCCTTCATGGCGGTGACCTATCTGGTGCTGCCGCTGATCTTCCAACGCGAGGTCATCTGGCCGAAGCTGGCCAAGTGGCAGCCCTATCTGTTTGGCATCGGCGCCGCGGGCATCTCGCTGTTCATGATGGGGGCGGGTACGCTCGGCGTCGCGCGGCGGCACTGGGACATCACCCTGACCGATGCGGTGCATGCCTTCGAGTATGCGCCCGGCGCCTTTCTGATGATGGGGCTGAACGGCATCTTCGCACTGATCGCGGGGCTGGGCGGCGCGCTCTATGTCCTGATCACGGTCGGCACCGTGTTGTTCGGCAAGAAGCTCGACACCGCCGGAGCGCAGCCGATGCACTTCCCGCTGCACGCACAGGGACCGCATGCGGCATCGCATTATGGCAGCGAGGGCACGGTCAAGCTGCCGGGTACGATCGTTCTGGTGACGATCTTCTTCGTCTCCTTCGTGCTCTACTACTTCGTCAACTGGAAGTATCTGTCCGACCTCTGGCTGTTCCGGTGAGGGTGGTGAGATGCTAGCCGCGCTCCGCATAACCGGTTCGATCCTGAAGCTGAGGATAGGCTTCGCCGTCGCGCTGGCGGCGCTGGCCGGGATGCTGGCCGGCGAGGGGGCGCTCTCGCCGCTCCAGGCCGGCGTCTTCCTGCTAGCGGTCCTCGGCGCCAGCGGCGCGGCCGGCGCCTTCAACCATTACTGGGAGCGCGAGAGCGACCGCGACATGCGGCGGACCCGCGCCCGGCCCTTCGCCAGCGGCCGTCTGAAGCCCGGTGCCGTCTGGCCCGCGACCTTCGCCATGCTGCTGCTTGCGTCGCTGGTCATGGCCTGGTCGGTCGGTGGCTCGCTGGCCGCGTTCTGGCTGTTTCTCGGTGCCATCACCTATGGCTGGGTCTATACCGTCTGGCTGAAGCGGCGGAGCGTGTGGAACATCGTGGTCGGTGGCGCGTCCGGCAGTTTCGCGATTCTCGCCGGCGCGGCGGCGGTCGGTGGCCAGATGCAGGCGACACCGGTGATCCTCGCCCTCGTCATGTTCTTCTGGACGCCGCCGCACTTCTGGTCGCTGGCGGCGGCGAAGGGCGACGACTACCGGCGAAGCGGCGTGCCGATGCTGCCGGTGATCGTGTCCGAAGAGGTCTGGGCGCCGGTCATCCTCGGCCACGCGGCGGTGTTGCTGATGCTCTCCCTCTTACCGCTCGCCACCGGCATGGGCCCGGTCTACGGCGTCTTCGCGCTGGTTGGTGGCGGGCTGTTCCTGTGGCGCTCGGTCCAGCTCTGGGCGGCGCCGTCGCGGCAAACCGCGATGGCCAACTTTCGCGCCTCGCTCGTGCAATTCGCGCTGCTTGTCACGGGCGTCTATCTCGATGCCGCGGTTCGATGGGCGACCTGATCCGCCGTCTCGCCGCTGCCGCGCTCCTGCTCGCGGCCGTCTTGCCGTTGCGGGCGCAGGGCGCCGAGAGCTTCGAGCCGGCCAAGGTTGTGGCCGCGAGCGAGGCGGCCGTGGGCGGGCTCGTCGGCGATTACACACTGGTCGACCGTCATGGCGTGCCGCTCCCGCTGGCCACGCTTCGCGGCCGCCCGCTGGTGGTCAGCATCGTCTATACGAGCTGCTCCTCGGTCTGTCCGCCGACGACGCAGCGGATCATCGAGGCGGTCGAGGAGGCGCGTCGCGTGTTCGGAGCGCGGCAGTTCTCGGTTCTGACACTCGGCTTCGACGCCCGCAACGACACGCCGTCCCGGCTCGACGCCTTCGCCAGGACACAGCGTATCCCCGAGCCGGACTGGCGGGTCGCCAGTGCCGACGCGGCGACGCTGCGGCGTCTCCTTACCGATCTCGGTTTCAGCTATCGCGCCGCCGCCGGGGGCTTCGAGCACATCACGCAGACGACGCTCCTCGACGGCGAAGGCCGCGTCTACCGCCAAATCTATGGTGAGGACTTTCCGATCCAAGTCTTTCTCGAGCCGATGAAGGAACTGGTCTGGGGCGTCCGGCTCAAGGACCTGAGCCCGCAGTCCCTGATCGATCGCATCGGCTTCATCTGCACGACCTACAACCCGTCGACCGGCGTCTACGAATTCGACTACGCGATCGGCTTCGGCATCGTGCTCGGCGGGCTCTCGCTGATCCTGACGGGGATCGTCATCCTGCGGCTCTGGCTGGGCAACCGGCGGCCGGTGGGGCGGTGTCGGGACGAAGTATGAGAGCCGTCGGAACCACCCTGAGCCGTGGCTTCGACCGGATCGAACGGGCGCTCGACGTCGTCTTTGGACCCGAGTGGAACCCGATGGCCCAGCTTGGCACGCTCGGCTGGTTTCTGTTCTGGATCGTCACGGCGACCGGGGTCTATCTCTTCATCTTCTTCGACACCGGCGTGGTGAACGCCTACACATCGATCGAGTGGCTGACCAAAGATCATTGGTTCCATGCCGGCATCGCCCGGAGTTTCCATCGCTACGCGTCCGACCTCATGGTCGCGGTCATGCTGGTCCATCTGGTCCGCGAATTCGCCAGGGGGCGTCATCGCGGCGCGCGGTGGTTCTCCTGGGTCACCGGCGTCCCGCTGATCTGGCTGGTCTATATCTCCGGCATCACCGGCTATTGGCTGGTCTGGGACCGCCTGGCGCAATATGTCGCCATCGCGAGCACCGAACTGCTCGACTGGCTGCCCATCTTCGGCGAGCCGGTGGCGCGGAATTTTCTCGCGCCCGACGCGTTGAGCGGGCGATTCTTCACTCTCCTGGTGTTCCTTCATATCGCGGTGCCGCTGATCCTGCTGCTGGTGATGTGGATCCATATACAGCGGATCACCGATGCCCGGACCGCGCCGTCGCGGGAACTCGGCGGCATCGTTCTGGCGGGCCTGTTGATCGCCTCGCTGTCGTTGCCGGCCCGCTCGCAAGCCGCGGCCGATCTGGCAACCGTGCCGGCGCGGGTCGGGATCGACTGGTTCATTCTGCCGCTCTACCCGGTGATGGATCTGGTGCCGGCGGGCGTGATCTGGGCTGGGGTAGTGCTCTTTACCATCGGGCTGACGGCGCTGCCGTGGCTGCCGCCCAAGCCTCGTCCGAAGCCGGTCGAAGTGTTCCTCGACCACTGCAATGGTTGCAACCGCTGCGTCGAGGACTGCCCCTATGGCGCGGTCACACTGGTTCCGCGCACCGATGGCGCGCCGTTTCCCCATCAGGCCGAAGTCGATCCCGATCGCTGCGTCGCCTGCGGCATCTGCATGGGGTCATGCCCGTCCTCGACGCCGTTCCGCCGCTCCATCGAACTGGTGACCGGGATCGACCTGCCCGACCTGTCCCTGAAGATGGTGCGCGAGCAGGTGATCGAGGCCGCCGAGGCGCTGGAGGGGCCGGGGCGGGTGCTGACGCTGGCCTGCGCCCATGGCGCGGCGGGAAGGGATGTGCCGGGACGGGTGGTGCTGCCCTGTGTCGCCATGGCCCCGCCATCGCTGATCGATTTCATCCTGTCGCGTGATCTGGCCGACGGCGTGGCGATCGCCGGTTGCGCCGAGCGCGAATGCCAGCACCGTTTCGGCATCGAGTGGACCGAGCAGCGTATTGCCGCGACCCGCGATCCCTATCTGCGCGCCCGGGTGCCGCGCGCCCGGCTGGCGACGATCTGGGCTGGGCCGACGGAAACGGCGCGGCTGAAGCACGAATTGGGGGCGTTCCAGGATCGTCTCGCGGCGCTGCCAGCCGATGGTTCTCCGACGGCGGGAGCGAGGCGGCAGTCCGCCCAGTCGATCGAGGAGGTCGAGCCATGAGCCGGGTCCGCCGCCTGATCCTTGGCACCGCCGTTACGACGCTGGTCGCAACCGGCGCCGCGTTTTTTTCGGCCGCGCCGTCCTGGCGGAGCCTGCCGGACGGGATGGCCGTGGTGAAGCTCAGCTTCACCCATGGCGGCGCACGCGACTGCCGACAACTCGACGCCGACGAACTGGCCCGATTGCCGGCGAATATGCGCAAGCGGGAGATTTGCGAGCGCGAGCGCGCGGCGCTTCGGCTGGAGCTCGACATCGACGGCGAGCCGGTGCTTCGCGCCGAGTTGCCGCCGAGCGGCCTGGCGGGCGACGGCCCGGCCCGGGTGTATCGACGCTTTCCGCTCGGCGCGGGGAAACACGAGATCGCCGTCCGGCTGGCCGACAGCTGGCGCGCCGAGGGCTTCGACCACGCGGTCGCGCGCCGCATTACCCTTACGGCGGAGCAGAACCTCGTGATCGACTTTCGCCCCGAGCGAGGCGGCTTTGTCTTCAACTGATTTTTTGCGGGAGGAGCACCGATGCCCCGGATGGAATGGAAGGACAGCTTTAGCGTCGGCGTTCCGGCCGTCGATCACGAGCACAAGGAACTGATCGATCTCGTCAACCGGCTCGGCGCCGCGCTGACGGACGGGGGCGACGCGGACGCCGCTTTCGGCGATCTCTTTCGCGGGATATCGGCCCATTTCGCGCTGGAGGAGAAGTTCATGCGCGAAGAAGCCTATGACCAGCTGGCCCAGCACAAGGCCGATCACGAGCGGCTACTCGACGAATTGCGGGATATCATGAGCGACTATGAGTCCGGTACGGGGGACCAGGCCGACCGGATGATCGCGGCCCTGGACCACTGGTTCACCGAGCACTTCAAGACGCATGACGCCCGGCTTCATTCCCGCCTCGGCGCGCATCCGCATTGAGGGTGGACCGCGGGAGAATGCACGTCTGATCCAAGGTCATGCGAGGCTATACCCTCTTCGTCGCGATCGCCGCCGATGGGATCGATGACGCCGCCTGAGAGTTGAGTTTCCCAGACCCTTTGCCTGGGATGGCTGCAAGATCACGGTCGGATCTGGCTCGAGATGTCAGTTACCACCTTGTCCGCATGCGAATGCTTCCTGGCCATGCAAAGGCACTCGTCAGGGTCAAGCGCCAAAGGACACCAACCTCTTATCGACTAGAACGGATACTCTAGGCGGTTCAATCGGGCGTTGGCGGCCCGTCCGGCGCCTCGACCTGGGCAAGCCCCAGATCGTCCAGGATGACGTAAAGCGCGGGCAGTCCGATCAGCACCAGCACGGTGGAGACGATCAGCCCGAACACCACCGCGATCACCAGCGGGATGACGGCGGTCGCCTGGGTGCTGGTTTCCGCCAGCAACGGCAAGAGCCCGGCCGCCGTGGTCGTCGACGAGATGAAGATCGCCCGCAGGCGGGCGCGGCTCGCCTGTCCGGCGGCTTCTTCGATGCCCATTCCCTCGCCGCGATAACTCTTGATGAACTGCACCAGAAGGATGGAATTGTTGACGACGATTCCGGCCAGGGACGCGGCGCCCACCAGCGAGGGCATCGACAGATTGTAGCCCATGAGAACGTGGCCCCAGATCGCGCCCATGAACGCCAGGGGAATCGCCAGCATGACGATGACCGGTTCCAGATAGCTGCGGAACTGAAACGACAGGATGAGGAAGATCCCGAGCAGACCGATCGTTATGCCGCGCGCGATGGATGCGCCGGTTTCCGCCGTGCTGGCCGCCTGACCCTCGATCGCGATTCCGACGTCCGGGTAGCGTTCGGCGAGGGTGGCGAGCCAACCCGTCTGGAGATCGGCGACGATCGCGCCCGCATTGGCAACGCGCTGGTCCAGCTGGGCACTGACGGTGACGGTCCGCTGGCCGTCGATGCGATTGATCCTGGCCCAGTCGCGGGCGGCTTCGACCACCGTCACCTGCGGCAGCGGCATGGGCGCGCCATTCGGTCCGATCACCGCGGTGTCGGTCAGAAAATCGTATGTTGCGCGCTCGTTCTTATTTTGGCGGACAACGATGTCGATGTCCAGATCGCCGATCTGGACCGTTTCGACGATGTCTCCCAGGACATCGGTCCGCAATTGCCCGGCCACATCCGCGGCCGACAGCCCGGCGGCCGCCGCGCCCGGTGCCAGCGACAGGCGTCGCTGCGGTTTGCCGGGTCGCAGGTCGGTGATCACGTTGTAGATGCCCGCATAGGTCGCAAGCTCGCCCGCCAGTTCCGCCGCCGCGCGGTCGAGGCGACTAAGGTCCGAGCCCATCAGGCGGATTTCGATGGGAACGCCCGCAGGGCCGAATCCCGGTTCCTGAATCATCAGGCTCACCAGCCCGTCGACCGAACCGATCGCCTCGCGCCAGCGCGTGGTGAGATCGTCGAGGGCGGTTGCCCGGATTTCGGCGGTTAAAAGGTCGGCCGACACGGTCGCCACATGCGGTCCGCTTTCGCCGGCGCTGAGATTGCGGTTGAAGTCGGCGCGGATCGAGCGCACCAGCGCGGCACCCTCGGGCTGGTCCGGCGTCAGCGCTTCATCGACGCTTAGCAGCGCCGCCGTCACTTGCTCGACCACGGCCTCGGTCCGGGCCAGCGGCGTGCCCTGCGGCATGAGGATACGCGCCTCCAGCACGTCGCCGTCGATGTCGGGCATCGCCTCCATGCGGATGTTGCCGCCGGCGATGAAACCGACCGAGCCCAGCAACAGAGCCAGCATTGCCGCCAGCGTTATGTAGCGCGCGCGGATCGCGCGATCGGCGAGTGCGCCGACGCCGGATTGAAACCGCGCGAAACCTTTGTCGAAGGCCTTGCGCAGGCGTGATTCCGATTCAGGTCCCTTCCGTCCGCCCTTCAGATGGTGCGGCAGAATCCAGAACGCCTCGATGAGGCTGGCCGCCAGCGCCGCCAGCAGCACGATCGGCACCACCTCCAGAACGGCGCCGAGTTCGCCGGACAGAAACGACAACGGCACGAACACCGCCGCCGTCGTCAGGAATGACGACATCACGCCGGGCAGAACCTCCCGCGTCCCGTTCACCACGGCGGCAAGCGGGGCCTGTCCCTCGGCCACACAGCGCGCGACATTGTCGGTGATGACCACGGCGTCGTCCATCACGATTCCGATCGCCATCAGGAACGCGACCAGGGTGATCATGTTGATCGACAGACCCAGCAACGCCATCGCCACGAACGCTCCGGCGAACGCCACCGGTAGGCCCAGCACCCCCCAGAGCGCCATGCGCGCGCGGAAGAACAGGCTCATCACCAGCGTCACCAGCACGAGCCCCATGATGCCGTTCTCGACCAGCATCACCAGTCGGTCGCGCACGATCGAGGTCATGTCGGTGGTGATGGTCAGCCGCACCGCCGCGCCCCGGCGGGCCTGTTCCAGCGCGACGAATTCCTGCAGGCGGTCCATCACGCTCAGCGCGTCGGTCCGGCCGCTCTTGTAGATATCCAGAACCAGCGCCCGTTCGCCGTTGAAGAGGATCTTTTCCTCGGCCTTCTCGAATCCGTCGGTCAACTCGGCGATTTCGCCCAAGCGCAACTCCGCCGCCGACTGTCCCGAAATCACGATCAGATCGGCCAGATCCGCGATCCGCCGCCGTTGATCGGTGAACCGCAACTGCACATCGGCTTGCGGCGTCTCCAGCGTCCCGAGCGGCATATCGACGTTCTGTCGCCCGATCGCGCCGGCGATGTCGCGCACCGACAGGCCGTATTGGCGCAGCAGATCGGCCGAAACCTCGACCTGCCATTGCCGCTGCGACACCCCGCGGATCGTCACATCGGCCACGTCCGGCAAGGCCAGCACCGCGTCTTCCAGCTGCGTGGCGTAGCGTTCCAGATCGTCAAAGCTCATATCCCCGCTGACGGCGAGGGCGGCGACCTGATCGGTGCGGTGCATCTCCCGGATCACCGGCGCGTCGGCGAGGTCGGGGAAGTCGGTGATCGCCTCCATCTCGGTCTTGATGTCGTCCAGAAACTGGCTCGCCGTGCCGCCCGGCGTCATCTTCGCAAGCGCGTTCGCGAGATTGTCCTCGGCGCTGCACCGAAATTCCTCCATGTAATCGACGCGGCGCAGGCCTTCCTCCAGCCGCTGGCAGACCGACTCCTCGACATCGGCCGCCGTGGCGCCGCGATAGAGCACCGCGATGCTGACCTCGGTCGGCAGAAAGTCGGGAAAGGTCTCGCGTTTCAGCTGGGGCGCGGCCATCGCGCCCGCCGCCAGAAAAACGATCAGGAGCAGGATGGCGGCGGTGGGATGGGCGGCAAACCAGCGGATCATGGCGCACTCGCCGCTGCGGCCCGGGCCAGCGCGGCTGCGGCCTCCGCGTCCTGTCGCGGCCGCAGTCGCATTCCCTCGATCGCCGGCATCACGTCGTCGACGATCACCCGGTCTCCCGGCGCGAGACCCTCGCCGATCACCGCCAGGTCGCGCAGCGAGAGGTCGATCCTGACCGGCACCCGGCGCAGCCGGTCCTCGTCATCCACCAGATAAATCGTGTCCTGATGGACCGCGCTCATCGGCACAACGATGGCCGGGGCCTCCAGCGGCGAGGACAGCACCGCCTCGACATACATGCCGCGAACCAGCGGCAGCCGTTCGGGCGGGCTCGCGCCGCGATAGGGCTCGTCGACGGAGACGATGGCGCGAACGGTGCGGGTCGCCGGATCGATCTCGCTCTCGATACGCTCCAGCCGTCCGGGCCAGCTCATGTCGCCGGCGGCGACCAGGCGGACCTCCGCCGTGATCGCCGACAGATCGAAATGCGCCCCGAGATTCAGCGGTGCGGTCGGCGCGGCACGGGATCGAGTGGCCAGCAGCCGGCGCAGTTCCGGCAGGCGGACCTGGACCACCGCCTCGGCCTTGTCGATCCCGTCGGCCGTGACCAGCCGTTGACCCGGGGCGACCTGCTGTTCCATCTCCACCTCGACCGCGCCGATACGCAGGTCGAAGGGGGCGATGATCTCGGTGTCCTGCAAGTCCCGTTTTGCCCGCGCCAGCGCGGTTTCGGCGCGGGCCTTGCGTGCCGCCAGATGGTCGAGCTGGCTGGGAATCAGGCGCAGGCGATTCTCCAGCGTCTGAACGGCCACGCGCTGCTGCACCGTTGCGCGCTCCTGATCGTCCAGCCGCGCCCGTGGCACCGTGCCGCTCGCGGCCAGCGACCGCACGCGCTCCAGTTCCTGCTCCGCCAGTTCTAGCCGGCGCTGTTCGAGGGCCATCAGATCGGATGTGTTGGAGCGCTCCTGCGTCAATTGGCTGATTTCGGTATCGAGCGCGGCCATATCGGCCTCGGCCGCGGCGATCGCCAATTCGTAACGCGTCGGATCGATCTCCAACAGGCGTGTCCCGGCGGACAGAATATTCCCGTTCTTCAAGCCGGGATCACGAAAGGTGATCGGCCCGTTGACGCTCGCTACCGCCTGCCAGACGCGCGCCGGTCGCGCCGTCCCGAACCCGCGCGCGGTCAGCATGACCGGCAGCGGCCGTGCCTCGATCACCCGCACGGCAGGCGCCGAAGCCTCTTCCGCGACGCGGTCGGGCGGCGTTCGGGATGACACCATGAAGGCGATGACCGCGGCTCCGGCGGCGAGCGCCAGCAGGATCGGGAAGAGACGTTTCATAACGGCCGGGATCGTCATTCCAGCGGCTCCGGTAGGCTTGCGGTGAGGCGGGTCGAGGGCATCATCTGTCGGGGCACCTTACGGCCGGGCCGGCAGGAGAGTGGCGCTGATCGGCTCCAGCACGAAGGCGCCGGCCTGGGCGAGGCCGGTGCGCGCGTCCTCCCCCAGGCGCGGGAGCACCGTCACCAGCCCGACGAACCGGTTGTGGTTGGTTCCGTCGAGTGCCGAGACCTCGGATATGTCGATCAGCCGGATACTGTGGGCGCCAGCGAGCGCCTGTACTTGCGGATCGTTGACATCGCGGGTGCCGATCCGCTCGCGCGACCCGGCGATCCGGCTGGATGCCATCAAGGCGCGGTCGTCCTTAGAAACCAGCAGCGTCATCGGCGGGTCTAGAGGGCCGATGACCTCCATCTGGCGGCGAAAGACATCGATATCGATGTCGGGGGCGGCAAGCACGACGCCGTTCAACCGATCGATGACCGCGTCCTGGCCGGTCAACCGGAGCTGGCGCAGAGCCTCGGTCGCGAGCCAGGCGCCCATGCTGTGCCCGAACACGGTGATCTTTCCGACCTTCGGGTCATTCGCGACATCCGTCAGCACATGGACGAGATCGTCGCGTGAATAGGTGACGGCGTCCTTGTCGGCAACGTAACCCGCCACGGATGCCGCCGAAGGCCAGGCGAAGAGAACCGGGATCTCCCTCAGCTTGCCGTCGACGGCGAGTTGCGCCAGCCTGAACAGCGATTCTTCGAAGCTGTAATTGTAGCCGTGGACGAAGATGACGACATCGCGCGTTCGTGCAAGGCCGTCGGTTCGGCGCGACGGTGCCTGGAATTCGAGCTTCGGCAGGATGGTCCGTTCGGTCACCGCGAAGCTTTGTTCCGGATCCGGCGCGCCTTTCGGCCATTCGATCTCCGTGATCGTATGGCCCTTTGGAACGGAGACGGTGAAGCGCTCGAAGTTCAGTGTCGCGGAACGGTCGGCCGAATAGCTGCCATTTGACGTGTCACGCTGGCGTGTCGTGGCAATCTGGATGGTCACCTGCTCGATTGCGGTCGCGCTCGCCGGCACCACCGCAAGAACCTGCGGGCCGGGACGCGACGCGCAGCCGGTTACCACCAACAAGATCAGCAGCAGAAGTGTTGCAATGCACGGCTTCCGCCCGCCACAAGTCGAGGCCGGAGTCATTTCAACATCGCCGCGATATCGGCGTTGGGGAGGGGACACATGGTCATCACCCATCCTCTTCTTTCCGCAGTTCGCCGTCGGAAATCAGGCCCGCGAACAGCCAGAGGTCGCCAACGCCGTTCCGCATCATACACGCCTATCGCCCTCCATCACTTCCGCGGAATGAGTGGTGAACAGTCCGATCTGAACATCGAGGAGCCGGATGCCTTCGTCGGCCAGCCGAAACGATCGTCCGCTCAGCGACCAACGAACCGCCAGTCCCTGAATAAGCCCGAGCACGAGATATGCGGCGTCGTCGGGATCGAAATCCAGCCTGAACATCCGCTGGTTCTGGGCTTCTGCGATTTCCCTCGCGATCGCAGCATGGAACCGGTTCATCACGCCCAATACCGACTTGCGCAGAATATCGTTTTCCGCGTGCAACTCCCTGGAAAAGAGGATGGCGGGAATTGCGGGTGTCGACTGGATCAGCCACAATTGGGCGCCGATCAAGCCCCGCAAGCGATCGATCGGTGTGCCGCCGCGATCAAGAACGGTTCGCCAGCCAGCGGCCATTTTGTCGGTGATCTTTGCTGCGACTGCTTCCCAGATCGCCTGTTTGGTCGGGAAATGCCGGAAGATGCCTGGCTGGGTGAGCCCGACCTCGCGTGCGATCGCTTCGGTGGAGAGGCGGTCGGGGCCAAGCTCATCCGCCAGCCGCAACGTTGCTTCCACAATCTCGGCCTTGCGCTCCGGGGCAGGTTTTCGAACGGCCATGATGACCCCAGTAATTAGTAATTGAGCACTAACTAATCCATGTATGGCTATTTGCCAATGGCGGATCCGCAAGCGGCTGAAAAGGAAGTTTTCGATACGATAGCGCGCTGTCCGTCGAGGCATCCATAACGTCGGAGTGGGACGCGTGATAAGGTGGATCGTTGGGGGGATGATCCGTCTTTTACATATGCGGCTCCATGACGCGTATCCGACGCCGTCTTCCAAGTTGCGTGGGTGAGGGGGCTCAGGCCAACGCAGGGCATGCCCCCGACCCAATGACACCCACTTCGTAAGCGTGGTATGGATCGGTGGCGGCACTCTTCGAGACGGAGTCGGGTGCGCCGCCGGACGCGGCAGGGTGCAAAAATCGTCCGACTGGTCCCGATAGTTGGCGAAACCTCAAAATAAAATCGGCGATTTTCCCTTTAAAATCAAAAATGTAACTTTTTGACGGGCTCAGTGTCGGAGTTCGCGCGTCGTCAGGTTGAATTTACGAGTGATTTCAATTGGTTATAGGATGCTTGAGCAATCGAGTGGGAGTGAGTGTGTTAAACGGAGGCGTTCGGCGGCGATTTCTGCTGCCGCTTGATCGACTACCCAATACGCTTATGGGGTAGCTCCCTATCTAAACAAAGCTGCACGACCGGACTGCATCTAATTCCGATAGCACGTAAAGCACCTGCGGGCGTTTGGAGGGCTGTGGCGTAGAATTGCGTGCAAATCGGCGGATCTGCGTTGCACCTAATAAGAGCCACTTTGGCGAATTTACCACGCGCAGAAAGCTAGCGAAGATTTATCGGCGGCGACGATCAGCCTGCAATCCTTGGGCAGTGCTATAAATTGCTCCACACAAAACGAAGTCCACCAAATCCGCCACGTTCTCTTGTGGGAAGGGTGCCGGTGACATCAAGCGACAGTAAAAGATCGGCCCGCTGAGGACCACAGCGGCGAGCTCGGGATCGAAATCAGAAGCAAGCTCCCCGATCTCGATCCCCTCTTGGAGCACTCTGACCAGTGTCTGGCGTCGGGCGGCGCTGTAGCTGTGCAGGAAAACGGCGACCTGCGGATGGCGTTCTGCAGCCTCGATCAGCGCCGGCATTATGCAGGCAATGCGCGAGTTTTCGAAGACCGACGCCAAGTGCCTGACCAACTCGATCACTCGTCCACGCAGTTCGTTTGGCTGGAGCGGTTCGGCCTGACGTGGCTGGCAGTTCAGCGTTTCCAGCGCGTCGGAAAGAAGCGCAATACGGCCCTGCCAATGACGATACAGAGTGCTTTTCGAGATTCCCGATTGTTCGGAGACAGCCTCCATAGTGAATGCGGTGAATCCGCGCCGTGCCAAGACATCGATCGCAGCATTCCGCGCATTGGCTATGGTCTTCTCGATGCGCTTGTCCATCACTCTCACACTTATAAAACACTTGCGTTTCATATCATGATATGAAACGGTTCCGTACTATAAAATGGTCCGTAGCGCTGTGGCGCTGCCAAGCAGAGGGAAAAGGTTGAATGGCATCCGTCCGATATATCGTTACCGACATCGACGAGGCGGTCCAGTTCTATCGAGACAATCTCGATTTCAATGTCGACATACACAATCCGGGTAAATTCGCGGCGCTCCTTCACGACGACCTGACCCTGTACCTCAGCGCCCCAGGTGCGGGAAGCGGCGGTCAGGCAGGCGGCGATCCGAAGCCGGGCGGGTGGAACCGGTTCATGGTCGTCACCAAGGAGTTGGCTGCCCTGATCGACCGACTGCGCGGCGCTCACGCAAGGTTCCGCGGCGACATCAGTGATGGCGGTGCCGGTCGTGCCATCCTGCTTGAAGATCCATCGGGCAACATGATCGAGCTGTTCGAGTTCAAGAAAGACTGAGCGTCCAGCTTTGCAAACCGCGGTTAATAATGATCTGGGGTGGTGTTTTTGCAGCCTTTTCTCGTCGAGTGACGTGATCGCGAGTCAGCCATAAACACGCCGAAAAGGGCAAAAGATAACGATTATCGGAAAATGTTGCTTTTTGTGAAAAGCCAAAATTCCCAATGAGATCAAAAGCCTGTTTTTTCGGCAGACCCCGAAATGGTATCTTGAAAGGTGGGAAAATTGTCTGACCAGCAAAATCGACTGGTTATGAATGTAGCGGACGATCGAGTGGCAATAAGACGCCCTTGTGAGCTTACATCGTTTGCGGGCGGATGCTCTAGCCGGCCAGCAACCTCGCCGCGTCGCGGGCGATGACGATTTCCTCGTCGGTGCGGATGATGAG
Source organism: uncultured Aurantimonas sp. (assembly GCA_947488615.1). Classification (GTDB taxonomy): domain Bacteria; phylum Pseudomonadota; class Alphaproteobacteria; order Rhizobiales; family Rhizobiaceae; genus Aurantimonas. Next base: position 302,867 of record CANKZU010000002.1, read on the forward strand.
GATTTCGACGCGACTGTCCGGTGCATCGATCCGCTCCACGGCGGCCCGGTTGCGATCCGAATCGACCGCAAGGCCGAGCCAGGCGAGGTGCTCGCACACGGCTTCGCGGATCCCGGGCTGGTTCTCGCCGACCCCGCCGGTGAAGACCAGACGGTCGAGGCCGCCGATGCTCGTCGCCATCACGGCGACCTCTCGCGCGATACTGCGGACGAAGAGCGCCACCGCCTCGCGGGCTTGCGTCGTGTCGGCTTTGAGAAGCTCGCGCATATCCCCGGACAGCTCCGAGACGCCGAGCAGCCCCGATTTGAAATAGAGCAGATGTTCGATTGCCTCGGGCGTAAAGCCCTTCGCCTTGAGCAGATAGAGGATGACGCCCGGATCGAGCGACCCGCACCGGGTCGCCATGACGGCGCCGTCGAGGACCGAGAAGCCCATCGTTGTGTCGACGCTCTTGCCATTCTTAAGGGCGCACAAGCTGACGCCGGCCCCCAGATGCGCGACGACCGTCTTCTTCGCGGCGGCGCCGGGCCAGCGTTCTTCCAGCCGATGGGCGATGTAATCGTAGGACAGGCCGTGAAAGCCGTATTTGCGGATGCCCTCCGTTTCAAGCCGGCGGGGCAGCGCGTAGCGGGCGGCTTCCGGCGTGATCGTGCTGTGAAACGCCGTGTCGAAGGAGGCCGTCTGGCGAAGATCCGGCCGCAGACCGGCGACTGCGTGCACCGGCTTCAGCCCCAGCGGCTGGTGCAGCGGAGCGAGCGGCGTCAGATCCTCGATCGCGGCGATCGCCTCGGCGGTCAGCCGGACAGGTCCCGTAAAAGCACTGCCGCCGTGAACGATGCGATGGCCCACGGCTGAGAGAGGGTCCGGCCGCGCCAAATCCTCCGCCCAGGCGAGAAGGCGTTCATAGGCGGCGTCGGGACCGGCTCCGGCGACGGCCTCGTCGAGCGCCGTGCCGCCGTCGGCGTCCCGGGCTTCGAGCCGGATGCCGCCCTCGGTGCTCTTGATCTGCCCGCTGGCCATCATCGACGGCCAACCGGTCCGCCCCGCGCGGTGAAGTCCGAATTTCACACTCGACGAGCCTGTATTGAGGCTCAAGATCACATCGGCCAACGCTCAACCTTCAATGCGATAACGTTTCGGCGCCGCTCATCCTGCGGCGGTGGTCGTGGACGGCCAGCACCAGTCGCGGATTTCGGACATGTCCTCGCCATTCTCCACGATGTACGCACGGTGCGCCGCAAGTCGCCCGCCAAATCGCTCGATCGCTTCCGCGCCCGCCGCTCCGCCGCGATCCGGCAGCCGCTCGATGGCGGCGATCGCCAGGTGGAAACGGTCCAGCTGGTTGAGCACGACCATGTCGAAGGGCGTCGTCGTGGTGCCCTCCTCCTGATAGCCGTGGACGTGGAAATTGTCGTGATTGGCGCGCTTATAGGTCAGGCGGTGGATGAGATAGGGATAGCCGTGATAGGCGAAGATCACCGGCCGGTCGCGGGTAAACAGCGCGTCGAAGGCCGCGTCGTCGAGTCCATGCGGATGCCGCTCCTTTGGCTGTAACGCCATCAGGTCAACGACATTGACGAAGCGGATGCGGAGTTCGGGCAGGGCGGTCCGAAGCAGATCCACCGCTGCCAGCGCCTCGATGGTCGGCACGTCGCCGGCGGCGGCCATGACGATGTCGGGCGTTTGCTCTGCGGACACGTTGCCGGCGAAAGGCCAAGCGGAAATCCCCGCGTCGCAGTGGGTCTTCGCCTCCTCCATGGTCAGCCATTGCGGCGCCGGCGCCTTGCCGGCGACGATGACGTTCACGCGGTCGTAGGTCGCGAGGCAATGGTCCGCGACGCATAAAAGCGTGTTGGCGTCGGGCGGGAAATACAGCCGGACGACGTCGGCCTTCTTGTTGGCAACGAGGTCGACGAAGCCCGGATCCTGATGGCTGAAGCCGTTATGGTCCTGCTGCCATACATGCGAGGTCAGGAGATAGTTCAGCGACGCGATCGGTGCCCGCCATTCCAACCCGCGCGAGACCTTCAGCCATTTGGCGTGCTGGTTGAACATGGAATCGACGATGTGGACGAAGGCCTCGTAGCAGGCGAACAGCCCGTGCCGACCGGTGAGGAGGTAGCCTTCCAGCCAGCCCTGGCAGAGATGCTCGCTGAGGATTTCCATGACGCGGCCCTCGCGGGCAAGATGCACGTCATAGGGCTCGATCCGCTCCATCCAGACCCGCTCGGTGACCTCGAACACTGCGTCAAGACGGTTCGACGAAGCCTCGTCCGGACTGATCAGCCGAAAGTTCCGCGCGGCGCGGTTGCGCACCATGAGATCGCGCAGATACCGGCCCAGCACCCGCGTCGCCTCGGCGCGCGTTCCACCGGGACGCGGCACGTCGACGGCGAAATCCCGAACATCGGGTCGGTCCAGATCGATCTTGAGCCGGCCACCATTGGCGACAGGATTGGCGCCCATCCGCCGCTCGCCGAGGGGCGCGAATTCGGCCAGATCCGGTCGCAACCGGCCCGCCTCGTCGAAGAGATCCTCCGGTTCGTAGGAGCGCATCCAGTCTTCCAGAATCCGCCGGTGGTCGGGATTGCCGTGGACGCCGGCGACCGGCACCTGGTGGGCGCGCCAAAAACCCTCGACCTTGTTGCCGTCGACTTCCTTCGGCCCGGTCCAGCCTTTCGGCGACCGCAGCACGATCATCGGCCAGTCGGGCCGCCCGGTCGTTTTGCCGGAGCGCGCCTCGGCCTGGATCTCGGCGATGCGCGAAAAAGCCAGGTCAAAGGCGGCGGCCATCTTGCGGTGCATCTCGCCCGGCTCCTCGCCCTCGACGAAGAGCGGCTCGTGACCGTAGCCCTCGATGAGGCAGGCGAGCTCGTCGTCGCCCATCCGGCCGAGCACCGTCGGATTGGCGATCTTGTAGCCGTTGAGATGGAGGATCGGTAGCACGGCGCCGTCGCTCGCCGGATTGAGGAACTTGTTCGAGTGCCAGGAGGCGGCGAGCGCCCCGGTCTCCGCCTCGCCGTCGCCGATCACGCAGGCGGCGATCAGCTCGGGATTGTCGAAGACCGCGCCGTAGGCATGGGCAAGGGCATAGCCGAGTTCGCCGCCTTCATGGATCGAGCCGGGGGTCTCCGGCGCGGCGTGGCTGGGAATCCCGCCGGGAAACGAAAACTGCCGGAACAGCTTGCGCATTCCCTCGGCGTCCCGGGAAATGTCGGGATAAACCTGCGAATAGGTGCCTTCGAGCCAAGTGTTGGCGACCATTCCCGGGCCGCCATGGCCGGGACCGCAGACATAGAGCACGGAGACGTCCCGCTCCCGGATCACCCGGTTGAGATGGGCGTAGACGAAGTTGAGACCGGGCGTGGTCCCCCAATGGCCGAGCAGGCGACGTTTGAGGTGCTCGGGCCGCAGAGGCTCGCGCAGCAGCGGATTGTCGACCAGATAGATCTGGCCGACCGACAGATAGTTGGCCGCTCGCCAGTAGCGATCGAGAATGTCGAGTTCGGCGTCGGTCATCACTTGGACTCTTCCGTTTTAAGGGCTGCGGTCAGTGCGACATCAAGACTGGAACGGTCATGTGGCGCAGGACATGGCGCGTCACACCGCCGAACAGCATCTCCCGGACCCGGGAATGGCCGAAGCAGCCCATCACTAAAAGATCCGAGCCGTCGTCGGCGAGACGCGACAGGATGTCGTCGGCGACCGAGATCGTGTCGCTGAAGGAGGCCGCCGCTTCCGCCTTGACCCCGTGCCTTGCCAGGGTGACGGCGAGATCGTCCGCCGGTGCCAGGCCGGTATGGGACCGATCCTCGCTGGGGTCGATGGCCAGCACGCGGACATGGCTCGCGTCTTTCAGGATCGGCAGCGCGTCGAAGGTCGCTCGCGCCGCCTCGCGGGTGGCGTTCCAGGTTAGCAGAACCCGCTCGCCGATACGGCTGAACCCACCGGCATAGGGAATGAGCAGCACCGGCCGCCCCGATCCCATGATAAGGTCGACGAGGATCGAACCGCCGCCCCATTCGGTGTCGCGGGCCTGACCGGCGATGGCCAGGTCAGCGCACATGGCGTGCCGGTTGAAGATGCGGTGCTGGTTCGGGCTGGTGGCCTCGTCGCGACGCCACTCGTTCCTGACCCCGGCCGAGCGCGTCCGCTCCGCGAAGATGCGCTCGATCGCCTCGGCTTCCGCCTGCATCGCTTTGCGGGTTTGCTCGTAGAACTCTACCGGGACTTCCGCCGGGGTCATGCCGCCGGCATAGGTCGAGTAGCTCGGAATAACGTGCAGCCCGACCAGATGCGCGTCATGGCGTTCGGCCAGCGGGAGGGCGACGTCCAGCAGCGCCGCAGCGCGATCCTTCGACCCCAGACAGACCAGTATCGTCTTGAACATCGCGTTTCTCCCGGTTTCGGCCGCCGCGGCCTGGTGCTTGAACGGGTTGTGGCTTGACCCTTGTTTACCCGCTGGCGAAATTGGCTCTTTGATCTGGCTCAATCGAGACAACGAACTGCAATCTCTGGGCGCTAGGCGCGAGCTTATTGACTTGGCGCAAGGCAGCGTTGGTTGCCCGGGCGTATCGCACACAGGTCAAGCACCCGGGCACTTCGCGCTGACCGCAGCGGAGGCCTGACAGCGGGAGAGTCCCCCAATGGACCAGCCTGTCCCCTTTCCAGATCGCGCTGTGGCCGGTCGTCTGCTTGCCGATCGGCTGGCTCGGATGGAACTCGCCGATCCGGTGGTGTTGGCCCTGCCGCGCGGCGGTGTGCCTGTGGGACTGGAGATCGCGCGAACGCTTGCGGCCCCGCTTGATCTGCTGATCGTGCGCAAGATCGGCGTGCCGTGGCAGCCCGAACTCGCCGCTGCGGCGATCGTCGAGGGCGAAGGCGAGAGTGCCGAGGTGGTGCGCAACGACGACGTGACGCGCCTCGCCGGGCTCGACGACGCCACACTCGACAAACTCGCAGACAAGGAATTGCGGGAAATCGCCCGGCGGCGGGACGCCTATCTGGCAGGGCGCGCGCCGGTCCCAACGACCGGCCGGACGGCCATCCTCGTCGATGACGGCATCGCCACCGGCGCCACCGTCCGCGCCGCGCTGATCGGCTTGCGCCGCCGCGGCGCCGCCCGTTTGGTGCTTGCCGTGCCGGTAGCGCCGCGCGAGACGCTGGTGGCGCTGCGGCCGCTCGTCGATGATCTGGTCTGCCTGACGACCCCGGAGCCATTTTATGCCATCGGCATTCACTACCGGGATTTCCACCAAGTCGGCGACGACGAGGTTGTTGCTATGCTGGACGCGGCGCGCTGTCAGACGCCCGAGCAGCCCGAGCGCTGACAGCGGCGGCCGACAACAGGGAGGCGCTTCCGGAGCGAGACGCGAGACGCGGCCGCCCGTCCGCTCGACGGCTCGTGACGTATCTACACGGCCTGACGCACCGAGACGATCTTGAAGGTGCGCAGGCCTAGCCCGGGCTCGTCGATGGAGACATACTCGCCTTCGCGAAAGACGTGTTGGGCGAAGCGGTAACCGGGTTCGTCGTCGTCGTCGGCCTCAAAATCATAGTCGAAGACCCATTCGCCCTTGCGATAGGTAAGCGTGCCGAGCGCCGTGCGTTCGCCGTCCCAAAACCGTGTCACGGTAAAGCGCTCCGGCGCCGCCTTCCAAGCCTCCGGGTCGAGATGGCCGTCCGGCGTCAGCGCCGCCGTGAATTCGTAGCCTCTGTGGGCATTGCCTTCGGGATTCTCGCGGTCGCGGGCCAGTTCCATGTGGATGCTGTTGAGGTTCATGGTCGGTCGCTTTCTCATGGAGCCAGAAGGGGGCGGGCTCTATTCCTGAATGCTTTCGATATAGGCGATGATCGCCGCGGTCTGGACCGGCGTCGCCATGAATTCGGGCATATCCGGATGGCCGGTGACGATGCCTTCGACGAATGCCTCGCCAAGCGCTTCGATGGGATAGCGCTTCGACAGCGTGCGAAATTCCGGGGCGTCGGGATGGGAGCTTTTGTCGGCCTCGCCGATGCCGTGGCAGCGAATGCAATTGTCCTCGACCAGCGCCAGTCCGTGGGCAATCTCGTCATTTGACTGCCCGGCGGCGAAGGCCGGCGCGAGCGTAACGGCTCCCAGAGCGACGGCGAATGCCAGTCCTGATTTCCCTCGCATCTTAATCTCCCAATCCCAATCTGTCGGCATCCACGCTAGCAGCGCCGAAGGAGCTTGATCTTGATGCGGATCAAACCGGCGAAATCTCGCGCCGCCGGATCAGGACGTGATCGCGAGCCTGGGCGCATCGTCGCGCAGGCTGGCGAACCGCGTGCCGGCTTCTTCGATCAGGTCGAGACGCTGCGGGTGAGGGGCTAAAATGCGCTGATCGGAAAGTAACGCAGAAGCAGTTCCGAGAAGCGCTTCTTCTCGACGATCTGGCCGATGGCGTAGTCGATCGAGCGGGCGAGCGCGCGATCGTTGGGCGCGACGGCGATGGCGAGGCCCTCGCCGAGAAAGCGGTCCGACAGATAGGGGCCGCCCGAGAACACGCAGCAATCGGCCGCGAAATCGCTTTCGAGCCAGAAGGACAGGCCAACGCCGTCGCCGAAGAATGCGTCGATCTCACCCTTCTTCAGTGCTTCCAGCGCGTCGCGGCGGCTGGCGAAGGAGCGCGGCTCGGCGGATGGAAAAAACGCCCTCAGCATCGCCGCATGGGCGCTGCCGTCTTCCACGCCGATGCTCTTGCCGGCCGTTGCTTCGGCGACCGGCTCCGGGAGCTGACGGTCCTTGCGGGTGACGAAGCGGGCGGGATAGCGGAAATACGGCTCGGTGAAGGCCAGCTCCTGCCGGGTTGTGGGCGTCATCGCGAGGCCGACCACGATGGCGTCGCCGTCGCCGCGCTTCACCGCGGGCACGAGGTCCTTGAAAGCCATCGCCTCGATCTGACAACGCGACAGCATGTCCAGCTCCTCGCAGATCGCGCGGACGAGATCGACGTGGAATCCCGCAAGCCGTCCCCGTGGATCGAGGAAATTGAACGGCGGATAGTCGGTCGTTGTAAGAAAGCGGATTCGCTGGCGGCCGTCCAGCTGCGGTTTCGTCATCCGCTGGCGCTGGTCGAAGAAGTTGGGGGTCGACACCGTCTCCGCTTCGGCAGCCTCGGAGCGAAACTGGCCTGTGCCGACGAGAGGCGCCAGCGCCAGAAGGAAAACAAGAATCAACCAGAGCGAGAAATTTTCTCTCATAAGTTTGTTTCCCCTGCGTAATCGCTCGCTCAAGATGAAAGAGGGCGCCGTGACTGCCGAAGTTCGCAAACGTGCGCCGCGACCTCGAGCGGGTGGCCCGATTGCGCGACGATCCTTTGCAACTCCCGGCGGACTTCGCCGCCAATCCCGCCGTCTTTCCAACGTCGCCGCGCGTTGACGGAGCGCGATCCCCAATCCGTTTCCCGCTGTCGCCCAAAACGACGGCGATCGCAAGGCGCTCTCGACACGCTCTGTGCGAGAGCGTGCTCGCCTCCCTCGGCCTCGACACCGCGACGATCCGGGCCATGCGAACGGCAGCGAAGCGAAACGGCACGGATCTCCTGGCCGAAATCCTTGCCTGCGGGGCCGTCGACGCGCGGACTGTCGCCGCCGCCATGGCCGAAGCGCTTGATATTCCGTTCGACGGGATCGCTCCGGGCGACCGGATCATCGGCGCCGAGCGCTGCAGAAAAGTGGCCTTGCCGCGCCTCGTCAAGACCTGTGACGATGAGCTGAGGACGAAGCTGTTCCTGCTGCCGAAGCTGGAAGGTCTCGATCGGACGGCGGATTTCCTGTGGCGCCGGCCGGAGATGAAGGAGAGGGCGCGGGTTACCACGGAGGCCGATGTAAAATCGGCCATGGCGCGGCAGAGCGCACGCCAGCGTCTCGATGCCGCTGTGCTCAGTCTTGCGGGCGAGCAGCCCCGTTGTTCGGCCCGTACCGTTCTGGAGGCAGGCCAGGCGATCGGCCTCATGCTGGCATTCGGCCTGTTGCTTCTGGTGTCGTTCACGGCTCCCGGGACCACGCTTGCGATCTTGCATCCCCTCGCGGCCGTTTTGTTCGCCGCCTGTCTGACCATCCGGCTCGCCGCCGCGATCGGTCGGCAGCCACCGCCCGTGGATGCCGAAGCATCTTCGCGGCCGTCCGAGCCGCCGCCGCTCTATTCGGTCCTCGTTGCGCTCTATCACGAAGCGGCGGTCGTCGACCGTCTGGTGCCGGCCTTGAGTAAACTCGACTGGCCGGCGAGCCGGATCGAGATCAAGCTGATCTGCGAGGGCGACGACGCGGCGACGATCCGCGCGGTCGAGCGCGCCATCGCCGGCCGCCCACAATTCGAGATGGTCGTAGTTCCTGCTTGCGAGCCGCGCACGAAGCCGAAGGCGCTCAACTATGCGCTACCCCTTACTGCAGGGGAGTTCCTGGTGCTCTACGATGCCGAGGACGAACCGGATCCGGGCCAATTGCGTGAGGCCTTTCGACGGTTTCGCCAAGGGCCGGCCAATCTCGTCTGTCTGCAGGCGCCGCTCGTCGTGCGCAACGGCTCGAACAACTGGCTAGCGGGCGTCTTCGCGCTGGAATATGCGGCGTTGTTCCGCCGGCTGTTGCCCTGGCTTTCCGGACATGGCTTTCCGGTTCCGCTCGGTGGTACGTCGAACCATTTCGTCGCCCTTATGTAGCAGATGCACCAAGCCCTACCGGGCGGGGCGGTGAGCTGTGAGGGGGTGGTGGAAATGGGCGGCGGTCGCAGGATTAGTTTGCTGTGTTTTGGTCGCCGCGTGGGCTCAAGATCAGATGGTATTTTATCCGGTTGTCAGGGTCGAAACCCTCCCTAATCTCCGCGAGGTAACATCCTTCGGTGGCGCGATCGACAGAGTGGAAAGTGTCCCGATAATCAAGGCGGCCATAGATGTAGAGGAAGCACTTTCTATCCATAATTGCCTCGCAAACAGGCCACGAGAGCCACATCGTAGATGTCGAAACCTCGTTGCCTGGACCCAGGATGCCGCCCCTGTCGATGTGGGTAAAATCCGGTGGCTCAAAAATCGGAATTGCGTTTTGAGCATCTACGGTACGGAAAGTGCCGAGGGATCTGACGTTAAGCGCTGGGCTGCGACCGTCGTTTCTCCAACGCAAAGCAAAGCCGAAAACCTTTTCATCAGAGGGATCATTGGGTTCCTCAGCGATGGTGACGGCTTGACCGATCATAGTTACCCACGCTCTCTCGACACCGATTGCTTCGCGGGCGGCGTCGGCGGCCGCGACGGCAGCAAGGGTGGCTCGCCTATTGAGCAAAAGAGAGTAGAGAAGAGCTATAGTGCCGAAAAAGGCAAGAATGGTTTGGGCGAGTGTAAGGGCTACAATCCTTTTCGTGGACTCGTTCATACCCTGCTGAGCGACAAGGTCGTCTATCTCACGCTGAGTGGCTTTCTCCTGCTGCCGCTTGGCACTTTCGGCCTCTTCTGGCTCTTCGAGGATTCTAACCGGAACAGAAAATTGCTTGGTGGCTTGATCGCCGCTGTCATTCTGCCCTTGGCCTTCGGTCTGGTCGGCTTCGGGTTGTTCGGTTGACACCTGCGCGAATAGCGGAGTTACGTTAAGTGCTACTCCAAATGCAATTGCCGCGAGCCAAGGGCGGCTAAACATTGCAGCATGAACGCGGCTGTAAATTTCCCACGGCTGACCTTGTTCCTCAGATTGCGTTCATCCTCTTGAACGCCCATGGATTCCAGCCTTTCCAGCAATTGTGAATAGGTGATGTTCTGTTTTGCCATCTCAGCGCGAATTATCCCCCGCGCTTTGGCTTCCCAATCGGTCCGCTCCGGCATCTGCATCTCCTATAATGATTTCGTCATCATATAGAGTGCTTTTGCTATTGACAAGGTGACAATCAATCATCATATCTAGTGCACAAGCACTGGAAACGATGACAATGGCACAGCACTTTCTCCTTTCGGCTCAAGCCCGCACCCTCTCCCTCAAGGCCATCTACAAGGCTGGCGAGGACAAGGCGTATGACCAGTTCAAGGCGATCCGCTGGGCTTCCACGGGTGGCGAGCCGGTTTGCCCACGCTGTGGCTGCCTCGATACCTACAGCATCACCAGCCGCCGCCGCTTCAAGTGCGTTGCCTGCTATCACCAGTTCTCGGTGACGAGCGGGACGATCTTTCACAGCCGCAAGCTGGCCTTTGCCGATTTGCTCGCCGCTATCGCCTTGTTCGTCAACGCGGTCAAAGGCGTCTCGGCTTTGCAGATGGCCCGCGATATCGACGTTCAATACAAGACGGCCTTTGTGATGTGCCACAAGCTGCGGGAAGCGATGGCGAACGAGACGGCGGGCTTCACGCTGGACGATGAAGTCGAGATCGACGGCGCCTATTTCGGCGGTCATGTGAAGCCGGCGAACCGCAAAGAGGACCGCGTCGACCGTCGCCTCAAGGAACACCAGACAGGAACCCGCCGCGTCGTCATCGCCCTTCGTGAGCGCATGGGCCGCACCATGACCTATGTCCGCAACTTCGAGCATGAAGGCGTCCAGATCGCCCGCCAGCTCGTCGCGACCGGTTCGACCGTCTATGCCGACGAGGCGACGCACTGGGATGTGTTGGAAGCGTTCTTCCCAACCGAGCGCATCAATCACTCGGAAGCCTATAGCGAAGGCCACGGCAAGCACACCAACTGGGCGGAAAGCTTCTTCTCCCGCCTGCGCCGCATGGTGCGCGGCCAGCATCACGGCGTCTCGCCAAAGTACCTCGCTGCCTACGCCGCGAGCGCCGCGTGGTGCGAGGATCACCGTCGCCGCGACAACGGCGGGAACGCCTTCGCGCTGGTCGGCAACTCGCTTCTGTCGCCAGTCAGCCGGTCATGGTGCGGGTATTGGCAGCGGTAAGAGAAGCGTTGACCCGAAGGCCGCATTGCTTCCAACTTGAGAAGAATCGTCGTAGATTACCGCTCGGTCGGGCCGGCAAGCCCTTCCGAGCGGCGAAAGTCGCTGTGCGGCTTCCTAGACAGGCCCATCATAGTCGGATGGTCTCAGCAGCATAGCCTCTTTCGTCATCACCCTAAGTGTATGAAAAGAAAGAGATTATCATGGATTCTTCAAAATCCGTCAGCACCCCGGAGCAGCTAGGCCTCGACTTGCAGGTCGTGGCTGAGGCGGAACACGACGGCGTTGGCATGGGGGTACTCAGCGATGGGACCGCCTTCTTAACACTCAGAGGTCTGAGTCGCATGTGTGGCGCGGACATCGCAGCAATCGTTCGCATAACGACAGGATGGCTGGATACTCCGCTAAAGCCTCGCGAGAAGAAGATTCGAGAACTTGTCCGCTCAGCCGGCTACGATGACTCGGTGGCATTTTATGCGGTCGTGAAGTCGGGGACCGTACATCACGCAGTGCCGGCCCACGTCTGCATGGCTGTTCTCGAATATTATGCTTTTGAGGCCAGCGGGAACAATTCTCACGCCCTCAACAGTTTTCGGGTACTAGCGAAGAAGGGCCTCGAAGACTTCGTTTATGCCAGGGTGGGGTACAACCCCAACGGCAGTGTCAGCATCGCTTGGAGACAGTTTCACGACCGCGTTAGCCTAGTAGCAAATTCCGTCCCTGACGGGTACTTCAGCATCTACCAAGAAATTGCCGGGATGATTGTGCCGATGATCAATGCAGGGGTAGAAGTCGGGCCGCAGATAGTCCCTGACATTAGCGTAGGAATTCGATGGTCTAAATACTGGGCGACGGAAAGTCTGGAAGTTTTATACGGCGATAGAAAAACCTACAGCCATGACTTCCCGCTCTATTTTCCGCAGGCCTTATCAAATCCACAATCGCCATATTGCTATCCGGATGAGGCTCTAGGCGAGTTCCGGAAGTGGTTCCGAAAGACCTATCTGGAAAAATATTTGCCAGACTATCTTAATAAACAGGCAAAACTGGGTAAAGTGAAGCCTGCCATTGCTACCAAGGCGATAGACAGCTTTAAGCCGAAAGCCATTGCCTCGAAATCCTAATGGAAAACGTGAGGATTGGCATTAAGCCCCGCTTCGGCGGGGCTTTTCACACCCGCCGCTCTCTCAGCGCCCACAACAGGTTCCCGCGTTCATCGGTAGCCGAGCGCACTACGCCCCGTTCCCGCTGTTCCCGTAGCGCCTTGCTGACGCGCTTCGTCACGTCGGAGACGTATTTCCTATCCCGAGCATCGCCATTGAGCGCCACGATCGACCGCGCCAGTTCGCGGGACGTTAGCGGTCCTTCCGCCATGCGTAGTTCGCGAAGGATGTTGGTCGTCAGTTCGCCCTTGCCGAACACGACATGGCGCTTCTGGCGAGGCATTTCGGCGTCAAGGTTGCCGGTGTAGCCGAGAGTGCCGAGAACGCGGTCCAGCGCGTCGATATCGTTGCGGATCTCCGCCAGCCTGTCGCGGATGCGTTCAGCCTCGTGGAACATGTCCACGCGCTTTGCCAAGAGGCCGGTGATCGTGTGTTCGTAGGTTTCGGTGCGGGCGGGTTTGGTGTCGCGTTCCATCCCCGGGTTATCGCCCGGCGAGGGTGTTCCGGGCTATAGGGATGTTGGTGCATCTGCTACATAAGGGCGCATTTCGTCCGCAGCCGCCTGGTCGAGATCGGCGGGTGGGATTCCCACAATGTCACGGAAGACGCCGATCTCGGCATCCGCTTTTACCGCGCCGGCTACCGGGTCGGGACGCTATCGTCCCCGACGCTTGAAGACGCGCCTGAGCGCTGGGTGGTCTGGCACCGGCAGCGAACCCGTTGGATGAAAGGCTGGGCACAGACCTGGCTGGTCCATATGCGCCAGCCGGGCGTGCTTTGGCGGCAAATCGGACTGCGGAATTTCGTCGTCTTCCAGCTGCTTTTCGTGGGGATGCTTGCCTCGGCGCTGGCCCATCCGGTATTTCTCGCCCTCGCGATCCTGACGCTTGTGAGCCTTGCGACCAACGGTATGTCGAGCGCTTATCAGGGGCTCGTCTTCGCGCTCGACCTGTTCAATGCGGTCGGTGGCTATGCCGCGTTCATCGCCCTGTCGATCGGCGCCCTCGATGCCAGGGAGCGGGGCGCGCTGGTCAAATATTATCCGCTTCTCTACCTCTATTGGCTGCTGATCGCCGTCGCCGGGTTGCGCGCCCTCGGGCAACTCGTCAGCGCGCCGCACCAATGGGAAAAGACTCCGCACGACATTCGCTCGCGCGCCGATCCCGGTGACGCGCGGTATCGGCTCGAACCGCATTTCGGCGAGGATTGAGGGCGAAACAGGTCGACGCGGGAAAGGGTACCGCGCCCGCTGGCGCCGCCGATAGCCGCCCTTATCGCCAGATACCGCGGCGCTCCTGCCGGGCCTCGGTCTCGGCGGCCTCATAAGGGCCGCCGGCGATCGCTTTCGCCCAGCCATTGCGCACGATCCACTCGCCGATGTCGTTGCCTCGCAGGGTGCAGGCGCTCTCGATCGTCTCCGGTTCCCGGCCGAAATCTTCCGGTGCTTGGCAGCGGACCGCGCGGGAGCGCAGATAGCCTCGCAGCGCCGTTCGGGCCCGCATGCCGCAGGGCCAGGCGCCAGCGCCCGTTCCGCATGCCCCGTCGAGAGGAAGCGGAGCGATGCCCGAAAGGACGATGGTGCCGTCGCCGATTTTCAGATGTGCCGCATCGACCGCGACCGGGCGAGGAAGGAGCACCTGCCGAGTATCCCTCGGCGCCGCGTCCGCCTCGACCGCCGGCCTCGACAGGGGCGGGCGCGGCGGCAGGCGGGCGATGGCCTCGCCGGCGCGTTGGCCGCGGGTAAAGCCGCCGGGCGTCACATCGCGGTCGGGCGCGATAGCCGAGCGCCTTCCTGAATCAGCTTGGGCGCCACGACCCGCGGAATCTGGCTGGTTCTCGATGGAAGCGCTCTCGCCGGCTGAAATCTGCCTTTGTGCGCCGGGCTCGTAGGCTCCGCGCTCGCCGAGCGGAGAGAGACGGATAAGGAGCACGACCAGGGCAATCAGCGCCGTGGCGATGAGCAGCGCGCGGATCATGCCGGGCGCCGAGCATCAGCCGGCCGGCCAGCAGGTGCTAACAACGCGGACCGCCTCATTGGCTGGCCCAGAGTATCCGCGCCATCCATTCGATCTGGTCGACCGAGAAATGGAGGTCTGGATAGTCGGGATTGACCGAGCCGAGTTCGATGCTGCGGCTGGTGCGGCGTTGCAGGATCTTCGCCATCACCTCGCCGTCACGGGTTCGCACGACGACCCGGTCGCCGCGGCGGACCGACGAACTCGGCGAGACGATGACGACGTCGCCGTCGCGATACAGCGGCATCATCGAATGGCCGGACACTTCCAGCGCATAGACGGCCTCATCGCCGGTTGTCGGCAGCGAAATCTCGTCCCAGCCCTGACCGACAGGAAAGCCGGCATCGTCGAAATAACCGCCGGTGCCGGCCTGGGCGAAGCCGAGCAACGGCACGCTGGCGGTTCCGCGCGTCGGCGACAGCTCGTCCCCACTGCCGCGAACCAGCGCCGTGAATTCCTCCAGGCTCGTGCCGGTCGACTGGATGACCTTCGAAAGGGATTCCGTCGATGGCCAGCGCGGCCGGCCGTCCCCGGCATTTCGCTTCGACTTGTTGAAAGTGGTCGGATCGAGGCCCGCGCGCCGCGCCAGCCCGGAGGCCGATAGCCGGTTGCGGGCGGCGAGGGCGTCGATGGCGGCCCAGATACGGTCATGCGAAAACATCGTGCGGGACTCGTGGCGACAGCGACAAAGGAATATATACCTCTATCGCTCATAGAGTGCCGAGCAAGCCTTGTCCATATCGCAACGTCAAATTTCACCGGAAATAGCGCGGCGATGCACAATAGCAGAGAATTCGTGCGACGAAAGGTTCGGCCGGAACCACATCCCGATTATGCTATTCCTGAGATAGGTTTTCTCAATGACCGGCCGGTTCAATCCGTCAGCGGCGAGAGGGCGCGGGATCGAACAAGCGGATGGATCGGCGGATGGACGGCAAATTTATGGCACATACCAGCGACGAGATGCGCCGCCGGGCCAGTGAACCGGGCAGGGGCCGCGAGGCCGCCGGGCCCTTCTCGATTCCCTGGAAGGGTTGGAAAGATATCCTCCTCAGGATCTACCACTCGTTCTGGGATGATCGGGTGATGCTGATCGCGGCGGGGGCGACCTTCTATCTGCTCCTGGCGCTATTTCCGGCCTTCGCGGTGTTCGTCTCGCTTTACGGCTACGTCAACGATCCGGCGACGATCAGCGAGCATATCGCCTTTGCCGGCCGTTTCCTGCCACAGGCCGGGACCGAACTTCTTCAGGCGCAACTCGACAACCTGGTCAATCAGAACCCCTCTTCCCTGTCGATCGGCTTCATCTTCGGCTCCCTGTTCGCGCTGTGGAGCGCCAATAATGGCATCAAGACGCTGTTCGAGGCGATGAACGTCGCCTATGGCGAGAGCGAAAGACGCAGTTTCATCAAGCTCAATCTCATCGCGCTCTGCTTCACCCTCGGCGCGATCTTCATCGGCATCGTTCTGATCACCACCGTCGGCGTCGTCCCGGCGGTGATGGCCCTGTTCGGTCTGCGCGGTTTCACCGAAACCCTGATCGCCGCGATGCGCTGGCCGGTGGTTTTCCTTCTGATCGTGGTGGCGATCGCCCTGATCTATCGCTATGGACCGAGCCGCAATCGCGCCCGGTGGAGCTGGGTGCTGTTCGGCGCCGTGCTGGCGGCGGTCGTCTGGGTGGGCGCCTCGATCGGCTTTTCCTGGTATCTTCAGAACTTCGCCAACTACAACGCGATGTACGGTTCCCTCGGCGCCGTGATCGGCTTCATGATGTGGGTTTGGATCTCCTCGCTGATCTTCATCATCGGGGCGGAGGTCAATGCCGAGATGGAGCATCAGACGGCCCAGGACACGACCAAGCCTCCGGCCAAACCCATCGGCACGCGCGGCGCGCGCGTGGCGGATACGGTGGGTCAGAGTTCGCGACGCAATCCCGACCCGACCGCCGAGAAGCGCGGGTTTTTCGGTTGATCACCCCGGTCTGCGTCCCCGATCCGTGTCCTTCTCAGCGGTCTGGTCGAGTCGCCCGCACGTCGGATTCGTCGCAAACCAGACGGCGACGCCCGCGTTGATGGGGTAAGCGGCGCAATGCTCGGCGTGGCCGCGGACCATCCCCGCAAGTGGGTGCCCGGCTCCCTCTGAGGTCGACGTTTCGGGAGGCATCATGTCCGTCAGCTTTTTCGAGCTTTTCAAGATCGGGATCGGCCCGTCGTCCTCGCACACGGTCGGGCCGATGTGGGCGGCGAGGCGCTACCTGGATCGCCTTGACGATCGCGGGTTGAAGGGTGCGGCGGCGCGGATCGTCGTCAAACTCTACGGCTCGCTGGCACTGACCGGAAAGGGGCACGGCACCGACAAGGCGGTAATGCTCGGCCTGGCCGGGCTCAAGCCCGACACGCTCGATCCGGACGACGCGGAGGATCTCTACGTCTATATCAGCGACAAGGGCGAATTGCAGCTTGATCGCGGGCAGCGCATCGCCTTTCGCGAGGGCGCGGAGCTGCTGCTGCTCAAGCGCGAGCGGCTGCCTCACCATTCCAACGGCATGCGTTTTGCCGCCTTCGACGCGGCGGGGGCGGAAATCGACACCGCCGACTACTACTCTGTCGGCGGCGGTTTCGTGATGTCGGCCGAAGACGCCGCCGGCGAGGCGCCGGTTCTGACCAACGCGCGGACGCCCTATGAATTCGGCTCCGCCGACCGGCTTCTGGAAATCTGCGAAGCCGAAGGCCTGTCGATCGCGGCACTGGTGCTCGCCAACGAGGAAACCTGGCGCTCCAAGTCCGAGGTCCGCGACGGTATCCTGGCCATCCGAGACGCGATGTTCGATTCGATCGAACGCGGCTGCCGCATGGAAGGGATTCTGCCGGGTGGCCTCAAGGTGCGTCGGCGCGCCAAGCAGCTTCACGGCGAACTTTTGAAACGCCCGGAAAGAGCATTGCGGGACCCGCTGACGACGCTCGATTGGGTCAACCTCTACGCGCTCGCCGTCAACGAGGAGAACGCCGCCGGCGGGCGGGTCGTGACCGCGCCGACCAATGGTGCCGCCGGCGTCATTCCGGCGGTGCTCGCCTATTACGAGCGCTTCGTCCATGGCGCGTCCGACGATGGGGTAGTGGATTTCATGGCGACTGCCGCGGCGATCGGGGCGCTCTACAAACAGAACGCCTCGATCTCGGCGGCCGAAATGGGCTGCCAGGGGGAGGTGGGCGTCGCCTGCTCGATGGCCGCGGGGGCGCTTTGCGCCGTCCTCGGCGGAACGCCCCGGCAGGTCGAGAACGCCGCCGAGATCGCCATGGAGCACAATCTGGGGCTGACCTGCGACCCGATCGGCGGGCTTGTCCAGATTCCTTGCATCGAGCGCAACACCATGGGCGCGGTCAAGGCGATCAACGCCGCGCGGCTGGCCCTCAAGGGCGACGGCACGCATTTCGTCTCGCTCGACAGCGTCATCGAGACCATGCGCCAGACCGGCGTCGACATGAGCGAGAAATACAAGGAGACCGCCCTCGGCGGCCTCGCGGTGAACGTCACGCTTTGCTGAGGTGGCTTGTGACCTGATATCCGGGGCGTTCACACACGTCCCGGATGGGGAAGCACAAATCTTGGTTCGCAAGGTCAGCCTTTGCGGCTGACGAAGCTCTTGAAGACGAAGCCACGCTTGCCGTCGGCGGACACCTCGCACCACAGATCGCAACCGAGAACCTTGACTGTGCGTCCCTTGGGCAGCACGGCGATCACCTTGGCGCCGTTGTCCGGTTTTGCCCGCATGTTGACCGCGACCTTGATGCTGGCCGTGGGCTTGGCCTCCGGCTCGGCCTGGGGCTCGGCGTCCGTGCCAGCCGCCGCCTCGATCGCCGCGGAATCTTCGGCCGTCGTCTCCAACGCGGCGATCTCTGCCGCGTCATAGCCTGCCGTCGGCTCGCTGACCGGGCTCGCCGGATCGGTCTCCGGGATCGCCCAACGCGCCATATCGGGCGTTCCATCCGCGCCGACCGGCGCACTGACGATCGGACGTTGGCCGACGAGCGACGTGATACTTCCGGTCGTCAAAAGATCCGCCGACATGCCGGCGGCGGCTTCGCTCGGTGCCGAAGGCAGACGCAGGGCGAGCGCCACCGCCACCGCATCGCTGTTCGGCGCGGGCGCGTCAGCCGCACTCTTCGGCAGGTCTTCGGTGGTGGGTCGAAGCCGCGCATCGGTTTCTGCCGCCGGGGCGGTGATCGATTCGGCCGACACCTTCCGGGGGGTCTCCAACGTCGCCACCCGCGTGTCGCTGGCGGACGACGTCATGGCCGTCTCGACAGGCGTGCGAGCGGCCGATGCCAAGGCTGCGGTCGCGCTTTCCGCTGCCGGTGCGCGAGCGGTCATCGCGGCCGGGCCGGTGGAGGCGGCATCGCCGCCCGAAGACATGGCCAGCAAAGCGACCGCGCCGACAGTCGCGGCCGACACGAGTGTCATCGTCAGATACGCGGCGACCGGTCTGCGCCGCAGACCTCCCACCGGATCACGAGGTTCCCATCGGTTCGGCTTGTTCCGCGTCAGTCCCGCGCTTGGCTTACGGCGTGAGAAAAAGCGTGCGAAACCTGCGCCTTCACGCGTTTCAGCTTGCGCCTGCTCGTAGTCGGTCCGGCGCTCAGCCAGCCGTTTCAACAGCTCAGCCTCGCTCGCGCGTCCCCCGCTTTGCAATCCATCCCCTGTCGTCATCGAGACGTCTCCTTGCCGACCCCCCTCTCGGGCCGGGCGTTCATCCGCCGCACCGGTTCAAGGTCGCAATCCCTCGACAGGCCCGTCTGACCTGCCATGCGCGATATCCCTATGCGAAGATTAAACCCGCGAATTATGGCCAATCAGCGGTCTGACCGACTCAAATTCGCCGGCAAGCCGACTCTTTTTGCGTTTTCCGGCTCGACAACCGGCTCAGCCGGGTGGCGGAGCCGCCCCGGATCGCGGCCGCCGCGTGGGTCATCATCCCGGTTCGACGCTTGCCTCAGGCAGCCGTCGCCCGGGACGCCTTCGGCGGAAAGCGACCGTAAAAGCTCTCGCCCTTCTCCGCCATCTCCCGCAACAGCGGCGTCGGCCGGAAACGCTCGCCATGCCGGTCCGCCAGCTTGTCGCAGAGCGCCACGAAGGCTTTGACGCCCATGCCGTCGATATAGCTGATCGTGCCGCCGGTGTAGGGCGCGTAGCCGAAGCCGAGGATCGAGCCGACATCGGCCTCGCGCGGATCGACGACGACGCCTTCCTCCATGGTGCGGGCGGCCTCCAGCGCCATCGTCGCGAGGAAGCGCTGCTGCAATTCCGCGAAGTCGATGCCGTCGACCGGCTGCTGCTCGAACATCAGCTTCAGGCCCGGCCACAGCGACTTCTTGGCGGGCTTGGCCGGATAATCGTAAAAGCCCTTGCCGGCCTTGCGGCCGAGCCGGCCGTCGCTGTTCATCTGCTCCACCAGCTTGAAATGGTGCGGGTCGACGGAATCATCGCCCATGTCGCGCATGGTCGCCTTCATGATCCGAAGCGACAGATCGACGGCGGTCTCGTCGTTGAGGGCGAGCGGGCCGACCGGCATGCCGGCGAACTTCGCCGCGTTCTCGATCATCGCTGGTGGAATGCCCTCGACCAGCATGTCGTAGGCTTCCGACATGTAACGCAGCACGCAGCGATTGGCGAAGAAGCCACGGGTGTCGTTGACCACGATCGGCGTCTTCTTGATCGCCCGCACGAAGTCGAGCGCGACCGCCAGCGCCTTGTCGCCGGTCTTTTCGCCGAGGATCACCTCGGTCAGCATCATCCGGTCGACCGGCGAGAAGAAGTGGATGCCGATGAAGCGCTCCGGATCGTCGAAGGCTTCGGCAAGACCGGTGATCGGGATCGTCGAGGTGTTGGAGGCGTAGATTGCGGTTTTCGGCAGGACGGCGGCGACCTTGCGGGTCACCTCGGCCTTGACGTCGCGATCCTCGAACACCGCCTCGACGACGAGGTCGGCGCCTTTCAGCGCATCATAGTCTGGTGTGGCAATGATCCTGGCGAGCACCGCCTCGGCCTGTTCCTTGCCGGCGCGCCCCTGACCGACGAGCTTGTCCATCAGTGTCTTCGAATGCGCCTTGCCCTTGTCGGCGGCGTCCTGATCGCGGTCGATCAGCACCACGTCGAGGCCGCCCTGCGCCGCAACATAGGCAATGCCCGCACCCATGAAGCCGGCGCCGACGATACCGATTTTCTTCAACTGCGAGGCGGGCACGTTCGCCGGTCGGCGCGCGCCCTTGTTCAGCTCCTGCATGGAGACGAACAGCGAGCGGATCATCATCGCCGCCTCGGTCGTCTGCAGGACCTCGGTGAAGTAGCGCTGCTCGACCCGCAACGCCGCGTCGATCGGCAAAAGCAGGCCCTCATAGACGCATTTCACGATGGCGCGGGCACCGGGATAATTGTCGTTGGTCTCCTTGCGGTAGAGCGAGGCGACCGCCGGCCAGACCTGTGCCCCTTGCGCCGAATAGACCGGCCCGGATGGCAGCTTGAAGCCTTTCTGGTCCCAGGGCTGCACCGGTGACAATCCGGCCTTGAGCATCTCCCTGGCCTTGGCGACGAGGTCGCTTGCGGGCACGACCGCGTCGATCAGCTTCATGCCCTTGGCCTTCTCGGCCGAAAGCGTCGAGCCCTTCAGCAGCATCTGCAACGCCGACTGAGTGTCGGTCAGGCGCGGCACGCGCTGGGTGCCGCCGGCCCCCGGAAAAATCCCGACCTTGACCTCCGGCAGTCCCATCTTGGCGCCGGCCGCCGCCACGCGGCCGTGGCAGGCCAATGCGAGTTCGAGGCCGCCGCCCATGCAGGTGCCGTTGATCGCCGCGACGAAGGGCTTGCCGCAGGTCTCCAGCTTGCGCCAGAGCCAGGACATGCGCCCGACGCCGTCGAACAGCTCCTGGATCGCCGCGTCCTTGTCCTCGCGCTTCTTCGCCTCGAAGCTTGCGAACATGCCGGACAGCATCTTGAGGTCGGCACCGCCGGTGAAGGAGCCGGTCTTGCCCGAGGTGATGACGGCGCCCTTGATCGCAGCGTTGGCGACGATCTGATCGACGATGCGGTCGATCTCCTCCATCACCGCCGCTGTGAAGACGTTCATCGACCGGTCGGGCATGTCCCAAATGATCAGCGCGATGCCGTCGGCATCGGTTTCGACGGTGAAGTTCTGGTAGCTCATTGGTCCGCTCCCGGTCTTGTCTGTCGGCGTCGATTGCCGGCTGAGGAAATTCTTGCCTGCCAGCCGCATCGGGCCGGACAAGGCGATCGTGTTTTCAGATTTGTGAAACCGTTGTTTGGTAAGGTTGTCCAATGATCGATCGCCGCGAGGAACCGAATCCATGACCGCCAAATGCGAGGGCTGCCAGAACTCCCGCCGCCTCGACTTCGACTTCTCGATGGCTTTCCAGCCGATCTACGACGTCACCGCCGAGCGGGTCTGGGGCTATGAGGCGCTGGTTCGCGGCCTGGCGGGCGAGGGGGCCTACGCGATCCTGTCGAAGGTCGAGCCCGAGCAGCGGTACCGGTTCGACCAGGCCTGCCGGGTGAAGGCGATCGAACTCGCCAGCCGGCTGATCCAACCCGGCAGCGGAACGAAGCTGTCGATCAACTTCATGCCGAATGCCGTCTACGAACCGGCGGCGTGTCTTCGCGCGACGCTGGCCGCCGCCAGGAAGGTCAGCTTCCCGCTGGATTCGATCATGTTCGAATTCACCGAGGACGAGAAGGTCTCCGACATCAGCCACTTGCAGAACATCATCACCGAATACCGCCGGGTGGGCTTCATCACGGCGCTCGACGATTTCGGTGCCGGTTATGCGGGGCTGGGGCTGCTCGCCGACTTCCAGCCCGATCTCATCAAGATCGACATGAAGCTGGTGCGCGGCATCGACACCTCGCGTGCCCGCCAGGCGATCATCGCGGCGATGTTGTTCGTTGCGCGTGAGCTTGGCATCACCGTGCTGGCCGAAGGCGTCGAGACGGAGGCCGAATTCGTCAACCTGAAAGCGGCGGGCGTCAAACTCTTCCAGGGCTACTGGTTCGCCAAGCCGGCCTTCGAGGCTTTGCCCGCTCTCGGTCCAGACGTCGGCACGCAGGTCATGCGTCACCATTACGCCTGAGCGGCTCTCAGTAAATGATCGCAGACATACTCCCATTTTACACCTTTGTTCGACGACCCCGAGCCATTCTTTCGTCGATTAGCCTAGGATCATAATCGGCATAATCAATAATCTCACCGCCATCGGTATCGTCTACAATACTCTCCAAGGCGTCAGCCAAATATGAGCAGTAACGCGCCCATGATTTAGCTTCCTCTATGAATTCATCCGTGACATAAAATTCTTCGTGTCCCGTCATCATTTTGCTGAGAGCTTCAGCAAATCCTACCGGCCGCGAATATCGGTGATAGATCCCTGAGCTGATCAGATTCGCGGTGTTAAAATACTCGTTGGAGAATGAGCGATATATGGCTCCAATTCGACCTGGCTTAACCTCAAGATCGTCTTTTTCGATTTTCTCGATCGCCTCAAAAATAAATAGCGATGCGTAATCAAGATCGGAGATCATGGATCGGATTACCTGCCGCGCCCGTGCCGTTTTTTCGCGGTCGATTTTTCTTATTTCTAGCCAGTGACTTAGTAGCTGAGCAGTAGTAGCGCCGAGAAATGCCATCGCGGCGATAAACAGACTACCCACCTCCTACACCCGCTCGATGATCGTCGCCGTACCCATCCCTGCGCCGATGCAAAGCGTCACCAGCGCGATGGTCTTGTCCTGACGCTCCAGTTCGTCGAGCACCGTGCCGAGCACCATCGCCCCGGTCGCGCCGAGCGGATGGCCCATGGCGATCGCCCCGCCATTCACGTTGATGATGTCGTGGTCGATATCGAACGCCTGCATGTAGCGGAGCACCACCGCCGCGAAAGCTTCGTTCAGCTCGAACAGGTCGATGTCCGACAGCGATAGTCCCGATCGCTTGAGCAGCTTTTCCGTCACGTCCACCGGCCCGGTCAGCATCAGCGCCGGGTCCGAGCCGATATTGACGAAGGCCCTGATCCGGGCCCGCGGCTTCACGCCGAGGGACTCGCCGCCGGCCTTGGAGCCGACCAGCACAGCAGCCGCCCCGTCGACGATACCGGAGGAGTTGCCGGGATGGTGGACGTGGTTCACGGCCTCGATTTCAGGGTGGGGCTGGATGCCGACCGCATCATAGCCGCCCATTTCGCCATGCACGGCGAAGGAGGCGTTGAGGCTGCCGAGCGACTGCATGTCGGTGGACGGGCGCATGTGTTCGTCACGGTCGAGGATAGTCAGGCCGTTCTGGTCCTTGACCGGGATGACGGACTTGGCGAAGCGGCCTTCGTCCCAGGCCTTGCCGGCGCGCTTCTGGCTTTCCACGGCATAGGCGTCGACGTCGTCGCGGGAAAAGCCGTATTTCGTCGCGATGAGGTCGGCCGAGACCCCCTGCGGCATGAAGTAGGATGGAATGCCGACCGACGGGTCCATGATCCAGGCGCCGCCGGACATGCCCATGCCGACCCGCGACATCGACTCGACGCCACCCGCAATGACGATGTCGTCGGCTCCCTGCGCGACCTTGGCCGCGGCGAGATTGACCGCGTCGAGGCCGGACGCGCAAAACCTTGAAATCTGCATGCCGGGGGCGGCGAAATCGTAACCGGCCTCGAAGGCTGACGCCTTGGGGATCACCGAGCCGGCCTCGCCGACCGGATCGACGCAGCCGAAGATGATGTCGTCGACCGTCCTGGTGTCGAGGCCGTTGCGATCGCGCACCGCCTCGAGAACCTTGGCGCCGAGACGCACCGCCGGCACTTCGTGCAGCGCACCGTCCTTCTTGCCGCGGCCACGGGGGGTGCGGACGTGATCGTAGATGAAGGCGTCAGCCATCGGGTTCCTCCAATTTGCGGGCGCCCATGCCGCCAGGCGACGGCGCACCATAGTCTGAGATGAAATCGTCGAAGACCCGGGCGAGCCGGTCCGGGTCGGCATAATCGTCGAGGCGCGACAACAGCACCGTCAGGAGATAATTGTTCGACAGGCCATAGTCCGAATTCAGTGCCCGCAGCCGTTCATAGGCCTCTTCCGTCAGTGCGACGGACATTCGCTTCGGCAAGGGCAGGCGCTTCGTCGCCATCTCGGTCTCCTCGCGCCGAAGGTTAGAACGCGTCGGCCTCCAGCGCCATCATCGCCTCGGCCCCGGACGAAATACGGGCGAGATGGGCGGCGCTCTCCGGCATCAGGCGCTCCATGAAGAACCGGGCGGTGATGCGTTTCTTCTCCAGGAACCCCGTCTGACCGTCGGTGTCGGCGGCGATCTTCTCCTCGGCGATCTTTGCCATGCGGCCCCACATATAGCCAAGCGCCACGAGGCCGAAGAGATGCATGTAGTCGGTCGAGGCCGCGCCCGCGTTGTCGGGCTTGGCCATGGCGTTCTGCATCAGCCACATGGTTGCCTGCTGCAGATCGTTGAGGCCCTTCTTCAGCGCCTTGGTGATCGGCGCCATGCGCTCGTCGCCGCGATTTTCCTCGCAGAACTGGCCGACTTCGGCGAAGAAGGCCTGCACCGCCCGGCCGCCATTCAGGCCGAGCTTGCGGCCGACGAGGTCGAGCGCCTGGATGCCGTTGGCACCTTCGTAGATCTGGGCGATGCGGGCGTCGCGGACAAACTGCTCCATGCCCCATTCGCCGATATAGCCATGACCGCCATAGACCTGCTGGGCCATGACGGCGTTGTCGAAGCCCTTGTCGGTGAGGACGCCCTTGATCACCGGCGTCATCAGGCCCATCCAGTCGTCGGCCGCCTGGCGCTCGGCCGCGTCGGCGGAGCGATGCGACAGGTCTCCCTTCAGCGCCGTCCACAGCACCAGCGCGCGGCCCGCCTCGTTGATCGCGCGGATGGTCATCAGCATGCGTCGGATGTCCGGATGGACGATGATCGGATCGGCTTGTCTGTCGGGCGCCTTGACGCCGGACAGGGACCGACCCTGGGTGCGTTCGCGGGCATAGACGACGGCGTTCTGATAGGCGACGTCGGACAGGGCCAGTCCCTGCACCCCGACGCCCAGACGCGCCTCGTTCATCATCGTGAACATCGCCCGAAGGCCCTTGTTTGCCTCGCCGATGAGATAACCGGTCGCCGCGTCGTAGTTCATCACGCAGGTGGCGTTGCCGTGAATGCCCATCTTTTCCTCGATCGAGCCGCAGACGACGCCGTTGCGCGGACCCGGCTTTCCGTCCGCGTCAAGGACGAACTTCGGCACGATGAACAGCGAGATGCCTTTGACCCCTTCCGGCGCGCCCTCGATCCGGGCGAGAACGAGGTGGATGATGTTGTCGGCGAGGTCATGCTCGCCGGCGGAAATGAAGATCTTCTGGCCGGTAATGGCATAGCTGCCATCGGCCTGCGGGGCTGCCTTGCTGCGCAGCAGGCCAAGGTCGGTGCCGCAATGGGGTTCGGTCAAATTCATGGTGCCGGTCCACGATCCCTCGATCATGTTCGGCAAGTAGGTCGATTTCTGTTCGTCGGTGCCGTGGGAGGAAATGGCCGCGATGGCGCCGGCGGTCAGGCCGGGATACATGGCGAAGGCCATGTTGGCGGCCGACATGTACTCACCAACGGCGGTGGCCAGCGTGTGCGGCAGGCCCTGGCCGCCATAGGCCGGGTCGAAGGCGAGGCTTCCCCAGCCGCCCTCGCGCCAGGTCTCATAGGCTTGCTTGAAGCCCGCCGGCGTCGTCACCGAACCGTCGTCGGAGCGGCGGCAACCCTCGCGGTCGCCCTGCTGATTGAGCGGTTGCAGCACTTTTCCGGCGATGCGCCCGGCTTCGCTGAGAATCGCCTCGACCATATCCGGCGAGGCGTCGGCGAAGCCCGGAAGATTGCTGTAGCGTTCGAAGCCGAGCAGGTCGTTCAAGACGAACAGCGTATCTTCGATGGGCGCCTGATAGGTCGGCATGTCGCTTCTCCGTCGCGGTCGGTCGGAGACGGTATGAATATCTTTTACGTAAACGTCAACAACGGCGCGGGCGTGCTCACGCCGGGCGCGCTGGCCGGCTCGCCTGTCAAAACACAGCGTGTTGAGATTATAAGCGCGCGCCGCAACCCGGCAGCGCGAGTTTGTCGCCTTGTGCGCCGCCGATCACGATCGGCTCACCTAGCTTCACGACTTGCTGCGGGCCGAGGCCGCGCGGGTGAGTCAGCCGTCCAATTCGCCCAGTTTTTGGCGCAAATGGTCGATCGATACGGTCATTGCGTGGATCGATTCCTCGATTTCCTGCCGCTGTTCGTAGAGGATCTGCTGCTGCTCCTCGAAGCGCTCCAACGCGACCTCGATCTGCTTCCGCTTGCCGTTGGGCTGGTGGTAGATTTCGATGAGCTGCTTCGCCTCGGTGAGCGAGAAACCCAATGTCTTGGCCAGCAGGATGAGCCGAAGCCGGGTCCGGTCCTGGCGGCTGTAAAGGCGCGTGGTGCCACGGCGTTCCGGCGACAGCAGGCCGCGATCCTCGTAGAATCGCAGTGTCCGCAAGGTGACGCCGAATTCCTTCGACAGATCGCCGATCTTGAACACGGACTTTGGCGAGGCCGCCTCTTGGCTTCGGCCGAGTAGAAAATCGATATCGACGGACGACCCTTCCTCCGCCGTTTCGACTGGCTTCAAGTTTGGCATGAGCAGATTTCCGTATTCGCGCAAATTTCCAAAACGCGCTTGGCAAAGACGGAGCGCGCTCAAATCGGGTCGCCGGACCCGAACCCGACCCGAATATCGCTTCAAATGAGGCTGTTACAAGACGCAGCGTCAATTCCCGGTCCAGTTTCGGGCCGGGTTATGCGGTTAAACCCTAACGAGATCGTAACCGCGTTAACCGATCATTTACCATGTTCGGGCGAGTTTTCCAGACTTACAGCGCGAGCACGTGCCGAAGAGACAGAGCCGATCACGGGGCTCCAGCCGACCGGGAAAGCTGAGATGGCCGATCACACACGACAGGGAAACGGTCGAAAGCCGGAGGATGCCTCCTCGCTCGATGCGCTCAGCCGTACCCTCGAGGAACTCGAGCAACGGCTGTCGCGCGTTACCGCTGCCAAGCAGGAGCGCGAGCGGCCGGGTGGCAAGACGCCGACGCCTGGCCCGGCAGAGGCCGGCGGCCTCCCGAAAGCCGCCCGTCCGACCTTTTCGGACGCGGTGTCCCAGATCGTGATGCGGCAGAAGATGCTGGAGCGCGAGCCGAGCGAGGCCGAAGCCGCACCGCGGCCGCAACGCGCTTCGACCGGTGGGCTCGACGTATCTGCGGGCGACGATGCAGGGTCAGCGGCGATGGCGGACCTCGCCCAACAGCTTGAGCGGCTACGCGCGGAACTCCGCGACGACATGACGCAGAGTTTGCAGCCGCGTTTCGACGACATGCGCGCGGCCTTTGACGATCTGCGCAAGATGATCGCCGAACACGCCAGCGCCGACCGGATCGATGCCGAGATATCCAAGGTCGACAACGGGCTGACCCGAATGGTCGACAGCGGCGTGGATCGCGAATCGGTCCGCTCGCTGCGCGATGAGCTCGAAGCGATCCGCGGTCTGGTCAGTGAGACGGCGCGCGAGGAGAGCGTCCAGTCCGTTAGTCGCCGATGGGATATGTTCGAGACCAAGCTTGCCGGACAATCGGAAGATGAAAGCACGGCCAGACACGAATTGAAGGACGAGTTGGAGCGTTTGCGCACATCCCTCGGCACGCTGGCGAGCGAGGAGCAAGTCAAGGCGGTCGAGCGCCGCTGGGACGAATTCGAGGACCGTTATCTCGCGGCGCCGGCGGCAGGCGAGGGGGCCGGTCTGTCGGATCTCTTGAAGACTGAGATGAACAATCTGCGCGAGAAGCTCGAGACGCTCGCCTCGGAAAAATCCATGCGCGCCGTAGAGGAACGCTGGGGCGCGCTCGAGGACCGGTTCGCCTCGCGCGAGATCGAAGGCAAGATCGAAGCGATGGGCGAGCGGATGGAGCAGCTCGAAACCGCTCTTGCCAAACTGCCGGAAACCCTCGCCATCGGGCCGCTGGAACAGCGGGTCCATACGCTGGCGGTCGGCATCGAGACCTTGGCCAAACGCCAGCAGGACGAGTCGGACCTCGATCACTTCGCCCTGCTCGATGAACGGCTCGACGAGATCTCGCGTGCGATCATGGCGGCCGCGAACCGGACGCCGACGATCGACATGAGTCCGGTGGAGCGCATCGAGGCACGTCTTCAATCCCTTACCGCACGGGTCGACGAAATCGCCGAAGAGGACGATTCGGAGGTTCTGTCGGATCGCATCGGCGAACTCGCCGATCGGATCGAAGCGCTGTCCAACGACGACGCGGCACAGGAACTGGCCGAACGGATCGAGCGGTTCTCGCTGCATTTGGAAACTCTCGTCAGCGCGGGCGAGGGCGACCCCGTCAAGACTTTGGCGATGGAAACCCGCCTGCAGTCTCTCGCCGAGCGACTGGAAGAGGTGTCCGCCCCGCGGGTCGACGAGGAGATGGTCAAGGCCCTCGAAACCCAGATCGCGCGGCTGTCGCAAAAGATCGGCGAGAACGGCGTGCCCGCGGCGATCGCCGATCCCGAACTGGACCAGCGCCTCGCCGCCATCGAGCGCCGGCTCGACGAACACCGCGAGGATATCATCGTCTCGGCGCGCGCCGCCGCCGACGAGGCGGTTCGTCAGATGGTCGAAAGCGGCGATCTTCGGCAGAGCGAGCATGTCGCCCGTCTTTCCGACGATTTGCGTGCGCTGGAAGCATTGTCGCGAGACAGTGGCGCGCAATCGGAAGATTTCTTCCGCACCGTGCATTCCACCTTGTTGAAGCTCGTCGAGCGTATCGATCAGATCGAGAGCGAGATCACCGGCAAAGGGCGGACCAGCCAGGACGAATCTGGGGCCCCAGCCAATCCGCCAGGCGCGCCAACCAGTGCGGCGGCGACTCCCATCGCGGCTAGCGAGGCTTCAGGCTTGCGCGGGGTTCTCGCGCGCACCCTGAAGGGGCGCAAGGCCACGGTCGCGGGCGGCACGGCCGCCCCGTCCACCCGGCGGGGGGACGATCCTGAACTGATGCTGTTCGACGCCGATGTCGAAACTCGCGAGCAGACGGCGTCCCAGAACGCCTTGGAGGCGCCGTCCCTGGATGCCGCCGACATTTTCGATACGCCGGAAGCCAACCGACCGCTGGCGATCGGATCGGGCACGCCCGACATCACGGCGCTGCTTGAACGGGTTCGGGCGCAACAGGCGGGTCGTTCAAAGGACGGCGAGCAAGACGGCAAGGCCGACTTCATCGCCGCCGCTCGCCGCGCGGCTATGGCGGCGGCGGCCGAGGCCGAAAGCCTCGATGGCCAGGAGCCACGTCCCACGGCCGGTAAGGTGGGCCTCACCGACATGGTTTCGCGCCGCCGCAAGCCGATCCTGTTGGCGATCGGCGCGGTGCTTCTGGCGCTTATGGCCTTGCCGCTTGGGCAGGCGCTGACGTCGCTACCGGCTTCCGATGGCGAATCCGAGCCGTCCATAATCGCGGCCAAGCCGTCCGCGCCGACCGCCAAGCCGGCGGCCTCCCTCGTCGCCACGAAGGATGTGTCGAGCGACGATGCGGGAACGAAGCAGGCCTCCGGGGCTGGGACGCCGTCGACGATGCCGAACGGACTTGTCCTGCCGGCCGCCACTTCGCCCGCCTCGCAGGGCAAGAAAAGAGAAACAGCCGGGCTGGCTGGGGCAGGCGAAGCGCGCGCGCCCGCCGGTGGTGATGTCACGCAGGCCTCACTGGTGAGCCGCTCCCTGGAGGCACAGGCCAGAGCGGTGCCGGCCGCGGCAGCCACATCGGCCGCGATCCCTTCCATGCCAGAAAACATTGGCAATGAGGCGCTAGCCGGCGCAGTCCGTGATGGCGACCCGAAAGCGTTGTTCGAGGTCGGGTTGCGCCTGATGGAGGGGCGCAAGGATGAACCGGACGCCAAAGCGGCGGCGAATTGGTTCATGCTGTCGGCCGAGCGCGACTTTGCGCCGGCGCAATACAGTCTCGGCACGCTCTTCGAGAAGGGCAACGGCGTCGCCCGCGATACCTCTTTGGCGCGCGACTGGTATGTGAAAGCGGCGGACCAGGGCAATGTGCGCGCCATGCACAACCTCGCGGTTCTCTACGCGACCGGAGTCGACGGCAAGTCCGACCCGAAACTGGCGGCACGCTGGTTCGAGAAGGCCGCCGAGTTCGGCATGACCGACAGCCAGTACAATCTCGGCATTCTCTACGCTCGCGGCGCTGGCGTTGAATCGGATTTGACCGAATCGTTCAAATGGTTCTCCGTCGTCGCGTCAGCGGGCGACGAAGACGCCGGGCGAAAGCGGGATGAAATCAAGAAATCCTTGACGCCGGAGCAGAGCGAACGGGCCGAAGCGAAGGTCGCGGCCTTCAAGCCGAAACCGCGCGACGAAGCGGTCAACACGGTCGAGATGCCGAAAGAGTGGACCGACAAGGACAACGACCCGATCCAAACGTCTTCGATCGACATGACCCGCGCCATCCGCAACATTCAGGCCATCCTGATCAAGCTCGGTTATGAGCCGGGGGCTCCCGACGGAGTTGCCGGCGCGCAGACGACCGAGGCGATCAAGTCGTTCCAGAAGGAGGCCGGACTGCAGCCCAACGGTGACATCAACGAGGCTCTGATCCGCGCTCTTCTGGCCCGCAAGGACGGCTGACGCTCGCAAGGTTGCGGGCCGCCCCGTTGACCTTGACGCGCATCGGCGTTTGACAGGGGCGAGGGTTCGGGCCAAGACGGTCGGGTCCCTCTGTCTTCTGGCTCCTTCGAGCAAAGAGCCGACCCGCCGTGAACCTTTACCTTCCGATCGCGGAAATTTCGGTCAACATCCTGGTCCTCATCGGGATGGGGGCGGCCGTCGGCTTTCTCTCCGGCATGTTCGGGGTCGGCGGCGGTTTTTTGATCACGCCGCTTCTGATTTTCTACAACGTGCCGCCCGCAGTCGCTGTGGCGACTGGCGCCAATCAGGTCATCGCGTCGTCCTTTTCCGGCGCGCTCGCCCACTACAAGCGCGGGACGATCGATCTGAAGCTCGGTGGCATGCTTCTCGTCGGCGGCGCCCTCGGCTCGGTGGCCGGCGTGGCGTTGTTCACTCTGCTGCGCCGGATCGGACAGCTCGATCTGGTCGTCTCGCTTCTCTACGTCATCTTCCTCGGCGGCGTCGGCGGGCTCATGCTGGTTGAAAGCATCCAGTCGATGCGACGGGTATCCGGCGGCGGCAGTGGCGAATTGCGTCGCTCGGGCAAGCACAATTGGGTGCATGGGTTGCCGCTAAAGATGCGGTTCCAGCGCTCGAAGCTTTACGTCTCGGTGATCCCGGTACTGGGGCTGGGCTTCCTGATCGGTATCCTCGCCGCGGTCATGGGCGTTGGCGGCGGCTTCATCATGGTGCCGGCGCTGATCTATCTCTTGCGCGTCCCGACCAACGTCGTGATCGGAACGTCGCTGTTCCAGATCATTTTCACCGCCGCGGTCACCACGGTTCTCCAGGCAGCGACGAATTTCACAATCGACGTGGTCCTCGCCTTTCTCCTCATGCTCGGTGGCGTGGTTGGGGCACAATTTGGCGTCGCGGCGGGGCGGCGGCTTCGCGGCGACCAGTTGCGAGCCCTGCTCGCCCTGCTCGTGCTGGCCGTCGGTCTGCGCCTCGGCTTCGAACTGGTGATCACGCCGACCGAATCCTATTCGATCAGCTCGCCCACCGGAGAGGTGGGATGACCGGCGGCCGATGCGCCCGCACGCGCCGCCTCGGCCGCCCCTTGGGCAGGATTGCGGCCGCGCTGGCGGCGGTCGTCGCGCTGCTTGGCCCGGCTGGCGCGCAAGAGGTGGAAAGCTTCGAAATCGGTCTGTCGACCAACGAGATCGGCATCACGTCGGATTTTACCGGTGCGCGGCTCGTGGTCTTCGGGGCGCTCGACAATGCGGATGCCCGTCTCTTACGGCAGCAACGCTACGATATCGTCGTCGCGCTCGTCGGTCCGCGCCGGCCGGTCGTCGTGCGCAAGAAGGAGCGTACTCTTGGAATATGGATCAACCGGGGGTCGGAAACCTTCAACGCCTCGCCGGAATCCTATGCGCTCGCATCGACCCGGCCGCTGTCCGATATCACGCGGGAGAGCCTGCGCGTCGCCCTTTCCTTGGGGATCGATGATTTGCGACTGAACATCCGCGATTCCGAAACCGTGGGCGCGGCGATGGTCACCGAATCGGTCGGCCAGGCGATCATCGCCGAATCCGCCATCGACGGCGAGGGCGACCCTGTGGCCAACCGGGATCAATATGCGAACGCGCTGCGCCGGATCCGCATGGAGTCCGGCCTCTACAATCAGAGCTTCGGCAGCGTCGAATTCGTCAGTCCGACGCTGTTTCGCGCCGATCTACGACTCCCCGCCGATCTTCCGGTCGGGCGGCATACCGTGCGCGCCTATCTTTTCCGCAGCGGTGTGTTCATTCGCGGCGATTCGGAGGGGTTGGTCGTGGTCAAGACGGGTCTCGAGAGCCTGATCGACGATTTCGCCACCCGCTACGGCTTTCTCTACGGGCTGTTCGCGGTGGCGCTGGCGATCTTCACCGGATGGTTCGGACGGATCGTCTTCAAACGCGATTAGGTTATCCATCAATGACGAACGAAGACACTCGCCCAAGCGAACGTCCCGCGCCACAGGGCGGCAGCGGCGCTCCACCGCCCTCCGCGCCGACGGCGAAAGCCTCCCACAAGACGGCGTGGACGCTCGGCATCCTCGGACTGGTTCCCTTTGCACTGATGACGGTGATCTTCGCCTATGCCGGCCGGTCGTTCATCGCTTATCCGATGCTCGTCCTGGCGTTTTCCGGATATTCGGCGACGATTCTCGCCTTTCTCGGTGGCATCCGTTGGGGGATCGGGATGGTTTCGCGCGCGCATCGGCGCCGTGTGCTGACTCTCTCCGCACTGCCGTCGCTGGCTGGCTGGATCTTGCTGCTCGTGCCAAGCCCGTGGGTCTTTGCCGGTTTCGCGGCGGCGTTCGCCCTGCAAGGTGAGTGGGACATGCGCGCGACGCGTCGGCGTGAACTGCCCGACTGGTTCGGCCGACTGCGGCTGGTACTCACGGGTGTCGTGGTTCTGTGCCAACTCGTCGCCTTCGCCGCGACTTATTGAGGCGTATCCGGGCCTGCTATCCGTGACAGAGCGCGCGGAAGCCAATCGGGTAGATGCGCGCCAGTCCAATCACGTAAGCCTTGGCGAACTGAAGATCGAACAGGCCGTGAAAGGCGCGGTCGAGCACGTTGAGCCCGCCGGTGGTGACGCCGAAGGATGGCAGGATCATCCGGTTGCCGTCGCTGGCAAAGCACGCGCCGCGTGTCGAGCGCCCCGCGCCGGCGACACGGGCGACCGGATGCAGATGCCCGGCGACCTCGCCGCTTCGATAGTCCCGGCTCGGCTCGTGCCGGAAGAGCCACGGCCCGACGGCGATCTCCGCCAGGGTTTCGCCGCCGATCCGCGCCGGTGGATCGGGGTCGTGATTGCCGGTGATCCAGATCCACTCGCGCCTGGCCATCAAGTGGGCGAGGGTCTCACGATAGGCCGCCGGCATGAAGGCCGCGCCGTGACGGTCATGAAAGGAATCGCCGAGGCAGATCACCCGCCGCGCGTCGTAGCGGGCGAGCGCCGCTCCGAGCAGCGCCAAAGTGGCGGCGGTGTCGTAGGGCGGCAGCAGACTGCCCCGCCGGGCAAATGCCGCGCCTTTTTCCAGATGCAGGTCCGAGACGATCAACAGGCGCTCCGACGGCGCGTAAAGAACGCCGGATGGGTCGCAGACGATCGCCGCGCCGGCAAGGGTCGTTTCCAGCCCCTCGCACTCGGTTTGCCGCATCCGCCGCGCCAGCGCATTCATTCGCAGAGTTCCGTCATCGTCCGGTGATTCGCGTTTCGTTCCTATCGAACCCTTCATTCTGGCAAAGGCAAGGCGACACGACGTCTCGCAACGGCATGGGTTGATTTGAGCGCCGCGATCGGCGATGAGTGCGCCGCACATAAGGACCCGCTCCGCGCGGGTGGCTATGCCGGGCGCCGATCCCCCGGCCAATCCAGACGCCATACTGACCGAACCGTTCCGCGGCACCGTCGCCCGGTCCGCTGCGGCGATTTGGCGTCCAGATCTCTTCGGAGCCGATGTTCTCGACTCGCAATCTTTATGCCGACTGGTTCGGCAATGTTCGTGGCGACCTCCTCTCTGGTCTGGTCGTGGCGCTGGCCCTTATCCCCGAGGCCATTGCCTTTTCGATCATCGCCGGGGTCGATCCGAAGGTCGGGCTTTACGCCTCCTTCTCGATCGCCGTGCTGACCGCGATCTTCGGCGGCCGGCCTGGCATGATCTCGGCGGCGACCGCCGCGACGGCTGTCCTGATGGTGACGCTGGTCGCCGATCACGGCCTGCAATATCTGTTCGCCGCGACGATCCTCGCCGGTCTCCTGCAGCTGGTGGCCGGAGCCCTGCGCCTCGGCGACGCCATGCGCTTCGTCTCGCGCTCGGTGATGACCGGTTTCGTCAACGCGCTGGCGATCCTGATCTTCCTAGCCCAGATTCCCGAGTTGGTCGGCGTGCCGTGGATGACCTACGTCATGGTCGCGGCGGGGCTGGCGATCATCTATCTCCTGCCGCGACTGACCACCGCCGTGCCGTCGCCACTGGTCACCATCGTGGTGCTGACCGCCGCGTCGCTGTTCTTCGGCTTCGATCTGCGCACCGTCGGCGACATGGGCGAATTGCCCTCGACGCTGCCCTACTTCTTCATGCCCGACGTTCCGCTGACGCTGGAGACGCTGCGCATCATCCTGCCCTATTCGGCCGGAATCGCGATCGTCGGTCTGCTGGAATCGCTGATGACCGCCTCCGTGGTCGACGATCTGACCGACACCGGTTCGAACAAGAACCGCGAATGCTACGGGCAGGGCATCGCCAACACGGTCACCGGTTTCTTCGGCGGAATGGCCGGCTGCGCGATGATCGGCCAGTCGGTCATCAACGTGAAATCCGGCGGTCGCGGCCGGCTCTCCTGCCTGTTTGCAGGCGTGACGCTCTTGTTCCTCATCGTCGCGCTCGGCGATTGGGTCGCGGTGATTCCGATGGCGGCGCTGGTCTCGATCATGATCATGGTCTCGATCGGCACGTTCAGCTGGGACTCCTTCGTCAATCTGCGCACCCATCCGCGTCGCTCCAGCGCGGTGATGCTCGCCACCGTCATCACCGTCGTGTGGACCCACAATCTGGCCATCGGCGTTCTCGTCGGCGTCATGCTGTCGGGCATCTTCTTCGCTTCCAAGGTCTCGCAAATCTTCGCCGTGACCTCGAAGCTGTCGGACGATCGGACGCACAGGACCTATCACGTCCAGGGTCAAGTGTTCTTCGCCTCGGCCGAGGATTTCATCGCCGCCTTCGACTTCAAGGAAGCTGTCGACAAGGTGACCATCGACGTCGGCCGCGCCCATATCTGGGACCTGTCCGGTGTCGGCGCGCTCGACCGGGCGGTGATCAAGTTCCGCCGCGAGGGCACCGACGTCGAGGTGCTCGGCATGAACGAAGCGAGCAGCACGCTGGTTGATCGCCTCGGCGTGCATGATAAGCCGGGCGCGCTGGACGAGTTGCCAGGGCACTAAGGGAGGACGGTATGAGCAAGATTCTCGCGCTGGTCGACGGCTCGCAATACACCCAGAGCGTCTGCGACAACGCCGCCTGGGCCGCCGACAGGCTCGGCGCCCCGGTCGAACTGATGCATATCATCGGCCGCCGGGACACCCCCTCGGCGCCCGCCGACCTGTCCGGCAATCTCGATCTCGGCGAGCGCGAGACGCTGCTCAAGGAACTCGCCGATTTCGACGAGCAGAAGGGCAAGCTGGCGCGCAAACGCGGCCGTCTGGTGCTGGCCGAGGCCGGGGCGCGCCTGAACGAAAAGGGCGTTTCGGCGGTCGAGGAGCGGCTGCGCTCCGGTGACGTCGTCGACACCCTGCTCGAATTCGAAAAGGACGCCGATCTCGTCGTCATCGGCAAGCGCGGCGAGGCGGCGGATTTCGCCAGGCTGCATCTCGGCTCCAATCTGGAGCGGGTCCTGCGCGCCTCGACGAAACCGGTTCTGGTCGCCGCCCGCGTCTTCCGGCCGATCCGCCGGTTCATCGTCGCCTTCGATGGCGGCCCGAGCGCGACGAAGGCGATCGATCATCTCGTCGCCAGCCCGCTGTTGAAGGGCGCGGCCTGCGAACTGGTCATGGTCTCGTCGAAGAGCTCGGACGAGCGGCTCGATCGTGCGGCGTCTCGCCTGCGCGAGGCCAGCTACGACGTCACCGTGGCGCTGGAAAAAGGCGAGCCCGACGAAGTGATCGCTGTGCATGTCGAAAGGGATGACGTCGATCTGGTCGTGATGGGCGCCTATGGCCACTCGCGCATCCGCCATTTCCTCATCGGCTCGACGACCAGCGAGATCGTCCGCGCCTGCCTTCGGCCGGTTCTGATGTTCAGGTAGGCAGAACGCTACCCCAGCGCCACGCGAACCAGCTCCGCCTCCATCGCCTCGGCGAAGACCTCGTCGCGCGCCTCGCCCATGACGCTTTCGCGGCCGATCTCCAGCATGATCGGGACGGCCAGCGGCGAGATCCGGTCCAGATCCTTGTGGACGATGTGGTGCTTGATCCGGGCGAGCAGATCCGACACGCGCCTCACGTCCAGAAGCCCGGTGGCCGCGTCGTTCCAGGTCGCCCGCATGAGGATGTGGTCGGGCTCGTGGGCCCGCAGCACGTCGTAGATGAGGTCGGCCGAGACGGTCACCTGCCGGCCGGTCTTCTCCTGACCGGGATGGCGCTTTTCGATCAGTCCCGAGATCACCGCGCATTGCCGGAAGGTGCGTTTCAGCAGCCAGGAATCGGCCATCCACTCTTCCAGATCGTCGCCGAGCATGTCCTCGTCGAGGAGCGCGTCGAGGGACAGCCGCCCGTCGGCGATCATCGCGCCGATGTCGCCCTTGCCCCAGATCGAGACCGCGTAGTCGGTGGCGACGAAACCCAGCGGTTTGGCGCGCGCCCGCTCAAGCCGGCGGGTGAGCAACATGCCGAGGGTCTGGTGGGCAAGGCGCCCCTCGAAGGGATAGAGCACCATGAAAAACCGCTGGCCGTTCGGAAAGGTCTCGATCAACAGGTCGTTCGCTCCGGGGATGACCGACTTCACCTGCTGGGTCGCCAGCCATTGCGCCACCTGTTCGGGAAGCGCGCCCCAGCGGGCCGGGTCGGCGAGCATGGCTCGTACCTGTTCGGCCAGATAGGTGGTCAGCGGGAATTTCGAGCCGGCATAGGCTGGAATACGAGCGTCCTCGGCGACGGTCTTCGAGACATAGCACTCGTTCTCGCGAATGCCCTCGAAGCGCAGCACCATGCCAGAGAACGAGAAGGTGTCGCCAACCGCCAGACTCTCGACGAAGCCCTCTTCGATCTTGCCGAGAACCGGGCCGCCGCGGCCGATCGCGCTCCGCGTCTTGCGCCGGATCAGCCTGACGGCGAGCATCGGCGCTTCGATGATGGTGCCGGCGTTCATCCGGTATTGCTGGGCGACGCGCGGATGGGTGATGCGCCAGGTGCCGTCCTCGGTCAGTTTGATCTTGGCGTAGCGCTCATAGACCTTGAGCGCGTAGCCGCCGGTGGCGACGAAATCGACGATCCGGTCGAAGGTCTCGCGGTCGAGGTCGCGATAGGGGGCGGCCGTCGTCACCTCCTCATAGAGGGCGTCAGCGCGAAACGGCTCGGCGACGGCCATGCCGAGAACGTGCTGGGCGAGCACGTCGAGCGCGCCGTCCCTCAGCGGCGGCGTGTCCTGCGCGCCGAGATAATTGGCGTCGAGCGCCGCTTGGCATTCCATCACCTCGAAGCGGTTGGCCGGAACCAGGATCGCCTTGGACGGTTCGTCCATGCGGTGGTTCGACCGGCCGATCCGCTGGGCAAGGCGGGACGCGCCCTTCGGCGCGCCGACATGGACGACGAGGTCGATATCGCCCCAGTCGATGCCGAGATCGAGCGTCGAAGTCGCAACGACGGCGCGCAGCCGATTATCCGCCATCGCCGCCTCGACCTTGCGGCGCTGGGCGACGTCGAGCGAGCCGTGATGCAAGGCGATCGGCAGGGTCTCGTCATTGATCCGCCAGAGTTCTTGGAACAGCCGCTCGGCCTGGCTGCGGGTGTTGACGAACAACAGCGTTGTCCGGTGCGCGCGGATTGCCTCGTAGACTTCCTTCATCGCGTAGGCTGCCCCGTGCCCCTGCCAGGGCACGCGCTCCTCGGATTGGAGGATCGTGATGTCGGGTTTGGCGCCGCCCTCGACCGTGATCACATCGGCCATCGGCGCGGCATCGGCCGGCTGCGCGACGAGCCAGCGGCGCAGTTCGTCGGGCTCGGCGACGGTCGCCGACAGGCCGATGGTCTGGAGCTTCGGCCGGAGCTGTCTCAAGCGCGCCAGCCCCAGCGACAGGAGATGGCCCCGCTTCGAGGTGACCAGCGAGTGTAGCTCGTCGAAGATCACACAGCGCAAATCCGAGAAGAATCCGCGCGCGTCTTTTGAGGCGAGCAGCAGCGCCAACTGCTCCGGCGTGGTCAAAAGGATGTCCGGCGGTTTCAGCTTCTGACGCTGGCGGCGCACCTGGGAGGTGTCGCCGGTGCGCGTTTCCAGCGAGACATCGAGGCCGATCTCGGCGACGGGCCTTTCCAGGTTGCGGCGGATATCGGTGGCCAGCGCCTTCAGCGGCGAAATGTAGAGCGTATGGACCCCGCGCGGCCGCGTTCCCGGCTTTGTGGGGCCACGGCGGTGGAGATCGACCAGCGAGGGCAGGAAGCCGGCGAGCGTCTTGCCCGCCCCGGTCGGGGCGATCAGCAGCACGGAGGCGCCGGCCTCGGCACGTTGCAGAAGGTCGAGCTGGTGCGGGCGCGGCGACCAGCCGTTTCGCGCGAACCAGTCGAGGAACGGTTCGGGCAGCGAGGCCGGCGCGGATTCGGTCGGTAGGGGGGCGGGATCGATGCTCACGGGCATGAAATAGGGTGGGGACGCTGAAATTGCCGCCCGTCAGCGGTTTCTCGTGACAAGCGCCAACGCGATGCCGCCGAGAATCAGCGTCGCCGCCAGTACGAAGCGCAGCGTCAGCGTCTCGGCGAGGAACAGAACACCGCCCAGCGCAGCGATCACCGGCACGGTGAGTTGCACGATGGAGGCGCGCGTCGCGGTCAGGCCGGGCAGCGCCCGATACCAAACGATATAACCGAGCCCCGATGTGATGGCGCCTGAGGCGAGCGCGATCAGGATGCCGGCGGCGGACATGCCGCTCTGGAAGCCAGAGAGCGCGATCAGCGGCAATGCCAGCGGCACGGTGCGGATGAAGTTGCCGGCGGTCTCGCCCATCGGGTCGGTGGCGGAGCGTCCCCTGAGCGAATAGATGCCCCAGGCAACGCCCGAAGCGATCATCAGGAGTGTCCCGACGAGAGCCGGCGTCACCAGTGCCGGCGCGATCCAATAGACGAAGGCGGCGAAGGCGATGGTCAGGCCGACGATCTCGGTGACGCCGGGCCTCTCGCCCCGGATCAGACCCCAGGCGATCATCGTCGCCTGGACGGAGGCGAACAGCACCAGCGCGCCGACCGCCGCGCCGAGCTGCAGATAGGCGTAGGAGAACGCCACGGAATAGACGAACAGCGCCAGCGCCGACGGCCAGCCGCCCGGCAGCCGGACCGCCGGGGATGACTTGCGGTTGGCGTTGATGAGCAGCACCGCCAGCACGGCCGCGCCGGACGTGAGCCGGATCCCCGTATAGCCGGCGGCATCGATGGCGCCGTCACCGAGCGCCAGCCGGGCGAGGACCGAATTGCCGGCGAAGGCGATCATCGCCAACGTCGTAAGCCAGAGCGTCGAGGACATGGGCCGCCTGCCGAATCGGGTGGATCGGCGTGCACTATCGCCGGAAAACCCACGCCTGCGCTAATCACCGTCCGGCGAGCGCTGCCGCCGGGCGCTTTCTCACGGCGCTCACGGCGCTATCTGTCGTCGACGATGAAGCCCGACGATC
Source organism: uncultured Aurantimonas sp. (assembly GCA_947488615.1). Taxonomy (GTDB): domain Bacteria; phylum Pseudomonadota; class Alphaproteobacteria; order Rhizobiales; family Rhizobiaceae; genus Aurantimonas. The sequence continues at coordinate 343,097 of CANKZU010000002.1, forward strand.
TCCTCCGCCCGACGCCCGAAGGGCTCTATTGTCCACCCGGCGATTTTTATATCGATCCGGTGCGCCCGGTCGCTCGCGCGCTCGTCACCCACGGCCATGCCGATCACGCGCGGCCGGGCAACCACAGCGTTCTGGCGACCCGGCAGACCCTCGACATCATGGCGCTGCGCTATGGCAAGGATTTCGCAGCCGAACGTCAGACCGCTGCGCTCGGCGAGACGATCCGGATCGGCGATGTGTCGGTCAGCTTTCATCCGGCCGGTCATGTGCTCGGTTCGGCGCAGATCGCAGTCGAACATAAGGGCCTCAGGATCGTCGCCTCAGGCGACTACAAGCGCCGGCCGGACCCGACTTGCGCCGGCTTCGAGCCGGTCGACTGCGACGTGTTCATTACCGAGGCGACCTTCGCGCTGCCGGTCTTCCGACATCCGGGCACAGGCGACGAGGTCGCCAAACTCCTGAAATCGGTCGAGCAGTTTCCCGAGCGGGCCCATCTCGTCGGCGCCTATGCTCTCGGCAAGGCGCAGCGGGTCATCAAGCATTTGCGCGAGGCCGGCTACGACGCGCCGATCTACATCCACGGCGCGCTGACAAAACTCTGCGACTACTACCGGAGCGAGGGTATCGACCTTGGCGAATTGCGGCCCGCGACGGTCGAAGGAGGCAACAAGGGCGATTTCGCCGGCGTCATCATCGTCGGACCGCCCTCGGCCTTCGCCGACAAATGGGCACGGCGGTTTCCCGATCCGGTGTCGTGCTTTGCCAGCGGCTGGATGCGAGTGCGCCAGCGCGCCCGCCAGCGCGGCGTCGAACTGCCGCTGATCATCTCCGATCATTGCGACTGGGACGAACTGACGGGTACGATCGACGAGATCGCGCCGACGGAAGTTTGGGTGACCCACGGACGGGAAGAGGCGCTGGTGCGCTGGTGCGAATTGCGGCAGTTGCGCGCCCGACCGCTGCATCTGGTCGGCTACGAGGACGAGGCGGAGTAACGTTCGGAGCTGGATAGTGTGCGGATGGCGCGAATCCCCGCGTTGGCAGGAACGCAATGGCGCATGGTCACGTTGGTGAAGGAGACACTCCCCGAAACGCAGGATGGAGTTCCATGACCCAGGTTCACTACGAAGTTGTCCGGCATGACGGCGGCTGGGCCTACAAGGTCCAGGATGTTCTCTCCGAGACCTTCCCGACCCATGATCGGGCGCTCTATGCAGCCAGGAGCGCGGCGGCGCGTCAGCGTGCGGCGGGCGAGACTATCGGAATCCGCTACGAGGACGCCGACGGCAAATGGCATGACGAAATCGCCAGGGGCGACGACCGTCCGGAGACCGACGTAGAGGACACGGCCGGAGCGTCATGAGGCGTCGGGTGCCTGTCGTGCTTGGGGCCGCCGCGAGGGTGATGCGGTAAACGCTGTGGCCTCCTGGGGCCACCGCTTCAAGACGATCGCGTGTGGTTGGCCCGCCCGTCCTATTCCATGCCGTCGCGGCAACCGGGTTGTGGTTCGTCTCCGGCGCGGTCAAAGTCTCTCCCGTAGCTCTGCGGACGGGGAGAGATTTCGATGTGGTCCTGTCGGACGGTTCTGACATCGACGCTGGTGGGCCTGCAGGTCGCCGCGCTGCTGGCCGTACTGGCGCTGACCCACTTCGCTTCGCAGAATGTACTTCTGTCCTACGCCGAACAGCTGACGGAACGGGTTGCGCACGACACGACCCGGTTCACCGAGAATTTCCTGAACCCTGCCGATGACGCGGCGGCTCTCTCGCAGAGACTGGCCGAAAGGGCCGTCGTTCAGACCGATAACCGCTCGGTCCTGACACGCTACTTCTACGAGATTCTGCGCGGGCGTACCGACTTTGCCGGGATTTTCTACGGCGCGAGGGACGGCTCATTCGTCTATGTCAGCCGCGACGACACAGTCGAGGGTGCGACATATCGAACCAAATGGATCGAGACCGATCCCGTTCGCTCCGTGCAGCTGGACTATTTCGATGACGAATTCCGCCGCGTCTCACGGCGCCGGGATGACACGGACACATACGACCCCCGCAGCCGCCCCTGGTATGTGAGAGCCTCGGAAAAGAACGAGGTCGTCTGGACCGAGCCCTACATCTTTTTTTCCTCCCAGCGCCCGGGAATTACTGTCGCCACGCCCGTCCTCGGGGAGGATGGCATGACCATGCGCGGCGCGGTCGGCATCGACATCGAGATCGGGGCGTTGTCGCAGTTCCTCGATGGATTGGAAGTCGGCAAGCGTGGCTCAGCCGCGATCGTCTCGCAGACCGGCGACGTGATCGCGCATCGCGAGGCGTCGGCCATTCTCGCGGTGGATGCGGAGGGCGGGCAGCGCTTCGCCAAGGTGGCGGAGATCGGCGATCCTGCGCTGGCGCAAGCGGTCTCCAGCCTGCCGGGCGGGCTGGAGAGCGTGACGCCGGGCGAGACGCGGCTCACGCGATTTCAGGCCTTGGGCGAGAGCTGGCGTGGTGCGGTGCGGCGTCTTGCCGGGTCTCGCACGCCATGGGTGGTCGTCACCTATCTGCCGGAAAGCGATATACTGGGGCCGATCCAGCGGGTTCGCAATATCGGATTGGTGGTGGTTGCGATCGTGGCCGCGATGACCGCGATCTTCAGCGCGCTTCTGGCCAGCGCCCTGACGAATCCGATCAAGGCGCTGGCCGCGCAGGCGAGCCATATTTCCAAGGGCGAGTTCGACGACATGCCGCTGCCGTCCATGCGGATGAAGGAACTCGACGAAACGGGCCAGGCGATGCGTCGCGCGACGAGCTGGCTGCGTGACTATCGCCGCGAGAACGAGACGCTGACAGGGGAGTTGCGGGAGGCCGGTCGTGTCCTCGAGCGGCGCGTGGAAGAGCGAACCGAACAACTGGCCCACGCCAATCGCGAACTGGAGGAGGCGAACCGCAACACCAGCATGCTGGCGCATGAACTGGACCATCGGGTCAAGAATCTGTTCGCGATCACCTCCTCGCTCGTCTCGCTGGCCGCGAGCCACGCGACCACGCCGCAGGAGGTGGCCGACGAGGCGCGCGGACGCATCAATGCGCTGGCCCGGGCCCACGCCGACACGCAAGGCGCCACGGAGTCGCAGCTGGCGTCGATCGTCAAGAGCGTGCTCGAACCCTATGCCGGGACCGATGACTTCCGGATCAACGTCGTCGGCGATCCCCTGACGGTCTCCAGATCCAATGTCACTCCGATCGGCCTGATCCTTTACGAACTGGCCACCAACGCCGCGAAATACGGCGCACTCGGCCATCCGGGCGGCGAAGTGGACGTGACCTGGGAACGCTCGGCGGGCGGCGTCGTCACGCTGGTATGGGCCGAACGGTCGAACACGTCTGCCGGCGATGGCGACCGGTCCGACACGGAACCAGGCGGGTTCGGCTCGATCATGCTGGAGGCCATGGCGCACCGCCTGGACGCGACGGTCGAGCGTGACATGACGTCCGCGGGCCTGCGGATGACCTTGACCATGAAGGATCTGGAGGAACGCCGGGAGGCACCGCTCCACACGCAGATGCCCGATCCGCTGCTATCATCCAAGCGGTCGGCGGGTCGGAGCAAGCGTTCCGCGGAGAGGGCCTGAGGTCTCCTCCGCCCGCGCGCGGTCCCCCAGCACATAGCCGACCAGATGGTTGGCGTAATAGGCATAGCCCTCGATCGAGGCGTGGAACCCGTCGCGGGAAAAGCCCGCCGGCTCGACCCGGGGCAGCGACGTCGAGGCGATCGCGCCGCGTTCCACGCACAGCCGCGCGCCCATCCGACGGATGATCCGGGCGCGCAGTTCCAAAACATGGGCAAGGCCGCGCGGCAGCGCGGGCACGCGCTTGAGATCGACTGGCGGCGACCAGACGATGCGCGCCTCCGGCCATTTGGCCTTCAGCGCGTAGAGGAGACCGCCAAAGCCCTTCTTGAACTTGCGGGCGCCGTGAAAATTCTTGGCGTCGTTGGTGCCGATCATCAAGACGATATGCGTAAAGGCCTCGCGCGCGAGATTTGGCACGACATGGTCGCGCACCTCGGCCGAGACGGCGGAGTTGGACCCCGCCGTCCGCCAGAACACCGAACGACCGGTCAGCGCGTAGAGCCGCTCGGCGAGCTTCGGGGCGAGACTGTCCTCGATATTGGTAACGCCGATGCCGGCGGCCGAGCTGTCCCCGATGACCAGCAGCCTGATCGCCGCGTCGCGGATCGCCCCGGTGCCGAAAAAACCGCTGACACCGCCGTCGGGCGGCGGCATCCGCTCGATCCGGCGGCGGGCGCCGATGCCCTGCCAGACATAGACGGGAAACATCAACCAGGAGAGGAAGGCGGTTTGAAATGACACGGCAGGCCGGGCTCCGCTGATCCTTGTTGGGGCGCGCCGGAGAAGATATGGCCACGCGCCGCGTCTGGCGAGCCCCGGATCGTCGCGATTTTTGCTTCAGGCCTTGAGAATCTCGACGCCGGGCAGCGGCTTGCCCTCCATCCATTCCAGAAATGCCCCGCCGGCGGTGGAGACATAGGTGAAATCGTCGGCGACGCCCGCCTGGTTGAGCGCGGCGACCGTATCGCCTCCGCCGGCGACGGATGTCAGCTGGCCGGCCTTGGTCCGTTCCGCCGCATGGCGTGCGGCGGCCATTGTCGCCGTGTCGAAAGGGGGAAGCTCGAAGGCGCCGAGCGGACCGTTCCAGACCAGCGTCTTGGCCTTGTCGAGCCAGGCGCTGACCACCTGGACCGTCTCGGGCCCGGCGTCGAGGATCATCGCGTCGTCCGGGACCGCATCGACCGGGACGACCTCACTGTCCGCGCCCGCCTTGAACTCGCGGGCGACGACGGCATCGACGGGGAGCACGATCTCGCAGCCGGCGTCTTTCGCCGTCGCCATGATCGCCCGGGCGGTGTCTGCCAGATCATGCTCGCACAGGGATTTTCCCACCGATTTGTCTTGCGCGGCGAGGAAGGTGTTGGCCATGCCGCCGCCGATGACCAGCGCGTCGACCCGTTTGACGAGGTTCGAGAGGAGGTCGATCTTGGTGGACACCTTGGCGCCGCCGACGACGGCGACGACCGGTCGGGCGGGATCGCCAAGGCCTTGTTCCAGTGCTTCCAGTTCCGCCTGCATGGTGCGGCCGGCATAGGACGGCAGATGCCGGGCGAGGCCCTCGGTCGAGGCGTGGGCGCGATGGGCGGCGGAAAAGGCGTCGTTGACGAAGATATCGCCGAGCGAGGCGAGGCGGCTGACGAAGTCCTCGTCATTGGCTTCCTCGCCCGCGTGAAAACGGGTGTTTTCCATGAGCACGACGTCGCCGTCCTTGAGCCCGGCGACGATGCCGGCCGCGATGGGGCCGACGCAATCGTCGGAAAAGCCGACCGGCATGCCGAGCATCTCCGACAGGACCGACGCCAGCGGCGCCAGCGACATGTCGGGATTCGGCTTGCCCTTCGGCCGGCCGAAATGAGCCAGCAGGATGACCCGGCCGCCCTTGTCGGAAATCTCGCGGATGGACGGCAGAATCCGCTCGATCCGGGTACGGTCGGAAACCTTGCCGTCCTGCATCGGCACGTTGAGGTCGACCCTGAGAAGGACGCGCTTGCCGGCGACGGTGACGTCGTCGAGCGTTTTGAACTGGGTGGTCATCGGCTTCCTCCACAATATCGCCGAGCGACGGGGGCATTCGCGCTTCCCTCGCTTCAATCGGAAAAAGCGATCGCTTATCCCGCCTTGGCGAGTGCGACGGCGGTGTCCGACATGCGGTTGGAGAAGCCCCATTCGTTGTCGTACCAGGACAGGATGCGCACGAAGGTGCCGTCCAGGACCTTGGTCTGGTCCATGTGGAAGACCGAGGAGTGGCTGTCGTGGTTGAAGTCGATGGAGACCAGCGACTCGTCGGTGTAGCCGAGAATGCCCTTCAGCTTGCCGTCGGCGGCCGTCTTGATCGCCGCGTTGATTTCCTCGATCGAGGTCTCGCGCTTGGCGATGAAGTTGAGGTCGACGACGGAGACATTCGGCGTCGGCACGCGGATGGCGACGCCGTCGAGCTTGCCGTTCAGCTCCGGCAGCACCAGGCCGACGGCCTTGGCGGCGCCGGTTGAGGTCGGGATCATCGACATGGCGGCGGCGCGGCCGCGATAGAGATCCTTGTGCATCGTGTCCAGCGTCGGCTGGTCGCCGGTGTAGGAGTGGATCGTCGTCATGAAGCCCTTTTCGATGCCGACGAGCTCATTCAGGACGTAGGCGACGGGCGACAGGCAGTTGGTGGTGCACGATGCGTTGGAGACGACCAGATCGTCCTTGGTCAGTGTGTCGTGGTTGACGCCGTACACGATGGTCTTATCGGCGCCGGCCGCCGGGGCGGAGACGAGCACCCGCTTGGCGCCGGCTTCCAGATGCAGGGACGCCTTGTCCTTGGCGGTGAAGATGCCGGTGCATTCCATGGCGACGTCGACGCCGAGGTCGCCCCAGGGCAGGTCCTTGGGATCGCGGATCGCGGTGACCCTGATCGGCTTGCCGCCATCGATACTAATGGTGTCGCCGTCAACGGTGACCTTGGCGGGGAAACGGCCATGCACCGAATCGTAGCGCAGCAGATGGGCGTTGGTCTCGACGGGACCCAGGTCGTTGATGCCGACCACCTCGATGTCGGTCCGTCCGGATTCGACGATCGCCCGCAACACATTGCGGCCGATGCGGCCGAAGCCATTGATTGCAACGCGAACTGTCATTGATCCGTCTCCTTCGATGGCGCGCCCTGCCGGCAAACGTCGCGGGGGCGTCGCGGTCGCCTTGGGCTGTACAGAAGCCGGCGGTCCGGATCAATATTCGGCCCGGTCAGCTTTTTTATGTGGGCGCTGATTTTCGATGCCGTGACGGCGTTGCGCGTTAAAGCATCGGACCAAAAAGTGGAATCCGATTTTTGGCTCATTGCGATGCTCAATCAAAGTGTTAGAGCGTCCTTTGTGCCTCCGAATGGACGCACGGCGCTCTAATGCGCGCCGTCGTCTTCCTCCTCCGGAGCCTGGGACTCCCGGCGCGCCTCGATGGCGGCGACCACGGCACCCGCGGTGATGCCGAAATGCTCATAGAGATCGGCGGCGTGGCCGCTGGCGCCGAAACCGGTCATGCCGATGAAGATTCCGTCGCGGCCGATGAAGCGGTCCCAAGCCTGGCGGATTCCTGCCTCGATCGCGACATTGACGGTACCGTGGTCGAGGATCGCTGCTTGGTATTCCGGGCTTTGCTGCTCGAACAGTTCGAAACATGGCACCGAAACGACCCGGGTATGCACGCCGTCCCGCTCGAGCCGCCCGCGCGCCTCCATGGCGATCTGAACCTCCGATCCGGTGGCGTAGATCGTCACCTCCGCCTCGCCCGAGGCCGGGCTGATCTCGTAGGCGCCGCGCGCGCTGCGGTTCTCGTCGTGCTTGTCGAGCCGCAAGGCCGGCAGATCCTGGCGACTGAGGGCCAGCACCGAGGGCGCGTGGCGCGATTCCAGCGCGAGCTGCCAGCATTCCACCGTCTCGACGGCGTCGGCCGGGCGGAATACCTGCATCACCGGCATCGCCCTCAGCGCGGCGAGATGCTCGACCGGCTGGTGCGTCGGCCCGTCCTCGCCGAGGCCGATCGAATCATGCGTCATCACATAGATGACGCGCTGGCCCATCAGCGCCGACAGGCGCATCGCGCCGCGGCAATAGTCGGAGAACACCAGGAACGTGCCCGAATAGGGGATGACGCCGCCATGCAGGGCCAGGCCGTTCATCGCCGCAGCCATGGCGTGCTCGCGAATGCCGTAATGGACGAAGCGGCCGGAATAGTCGCCGGGGACGATGGCGGCGGTCTGGCTGGTGCGGGTGTTGTTGGAGCCGGTCAGGTCGGCCGAGCCGCCGATCGTCTCCGTCACCACGCCGTTGATGATCTCGAGCGCCATTTCCGAGGCCTTGCGGGTGGCGACCGTGGGGCGTTCCTCGTTCAGCGCGCGCTTGTAGCGCTGCATGGTCTGGACGAAGCCGCTCGGCAGATCGCCGCGCATCCGCCGCTCGAAATCGCCGCGGATTTCGGCGTCGATCTCGGCAAAGCGTTTCTGCCATTCCTTGCGGCGGGTGCTGGAGCGCAGTCCGGCGATACGCCACTGGTCGCGGATCTCGGCTGGAACCTCGAATGGCTCATGCTCCCAGCCGAGCGCCTCGCGGGTCGCGGCGAGTTCCTTCGATCCAAGAGCCGATCCATGCACCTTGGCAGTGCCCGCCTTGGTCGGCGCGCCATAGCCGATCGTGGTCTTGCAGGCGACGAGGGTCGGCCGGTCGCTCGCCTTGGCCGCCTCGATCGCCTCGGCGATCGCCTCCGGGTCATGACCGTCGCAGCGAACCGTATTCCAGCCACTCGCCGCGAACCGGGCCGCCTGATCGGTCGAATCGGCCAGCGCGACCTCGCCGTCGATGGTGATGCCATTGTCGTCCCACAGGACGATGAGCCTGTTCAGCTTGAGATGGCCGGCGAGCGTGAGCGCTTCCTGGCTGATCCCCTCCATCAGGCAGCCATCGCCCGCGAGCACGTAGGTATAGTGGTCGACGATCCCGTCGCCGTAGCGCGCGTTCAGGACGCGCTCGGCGAGCGCCATGCCGACGGCGTTGCCGAGACCCTGGCCGAGCGGTCCGGTCGTGGTCTCGATCCCGGCCGCATGGCCGAATTCGGGGTGTCCCGCGGTCTTGGCGCCGAGCTGGCGGAAGTTCTTGATCTGATCGATGTCGATGTCGTCGTATCCGAGCAGATACAGGAGGCTGTAGAGCAGCATCGAGCCATGCCCGGCCGACAGCACGAAACGGTCGCGATCCGCCCACTCGGGATCGCGCGGATCGAACGTCAGGAAGCGGGTGAACAACACCGTGGCAATGTCGGCGGCGCCCATGGGAAGGCCCGGATGACCCGACCCGGCCGCCTCGACGGCATCGGCCGACAGGAACCGGATGGCGTTGGCCATCTGGCGATGCTGGTCGGGTGTTGTCATCAAGGCGCTCCGATTGACGGCCTCACGGCCATGACGCGCGGCAGTCATCACATGGCTATGCTACTGTCAACAAACGAAGACCGCATCGCGACGTGACGGATCGAGACGATCGCGCCACCGCGGCGCTTTTCATGGCCAGCCCGAGACGCTAGACCATGAAAGGCCATGCGCGCATTCGCGGACGGCATGTGTCGGATCGGGCTTTGCCCGCAGGTTGGTGTCAGGGGGACGACGCGATGTCGTCGGAAGATCCGTTCGAGGCGGCGCGCTTGCGCCTTCGGACCGCGATCGAGCGGCTGGAACACGCCATCGAGGAGCGGGAGGAGCGGGAATCGGTCCTGCGGGGCGGCGAAGCCGAGATTCAGCGCATGACGGCCGATCGCGGTCGGCTGGCGCGCGAACTCGACGCGGCGCTGGCGCGGGGCGAACGACTCGATCGCGCCAACCGTGAGGTCTCGCAGCGTCTTGTCGACGCGATGGAACGGGTTCGCGGCGTGCTCGCACGCCACAAGTAGGGACAGCGGAGAGAGGTCGAATGCCCCAGATCGTCGTCACCATCGACGAAAAGACTTATCGCATGGCCTGCGGCGAGGGGGAGGAGGCTCACCTGACCGCGCTCGCGGCGGAGGTCGATGGCCGGATCGTCGAGCTCAGGAAGAGTTTCGGACAGATCGGCGATCTCCGTCTGATGGTCATGGCGGCCATCATGGGCTCGGACGAATTGTTCGAGGCTCGGCAGCGAATTAGCGAGCTTGAGAGCGAAATCGCCGAACATTCCGCCCGCTCCGACGAATTCGAAGGTGCGCGCCACGAGGAGCGCACCCGTTTTATCGATAGCCTTAATGAGACGGCGGAAGCGCTGGAGCGGTTTGGCGCACGGCTTGAGGAGCGCTAGGCCAAAGGCTACGGGGCGGCGACGCAGTGCCGCAGCTATCGCTGCGGGTCTCGACCGTTGTTGCGGCGCGTTGTCACTCTAGTTCCGCTACCATGAGCAACGTCCAACCTCCTGCGTCAATCCCTGCCGTCCGCCGGAAAAACTGCTTCCGGCCTGCCGTTGTGGCCTCACTGGTGGGACCGCTCGCCGCGTTTTTGCTTTCCGGCTGCGCGGCGATGCTCAATGCCGCGACCAGCGGCAATGGCTACAGCGTTGTCGACGATATTCGCTATATGCCCGGCGACCGTGGCACCTATGACCTCTACATCCCGGCGACGGTTACGCCGGACACGCCGCTCGTCGTTTTCGTGTATGGCGGCAGCTGGGATTCGGGATCGAAGGACCTCTATCTGTTTGTCGGCCAGTCGCTGGCAAGCGAGGGCGTCATCGTCGCCATCCCCGACTATCGCCACTATCCGGAGGTGCGATTCCCCGACTTCATCGAGGACGCCGCCAAGGCGACGGGGCGAATCGCCAGGACCGTACGCGGCGGCGCCTACGCCATGCCGGGCGGTTCGCACCCGTTGTTCCTGATGGGGCATTCGGCGGGTGCCGAGATCGCCGGCCTGTTGGCGACGGACGAGACCTGGCTGGCAAAGGAAAGCCTATCCTCGCAAAGCCTCGCGGGCTTTATCGGCCTTGCCGGTCCGTATGATTTTCTGCCGCTGACCGAGGAGCGCTACAAGCTGATCTTCCCGCAGGAGCAGCGCGCCGCGAGCCAGCCGATCAACTTCGTCGACGGCGGTGAGCCGCCGATGCTGTTGATCGCCGGCGCCGACGATACGACGGTCGACCCGAAGAACACCCGCTCGCTGGCCGCGAAAATGCGCGCGTCGGGCGGTTCGGTGACCGCAACAATCTATCCGGACGTCGATCATTTGGGGGCGATCACGGCTTTCGCGACAGCTATTCCGCTCAATGATACCGCGATCCGCGACGCGACGCTGGACTTCATCCGGAAGAACGCGCGGTGAGCGCGCTGGCGAACTACGGCCCCCGGCAACTTCCGGGGGTCACGCTTATCGAAGGCCGCCTCGTCAGGGTGGAGCCGATCGTCGACGATCGTCACTTCGACGCGCTGTTCGCCGCTTTCGCGCAGGATGGTGAGGGTAGGATTTTCGATCATCTGCCCTACGGGCCATTTGCCGACCAAGCCGCGTTCCGCCGTTGGGCCGAAGCGACCTATCTTGCCGACAACATCCGGTTTCACGCGATTTTGCCGTCGGCCACAGGCCGCGCGGAAGGAGTTGCCGCGCTGATGCGCACGGATACGGCGAACGGCGTGACCGAAATCGGGCATATCTGTCTAGCGCCGTCGCTGCAGCGCAGCCGCGCGGCGAGCGAAGCGTTCTATCTGATCATGAACCGGGTGTTCGACGAACTAGGCTACCGTCGCCTCGAATGGAAGTGCAACGATCGCAACCAGTCTTCAAAGCGGGCTGCCGAGCGTTTGGGGTTCGTTTATGAAGGGCTGTTTCGCCAGCACATGATCGTCAAGGGTCGCAATCGCGATACCGCGTGGTATGCGATCATCGACTGCGACTGGCCGGTGGTCAAAGCCGGCTTCGAGGCCTGGCTGGCGCCAGCTAACTTCGATGCCGAGGGACGCCAGCAGCGCGCACTGGCGGAGATGCGAGAGGGCCTCGCGGCCCTGCAATAACGCGAGGCGGTGATTACCCCCGCGCGGGCACGATCGTCACCCGGAGCGCCTCCTTGCCGTCATCGCTCAATGGGTGATTACCCCCGCGCGGGCACGATCGTCACCAGGGCGTCGGACGGATAGATCGATTCGAACAACACCCCATCGCCCGGCATGAAGCGCATCAGAGTCCGACCTTCGCTGTCGGCCATCTCAAGCGTCCCATCGCGCGACGAGCGCCATTGCGACACGCTCTGCAGGGTGGGCGAGCCGGCGCAGTCGGGACCGACCGGTGCGTTGGCATAGCCGGCCTCGAGGTTCGGGCTCGCCGCAATCCTGCAGGTCGCGCCGCTGCGCAGGTCGATCAGACGCACAGCGTTCACGCGGGGTGTGTCAGCCACGGCGGTCGACATCGTTACCGTGGCCCCGAGCTTGGTCACGCCAGCAACCGGCTCCGTCGCCGTGACCGGCGCGCCCTGCAGGCCGGAAACGAGGACGGAAGCGGCAATACCAGCGCCAAAGGCCGTCGCGGCAAAGTTCATATCGGTTCCCTCACAAAATAGTCTGGGACCAATATGCTCCCAGGAACCTTAAGCGAAGGTTGACGCGGAGTGCGGCCGTTAGAGAAGCGTTCAGTTCTGGCGCGGGACGATGCCCGCTTTCACCGATTCCGCCACCGGCGACACCGGCGTCTGGCCCTGGAACCAATGGGTCAGATTGCGGATGACGAGAGCGCCCATCGCACCCCGCGTGTGCCGCGACGCCGACCCGACATGCGGCAGCAACACGGTATTGGGCAGTGCGATCAGCCGGGCGGGCACGTGCGGCTCGTTTTCGAAGACATCGAGGCCGGCGGCACGGATCGTACCGTTTTCCAGGGCCTCGATCAGCGCCGGCTCGTCGATGGTGGTGCCCCGGCCGATATTGACGACGACGCCGTCGGGCCCGAGCGCCTTCAAAACATTGGCGTCGACGGCGCGTTCGGTGGCCGCGCCGCCGGGTGCCGCGATGATCAGCGTATCGACCGAGCTGGCGAGGCCTTCCAGGCTCGCATGGTAGCGATAGGTGACATCGGTCCGCTCCGAACGGTTGTGATATTCGATCGGCACGCCGAAGGCTTCGAGGCGCCGGGCGATGGCCAGGCCGATGCGTCCGAGGCCCATGATGCCGGCGGTGCGCCCGCGCAACGTCATCGGGGTCAGCGGGTAATTGCCCTTGCTCTCCCACCGACCCTCGCGCAGGTGCTTTTCCGCCGCGTAGAATTCGCGCACCGTCATCAGGAGAATGGCGAGTGTGGTGTCGGCGACCTCGTCGGTCAGGACGTCGGGGGTGTTGGTGACCATGACGCCCTTGGATGTCGCGTGCTTCACATCGACGCCGTCGTAGCCGACGCCGAAATTGGCGATAATCTCGAGATTGGGCAGCGCATCCATCATGGCGGCCGGCACCGCCCCCATCAGCGCGATCCCGCGCACGGCGTCGCGGCGGTCCTGGCTCAACTTCGACACATCGCGATCGGGAACATGCTCGACATCGAAGGTCGTCTTCAGCGTATCGAGCGTATCGGGGTTCAGCTTGCCGGGGACGAGAATGGTCACCGAGGATAGGTCGGACATGAGGGCTCCCTTGGAAAAAGTGTGGATTGAAGCATTGCGCGGGGTCAGTCCGGCCAGGCGAATTCGCTGGACTGTCGGATTTTGAGTTCCGGGGTGATGAGAATGGTCTCCTCGTTCGCCGGCAGGCCCTGGAGGCGGTCGAGAAGGGCGCCCGCCGCCCGCCGCCCGACTTCGCTCTGGCCGTTCGCGACGGTGGTCAGCGCGGGCGTCGCGATCGCCGCCTCGTCGATGTCGTCATAGCCGATCACCGCGATGTCGACGCCCGGCCGAAGTCCCGCGCGCGACAATCCGTACATGACGCCGAGAGCGACGAGATCGGAAAAGCAGACGATCGCGGTGGGCCGGCTCTCGATGGCGAGAAAAGCGGACACGGCATCGAAGCCGGAATGGCGGTCACGCGGACCCTTGATGCGCCATTCGTCGCGGAATTCGATGCCGCCGCGCTTCAGGGCCGCCAGATAGCCGGCCTCCCGGTCGCGCCCGGTCGAGGTCATCGCCGTGCCGCCGATCATCGCGATCGAGCGGTGGCCGCGCCCGATCAGATGGTCGACGGCGAGCCCCATGCCGTAGGAATCGTCCCCGCGAAAGCCGCAGACGCCGGAGCCCTCGATCGTGCGGGCGATCAGCGTCACGGGCAATTCGTTTTCCTCTGCAAGGTGGATGTCGCTGGCCGGGGTGCCGATGGCCGGGGATAGGATCAGCCCGTCGGCACCCAGTTGCAGCATCGTATCGACGAAGGAGCGCTGCTTGGCCAGTTCGTCGTGATGGTTGCACAGAATGAAGGTCTGGCGACGCCGGTCGAGCTCATCCTCGACCGATTTAAGAATCTCGCCGAAGAACGGATTCATGATGTCGTGGACGCAGACTCCGAGAATGCCGGATTTCGACGTCCGCAGCGAGGCCGCGCGCCGGTTGTAGATGTAGCCGAGATCGCGCGCCGCATGCTTGATGCGCTCGCGCGTAACCTCCGCGACCAAAGGGCTGTCGCGCAGGGCCAGCGATACGGTCGCGGTCGAAAGACCCAGCGAATCCGCGATCGTCGACAGTTTGACCTTCTGCGCCACCTAGGATCGTTCCCCCCGTTTCCACTGATGCCGCGTCGATCTATGGCAAACACTGGCGGTCGCGCAAAGCCCTGTCGGTGCGTTCGCCGCAAGGAACGCTGCGGGCATCGGCTCAGTCATCGGCCGAAATGTCCATCGTCGGCGCCGCGCCAGTGTCGGCGAGGTTCTGCGCCATGCGCTGCAACAGCTTGCGCAGCGTCTTGCGTTCCCGGCCAGAAAAGCCGGCAAGCGCGACTTGCTCGACGGCCTTGCGCGCCGCGCCGACCGCACCCACGATGGCTGCGCCTTTGTCGGTCAGATGTGCGTGGCCCTGGCGTCCGTCGCGCTCGGAAATCCGCTTCTCGACAAGTCCTTGAGCGATCAGGCGGGTCACGGTCTTGGTGATCGTCGGCGGCCGAACCGACAGGCGCTCGGCCAGTTCGCGCAAGGACACGCCGTCCTCTTCGCTGATCGCCAGCAGAACCGTGTCCTGTCCGGGGTAGAGATCGAGCCTTGCCAGTCGTCCCGCCAAAGCGGTCCGCGCGACGCGCGCGGCGACGCCCAGATGCGTCGTCACCGACCGCTTCCTCTGCTTCTTCCCCGCCATCTTGTCCCCATCCCTCTTCGCGGGGCAAAATGACGAAGCGCCGCTATGTTGTCCACCTTGTTTGCCCGTTACCCGCATGCCAGGGAACATCGTTACGGATCAAACATGCCAGGCTCATCACGAGGATCGACCATGCGGCCACGCTACGAAGAGATGACGAGCGAGGAACTCGCGGCCGAACGATCGAGGCTGGACGCGGCCGTCGCGGTCGTTCCCATCGCCGCCGTCGAACAGCATGGGCCGCATCTGCCGCTCGGCACCGATGCGATGCTGGCGGATGCGATGGTCGAGACAGTGCTGACCATGCTGCCGGCGGAGAGCCCGGTGACGTTCCTGCCGACGATGCGGGTCGGCAAGTCCACCGAACATACGCGGCTTGCCGGCACGCTCAGCCATGACTGGCGAACGGCGACGACGGCGCTAATCGAAGTCGGCGAGGGGCTCGCTTCCAACGGCTTTCGTCGTCTCGTCATCGTCAATGCCCATGGCGGCAACACGCCGGTGATGGATACCGCCGCGCTGGAATTGCGAAAGGCGCATGGCGTGCTGGCCGCGACCTGCTCGTGGTTGCGCTTCGGCATTCCGGACGGCTTGCTGCCGGCAGCGGAGATCGCCACTGGCATCCATGGCGGCGCGGTGGAGACGTCCCTAATGCTGCATTTCCGGCCGGACCTCGTGCGGACAGGCGCGGTGCGGGATTTCGCCTCGCTCCAGAGCGATCTCGACGGCTCCGCCAAACGGCTACGGGCGCATGGCCGGCTCGGTTTCGGCTGGATGGCCGAGGACCTCAATCAGGCCGGGGTCGTCGGCAACGCTTCGCTGGCCACGGCGGCGATCGGCGCGGCGATCGCCGACTATCAGGCAAAAGCGTTCGTGGAGTTTCTCGACGACGTCTTGGCGTTCGACCTGTCGCGCCTGCGCTGATCGGGCACGCCGGGTCAGGCGTGTAGACAACCCCGTGCATTCACGATCCGACACGCCTATATCGTTGGCCGATCCCAGCAGGAGAGTTTGATGTCCGATACCGCCAGCCAAGCCGACGCGCAGATCCCCGTTACCGTCCTCACCGGCTATCTGGGCTCCGGTAAGACGACGCTGCTCAACCGCATCCTGTCCGAGGATCACGGCCGCAAATACGCGGTGATCGTCAACGAGTTCGGCGAGATCGGCATCGACAACGACCTCATCGTGGAATCCGACGAAGAGATTTACGAGATGAACAATGGCTGCGTCTGCTGCACGGTGCGCGGCGATCTGGTGCGTGTCGTCGAGGGGCTGACGCGCCGCAAGGGCCGCTTCGACGCGATCATCGTCGAGACGACGGGTCTCGCCGATCCGGTGCCGGTGGCGCAGACCTTCTTCATGGACGAGGACGCGCGCGCCAAGACCAAACTGGATGCCGTCGTCGCGCTGGTCGACGCCAAGCATTTGCCGCTGCGCCTCAAGGACAGCCGCGAGGCCGAGGACCAGATCGCCTTCGCCGACGTCGTGCTGCTCAACAAGACCGATCTCGTCACCCCGGAGCAACTCGCGGTCGTGGAAGCGACGGTCCGCGCGATCAATCCCACCGCCGTGATCCATCGCACCGAGCGGGCCGGCATCGACCTGAAACGGGTGCTCGGGCAGGGGGCCTTCGACCTCAAGCGCGTGCTCGCCGACGATCCCGATTTTCTCACGGGCGCGGAAGAGCCGCATGACGACCATGCTTGCGGCCCGGACTGCGACCATGATCACCATCACCATGGTCATGCGCATCATCAGCACGACGCGGCCTCGCCCTTGCACGATGTGACGGTAAAATCGGTATCGCTGCGTGGCGGCGAGATCGACAGCGAAAAATTCTTCTCCTGGATTCAGGCGCTGACACAGGAGCAGGGGCCGAACATCCTGCGCCTCAAGGGCATCATCGCCTTTGCCGGAGATCCGGACCGCTACGTCGTGCAGGGCGTCCATATGATCGTCGAGGGCGATCACCAAAGGCCATGGCGCGACGACGAAAAGCACGAGAGCCGGCTGGTGTTCATCGGCCGCGAGCTCGACGCCGAGGAATTGTCCGCCGAGTTCGAGGCGTGTGCGGCACGTCAGCGGGAACATGCCTGATGCCGTCGATCGCGGCCTATGAGTTTCCCGATTTCGTCGAGACGGCGGTTTTCCTGAAGGACCAGCCGGTCTTCGCCATCGCCGATGGCACCGTCCGCTTTCCTGCGGGCGGTGAGCGGGTGGTCGAGGCGCATCCGGGCGGGCTGTTGTCGGCGCGCTACGATCCGCACGGCCGGCGGCTCCTGACCGGCGGCGAGGACGGCCGCGTGGTGTCGGTTGACGGCGGCGGCGCGGCGATCGAGATCGCCTCGATCGGCCGCAAATGGATCGCTTCCGTCGCCGGCGGACCGAGGGACACGGTCGGCTTCGCCTCGGGCAAGACCGCCTATGTCCGGCTCGGCGGCGGCGGCGCGCTCAAGGAAATCCGCCATGAGCGCACGGTCGAGGACATCGCCTTCGCGCCGAAGGGAATCCGCGCGGCAACCGCGCGCTACGATGGGGCCTCACTGTTCTTTCCCGCGACCGACGCCGCCCCGGCCGCGCTGGAATGGAAGGGCGCGCATCTCGGCATCGATTTTTCGCCCGACGGCCGCTTTCTCGTGACGGCCATGCAGGAAAACGCCCTGCATGGCTGGCGGATCGACGACGGCAAGCACATGAAGATGACTGGCTACCCGGCCAAGGTGAAGGACTGGTCCTGGTCGGCCAAGGGCAAGTTCCTGGCGACGTCCGGCGCACCGGCGGCGATCCTGTGGCCGTTCTCCGGCAAGGACGGGCCGATGGGCAAGGCGCCGCTGGAACTAGGCACTCGCGGCGATACGATGGTCACCGCCGTCGCCTGCCACCCGGCCGAGGACATGCTGGCGATCGGCTATGGCGACGGCATGATCCTGGCGGTGCGCTTCGCCGATTCCAAGGAAGCGCTGCTGCGGCGGGGCGGGGCGAGTCCGGTCAGGACGATGGCCTGGAGCGGCGAGGGCCGCTTGCTCGCCTTCGGCTCGGAATCCGGCGAGGCGGGCGTGATCGACATCGCGGGGTGAGGCGGTGCAGGTGGATGCGAAGGCCCTACGCCTGCTCGTCCTCCGCCGGTTCGTCGGTGACCGCTGCCTCGATCGTGCAGACGAGGCCCTCGGGGCGGTAGTCGATCTTAACCTCGCCGCCGAATTCGGCCGCCATCGCCTGTTCGATCAGCCGCGACCCGAACCCGCGCACTGTCGGCTCCTGCACCGCGGGACCGCCGATCTCCCGCCAGGTGAAAGTGAGCTGCGGCGTCCCTCCCACGACTGCCAATCCCCATTTGATTGTGACATGGCCGATGTCGTTGGATAGCGCGCCGTATTTGGCCGCGTTGGTGGCGAGTTCGTGCAAACCGAGCGCCAGCGCGAGGCTCTGCCGCGCGGTCAGGCGCAGATCGGGACCAGACGCGGAAATCCGCGTCTCGTCTTCCGGCTGGTGGGTCTTGAGGGAATTGGCGACGATCGCCGCGATCGGCGCCGAAGTCCAACTCGTCTGGGTCAGGATGTCGTGCGCCTGGCCCAACGCGATCAAACGCGCCGAGAAGGCGGCGAGCCCGTCCTGGACGTTGGATGCCCGGCGCAGCGTCTGGTTGGCGAGAGCGTTGACCATGGCGAGCGTGTTCTTCACCCGGTGCTGTAGCTCTCGCGTCAGCATCTGTTGGCGCTCTTCCGATTCTTTCTGCTCGGTCACGTCGCGCATCGCCCCGACGAAGCGGATGGTTTGCCCGTCCTCGACCAGCGTCTGGCCACTCGAATGGACGTGACGCGTGCTCCCGTCCTCAAGGCCGACGGCGCGGTACACAATGTCATATGCGCCGTCCGATTTCGGGTCGAGCACGGCGGCGATCGCGGCCTCTACCCGAGCACGATCTTCGGGATGCAGGCCCGGCAGATAGCTGCTCTCGAAGCTGACGGGAGCCCCCGGCGAAATGCCGAACAGCGCGCGAGCGCGGTCGTCCCAATGCAGCGCACCGGTCCGCAGATCGTAGTCGAAGGTGCCGATCGCTGCCGATTCCTGGGCCAGTCGGAGGCGCCGCTCGGTCTCGATCAGGGCCTGCTCGGCCTGTCGGCGTTGGCTGAAAGTCCAGGATCGGTTCAGCACCTCCCGGATGAACGTCACCTCCTCGTCGCTCCAATGCCGAGGCTGTGACGCGTGCAAGTAAAGGATAGCCCGAACCCGCCCATCCTCAACGACCGTCAGATTGACGAGTGCGCCGATCCCGAGCTCGGACCAGGCCTTTTCTACGGCCGGCGACGAAGACCGTTCGGCCGTATTCTCGATTACCACCAGACTGGATCGCAATTCTTCCAGAAATTCACCGCCGAAGGGTTCGAGCGGGATGACTCCGGAAAGTGCCTTTGCATTCTGCGCGGTCCACTCGCCAACTATGGTCGCGGCGGTCTCTGCGGCATCGACATTGGCGTAACCGACTCGCGCGATCCCCAGCGTCTCGCCGAGAATCTGTAGTGCCGTGTCGGTCCGGTTCACTGTCCTTTCGCTTAATATCAGTTCATCGCCCAGTCGCAGGAGCGCCGCTTGTCGCGCTTCGCGCGCCCGTTCGCTGGTCCGGTCGACGATCGCGCCCGGAAAGCGCAGCGGCTTTCCCTCGGCATCGTGAAAACAACGACCCCTGGCAAATATCCAGTGAACCGCGCCGTCGACATCAATGGTCCGATACTCTTCGGCATAGGGCGACGCCGTTTCCACGGCTTCGTTGATCGCCATGCTGACCCGCTCGAGATCGTCCGGATGAATGCCGCGCAGATAGGTCTCGATCGGCACGCCCTTGTCGGCGAGCGCAGGATCGACCCCGAAAAGGCGGGCGAAGCGCGGATCGACATAGAAGCTGTCGCCGGGAATGTCCCAATCCCAGGTTCCGACGAGATCCGAAACCTCGAGCGCCAGATGCAGCCGTTCCTGGCTCAATTCCAGTTCCTTGCGCTCCTTGCGTTCGCGGGTTCGATCCCGCAGGATCTTGAGGACGCCGGCGGGCTTCTCATCGTCGCCGAGGAGCGGCATCATTTCGCCGCTGGCGAAGAAGCGCGAACCATCGGCCTTGATGTGCCAGCGCTCGTCGCTGGCCTTGCCCATGCTCAGCGAAATGCGCATCTCGCGCTCGGGAATGCCGTCCTCGACGTCCTCGGGGGTGAAGATCGTCGCGATCGGTCGGCCGACGATCTGGCGTTCGGACCAGCCGAGAACCGCTTCCGCGGCGTCGTTCCAGGTCGTCACGACGCCGTCGAGATCGGCCGCGATGATGGCGTAGTCGACGGCGCTTTCGACGATCAGGCGATAGCGGGTTTCGGTTTGGTGCAAGGCCTTTTTCAGGCCGGCGATCTCTTCCGTCGCGCTATCGAGCCGGGCCGCCGCCTGGTCGCCGCCGGCGGCCTCCAACTCCGACAAACGTCGACGCAAAATGGCGTTTTCCGCGAGGGCCGAGGCCAGCCGGTCATCCTTGGCCAGTTCCATCCGGATCCGTCCCCTGCACAGCTCAAGGAAGTCGGACGTCTCCGCCCCCAAACCCTTATCGAAGTCCCCTGATCGTTGCCTATGCCATTTCATACACGTCGGAACAAGGGCGCCACATGCAAGCTCTTAATTTTGAATGACTATTGGCGGAAATATGCTGTTTGGGTCAGTGGCGCGTGGCGCCGCGGTGCGGCAATATCTTAAGTAATTACAGGAGGCTGCATCCGACCGGCCGGCGCAAGTATCCCGGCGGCGCCGGCAAGATGTCCCGGCGCGATTTCCTGAGCCAGCAACCGGTGTGGCTCGAACGGCCCCGGCATGGAGAGATTCGCAGTGGCCGCGCTCGAAAAGCCGAAGCGACCGTAATATTCCGGATCGCCCATCAGCAGAACCGCGCCATGGCCGAGCCGCGCGGCCTCGCAGATGGCATGGCGCATCAGCGCGCCGCCGATGCCGGCATTGTGCAGGCTCGGATCGACGGCGAGTGGGCCGAGGAGCAGGGCCGGGACGTCCCCACCGTGGCGGCCGGCGGCGATGCTCCACAGCCGCACGGTCCCCACCAGAGCGCCGTCGGCGGCAATCGCCGCGAAGGCAAGACCATGCGCCGACCGCCGCCTGCGCCGGAGCGCCTCTGACGCCTTGCGCTGGCGGCCGGGACCCATCGCGGCGTCGAGCAGGATTTCGCGCGCGGCGACGTGCCGCCCGGTTTCCGGAACGATCGAAAACAGCGGCGCGGCGGCCTCGAAGGCCGTGGCATGAAGGAATGCGGACATAAGACCCCCTCTGATCGACAGGAGGCGGAAGGGAACGGCCGGGCAATGCCGCGGCGCACGGGCGAAACGCCCGGCGCGGCAGCGCCGGGCGTCAGCTTCGGAGCGACAGGCTCCGTCGTCGCAATCGGGCTCTCATGCGGCGCCTCAGATCACGTAGGCGCGCAACGGCTCGATGCCGTTGAAGGCGACCGAGGCGTAGGTCGTCGTATAGGCGCCGGTGCCCTCGATCAGCACCTCGTCGCCCACCGTCAGCGAGATCGGCAGCGGGTAGGGCGTCTTTTCGTAGAGCACGTCCGCCGAATCGCAGGTCGGGCCGGCGACGACACACGGTTCCGTCCGCTCGCCGTCATGCTTCGTGACCATCGGGTAGCGGATCGCCTCGTCCATGGTCTCGGCGAGACCGCCGAACTTGCCGATGTCGAGATAGACCCAGCGATTGGCGTCCTCGGCCGACTTTTTCGACACCAGCACGACCTCCGCCTTGATGACGCCGGCGTCGCCGACCATGCCACGGCCGGGCTCGATGATCGTCTCCGGCAACCGGTTGCCGAAATGCTTGCGCAGGCTGGCGAAGATCGCCTGGCCATAGGCGCTGGCGGTCGGAACGTCCTTCAAATAGCGGGTCGGAAAGCCGCCGCCCATATTGACGAGCGTCAGCACGATGCCCTTATCGGCCAGCGCTTCGAAGACGTATTTCGCATCGGCGATCGCCGCGTCCCAGGCCTGCGTGTCGGTCTGCTGCGAGCCGACATGGAAGGAGACGCCGGTGGCGATGAGGCCGAGCGCGTCGGCATGCACCAGCACATCGATGGCCATCGTCGGCACGCAGCCGAACTTGCGCGACAGCGGCCACTCGGCACCCTCGCCATCGGTGAGGACGCGGCAGAACACGCGGGCGCCGGGCGCGGCGCGGGCGACCTTCTCAACCTCCTCGACGCAATCGACGGCGAACAGCGAGACGCCGAGCGCGTGGGCGCGGGCGATGTCGCGCTCCTTCTTGATGGTGTTGCCGTAGGAGATGCGTTTGGCCGTCGCGCCAGCCTCGAGCGCCATCTCGACCTCGGCGACCGAGGCGCAGTCGAAGTTGGAGCCGAGCGAGGCGAGCAGGCGCAGGACTTCCGGCGCCGGATTGGCCTTGACGGCATAGAAGATCGCCGAATCCGGCAGGGCCTTGCGGAAGGCGTTGAAATTGTCCTCGACGATGTCGAGGTCGACGACGAGGCAGGGGCCGTCGGGTCGTCGGGTGGCAAGGAAATCGAGGATGCGCTGCGTGGCCATTGGGCTCTCCCATTGACCCGATCCCTGCGGATCGGAAAATCGACGAGGAGCGACTGCAAGATTGCCGCGGACAGCCGAAATCGACCCGCCAACGGCCTCTTGCGAGACGCGACGATGGCCGGATGCGAACGCGGAACGTCCGTCTCCGGTAATCAGTCTGCCATGGCTTGGTGGGCTTGGACCCGCCGCACTTCAGGCAAGGATGGTGTGCCTCTTCAGTATTCCCGGCTTTGGAGACCAGGAGAGACCAGAAAGGCCCGGACCGTCGTTGCTTCAAGGCGTCCTCGATCTCGCGAAGCTCGCAAAATCGACTGGATGTGTTACGTCCAGGTACCGTCCCGGCAACCCTCGCATTTGAGGACCGGGGGACGCCCACAGGCACGTGCGACTTGGGGCGAGATGCGATGTATGCCGGTGACCCGTCATAAACAAGTGAAAATCGCCGTTGCGATTGATTTTTCATCCTTCCCGTCGGAGGAAGGATGGCGTCGGCCGATTAGCGACGACAATGGACAATGAAAGCCTGGAGCAAGGTGCCCGAATGGATACACTGACCCGGATGCGCGCCTTCATCGCCGTCATCGAGAATCAAGGATTCTCCGCGGCGGCCCGCAAGACCGGACGCTCCAAGGCGCTTCTGTCGAAATATGTGCGCGAGCTTGAAGACGAACTCGGCGTGCTCCTGATCAACCGGACCACCCGGCAGATCGCCCTGACCGCGGCTGGGGAGGTCTATCTGTCGCGCGCCTCCGGCATCCTTGCCGATCTCGAAAGTCTCAACGAGGAGGCGCGGGAAGCGACCGGCGAGGCCAAGGGGACGATTCGCGTCTCGGCGGCCCGGACCTTCGGCGACGCCGAGTTGGGGCTCAGCCTCGTCGACTTCGCCAAGGACCACCCGGACATCGGGCTCGACATCCATCTCGACGACAGTTTCGTCAATCTGGTCGAGGAAGGCTTCGACGTCGCGATCCGTATGACGCGGCTGGCCGATTCGGCGATGATCGCCCGACGACTGGCCTCGCTCGACTTCGCCATCGTCGGCAGCCCGGATCTGTTGAAGCGGCTCGGCCGGCCGACGCATCCCTCGCAGATCGCCGGCTTTCCGGCGGTGATCGATTCCAATTCGCGGATGTTCTCCAACTGGATCTTCCGCGACCCGGCGACCAAGGAGACGATACCGGTCACCGTATCGGGGAAATTCACCGCCAACAGCCCGGTCACCGTGCGCGCGGCGGCGATCGCCGGCCTCGGTCTGGCGCTGAGCCCGAGCTTCGTCATCCGCAAGGACATCGAGGCGGGAAAACTGGTAACGGTGCTCGACGATTACATGCCGAGCGAAGCGGGAATCTATGCGGTGTTCCCGCATCGCCGCCATCTACCGGCGCGGGTGCGGCTGTTCGTCGATTATCTGGCGGACTGGTTCAAGAAGTGCGATTCGAAGCGGCGGAATGGCGGGTGAGGCGAGCCAGCCGACACCGGCAGCTTTACCCAACCTTAGCAGACCTGCGGTAAGCTAGCTGCATGTTAAGTCGATCATTCCTTGCCGCGCTGGCTCTCTTCGCCGCCGCTCCCGCCGCCGCCCACGAGCAGGTCGTGCCGGCCGTCGCACGTTCCGAAATGCCGTATGCCGTCGAGGCCGATCCCGGCACGATCGTCATCGAGACCGGCGAGCGCAAACTCTATCTGCTGACGGGGAAGGGTAAGGCGCTGGAATATGACATCGCCGTCGGCAAGCCGAGCGAGCAGTGGTTCGGCAAGAGCTGGATTTCCAAGAAACGCGATAATCCAACCTGGACGCCAACCCCGTCGATGCGCGAGAAGAACCCGAGCCTGCCGCAATCGGTGGGGCCGGGACCGAAGAATCCGCTGGGCGAAAGGGCGCTGAATCTCGGCTGGGGCGCCTACCGTATTCACGGGACCAACTCGCCGAACTCGATCGGCAGCGCCGCATCGTCCGGGTGCTTCCGGATGCGCAATGCCGACGTCAAGGATCTGTTCGAGCGGGTGAATATCGGCGCGCAGGTCCTCGTTCTACGCTGACCGGTGACGAAACAAGCGCTTCGTTCAAACTTCGGCCATTCTTATGCTGTTTCAGAATCCGACGAATTCGGAGGGGAACGGCCTTGCATCATCGGGTAACGGCAGGCGCGCTGGGGCTCGCCGCGGTCCTGTTTACGGTCGGGGCGGCCTCGGCCCATCCGCACGTCTTCGCCGAGGCCAAGGTCGAGATCGTCGGCACGCCGGACGGGCAGCTCGCGGCGATCCGCAACATCTGGCGCATGGATGAGCTTTTTTCCTCCTCGGTGATCGTCGATTTCGACAAGAATGCCAACGGCACGCTCGATGACGACGAACTCGCCGAGGTCGGAGCCACGGTCAAGGAATCGATCGCCGAGTGGAATTTCTACACTTTCGTCGAAGCCGATGGGCGCGAGGTGACGATGGCGCCGCCGGACGAAATCCTCATGCTTTGGGAGAACAACCAGCTTTTGATGTTCTTCGAGATGAAGGCCGGCGAAGCGGTCGACCTCGCCAAGGACAAGCTGACGGTTTCCAACTTCGACGAAACCTTCTTCGTCGCCTTCGACTTTGCCGACGAGAGCGACTTTCAACTCGTCGACATGCCGAAGAGCTGCGTGAAGAAATTCCTCGTGCCGGACGAGGACGAAGCCGCCAAGCAGTGGCTGGCGTCGGTCGCGACGCTGGCCCCGGACGAAACCATTCCCGACGACGGCGTCAACTATTCCAAGGTCCTGGCGACACGGCTGGAGGTGACATGCGCGCCCGCGAGCTGATTGGCCTCGGCACCACGCTTGTTGTCGCGGCCGCGCTCATCGCCGAACCGGCGCTCGCCAAGTCCTCGCTCGGAATCGGCAGCGCCGAGGTGACCGCGCAACCGTCCGGCGGCCTCTTCGCGCCGATCTTCACCCAGATCGCCACCTATCAGCGGGAGTTCTTCACCGCGCTGCGCCAGGCCCTGATCCAGTTGAAACAGGATGGCTCGGCGCTGCCGTTCCTGGTCGGCCTGTCCTTTGCCTACGGGGTGTTCCACGCCGCCGGCCCCGGCCACGGCAAGGCGGTGATCTCGTCCTACATGCTCGCCAACGAAGTAGAACTGCGCCGGGGGATCCTGTTGTCCTTCGTCTCGTCGCTGTTGCAGGCGGTGTCGGCGCTCGCGCTGGTCGGTGTCGGCTGGTACGTGTTGCGCGGCACCGCGGTCTCGATGACCGACGCGACCAATGCGCTCGAAATTGCCTCCTATGCGCTGATTGCCCTGTTCGGAGCATGGCTTTTGACCCGCAAGCTGTTGCGTCTGGTCAGTGGCCGCCGGTCGGGCGGTGTGCTGGCCTTCGCGCCGGCTGGCGTTCGGCGAGATCGCACGGGCTCCGCAGGTGTGCTTGCTTTCGCCGCGCCCGGCGGGGCGGGTGCCATGAGGGGCGGGCCGCCGCTGATGCGGCCTGCCTCGGCGGCGTTCGACGCCGGAACCTGCACTGACGATGATGATACCTGCGGCTGCGGGCGGGCGCACATCCCCAACCCGAAAGTTCTCGGCGGACGGATGACGCTCGGCACGGCCGCCGCGGCCGTGTTCGCGGTCGGTCTGCGCCCCTGTTCCGGCGCCATCGTCGTCCTCACCTTCGCCCTGATCAACAGCCTTTATCTCGGCGGCATCCTGTCGGTGTTCGCCATGGCGATCGGGACCGCGCTCACCGTTTCCGCCATCGCCTGCGTCGCCGTTTTCGCCAAGGGCTTCGCATTAAGAGCCAGCGGTGGCGGAACGCTCGGCCGGGTCGTCGGGAGCATGGTGGAGATTGCCGGCGCTTTGTTTTTGCTGACCGTCGGCCTGCTGTTGCTCGGCGGCGCGCTGCAGACAGCTTCGGTGTAACAAGAGCGGACCGGTACCGCGATTGTTTCCGATCAGCCGGCGGATTGAGCGATACGGGCGATAGAAAGTCTTAACCGACCCTGTCTTACCTTCCGGAAGATGTATGCTTCCGAAGGTCTCAAAGCGCGAATATGCCCCATGCCGTCAGAATCCAAAATGCTTCCGCGGGATGGGATATGCCGCGCGGCTCGGGTGTCGACAGGTTGATCTGGCGGGTGACATGACGTCGATCGCGGTCCACCCGCGCGATGCCGCCATTGTCGCGCGCCAGCAGGCCAAGCTGGATGCCCAGGCGTTGTTGATCGAACAGCAGGCTGCCGCGCTTGCGCATAGCCGAAAAATCTTCGAGCGGGCCTCCGCCGCGGCCCGCATCGGTGTTTGGGAGTGCGACCTTGCCGACCATGGGTTGGTTTGGACCGATGTGGTGTACGACATCTTCGAGCTTCCACGCGGATCGGTGCTCGATCGGACCGAAATCCTGAACTGTTATCCGCAGAGTTCGCGCGAGATGCTCGAGATGTTGCGAAGCAGGGCGATCGAAGAGCGCAGCGGCTTCAGTCTCGACGCCGAGATCACCACGATGAAAGGTCGGCTTCGCTGGATTCGGATAACCGCTACCGTGGAGTGCGACGACGGCGTCGCCGTCCGCATCTTCGGGATGAAGCAGGATATTACCGAAGAGAAGATCATCTCGGAGCAGATGCGGTATCTGGCGCAGTTCGACGTGATGACCGGGCTTCGTAACCGGAGCCAGTTCCAGTCCAGGCTATCAGATCTCGCCGGATGCGACATTCACCGTAATGCGATCGGCGCGCTCCTGCTGGTCGACCTTGACGGGTTCAAGCAGATCAATGACACCTATGGTCATGCGCTCGGCGACGAGTGCCTGAAGGAGGTCGCCCTGCGGCTTCGGAATGCGTGTCGCGAGGCGGAGCTTGTTGCACGGATCGGCGGCGATGAGTTCGGAATCCTGCTCGGGACCCATCTCGATCAGCGCGGTATCGAGGAACTTGCCGGGGCGATCGTGGCGGCTCTCAGCAGGCCTGTCGATCGTTGCGGCCATTCGCTCGAACTCGGCGCCTCGGTTGGCATCGCCCGCGTCGATGCATGGACGCCGTCCGAGCTGTTCATCCATGCCGACGCCGCCCTCTATGCAGCCAAGGCCGCGGGGCGAAACACGTTCCGCATGTTTGACCCGGCCATGATGCAAACGGCCGTGGGCCGCGCGCCATCGCCTGGAGCCGCTGCCCCGACCAGGCTGATGGGAACCGATCGCCGGGTCTTCCGGCGGGCGTGCCCAGGCTGAGACTGGCGGTCTGGATTCGGTCGGACGAGGCGGACGTTTCGCCCCCGGCACCGCCGCGCCCGTCTTGTTCGAACGCGGGGGAGCCGATCGTGTCGACGCAATCGGATCGGATCGATCCGCTTTCACCGTAACTGCGCGAAGGTCTGCGCCACCCGCCTTGGCGGCGATCTGCTATCTGCCCCGGCCAGCGGCATAATCCCGGCAGGCGTCGCCGAAAGCCGTGAAGATCGCGGCCGAGGCTGCGTCGGTCTCGGCCCAGTATTCGGGGTGCCACTGGACGCCGAGCGCGAAGGCGCGGGCCGCTTGGACGGAGACGGCCTCGACCGTTCCGTCGGACGCCGTCGCCTCGACGGTCAGGCCGTCGGCGAGGCGGTCGATCGCCTGACGATGCACCGAGTTCACTTGAATTTCGGGCTTCCCGACGATGCCGGCAAGCATCCCGCCGGGTGTTACCGCGACCGGATGACGAATGGCGAAGCGTTCGCGCTGCTCCTTGTTGGGAACGGCCCGGTGATCCATGCGGCCTTCGATCTCCTGGATTTCCGTGGCCAGCGTTCCGCCGAGCGCGACATTGAGTTCCTGATGCCCGCGACAGATGCAGAGCAACGGCACGCCATTGTCGATCGCGCCGCGGATCAGCGCCTCGGTCAGCCGATCGCGATCCGGATCGAAGGGTTCGTGCGCCTGGCTAGGGGGCACGCCGTAACGATCCGGATGCACGTTCGACGCCGAACCGGTCAGCATCAGGCCATCGATACGGTCGAGCAATGCCGCGACTTCGAACTCGCTCGACAGCGCCGGTACGATGATCGGCAGAGCTTCGGCAACACGGGTCAGCGCCTTCAGATAGGTGTCCGGCGTCGCGTGCCAACGATAATTGTCGAAGTCGCGGACGTCGGCGGGAACGGCGACAAGGGTCGGAGCGGCGGACATGAATGGCTGCTTTCTTGGGCGTGTCTTGGCGGGGCCGATGTAGGAAGCCGCGGCGCGATTGTCGATCCACCATGCGATGGCCGGAGCAGTTGAACGCGGGACTTTTCGTACATCTGGCTTATTATAAGTAATAATGCCAATTTACTTTGGGCGCCAAGTTATCTTTACCTGGCAGGTCGGATGTTCTAGCGTTTTTTCATGCCCGCCGCGAATTTGGGTAAACGCCGGAAAGCCGGCGGGCGTCGTGGTGGCCGAGCATGGGAGGAGATTTTCTTGGATCGTCGTTCATTCATCAAAAAGGCCGGGGGAGTCGGGCTCGGCGCCGCCGCCGCTTCGACGCTGGCCGCGCCGGCCATCGCCCAGGAGAACCCGAAGGTCACCTGGCGCTGTACGTCGTCGTTCCCGAAGTCGCTGGACACGATCTACGGCGGCGCCGAAACGATGGCGAAGTATATCAAGGGCTCGACCGACGGCAATTTCGACGTCCAGGTGTTCGCCGCCGGAGAGATCGTCCCGGGTCTGCAGGCGGCCGACGCCGCGGCCGGCGGCACGGTCGAGATGGCCCACACGGCGTCGTATTATTATTGGGGCAAGGATCCGGCCTATGCGCTCGGAACCGCGGTTCCGTTCGGCCTCAATGCCCGCCAGTCGAATGCCTGGTTCTACTACGGCGACGGCGACCGGCTGATGAACGAGTTCTATGCCACGCAGGGGCTCTATGGCCTGCCCTGCGGCAACACCGGTGCCCAGATGGGCGGTTGGTATCGCAAGGAAATCAACACGCTCGACGATCTCAAGGGTCTCAAGGTCCGGATCGGTGGCATGGGCGGCAAGATCATCGAGAAGCTTGGTGTCGTGCCGCAGCAGATCGCCGGCGGCGACATCTATCCATCGCTGGAAAAGGGTGTCATCGACGCGGCCGAATGGATCGGCCCCTATGACGACGAGAAGCTCGGCTTCTACAAGGTCGCGCCCTATTACTATTATCCCGGTTGGTGGGAAGGCGGCCCGACGCTGCACGCCATGGTCAATCTCGACAAGTGGAACGAGCTGCCGAAACACTACCAGGAAGTGGTCCGCTCGGCCTGTCAGGCCGCGAATGCCGACATGATGGCCTCCTACGACTTCAAGAACCCGGCGGCGATTCGGCGGCTGGTGCAGAGCGGCGCCCAGCTGCGTCCGTTCAGCCAGGAGATCCTGCAGGCGGCCTACGACGCGGCCAAGGAGACCTATGCCGAGCTTTCCGCCGCGAATCCGAAGTTCAAGGAAATCTACGAGAACCAGCTGGCGTTCAAGAAGGACGCCTATCTATGGGCGCAGCTCTCGGAATACACCTTCGATACCTTCATGATGATCCAGCAGCGCAACGGCACGATGTAGCTGCCCCATCATCACTGGCGAGCAATGATCCCGGGGCGGCGACGCCTCGGGATTTTTTGTTGACGACGGAGCAGTGGCGCCAGAGACTATCTTGCACTTTTGTCACTGATGCTTAGGGTCCCGCACCGACGCGGGCGGGAAAATCCGGCCTGCGAGGACGCCTGCCGTCTGCGGGGCGGCACTTGCTTTTCGGGAGACATCCATGGACAGACGCGCATTCATCGGCGGTGCCGCCAAGGGCGCATTGGGGGCTGGCGCGGTTGGTGCGGGCGTGGCGACGCTGGCGGCGCCAGCGATCGCTCAGGAAAAGCCCAAGGTGAACTGGCGTTGCGTCTCGTCGTTTCCAAAGTCTGTCGACACGATCTTCGGCGCCTCGGAATTGCTCGTGCGCTATGTGAAGGAGGCGAGCGACGGCCAGTTCGACATTCAGTTGTTCGCGGCCGGCGAAATCGTTCCGGGCGGACAGGTGCTCGACGCGGTCGAAAACGGCACGGTCCAGATGGGCCACACTGCCTCCTATTATTATGTCGGCAAAAACCCGGCCTTCGCCTTCGGCACCGCCGTTCCTTTCGGCCTCAACGCCCGCCAGCTCAACGCCTGGTTCTACGAGGGCGGCGGCAACGACTTGCTGAACGAATTCTACGCCAAGTCTGGCGTTTACGCCTTGCCGGCGGGCAACACCGGTGCCCAGATGGGCGGCTGGTACCGCAAGGAAATCAACACGCTCGACGATCTGAAGGGGCTTAAGCTGCGGATCGCCGGACTTGCTGGCAAGGTGGTGGAAAAGCTCGGCGTTGTGCCGCAGCAGATTCCGGCGGGCGACATTTATTCGGCGCTGGAGCGCGGCACCCTCGACGCGGTCGAATTCGTCGGGCCCTATGACGACGAGCGACTCGGCTTCCACAAGGTGGCCAAGTATTATTACTATCCGGCTTGGTGGGAGGGCGGCGCGGCACTCCACATGATGTTCAACCTCGAACAGTGGAATGCGCTACCGAAGTCCTATCAGGCGATGCTGGAATCGGCCTGCCAGGCGATCAACGCCGCGATGCTCGCCTCATACGATTACCGCAATCCCGCCGCGCTCCGGCGGCTTGTCGGCGAGGGCGCGCAATTGCGGCCATTCAGTCAGGAGATCATGAACGCAAGCTTCGAAGCGGCGAAAGAGGTCCATGACGAGATCTCGGCATCGAACGAGGATTACCGGACGCTGCTCGCAAGCCAGAACGCCTTCAAGCAGGACGCCTATCTGTGGGCGCAACTCTCTGAATACACATTCGACACCTTCATGATGATCAAGCAACGCGAAGGCGCGCTCTGATCGGGCACGCATCTTTGCGAAATCGTCAAGGCCCGGGACGACAAACCGTTCCGGGCCTTTTCCTTGTCCGCTGTCCGGCCGGCGGACCTACTGGAATGACGGCGGCTGCGACAGATCGACCGGTGCGTTCCCGCCCGTCGGCGGCGCGGGGGCGGTCGCGTCGGGCGCTGGCTCTGCTACTGGGGCGGTGCCAGGCACTCCGACCGGCGGCAGGCCGAACGCATCGTTGAACTGGCCCGTCCCAGACGTGCTGCCGAGCGGTGGCAGGCTCATACCGCCTTCGCCGCCGAAAGTGGGAATTTGCAGGCGGAACTCCGCCGGGTCCATCGGCGGCCTGACGTCCCCCTTGTAGCGCGTGACCAGACCCGGAAAAGCCATGACGACGGCAATCATCAGCGCGTTGATGAGGATGAACGGCAACGCCCCCTTGTAGATCGCCGGGGTGCTCACCCCCCGGAGCGTTCGGCCCGTGACCTTGTCGAGCCACTCGCCGGCCGGTGCGATCGAGCGCAGATAGAACAGCGAAAAGCCGAAGGGCGGCGTCATGAAGGAGGTCTGAAGGTTGATGCCGATGAGCACGCCGAACCAGATCAGGTCGATGCCAAGTTTCTCCGCGACGGGAGCGAGCAAGGGGATCAGGATGAAGGCGATCTCGAAGAAGTCGAGGAAACAGCCGAGGATAAAGATGAGGATCGAGACGGCGATCAGGAAACCGTATTCGTCGCCGGGGATCGCCAGCAGCAGCTCCTCGATCCAGATATTGCCGTTGATGCCGTAAAAGGTCAGGCCGAAGACGCGCGCCCCGATCAGGATGAAGAGCACGAAGGCGGATAGCTTGGCGGTGGACTCCAGCGCCTGCGTCAGAACCTTGAGCGTGAGCCGGCCCTTGCTGAAGGCCATGACCAGTGCGCCGGTCGCCCCCATCGCGCCGCCCTCGGTCGGCGTGGCGATGCCGAGAAAGATGGTGCCGAGAACGAGAAAGATCAGCGCCAGCGGCGGAATCAGTACGATGACGACCTGCTGCGCCAGTCGCGACAGCAGACCGAGGCCGAAGGCGCGGTTCAACAGCGCGACGGCATAGGCGACCCCGACTCCGGTCGTTACCGCCCAGACATCGCGGACTTCGTCGCGAAAACCGGCGAAGACGGTGTACCAGGTCACGACGGTGATGATGACCGCCGCGAACAGAATGGCGACGAGCGACCAGACGCCGCCGCCGAGTGTGCGCGCCTCGGGCGGCAGCGCGGGTGCCGCATGCGGCCGCACGATCGTCACCGCGAAGGTGTAGAGAAGATACAGCCCGATCATTAGCAGCGCCGGATAGAGCGCGCCGACATACATGTCGCCGACCGAGCGGCCGAGCTGGTCGGCCATGACGATGAGGACCAGCGACGGCGGAACGATCTGCGCCAGCGTGCCGGAGGCGGCGATCGTTCCGGTCGCGAAGGACCGGTCGTAGCCGTAGCGCAGCATGATCGGCAGTGAGATCAGCCCCATGGCGATGACCGAAGCGGCGACGACGCCGGTGGTGGCTGCCAGCAGCGCGCCGACAAGCACCGCGGCGTAGCCGAGGCCGCCGCGCACCGGGCCGAAGAGCTGTCCGATCGTCTCCAGAAGATCCTCTGCCATGCGCGAGCGTTCGAGGACCAATCCCATGAAGGTGAAGAACGGCACGGCCAACAGGGTGTCGTTCGACATGATCCCGAAAACCCGGTCCGGCTGCGCGCCGAGCAGGGTCCAGAACAGCGTGATCTGCGGCGACAGTTCGGAGAACTCGACACCGATGACGAAGTAGAACAGGCCGCCCGCGGCGAGGGTGAAGGCGACCGGGTAACCAAGCAGCAGCATCGCCATGACGCTGACGAACATGATCGGCGCGAGGTTGTGGGCGATGAACTCAATCATGGGGGCGCGCTCGCTGGTCGTCCTGTGCGCCCTGAATTCCAGCGTCTTCCATCTCGAGCACGTCCTCGACAGCGGGCGGTAGATCGTGGCGTGGCGAGGGTTCCTCGATCACGCCGCGAATGACGGCGATCCGCTTGATGATCTCGGAGAGCGCCTGGGCGAGAAGGAGGATGAAGCCCGCGAGAATCAGCGCCTTGGCCGGCCAGATGATCAGGCCGCCGGCATTCGCCGACACCTCCTGCTGGCGGTATGAGAGTTGGACGTAAGGAATGGCGAGATAGACCATCAGCCCGGCGAAGGGTAGCAGGAACAGGATATGGCAGACGAGATCGATCCAGTCGCGCGTGCGTTTGGATAGATGTGCCGCGACGACGTCGATGCGCACATGCTCGTTGACCTTGAGCGTCCAGGCCGCAGCCAGGAGAAAAACCGCTCCGAACAGGTACCATTGCAGTTCGAGCCAGGCGTTGGAGCTCATGTCGAACGTCTTGCGCATAACGGCGTTGCCGGCGCTGACCAGGACGGCCACCAGGACGAGCCACGAAACGGCGCGCCCGAGGAAGGTCGTGACGCGATCGACACCGCGCGAAAATGACAAGAGCGCCGACATTCGGCCTGGCCTCCCCTGATGCCCCCGGATGCTTCGGTCGCGTTCGCGGTTCGAGCGCGGCGAAGAACGCCATTTCATCCCGTTCCGGACGCCGCCGATTGTGTCGCGATCCACCGGTCTGATGCCGGAGCTTCCGCGCCGGGAAGTCGGTCGTGGTTAAGTAATTTCGGGGCCTTGTGCAAGGGCGCGAGCCACCTCGCGGCTTGCGTTATCTCCCGCCTGGCAGCCAAGATCGCCGGCCCGAGGAGTGGGATCGCTGCACCCGCCCGCCGGTTCGTCACGGCAACGTGAGGAAAAACCTTTGACGTCAGCGCCGTCGCGCCTCAAAACGGTAAGGAAGACAAAGCGCTTGGGATGGCGGCCGCAGGCGCGGCTCGCGTCCGCCTTGGGAGGGCATTCGCTCCATGATCGACCGCTCGGTTTCGCTCGACGACAAGTACGATCTCACCGTTCCCAACGTTTTCCTGTCCGGGACCCAGGCGATCGTGCGTTTGGCGCTGATGCAGGCGGAGCGCGATCGGCTCGCCGGGCTTGATACGGCGGCCTACGTCACCGGCTATCGCGGTTCGCCGCTCGGCGGCCTCGACCAGCAGTTTGCGCGGGCGCGGATGCTGTTGGAGCGCCACCAGATCGTGTTCGAGCCGGGCTTGAACGAGGATTTGGCGGCAACCGCTCTGTGGGGCACGCAGCAGGCGGAAATCCGCGGCGAGGGCCGTCACGACGGCGTCTTCGGCATCTGGTACGGCAAGGGCCCGGGCGTCGACCGGTCCGGCGATGCCTTTCGCCACGCCAATCTGGCGGGCACGTCCAGGAATGGCGGTGTCCTCGCACTGATGGGCGACGATCACACCTGCGAATCCTCGACCACGGCGCATCAGTCGGAATTCGCCTTTGTCGACGCGATGATCCCGATCTTCAACCCGGCCGGCGTCCAAGAAATCCTCGACTACGGCCTTATTGCCTTCGGCCTGTCGCGCTTTTCGGGCCTGTGGACGGGGATGAAATGCGTCAAGGACAACATCGAATCGACCGCGACGGTGCGCTCCGATTTCGCCCGCGTCGCCGTCGGCCTGCCCGAGTTCGCCATGCCGCCGGGCGGGCTCAACATTCGCCGGGCCGCCCATCCGCTGGAGCAGGAGGCGCTGCTCCACGACTTCAAGCTGCCAGCCGCGCGCGCGTTCCTGGCTGCCAACCGGCTCGACCGCATCGCCCATTCGGGTGGGCGGAGCCCGAAGATCGGCATCCTGTCGCTTGGAAAATCCTGGCTCGACGTTGAGCAGGCGCTGTCGAGCCTGGGAATCGACGAGGTTGCGGCGGCGAATTTCGGCATCCGGCTCGGCAAGATCGGCGTTCCCTGGCCGCTCGACGCCGATTTTATCCGCCGTTTCGCCGACGGGCTCGACCAGGTGATCGTGGTCGAGGAAAAGCGCGGCCTGGTCGAGCCGCAGATCAAGGAAATCCTCTACGGCACGGCCAATGCGCCCGCGATCGTCGGCAAGGCTGACGAACAGGGCGCGACGCTGTTTTCGCCGAAGGCGTCGCTCGACGCCAACGACATCGCCGTCGCGATCGGCCGCCGTGTCCTTGCCCGCACGCCGCAGGAGCAACTCGTCGCGCGGGTCGCGAGCCTCCAAACCCTGACCACCACGTCCGGGACGATGTCCGAGATCGCCGTCCGCACGCCGTATTTCTGCGCCGGCTGTCCGCATAATACCTCGACGCGGGTTCCGGAGGGCTCGCGCGCCTATGCCGGCATCGGCTGCAGCTACATGGCGCTATGGATGGACCGCGCGACGGAAGGCTTCACGCAGATGGGCGGCGAGGGCGCCAACTGGGTCGGCGAGCACCATTTCTCGACCCGCGGCCACGTTTTTCAGAACCTTGGCGACGGCACTTACAATCATTCCGGCGCGCTGGCGCTGCGGGCGGCGGCGGCCTCCGGCGCCAACGTCACCTACAAGATCCTTTACAACGACGCCGTCGCGATGACCGGCGGACAGCCGCACGAGGGCGGGCTGACTGTCGCGGCGATCGCCGCGCAAGTGACCGGCGAGGGCGCGAAGAAGCTCGCCATCGTCTCCGACGATCCCGACAAGCACCGGGGCGATCCGCGGCTGCCGGCGAGTGCGACGATCCATCACCGCTCCGAACTCGACGCGGTGCAGCGCGATCTGGCCGCGACCCACGGGCTGACCGTCGTAATCTACGACCAGACCTGCGCCGCCGAGAAGCGCCGCCGCCGCAAGCGCGGCAAGTTTCCTGATCCGGACCGGCGCGTCGTCATCAACGAGCGGGTCTGCGAGGGCTGCGGCGATTGCGGCGTCCAGTCCAACTGCGTCGCGGTGACGGCGGTTGAAACCGAATTCGGCCGCAAGCGGCAGATCGACCAATCAGCCTGCAACAAGGATTTCTCCTGCCTCGAGGGATTCTGCCCGTCCTTCGTGACGGTCCATGGCGGCCAGTTGAAGAAGGGCGAGCGCCGCAAGACCGCCGCCCCGGACGTGCCGGAACCGGCTCTTGCCGAACTTGAACGGGCGATGGGAGTGATCATCACCGGCGTCGGCGGCACCGGCGTCGTCACCATCGGCGCGATCATCGGCATGGCGGCGCATCTCGACGGCAAAGGCGCCGGCATCATCGACATGGCCGGGCTGGCGCAAAAGGGCGGCGCGGTGATGAGCCATGTGCGGATCGCGCCGACGCCGGACGACGTCAAGTCGATCCGGATCGCGGCGGGCGACGCGCGCCTGATCATCGGCTGCGACATGGTGACGGCCGCCTCCGCCAAGGTCCGCTCGGCGATCAGCCGGGGCGAGACCGACGTGGTCGTCAATAGCCACGAAACTCTGTCCGGCGAATTCACCCACAATATCGATTTCTCGTTTCCGACGCGGCGGCTCCTGACGGCCTTGAGCGAGGCCGCTGGCGCTGAGCGCACCCATGTGGCGGATGCCGAAAAAATCGCGGTCACGCTGTTCGGCGATGCCATCTACGCCAACATGCTCATGCTGGGTTTGGCCTGGCAGACCGGCGCGCTGCCGGTTTCGCGCGCCGCGATTCGGCGGGCGCTGGAGATGAACGGCGTCGCGGTGGAGGCCAATCTCGACGCCTTCGAATGGGGGCGGGCGATCGCCCACGATCCGGCGAACCTGCCCGCGGTCGAGGGCGAGCAGGGGGCGGCAACCGCGCTCGACCATCGCCGGGTATCGGAAACGCTGGACGAGGCGATCGCGCGGCGGGAAAAGGATCTCGCGGCCTATCAGAACGACGCCTATGCCGAGATTTATCGAAACCGCATCGCGGCGATCCGTGCCGCCGAGACGAACGTCGCACCGAACCGTAGTGAACTGACGGACGCGGCGGCGCGGCAGCTCTATCGGATGATGGCCGCCAAGGACGAATACGAGGTCGCGCGGCTTTACACCGATGGCGGCTTCACCGCGCAGCTCGGCGAGCGGTTCTCAGGATACGAGCGACTGGAGTTCCATCTGGCGCCACCGATCATGGGCGAGGACGGGCCGAATGGCCGGCCGAAAAAACGCGCCTTCGGCCCGTGGATGATGGCCGGTTTCAAGGTTCTGACGGCGATGAAGCGGCTGCGCGGCACGCCCTTCGATCCGTTCGGTTTCTCGGCCGAGCGCAGGGCCGAACGAACCGACCGGGCGCTCTACGCGGCAAGTCTCGATCGCATTCTCGCTGGGCTTTCGCCTGGCAATTACGAAGCGGCGGTGGCGCTGGCCCGCTGGCCGGAGACGCTGAAGGGGTTCGGTCCCGTTCGCCGCAGCTTCGCCGTAGAGGCACAGACGCGGCGAAAAGAAGCCGAGGCCGCGTTTATGGGGATGGAGCGAGTGGCGGAGGCGGCGGAGTAGGGGCGGACGAGCATATCCGCGACGTGCTGGTCCACCCACCCTATCAGGTCGCGTCGGTCTCCCCGGCACCCGCCTTAAGCATGGCATCGATCTCCGCCCCAACGGCAGCCGCTTCCAGGCCAGCGAAACGGCCCTCGGCGACGATTTCGCGCATGCAATCGCGGATCGCCGCATGGGTCACGCGGGCGAGCGTCGAGCCCAGCGAAATTCGGCGGACGCCGAGCACGGCGAATTCGGCGACCGATAGACGGCGCAGCGGTCCGGCGGCCAGCGCGTTGACCGGCTTCGACACGGCGCCGAGCACCCGGCGCAATTCATCGACCCCGGGTGGCATCGGGACATAGAGGAGATCGGCGCCCGCCGTCTCAAAAGCCTTGATGCGGCGGATCGCCTCGTCGAGGTCGTAGCTGCCGTTCATTACACCGTCCGCACGAGCGCACAGGACGAAGGGACGGCCCAGCGCGGAGACGGCCGAGGCCGCGGCGCGGATGCGGTCGACGGCGAGGTCGAACGGATAGGCGGGGTGCTCCGGCGCCATCCGCGTATCCTCGATGGAGCCGCCCGACAGCCCTGCCTCGGCGGCAAGATGAATCGTATGGGCGACAGCGTCGGGATCGTCGGCGAAGCCGTTTTCCAGGTCGCCCGAGACCGGCAGGCTGGTCGCCGCGACGATCGTCTCGGCATGGGCGAGCGCCTCGTCACGCGCCACATGGCCCATGTCGGGCCGGCCGAGGGTGAAGGCGAAACCGGCCGACGTAGTGGCGAGCGCTTTGGCGCCCGAAGCGGCCATCATGCGGGCCGACCCGGCATCCCAAGGATTGGGAATGACGAAACAGCCTGCCTGATGGAGAGCCTGGAAGGTTTGGTGCCGATGGGACAAGGACGTCATGCGGGTGCCCACTGCCGTTTCGGATGATGTCGCGGCTCAAGCGAGGCCAGCGGAAACCCCGCATGACCATCCGCGATCACGCAAACTGAACATTACGCAGACAAGGCCGTTTCTGTCGATCTCGAGCCAGCGGTTTTGCATCCGCGCGAGCGGCCGTCCGCCATTTTGGCCGCCAGAACGATATGACGTTGCGTCATTTGACCGTTTCCGGTGGATTTTCGGAACTTTTAGGGCGGTCGCCAGTTCCTTTGCCAGTAACGGAACCCAGTCGTATCCGGCGGGGGAAAGGGATTGCAATGTCTGAACTGGCCAGAACGATTATCAATCGAAGTCGCCAGGCGGAGGTCTCGCGTCATCTGCGGGATCTCCCCACATTCGTCGTCTGCGAACGTATACCGGCGCCGCTGCGTGAGCAGTTGCAGCGCCTCGACGCGGCGGAAAAATCGGGTCGACAAGCGGCTGGCAATGCGCGCTGAGCGAAGCTGAGAAAAGCGGAAAATCAGACATCGTCTGAGATCACGGTGCGCCGCGCCAAGCTTCCGGTCCGGGGAGTTCGGGTGCGGCGCTTTCAGTTTTTGAAGCGCGACACCGTTCCAACCGAAAATCGCTTCTCCATTTCGAAACGATGCGGGTGCCCGATACCCATTGCGCCAGAACTGCCGGTCTTCGTATAGGACGGCATGGACAAGCGGCCTCCCAAGCCGAAGCCGGTCACGCCCGAATGGCTGTTCCGGGCGGCGGCGCATTATCTCGAACGCTATGCCTCGACCACGGCAAATCTGCGCCGGGTGCTGGAGCGCAAGGTGATACGGCGCTGCCACGCCCGTGGCGAGGAGTCCGCCGCCTATGGCGATCTCATCGACGCGACCGTCGCCCGCTTCGTCGAGTTGAAACTCGTCGACGACCAGGCATTCGCGGAGGCGCGTCTGACGAGCCTGCGCCGGCGCGGGACCTCGAAGCGCATGGTGGCTGCGAAGCTCTCGGAAAAGGGCGTCGGCCGCGACCTCGTCGAAATGCTACTTGCCAAGGATGACACCAGCGAGCGGGACGCGGCTGCCGCCTACGCGAAGCGCCGACGGCTCGGCCCACACCGTCTGCGTGAGCGCGCCGAACGGCGCGACCGTGACGTGGCGGCGATGGTGCGGGCTGGATTCGGTTTTTCCGACGCTGCCGCGGTAATCGACGGCGAGGGCGGCGAGCGATAGCGTGCCGGTCTCCCACCGACCGGCAATTTCGTCTTGCATCTTCTGGCCCAGCGGAATGCGGCCGACCACGGCTCTTAACGCGGTGCAGTACGGGAATTCGGTTGGCGACCAACAGGATTGCAGCCGCTTTCACATGGTCGCATCGTTGGAATGAGGCGTCCTTGTGGCATTGCCAGTTCCGCGCGATATCGTGTATGTGCCGAAGAAACAGGACGACAAGGGAGCTGCCGCGTGGCCGAACTGCCGAATTACGACACCACCAATCCGGCTGATATGGACTATCCTGAGCATGAGCGAACCTATGCTCTGTTTCTCGCCATGTTCAAATGGGGCACGATCGGCTCGGTCGCCATTCTCGTCGGAATGACCGTGGGCTTGATGATGGGCGGCGGGTTTCTCGGCGGTATCCTGAGCTTCGTCGTACTCTTGGCGGTTGCCTATTTCGTCGCCCGATAGGCGGCCTGCCGGCGGGAGAGACGGCAGCAATTTCCTGGCCATGCCAAGCATGGTCATCAGATGTACCCGATGATCGCCACCGATTTTCGGATAGGATCGTCGGATAGAATCATCCAGCGATTCGACATGAAACGGCCTTTGCGCATCCGGATGGACGCAGGGCGCTAAAAGTTTGAGGGGGAGGCGTTCCAAGTTGAAATTGTTCGTGCCAATGGAACGCGACGACGGGGAATCCCGGGTCGCGGCGTCGCCCGATACCGTGAAGAAGCTAACGGGTCTGGGCGCCAACGTCACCGTGGAAGCGGGGGCCGGGGAGCGCTCGCGTGTCACCGACGATGCGTTCAAGGCGGCGGGCGCCGCGATCGGCACGTCGAAGGACGCCTCCGATGCCGACATCGTTCTCAAGGTGCGCCGGCCCTCGCTCGAGGAACTGAAGACCTATAAGTCGGGTGCGGCGGTGATCGCGACGATGGACCCCTATGGTCGCGACGAGGAGGTCAAGGCGATGTCCGAGGCCGGCATCCTCGCCTTCGCCATGGAGTTCATGCCGCGCATCACGCGTGCGCAGTCGATGGACGTGCTGTCGTCCCAGGCCAATCTCGCCGGATACCAGGCCGTGATCGACGCGGCTTATGAATTCGACCGGGCCTTTCCGATGATGATGACCGCGGCCGGGACTGTTCCCGCCGCGCGCGTCTTTGTCATGGGCGCCGGCGTGGCCGGTCTCCAGGCGATCGCCACGGCCAAGCGTCTCGGCGCCGCGGTGACGGCGACGGATGTGCGGCCCGCGGCCAAGGAACAGGTCGAGTCGCTTGGCGGCAAGTTCATCGCGGTCGAGGACGAGGAATTCAAAGCGGCGGAGACAGCCGGCGGTTACGCCAAGGAGATGTCGAAAGAGTATCAGGCCAAGCAGGCCGAGCTCGTCGCATCGCACATCGCCAAACAAGACATCGTCATCACCACTGCTTTGATTCCTGGCCGCCCCGCGCCACGGTTGGTTTCCAAGGCGATGGTCGAATCGATGAAACCCGGCTCCATCCTCGTCGATCTCGCCGTCGAGCGCGGGGGCAACGTCGAGGGCGCCGAGCCCGGGAAGGTCGTTCAGGCGGGGCCGGCGAAGATCATCGGCCACCTGAATGTCCCCGGCCGGATCGCGGCCAGCGCCTCGTTGCTCTATGCCAAGAACCTTTTCAGTTTCCTCGAGACGATGATCGACAAGGAAACGAAGGCGCTGGGGATCGATTTCGAGGATCCGCTGGTGCAAGCGACCCTGCTGACACGCGACGGCAAGGTCGTGCATGCGAACTTCGTCAAGGACACCGCTGATGCCGGCGCCGCCGAAAATGACGGCGGGACCGCGACGGCCAAGGGAGAGGCGTGATGGAAAACGAGACCATTCAAAACACGCTGCAACAGCTCGACGCGGCCGACGTGGCCATCGGCGAGGCCCGCTCGGCCGTAGAGGGGCTGATGGGGTCGGGCATCAGCGAAGCGGTGGGCGCGGCGACGGGGATCGACCCCTTCGTCTTCCATCTGGCGATTTTCGTGCTGGCTATCTTTGTCGGGTACTACGTCGTGTGGTCGGTCACCCCGGCGCTGCACACGCCGCTGATGTCGGTCACCAACGCCATCTCCTCGGTGATCATCGTCGGCGCCTTGCTGGCCGTGGGAATTGCCGCGTCGGGGACGGCGACGACGTTCGGCTTCATCGCCCTGGTGCTCGCCTCGGTCAACATCTTCGGCGGCTTCCTCGTCACCCAGCGCATGCTGGCAATGTACAAGAAAAAAGAAAAGTGAGGCGGTAGCAGATCATGTCCGAGAATTTCGCCGCCTTCCTCTATCTCGTTTCCGGTGTCCTGTTCATCCTGGCACTCCGGGGCCTGTCGCATCCAACGACCAGCCGCCAGGGTAATCTCTACGGCATGGTGGGCATGGGGATCGCGATCCTCACGACACTGCTGCTGGCCGGCCCCTCCTTCGGCGGGCTGGTGCTGATCCTGCTGGGTATCGCAATGGGCGGTAGCGTTGGCGCGGTCATTGCCAAGCGTATTCCGATGACGGCGATGCCGCAGCTCGTCGCCGCCTTCCACAGCCTCGTCGGCATGGCGGCCGTGATGGTCGCCGCCGCCGCGCTCTACGCTCCGGAAGCGATCGGCATCGGTACGGTCGGCGACATCCACGCCCAGGCGCTGGTGGAAATGTCGATCGGCGTCGCCATCGGCGCCGTCACCTTCACCGGCTCGGTCATCGCCTTCCTCAAGCTCGACGGACGCATGAGCGGCAAACCGATCATGTTGCCGCAACGCCATCTCATCAACATTGCCCTCGGCGTGGCGCTGGTCGCGCTGGTCGTGGCCTTCGCGATAACCCAGAGCTACGTCCTGTTCTGGCTCATCGTCATCGTCGCGCTAGTGCTCGGCGTGCTCTTGATCGTGCCGATCGGTGGCGCCGACATGCCTGTCGTGGTCTCGATGCTCAATTCCTATTCGGGCTGGGCGGCCGCGGGTATCGGTTTCACGCTTCAGAATCTGGCGTTGATCATCACCGGCGCGCTGGTCGGGTCATCCGGCGCGATCCTCTCCTACATCATGTGCAAGGGGATGAACCGGTCCTTCATTTCGGTCATTCTCGGTGGCTTCGGCGGCGAGAGCGGGCCGGCGGGCGCCGATGATCTCGGCGACCGCACGGTCAAGCAGGGTTCGGCCGAGGACGCGGCGTATCTGATGAAGAACGCCGGCCGGGTCATCATCGTGCCTGGCTACGGCATGGCGGTAGCGCAGGCTCAGCACGCGCTGCGCGAGATGGTCGACAAGCTCAAGGACGAGGGCGTCGAGGTGAAATACGCCATTCATCCGGTGGCGGGCCGCATGCCGGGGCACATGAACGTGCTCCTGGCCGAGGCCAACGTGCCCTATGACGACGTGTTCGAACTCGAGGACATCAATTCGGAGTTCGCCCAGACCGACGTCGCCTTCGTCATCGGCGCCAACGACGTGACCAACCCGTCGGCGCGCGACGACAAGGCCTCGCCGATCTACGGCATGCCGATCCTCAATGTCGACCAGGCGCAGACCTGCCTGTTCATCAAGCGTTCGCTGGCCTCGGGCTATGCTGGCATCGACAATACGTTGTTCTACAAGGACAACACGATGATGCTGTTTTCCGACGCCAAGAAGATGGTCGAGGACATCGTCAAGGCGCTTGCCGACTGACCGCGAACGCCGACTTGCCGGGGCGTCGCCCCCGCTGTTCCGCTGTCATGAAAAAGGCCTGCCGGGTGTGGCAGGCCTTTTTCGTTTTGGCCGCGACCTTTGCCGTGGCGACCGGTGTTATTTCGACTGCGGCTCGGCGGGAACGACAACGGCGGCCGGCGGCGTGGCCACGGCAACGGCCGGCGCGAGGGTGAACTTCGCCACGCCGAGGGCTGCGTTGATGCCTTCCTGGGCCTGCACGCTCACCGGCTGCAGCGAGAAGCTGTCGTTATTGCCGCCGACGAGAACGCTGGCACCGCCGCCGACCACGACCGACGCGTCAGCCGTCGCACCGACATAAGTGCCGGCCAGGCTGTTGGGCGTGTACGGGGTGCCGTCCGCGGAGACGACCGCCCAGGTCATTACCGTGCGGCCGGTGACCCCGACATCCAGGCCGAACTTGTCGAGAGTCGCCGCATAGAGTTCAGGCGCGCCGCCGTCAGCGGGCGTGAACTCGCAGACAAGGTTGTCGGTCGAGCCGATGATGAAACCGGTCGAGCCGTCGCTGTTGCAGCCAAGGACGCCGACCTTGGTTTCGGCCGATGCGCCCGACGCGAGCAGCGGGGTCGTGGCGAGGGCGGCGGCAAGCGCCAGCGAGGATAAGATGGTCTTCATGGGACGGTCCTTTCGTGGGTTGTCCACTTCGGGGGAGAAAGTCATGGTGCGTCGCGAAGTTCCCCCTCCGCCGCGTTTCTTTTCAGCCAAAACGCAGGCGCGGCGTCTCCGATGATGCGACCTGGAGGCGGGATGCCATCCGCTTGCCCGACAGGGAAAAATCATGATTACCTAGGGGAAGAAGAAGCGAGGGCGCCCAGATGAATGGAGAGCGGGAAAAGCTGACTACGGCCAAGCGTCAAGCCGTGGTGGTCATACACGGCATGGGCGAGCAACGCCCGATGGCGACGCTGCGCTCATTCGTCGAGGCCGTGTGGGAAACGGACCTGTCGCTCACGAAGGAAACACACGGGAAATGCGAGAGCGGCGAGGCAAAGGAAACGCCTCGCTGCAAGATTGGCGGCGAGTGGCGAAACCGCTTCTGGATCGTGCCGGATTCCCGCACCGGCTCGGCTGAACTTGCGCGCATTGCAACACCGGCGGCCGACAATGGGGTGCGTACCGACTTCTACGAATTCTATTGGGCCGACATTATGCAGGGAACCACGCTGCAACATCTGCGCGCCTGGATCTTCGGTCTGCTCTTGCGTTGGCCACATCACGTGCCGCGCGACGTGATGTCGGCATGGGTGTGGTTGTGGGTCGGTACGCTCGTGACACTTGCGTTCGCGGCCGAAGGGCTTTTTGGGATTTTCAGCCAGGGGCTCGCCAAGACGATGACTGAGGTGGCGGGATCACCACCTGAGCCGGTTTTCTGGAAGAGGGCGACTGGCGTCGTCGCCGGCGCGGTGG
This sequence comes from uncultured Aurantimonas sp., assembly GCA_947488615.1. GTDB lineage: Bacteria > Pseudomonadota > Alphaproteobacteria > Rhizobiales > Rhizobiaceae > Aurantimonas. Next base: position 387,942 of record CANKZU010000002.1, read on the forward strand.
TGGCCGGTGGTCTGGCATATGTACTGGCGGATCGGCTATCTCGTGAGAAACGTCGGACCACGAGCTCCGAAGTCTTCATGGCGCTGAGCGCCTGGCTTCTCTTTTTGGGCATCGGGTTTCTGCTGCCGTGGCAGACCATTCTGACCGTGAGCGTCGCCATGCTCGTCCTGTCGACGGGAGTCGGGGTCCTCGTTCATCAACTCGTGGTCCCCTATCTCGGCGACGTTGCCCGCTACGTGCGGTCCGAGCCCGCCACGGTCGAAAAGCGGCGGGACATCCGCGAGCGCGGGCTCGCCTTGCTGCGGGCGCTGCACCGCGAGGCACCGCCGGCGGTTCCGAAGGAGGGGGAGGGGGCGGATGCGGCGGATGGAGATCACTCTCCGGTCCCCGAGAGATACGACCGGATCGTGGTCGTCGGCCACAGTCTTGGGTCGATTATCGCCTACGACCTGCTGCGGCTGTTCTGGCTGGAGGCCGGCCCGAGCCGCGATCGTCCTGGGGGATGGCAAGTCGATATTGCCTTTGACAACCTCGTCGCCTTTCTCGAAACCAAGCCGGATCTGCGCGCCGAGGCGAAACTCGACGAATACCGTGATCTCCAGCGGGCGGTATCGCGTGCCATGGCCGCCAAACGCCCGAGCGGACCAAACGGCGCTCGGCTGGACCCCGATGACGCTCCGCTCGTGTGGCGGATCAGCGACTTCATCACGCTCGGCAGCCCGCTGACCCATTCGGAATTTCTGCTGGCGCGCAACGTGGACCACCTTGAAGAACTGGTGGAGCAACGGCAGATCGCCACCTCGCCGCCGCTTCCCAATGACAGTTCGACATGCGATTTCCGCTATCGACCGGACGACCACCGTCTGCACGTGTTCGGGGCGAGGAAAGAGCGGCCTCTGAGCGTTCCCCATCACGCCGCCATGTTCGCAGCGACGCGCTGGACGAACATTTACGACCGGCATTCCAAGGTTCTACTGGGTGATATCGTGTCAGGGCCGGTTCAAAAAGCGCCGGCCCCCGCCGATTTGCCTGAGAGGGAGGCGGCGGAGGGGCCCGGCATGGGGCTCGGCATTCGGGACCGCCACGTGCGAATTCGTTGGCCCAAGCCCTTGATCCCAGGGCTTGAACGGCTTTTCACGCATACGCTCTATTGGGCTTGCGATGCGGAAGGAAGACTTGTTTCCGACGGCACGACGACACCCTCTTACTCTTCCGGCTCGCACCCGAAGGATCATTTGGTGGTCCTGCGGCAGGCAATGGCTCTGGACGAGCAGCCGCCTGCGGAGCCGACGGCTGCCCCGGCCACGACGTGATCGCGGCGCGCCGCTTTGTTGAGCGGCGACCTCTCGGGCCGGGGGTCCAAGGGGGTGCGCGCGATGCTGCTAATGTCTGGCGGGGTGTTCCCGATTTCAATCCCGCTCAGGCGCCGCCTCTGGTGCGCGCCATGCCGTCCTTGGCCGGACGGTATTTCGGATCGAGCTGCGCGGCGCGGGCATAGGATTTGAAGGCCCGTCCGCGATCGCCTTTGCGTTCGTAGACCAGCGCCTGGTTGGTCCAATACTCGGCTTTGGACTCGTCAAGCTTCAGCGCCGCGTTGAAATCGGTGAAGGCGTTTTCCTCGTCGCCGAGCGCCAGATAGGAGACGCCGCGCCCGGAATAAGGCTCGGGCGCTGTCGCCTGCAACGAAATCGCCGTCGAAAAATCCTCGATCGCCTGTTTGTGCTGGCCATCGATCTGATAGAGCAGGCCGCGGTTATGATAGGCGCGCGGGTCGGTGGTGTTCAGGTCGATCGCTCGCTGGAAATCGATGAGCGCCTCGCGATTGCGGCCGGCCACGCGATAGACATTGCCGCGTCCGATATAGGCCGAGTCGTAATTCGGATTGATCTGAAGGGCCGCGCTGTAATCTTGGACAGCCTTCAACGGCTGGTTGGTCTGGCGGTAGACGAGCGCTCGGTTGGCGTAGGCCTGATAGAAATTCGGGTCGAGCTGGAGGGCGGTCGTGAAGTCCTGGATCGCCGCGTCGTATTTGCCGGCGCGGCCATAGGCCGTGCCCCGCACGTTGAGAGCTTCCGGATCGCGGGGATTGGCGCCGACGGTCTGGGTCAGCGAGGCGATGTTCTGATCAAGCCCCTGATTTTGATCGAGGGCGATCGCCGTGACGGCCGGTCCGTCCGATGTCGACTGGCACGCGGCGAGAACCGTCATCAGGCCGAGCACTGCAACGGTGCGCAAAGTCGTTTGCGCGACTCGCCGCCCCGGTTCGATGGCCGTGAGGAGTGGAATCGGACCGCGTGCGAACGCACGGGTGACAAGGCTCAGAGGCTGCAGCATCGATGAATTGTTCCCTCGAGAGACGAATCAGGCGGGGCCGTCGTCCATGTGACTAGCGCGGACCGCATGGCCCTGATCGATCTTATGGACTCTTGCGGACTCATACGCAAAGAGGCGGCAGGTTCGCGCCCCGACCGCCTCCGTTACAACCTCAAATCGCCGAAAGAATGGCGGCTCGTCCCGCCCTAGTGGCTGCGGCAGCCGCTCATCAGACCTTCGCGCTGGGCCTGCTTGCGCGCCAGCTTGCGGGCGCGGCGAACCGCCTCAGCCTTTTCCCGGGCACGCTTCTCCGAGGGTTTCTCGAAGAAATTGCGCATTTTCATTTCGCGAAAGATTCCCTCGCGCTGCATTTTCTTCTTGAGGGCGCGGAGGGCTTGGTCGACGTTGTTGTCGCGGACAGATACCTGCACTGGATGTTCCGTTTCTGGCGTGTGGCCGAACGCGGCCTGAACGAGCGATGAAGCGTTTGCGAAGACCAAATTCCTCGAAATCCGGCAGCCCCTTAGCAGGTCGGCAGGCCTTTGTCGAGGGGCAGGGGAATGGTCTGAAGATACGGCGCTCGTCGCGGTCGTGACCGTCGATGCGGTCGGGTAAGGGCGGGAACCTTGCCGCCGCCGCGCGGTTTCCCACGCATTCGATGATAGGATGTCGCCCAACGGCAGCCCGGTAGCGGGTGGCGGTCGCGCGAGACACTGGCAGGAGGCTGTTACACAGATGAACGAGATCAGACGGGAGCGAGCGGCGGTCGTCGCAACGGACGGCCTCCGGCGGATATCCTGGGGTGCGATCATCGCCGGTGCGCTATTGGCCCTCGCCATCCAGTTCATGCTGGGATTGCTCGGGCTCGGCATCGGCCTCGCGACCATCGATCCGAACGGGGCGGAGAGCTTCGACCCCAACACTTTCGCTTCCGTCGGCGGCCTGTGGACAATCGCCGTCGTGCTGATCGGCCTCTTCGTCGGTGCCTATGCCGCCGGCCGACTTGCCGGCAGCTCGTCCAAAACCGATGCGATCCTCCATGGCGTTGTCACTTGGGCGACGTCGACGCTTCTGGTCGTCTTCTTGTTGACCAGCGGCGCCTCGGCCGTGCTCGGTACCGCTTTCGGTGCGATCGGTGGCTCGATTCAGGGCTTGGCGCAGGCGTCGTCCGCAGTGTCTCCCGATACCATGTCCGACGGATCGCTCAACCGCGCGGCGGAGGCCGCGTTGCGCCCGCGTGCCGGCGCTGTGTCGCCAGCCACGATCGAGCCAGCCGGAGAGGGCGAGGGGCTGCCGGCCGCGGCCGAGCCTGCGCCGGCGCGAGATGCGGCGACAATGGTTGCAACGGTTGTCGCCGGCCTTGGCGAGCAAGCGACGCCCGATCAGCGCGAGGCCGCGAGCCGGGCCATCGCGCGACAGGCGGGAGTCCCGCAGGCGGAGGCGGAGCAGCGGCTGCAGCAGCTCCAGCAGACCTATGACAGCGCCAAGCGGGAGGCCCGCCTAGCCGCCGATGCCGCCGCCCGCGCCGTTTCGGCTGCCTCCTTCGCGGCGTTCGTCGCCTTGGCGCTCGGCATGATCGTTGGCGCGTTCGGCGGCCTCCTCGGTCGCCCGAGAGGATCGCATATCGCCAGCCGGGTCTGATCTGGGAGAGACAGTAGGAACGATCGAAGCAGGCGCGGAGCGCCGTGCCTGCTTCGACCGTGCGTCACCGGCTGTCGCGATTCGAGCATGGTGACGCCCCATCCTCGATAAACATCGATGGCGACGCGATGACCGCTGAAGGTCCAGGGTCGGGGCAGGTTGCCGGAGGCGGCGGCGGGGCGCTACACCAGAGCGGGCCGTCATCGGACGACATCAGGTTTTAGGACGCGAGGCGAAAGATGCGGAAATTTTCGGCCTTTGCCATTGCGCGCGAGGCGATGCGCGGCCATTCCGGCTGGGGTGAACAGTGGGCATCGCCCGAGCCGCGCCGCCATTATGACGTGGTTATCGTCGGGGCCGGCGGGCATGGCTTGGCCACGGCGTATTACCTCGCCAAGGAGCACGGCATCACCGATATCGCGGTGATCGAAAAGGGCTGGCTCGGCGGCGGCAATACCGGCCGCAACACCACGATCATCCGCTCCAATTATCTCTACGACGAGTCGGCCGCCATGTACGACCATGCGGTCAAGCTGTGGGAAGGGCTGAGCCAAGACCTCAATTACAACGTCATGTTTTCCCCGCGCGGCGTGCTGATGCTGTCGCATAACGTCCACGACGTGCAGGTCGCCAAGCGTCATATTCATTCCAACCGCCTCAACGGCGTCGACAACGAATGGCTGACGCCGGAAGAGTGCAAGGCGTATTGTCCGCCACTGAATATCTCGAAGGACACCCGCTATCCCGTTGTCGGCGGCGCACTGCAGCGGCGCGGCGGCACCGCCCGCCACGATGCGGTCGCCTGGGGCTATGCCCGCGCGGCATCGGCGAGAGGCGTCCACGTCATCCAGAACACCGCCGTCACCGGCATTCGGCGCGGCGCCGATGGGTCGGTGGCGGGAGTCGAGACCACGCGCGGCTTCATCGGCGCGAAGAAGATCGGCGTCGTCGCGGCCGGCAACACCTCGGTGGTCATGGACATGGCCGGCGTCCGGATGCCGATCGAGAGCTTTCCGCTGCAGGCGCTGGTATCGGAACCGGTCAAGCCGTGCTTTCCCTGCGTCGTCATGTCGAACACCGTCCACGCCTATGTCTCCCAGTCGGACAAGGGCGAACTGGTCATCGGCGCCGGCACCGACCAATATCCGTCCTATTCGCAGACCGGCAGCCTGCACATCCTCAACCACACGGTCGACGCGATCTCGGAGATGTTTCCGATGTTCCGCCGCATGCGCATGCTGCGTTCCTGGGGCGGCATCGTCGACGTGACGCCCGACCGCTCGCCGATCCTGTCGAAAACGCCGGTAAAAGGGCTCTACGTCAATTGCGGGTGGGGCACCGGCGGCTTCAAGTCGACGCCGGGTTCCGGCAACGTCTTCGCCCACACCATCGCCCGCGACGAGCCGCACAGGATCAACGCCGCCTTCGGCCTCGATCGCTTCGAGACCGGCCGTTTCATCGACGAGGCGGCGGCCGCCGCCGTCGCGCATTGAAGGGTGGTGTGATGGCCCAAGAAACAGTCGACTTGGCAGGCAAGCTGGCCCAGTTCAGCGCGTACTGGTCGCCGAAGATCGTCGCCGCCTACAACGGCAACGACGTGCTCGTAGTGAAAGTGAAGGGCGAGTTCGTCTGGCATTCCCATCCCGACACGGACGATTTCTTTCTCATCCTGAAGGGCCGTCTCACTATCCGAATGCGCGATGGGGACGTCGTGCTCGGTCCTGGTGAACTCTACGTCGTGCCGAAGGGCGTCGAGCATTGCCCGATGGCCGAAGAAGAGACCCACCTGCTCCTGATCGAGCCGGCGGGCACGCCCAATACCGGTGATCCGACAACCGCCGCCGTGAAGGCGGAGATCTAGGCCTTCTCATGCTTTTGATCCACTGCCCCTATTGCGAGGAAGACCGGCCGGAACTCGAGTTCCGCCACGCGGGCGAGGCGCATATCGCGCGACCGGCCGCCGATGGGGAGCCGGGGCGCGCCGTCGCCGAGGCGCTCTATTTGCGCACCAACAACCGCGGCGTGGTGTTCGAACGCTGGCGCCACATCCATGGCTGCGGACGCTTCTTCAATGCCGCGCGCCATTCGGTCTCGGACAAATTCCTTGCTGTATACGAAACAGGTGCGCCGAAACCCGATCTTGGCCATGAAGTCGACCTGTCGCCCGACCCGCTCGGCGCGGGGGCGAAACCGGCAACAGCGGGTCTCGATCCGGCTCCGTCGAACGCCGGGGAGGGCGGACGATGAGCCGATTTCGCCTCGCCGAGCACGGTCGCCTCAAAGGCGCCCGCCGCATCCAGTTTCACTTCGACGGTCAACGCTATGTGGGGCTGGAGGGCGATACGCTCGCTTCGGCGCTGCTCGCCAACGGCGTGCATCTCACCGGTCGCTCGTTCAAATATCATCGGCCGCGCGGCATCCTTGGTTCCGGTCCGGAAGAGCCGAACGCGCTGGTCGAGATTCGCCGCGACGACGCCCGCCGCCAGCCCAACATTCGCGCGACGATGCAGCCGCTCTATGACGGCCTCGACGCTGGCAGCCAGAACCGCTGGCCCTCGCTCGACTTCGACATCGGCGGCGCCAACGGGATGTTCTCGCGCTTCCTGACGGCCGGCTTCTACTACAAGACCTTCATGTGGCCGAAGGCTTTCTGGCACCGGGTCTATGAGCCCTATATCCGGGCCGCGGCCGGCCTCGGGCGCGCGCCGACGAAACCCGACCCCGAGCACTACGCCAATCGTTTCGCGCATGTCGACGTGCTCGTCGCGGGTGCCGGCCCGGCGGGCCTTGCCGCCGCGCTGGCGGCCGGCGAAGCGGGCGCGAGCGTGCTCCTGTGCGACGAGGGGACGGCCTTCGGCGGCTGGCTGAAGGCGGAGAGCAGTACGACCATCGACGGCGTCGCCGCGATGGACTGGGTCGACGGCGCCGTCGCCCGGCTCGCCGGCATGGCCAATGTCCGCTTGATGCCGCGCACGACCGCCTTCGGCTACTACAACCACAACATGCTGGCGCTGGCCGAGCAGGTCACCGACCATTTGTCCGAGCCCGACCCGGCGCTGCCGCGCGAGCGGCTGTGGCAGGTGCGGGCGAAGAAAGTGGTGCTGGCGACGGGCTCGATCGAGCGGCCGCTGGTGTTTCCCGACAACGACCGGCCGGGGATCATGCTGGCCGGAGCGGCGCGACTCTATCTCAATCATTTCGGCGTCGCGCCGGGCCGCCGTGTCGCGGTCTTCACCGCCCATGACGCGGCCTATGCTGCGGCGATCGATCTGAAGCGGGCGGGCGTCGCCGTGCCGGTCATCGTCGATTTGCGGGCCGAACCGCCCGCCGACATCGCCGCCGCGGCTCGGGCGCTCGGGATCGAGGTTCTCGCCGGTTACGAGATCAAGACCGTGCGCGGCACCAGGCGCATCAGCGGCTTCACAGTCGAAGAACTGCGTTCCGGTCAGGACAACCGCCGCTTCGATTGCGACGCGCTGCTGATGTCCGGCGGCTATACGCCGTCGGTCCATCTGTTCTCGCAGTCGCGCGGCAAGCTCGTCTTCGATCCCGCCCTCCAAGCCTATGTCCCGGCGGAACCGGCCGAGGATTGCATCAGTGTCGGCGCGGCGGCGGGCGACTTCGATCTGGCGAAGACGATCGGTGCGGCCCGCAGCGCAGGCCGGACTGCGGCGGCCGGCAAGGCCGGAACCGCCGCGCCGGTCGCGGTGGAGGGAACGGCGCCCTGTGGCGGCGGCATGGCCGGCGCCACGCCCGCCGCGGGGGCCGGCAAGTTCGTCAAGGCCTTCATCGATTTCCAGAACGACGTGACCGCCAAGGACATCCGCTTCGCCGTCGCCGAGGGCTTCCGCTCGGTCGAGCACATCAAGCGTTTCACCACCACCGGCATGGCGACCGACCAGGGCAAGACCTCGAACATCCATGGGATCGGCGTTGCCGCCGAGGCGCTGAGCCGGCCGATGCCCGAGGTCGGGCTGACCACGTTTCGCGCGCCCTTCACGCCGGTCACCTTCGGCACCATCGCCGGCTTCGCCAAGGGGCTGCTGTTCGACCCGACCCGGAAGACGCCGATCCACGACAGCGCCGAGGCCGAAGGGGCGGTGTTCGAGGACGTCAGCCTGTGGAAGCGGGCCTGGTATTTCCCGAAAGGTGTTGACATGCACGCCGCTGTCGGCCGCGAATGCCGGACGGTGCGCGAGGCGGCGGGCCTCTTCGACGCTTCCACCCTGGGCAAGATCGAAGTCGTCGGGCCGGACGCGGCGAAATTCCTCGATCTGATCTATGCGACGCCGCTTGCGAGCCTTGCCGTCGGCAAGTGCCGCTACGCGATCATGCTGAACGAGGCCGGCTTCATCATCGACGACGGCATCGTCGCCAGGATCGGCGAAGACCGTTATCACGTGACCACCACGACCGGCGGCGCGCCGCGCGTGCTCGACCTGATGGAGGATTACCGGCAGACCGAGTTCCCGGACCTCGCCGTCTGGATGACCTCGGTCACCGAGCAATGGGCGGTGATCGCCGTGCAGGGGCCGAAGGCGCGGGAGATCGTCGCGCCTTACGTTGACGGGCTGGACATTTCGCCCGACGCCTTCAAGCACATGTCGGTCGCCGAATGCACCTTCATGGGCGTTGCCTGCCGGCTGTTCCGCGTCTCCTTCACCGGCGAGGCCGGCTACGAGATCAACGTGCCGGCCGATTACGGCCGCGCTGTCTGGGACGCGTTGCGCGAGCATGGCCGCGGCCTTGGCGCCGAGCCGTACGGCACCGAGACCATGCACGTGCTCAGGGCTGAAAAGGGCTATATCATTGTCGGTCAGGAGACCGACGGCACGGTCACGCCGGCCGACGCCGGGCTGGCCTGGGCGGTGTCGAAGAAGAAGACGGATTTCGTCGGCAAGCGCGGGCTGGAACGGTCCGATCTCGTTGCCCCCGGCCGCAAGCAACTCGTCGGCCTCAAGTCCGCGAACCCGCTGACCGTTCTGGAGGAAGGCGCGCAGATCGTCGCCGACCCGAACGAGGCGGTGCCGATGACGATGCTCGGCCATGTCACCTCGGCCTATCACTCCGACGCGACGGGGCGCTCGATCGCGCTGGCGCTGGTCAAGGACGGGCGCAATCTGATCGGCCGCACGCTGTATGTTCCGATGCCGAAAGAGACGATCGCCGTCGAGGTGACGGACACGGTGTTCTTCGATCCGGAAGGGGAGCGGCTGCATGGCTGAACGCAAGACGGCATCGAAGAAAACACCGGTCGGCGTGGCATCGAAGGCAAAAAAGCCACCCAAGGCTGCGGCCAAAAAAAGCACCGAGCCCAATGCCGCGATAGGAGCGTCCGCCGCTGTGACCACCTCACCGAGCCTGCCGCGCATGTCGCCGCTGGACGGGCGCTATGCCAGCGGGCCGGGCGTGACGCTGACGCCGCTTGCCCCGCGCCAACGCATCAGTCTGCGCGCCGACGCGCAATCGCTAAAGGCGGTGGAGGCCAAGTTGGGCTTGGCGCTGCCGACGCGGCCGAAGATGAGCGCTTCGGCGGACGGCATGTCGGCGCTCTGGCTCGGCCCCGACGAGTGGCTGGTGGTCGCCGACGATGATGCGGCGGAGGTCGAACCGCTACCGGCAAGACTTGCGGGCGTCGCCGGCATCTCGGTTGTCGACGTGTCGCACCGCAATGCCGCGATCGCGGTCGTGGGACCGGCGGCCGAGGCGGTGATCGCGGCCGGCTGTCCGCAGGACATTCGGCTCGGCAGTTTTCCCGTAGGGGCGGTGAGCCGGACGATCCTCTCGAAAGCCGAGATCGTCTTGTGGCGAACTGGCGAGCAGCGCTTCGAGATCGAATGCTGGCGAAGCTTTGCCGATTATGTCTGGACGTTCCTGGCCGAGGCGGCACGCTCGCCGGCGGTCTGATCCCGATGGGAGTCGAAGATGGGAAGACGCCGCGCATCCTGAAGAACACGCGGCGCTGTCACTGACGGTCAAGCGTTCGGCTTGACGTCACCCGTCCCGGCTGGGGTCAGAATTCCTCCCAGCTTTCGGATTCGGCCTTGGGGGCCCGGGCGGCGCCGCCGCGGCCGGTGGTCTTCATCTGCGGCACGCCGCGCGACGGCGCGGCCGGCCTTGCCCGGTTGGCGGCAGGGGCGGCGTTGCCACCCGACCGCGAAGCCTGGCTCCGCCCGGCACCCATCGAACTGGCGGTCTTGAACTGCGCCATCGCGCTCGCCAGTTCCTCGGTCTCGTTGGTCAGGGTCTGGCTCGCCGCCGTCGCCTCTTCCACCATCGCCGCGTTCTGCTGCGTCACCTTGTCCATCTGATCGGCCGCGCCCGACACCTCCCGCAAGCTCGTCGCCTGCTCCTTGGCGCTCACCGCGATCGTCGCGATCAGCTCGGCCATCGCACTCACCTCGGCGACGATCTCGTCCAGCGACTTGCCCGAGGCCGTCACCAGCTCGACGCCGCTTTCCACCTGGCTGCGCGACGTCGCGATCAGCGTCTTGATCTCCTTGGCCGCCTCGGCCGAGCGCTGGGCCAGCCCACGCACTTCCTGGGCGACCACCGCAAAGCCCTTGCCGGCCTCGCCGGCCCGCGCCGCCTCGACACCCGCGTTCAAGGCCAGCAGATTGGTCTGGAAAGCGATCTCGTCGATCACCCCGATGATCTGGTTGATCTGCTCGGAGGATTTCTCGATCTGGCTCATCGCCGCCACCGCCTGGCCGACGATCTCGCCGCCCTTTTCGGCCTTGCCGCGGGCGGCACTGGCCGCCGTCTGCGCCTTGCCGGCGCCCTGGGCGGTTTCGTTCACCGCCGTCGTCACCTCGCCCAGCGCCGCCACCGTCTCTTCCAGGCTCGCCGCCTGCTGCTCGGTGCGCTGCGCCAGATCGTTCGACGCCGTGTTGATCTCCTGCAAGCCTGACCGGATCGAGCCGATCGAGGTCACCACATTGCCGATCGCATCCTCGAGCTTGGCGACACTGTCGTTGAACTTCGCCCGGATCGGTTCGAACTCCGCCGCCACCGGCGCGGCCATCCGCACCGTCAGATCACCGTCCGACAGCCGCTCGAAGCCGACCTCCACGGCGCCGACAAAGGCCCGCAAATCCTCGGCCTTGCTCTCTTCCAGCGCCGCCTGACGGTTCTGTTCCGCCTCGCGTTCGCGGGAGAGCCGTTCCGTTTCCTGACTGGATGCTTCCGCGCGACCCTGTTCTTCTCGCGCAAGCTCCGTCGCCTCCGCAATGCTCTTGAACATGGCGGAGACTGTATAAGCGAGCCACAGCAGGACTGCGGCTTCCGTAACCAGGATGACCGCGTGCAGGCCAAAGCGCACGACGTCTGTGCCGCCGGGATAGATCGCGGCCGGCAGCGCAAAGTTCAGCACCAGGTGGTGAAGGGCGGTTGCCACCGTCGCCCCCGCGATCACGCGCCAATCGAACATCGCGCCGATCACCGCCAGAGCCGCGAAATAGGCCATGTGCATATCGACTTGAAGGTAGTTGCCGCTGAGCGCCGAAACGAGAATGGAGATATTGCCAACGAGGCCGACAGCGCAGACCATTCGCGCCGTCGACCCGAGGTCGGCCCTCCGGGAAAGCAGCAGGCTGACGACCGCGATGGCGATCGCGGCGAGCGCCGGGGCGATGGCGGACCGAGCGTTCGCCATTTCAACCAGTATGATCACCGGCACGAAACCGAACTGGCCGAGCGAGATCCAGCTCGTGATACGAGCGCGGTGCGCATCAAGGTCTTTCATCGCATTCATGGTCGAGGTCCTAGTCAGTGGTGCTTGCGCAGCCGATCGTGGCTGCGTCGAGAACGAGCCATGCACCGGTGGCGCGAAGCCGACCCGGCAAGTCTTCATCGGTGAATTCGAGAACGGCCACGGAAGGCCAGGCCCCCGCATCCATGAGATTGCCGACGCTGGCCGCCGCCTGGATGACACGCGCTTGCGGCCACCACGGCGGAAAAACCGCCGCGAGATTTTCGGTGCTGGCGAGACTGGGAGCCGGAATCGCGACGATGAGGGTCGCCAACGCCATGACGGACCCGGCGATCCAGCTGAGCGTGTGAGACTTCATTGCGGTCGCGTGAACAGCATCGGACGCCTTGCAGCGGGAATCGTGGAGGTGCCAAGGAATCGGCATCCGCCCTTGGCAAATTGATTAAACCGGCAAGTCTGAAAAGATTACAAACACCGACAGCCGCCGAAGCGTTCGCCGAGCAGATACGGCTGTTCGCCGATCGCGATTTCTCCGCTTCGAAACACGGGAGGGTGCTGACGGAAGGCTCCACGCGCTGATCGGCGGTCGGGCCGTGAGGCTTCTCCGATTAGGGGTCAGTTTCCGGCGGCGGTATACCAATGTCCCGCGGCACTGCGATAAAATGCCGTCAGCCGATGAAATTGAAGAAGTAGCTCGCTGATGCGAGAATGACGCCGACGATCGCGGTCGGAATCAGGATGCTTTCGTTCTGACGCACGCCGTCATCTCCCAAGCCCATCGCATCGGCCGGACGCGATCGCAGATGGAAACCACGACGACCCAACTTGACGGTTTGCGGGGCGCGTTCGGCAGGCTCCAGGCGGAAGGGGGTATGGTGAACGAGCGGAGCCGCCATCCGTTGTTGGGTCCCCGCCTTTCGCACCGCCCCCCGCACGCGCGCGGGGCGGACCGGGAGCGTTAGCTTCGCCCGCTCTCGGGGTGCGGCGGAACCGTCCGGGTCGCCGGGCATCACCGAACAATCCACAACGCCGTTGCCGGCGAACATCAAGTCTGAATCGGCCCCAAAGGGCGATGGGAATGTCGAAACGCCGCGTGTCATTGTAGTTACCTCCACAGAGTGGAAACGCAGGAACCGAAGATTGGTTCAATTGGGTGAGGGCCGATTAAACGGATGCCGATAATGGCCTCATCGCGCACCGCTGGGCCCTTCAACCGATTTTAATATGCGCGGGCGGCGTCACGCATCTGGACGGCGCCGCCTGATGCCCGCAGAAGAAGCGCATGGGAACCGGCGAGGCTGTTGATGCCTGCCGGTGAGGCAAAGGAGCAAGTGAAATGCTGAGAACAGACACCGTCCGGAACATCCTGTCCTGGTACGAGGGCGAGACCCCGGGCTTGAAGAGCAATCTTTCACGCCTCCTTATGCATGGCCGGTTGGCGGGGACCGGCCGGGTGGTGATCCTGCCGGTCGATCAGGGCTTCGAGCACGGACCGGCGCGCAGCTTCGCACCCAACCCGATCGCCTATGACCCGCATTATCTTTACGAACTGGCGATCGATTCAGGCGTTTCGGGCTATGCCGCGCCGCTAGGACTTCTGGAGCAGGGCGCCGACACGTTCGCCGGCGAGGTTCCGCTGATTCTCAAGCTCAACAGCGGCAATTCTCTCGTCGGCGGCAGCGACCAGGCGTTGACCGGCAAGGTCGAGGACGCGATGCGGCTGGGCTGCGTCGGCGTCGGATTCACCATCTATCCGGGGTCCGACCACTCCTACGACATGATGGAGGAGTTGCGTGAGATCTCTCTGGAGGCGAAATCGCGCGGGCTGATGACCGTCGTCTGGTCCTATCCGCGTGGCGGCAAAGTGTCCAAGGAGGGCGAAACCGGCTTCGATATCATCGCCTATGCCGCGCATATGGCGGCGTTGATGGGGGCCACCATCATCAAGGTGAAACTGCCGACTGCCCATCTCGACCTCGACGCGGCAAAGCCGATCTACGAGAAACACGCCATCCCGCGGGAAGCGGCCGCCGACCGCGTCCGCCACATCATGCAGGCGGCATTCGCCGGCAAGCGAATTGTCGTGTTTTCCGGCGGCGCGGCAAAGAACACCGACGAGCTTCTGGACGAGGTCCGCGCCATCCGGGAGGGCGGCGGCAACGGATCGATCATCGGTCGTAATTCGTTCCAGCGCAGCAAGGAAGAGGCGATTGCGTTGCTGAACCAGGTGATGGACGTCTACGCCTGATCGATTACGATCGGCGCTTCAGTCCGGACGTCGGGCTGAAGCTGGTTTGAAACGACAACGGCCGCCCTGAGGCGGCCGTCATATTCGATCGGTGCGAAGAATTGCGTCGACGACCTATTGCCCCGCCGCCGCGAGCGCTTCGGCGGGGTCGCGTTCCTTGCCCTCGGCGTCGAAGCCGGCGAGATAGGCGGTAACGTTGGCGAGATCTTCTGGCTTTTTCAGTCCGGGAAACGCCATCTTGGTGCCCTTGACGACAGCACGGGGGTCGGCGAGCCATTCCGTCATCAATGCCTCGTTCCAGGCGGTCTTGTCGGCGGCCCATTCTGCGAAGCCGGAGGAATAGCTGTAGCCTTCGATCGAGCCCGGCTTCTCGCCAATGACGCCGTTCAATTCCGGGCCGACCTTGTTCTTCGCGCCTTCTCCGACGGCGTGGCAGGCTCGGCACTTGTTGAAGACCTTCTTGCCAGCGTCTGCGTCGCCGACGGTCTGGGCCGTGGCACCCGTGGCCAGTGCGAGCGTCACGATCGCACCAGCGGCCAAAATCAGATTACGCATAATTCCTCCATGAAGTGCCATCCTCTTCTTAGCGGGAATATAAAGCCGCGCCGTCCAATGGCAATCATTTGGAAGCGGGCGGCTACGGTGTGTGGCGGATTCGGGGCTGCGGTGTGGATCACGCAGGACCAACGCAAATGTGAGCGGTAAGCAACACATTATCGTGGGCCGTCGTCGAGCTTGTGGTGCGACGGGTCTGCGCCGTTCGCGCTCCGTAAAATTCAACAACAATTGTCATTGTGAAGGATTACGACACGCGGGGCTCGCGCAACCTGTCAGTATAATCGGCATTTTTCGATCGCCACCGTCGCCAAAAACGACCTGTTCGGCGAGGGATTCATGCGTCGGTATGCGGGGTTTCAGGCCGTCGCAAGGCGCAATTCCATTTCCTTGGGTTAGCCGGCGCGTCTATTCGTTAGGAATTCTATCCGACACATCTTCGCCATGTTTGTTAAGCGCCGCCAGGTCGTGCCGACTTGGCGTAAACCATCGATTTTAAGACGAAATCAACGATCGAAGGTTACGAAGAATTCACGACGTCGGACCCGGTCGAAATTCTCGTTGCGGATCGGCAACACGGCGGAAGAGAACCTATTCCTGCCATTTTTCCGGCACGGAGAGGGACCATATCAACTCCCGAACCCGCCAGCCGGGTCGGGAAATCCGGGCGCCACGCGGATGTGGGGTCGGGAAGAAAGTCGCGACTGCGACAGAATGGAGTACAGTTATGAACCGCTTTGCATTGCTTCTCGCCTCGACGGCGTTCGTCACCCCGGCGCTCGCCGCCGACGTGATCTATGAGGAGGCACCGGCACCGGCACCGATGATGATCGAGCCGGTCGCCACGACCAGCACCTGGACCGGCCTCTACATCGGTGGCCAGGCTGGCGTCGCCTTCAGCGGTGACGACGACGGTGCGTCCTTCGATCCGGGCAACAACGGCGCCTTCAACAACGGCCGCTTCGACAGCGGCGACGACAACAACGCCGGCTTCATCGGCGGTGCGCATATCGGCTATGACTATCAGATGCCGAACAACTTCGTCGTCGGCGCGGTCGCGGACATCAACTACATCGACGCCGAGACCAACCGCTCCTACACGACGCCGGGCGGCTCGACCTTTACGACCAACAGCGAGATCAACTATCTCGGTACGGTCCGCGCCCGTCTCGGCTACGCCATGGACAGCGTCCTGCTCTATGGTACGGGCGGTCTCGCCTATGCCGGCGTCGACAACACCATGACCGCGCCGAGCGGCGGCGCCTTCACCGGCTATACGTTTACGCAGGACGGCGACGACGCGGATGTTGGTTATGCGGTCGGCGGCGGTGTCGATGTGATGGCCACGCAGAACATCTCGTTCGGCGTCGAGTATCTCTACACCAACCTCGGCTCGAACGATCAGACGGTGACCGGGACCAACGGCACCAATACGGTCAACTTCACCTCGGAGTCGAACGACGACGACCTGGACTTCCACACGATCTGGGCCAAGGCTTCCTATCGCTTCAACTAAGGCGTTCTGCCTTTGGTCGGGCGCGTCAAGCGTCCGGCTTTCAGACAAAAGCCCGCCGGATCGCAGGACCCGGCGGGCTTTTTGGTTCTGGAGAGCTGCCTTGCAAGATCAGGCCGCGCGGGCGGCGCTTTCAGGCGAGGGGCGGAAGACCCAGATCGGCACGCCGCGGCAGGTCGGCGCCCCGGCGTGAGCAGGTGATGGCCGCCGCCCTGACGGCGAAGTGCAGCAAATCCTCGATGCCGGTTTGGTTGGCGGCCCTCAGGGCCGCGCGCGAGAGTCGACCGCGTTCCTTCAAGCCGGCCAGAAGCGCCGCCTGGAAGGTATCGCCGGCGCCGACCGTGTCGGCGACGGCGATCTGTCGTCCGCTGACCGAGGCTTTGACACCCGAGCTTGTCGCGGCGGTCGCGCCGCGTTCGCCGCGCGTGACCACCGCCATCTCTGCGCCAGCGGCGACCCAATCGTCGATCACGGCTTCGACGGCCCGGCCGGGATAGAGGAGATCGAGGTCCTCTTCGCTTGCCTTTACCAAGGCCGCGAAGGGCACGAGTTCGGCGACTTTTTGCCGCCAGATGTCGAGATCGGGTTCGATCGAGGCACGAATATTGGGATCGTAGGAGATGAACCGCCGGGTCGATTCCTGCCGCACGAGATGGGCGAGCGCCGAGGCGGTCGGCTCGGTCACGGTGGAGTAGGAGGCGAGATGGATGGCCGCGAGATCGTCGGGAAAGGTCGCCGGCACTTCGGCAGGTTCGATCGATCGATCGGCGGTGCCGTCGATATAGAAGATATAGGCCGGCGAGCCGTCGGCGCCGAGCGAGACCATTGCCAGCGTCGTGTTCCTGTCGGTCGGAATGAGGAAGCGCTGGTCGATATTTTCGCGCGCCATGAAGCCGCGAATGCGCGTCCCGAAGAGATCGCTCGAGACCTTGGTGAAGAAGCCGGCCGGATGGCCGAGGCGCGCGAGGCCCAGCGCGACGTTCAGCGGCGAACCGCCGACCCGTCCGGACAGGGCGATCGTCGCCACATCCGCGTCGGGTTCGGCAAACAGATCGAACAGCGCGTCGCCGCAACTGAGAAACATGGCGAAATCTCCCGGACCATATCCAGCGTTCGGTTTTTGATGCCGCTATCAGGAAAGGCCGAGGCGGGGAAGATGGCCCGGCTTTTTGCACAATGCCGGCCGGCCCTTTCATAGCGCGCGTTGCCACCTATGATCGGTAGCGTCCAATCGGGAAGGAAACCGCATCCATGCCATTTCAGCGCGTCAACGGCATCGTCATCCACCACAAGGTCGAGGGAAACGCGGACGGGCCGACGCTGGTCTTCGCCAACTCACTGGGCACCGATTTCCGCATCTGGGACGCGGTGGTCGAGCGCCTCGCCGGAGCATATCGGATCGTGCGCTACGACAAGCGCGGCCACGGGCTGTCCGAGGCGACGCCCGCTCCCTATGCCATGGACACCCATATCGACGATCTGAAAGCGCTGATCGACCATCTCGGCGTGACGGACCCGCTCGTCATTGGTCTGTCGATCGGCGGCATGATCGCGCAAGGCGTGGCCCATCGCCATCCCAGCGTCGCGAAGGGGGTGGTGTTGATGGACACGGCACACCGGATCGGCACGACCGAATTGTGGGACCAGCGCATCGCCGCGATCGAGAAGGACGGGATCGGCGCGATCTCCGAGCAAATCCTCGAACGCTGGTTCACGCCGCAATTCCGCCGTCCGGCCAATCCCGATTTCGTCGGCTATTCCAACATGCTCTTGCGCACGCCGCTGCCCGGCTATCTTGGCAGCAGCGCTGCGTTGCGTGATGCCGACTACACCGAGGCGACGGCGAAGATCGATCTCCCGGTGCTGTGTGTCGTCGGCGATCAGGACGGTTCGACGCCGCCGGATCTGATGCGCTCGACCGCCGATCTGATCGCCGGTTCGCGCTTCGAGATCGTCAAGGATGCCGGCCATTTGCCCTGCATCGAGCAGCCGAAGGTCACGGCGGGGCTGATTTCGGATTTTGCCTCTGAGGTCTTCGGCACGGCGGGCGGCCGGTGACGGCCTCGGTCTTCTCGCATTCGTTTCTGGGCGGCCTCCTCGGCGACGAGGAACTCGATTCCTATTTCACGGCGGCGGCGGAGCTCGAGGCGATTCTCGCCTTCGAGGTCGCGCTCGCCGACGCCGAGGCGGCGGAGGAGTTGATCGCGCCGGCGGCGGCCGCCGCGATTCGCGCGGGCACGCACGAATTTTCGCCCGATCTCGCGGCCCTTGCCGTGGGAACGGCGCGGGATGGCGTCGTGGTGCCGGCGTTGCTTCAGCAATTGCGCGCCGGGCTCGACCCGGTCGCTGCCGCCGGCTTGCACAAGGGCGCGACCAGCCAGGATGCGATCGACGCCGCGATGGCGACGCGCATGCAGGACGTGTCGCTGGTTCTCGACCGGCGGCTGGAAGCGCTGATCGGTGGCTTCGCGCAATGGGGGATCGAGGCCGGAGACCGCGAAGTGATGGCGCACACGCGGATGCAGGCGGCGCGGCCGACGCCGTTTTCGCGCAAGCTCGCCTCCTGGGCCGATCCGCTGGTGCGCTGTCGGCTGCGCCGCGAGGAGATCGCGCCGCGCGCCTTTGCCCTGCGGCTCGGCGGCGCCGTCGGCGACCGCGCGGATTTCGGCAACAAGGGCGAGGCGATCGTCCAGCGCGTGGCGGACGCGCTCGGCCTCTGGCCGGCCGCGGCTTCCTTGCATTCCGAACGCGACGGAATCGCCGAATTCGGTCATTGGCTGTCGCTGATCACCGGGGCGCTCGGCAAGTTCGGACAGGATGCGGTGCTGGCGCTGCAAAGCGAGGTCGGCGAACTGACGCTTTCCGGCGGCGGCGGATCGTCGGCGATGCCGCACAAGCAGAACCCGGTCGGCGCGGAGGTTCTGGTGACGCTGGCACACTTCAACGCAACGCTGGTCTCCGGCCTGCACCATGCGCTGGTGCATGAGAACGAGCGCTCGGGCGCGGCCTGGACGCTGGAATGGATGCTGTTGCCGCAAATGGCGCTGGCGGCCGGCGCCGCGACGCGCACGGCAGAGGACTTGCTCGGGCGGTTGTCGCTAAGGGAGCAATGATGATGGGCGTTCGACGAGGCAGATGGTTGGAAACGCCCGGAGGCCGCACGTAATACCAACCTGCAGCGATAGGGACCTATTCGATGGTGCTGAACGGGCTTGTCCGGCCAGGAGCGACGCGCGGTTCGATGCGGCGCATCGGGC
>CANKZU010000003.1 GCA_947488615.1 uncultured Aurantimonas sp.
TTCGCCATCCGTGAAGGCGGCCGCACCGTCGGTGCCGGCATCGTCGCCAGCATCGTCGAGTAAAATACAGACAGGCGGGCGCGTTGCGGCACGATTGAGTGACGCGCCCGGTTCTTTGCCCGAAGGGGCGAGCGGGGCATGCCTCGCGCCACGTTGGCTGCTTTGAGAAGACAAGCGCTCGGAAAGCGCCGCCGCGCCGGTGGTCTCCGACGAGAGGACGAATGAAATGAACGGCCAGAATATCCGTATCCGCCTCAAGGCGTTCGATCACCGGGTTCTCGATGCGTCGACCCGGGAGATCGTGTCGACCGCCAAGCGTACCGGCGCGAACGTGCGGGGTCCGATCCCGCTGCCGACGCGGATCGAAAAGTTCACCGTCAACCGCTCGCCGCACATCGACAAGAAGTCGCGCGAGCAGTTCGAAATGCGCACCCACAAGCGGCTCCTCGACATTGTCGATCCGACGCCGCAGACGGTCGACGCGCTCATGAAACTCGACCTCGCCGCTGGCGTAGATGTCGAGATCAAGCTCTGATCCGAGCACGGGAAGGATAACGCCCATGCGTTCAGGTGTGATAGCCCAGAAGGTCGGCATGACCCGCGTCTACAATGACGTCGGCGAGCATGTTCCGGTTACCGTTCTGAAGGTCGAAAACCTCCAGGTCGTCGCTCAGCGGACCAAGGAAAAGAACGGCTACACCGCCGTTCAGGTCGGCGCTGGCCTCGCCAAGGTCAAGAATACGTCGAAGCCGATGCGCGGCGTGTTCGCCCAGGCTTCCGTCGAGCCGAAGCGCAAACTCGTCGAGTTTCGCGTCTCGGACGACAACATGATCGATGTCGGCGCCGAGATCACGGCCGAGCACTTCGTGCCCGGGCAGATGGTCGACGTGACCGGAACTTCGATCGGTAAAGGTTTTGCCGGCGCGATGAAGCGTCACAACTTCGGCGGACTGCGCGCCACCCACGGCGTTTCGGTCTCGCACCGCTCGCACGGTTCGACCGGTCAGCGTCAGGATCCGGGCAAGGTCTTCAAGAACAAGAAGATGGCCGGGCACATGGGACAGGTTCGCGTCACCACGCAGAACCTCGAAGTGGTCCGCACCGATCTCGACAAGGGCCTGATCCTGATCCGCGGTGCGGTTCCGGGTTCGAAGGGCGGCTGGATCGAAATTCGCGATGCCGTCAAGGCTTCGCTGCCCGACAACGCGCCGAAGCCGGCCGCGCTTCGTTCGGCCGCCAACGATGGCGCCGCCGCGGAAACCGCGGACGCTTCCGAGGGAGCGGAATAATGGACATTACGATCAAGAGCCTCGACGGCAAGGACGCCGGCACTGTTACGCTGGCGGACGAGATCTTCGGTCTCGAGCCACGCGAGGACATCCTGCAGCGGATGGTTCGCTGGCAGTTGGCCAAGCGCCAGCAGGGCACGCATCAGACGCTCGGACGCGCCGAGATCGCGCGCACCGGTGCCAAGCTGTATCGCCAGAAGGGCACCGGCCGGGCTCGTCACGGCTCGGCGCGCGCGCCGCAGTTCCGCGGCGGCGGCAAGGCCCATGGCCCGACCTCGCGCAGCCATGCCCATGATCTTCCCAAGAAGGTCCGGGCGCTGGCTCTCAAGCATGCGCTTTCCGCCAAGGCGAAATCGGGCGGCCTCATCGTCGTCGACGAGCTGAAGTCGTCGGAAGCTAAGACCAAGGCGATGATCAAGAGCTTCGCGGGTCTCGGCCTTTCCAACGCGCTGATCATCGGTGGTGCCGAGCTGGACACGAATTTCTCACGCTCGGCCCGCAACATTCCGCATATCGACGTGCTGCCGATCCAGGGCATCAACGTCTACGACATTCTCCGCCGCCAGACGCTGGTTCTGTCTAAGGCTGCGGTCGAGGCTCTGGAGGAGCGGTTCAAGTGAGCGATCTTCGCCATTACGACGTCATCACGAGCCCGGTGATCACCGAGAAGTCCACGCTTCTTTCGGAATCCAACCAGGTTGTCTTCAACGTGCCGCGCACCGCGACCAAGCCGGACATCAAGGCGGCTGTCGAGGCGCTGTTCGGGGTGAAGGTCACCGCCGTCAACACGCTGGTCCGCAAGGGCAAGGTCAAGCGCTTCCGTGGCCGTATCGGCCGCCAGAGCGATCAGAAAAAAGCCGTCGTGACGCTGGCCGAAGGCCAGTCCATCGACGTCTCGACCGGTCTTTGATCGGGACCGGAGGAGCTTAGGCAATGGCATTAAAGAATTTCAAACCGAACACGCCGAGCCAGCGCCAGCTGGTCATCGTCGATCGCTCGGGTCTGTGGAAGGGCAAGCCTGTCAAGCAGCTCACCCAGGGGCTGACTCAAAAGGGCGGACGCAACAACACGGGCCGGGTGACCGCGCGCTATCAAGGTGGTGGTCACAAACGGACCTACCGCGTGATCGACTTCAAGCGCCGCAAGCTCGACATGTGGGCGACGGTCGAGCGGATCGAGTATGATCCGAACCGCACCGCCTTCATCGCGCTGGTCAAATATGAGGACGGGCAGGTCGCCTACATCCTGGCGCCGCAGCGGCTCGCCGCGGGCGACAAGGTGATTGCCGGACTTACGGGTGTCGACGTCAAGCCGGGCAATGCGATGCCGCTGTCGGCGATGCCGGTCGGAACCATCGTCCACAATGTCGAGATGAAGCCGGAAAAGGGCGGTCAGATCGCTCGATCCGCCGGCTCCTACGCTCAGCTCGTTGGCCGCGATTCCGGCCTGGCGATCCTGCGCCTGAACTCGGGTGAACAGCGGCTGGTGCCGTCGTCGTGCTTCGCCACGGTTGGCGCGGTGTCCAACCCGGATCATTCGAACATCAACCTCGGCAAGGCTGGTCGTTCGCGGTGGCTGGGTCGCCGTCCGCATGTCCGCGGTGTCGCCATGAACCCGGTCGACCACCCGCATGGCGGTGGTGAAGGCCGGACGTCCGGTGGTCGCCATCCGGTATCGCCCTGGGGCAAGCCGACGAAGGGCAAGCGGACCCGCCAGAACAAGGCGACCGACAAGTTCATCATGCGCTCGCGTCATCAGCGTAAGAAGTAAGAGGATTTTTTCATGACACGTTCCGTCTGGAAGGGTCCGTTCGTCGATGGCTACCTTCTCAAGAAAGCCGAGAAGGGGCGCGCGAGCGGCCGCAACGATGTGATCAAGATCTGGAGCCGTCGTTCGACGATCCTGCCGCAGTTCGTCGGCCAGACCTTCGGGGTCTACAATGGGTCCAAGCACATTCCCGTGTCGGTGAACGAGGACATGGTCGGGCACAAGTTCGGCGAGTTCGCTCCGACCCGGACCTATTATGGCCACGGCGCCGACAAGAAGGCGAAGAGGAAATAACGATGGGCAAGGCCAAAGCCGAACGTCGGCTGAAGGATAACGAGGCGAAGGCTGTTGCCCGGACGATCCGTGTCAGCCCGCAGAAGCTTAATCTCGTCGCGCAGCTGATCCGCGGCAAGAAGGTCGGCGCCGCTTTGGCGGACCTGACCTTCTCGCGCAAGCGGATCGCCGAGACGGTGAAGAAGACGCTGGAAAGCGCCATCGCCAATGCCGAGAACAATCATGATCTCGACGTCGATTCGCTGATCGTCGCCGAAGCCTATGTGGGCAAGTCGATCACGATGAAGCGTTTCCATGCCCGCGGTCGCGGTCGGGCGAGCCGGGTCGAGAAGCCGTTCTCGCATCTGACGATCGTCGTGCGCGAGATCGCCGAACTCGAGGAGGCCGCGTAATGGGTCAGAAAATCAATCCGACCGGCTTTCGGCTCGGCATCAACCGCACCTGGGATTCGCGTTGGTTCGCCAACACCGGCGAATATGGCCAGCTGCTGCACGAGGATCTGAAGATCCGCCGCTATCTGCTCGAAGAGCTGAAGCAGGCCGCGGTCTCCAAGATCGTCATCGAGCGTCCGCACAAGAAGTGCCGGATCACGATCCACTCGGCGCGTCCGGGCATCGTCATCGGCAAGAAGGGTGCGGATATCGAGAAGCTTCGCAAGAAGCTCGCCTCGATGACCAACGCCGAGACGCACATCAACATCGTCGAGGTGCGCAAGCCCGAGACGGACGCGACCCTGGTCGCGCAGTCGATCGCCCAGCAGCTGGAGCGCCGCGTGGCGTTCCGCCGCGCCATGAAGCGCGCCGTGCAGTCGGCGATGCGCCTCGGCGCCGAGGGAATCCGCATCAATTGCGGCGGCCGTCTCGGCGGTGCGGAGATTGCGCGGACTGAGTGGTATCGCGAAGGCCGGGTGCCGCTGCACACGCTGCGCGCCGACATCGACTATGGCACCGCTGAGGCGAAAACCGCCTATGGCATTTGCGGCGTCAAGGTCTGGATCTTTAAGGGCGAGATTCTCGAGCACGATCCGATGGCGTCCGAACGCCGGCAGATCGAGGGCGACAGTCAAGGTGGCGGTCGTCGCCGCGAACACGCCTGAGCATTCAGAATTCGGAGTGAACTAAGATGCTGCAGCCAAAGCGCACTAAGTACCGGAAGGCGTTCAAGGGACGCATTCATGGTACCGCAAAGGGCGGAACCGGCCTCAACTTCGGTGCCTTCGGCCTGAAGGCGATGGAACCGGAGCGGGTAACCGCTCGCCAGATCGAAGCGGCTCGCCGCGCGATCACCCGACAGATGAAGCGCCAGGGGCGTGTGTGGATCCGGATTTTCCCGGATCTGCCGGTGACCTCGAAGCCTACTGAAGTCCGCATGGGTAAGGGTAAGGGCTCCGTCGACTATTGGGCGGCGCGCGTTCATCCGGGCCGTGTGGTCTTCGAGATCGACGGGGTCGATGAAGTGACTGCCCGCGAGGCGCTTCGCCTCGGTGCGGCAAAGCTGCCGATCCGCACGCGCTTTATCCAGCGCATTGCCGAGTAAGGAGAGTTTGAAGTGAAAGCTTCCGACGTCAAAGCGATGACCCAGGACGAACTCACCGATGAGCTCGGCAAGCTGAAGAAGGAGCAGTTCAACCTGCGCTTCCAGCGTGCCACGGGTCAGCTCGAAAATACCGCCCGCGTGCGCCAGGTGCGCCGCGATATCGCGCGCATCAAGACGATTTCTCGCCATAAGGCGGGCGAGGCCAAGGCCTGAGGACGGAACTATGCCGAAACGCATCCTGCAGGGGACAGTGGTCTCCGACAAGAACGAAAAGACGGTGGTCGTGCTGGTGGAGCGTCGCTTCACCCACCCGCTGTTCAAGAAGACCGTGCGCCGGTCGAAGAAGTACAAGGCGCACGACGAGAACAATCAGTGCAAGGTCGGCGATATGGTCTCCATCGAGGAGACCCGGCCGATCTCGAAGGACAAGAGCTGGATCGTCGTTTCGAACGGCGTGGCAGCAGCCAGTTGATGGATTGGCCGGGACAGTGCGGTTCGGCACGTCCCGGCGGCAAGTTTTGAAGGCGGCCTGACATGATTCAGATGCAAACAAACCTCGACGTCGCGGATAATTCCGGCGCCCGTCGTGTCATGTGCATCAAGGTGCTGGGCGGCTCGAAGCGGAAATATGCCTCGGTGGGCGACATCATTGTCGTTTCCGTCAAGGAGGCCATTCCGCGCGGCCGCGTGAAAAAGGGCGACGTGATGAAGGCCGTGGTGGTGCGTACCGCCAAGGACATCCGCCGTGCAGACGGCTCGGTCATCCGGTTCGACCGGAATGCCGCCGTCATAATCGACAACAAGAAAGAGCCGCTTGGCACGCGTATCTTCGGACCGGTTCCGCGCGAGCTTCGCGCCAAGAGCCACATGAAGATCGTCTCCCTGGCCCCCGAAGTTCTTTAAGAGGAGAGCGGACGATGCAGAAGATCCGCAAGGGCGACAATGTCGTCGTGCTCGCCGGCAAGGACAAGGGCCGGTCGGGTGAAGTGATTCAGATGATGCCGAAAGAGGGGCGGGCACTGGTGCGCGGGGTCAATATGATCAAGCGCCATCAACGCCAGTCCGCTTCCCAGGAAGCCGGCATCATCACCAAGGAAGCCCCGATCCAATTGTCGAACATCGCGGTCGCTGACCCGAAGGACGGCAAGGCGACGCGCGTGGGCTTCAAGACCCTCGACGACGGCACTAAGGTGCGTGTCGCGAAGCGCTCGGGAGAGCAGATCAATGGCTGATACGGAAACCGCTTACGTGCCGCGTCTCAAGCGCGTCTATCGCGAAGAGGTCCGCAAGGCGATGCAGGAAGAGTTCTCGTACAAGAACGAGATGCAGATTCCCCGCGTCGACAAGATCGTGATCAACATGGGCGTCGGCGAAGCCACCGCCGATTCCAAGAAACCGACGGTGGCGGCCGAGGACCTGGCGAGGATCGCCGGTCAGAAGCCGATCATCACGCATGCCCGCAACTCGATCGCCGGATTCAAGGTCCGCGAGGGCATGCCGATCGGCGCGAAGGTCACGCTTCGCAAGGATAAAATGTACGAGTTCATGGATCGGCTGGTCCAGATCGCGCTACCGCGCGTTCGCGACTTTCGCGGCCTGAACCCGAAGAGCTTTGACGGTCGCGGCAATTTCGCGATGGGCGTCAAGGAGCACATCGTGTTCCCCGAGATCAACTACGACAAGGTCGATCAGATGTGGGGCATGGACATCATCGTCTGTACGACGGCGAAGACCGACGAGGAAGCCCGAGCGCTTTTGAAGGCGTTCAACTTCCCCTTCCGCCAGTAACGGCAGACGAGCAAAGGACGAGACAATGGCCAAAAAGGGCATGATCGAGCAGAACAACCGGCGAATCAAGCTGGTGGCGAAATACGCCGCCAAGCGCGCCGCTCTGAAGGCGATCACCAAGAATGCCGACGCTCCCATGGAGGAGCGTTTTCAGGCGCAGCTCCAGCTCGCGGAACTTCCGCGCAACGGCTCGAAGGTACGTATCCGCAATCGCTGCGAAGTGACGGGCCGTCCGCGCGCCTATTATCGCAAGCTGAAGATGAGCCGCATCGCGCTCCGGGAACTTGGCAACAATGGCCAGATCCCCGGTATCGTGAAGTCGAGCTGGTAAGGAGGTAGCGACATGTCACTGTCTGATCCGCTCGGCGATATGCTGACCCGCATCCGTAACGCGATCATGCGCAACAAGACGACGGTTTCCACGCCGGCGTCGAAGCTGCGCGGTCGAGTCCTCGATGTCCTGAAGGACGAGGGCTACATTCGCGGCTACACCCAGACCGAGTTCGAGAACGGCAAGTCCGACTTCGAGATCGAGTTGAAATATTACGACAATGGCCCGGTCATTCGCGAGATCGCTCGCGTTTCCAAGCCCGGTCGTCGGGTCTACGTTTCGGCGAAGACCATCCCGCAGGTCGCCAATGGTCTCGGCATTTCCGTCCTTTCGACTCCGAAGGGCGTTATGGCCGATCACAGCGCCCGCGAACAGAATGTCGGCGGCGAGGTGCTCTGTCGCGTCTTCTGACGTGGCAGCCTCGACCCGCAACGAACGGACAGGGTATCGAAATGTCTCGTATTGGTAAGAAGCCGGTCGCCGTGCCCGAGGGCGTCACCGCCTCCGTTGAGGGGCAGATGGTCAAGGCTAAGGGACCGAAGGGCGAACTGTCCTACGTCGTCAATGAAGAAGTGCTGGTCAAGATGGAGGACGGCGCTGTGGCCGTCGATCCGCGCGACAATTCCAAGGACGCGCGCTCCAAGTGGGGCATGTCGCGGACAATGATCGCGAACATCCTCAACGGCGTGAAGACGGGCTTCGAAAAGAAGCTTGAAATCAACGGCGTTGGCTATCGCGCGTCGCTGCAGGGCAAGAATCTCCAGTTGGCTCTGGGCTTTTCGCACGACGTGCTCTATCCGGTGCCGGAAGGCATCCAGATTGTCGTGCCCAAGCCGACGGAAATCGTCATCTCGGGTATCGACCGTCAGCAGGTCGGCCAGGTCGCGGCTGAAATCCGCGGCTATCGCGGCCCAGAGCCCTACAAGGGCAAGGGCGTGAAATACGCGAACGAGACGATCGTTCGCAAAGAAGGCAAGAAGAAGTAGGGCTCGTTATGGCTACCTTGAAGGCAAACCTGCGACGCCGGGCTTCGCGCATCCGCCGCTCGCTGAAGAAGGTGGCGAACGGTCGTCCGCGACTGTCCGTCCACCGCTCGTCGAAGAACATCTACGCGCAGATCATCGACGACGCGGCGGGCCGTACGCTCGCTTCGGCCTCGACACTTGAGCCGTCGCTGCGTTCGGAACTGAAGACCGGCGCCGACACCGCCGCGGCGGCGGCGGTCGGCAAGCTTGTCGCCGACCGCGCGAAGGAAGCCGGGGTGAGCGATGTCGTGTTCGATCGCGGCTCGTTCGTCTATCATGGCCGCGTGAAAGCGCTGGCCGAGTCGGCGCGCGAGGGCGGTCTCAACTTCTGAGGCCCGCTCGGTTCGCCTGGACGTTTTCGTTGGGGTGGATCGTATGACCGTTCGGCGGCCGCTCGATGCGGCCGTCTTTTCAAAAGACGCCTCCGGAAAAGAATAAGGAACAGGATATGGCGCCTCGTAACGACAGACGTGACGACCGCGATGACGGTTTCGTCGACAAGCTCGTCCACATCAACCGCGTTGCCAAGGTGGTGAAGGGCGGCCGCAGATTCGGTTTTGCCGCGCTCGTCGTCGTCGGCGATCTGAAGGGCCGGGTCGGCTTCGGCCACGGCAAGGCGCGCGAAGTGCCGGAAGCGATCCGCAAGGCGACGGAAGCCGCCAAGCGCGATCTGATCTTCGTGCCGCTGCGCGATGCCCGTACGCTGCATCATGACGTCACCGGCCGCCACGGCGCCGGCAAGGTCATCCTGCGCGCCGCCGAGGCCGGTACCGGCATCATCGCTGGCGGCCCGATGCGCGCCGTCTTCGAAGCGGTCGGCATGCATGACGTGGTGGCCAAGTCGCTGGGGTCGTCGAACCCCTACAACATGGTTCGCGCCACCTTCGATGGGCTGAAGAACGCCACGCATCCCAAGGATGTCGCGTCGCGTCGGGGTATCAAGTATTCGACCCTTCAGGCCCGCCGCCGGGAAGTCATCGGCGCTCAAGCGGCCGAAGATTGATTGGAAGCGGGAACCTCCGCCGAGGTTCTCGCGCTTTGACTGAAGGAGCCAATCGATGGCCGAAAAGAAATCCGCAGGCACCACGGTCACGGTCGAGCAGACCGGCAGCCCGGTCCGCCGCCCTGGTGCTCAGCGCCAGACGCTGGTCGGTCTCGGCTTGAACAAGATGCATCGTCGCCGCACGCTGGAGGATACTCCCGCGGTGCGCGGCATGATCGCCAAGGTCGCTCACCTCGTGCGTGTGGTCGAAGAGGCTTGACGAGCGCGGCGGAGCGACGAGCTTCGCGCGATCGAGGAGCCAATCCCCTTTTGCCAGAACCTCGACCGCACGCATCGCATCGCGCTGCCGGGGTCGATGTTCCAGGAGAAATAACATGAAACTCAACGAGATTTCCGACAAGGACGGCGCCACTCACTCGCGCCAGCGCGTCGGTCGTGGAATCGGCTCGGGACGCGGCAAGACCGGTGGTCGCGGCGTCAAGGGTCAGAAGTCCCGGTCGGGCGTTGCTATCAACGGGTTCGAGGGCGGTCAGATGCCGCTCTTCCGGCGTCTGCCGAAGCGTGGCTTCACGAATATTTTTGCCAAAAGCTTCAACGTGGTCTCGGTCGGCCGCATCCAGCAGGCGATCGACGCCGGCAAGCTGGACGCCAAGGGCACGATCGATGTCGCGGCTTTGAAGGCTGCGGGTGTTGTTCGCCGGACCAAGGACGGCGTCCGTCTGCTGGGCGACGGCGAACTGTCGGCGAAGGTCTCGATCACGGTCGCGGGCGCGTCGAAGTCGGCGGTTGAAAAGGTCGAGAAAGCGGGCGGTTCGGTGGCGACGGCGGGTGCGGGGGCGTAATCGCCCTTCTTGCACACAACTTCCTCGCCGTTTATCTCTCGTGCTTCCTCGGGGGAGAGAAATTGCTCTCATCGCTCGAGTGAGGCGCACCGCGCGCGACCGTCTTTCTGCTGACCCGCGGGACAACCCGGAGACAAGTTCGACATGGCATCGGCTGCGGAACAACTCGCCGCTAACTTGAACTTCTCGGCCTTCGCCAAGGCCGAGGATCTCAAGAAGCGCATCTGGTTCACTCTTGGCGCACTGCTTGTCTATCGCCTCGGGACCTATATTCCGATGCCGGGCATCAATCCGGACGCATTGGCCCAGGCGTTTCAGCAGCAGTCGACCGGAATTTTGGGCATGTTCAACATGTTCTCCGGCGGTGCCGTCGGGCGCATGGCGATCTTTGCGCTCGGCATCATGCCGTATATCTCCGCTTCGATCATCATTCAGCTGATGACGTCGGTCATCCCGTCGTTGGAGCAGCTGAAGAAGGAAGGCGAACAGGGCCGCAAGATCATCAACCAGTACACGCGCTACGGCACGGTGCTGTTGGCGACCGTTCAGGCCTACGGCATCGCCGTCGGATTGCAGACACAACCGGGGATCGTTGTCGACCCTGGCACATTCTTCCAGATTTCCGCTGTCATCACGCTGGTCGGTGGCACCATGTTCCTGATGTGGCTCGGCGAGCAGATCACCGCCCGCGGTATCGGCAACGGTATTTCGCTGATTATCTTCGCCGGAATTGTCGCCAATCTCCCGTCCGCGATCGCCAACCTCTTGGAGCTCGGGCGGACCGGCGCGCTGTCGACGGCGATCATTCTCCTGGTGATCCTTGTCGCAGTGGTATCGATTGCCGTGATCGTGTTCTTCGAGCGGGCGCAGCGCCGGCTGCTGATTCAGTATCCGAAGCGCCAGGTCGGCAACCGCATGTTCCAGGGCGACACGTCGCACCTGCCATTGAAGCTGAACACCGCGGGCGTTATTCCGCCGATCTTCGCGTCGTCGCTGCTGCTTCTGCCTGTTACGATGGCAAATTTTTCCGACACGTCGGCACTGCCGGGCTGGGCTACGGCCATCGTTGCCTCCCTCGGCAACGGGCAGCCGCTGCACATGTTTCTCTATGGCAGTTTGATCGCATTTTTCGCGTTCTTCTATACGGCCGTTGTCTTCAATCCGAAGGATACGGCCGACAATCTGAAGAAGCATGGCGGTTTCGTCCCGGGCATCCGGCCGGGTGAACGAACGGCGGAATATATCGACTACGTGCTGACGCGCATCACGGTGGTGGGAGCGATCTATCTCGTTCTTGTCTGTCTCTTGCCGGAATTCTTGATTTCGGCCGTGGGTGTCCCGTTCTATCTCGGTGGTACGTCACTGCTGATCGTGGTCAGCGTCACGATGGATACGGTCGCTCAGGTCCAGGGGCATCTTCTGGCGCACCAGTACGAGGGCCTCGTCAAGAAGGCGAAGCTCAGAGGGGGGAGACGGGGAGCCAGATGAGACTCATACTGCTCGGGCCACCGGGAGCCGGGAAGGGCACCCAGGCACAGAGGTTGATCGAGCGGCACGGGATTCCGCAGCTTTCGACCGGGGACATGTTGCGGGCGGCCGTCGCCGCCCAGAGCGAAATCGGCCTGAAGGCGAAAGCCGTCATGGACGCCGGAAATCTGGTGTCGGACGATATCGTCAATGCGATCGTGTCCGAACGGATCGATCAGGAAGACTGCGCCAAAGGGTTCATCCTCGACGGATATCCGCGCACGCTGAATCAGGCGGATGCGGTCGAGGCGATGCTTGAGCGCAAGGGCCTTGCCCTGGACCACGTCATTGAAATGAAGGTCGATGACGATATTCTGGTGAAACGGGTGGCGGGGCGCTTTTCCTGCGCCAATTGCGGGACGGTTTATCACGACGAGGACCGTCAGCCGAAAGTCGCCGGGGTCTGCGACGTCTGCGGGTCGACCGAGTTCAAGCGTCGTCCGGACGATAACGCCGAGACGATGCGGACCCGCCTACGCTCCTACTACAAGGATACGTCGCCGCTCGTCGGCTACTATCACTGCAAGGGCACGCTTCGCGGGGTCGACGGCATGCAGCCGATCGATGTCGTTACCGACAGTATCGAAACCATTCTCAGCGCCGAACCCGCGTCAGGTGGGTACCGCGCTGGACAAGCGGGCGGTTGACTTGTCAAGCCCCGTTGATCTATAGCCTGCGCCTATTCGCGAATCCTTTGCGATCGGCGCAGGCCTTCGTTCGAGGGCCTGCTTCGGTCGTTTTCGGCCGTAGGGCGCTCATCTTGCATGAGACGGGCTCCCTGCCCATCTAAATCTAGGAGTATCGACGTGGCCCGTATCGCTGGCGTCAACATCCCGAGCAACAAGCGCGTCGTCATCGCGCTGCAGTACATCCATGGCATCGGCTCGACCTTCGCCAAGGAAATCGTGCAGAAGGTCAATCTCGGCGATGAGCGCCGGGTCAATGATCTGACGGACGGTGAAGTGCTGCAGATCCGCGAGATCATCGACCGCGACTATCAGGTCGAGGGCGATCTGCGCCGCGAGACGGCAATGAACATCAAGCGTCTGATGGACCTCGGCTGCTATCGTGGCCTGCGGCATCGTCGCAGCCTGCCGGTTCGCGGTCAGCGGACCCACACCAACGCCCGCACCCGCAAGGGTCCCGCGAAGGCGATCGCAGGCAAGAAGAAGTAATTTACGCGGCGCGCCCTCTGGGCGCGCTGTTGGTGTAGCCGCCGGCATTACGGCGGTGTGGATATCAAACAGGACTTATTAAATGGCCAAGGAAGCACAACGCGTTCGTCGCCGCGAGCGCAAGAACATCACGTCGGGCGTCGCCCATGTGAGTTCGACGTTCAACAACACGCTGATCACGATCACCGACGCGCAGGGCAATGCGATTGCCTGGTCCTCGGCGGGCGCACAGGGCTTCAAGGGATCGCGCAAGTCGACGCCGTTCGCGGCGCAGGTTGCTGCGGAAGACGCCGCCAAGAAGGCCCAGGAGCACGGCATGCGGACGCTCGAGGTCGAAGTTTGCGGGCCGGGTTCCGGGCGTGAGTCGGCTTTGCGGGCGCTGCAGGCAGCCGGCTTCACGATAACGTCGATCCGGGACGTGACGCCGATCCCGCATAACGGCGTGCGTCCGCGCAAAAAACGCCGCGTGTGATGCTTTCCGCCGCGTCCTTTTAGGGTGCGGCGTGCGGCCGACAGGAGGGGTTTCACCCTCCGTTATCAGACCTATCGCCACGATTGGATGGTGGCGAGGAAACTGAAAGGCATCCGTCATGATTGCTAGTAACTGGCAAGACCTTACCAAGCCCAACCAGGTGGTGTTCAAGAGCGGCGGTAGCCGCGTCAAGGCGTCGCTGACCGCCGAGCCGCTCGAGCGCGGCTTCGGGCTTACCCTCGGCAACGCCCTGCGCCGTGTCCTGCTCTCGTCGCTCCAGGGTGCGGCGATCACCGCGGTTCAGATCGATGGCGTCTTGCACGAGTTTTCGTCGATCCCGGGCGTGCGGGAAGATGTCACCGACATCGTCCTCAACGTCAAGGAAATCTGCATCGGCATGCAGGGCGAGGGACCGAAGCGCATGGTCGTTCGCAAACAGGGCCCTGGCGTCGTGCGCGCCGGCGACATCCAGACGGTCGGCGATATCGAGGTTCTCAATCCCGAGCATGAGATCTGCACCCTCGATGAGGGCGCGGAAATCCGCATGGAGTTCACCGTCAACACCGGCAAGGGTTACGTCCCCGCCGATCAGAACCGGGCGGAAGACGCGCCGATCGGCCTGATTCCGGTCGACTCGCTGTTTTCGCCGGTCAAGAAAGTGTCCTACAAGGTCGAGGCCACCCGCGAGGGACAGGACCTCAACAAGGACAAGCTGACGATGCAGATCGAGACCGACGGCTCGATCACCGGTGAGGACGCGGTGGCCTACGCT
Source organism: uncultured Aurantimonas sp. (assembly GCA_947488615.1). Lineage (GTDB taxonomy): Bacteria > Pseudomonadota > Alphaproteobacteria > Rhizobiales > Rhizobiaceae > Aurantimonas. Next base: position 13,822 of record CANKZU010000003.1, read on the forward strand.
GCGCGGATTCTCCAGGATCAACTGTCTGTCTTCGTCAATTTCGAAGAGCCGCAGCGCGACCAGCGCGGCGCGGCAGGTGTCGCCGAGGAGCAGATGGCCGAGTTGGCCTTCAACCCGGCGCTGCTGAAGAAGGTCGACGAGCTGGAGCTTTCGGTCCGTTCGGCCAACTGCCTGAAGAACGACAACATCGTCTATATCGGCGACTTGATCCAGAAGACCGAGGCGGAGATGTTGCGCACGCCGAATTTCGGCCGCAAGTCGCTGAACGAGATCAAGGAAGTGCTCGCCTCCATGGGGCTGCATCTGGGTATGGAAGTCACCGATTGGCCGCCGGAGAACATCGACGATCTGGCCAAGCGTTACGAAGACCAGTACTAGGAAGACGCGCGCCCGGCCGCTGACGCGGTCGGGCGTCGCCACTGCAATGATTCAAAGGAACGGCGGCCTGTCGCATCGACGGCAGGGACGCAAAGATCCCGACCTCCGGCGCCAAGGCGTCGGCATATTTCTCTGAGGAAAACCCCATGCGTCACGCCAAGCGCGGCCGGAAACTCAACCGTACCGCCAGTCACCGTAAAGCGATGTTCGCCAACATGTCGGCATCGCTGATCATGCACGAGCAGATCGTCACGACCCTGCCGAAAGCGAAGGAACTTCGTCCGATCATCGAGAAGATGATTACGCTCGGCAAGCGCGGCGATCTTCATGCCCGCCGTCAGGCGCTGTCAAAGGTCCGCGACGGCTCCGTCGTCGCCAAGCTGTTCGACACGCTGGCGACTCGCTATGCCGACCGCAACGGCGGCTATACCCGCGTTCTCAAGGCTGGATTCCGCCGCGGCGACAATGCTCCGCTGGCGGTTATCGAGTTCGTCGACCGCGATCCCGAGGCTCGCGGCGCGATTGATCGTGAGCGGCTTGAGGCCGAAGGCGAGCAGGAAGACGCCGCCTGATAATCGGATCGATGCTATGACAGGATGAAGAAGGGGCCCGCGTGGCCCCTTCTTCGTTCGAACAGGTGCTGGCATGCGCCATGTGCGTTCGCCGAGATTCAGCAGACTCGTCTGGTGTTCGCGGCCGTCTCCAAGCGGCGTGACGCGGATCGGGCTGCTCGCTGGCCGTCGACGCTTTTGCCGGAAGCGCGTTGTTGGGCGAAGTGCTTCAGCAGGCACGTGGTCCTGGCAGCATCGGCTGGTTTGGCGAATTGGAATCCCTGGCCGAGACGGCAGCCCAATTCTTGCAGTCGCTCAGCCTGGGCGAGGCATTCGATGCCCTCGGCGACGATCCTCATGCCGAGCTTCTGGGACATGCCGATCAAGGCTTCCACAATGGCGCTGCTCGGCGGATCGGTCAGGAGGCGATCGACAAAGCTCTTGTCGATCTTGATGATATCAACCGGGAAGCTGAGCAGGTGCGTGAGAGAGGCATAGCCGGTGCCGAAATCGTCAAGGGCGACGAGCATACCCTGGTCGCGCAGTCGAGTGACGGCGCGAGCGATGTCGTGGTCCGGCCCGTCCATGAAGACAGTTTCCGTCACCTCGAGGACCAGATGCTTTAACGAGACCTGTTCGGCGTTGAAGGCGGCGGAGATGATTTTATCGAGATCGTCTTGCCGGAAATCGGACATCGACAGGTTAATGCCAACATGTTGGAACGGGATTCCTTCGGCAAGCCAATAATGGATGTCGGCGGCGACCTGGGACAACATGCGCTTGGTGAGCCGGTCGGCAATCTGCGCATCCGAAAACGCTTCCATGAACTGCCCGGCCGTTAGGATGCGGCCATCTTTGGTCTTCATCCGTGCCAGGGCCTCGAGCCCGACGATTTCGACAGTGTCGAGCCGAACGATTGGTTGGTAATACGTGACGATCCGGTCTTCGGTCAGTGCTATGTCAACCTCGCGGATGGTCTCGATCCGCCGCAGTATGGCCGTTCGCAGTCCAGGTTCAAAAGCGACATATCCGCCTCGTTTGGCTTCTTTCCCGTGATAAAGGGCGAAATCGGCGTTCTGGCGAAGAATGTCGGCGTCTTCCCCGTCGGGACCGAAAACCACGCCGCCGATCGTCACCCTCGGCACGATCATGTTGCCGCGGCAGTGAAATGGCGCCTCCATAGTGTTCAAGATTTTCGCGGCGAGTTCGCGCAAGGCGTCGTGGCTCACTTCCCCATCGACGAGAACGGCGAATTCATCGCCGCTCAGTCGATAGGACGATGCTGCTGCCGCGATGGCGACCGTCTCCATTCGCCCCGCGACTTCCTTGATGACCTCGTCACCGACCACATGGCCCATGGAATCATTGATCGTCTTGAGGTGGTCAATGTCGATCAGGAGCAACGCCAAACTTGGGGTCGATTCGTTCAACTTGGTCTGGATTCTCTCATCGAAACCGCGGCGATTATGCAGCGCGGTCAATTGATCGAAATAGGCCAGCTGGAGATTGCGGTGCTCCATCCGCCGATGCCCAATGGCGATGCCCGCGAGCCGGACGCACGCGTTAGCGATCATCCGTTCGTGTTCGCTGGGAGGGCGCTTGTCTCGGTAAAAAAACGTGAAGAGCGCGACGAGAGCGCCGTCCGGTGCCGTGATCGGGCTCGACCAATAGGTCGCCCAACCGGCGGGAAGCGGCAGCTGGACAGGTCCCGGGGAGACCAAAGTGAGAGAGCCATCCGGCATGACCGGCAGATGTTGACGGTCCCTGACCTTAGTGCTCGCAGGTTCGGGCAACGCGATCGATAAGCCGACGAGCTGGTTGCAGTAAGAGTTCGGGAGGGATGGCGCCGCGGTGGTCCCCAGGTTTCCGTCCGAGTCGATGTAGGAAACCGCGCAAGCGACGCCTGGCGCAAGCGTCTCGGCTCGGAGACTGAGGCGTCCGACAACTTCCTCGATCTCCATGCCGGTGGCGATGGCTTCGAGAATTTCGTTCTGAAGGCCTTCCACGGATGATATCGGGTCTGTGTTCATCGAACTTGGGGCGCTTCCGATTTCGGGCGGATTCTGATTTCCACCTACTTATTAGGAGGTTTGGGGTTACCAATTCTCTACGATCCGGCGAGAAGCTGCTCTAACGATGCCACGAGCCACCAAATGACGCGATGTCCGCTGCCGGGGTGGCTGTCGGGAAACATCGCTTTCGCAGTGCGTTGTGGACGCCGGAGTTACGCTGCATGTCCGATCTGGTTCTTCTCACTGGCGTTTCCGGTTTCATCGCCAAACACGTCGCCTTGGAGTTGTTGGGGGCTGGCTACCGGGTGAGGGGGACCGTGCGCTCCGCGGCCAAAGTCGGAGTTGTCCGGAAAACGCTGGAAAATGCGGGAGCTGATGTCGATGAACTGGAATTTGCCGAGACGGATCTGACCCATGATGATGGCTGGGATGCCGCGGTGGCGGGATGCCGCTTCGTCGTGCACACGGCCTCGCCGTTTCCCGCGAGGCAATCCAAGGACAAATACGCACTCGTACCCATCGCCAGAGGAGGAACGCTTCGTATCGTCGAGGCCGCAGCGAAGGCCGGCGTCGAGCGAATTGTCCTGACCTCCTCAGTGGCGGCGATCCATTACGGCCACGGCGCGATGCGGGGGCCGCGCTACTCGGAGTCGGACTGGTCCAATGTCCAAGGTTCGGACATTTCCGATTATGCGGTGTCGAAGACGGAAGCCGAGTTAGCGGCCTGGAAATCCGTCGAAGCGGGCGGCCCGGAGCTAGTCGCCGTCAACCCCGCCCTTGTCCTCGGTCCGCTGCTCGATCGGAACATGGGGACATCGGCGGAGCTGATCCGGACTATGATGAGGGGCTGGCTTCCGGTTGTGCCGGATATCAGCTTCGGCATCGTCGATGTTCGCGACGTTGCCCGCGCTCATCTCCAGGCCATGACCGTACCCGGTGCGGCGGGACGACGGTTCATCCTGTGCGGGGGCTCATTGTCGATGATGGAGATCGGTCAGGCGATCGCGCTCGCCGACCCGTCCGCCGGCAACCGTATGCCGAAATTTGTGCTGCCGGACTTCTTCGTGCGCATGGCCGCTATCGCCGTCGCACAGGCCCGTGCGGCCGTCCCCGAACTCGGTCGCCGGAAGATTTTGGTGACCGATACCGCCGAACAGACGCTGGGAATCGACTTTCGCCCGCCGGGGAAGGCCGTTTCCGCGATGGTTCAGAGCCTGAAGCAACTTGGCCTCGCGCCATGAAACGTTGGTTCGGGGGTGGGCAATTTCCGTCCACAGTCATTAACCATTCGGTTCGCTGATTTTGGAACTGTGGCTCAATTGCCATCGAAAGCACGGCTGACCCGTGCGATAGCGGCGCCGGCCGAAACGCGAAAAAAAAATTCGTCGAAACCGAGGCAACCAATCGCGGCTTGAAGACTTTTGTTTGCAAGACTGTGGGCAACCCACGCGAATGTGGCAAAATTTACGCGGAAGAAACTAGTTCGATGAATGATGCGATCACCATGAACAACTCCTCGGGACGGCCTTCCATGCGCAGAACCCTGCTGACGCTTCTGGGCGCGACCGCTGCTTTCGGAATTCTGACCGCCAGCTACGCGACCGCGGAACTTCCCGAGCAGGCCCCTGCGGCGGCGACCATCGGCATTGTGGATCTTCGGTAGGCCGGGACCTGCCCGACCTTTCGAATTGATGAAAAAGGGGCCTTATCGCGGCCCCTTTTTCATGGCTTTCGTCTGGTTTAAACCGGAGCCGTATTCCAGAAACGAGTCGGCGGGCAACGACAGGCAGGTGATGCGGTCGCAACAGGTCTTATGGGTCGCTTTGATCGCGACCTTTCTAGCAGCCTCGCCAACTTTGGGGGCCGATCACGGCTGGAGTGTTGGCAGCTGGCTCGGTGGATTGCTCGGTGAGCAGATGCAGGCCGGCGATGCTAGCCGCGACGACGTACCGCAGTCCTCGGCCGAGCGAGATCGACGCGCTCCTGACCCCGGTCAGCGGCGCGTGGCCCCTGTTCCGGACATTGTCGTGGCTGAGGCCAAGACCGTGCCGACAAGCCGGGCGGAAATCGATCTCTCCTTCGCGCCGCTCGTCAAGGAAACAGCGCCAGCCGTCGTCAATGTCTATGCGGCGCGAATCGTCCCGACCCGACAATCGCCCTTCGCGGGCGATCCTTTCTTCGGCCAGTTTTTCGGCCGGCGGTTCGATGACCGGCCGCGCATGGAATCGTCCCTCGGTTCCGGCGTGATCATCGATCCGTCCGGCCTGGTCGTCACCAACAGTCATGTGGTCGAGAACGCCGACGAGGTGAAGATCGCCTTCAGCGACGGGCGTGAGTTCGAGACGAAAGTGTTGCTCAAGGACGCGAAGGTGGATCTGGCGGTGCTTGCGATCGACGGCGAAGGACCGTTCCCCGCGCTGCCAATCGCAGACTCGGATGAACTGGAGATCGGCGATCTGGTCTTGGCGATCGGCAATCCGTTCGGCATCGGCCAGACCGTCACTACCGGTATCGTCTCGGCGCTGGCGCGAAATCATATCGGCGTCAACGACTTCGGCTTTTTCATCCAGACCGACGCGGCGATCAATCCCGGCAATTCCGGTGGCGCCCTGATCGACATGAAGGGCCGGCTTGTCGGCGTGAATACGGCGATCTTCTCGCGTTCCGGCGGCTCCAACGGCATCGGCTTCGCGATCCCCTCCAACATGGTCGCCAGCTTCCAGCGCGCCGCCAAGGCGGGCGCGCGATTCGAGCGCCCCTATGTGGGGGCAACCTTCGCATCGGTTACGCCCGATATTGCCGATGCGCTCGGTCTTCCCCGGCCTACCGGCGCGCTGGTGCAGGCAGTGATGACCGATAGCCCGGCCGCGGAGGCCGGCATCACGGTCGGTGATGTCATCTTGTCGGTCGATGGCTTCTCGATCGACAATCCCGACGCCCTCGGCTACCGACTGGCGACGGCAGGCGTCGGGCGCACCGCGATGATGGGCGTTCTGCGCGGCGACGATCGTGAGATTATCGAGCTGACGCTGGAAGCGGCCCCCGAAATCCCGCCGCGCGACGAGCGCAGCCTGTCAGGCAACAACCCGTTCTCCGGCGCGACGGTGCTCAATCTGTCGCCGCGTGTCGCCGAGGAGCGAGGTCTGCCGGCGGACAAAACCGGGGTCGTCGTCGTGGTCGTCGAACGCGGATCACTGGCGCAGCGCTTCGGCTTGCGGCCGAACGATATTCTTTTGACCGTCAACGGCGATGTCATCGCCTCGACGAGGTCGTTGGAGGGAATGCTGAAACGGCGTTCTCGCGGCTGGCAATTCGAAGTCGAGCGTGAGGGTCGGCGCATGACCCAAATGGTGCGCTGACTTGGCGGATCTCTTTGGCGGCGGCGACCCGGGGCCGGCGACGCGCACAGGGAAGGGCGGGCAGACGCCGGCCGACGATCCCTCGCGGCCGCTGGCCGACAAGTTGCGACCGCGCTCGCTCGCCGAGGTCGTCGGTCAGGAACATCTGACCGGGGAGGGCGGCGCACTGTCGCGCATGCTCGCAACCGGCAGCCTTGGCTCCATGATCTTCTGGGGGCCACCCGGCACCGGCAAAACCACCGTCGCACGGCTTCTCGCCAATGAAGTCGATTATGCTTTCGAGCAGATCTCAGCGATTTTTTCCGGCGTCGCGGAGCTCAAGAAGGTCTTCGAGGCAGCGCGCCTGCGCCGGTCCAACGGCAGGCGAACGCTCCTTTTCGTCGACGAGATCCATCGCTTCAATCGGGCGCAGCAGGATTCGTTCCTGCCAGTGATGGAGGACGGCACGGTCGTTCTCGTCGGCGCCACGACGGAGAATCCGTCCTTCGAGCTTAACGCCGCGCTTTTATCACGCGCCCGGGTCCTGACGTTTCGCCCGCACGGACCAGAAAGTCTTGCCAAGCTGCTCGTGCGGGCCGAGGCGGCGGAAGGTCGCCCTTTGCCGCTCGACGGGGAGGCGAGGGCGGTGCTGCTGCGGATGGCGGATGGCGACGGGCGCGCCATCCTGACGTTGGCGGAGGAGATCTGGCGTGCCGGTCGGGCGGGCGAGGTCTTCGACGCGGCCAGCTTGCAGGACATCGTCCAACGGCGCGCGCCGGTCTACGACAAGGGCCAGGACGGTCATTACAACCTGATCTCCGCTCTGCATAAATCGGTGCGCGGATCGGATCCGGACGCGGCGCTCTACTGGCTTTGCCGAATGCTCGATGCCGGCGAGGATCCGCTCTATCTCGGGCGCCGGCTGGTGCGGATGGCGGCCGAGGACATCGGGCTGGCCGATCCGCGGGCGCTCGGCATCGCGCTCGCGGCCAAGGACGCCTACGATTATCTCGGCTCGCCGGAAGGCGAATTGGCGCTGGCCCAGGCGACTGTCTATCTGGCGTCGGCGCCGAAATCCAACGCGGTATATGTCGCCTACAAGGCGGCAATGCGCGCCGCCAGGGAACACGGTTCGCTGCTGCCGCCCAAGCATATCCTCAACGCCCCGACGAATCTGATGCGGTCGGAGGGTTACGGGGTCGGCTATGCCTACGATCACGACGCGCCGGACGCGTTTTCCGGGCAGAGCTATTTTCCCGAAGCCATGGATCGACCGGTTTTCTATCGTCCGACGGAGCGGGGAGCGGAGGTTTCCATCGGCGAACGTTTGCGCTACTGGGCCGGCCTTCGTGCGATACGCGGTCCGGAAAGCTGACACGTTGGAGATAACTGACTAATTCTGCCTGCGATGCCGTCACAATGGGTGCGGGAAGGCGCGATCTGTGGCAAGGTGCTGGTGAGTCCACCTTCGTAAGGACCATTGTATTTCTTTACGATCCAATTCCAGTATCGATCTGAAAGTGAGGTTTCGATGTCGCTCGAACCTGGCCAGCTGGCCGAACATTCCGTTACCGACTACGAGGTCGGGCAGGACAATCTGCGGAAATACGGGTTGGATATCCACAATCCGGTGTTTCCGGTTTCCGCCGGCCTGATCATCGCTTTCGTCGCTTTCGCGCTGCTGTTCCCGACTCTGGCCGACGATTTCTTCGGCTGGCTGCGTCCCGCGCTGACCGCGAATTTCGACTGGGTCTTCCTCATCGCGGGCAACATTTTCGTCCTGTTCTGCCTGTTCCTCATCGTCTCGCCCTACGGCTCGATTCGGCTGGGCGGCAAGGATGCCAGACCTGAATATGGCTATTTCGGTTGGTTCGCGATGTTGTTCGCGGCCGGCATGGGCATCGGCCTGATGTTCTACGGCGTCTCGGAACCGATCTCGCATTTCTCCACGTCGCTCGCAGGCGATTCCTGGGCGCCCCTTGGTGGCGCTGTTGGCGATACCGAGGCCGCCCGCCGGCTCGGCATGGCCGCGACGATCTATCACTGGGGGCTCCATCCTTGGGCGATCTACGCGGTGGTCGCCCTGGCGTTGGCTTTCTTCAGCTATAACTGGGGCCTGCCGCTCACGATGCGCTCGGCCTTTTATCCCGTTCTTGGCGAGCGCATCTGGGGCTGGCCGGGACACGTCATCGATACGCTGGCCGTCTTCGCGACATTGTTCGGTCTTGCGACCTCGCTTGGCTTCGGTGCGGAGCAGGCGGTTGCGGGGCTGAACTATCTCTTCGGCGTACCGGCTACGACGCTGAGCAAGATCATCCTGATCATTGTCATTACCGGTGTCGCGCTAGTGTCCGTGGTCGCGGGGCTCGATGCTGGCGTGAAACGGCTGTCCGAGATCAATATGGGCCTCGCGCTGCTCTTGCTGGGTTTCATCTTCCTGGTCGGGCCGACAATGGATATCGTCCGCGGCTTCTTCGGCAATTCGCTTGCCTATCTGCGCGAGGTCGTCCCGCTCTCCAATCCGTTCGGTCGCGGCGACGACGACTTCAGAGAGGGCTGGACGAGCTTCTACTGGGCTTGGTGGATGAGCTGGTCGCCCTTCGTCGGCATGTTCATCGCGCGGGTCTCGCGTGGCCGGACCGTGCGTGAGTTTCTCACGTGCGTCCTGCTCATCCCGACTGTCGTTTCGATCATCTGGATGACTGTGTTCGGCGGAACGGCTCTCACCGAGACGATTGATGGCTTCGCCGGCATCGTTGATGCGGCGCTCGAAGTGAAGCTCTTCGTCATGCTCGGGCAGCTGCCGCTGGCGTCGATCACCTCCTTCATCGGTATCGTTCTGGTGATCGTGTTCTTCGTCACCTCGTCCGACTCCGGCTCGCTGGTCATCGATACGATCACCGCGGGCGGCAAGATCGACGCGCCGGTGCCCCAGCGGATATTCTGGGCGACTTTCGAAGGTCTCGTGGCGATCGCGCTGCTGGTCGGTGGCGGACTCGCGGCGCTTCAGGGCGCGGCGATCGCGACGGGCTTTCCGTTCGCGTTCCTGCTCCTGGCGCTGTGCTGGTCGACCATGCGCGGGCTCCATGCCGAACGGCGCCAGCCGTTCCTTGAACAGGCGAAGGCCGAGGCCGCGGAGTAGCGGTTCTGTCACGGTTCGTGGCGGCGCCGGCGATCTAAGCTCGGCGTCGCCGCGCCGCGAACCGTATTGGCTAGCCCCACTCTATCGGGGCGGCTATAGAGACCGCATGTATCATCTCGTTCTTGTCGCTGCGGGTGGCGCGATCGGCGCCAGCCTCCGCCATTTGTCAAATCTCGCCGCGTTTCGGCTGATCGGCCCGAATTTTCCGTTCGGTACGGCCTTCGTGAACATCTCCGGATCGTTCCTGATGGGCATCGTGATGGAAATCGTCGCGCGTCGTTTCGGTGCGTCGAACGAATTGCGGCTGTTCCTCGCCGTCGGGCTGCTGGGCGGGTTCACCACCTTCTCGTCCTTCTCGCTCGATGCCGTGGCGCTCTATGAGCGCGGGGCGCTCGGATTGGCGGCATTTTACGTCATCGGTTCCGTCGTCGCCGGAATCGCGGCGCTGTTTGCCGGCTTCGCCGTGGCGCGGGGGCTGGTCTGATGGCGACGGAAGCAAGCCAAGCAAAGGGTATGACGATGGCGTCTGTCGAACAGCGACGGATCGAGGAGGACGAGGCCGGCTTGCGCCTCGACCGTTGGTTCAAGCTGCACTATCCGGGCCTCGGCTTCGGTCATCTGCAGAAGTTGCTGCGCTCGGGCCAGGTGCGGATCGACGGCGGTCGCGCCAAGTCGGACACGCGCGTTCTCGCCGGGCAGATGGTCCGCGTGCCGCCGATGGGAACCGACGCGGCGCGCGGCAAGGTCGGCCCGCTGACCCGCAACACGATCCGCGACCAGCATGATGGTGACGTGCTGGCGCAGATGCTGATCTACGAGGACGCCAAGGTCTATGTCTTCAACAAGCCGGCCGGCCTCGCCGTCCAGGGCGGATCGGGCGTCTCGCGGCATGTCGACAAGATGCTTGACGCCTGGCGCAGCCGCAAGGGCGAGAAGCCCCGCCTCGTGCACCGCCTCGACCGCGACACGTCCGGCGTCCTCGTCGTCGCGCGCACCCGCGGCGCCGCGACGGCGCTGACCAAGGCGTTTCGCGAGCGCGACACCAAGAAGGTCTATTGGGCCGTCGTCAAAGGCGTCCCCACGCCACGGGACGGGCGCATCTCGACCTTCCTCGTCAAGGAGAAGACAGAGGACGGCGACCGCATGCGCGTCGCCAAGCATGGCGAGGAGGGGGCCGACCACGCGCTGACCCATTATCGGGTGCTCGAGAACCTCGCTCAGAACTTCGCCTGGGTCGAGTTCGAACCCTATACGGGGCGGACCCATCAGCTGCGCGTCCACGCTCTCCATATCGATCACCCGATCCTCGGCGATCCGAAATATTTCGAGCACGACACCAACTGGGAGTTTCCCGGCGGCGTTCAGAAGCGGCTGCATCTGCATGCGCGCCGCATCGTCATTCCGCATCCGGACGGCGGCGTCGTCGATCAGATCGCGCCGCTGCCGCCGCATATGGTGCAGACATTCAATCTCTTCGGCTTCGACGAAGGCGCGTTGGGCGACTGATGCGGGCGGTTCTGTTCGATTGTGATGGCACCATCGCCGACAGTTGCGGCCTGATCTGCGACATCATGCGGCGGGTCTTTGCCGAGCACGGATTGCCCGAGCCGGCGGATGCGGAAACGCGCGGCATCATCGGCCTGTCGCTCGACGTCGCGATCGGCCGTCTGCATCCCGCCGCTGGACCGGCGCAACTGGCAGCCATGGTCGAGGGCTACCGCCGGACTTTTCGCGAATCGCGGGCGGACGAGCGGTTTCGCGAGACGCTGTTTCCGGGCATGAAGGCGCTGGTTGACCGGCTGTCGGCGCGCGACGACGTGTTGCTCGCCATGGTCACCGGAAAATCGCGTCGCGGCGTCGCGGCGATCTGCGAGGCGCATGGCATGGAAACGACGTTCCACGCCGTGCGGACCGCCGACGACTGTCCCTCCAAGCCGCATCCGGCCATGGTCGTGGAATGCTGCGCCGAATTCGGGCTGGACCCGCGCCATGCGCTCGTCGTCGGCGATTCCATCTTCGATATCGAGATGGCGAGGACGGCCGGTGCCTCCGCGCTGGGCGTCGCTTGGGGCACCCACGAAGCCGCCCCGCTGCTCGCCTCCGGCGCTTACGCCGTTGCCGAGACGGTCGACGAACTCGGGGCGCTCATCGACGCCTGGCTGCTCGGCGACCCGCTCCTGGCGGAACGCGGCCAACGCGTGGCGGTCGACTGATGTCGCGACGGGGCTGGCACTCGCCATGACGACGGGAGAGACGCGATGACCACCGGCACGGGCCGATCCAGACTGCCCAAACGGTTCTACCAGACCGTCACGCTGGCGGAAGCTGCCGGCGGGTTCTCCATTCTGCTGGATGGTCGCCCGATCAAGACGCCGGGCCGCCGGCCGCTGGCCGTGCCGCTTCCCGCCGCGGCGGAGATGATCGCCGCCGAATGGGAGGCGCAGCGCGAGCGCATCGATCCGGCGACCATGCCGATGACGCGGCTGGTCAACACAGTGATCGAGGCGATCGCCGACGATCCGGTTCCGGTGCGCGACGATATCGGCCGCTATGTCGAGACCGATCTCTTGTTCTATCGCGCCGGCTCGCCCGAACGTCTCGTGCAGCGCCAGCGCGAGCGCTGGGGCCCCGTTCTCGATTGGGCGAAGGACGAGTTCGGTGGCCGCTTTATCCTCGCCGAGGGCGTCATGCATGTCGCGCAGCCGCCGGCCTCGCTGGAGGCATTTCGTGCCCGGCTGGCGGCGATCGACGATCCGTTTCGCATCGCCGCGATGCATCAGGCGACGACGCTGACCGGCTCGGCGCTGCTGGCGCTCGCCGTCGCCGGAGGACGGCTGTCGGCCGAGGAAGCATGGTCGCTGGGGCATCTGGACGAAGACTGGAACATCGAGCAATGGGGCGCCGACGAGGAGGCCGCGGCCCGGCGCGCTCAGCGCTGGGAGGAGATGCGCGTCGCGGCGGTTTTCCTCGGGCGCCGGTAGCGCAAAAGGGCCTCTCGCTCGCGCAAAGCTCGGCCTATTCGACTTACCGCCGATTGCCGGCGCCGTTCGATGCATTTATCGGGGTATGATGAAGCCGTGAAGCAAGCGCATCGGCCAACAGCGGAGCCGAGCGGGCAGGGGGACGAAACGATGCACGAGATGCTGGCCGAACTGGAAGTCCGGCGCGAACGGGCGAGGCAAGGCGGCGGGCAAAGGCGCATCGATGCCCAGCACGAAAAGGGCAAGCTGACCGCCCGCGAGCGTCTCACGGTGTTTCTTGACGAAGGCTCGTTCGAGGAATTCGACATGTTCGTCCAGCACCGGGCGACGGATTTCGGGATGGCCGAGCAGACGATTCCCGGCGATGGCGTCGTCACCGGCTGGGGCACCGTCAACGGCCGCACCGTCTTCGTCTTCGCCAAGGATTTTACCGTCTTCGGCGGCTCCTTGTCGGAGGCTCATGCCGAAAAGGTCCAGAAGGTCCAGGATCTGGCGCTGCGCAACCGCGCGCCGATCATCGGCTTCTACGATGCCGGCGGCGCGCGCATCCAGGAGGGCGTCGCCGCGCTCGGCGGCTATGCCGAGATCTTCCAGCGCAATGTCCTGGCCTCGGGCGTCATTCCGCAAATCTCGGTGATCATGGGGCCGTGCGCCGGCGGCGACGTCTATTCGCCGGCGATGACCGACTTCATCTTCATGGTCCGCGACACGTCCTACATGTTCGTCACCGGGCCTGACGTGGTGAAGACCGTAACCAACGAAACCGTGACCGCCGAGGAACTCGGCGGGGCCTCGGTCCACACCGTCAAATCCTCGATCGCCGACGGCGCCTATGACAACGACGTCGACGCGCTGTTGCAGATGCGCCGGCTGATCGACTTCCTGCCGGCGTCGAACACTTCGCCGGTGCCCGAACTCGACTACACCCAGTCGGTGCTCGAGGAGGATCGCTCGCTCGACACGCTGATCCCCGACAACGCCAACAAGCCCTACGACATGAAGGAGCTGATCCGGAAGACGATCGACGAGGGCGACTTCTTCGAAATCCAGGAAGCTTTCGCCGGCAACATCGTTACCGGCTTCGGGCGGATCGAGGGCCGCACTGTCGGCATCGTCGCCAACCAGCCGATGGTGCTGGCAGGCGTTCTCGATGCGGACGCAAGCCGCAAGGCCGCGCGCTTCGTGCGCTTCTGCGACTGTTTCTCCATTCCCGTCGTCACCTTCGTCGACGTGCCGGGCTTCCTGCCGGGCACGGCGCAGGAATATGGCGGCCTGATCAAGCACGGCGCCAAGCTCCTGTTCGCCTATGCCGAGGCGACCGTGCCGAAGGTCACGGTGATCACCCGCAAGGCGTTCGGCGGCGCCTATGACGTGATGGCGTCGAAGCATCTTCGCGGCGACATCAACTATGCCTGGCCGACGGCGCAGATCGCGGTGATGGGGGCCAAGGGCGCGGCGGAGATCATCCACCGCAAGGACGCCGCCGATCCGGACAAGCTCGCCGCCCACACAAAGGCCTATGAGGAGCGGTTCCTGTCGCCCTTCGTCGCCGCCGAGCGCGGCTATGTCGACGAGGTGATCATGCCGCACTCGAGCCGCCGTCGGGTCGCGCGAGCGCTGGCCATGCTCCGCAACAAGGATCTCGACAACCCCTGGAAGAAGCACGACAATATTCCGTTGTGACGGGAGCGCGATTTAGCTGCGTAACAGGTTTGCTGACCTGATTGCTTCGCCTATCGGGATTGACCGCCCCTCAAATTCCGGCGAACCACTCGTAGCCATTGTCCTCCCAATAGCCGCCGCCGCCACGGCCGTAACCGTCGAGTGTGTCGGTGACGCGGATGGCGCGGATGTATTTCGCCATCTTGTAGCCGAGCTGCCGCTCGACCCGAACGCGCAGCGGCGCGCCGTTGGAAATCGGCAGGGTCATGTCGTTCATGCCATAGGCGAGGATCGTCTGCGGATGCCGGGCGTCGAATAAGTCGATCGATTCGTAATATTCGATCGGACGCAGGAACCCGCTGCCCATCGCGTCGAAGCATTCGAACACCACGAAGCGCGCCTGCGGCTTGACGCCGGCCTGATCGAGCACGGCGGCGAGCGGCGTGCCGGTCCATTTGGCGATGCAGCTCCAGCCCTCGACGCAGTCGTGCCGGGTGATCTGGGTGCGGGCCGGCATGGCGCGGAGCTCATTGAGTGAGAGGCTGAGCGGTTTTTCGACGAGGCCGTCGATGGGCAGGCGATAGCTGGCAAACTCCGCTTCCGCGAGGGCGCGATAGGCCGGGTTGCGCGGGTTCGTCGAGCCATTCGGCCGCATCGGCTGACGGATTTCGCTTTCGGAGAACTCGCGGGCGAGGGTATCCGAGCCAAGCAGGAAGCGTTGCACCCGGTAGGTGAGGGAATTCGCGGTTTCGAGGACATCGCGGATCTCGTTGTCGCGGACCCCAAGAAAGTCGAAACAGCCGGCGAGCGGCGCGGTCGAGGCGACGGTCGCACCGGTCAGAAAGCGCCGGCGGGTGAGCTCAGAGCGGGTCATCATTCGGACTCCGGATCGGTGCGGTACCAGCCGGTGATCATCGAGCGCAGCTCGTTGATGGGGCCGGCGAGGACCACCATGACGATGTGGACGACGAAGAACAGAACCAGATACAGCATCAGGGCGAAGTGGATCGTGCGCGCCGTCTGGCGGCCGCCGAAGACATCGAGCATCCACGGTGCCCATGCATTTACGCCCGGCGACATGGTGAGGCCGGTCGCGATGATCAGCGGCAAAGCGATGAACAGCACGCTCGCATAGGACAGCTTCTGCAAGGCGTTGTAGCGGGTTTCGCGGGAAAAGCGCAGCCGCGCGTGGTCGGCGGCTTCGCGCGGCAGGTGGCGGATGTCGTCGCCGGTCGGAAGCAGCTCCTTGACGTGGCGGTTGATCATACTGGCGAGGAGCCAGACGAGCAGCGTGATGGCAAGGCCCCAGGCGAAGAACAGATGCACGACCCGGCCGGTCGCCAAGTCCCTGTAGCCGGGGATGGTCAGCCAGGACGGAAAGCTCTTCGATTGCAGACGGTCGCCCTCCCAGACGGCACCGAGCCAGCCGGTGGTGTCGAAGGCCTGGCCGAAAAGGACCGTCCGGCCCTTCATCGCCGCGCCATCCATGAAGGCGCCGATCGACAGGATTGTGTTGTCGTAGGCGAAACCGGATTCCTGGCCGATATAAAGGTCCGGCCGGGCCATGAAGATCTGCAGGCCCGAGAGGAGCAGGAAGAACAGGCAGAGCGTCCAGGCCCAATGGGTGATCCGGGTCCATAGCCGCTGCCGGTAGATCAATGGTCGCTCGAAGCGCGATGAAACGGCCAGTTTGAAGCCTCCCTCCGGTATGCGCGATTTTCGCTCTGCCAGCGTGCCGCATCGGTTTTGCGGTCCAAGCATGGGGCGGGTCAAGCCGCTGCCGATCGCAACCGACCATGCCGGTGACGTTTTCCTATGAGCGGAAGGCGCAACGCAAGTCACCACACGGTGATTGGATCGCGACGGCGTATTCCCGGATCGTGGGGAACATGAACATCCTTCTTGAGAACGAACCGCGCATTGTCGGCCTCGCCACGGCCGTTCCACCCTATCCGCTGCCGCAGAGCGAAGTGGTCGCCCATGCCGCCGAGACTTTCGGCAGCCGGTTTCGCGATTTCGAGCGGTTGCGTCCGGTGTTCGAGAGTACCGGCATCGCCATGCGCTATTCAGTGCGACCGTTCGACTGGTTTCACGCGCGCCAGGATTGGCGGCAACGGACCGAGGCGTACCTCGAGGGTGCTACCGCGCTGTTCATCGAAACGGCCGAAAAGGCGATCGCCGACGCCGACCTCAAGGCGTGCGATATCGATACCGTTGTCACCGTGTCGTCGACCGGCATCGCCACGCCGTCGCTGGAAGCGCGCGCCCACGGCGTGCTTGGCTTCCGGCCCGACATCCGCCGGGTGCCGGTGTTCGGGCTCGGCTGCGCCGGCGGTGTCTCCGGCCTGTCGCTCGGCGCGCGGCTCGCCCGCGCCGATCCGGGCTCCAAGGTGCTCGTCGCCGCGGTGGAGATTTGCACACTGGCCTTTCGCTCCGATGAGATGACGAAAAGCAATATCGTCGCCACCGCCTTGTTCGGCGACGGCGCGGCCGGCGTGGTGCTGACCTGCGACAAGGCGGCGGGGCCGCGGATCGCCGCCTGCGGTGAACACCTGTGGCCGGACACGCTCGACATCATGGGCTGGCAGGTCGACCCGATCGGCTTCGGGGCGATCTTCTCCGCCTCGATCCCCGACCTTGTCACCGAGAAGATGCGGCCGGCGGTCGAGAATTTTCTGGCGCGGCATGGCGAAGTGATCGATGATCTCGATGGCTTCGTCTTTCACCCTGGAGGGACCAAGGTGGTCCAAGCGCTCGAAACCTCGTTCGATCTGTCGCAGGGCGCGCTCAACATCGAGCGCGAGACGTTGCGCGACTTCGGCAACATGTCGGCGCCGACCGCCTTGTTCGTCCTGAAGCGCAAGCTGGAGTCCGGGCTTGCCGGGCGACATCTCGCCTCGGCGCTCGGCCCTGGCTTCACCGGCAGTTTCGCGCGGCTCGATGCTTGAGGCGGTCGAGATCTACCCGAGCGTCTGGGCGACGGCGGCGATTCTCGCCTATGTGACGCTGCAACGGGTCATCGAGCTCAGCATCGCGCGCCGCAACACCAAACGGCTGCTGCGCGAGGGCGCCTTTGAGGTCGCCGCGCCGCAATATTCGCTGCTGGTCGCGCTGCACGCGGCCTGGCTCGGGCTGATCTGGCTGACGGCCTTCGGCGAGCCGATCAATCTCGTGCTTTTGGGGCTGTTTGGTCTTGCGCAGCTTTTGCGGTTCTGGACGCTCGCGGCGATCGGCCGACGCTGGACGACGCGAATCATCGTCAAGCACGGGGAGGCGCTGGTCACGAAGGGTCCATATCGCTTCATGGCGCATCCGAACTATGCCGTCGTGGTGCTGGAAATCTTTTTGCTGCCGGCCATCTTCGGGCTCTACGCGATCGCGATTCTGTTCTCGCTGCTCAACGCTGGCGCGTTGGCGATCCGCATCCAGGCGGAACAGCGCGCGCTGAAGAAGCACACGCGCGGGCGGAAGAACCTGAAATTCTGAGCTGTTTCAGTCATTTGCTGCCGTCCGCCGCAAGACAAGATCGAGCGTCTGGCGAAACCGTGAGCGGTCGGTGGTCGTGAAGGCGGCGTTGTAGCCCTTGCTCTCGCCGGTCTCGCGCAGATGCTGCTTGAACGCTCGCATCGACAAGGCCGTGCCGATCGATTCGCCGGTGAACTCGCGCCCGGTCGGGCCGAGAGCGGCGGCGCCTTTATCGAGAGCCCGCGCGGCCAGCGGGATGTCGGCGGTGATGACCACGTCTCCCGGATTGGCGGCTTCGGTGATCCAGTCGTCGGCGGCGTCCGCGCCCTCGGACACGACGACGATCCGGGCGTCCGGATAGCGCGACGGGCGCATACCGCCATTGGAAACCAGCACCGCGTCCGCGCCATGCCGGACGGCGATTTCGATCGCCTCGTCCTTGACCGGGCAGGCATCGGCATCGATCAGGACTGTGGTCATTCAGATCTCCTTCTAGACCAAGGCATGAGACGTTCCATTTCTCATGGCAGCCATAGCGCGATTGTGCCATGGACGAACATGACGTCACTTGCCGAGACCTTCGAGAACACACCCGCCGAGATCGTTCGCGGCATCGTCATTCTCGTCGTCGCGTCGGCGATCATTCCGTTGCTCGACGCCTTCGGGAAAATTCTGGTTACCACCCATGACATTTCGGCGGGCGAGGTGGCCTTGGTCCGTCTCTTCTCGCAGGCCGCGATGATCCTGCCGTTGCTTTTGTATATCGACGGTCCCGGTGCTCTGAGGACGAGTCATCTCGGGCTCAATCTTCTGCGCGGGGCGTGCCTGGGCGTGGCGGGCCTCGCCTTTTTCGCTGCGCTGCGCTTTATGCCGCTGGCCGATGCAACGGCCGTGTTCCTGATCGAGCCGATGATCCTCACGCTGCTGGCGGCGGTTCTTCTGAAGGAGACTATCGGCTGGCGTCGGATCGTTGCCGTCGTCATCGGCTTCTTCGGTGCGCTGATCATCATCCGGCCGAGCTATTCGGTTTTCGGTATCGTCTCGCTGCTGCCAGTCGCGGCGGCGTTCTTCGTCGCCCTCTACCTCATTTTGACTCGCCGCGCGTCGCGAGGATCGACCCCGCTGGCGATGCTGTTTCACGCCGGCGCCGGAGGGGTTCTGGTCCTGTCGGTCGCCATGATCATCGGCCATCCGCTGGGAATCGCCGATCTGCGTTTCCGCTGGCCGGATAAAGCGGTCGTCTGGGCGCTTTTGGCCGCGGCCGGCGTCATCGGCACGGCCGGCCATCTCATGTTCATCCAGGCCTACAAGCTTGCGCCGGCCTCGGTGCTTGCGCCCTTCGGCTATGTGGAGATCGTCTCCGCCGTCTTTCTCGGATATCTGATTTTCGCGGACATGCCCGACGGCCCGAAATGGCTCGGCATGGCGATCATCGTCGGGTCCGGGCTCTTCATCTATTTCCGCGAGCAACGCATGGCACGTCATCCGCAGAAACCGCCGATCGTGCGCTGACGCGAATCCGGCGAACGGATCAGCCGGATTTCGCGGCCAGCGCTTCGAGCCTGGTGATTTCGCCGTCGAGCACATCGCGGCGCGAGCGCAACAGGTCGAGCTTGGCGGCGCGGCCGGCGTCGTCCAGATCCACGTCCTCGGCACCCTCGCCATAGCCGCCGATCAGCCAGGCCGGGCTGACGCCGAGAATGCCGGCAAGCATAATCAGCTTGTTCGCCCGCGGTTCGGCGCGGTCGCGCTCCCAGCCGCGCATCGTCTCCGGCTTGACGCCGAGCTTGGTCGCTAATTCTGCGATGTCGATCCCGAGCGCCTCGCGGCTGCGGCCAATCCGTCCGCCGATCGTGTCATCATCCTGCTGTGTCATCGGTTTGGTCAAATTTGTCTCCTCTTAACGCCGGCCGTGATCCGGATTCTCGCCTGACGCGGCCGTGACGGACCGCGCCAAATGCGATCGGATCGCGACGCTCGTTTGTTAGACGAGTGTCGGCTTGCAGGATTTCCGCCCAAAGGTCAAAACGGAGAGGCCAATAAGATATCGCCCTGTCTCGGAGTGCCCGTCCGCCATGTTCAAGAAAATCCTGATCGCAAACCGTGGGGAAATCGCCTGCCGGGTCATCAAGTCGGCAAAGGCCATGGGCATCAAGACCGTTGCGGTCTATTCGGATGCCGACCGCGATGCGGTGCATGTCGCGATGGCCGACGAGGCGGTGCATCTGGGGCCGCCGCCCGCGGCCGAAAGCTATCTCCTCGGCGAGAAAATCCTCAAGGCCTGCCAGGCGACGGGCGCCGAGGCGGTGCATCCGGGCTACGGCTTCTTGTCCGAACGCGCCGCCTTCTGCGAATTGCTGGAAGACAACGGCATCGTCTTCATCGGGCCGAAGCCGAAGGCGATCCGCGCCATGGGCGACAAGATCGAATCGAAGCTATTCGCCCAGAAGGCGGGCGTCAGCATCGTCCCCGGCCATCTCGGCATCATCGAGGATGCCGACGAGGCGACAAGGATCGCCGCCGAGATCGGCTATCCGGTGATGATCAAGGCCTCGGCCGGCGGCGGCGGCAAGGGTATGCGCATCGCCTTCGACGAGAAGGAATGCCGCGACGGCTTCGACCGCGCCCGGTCCGAAGCGCGCTCGTCCTTCGGGGACGATCGGGTGTTCGTCGAAAAGTTCGTCGTCGAGCCCCGCCATATCGAGATCCAGGTGCTGGCCGACGCCCACGGCAACGCCGTTCATCTGGGCGAACGGGAATGCTCCATCCAGCGGCGCAACCAGAAGGTCGTCGAGGAGGCGCCGTCGCCCTTCCTCGATGCGAAAACCCGCACGGCGATGGGCGAGCAGGCAGTGGCGCTGGCCAAGGCCGTCGACTACCAGAGCGCCGGCACCGTCGAATTCATCGTCGACAAGGATCGGAACTTCTACTTTCTGGAGATGAACACGCGGCTGCAGGTCGAACACCCGGTGACCGAACTCGTCACCGGCGTCGACCTCGTCGAGGAGATGATCCGGGTGGCGGCGGGTGAGCCACTCAGGCTTCGGCAGGATGACATCCAACTCAAGGGCTGGGCGGTCGAGAGCCGCATCTATGCCGAGGACCCGTTTCGGGGCTTCCTGCCATCGATCGGCCGGCTCACGCGCTATCGTCCGCCCGCCGAAGGCCCGCTTGGCGAGGCCACCGTGCGCAACGACACTGGCGTGACGGAGGGCTCCGAGATCTCGATGTTCTACGACCCGATGATCGCCAAGCTCTGCACCCACGCCGACACGCGCGAGGCCGCGATCGACGCGATGCGCGACGCACTCGGGCGGTTCGAGATCGAGGGGATCGAGCATAACATTCCGTTCCTCGCCGCCCTGATGGTCCACCCGCGCTGGCGCGAGGGGCGAATCTCGACGGCCTTCATCGACCAGGAATACCCGGACGGCTTCGAGCGGCCGGCGGCGTCGGACGAAACCAGGCGCATGGCGGCGCTGATCGCCACGACGATCGAGATCGCCCGCAAGCAGCGGCTCGATCATCATATCGACCGGCTGCGTGAGCATTCAGGCGCGCTGCCGCCTGCCTGGGTGGTGAAGGTCGATGGGGATTATCTGGCGGTCGACGTGGCGCGGACGATGACCGGGGAGGGCGGCGACGTCCTCTATCGAATGACCGTCGATGGTCAAACCTTTACCGTCTCGACAGATCATCGGCCCGGCATATCCCCTTGGTCGGGTTCGATCGACGGGGAAAAGCGGACCGCGCAAATTCGTTCGCGGCAGAACGGGATGGCCCTGTTTCTCGACGGACTATGGCTCGAGGCCAAGGTGATGTCGCCGATGATCGCCGAACTCGAGAAGCTGATGCCGGTGAAGCTTCCGCCGGACACCTCGAAGATGCTGCTGTGTCCGATGCCAGGCCTCGTCGTGTCGATCGCGGTGGAGGAGGGGCAGGAGGTCAAGGCCGGCGACACGCTCGCGATCGTCGAGGCGATGAAGATGGAGAACATCCTGCGGGCCGAGCGCGATCTGACCGTGGCGAGCCTCAAGGCGGCGGCCGGGGACAGCCTGGCGGTCGACGCAGTGATCATGGAGTTCCAATGACCACCGCGATCCATTGTCTGGTACGGGGCCAGGTGCAGGGTGTCGGCTACCGCGCATGGTGCCAGGGCGAAGCGGTGACGCGGGGGCTTTCCGGCTGGGTGCGCAACCGCCGATCCGGCGATGTCGAGGCGGTGTTGGCCGGGCCGGCGGACGTGGTCGAAGAAATGCTGGCGGCGCTGTGGACCGGGCCGGCCGGCGCTTCGGTGTCGACGGTCGAACAATCCGAGACCGAGGAGCGTCTCAGTAGCGATTTCGAGGTCAGACCGACGGTTTAACCGGTCGCGTCCGTTGTCGGGCCGAACACGGCCTCGAACTGCCGGCGTAACAGGCTGTCGACCTCTTGCATCGGCACCAGGATGCCGAGATCGGCAAGGCTCGTCACGCCATGGCCGCGAATGCCGCAGGGCACGATGCCGGAGAAATGCTCCAGATCCGGGTCGACGTTGAACGAGATGCCGTGAAAGGTCACCCAGCGGCGGACGCGGATGCCGATCGCCGCGATCTTGTCTTCGGTAATGCTGTCGTCGGTCATGGTCGGGCGCTCCGGCCGCCGCACCCAGACCCCGACGCGGTCTTCACGCCTTTCGCCCTTGATCTGGAATTCGCCGAGCGTCGCGATGATCCAGGCCTCCAGCGCCGCCACGAAGGCGCGCACGTCCTCGCGCCGGCGTTTCAGGTCCAGCAGCACATAGGCCACCCGCTGGCCGGGGCCGTGATAGGTGTATTCGCCGCCGCGCCCCGCAGCGAACACCGGGAACCGGGTCGAATCGACGAGGTCTTCGGCGCGGGCGCCGGTGCCGGCCGTATAGAGCGGCGGATGCTCCAGGAGAATCACCGTTTCAGGCGCCGTTCCGGATGTGATCTCCGCGACCCGGGCTTCCATCATCGCCAGAGCCTCGGGGTAGGGGGTCGGGCCGTCGATGACGTGCCACGCCACCGGCGCCGAACCGGGCCGCGCCGGGAAGCGCTCGGCCACGGTCGATAGGCGGGTGCCGTTCATCGCTGTCTCGATCGTCGCTGTCATGGAGAGTACTTAGCCGGTCCGAGCGCCGTCGAAAAGCGATGGCCGCGCGCGCTTGAGGAGAATGCCGACCGGGATCGTCCGAATAGCCCTTGTGCGACCGGGGAAGTCTTGTTACATGCCCGCCACCGACGGCCTCGCGCCCTTGGTGGACACGGCGTGCGGTCGTGGCGGAATTGGTAGACGCGCAGCGTTGAGGTCGCTGTGGGGCAACCCGTGGAAGTTCGAGTCTTCTCGACCGCACCAGCCTTCCTCATTGAATCTCCAGATTTGAATCCTTCGTTGGCGTGAGCCGACGATGACTTGGGCGTTGCCATCGCTCCGTCATCCGCGGAGGTTGGCGAGACTCGGTTTCCTTCCCATGGCGGAGCGAGCCGGGCACGGGCCGAGTCAATCGCGTCGCTACCGATTACATAGAACGCCGATACTCTCCTTTACGCTCGCGCCGGCACCCGATTCGCCGGCGGTGCGACGGCGGTCTTCTCATCAAGGCGCGTCTCCAGACCCCTCCGGCGTGTCCGCGCCATTCGCGGGGCGATCGTCTGCCGGGTGCCCGTCCAGTGACAGCGATACCGGCCGCCAGCCGCCATGGGCGACTTCGCAGCAAAATTCCAGAACGGCACCGGCGGCGAAGGGATACACTTGGTTGCGGACGCCGATTTCCCCCGGACCTTTCCATCCATGCGGCGCGGAGACGGTCAGTCTGTCGCAGCCGACATCGAGATAGAGCCAGTCGCCCTGATAGAGCAGCTTCAGGCGCAGGCGCTGCAGCTTCGTCGGCAAGCATGGGCTGATCCACAGCGTGTCGTCGCGAAATTCCAGCGCCGTCTGGCCGCGCTCGACGAGGTCGACCGTGCCGGCCATTGCACCGAGATGGATACCCTCGGCGGTCGTGCCGCCCTGAATGTCGGAGATATCGCTTTCGAGGGCCGTCACGAAGAGATCCCAGGATCGGCTCCGGTCGCCGCGGGCGAGAACCCAGGATTGAACAACCCGGCTCAGCGTCGAGCCGTCCGATGTGCGCCGGAGGTAGTAGTCGATGTTCTTCTGGATCGCGTCCGGCTCGAACGCATAGCCGAGCGACGTAATCAATTCGCGAAGTTCGTCGTAAGAGAACACGTAGAAAAGCATCAGGACGTCCGGCTGCTTCGAGGCCTTGTAGCGGTTGACGGTATCTCCCTCCGCTTCCAGGATTCGGTCGAGCCGGTGGATGTCGGAATATTTCTCGCGATAGGCTTCCCAATCGAGTTCCTCCAGTCGCTCGTAGCCTTCGAACTGGGCGATAATCCCGTCCTTGAGGAACACCAGCCGCATCTTGCGGGCGATGTCGTCCCAGTGAGTGGTTTCGTCGGTTGTCAGCCCAAGCAGGCTTTCGAGTTCGCGACGGCGTTCGACGCCGACGTGATCGAGAACCTCCGCGGCGCGGCGTAGAACCCAGACCGCCATCACATTGGTGTAGGCGTTGTTGTCGAGGCCGGGCGTTTCTTGCCACGGATAGCGGTCGTGGAATTCGTCCGGTCCCATCACGCCGCCGATCTGGTAGCGGCCGGAGGCTTCGTCGTAGCTCGCGATGCTCGCCCAAAAGCGGGCGATTTCGATCAGCATCTCGGCGCCGTACCAGGACAGGAATGCAAGATCCCCGGTCGTCTGCCAGTAGCGCCAGACATTGCACGCCACGGCGGCGCTGACATGGCGCTGCAGATGGGTGTTGTCGGATGTCCAGCGCCCGGAACGCGGGTTGACATGCAGGGCCTGGCTTTCCTCACGCCCGCTCGAGCCGCTTTGCCAGGGATACATGGCGCCGTGGTGACCCGCCTCCCGCGCCAGCCGGCGGGCCTCGGGCAGCCGCCGATAACGATAGAGCAGAAGCGCCCGACTGATTTCCGGCAGGTGAAAGTTCAGGTACGGCAGGATGAACAGCTCGTCCCAGAAAATATGTCCCCGATACGCTTCGCCGTGCAAACCGCGCGCCGGCACACCGGCATCGAGATCGATCGTGTTGGGAGAGACCGTCTGCAGAAGATGGAAGACATGCAGCCGCAGGATCATCTGCGTGCGCGAGCCCTGCTCGATGGCGATGTCGCAGCGGTTCCATAGCGCACGCCATGCATGCCTGTGAGAGTCCAGAAGCACGTCGACGCGCTCGGCTTGTTCAAGCGCCTCGATCGCCGCCTGGCGCGGCTCGGAAATCGCACGGTCCCGCGAGGTGAAGACCGCCACTGTCTTCTCGATCGTGACGGATATTCCTTCCGCGACAGCGAATCTCAGTTCCTGTCCGACATAGTCCTCTTCCTCGTGGTTCTCGCACGCGACGGTGAGCGGATCGTCGCCCGCGTAAATCCGTGTGCGCGCCGCTTCCGCGATCCGCAGGCGTGACTGGCTCGTCTCGGCGGTGAGCAGGATACCGTCATCTTCCAGCACTTGCGTCTCAAGCGGCACGAGGTGTTTGCTGGCGAGTTGGCCGTAGCGCTCGACGCCGCCATTGATGACGCGTCCGTCGAGGGCGGTCCGCACGACAAGCTGGCCTGACCAGTTCTCCGGGCGCAACGTGATCGTGATCGCCGCGAGATGCGGTCGTCCCATGTGGACCAGCCTGCGGCTGAGGAGGGACGTCTCGCGGCCATGGTCGTCGCGGATACGCATCTGCCGTTCGAGTACGCCACTGCCAAGATCGAGCTCTTGCCGGTAGGCGAGGATTTCGACACGCCGCAGGTTGATCCAGTCACCGTCCTCGGGGCGAAAACGCAGCGGCAACCAGTTCGGCAGATTGACGAGATCTTCGTTCTCGACCACGCGACCGGCGATGTCGGTGGACAAGCGATTGTAGCCGCCGGCAAGATAGGTGCCGGGATAGTGGACGTCGTCGGCTGTGCTCTCCTCGGCCGCGCCGCGTGTCGCGAAATAGCCGTTGCCGAGCGTACAAAGTGCCTCGCGGAGACCTTCCTGCTCCGGCGCGAAGCCTTCGTAGACGAGCGTCCAGCGGCTATCGGCCATCGCGCCGCTCCATTGATGCCGGCCCGGCCGGTGGCGTGGGGGGCAGCAGATGCAACGCGGCGAGGTCGGCTACGACCAGGTCGGCGCCGGCCTTGCGCAGGGCCGCTGCCTGACCCGCCCGGTCGACCCCGACAACCAGGCCGAAGCCGCCGGCGCGACCGGCCTGGACGCCGCTGATCGCATCTTCGAAAACGGCAGCCCGTTCGCGTGGAACGCCAAGCGCTTCGGCGGCGGCGAGGAAGATGTCGGGCTGCGGCTTGCCTTTCAATTCGAGGCGCGGGGCGTCGGTGCCGTCGATGCAGACATCGAAGAGAGTGGTGAGATCGGCGACGGCCAGTATGGCGCGGGCATTGCGGCTCGATGAGACGAGCGCCGTTCTGATGCCGTGACCACGCAATGTCCGGATCAATGCCACGGTGCTGTCGTAGGCTTCGACACCATTCTGTTCGAGGCTTTCTCGGAAATACCGGTTCTTGAGGTTGCCAAGTCCGTAGATCGTCGCGCGATCGGGCGGGTCGCTGGGCGTTCCCCGGGGAAGCGCGATGCCGCGCGATTCCAGAAAGCTGACGATTCCCTGGGAGCGCGGCTTGCCGTCGACATAGAGTTGATAATCGCTGTCGAGAAATGGACGGAACGGTTTTCCCTCTCGTTCGGCCCGCTGACTTAGATATTCGTCGAACAGGCGTTTCCACGCTGCCGCGTGGACGCGAGCGGTCCGCGTGACCACACCGTCGAGATCGAAAATCGCCGCGTCGAAGTCCTCGACCCGCAGGCTCGTGTCATCACCTGGTGCACCTTGCGCGTCGCTCATCGTGACACCCTCGTGGGCCTGCCGGTGCGCGCCATCGAACGTCGCGAAGACCGCCAAGCCGGACGACGCGCGCGTAACTCCACCGTCGCCAAGCTCCACCGCTGCATCCTGGTGAGATGTCGCTCCGACGGGTCCGCAAGTGCCTTGATTTGCATCAAGCACTCGTCGGGTGGAGTGGACGCGGGGCGATGAAATAATCCCGAGAAGCCGTCGCGGCACGGATCTTCGATGGGGCAGCGGAGGCACGGAAGCGGAGACGGTCCACGTTGACCCTACGAAGCTCTCCGATATAGTAGCCGCAAGAAAGACGATGCAGAGAAATATTGCATCGCAGCAGCAACGACGGCGAATGGATCTTTGGTCAGGTACCGTCAAACGGGAGGGACAAAAATGAGCGGCTTCGAATTATTAAGAAGAACAGCCGTCGCGCTTGCGGTCACCACAGGTGCTGCGACGCTCGGTGCCACGGCCCCGGCCGTCGCCCAGATCAAGCTGATCGGGGCCAGCCAGTTCGACGAGAACCATGCCTTCACCAAGACCATGCGCAAGTTCGAGGAACTCGTAAAAGCCTGCTACACCGACGAGCCGGTTGAGTTCGAGATGCACCTGAATTCCGAACTGGGGCTGGAGAAGGACTACGTCGCCTATATGAACCAGGGCTTGTCGGTCGATTATGCCGTGGCATCTCCCGCCCATATCTCGACCTTCTCGAACATGGCGCCGCTGATGGACATGCCGTTCCTGTTTCGCGACGAGGAACACTGGAACAAGGTGCTTGAGCAGGATTTGCTGAAGCCCATCGCCGACGACATCCTCGAAAAGGCCGACATTCGTCTGCTCGGCTATGCCGGCGGTGGCACACGCAACGTCTTTGCCAACAAGCCGGTGTCCAACATGTCGGAGCTCAAGGACCTGCCGATCCGCATGCAGGGCGCGCCGATCTGGACCAGCGTCTTCGACGCGCTGGGCGCCGCACCCACGGTCATTGCTTACAACGAGGTCTACAACGCCATCCAGACCGGCGTGATCGACGCCGCCGAGAACGAAGCGGCCGGCGTCGAGCAGATGAAGTTCTACGAGGTCGGACCCGATCTCGCTTTGACCAAGCATGCGATCACCATCCGTCCGCTGTTCATCTCCAACAAGACCTATCAGGGGCTGCCTGAGAAACTCCAGGGATGTATCGACGAGGCAGGCGCGGAGGCTGGCAAATTCGGGCGCGATATCGAGAGCGGCGAGGATTCCAAGAAGCTGCAGGCGATGGTCGACAAGGGTTGGATCAAGACCCACGAATTCACCGAACGCGACAAGATGCTGGAGGCGGCCAAACCGGTGTTGGAGGAGTATGCCGCCGAACTCGGCGCGACGGACGTCCTGAAGGCCATACAGAACGTTAAGTGACCATAACCGGATGAACTGCGCCGGGGCCGAGCCATGGCCCGCTCCGGCGCGGTTCCGCCACCACAGGCCCTTGTCGTTTCAGCCCACAGGACAGTCATGACTCGCGTCCTCGACGCCATCCACCTCGTGCTTAGGCTAGCGCTGGGACTGCTCATCGCCGGTCTGCTGGTCCCGGTCACGGCGCAGATCATATCCCGTTTCACCGGGATCGTCCCGCGCTACATCTGGACCGAGGAAATCGCGCGGTTCTGCTTCGTCTGGATGATCATGGTCGGTGCCATGTGCGCCGTGCGGGACGGTACCCATTTCGACCTGGAAGTGCTTCCGGTGTCCGCCAACGCCAAGGTCGAGGCGGCCAAACGCATTTTCGTCCAGCTCATGATCCTCGCGGTCGCCCTGATCTTCATCTGGTATGGCTGGGACTTCATACTGTTTGGCTGGTACCAGAAGTCGGAAATCGCGGCCTTGCCGATGAACTGGATCTTCGTCGCCTGGCCTTTAACCGGAGTGGTAACGACGCTCTTCGTGATCGAAAAGATCGTCAAGGAGATCGCCGTCGCCAGAGGTAACGCGGCATGACGCCGGGCACCGTCGCGAGCATTTTGTTCGGTCTTCTGTTTCTTCTCATCATTCTGCGCGTGCCGGTCGCGTTCGCCTTAGCGCTTGCCTGCATCCCGGTTTTCTTCATCGAGCCTCGCCTGACGCCTGTCCTCGTGCTGCAGGAGATGTTCCGCTCCTACAATTCCTTCGTCCTTCTGGCTGTGCCGTTCTTTCTGCTCGCCGCCAATTTGATGAACGCGGCCGGGATTACCGACAGGCTGATCCGCCTGGCCCGCGCGATGGTCGGCCATCTGCCGGGAGGGCTCGGCCACGTCAACGTGGTCGTCTCGATGTTT
The DNA here is from genome assembly GCA_947488615.1 of uncultured Aurantimonas sp. Lineage (GTDB taxonomy): Bacteria > Pseudomonadota > Alphaproteobacteria > Rhizobiales > Rhizobiaceae > Aurantimonas. The sequence continues at coordinate 42,565 of CANKZU010000003.1, forward strand.
TTCGCGGGTATTTCCGGGAGTTCGACGGCGGATGCGGCGGGAATCGGGTCGCTGCTGATTCCGCAAATGAAGAAGGAGGGTTTCTCCGCGTCCTTCTCGGTGGCGGTCACGGCCTGTTCGTCGGTGATGGGCGTCATCATTCCCCCGTCGATCCTGATGGTCGTCTGGGGCGGCTTGATGTCGGTGTCGATCGGCGGACTCTTCGTCGCTGGCATCCTGCCCGGCATCCTGATCGGGCTGGCGATGATGGTCGCGGTCTACGTCTATGCCCGCCGACATGGCATGCAACCACACGGCCGCGCGACGCTTGGTGAATTTGCCGGTGCTCTGGTGGGGGCCCTTCTGGCGCTGCTGACGCCGGTCATCATCGTCGGCGGCATCGTCGGCGGTCTGTTCACGCCGACCGAGGCGTCAGTCGTCGCGGCGCTCTATGCCCTTGTGCTCGGCCTGATCGTGTACCGCGCGGTCGGTCTGCGCGAAGTCGCCCATGTCTTCTACGATACCGGCCGGTTCGCGGCGATCGCCCTGTTCTGCATCGGCACCGCGAGCGCGTTCGGCTGGACGCTTGCCTATTTCAAGATTCCCGCGGCCCTGGTCGGCTATGTGCAGGTCCTGGATCTGGGAATCGTCGAAATGGGTTTCGCCGTCGCGATCGCATTCCTGATCATCGGCTGCTTCATCGACGCCATACCGGCGATCATCATCCTGGGCACAGTGCTTTATCCGGTGACCCAGGAAGTGGGGATGCATCCGATTCACTTTGCCATGATCGGCATCATCAGCCTGGCATTCGGCCTGGTGACTCCGCCCTACGGGCTTTGCCTGCTGATCTCCTGTTCGATCGGCGGGATTCCGGTGAAGGCGGCGATGCGTGACGTGGCATTCATCCTGCTGCCGATGCTGACCATCCTGGTGCTGGTCGTTCTTTTCCCCTCCATCACCCTCTGGCTGCCGCGCCTTTTGATGCCGCAGTTCGTCAACTGATCCTTCGACATCCGGCGAAAGGTCCGAAACATTGGGCGATCGCGAGGATATCCCAATCCGCTCCACCGGGGCCGAAAACCATAAGACCCGTCGGCAGTGATCCGGCGGCGTGCATCGGGATCGTCGCGGCGCAACCATCGAGACAATTGACCGTCGACGGATTTCGCAGAACCAAGGCGTTGAGCCGATCGTAATCGGCCTCCACCTCCGCGATCAGCGGCGGAACGATCGGAATCGTCGGGGCGATGAAGGCGTCGAAATCCGCCGCGAGACCGACGAATGCGGCTTGCGCGGCGGATCGCTCAACCCGCGCCTGTTCTTCCTCGCCGGACGAGAAACCCGCCGCCGTCATGATCCGCCTGAGCACCCGCGGATCGCCGACCGTCTCCAGCGCATCGAGATGATCGGCGTGGACGCGGTGCGCTTCCGAGCCGACGATCACCCGATTGATCGCTCCCGCCTTGGCGAGGGTCGGAAACTCGACGTCGACCAGCTCGACGTCGTTGTCGGCCAGCGCCTGGAGGACGGACGCGAAGTCGGCGGCGACCTGCTCGTCGAGTCCCTCTGTGAGAACCGTGCGGACGACGCCGATCCGCAGACCACTGGCTGCTCGTCCTGGCGAGGCTGGCGGTATCTCGCCACTAAGGACGGCATGGACGCCGGCACAGGTTCGAATGTCTCTCGCGAGGGGCCCGACACTGTCGTAGGACTGCGACAGCGGGAAGGCGCCGTCGAGCGGAACCTTCATCTGGGTTGGCTTGAATCCGGCCAGCCCGTTGAAGGCGGCGGGAATGCGCACGGAGCCGCCAGTGTCAGATCCGAGCGCCACATCGGCGAGGCCAAGAGCCACGCTGAGCGCGCCGCCCGACGTCGATCCGCCGGGTATCCGCGACGGGTCGTGGCTATTGCCCGGAGTGCCGAAATGCGGATTGAGCCCGACGCCGGAATAGGCGAATTCCGACATGGTGGTGCGGCCGAAGGGAATGGCGCCCGCCGCTGTCAGTCTTGCCACCGCCGCTGCGTCCGCCTCGGCCGGCGCCCGATCGGCCAGATAGATGGAAGCCGCCGTGGTGATCTCGCCAGCCTCGTCGAAGAGATCCTTGATTGAGACGGTCAGGCCTGCGATGGGGCCTTGTCGCCGGGTAGGGTCGCGATCAAGCGCTTCTGCCGCGCGCATCACCCTTGCCGCGTCGAAGCGGGTGAAGATTTTTCCCGCTGTTTCGTCGCTCAAGGCTTCAACCCGGCTGATCGCGGCGGCTGTCCGCTCGGCCGCGCGAAAGCTGAGGCGGCCGGACAGGCGGCTTAGCGGCGAGAGGCCGGGCATGGGGAATTCCTCCTGCTTGTCAGCGGCAGGCCGGGGCACCGCCTGTCAGAGCCTCGGACCAAAAAGTGGAATCCGATTTTCGGATCATTCCGATGCTCGATCAAAAGGTTGGAACGTCGTTGTGCGTCCGAATGGATGCACGGCGCTCTGCTTGGCTCGTCTTCAGGCCGATGGCGGTCCCTGACACGCCTTCACCGGAGACGCCATGTTACAACCGCTGGGATTTTGCCGGTTGTTCCCATGACAGGAAGGGGGTGTCTCCATCCGATCCCCAAGCCGTCGATCGCGGGAGACGCCGCCGCCAGGTTCGACCATGCCGATTTTATCGATCGGCATGGTCAGGTCGGACGGTCGGAACGTCCGCTCATTCGCCTCGATCAGCCGTCGAACCGGCCCGAAGCATGGGCCAGCATGGTGTAGACCTTGCCGGTGTCCGACGTGAGATAGGTCCTTGTGAGGTTGTTCTCCGGATCCTTCTTCGCGATATCGCCGAGCAAGCTCTCGAAGTCCGAGAGATAGCGATCCACGGCCTTTTTGAACTCGCTGTCGCGCTGATATTTGCGACGGATCTCGTCGAAGGTCTGCTGTCCCTTCATCGTATAGAGGCGGCGGGTGAAGACGTTGCGTTCGCCGCTGCGATAGCGGTCCCACAACTCGACCGATGCCTTGTGGTCGATGGCCCGTGCGATGTCGACGGACAGCGAATTCAGCGAGTCCATCACCGAGTCCGGCGAGCGGGCGGCTTTCGTCGAACGCGTTGCCGACTGCTGTTCGTCTGCGTTCAACGCGGAACTTCCGTCCTGTTCCTCGTCGCGCGAGGCCCGGCGCAGAAGGTCCGACACCCAGCCGCCCGAACGGCCGCCCGCCTCAGGAGGGGCTGCTGTCTCGCCTGATTGTGCTGGCGTGCGCATCGGCGACGATTGGTCGCCGCCGGGGCGCGTCTCGGCCGAGCGCATCTCGACCGACTTCGCCGATGTGGGACCCGTGCGGCTTGGCGCATCGAAGTTCGAGCCGCGCAGGTCCCGCGCCAGATTACCGTCGGTCATGAAGGATGCTGCGATCTGCTCCTCGACGTCCCGTTCCTGCGCTTCCGTCAGCTCGGCTTCTGAGGAGGGTTGCGTCGCCTGCGGTTCCGCCCGGCGCTTTGCGCTGGCCGGTTGCGGAGCCGCCGCAGCGGACCGCGTTGGCGCCGCGTCGCGGCTCGACACGTCGAATGCGCGGCCGGATTGCGAGACGACTTCGGAAAGGTCGCGCAGCGCCCGGATCTGGTCCGAGACCGCCCGCCGCATCGCCTCGGTGCTCGTGCGTGTTTCCTCCGGCAATTCGACCACACCGCGTTTGATCTCGCTCCGGGCTGCTTCGAGCTCCTGGCGAATCTCGACGGCAGTGCGGCGCATTTCCTCGGTCGCGCCTTCGAAACGCTGGCTCGCGTCCTCGATCACCGACTGGACTGCATCGCGCATGGCCTCGGCCGTGGCGCGAGATCTCTCTTCTGCTCCTTGCATCTTGCGATCCGCCTCTCCGAGCGTCTCGCCCACCTCGGAAGAGAGCCGCGTCGAGATCAGACGGGAGCGCTGTTCGGTCCGATCGAACAGGCCGTCCATGACCTCTTCGAAGGAACGCATCAGCGCGCCGATTTCCTCGGAGCGCTTTACCAGCCCGGCTGAGAGCTCTTCGATGCCGCCATGTCCACCCTCCAGGGTGGAGCGCAGAGTGGCCTCGCTCGTATCGATGAGTTGCACGGCCTCGGCGAGCACGGCTCCGTGCTCCTGGAACCGATCGGCGATGCTGGCGACCTTGGAGAAGGCTGTCATCGACAGCTTGTCGAGACGCTCGACATTGCTTTCCAGAAGGCGCGAGGACAGCGAGATCGAATTGGAGGCCTGTTCGGCGCCCTGGGTGAAGCGCGTCCCCGTCTCCTGCAAGGTCGCGTCGATGGCGCCGAGATTGCTCGCGGTTTCCTCGACGAGCCCGCGCAGCGAACCGCTCGTCTGCGACAGGCGGCTGATCAGGGAGCCGACCTCGCGCTGTAGCTGATCGCGCATATCCGCGACGACGCCGACCGCGGTCGCCGTCTTCTCGTCAAGCGCGCCAAGAATCTCGTTGGAGGACTGATTGAGACTGTCGATCGTTTCGCTGGCCCGCCGGCCGAGCGCGGCGACGAGGGCGGCGTTCTCGGCCCGAAGACGCTCGGAGGCATCACGGGTGCTATGTTCGAGCAATTGAGCGAACTCGGATCCGTTCTCGCCGAGGCGATCGAACATCGGCCGGGCCTCTTCGTCGAGAATGCGCGAGATATCGGCAGTGCGCGCGCTCAACAGCGTGGTCAGATCGCGGGTCTTGGCATCGAGTTCCTCGCCCATCATCCGGGCGCGGGTCGCGATGGCCTGCTCGGATTGACTCATCCTGTTCGACAGGTCTTCGCCAACCGTTCCGGCGCTTTCCAGAAGTTGCTCGCGGGCGCGCTCGGTCTCGATCCGGATCGCGCTCGAGATCGAGGCGAGATGGTCGGCCAGTTCGCGGCCCCGAACCATCATTTCCTCTCGGGCGCCGTCGGCGTCGCGAAGCAGGCTTTGCGAGGCGTCCGTGACGTCGCCGCGCAGTTGCGAAGCAACCTCCATGACGCCGTCACGCATCGACTGCGAGGCATTGGCGAGTTCGCTACGGATCAGCTCGGTTGCGCCGGAGAGTTCGCTGCTGAGCGTGTTCGCGCTCAACATTTCGGACAAGCGCTCCGAAACGCCGGCAAGTTCCTCGGCGAAGCGCTGCGAACGCTCTTCGAGGCTTCCCGCCACGCGGTCCGTCTCCGTACGCAGCTGGTAGGAGGTGCCGGACAGCCGGCGTGCAAAGCCTTCCGTGTTTTCGCGCAGCGCGACTGTCGCGGCGTCGGTCATTTCACGCATCGTGGCGGAGGCGCTTTCGACCTGGCTCGCGATCTCACCGGCATCGGTGACAAACCGGTCGCGGCTTTCGTCACCCGCCGAGCGAATCCGCTCGCTGGCCTCGCCGATCTGGGCCGCGAAGCTCTCTGTGTTGCGGGCCAGCTGGCTCTCGACCGACGTGGTGATCCCGGCCAAGCTGTCGACGAGGGCCAGACGCTGTCCGGCGAGTTCCTCGCGCACGCCCTGTCCCTCTTCGCGCAGGCGTCCCGACAGGTCGGCTATCGTCCTGGCGAGTTCGTCCGCCTCGCTGGCGAACCGCGTGCGCGACTGCTCCGACAGCGAACGGATGACCTCCGCCGCACCGCCGATGTTTTCGGCGATCCGGCCGCCTTCGCCGACGAGGGTGGCGCTGGCCTCGGCCGAGCGGGTCGCCAGATCATCGGCCAGGGCGCCGAGGCGCTCGGCAAGTCGATCGGCTTCGCCGGCGATCTTGACGCGGGCCTCTTCTCCGGACGCGAGGAACATACGATCGATGCTGGCGACGCTTGCGGAAATCTTGCTGCCTTCGGCTTCGAGGCTTTCGCGGGCACGACCCGTTTCCTCGCTCAACGCAGTGGTCGCCGCTGTCACCGTCTGCCGCAACGATTCAGCGATCATTGCCGCGCGATTGTTCAATGTACGCTCGACATTGCCGAGCCCCCGCTCAAGTGCGGCGGAGATCGCCTCGGTCCGCTCGTCCAGCGCGCCGGTGAGGGTGGTCGAACCGATTTCCAATGCCGAAACGAGATCGTTACGCCGATGCTCCAAGGACGACGATACGTCACCGACACTTTGCTCAATGGCGCGGCGGACGTCGTCGGCTCGGTCGCCGAGCGTCGCGGCGGCGGAGCGGGCGGCCTCCTCAACGACCGCGGCGAGGCTATCGCGACGCTCCTCAAGGACTGAAGCGAGGCGCAGATCGGCGTCGAACAGCGCATCGCTGATCCCTTTGACGCGGTCCTCGATCGCCGCGGCGATCGACGCGCGGCCGGAATCGAATTCCTCGCCGATCCGAGCAGTGCGCTCGTCGAGACCGGACAGGAGCGATCCCTGCGAGCCGTCGACAATGGCGTGAATCGCCGCCATTCGCTCGTCGAGACCATCGACCAGAATGGTGCGCGCCTCCTCGACGATGCCTCGCAGCGCCGCCGTCCGGGCATCCAGCCCTTCGCCGACGCGCATTACCCGATCGCCGATTTCGTCGGTGATGATGCGGGTCCGCCCGTCCAGATCACCGATTAACGTCTCGCGACCGTCCGCCATGACGGAGCGAATGGTCTCGAAGCGGCCGTCGAGTTCGTCGCGCAGAGAGGTCGCGACCCCGTCCGCGGCGTTTTGCAGCTGCGCGGTCCTTTCATCGAGACCCTCGACCACGATGGACAAGGCGCTCTCGATTGCCGCGAGCTGAGACCCCGCACTGACGGCGATCCGATTTCCAAAGTCCTCGGTCCGCTCATCCATCTCGCCGCGCAGACGCTCGGTGTTTCTGTCGACGTCCCCAACGATCGCAAGACGCGAATCCTCGATGACGGTTCTGAGCAACTGGACGCGCTCGGAGAGCTCGTCGGCAACACGGCGCACGGCGTCGTCGAAGCCGCCGGAGATGCTGGCAATTCTTTCGTCGAGCGCGGCCAGAAGGGCGCTGTGGCTCTCTTGCGAAACCGACCGCAGCAGGCTCGTTCGTTCGTCGAGCGTCGTACGAATAACTTGATGTCCGTTATCGAGCCCAGCCAGGAGTTCGTCTTTCGACGCGTCGAAATCTGTCCGGCTGGCCACCATCCGGTCTTGGAGACCCGTGCTGAGCGCGTTGGAGCGTTCGTCGATATCGTTGATCAGGCGTCCAGCCTGGTGTTCGAGGCCGCCAATGAAGCGGGCCGATTCCGACGCGAGCGAGTCGTGGATATGGCCGACCCGATCGGATAGCAGACTGGCGATCGTCTCGATGCGTTCGTCGAGACCCTTGGCCAGGGCACCCTCACTCGCACCGATGAGGTCTTCCATGCGAGCAACGGTTTCCTCGATGGCGGCCGTGAGGCTGGATCCCCGCTCTTCGAGGTTGCCGAGCAGGCTCTGCTGCGCAAAAGCGAAGGATGCGTCGAGATTCTCGCCGTGAGATGCAATGGTCTCTTCGAGTGCGCTTGCTCGACCTTCGAACGCCGCACGGACGCCTTCCGCCCCGCGTTCGATCGAGGTCTCGATCTCGGCGCGGCGTTGTTCGAGCAAGGTCTCGAGACGCTCCGCCGTCCGCTCCAGGGCAGCGTCCATCTCGTCAGCCCGCTGCGCGATATTGTCGACGCGGCTGTCACTGGCCAGATCGAAAGCCAACAAGCGATCGTCGATGGTGCCGGCGAGTTTGCCTGTCCGTTCTTCCATCAGGCCGTCGAAACCCGCCACACGTTCGTCAAAGAGGGCACGCAATTCGCTCGTGCGGGCCTCCAGCGCCATCTGCGTCAGCGCTACCGCATCGCTGGCTTTCATCGACAGATCGGAATGGCCCGACTGGAAGGCCTCGACGATCTCCCTTGTCCGCTCGGAAAGCGCGCCCGCGAAGTCCTTGGTGCGCGTCTCCAGTGCCGCCGTGATGCGATCGGTCGAACGCTCGATCGCATCGGCCCGCTGTTCGATGTTGGTGACCAGCAAACCGCCGCGGTCCGCCAAGGTGCGATCGATCGACGCGATCCGGTCGTCGAGATCGCCGATGGTCCGGCTGTTGGCGTCGGCGAGAATCTGGCTGGCGCGCTCGGTGCGTTCGCCGAGGCTGGTATCGAGGACCTCCAGGAAACGCCCGGATTCTTCGTCCAGTTTCCGGCTACGCGAGTCGACGCTGTCGGTGAGGCTGGTGAGGAACAAGCCGTTCTTTTCGCCGATTTCGCGCATCCGCTCCTCGAACGCGCCATCCAGGCTGGCCAGGAAGGTTTCGCCGTCCATCGCGATGCCGATCGCACGGTCGTCCAGAAGGCTGGTGAGATCGGCGAGGAATTTCTCGCTGTCCGCCGCGAGCGTTTCTCCACGTGATTTCATAAGTCCAGAGGCCGCGTCGCCCGATGCGACAAGGCGGCTCTCGATGTCATTGCCCACAGATTCGAGCTGCTCGAGCAGCTCCGACGACTGGTTCCTGATCGCGGCCGTCCGATCTTCCAGCATGTGTCCGACTTGGTCGCCAGTCGCGGTCAAGCGTTCGCTCGCCGCGTCGCCGGCCTCAGTCAGCCGGGCCATCAGGCTCTCGCTATTGGCGGCAATGGTCTCGCTGGCGAGGCGGCTGCGCTCCTCGAACATGGCGATGAAATTCTCGCTGCGCGCGACATGGTCGCGGGAAAATGCCTCGCCGCGCTCGTCGAGCAGGCTGGTGAAACGCTGGGATGCCTCCTCGATCCGCTGCAGGATGTGTTCGGACGTCTGGTCGACGTCCTCGACGAGTCGCTGATGCGAACCGACGACCGAGGAGCGGAGATGCTCAGCGTGCGACAGCATCGCTTCACGCTCTGTTCCAAGATCCTGGACGAGCGTGCGAATCTTGCCTTCGTTGTCGGCATAAGCCCGCTCGAGGGCACTGACCTCGGTGCTGATGATATTTTCCAGATCGGAGGTGCGTGACAGCGCGCGCTCGACGCCCTCTCCGAGGGCGGCGACCTCGCGGCGAACCGCCTGGCCAACACTCATCACCCGTTCCGTCGCGATCGTTTCGGGCTCGGCGAGACGCAGCGCCACTTCTGCCAGCGAACGGCTCGTCAGGCGCAAATCGGCGGCACGGCGGATCATGACGGCGAAGGCGAAGATCAACAGAACCGGAACGATGGCGACGGCCGTCAGCAGGAGCAGGTCACGCTGCCGTGCCGGACTGACCAGGCCGCTGGAAAGCGTGGCGAAATCGATGCCGTAAAGACCCGAGGCCATGAAGCCGATGAAGCCGATCCAGGCAATCGAGACGGCAAGAGCGATCCATATCGGAGCTTTGGACGCCCGCCGGTCGAGCAAAGCCTGAGCCATGACGGTCGTGCGCCGCTGCTCGTCGTTGGCAGCGGATTGGGCGTAGGCGCGGGGCGGTTCCGCGCTCCGAGACGCAGACGGACCCGTACGCGCAGGCTCGCCAGCCTGTGGAGGGGGGGCATAAACGCCGCTCTCGCGGGCCGCTTTCGCGGTCAAATCCGACGCGCCACTCGCCGGCTTGGCTGCTTTCTCGCCGGGAGCCGCGCTCACCGCAGCTTTCGGCCGGGCGCCGCCGACCAGGTCAGAAACCGAAGCGCGTCTTGCTCCGCCGGACGGGGCGCCGTTTTCTTCAGTGCGCAGGCGGCCTGCCGTTTCATTGATCTGCCGCTCGAAATCATCGAGCGAAAATTCGACATTCGTCGCATCGACGGATGCGCTTTCCTCGAGATGACCTGACGCCTCCTTCAGATCGTCCGAACTGCCCGGTTCCTCGAAATCGACCCGAAGCGCCTCTTCGATTTCGTTGACCGCGTCGTCGGTGAGCTGGTCGAAGGATTTGGTCTTGGACATCGCTGTCGCGCCTCAATACTCGTTACTATGAACCCGTCACGCCGACGGTTGCCGCGGCGGAGCAAGAGAGTAGCGCCCCCGACCGATGCGGCATGCGCAGATACCTGGTCGACCGGAGGCGGCTGACAGGCAGTTTCGCATGCTTCATGCTAGTTAGCGACGGCGTTGAAAGAAACCGTAAAACCGCCCGATAGGTACAAGTTTAAACATAAGGTTAACGATCTGGCGAGAAATGCACAGAATTTTCGATCGTGGCCGTAAGCACAAGGGTTGCGCTTCAGCCGCACTGCACCATCAGGGTCGCCACATGCCCCGATTCTCCCCAAGAATTTAAGCTTATCTCCACCCTGATTACCGATGGTGGAGGCTGCGATGCAACCGGGATTGAACAGGATAGCCGGTTGAATCGCGGATATCGCGTGTTCGGAGAATGAGTATGGCAGCGGCAACACGGCAGATGGAAGAGACTTCGGCCATCGAATTGGTGGACGATGCGGTCCGATGTCCTTCGGGACGGCGGCCCATCGATCTGGTGCACCTCGCCCGTCAGACGTCGGGCAACCGGGGGCTTGAGACCGAAGTGCTCGGGCTCCTGATGCGGCATCTTGAATTGTTCGATCATCGCCTTGAAATCGCTGGCGAAGACGAGTGTCGATTTATCGCTCACGCGTTGAAGGGAACGGCCCGCAATATCGGCGCCTTTCCGCTTGCCGACGCAGCCCAGCGTTTCGAGAGCTCGGCTCTCGACGACGCTGCTGTGGCGGTCTTGCGTGCCGAACTCCATGCAACAGCACGATTTGTCCGCTCGTTGCTCGGCTGACGCGGCCGCTCTCGCGTCATCGGCGCTGTCATCGTGTTCCTGTTGACTTTCGTCGGCGCCGAACCCTAACCAAACGCATGATCGTGCCGGAGCCCATTCGGTCGGGGCAAGGCTCGCGCGATGGCGAGGACGTCCTTGGTCCTTTGCCAGACGTTTCTGGTCCCGTCTGTTGGCGGGTCCAATCCTATCCGTGAAACCGAGAGCAGAGCGTTGCAGGCATGACAAAGATCACCTTCGTGGCCCCGGATGGGACCCGTTACGACATCGATGCGCCGAACGGCTCCACGGTAATGGAGAACGCGATCAAGAACGATGTTCCGGGGATCGAAGCGGAATGCGGTGGCGCCTGCGCATGCGCGACCTGCCACGTCTATGTGGACGACGCCTGGACGCAAAAGACCGGCGAGCCCGAGGCTATGGAAGAGGATATGCTCGACTTCGCTTACGATGTGCGCCCGAACTCGCGGCTGTCCTGCCAGATCAAGATCGGCGACGAACTGGACGGCCTCGTTCTGACCGTGCCGGAACGCCAGGCCTGAACGGCCCGCCGCGTCCCGCTTCGCGGGGATAAGCCCAACGGAGACTTGTTTCGATGCAGCGCGTGAAGACCGATGTGGTGATCGTCGGGGCCGGCCCGGTCGGGCTATTCGCCGTATTCGAGCTCGGGCTCTACGATCTCAATTGCCATCTGATCGACATTCTCGATCGACCCGGCGGTCAATGTGCCGAGCTCTATCCCGAAAAGCCGATCTACGACATCCCCGCATGGCCGGTGATTTCGGGCCACGACCTCACCGAGAAACTGCTGCAGCAGATCGAGCCGTTTCACCCGACGTTCCACTTCAACCGCATGGTGACCAGTCTGGAGCGGCTCGAGGGGGGCGGTTATCTGGTGACGACCGACGAGGGCGAGGAATTCGAGTGCAAAGTCGTCGTCATCGCCGCCGGCGGTGGCTCGTTCCAGCCCAAGCGGCCGCCTGTGCCGGGCATCGAGGCCTATGAAGGAACCAGCGTCTTCTACTCAGTGCGCCGCATGGACGAGTTCCGCGGCCGCGACGTCCTCATCGTCGGCGGCGGCGATTCCGCGCTGGATTGGACGCTGAACCTGCAGCCGATCGTAAAAAGCCTGACCCTCGTCCACCGACGCGACCAGTTTCGCGCGGCGCCCGACAGCGTCGCGAAAATGATGGCGTTGCGCGAACAGGGTAAGGTTACATTCCAGATGGGGCAGGTGACGAGTATCGTCGGCCGCGACGGCGTCATGCAAGGCGCCATCGTCAAGGGCCCCGACGGCGACGTCGAAGTGACCGCCGACCGCATGTTGCCGTTCTTCGGTCTGACCATGAAGCTGGGACCGATCGCGAACTGGGGGCTGAACCTCCACGAAAATCTCATCCCCGTCGACACTGCCAGATTCGAGACCTCCGAGCCGGGGATTTTCGCCATCGGCGACATCAACTGGTACGCTGGCAAGTTGAAGCTGATCCTCTCCGGCTTTCACGAGGCGGCGTTGATGACGCAGGCGGCCAAACGTATCGTTCACCCCGACGACCGGGTGGTGTTTCAGTACACCACATCGTCGACCAATTTGCAGAAGAAGCTCGGGGTGGGCGGAGCCCGATAGGCAAGGGGCGGTTCCCGACGGACTCCCGGCGACGCCGAAGGCCTTGCGAGTCCTCGTTTCCTGCCCTTGGTCGCCGAGACGGCGCCACTCGTTTGATCCTACCCGCCGGCTTCGCCCCACAAATTGCGATTCAGGGCGCGCCGGAGCCGGAAATTGACTTCACGACCTTCGATCGTGTCGAATTCGATCTGAGCCCGCTCGTGACCAGCAAGATAGCGCTGCGTGACCGTGTTCACATGCATTTCCATGTCGGCGCAGGTTCGCTCCGACCGCAGGTTTCTGACCGCCATCTCCATCCGCTTCAGCCACGTTTTGGCGATGGTCGCGTGTTGATTTTCATGCCGCTTGATGTCTGCTTCTAGGGTTCGCCAAACCAGCACCGTGCGCGCCGAGACCCGCTTGGGTGGCGTCCATTTCGGCAGGGTGATGTGCAGCGTGAGCCCCAGATCCGCGCGGTCAACCGCACAACCTTTGGCCACCTTCTTGTAGGTCACCTTGCCGTCGAATTTCACCTCGGTTGCGCCGGGGTGTCGCAGGCCGGTTTCGGCGACATAGGGACCCTGCCGGTTGAGGTCCTCGTCCAACTCGGCAAGCGTCGAGCCGCGGACGGCGAAATAGCTGGTCTCCTGATTGACCGACCCGGCCTCGGCGATGCCCGTCCATAGCCAGGCCAGACCCACCACGATCGATCCCATCACCGCGCGCATTGCATAGATCCCTTGCGACAAGAAGTTCGTAAGGGACACGCTACCCGATCGCACGCGCAACACAAGCGCAGCCGGTTGGCGGTCAATGGGAATAGGGTGGCGGGAGGAGCCGTTTCGAACGGCCGGTCCTGGTGTGACCGGTCCGTCCGACATCCACCTTGACAATGCCCCGAGAATAGGAACATAAAGAGAACATAGGACAAAAAAGGAACGCGTTATGATCACCTTCGCCAAGGATTTGCTGTCTCTCGCCGCTGTGTCGGGATTCGTCCTTAGCCTCAGTCTTCTGATTCACGCGGTTTAATGCGGCGTTTTCTGGGGATCGGACGGCTCGGGCCTTACGCCGACCAACGGCCTGGGTTACCTCTTACGCGATACGCGTAGGGGCTCGGCTCCGGCACGGTTTGCGAGGAGACGGGGCGGGTCCTCCATTCTGTGTCGAGCCTCGGCGCTGAAGCCAGGAAAGACGGGGTGATCGGCCATGACGGAACCGACGGGATGCGATCCGAAATTCATTCACCTTCGGGTCCACAGCGCCTTTTCGCTGCTGGAAGGCGCGTTGCGGCTGGACCAGATCATCCAGTTCGCCAAGACGGACGGAACACCGGCGATCGGGATCAGCGACACGAACAACCTGTTCGGCGCATTGGAATTTTCCGAGAAGGCCGCGAAGGCCGGCATACAGCCGATTATCGGATGTCAGCTAGACGTCGACTTCGGCGATACCGAGTCCGAGGAGCGCGGCGGCCGCAAGGACCGGAATTTGGCGGCGATCGCGCCGCTAGTGTTGATCGCCGCGAGCGAGGCCGGATTCGCCAATCTCGTCGAAATCGTTTCGCTGGCTTATCTGGGGCATCCGGACAACCCCAAACCGCACGTCTTGATCGATTGGCTGGCGGAGCGGCCCGAGGGGGTGATCGCCTTGACCGGCGGGCCGCTGGGGCCGATCGGCGCGGCACTTGCCGCCGATAGGGTGGCGATCGCCCGGACCCGGCTGGAGCGTCTATCCGCGATCTTCGGCGACCGGCTCTATGTCGAGCTGCAGCGCCAGGAAGGGCGAAGCCGCAAGGTCGAGGCCGGAACGGTTCGGCTGGCCTATGATTTCGCGCTTCCGCTGGTGGCGACCAACGAGCCGTTCTTTTTTGGCCGCGACGATTTCGAGGCTCATGACGCGCTGATCGCTGTGGCCAGCAACCGGCTGGTCAGCCATGAGGATCGGCGTCGGCTTTCGCGGGATCACAGTCTTAAATCGCAGGGCGAAATGGCGGTGCTGTTCGCCGATTTGCCGGAAGCGCTTCAAAATACGGTCGAGATCGCCCGGCGTTGTTCCTATCGACCAACGACACGGGCGCCGATCCTGCCGCGTTTCGCTGGCGCCGACGCTGATCAGGCCGAGGCGGAGGCCGCGGAAACCGCCGAACTTCGCCGGCAGGCCGTCGAAGGCTTGGAGGAGCGGCTCGCGGCGCACGGCTTGGCGCCCGGCGAGACGGAGGCGAGCTACCGCGAGCGCCTGGATTTCGAGCTGTCGATCATTGAGCGCATGAAGTTCCCAGGCTACTTCCTAATCGTCTCGGACTTCATCAAATGGGCCAAGGGGCAGGGGATTCCGGTCGGGCCCGGTCGCGGGTCGGGCGCCGGCTCGCTCGTCGCCTATTCCCTGACTATCACCGATCTCGACCCTCTCCGCTTCTCGCTGCTCTTCGAGCGCTTCCTCAACCCCGAGCGCGTCTCGATGCCGGACTTCGACATCGATTTCTGCCAGGAGCGGCGCGAGGAGGTGATCCGCTACGTTCAGGAGAAATACGGGCGCGAGCAGGTCGGTCAGATCATCACTTTCGGAACGCTCCAGGCGCGCGCTGTGCTGCGCGACGTCGGCCGCGTGCTGGAAATGTCCTACGGCCAGGTGGACAAGCTCTGCAAACTGGTGCCGCAGAACCCCGCCAACCCGGTGACGCTCGCCCAGGCGTTGGTCGAGGAACCGCGGCTGCAGGAAGCGCGGGAAAAGGAAGAGATTGTCGACCGATTGATCTCCATCGCCCTGAAGCTCGAGGGGCTCTACCGCCACGCCTCGACCCACGCGGCCGGCATCGTCATCGGCGATCGGCCGCTGTCGCAGCTCGTGCCGATGTACCGCGATCCGCGCTCCGACATGCCGGTCACCCAATACAATATGAAATGGGTCGAGCCGGCGGGCCTCGTCAAATTCGACTTTCTGGGGCTGAAGACCCTGACGGTGCTGCAGACGGCGGTGGAGCTCATTGCCCGAAAAGGCATCAAGATCGATCTTACGGCCATCCCGCTCGATGATGCCAAGAGCTACGAAATGATGACGCGCGGCGAGACCGTGGGTGTGTTCCAGGTGGAATCGGTCGGTATGCGCAAGGCGCTGATCGGTATGCGCCCGGACCGGTTCGAGGACATCATCGCCTTGGTCGCGCTCTATCGGCCGGGTCCGATGGAGAACATCCCGACCTACAACGCCCGCAAGCATGGGGAGGAGGAGCCGGACTTCATTCACCCGATGATCGCGCCGATTCTGAAGGAGACGCAGGGCGTCATCATCTATCAGGAACAGGTGATGCAGATCGCGCAGGTGTTGGCGGGATACTCGCTTGGCGAAGCCGACCTCCTGCGCCGCGCGATGGGCAAGAAGATCCGCGCCGAAATGGACAAGCAGCGCGTCCGGTTCGTCGAGGGCGCAGTCAAGAACGGCCTGGAGAAGGCCCAGGCGAACATGATCTTCGACCTGCTGGCCAAGTTCGCCGATTACGGCTTCAACAAGAGTCATGCGGCCGCTTACGCCTTGGTGGCGTATCAGACGGCTTATCTGAAGGCGAACCATCCGGTCGAGTTCCTGGCCGCCTCGATGACCCTCGACGCGGGCAACACCGAAAAGCTCAATGATTTCCGCATGGATGCCATGCGGCTCGGGATCGCGGTCGTGCCGCCATCCGTCCAGACATCCTACAAATCCTTTGAGGTGGGTGAAAACCGTATCTTCTATGCGCTCGCCGCGATCAAGGGCGTCGGGGAACATGCGGTCGAGCACATCGTGGAACGACGCGGCGACGAGGGGTTCGCCTCGCTGGAGGATTTCTGCGCCCGGATCGATCCTAAGATCGTCAACAAGCGCACGCTCGAATTCCTCATCGCGGCGGGCGCGCTCGACTGTTTCGGCCACGACCGGTCGCTGTTGAACGGCAATATCGAACTGATGGCCTCCTATGCGCTGCGGGTCCATGAGGGCCGGACATCGGGCCAGCACGATATGTTTGGCTCGGCCGGCGACGGGCCGGAACCGCTGCGGCTCAACCCGGCGCCGTTGTGGATGGCGGCGGAGAAATTGTTGCGGGAATTCCAGGCAATCGGCTTCTACCTGTCCGCCCACCCGCTGGACGAATACAAGGCGACGTTGAAGCGGCTGCGGGTCCAGACACACGCGGAGGTCGTCGCCGGCGTGAAACGTGGCGCCAGCGCCGGTAAGCTCGCTGGTACGGTCACCTCGCGGCAGGAGCGCAAGACGCGGAGCGGCGGCAAGCTCGGAATCGTCCAATTGTCGGACCCTAGCGGCCAGTACGAGGTGGTGCTGTTCTCGGAAGCCCTCTACGCCTTTCGCGACATGCTCGAGCCCGGCACTTCGGTGATCGTGACGGTGTCGGCGGAGGAGCGACCGGAGGGGATATCGTTCCGCGTCCAGGGGGTTCAGTCGCTGGAAGACGAGGCGGTGCGCATGCAGAAGTCGCTGCGCGTCTTCATGCGCGACGCCGCGCCGCTGCAAAGTTTTCGCGGGCAGCTCCAGGGCGATGGCGACAGCGAGGTCTCGCTCGTTCTGGTCCGCGACGGCGGCGAACGGGAGATCGAGATCATGCTTCCGGGTCGCTACCGCGTCTCACCGCAGATGGCGAGCGCCGTCAAGGCGGCGCCAGGGGTCCTCGACGTCGAGCTTTTATAGACGTTTGAGGGGGCCGTCGCCCGCGGGGGAAGGGCGGGTGTGTTTTCGTGAGCCGTTCTCGGGCTCTTGGGAAGCCGGGTCGTTTTCGGGGCGCCGCGCTGGCCGGGGTTCTTCGGAATCGGCTGCCTTCCGGAACGTATAGCCGGTCTCGATCGAGCCTTGGCCGAAGCGGTCGCGCAGGCGATCGAGCGCCGCCTCGGCCTTGGCCCGCTTGGCAGCGCCAGGATCGACGAGATCGTGGGGGTCGGCGAGGGCGGCTGGCCTGAAATCCGCGCAGCCGATGCCGACGAGCCGGAACCGGGTTCCGTCGATCTCCTTTTCGATCAGGGCGAGACCGGTTTCGAATATCCGATCGGCCAAACGGGTCGGATCGTGGAGTTTGCGATTACGGGTGCGTGTCCGAAAATCCGCGGATTTCATCTTCAGGACGATCGTCGAAGCCGACAGCTCGGTCGCTTTCAGCCGGCGGGCGACCTTTTCGCTCAATGTCCGCAGAACCGGCACCAGCTGGTCGCGCGTCGACAAATCATGTTGGAACGTGGTTTCCGCCGATATGCTCTTCATGTCGCCGCGCGGATCGACCGTGCGGATGTCGATGCCGCGTGAGAGGCCGAACAATCGCTGGCCCATGCGGCTATATCGCTTCATGAGGTCGGCCTCGTCCATCGTCTGCAACTGGCCGATGGTGGTAAGCCCGTCGCGCCGCAATGACCGGTCCATCGCTTCGCCGACCCCCCAGATCATCGAGATCGGCTTGTCGCGAAGGAACGCCAGGGTTTCGGCGCGGCCGATCACCGAGAACCCACGCGGCTTCTCCAGATCGCTGGCGATCTTGGCGAGGAACTTGTTGTGCGACAGGCCGACCGAGACGCTGATGCCGAGTTCGCGTTCCACATCTTTGGCGAGACGCGCGAGGGTCATCGCCGGCGGTTGGCCGTGGAGTCGTTCCGTGCCGCTCAGGTCCAGGAACGCCTCGTCGATCGACAGCGGTTCGACCAGCGGGGTGATGGCCAGCATCATGTCGCGAACCGCGCGTCCAACCTCGGCGTATTTCGCCATGTTCGGACGAAGGACGACGGCGTCGGGGCATAGTTTCAACGCCTTGAACATCGGCATGGCCGAACGCACGCCGTGGATTCGGGCGATGTAGCAGGCGGTGGAGACAACCCCGCGATGACCACCACCGATGATCACGGGCTGCTGGCGCAGCTCCGGCCGGTCGCGCTTTTCGACGGTTGCGTAGAAGGCATCGCAATCGATGTGGGCAATGGCGAGCTCCGCGAGTTCGTCATGCCCGACGACCCGCGGGCTGCCGCAGGCTCGACAACGCGCTCCCGCTGTGGCGTCCCGGGCCAGGCAATCCCGGCAAAACCGAAAAAGGGGTGGGATGGACATCACGACCTCGGACGATTCCCAGCGGCCAGATTAGCCAAGTCGGTTCGAAAAAGGAATTTTCGGCGGTTTGGCCGTCGCGATCTATGCAACCCGGCGGGACGCCAGGATGTCTTCGATGATCGCCTCGGCCTCGTTCCAATGGGCCGCCGCATGCGCGCCGGCGGGAAGCGGTGGCAGATGCGGCCGGAACACCGTGTTCGCCATCAAATGCAGCAGATGCACATCGGGAACGCTCTTGCGGACGCCGACAAGATTGGGCGGCAGATCGTCAGCGAAGACGAGCGGACCGGGCCAGCGTTCGGAGAGCTCGGCAACGATCGCGCCTTTCGAGCGCTCAGTTGCGATCATCGGAAAATATAGGCCCTTGTTGTCGAGCAGGGCCCGCCGATATGGATAGTAGAATGGCGTCATCGCTGTCAGAAATACGATGTCGGCCTTGCAGGACAGCCGGCCGAGAGCGGCGGCGACGCCGGCGACCAGCGGCTGCCGCGCTTCCTGGGTCTCGTAGAGGAGCTCGGTCACGCGATCCAGCTCCGAGCCCGACAAGGCCGCACCCGTTGAAATCGACCGGACGTTGCCGGTCAGCTTGAAGCTCTCGGGGTGGAGGCGCGCGCCATGTTCTTCGAGAAGGCGGCCGAACGGATCGATGAATTCGAGGACAACCTCGTCGACGTCCAGCACCAACAACGCATCGTGGGATTTGGTCATCGACGCGATCGGTGGACCGGCGGTGACGCTGCCACGGCTCACGGCTGCTCCACAAAAGGGCTGTCGCCCAATGCCTGCCGGGCCGCGGCGATCCGGGTGGGATCGGTTTCGGCGTCGGCAGCGAAGGCGAGGACCGTCGGCTCGTGTGCGAGAATGAAATCGAGGACCCCGGGCAAAAAGCCCGGCGTCGCGGCGGCTTGCCGCAGCGCCGGGACGTCGAGTCCAGTCAGCGCCAGGAAGCGATCGAACAGGGTCCGATCGCCGGCGATAAAGGCGAGCGCCGCGACCGCCAGCGCTTCCGCCTCTTGGCGATTCATCCCGGCGCCGCGAACGCCGCTGTGCAACCATTTGTTATCGTTAAGAGATGGCAACCCGTCCATTCCCACTTCTTAAATCAAATCAGCGTAGAAGAGACCTCGATAGCGCAAGATCGCAAGTCGGTCGAGGCAAGGAGTGTCGCCCATGGCGAAGACCGTGATGATCGTCGAAGACAACGAGCTCAACATGAAGCTCTTTCGCGACCTGATCGAGGCGCATGGTTACGCAACCGTGCAGACTCGCAGCGGGCTGACAGCGATGGATCTCGCCCGCGAACATCGTCCAGACCTGATCCTGATGGATATCCAGCTTCCGGAAATTTCCGGCCTCGACGTAACGCGGGATCTGAAGGCAGATCCCGAGCTGAGCAGGATACCGGTGATTGCGGTGACAGCCTTCGCGATGAAGGGCGACGAGGAGCGAATCCGTCAGGGCGGCTGCGAAGCCTATATTTCGAAGCCGATCTCGGTCACCAAGTTCATCGACACCATCCGCTCCTTCCTGGGCGAAGCCTGAGAGCCGCATCATGACCGCTCGAATCCTGCTGGTCGACGATATCGAGATGAACCTTCGCGTTCTCGAAGCGCGGCTGTCGGCCGAATATTACGATGTGGTCACGGCGATGAGTGGCGCGGATGCGCTGGAGATTTGCCGTAGCCAGCCCATCGACCTCGTGCTCCTCGACGTGATGATGCCGGAGATGGACGGCTTCGAGGTCTGCCGACAGCTGAAGGCCGACCCTCGCACGATGTATCTTCCCATCGTCCTGATTACCGCGCTCGATCAGCCCTCCGACCGGCTTGCCGGGCTCGAAGCGGGCGCCGATGATTTTCTGACCAAGCCCGTCCGCGATCTGCCGCTGTTCTCGCGGGTCCGCAGTCTGACGCGCCTCAAGCTGGTGACCGACGAATTGCGGCGCCGCGCCGAAACGGCGATCAACCTCGTCGCGGAGGAGCATGCCGGGGACGGGCGCGAGCCGCTCGCCAGACTCGCTTTCTACGGAGAAGATGCCGACGAGACGCGGCGGATCCAGAAGTATCTGAAAGGGGTTGTGCAAGTCGAGGTCGTCGCGGACGCGGCGAGCTTGATCGCCGCCGCCGTAAACGGGGCCGCCGAGGCCGTGTTGATCGACATGGCGGCGAAAGCGGTCGATCCGTTGCGGCTCGTATCGCAGTTGCGATCGAACGAGGCGTCGCGGCTCCTGCCGGTTCTCGCGATCGCGGAAGCGGAAGACGACGAAACGGCTGCCCGGGCACTGGAACTGGGTGCCAACGACTACATCCAGCGCCCGCTCGACCGCCATGAACTCATCGCCCGAATCCGAACCCAAATGAGGCGCAAACGCAACGACGAGCGCCTTCGGCAATCGGTCGAACAGACGATTGAGCTTGCCCTGTCCGATGCCCTGACGGGGCTGCATAATCGCCGCTTCTTCGAGACGCATCTCGCCACGGCCGTGCAGCGCGCCCGCACCACCGGAGCGAACTTCTCGGTGCTGATCGCCGACATCGATCACTTCAAGCGCGTAAATGATGGCTGGGGGCACGAGGCCGGCGATCGCGTGCTCAAGCAGTTTTCCACTCGACTCAACGATTGCCTGCGTTCCAGCGATCTGGCTTGTCGGTTCGGCGGAGAGGAATTCGCGATCCTGATGATGGACGCCGATTTCGACACCGCCATGTCGATCGCCGATCGCATCCGTCGCAGCGTATGCGAAACTCCGTTCGACATTGGCGGTGAGTTGATCGACGTGACCGTCAGCGAAGGCTTCGCCGTCTTCGACGCCGCGCGCGACGACGCGGCGAATTTGGTGAGGCGGGCTGACCAGGCGCTTTATGCGGCCAAGCGCGGTGGCCGCAACCGGGTCAGTACGGCCGCGGCAGCTTGAAAGCCGGCCGCGTTCGCAACGGCGTGAGTCGATCCGGTCCTGCCGGAACACACTGTCTCTAGGCCTCTCGACCTTGGAAGAATCGGGCTGATAGCGTGGGTGGGGACGCGCGCGGAGGAGGCGTAAGCTGCGGCGCCTTGAGGCCGCTTCGAACGAAGCTGAAACAAAAGGGCCTTAACCATTTCTTAAAAGTCTAGACCCAATGGCGCGCAATGTCGTTGCAATTGAATCGGTTCTGGGCGAATCTCCAGACAGAAATCGAAGGTCAAGAGGCAAACGGAAGACCTTCGAAGTTACCCCCATGGAATGCTCAGGTCCGCCGCATCTCCTGGGTCCCGTGGGGAGGTCGGTCGGTAGCGTGCGCATGCGGTTTCCTCGTACCGTTGCACGTTGCCGGCCGGCCACTTTTTTGTGGCGCTCCCAGCCGACGATCCCCCGATCTCCATTGGCGCTGTTTCGCGCATCGTCCGACCTATGCCGTCCGGCGAAGCATGCCTGCCGTCGCCTGTTTTGCGATGGCTCGCGACCGGCGGAAGTGGTGCTTGGCGGGATGGACTGCACTCCCAAACCAAAAGCGCCGCCCCGTTGCCGGAGCGGCGCCATCATCGGCCGATCGTGCCGAAAATTATTTGATCTTCGCCTCACGAAACTCGACGTGCTTGCGCGCGACCGGATCGTACTTGGTCTTTACCATCTTCTCGGTCATCGTGCGGCTGTTCTTGCTCGTGACATAGAAAAAGCCGGTGTCGGCTGTCGAGAGGAGCTTGATCTTGATAGTTGTTGCCTTCGCCATGGCCTTATCCGTTCGCTGATGCGCGTCGTCATTTTCGATCGAACCGGGCGCGGGCCGATTCCATTCGCTACGACTGCGGCTGAAACTGTTTCGGCTTGTGGGGTTAGCAGCATAGTAGCCGATACTCCACGCACCAACGCGCCGTCGCGATGCGGCGGCGAATTCGACGCGGACCATAGCCAAGCTCGCCGGCAAGTCAAGCCCGTCTCGCCCACGCCATTCGCCCCAGCGTAAGGAGGAGGTAGAGGCCGAAGAAGAGCGCGAGAGCCCAGGCGAATCCGTTGGCACCAAACAGATCCATGGAGGAACCGATGGTCTGCGGCCCGACGAGCATGCCGGCCGAATAACAGAAGATGAAGGCGGCATTCGCCGAGGCAAGTTCGGAGCCGGCGAGCTTCGATCCCAGATGCGCCAGCCCCACCGTGTAAAGGCCGGCCACGACGCCGCCCCACAGGAACAGGAGGGTGGCCATCAGCAGCCAATCCTGGGCGACCAAGGGCAGGGACAGGGTGCCGACGAGGCCAATCAGGGCGAAGAGCGACAACAGGCTGCGGCGATCCCGGACACGATCGGAGACAAGGCCGATCGGAATCTGCATCAGGACATTGCCGAGGCCGATCGCGGTCAGCAACAGGGCGGCGGACGATTCCGAAAAGCCAAGCCGTTCGCCATAGATCGGAAACAGCGCGAAGCCGCCTGACTCCACGGCTCCGAAGATCAGCACGGCGCCCGTGGCAGTCGGGACGGCGAATATGTATCGCCAGAAGGAGCCGCGTTGACGCTCTCCCAGAGCGGGCTGTCGGTTCCAGGCGAAGAACAAGGGAATGGCCGAGGCAAAAATGACGCCAGCGCCGATCGCGAAGGGCAGGATTCCCGCCGAGCCGACCTGCGAGAAGATGAACGGTCCGGCGGCGAAGCCGAGCGACAGGACGGTGGCGTAGATGCCCAGAACGAAACCGCGCTTGCCGGGCGGTGCCGCCGCGGTGATCCAGAATTCGGAGAGGACGAACAGTGCGGTGATCGCGAAGTGGAAGACCAGCCGTAGCGGAAACCAGGTCCAGAACGGCGTCAGGAAATAGAAGCCGAGAGCCGAGACGCCTGAGAGCGCGATGGCAATCAGCATCGACAGGCGAACGCCGAGGCGGCGCGCGATCGGTGTGATCAAGGGCGCCGCCAGGAGCGAGGCGATGCCTGCGACGGCGGTGTTGGCGCCGATCAGGCTTGCCGAGATCCCCCGTTGCTCGAGAATGACACTGAGCAATGGCAGGCCAAGGCCAAGGGCGATCCCGACCGCGCTGATCGAAGCGATGGCGGCGCCGGCCGAGACCCAGTCGACCTGTTCGATCTCGTGTTCGGCTTGTGCGACGATGTCATCGGGTGTCCATTTGTCCATCCGGCGGGTCCGCCCATGCCGTCAGAGAAAGTCGCGGACGAATCGGCCGCGCACGACCCGGTAAAACGGCATGGGGCGTGTCGCGTCGCGCCACGATCCGTCGGCGATCCGCGCCTCCAGATCCGCGAGGACCCGCAAGGTGATGGCGGCGAGGGACAGTTCTTTGACCTGATCGAAGGTGAACCATTCGACCGCTTCCAGTTCGTCGGTGGGGAGGTCCTCGAGTGACGGCCCGTGCGACATCTCGGTGGCGGACACACAGAAGAAGCGGGTGTCGTAGCGCCGGGGCGGTCCCGGCGGCGTGATCGCGCGCGCCAGCGGCACAAGCCCTCCGGGATCCGGGCGGATTCCACGTTCGGCGAACATTCCCCAAAAGCCGGTTGTCCGGCCTTCGAACGCGCCAGGTGTCCCCACCATGGCGCCTGCTTCCTCGAAGGTCTCGCGAATCGCGGCGAGGGCGGTCGCGGTCGCCCGGCGGGAATCGAACCGGGCTGGCGGCCCCGCGCAAAGTCGCGCAAGGGCTGGCTCGGGGAGGGTGAAGGCCGAAGCCAGGGCGAGGTCCGCGGCATCCACCCGGCCGCCCGGAAAGACATAGCGGCCCGGCATGAACACATGGCCGGCCGCCCGCCGCCCCATCAGGAGGCGCGGTGCCGGGCCGGCTTCATCGACGATGATCAATGTTCCCGCGTCGCGCGGGCGCTGTGTTGGCCCGGCAGGCCGCCGGCCGTCGAGCCGCATCCGTCCGGCATCGAGCGCCGCCATGGCTCCGGTCTCGCTCAACCGAGTTGGCCCTCGTCGGCGTCGCCGCCAAATCCGCCGAGACGCAACGCCCATTGCAATGCGATGGTCGCGCCCTTCAACGGCTGCAGCAGCGCCAGCGACAGGAGAAGCGTGATCGGGACCCAAATCGCCAGATGCGTCCACATGGAAAGCGTGACCGCACGCTCCACGAACATGAAAAGGCCGACCACGATATGGCCGACGATGAAGACCGTCAGATAGGGCGGCAGGTCGTCGGCGCGGTGATGGTGAATGTCCTGATGGCAGACGGAGCAGGCGTCCACGCTCTTGATATAGCCGTTGAAGAGCTTGCCCACGCCGCAATTGGGGCATCGGCAACGAAGGCCCTTGAGCAGCGCCGGCCCCACCGGCCGGCCGCTGTCGGGGCTGTTTGCCCGAACCGCGTCATCGCTACCGATCATCTGCTGGCTCATCGCCGCTTCCTGTTCTTACCCGCAACGTTCTTGTCGCGTCCTGCGGAGCGTCGCCGGCCGCCTGCCTTGTGGAAGGAGCCGGTCGTGCGCGGCAGTTTGCGGGGCTCGCTCAACATCTCGAACTGCATCGAGCCGGCGAGCGGCAGCGCCTCCTTGAGGCGCACCTCTACCGAATCGCCCAGGCGATAGCCATGACCGCTTCGGTCGCCGACCAGCGAGCGGCCCACCTCGTCATAATGGAAGAACTCGTTGCCGAGCGTCGAGATGGGCACGAAACCGTCCGCCCCGAAGGCTGGTAGGACGACGAACAGCCCGGCCTTGGTCACGCCGGTGATCCGCCCGTCGAAATCCTCGCCGACGCGATCGGCGAGATGATGGGCGATCAGCCGGTCGACCGTGTCGCGCTCCGCCGCCATGGCGCGACGTTCGGCGCGCGAGATGGCCTCGGCGGTCTGTTCCAGGGTCTCTTCGTCCTCGCGGCTCAGTCCACCCTCGCCAAGTCCGAGCGCGGTGATCAGCGCCCTGTGGACGATCAGATCGGCATAGCGACGGATCGGCGATGTGAAGTGGGCGTAGCGGACGAGGTTGAGACCGAAATGTCCGATATTCTCGGGCGAATAGACCGCCTGCGACTGCGAGCGCAGCACCACTTCGTTGACGAGGCTCTCGTGCTCGCTCGCCTTGACCTGGGTGAGAATGCCGTTGAAATGCGATGGCCGCAGCGAGCCGCTCTTGGCCAGCGATATCTCCAGTGTCCGCAGGAAGTCGCGCAATGATTCCAGCTTGGCGAGCGACGGTGCGTCGTGGGCCCGGTAGATCAGTGCCTGGCGCTTCGCCTCGAGCGTTTCGGCCGCGGCCACATTGGCCAGGATCATGAACTCCTCGATCAGCCGGTGGGCGTCGAGGCGCGGCGGCACGACGACCTTGTCGACATGGCCGTCCGGCCCCAGGACGATCTTCTTCTCCGGCAGGTCGAGATCCAGCGGTTGCCGACGCGCGCGCTCCGCCTTGGCGAGCCCATAGGCTTTCCAGAGCGGCTTCAGCATGTCCTCGACGACCGTCGGATGCACGTCACCCGGCGCACCGTCGATGGCTGCCTGGGCCGCCTCGTAGGATAGTTTGGCGTGACTCTTCATCATGATGCGGTGGAAGCTGTGACGCCGCTTTTCGCCGTGAGCCCCGAGAATCATCCGGACGGCGAGGGCGGGCCGGTCCACCCCCTCGCGCAGCGAGCAGAGTTCGTTCGAAATGCGCTCCGGCAGCATCGGCACGACGCGATCCGGGAAATAGACCGAATTGCCGCGAAGCCGGGCTTCGGCGTCGAGCTTCGAGCCCGGGCGGACATACAGCGCGACATCCGCGATGGCGACCGTGACGACCATACCGCCGGGATTGGCGGGGTCATCGTCCTCCGCCGCATGCACGGCATCGTCATGGTCCTTGGCGTCGGCCGGGTCAATGGTGACGAGAGGCAGCCGCCGCCAGTCCTCGCGATCCTTCATCGTTGCCGGGCCGGCGGCCTCGGCTTCGGTGATCACGGCTTTCGGAAAAATATGCGGGATGGAGTGGGCATGCAGCGCGATGGTCGAAATCGCGCGCTCGGAGTTCATCGAGCCGACGACGTCGACGATGGTGGCGACCGGCAGGCTGGTGCGATGGCGCGGCCCTGGCGCGATCTCCACCAGATCGCCGTCCTTGGCGTGGTTGGTGTCGCCCGCCCGAACGGTATATTCGAGCTGCTTGCGCTCGACCGGTTCGACGCGGCCGCCGCCGCCCGGCTGCGCCCGGAACACGCCGAGCGCCAAGGTCTTCTGCCGTTCCAGCACCCGGATCACGCGGGCGATTTTCGCGCCGCTCTCGTCCTCGTCGATCCGCGCCAGGATACGCTCGCCAAGACCGGCGGCCGCACCCTTGTCACGATCCTGGCGGAGGGGCAGGCGAGGGCGCTCGCCGTCTCTTTCCTCGTCCCAGTTCGCGGGTTCGGCAATCAGCCCGCCATCATCGTCACGGCTGCGGATTTCGAGAACCGCCACGTCCGGCAATGCACCGGGCGTCGAAAATCGTTTCCTGCCGCCGGCGAGGACGCCTTCGGTCTGCAGGTCGGCGAGGAGGTCCTTCAGGGCGATGCGCTCGTCGCCCTTGACCTGAAAGGCCTTGGCGATGTCGCGCTTGGACGAGCGGCCAGGGTTGTCCGCGATGAAGCGGAGCACCGCCTCCCGGCTCAATTCCGGGCGTGTTTCGCCCTGAGGCCGACCCCGCGCCATCGGGTCAGTCCGCGTCCCAGGGCAGCGAATCGTCACCGGCCGCGGCGGATTCGACGGGTGGCTTCTTGGCCGCCTTGTTCTTGGCGGGGGTCTTCGCCGCCGCCTTCTTGGCTGGCGTTTTGCCGTCTGCGGCAGTCTTGGCGGCAGCGGTTGTCGCCTTGGGCTTGGCGGTCGTCTTGGGCTTGCTCTTGGCTGCAACCTTCTTCGCGGGTCCCTTCTTGCCCGTCTTTTCCGCCCGTTCGTTGAGCAATTGGATCGCCTCTTCCAGCGTCACGCTCGAAGGGTCCTTGCCCTTCGGCAGCGTGGCGTTGATCTTGCCGGTGTTGACATAGGGCCCGAAACGGCCGTCGCGCACGGTGATCTGGCCGCCGAGCTGCGGGTGTTCGCCGAGCGTGGCCAGAGCCGCCGGCTTGCCGCGACCGCGACCGCCGTTCTCCTTCTTTTCGGCGATGACGGTAACGGCCCGGTTGAGCCCGACCTCGAACACGTCCTCAATAGTCTCGAGGTTGGCGTACATCCCGTCATGCTGCAAAAACGGACCATAGCGGCCGAGGCCCGCGAGGATCGGCTTGCCGCTCTCGGGATGCAGTCCGACTTCGCGCGGCAGCGACAAGAGCCGCAGCGCCTTTTCCAGATCAATCTCGGCCGGCTGCCAACCCTTCGGCAGGGAGGAGCGCTTGGCCTCCTTGCCTTCGCCGCGCTGGACATAGGGCCCAAAGCGGCCGCTGCGCAGCGTCACCGGGTCGCTGGTTTCCGGATCGACGCCCAGATCCTTCGGGCCTTCGGCCTCATCGCCGTTCCCGTTCCCCGAAAGGCTGGTGCCGAGTTGGCGCGTGAAGCCGCATTCGGGGTAGTTCGAGCAGCCGACGAAGGCGCCGAATTTGCCGAGCTTGAGCGATAGCTTTCCCTCACCACAGCGGGGGCAGGCGCGGGGCTCAGTGCCGTCTTCCTTGGGCGGGAACACCAGCGGCCCGAGTTCCTCGTTCAGCGCGTCGAGGACATCGGTGACCCGCAACTCCTTGGTGCCGTCGACATGGGTCGAGAAGTTCTGCCAGAACTCGCGCAGGACGTCCTTCCAGGCCAATTTGCCGGCGGAGATGAGATCGAGCTTCTCCTCGAGTTCGGCGGTGAAATCATACTCGACATAGCGCTCGAAGAAATTGTGCAGGAAGGCCGTGACCAGCCGACCCTTGGCCTCGGGCAAAAGCTTGCGCTTTTCATGCACGACGTAGTCGCGGTCCTGCAGCGTTTGCAGCGTCGAGGCATAGGTCGACGGACGGCCGATGCCGAGCTCTTCCATCCGCTTGATCAGCGAGGCCTCCGAATAACGCGGCGGCGGCTCGGTGAAGTGCTGCGAGGCGTCGATGGCGCGCTTGGCGAGGTTGTCGTTCGCCAGGATCTCCGGCAGACGCGCCGAATCGTCGTCATCATCGCCGGCATCCGGGGCGCGACTGTCGTCGCGATGGTCGACATAGGCGCCGATGAAGCCATCGAACTTGATCACCTGACCGGTCGCGCGCAGCGTCGCGGTCTTGCCGCCATCGCTCGCGAGGATGTCGACGGTCGTGCGTTCGATTTCGGCCGAGGCCATCTGGCTGGCGATGCAGCGCTTCCAGATGAGGTCGTAGAGACGCGCCTGGTCGCGATCGAGATAGCGCTCGACATCCTTCGGCGCACGGCCGAATTCGGTCGGGCGAATAGCCTCGTGCGCCTCCTGGGCGTTCTTGGCCTTAGTCGCGTAATAGCGCGGCTTGTCGGGGACGTAGCGCTCGCCGAAGCTGGCGCCGATGGATTGGCGGGCGTCCGCGACGGCCTCCGGCGCCATCTGCACGCCGTCGGTTCGCATATAGGTGATCAGGCCGACGGTCTCGCCGCCGACATCGACACCTTCGTAGAGCTTCTGCGCGACCTGCATGGTTCGCGAGGCTGAAAAGCCGAGCTTGGCGGAGGCCGCCTGCTGCAATGTCGAGGTGGTGAAGGGCGGGCCTGGATTGCGCTTCGTCGGCTTGGCTTCGACGCTGTCGACGCGGTAGGTCGCGCTTTCGAGCATCGAACGGACCACCGAGGCGCGCTCCTCGTTGCCGATCGATAGCTTCTGCAGCTTCTCCCCGTCGAAAACGGTCAGGCGGGCCTTGAAGTCATCGCCGCGCGGCGTCGCGAGCTGGGCGGCGATCTGCCAGTATTCGTCCGTCTTGAAACGTTCGATCTCGGCTTCCCGGTCGCAGATGAGCCGCAGCGCCACCGACTGAACCCGGCCGGCGGAGCGGGCGCCCGGCAGCTTGCGCCAGAGCACCGGCGACAGGGTAAAGCCGACCAGATAGTCCAGCGCCCGGCGCGCGAGATAGGCATTGACCAGCGGTTCGTCGATTTCCCGCGGATTGGCCATCGCGTCGAGGACGGCCTTCTTGGTGATGGCATTGAAGACGACACGGCTGACCGGCTTCTTGCCGATCGCCTTCTTCTGGCGCAGCACTTCCAGAACATGCCAGGAAATCGCTTCGCCTTCGCGGTCGGGATCGGTGGCGAGGACGAGGCCGTCGGCGGCCCGGACGGCTTGGGCGATCTCCGTCAGCCGCTTCTGGGACGGCTTGGCGACCTCCCAGATCATCTCGAAATCCTCGTCAGGCCGCACCGATCCGTCTTTCGGCGGCAGATCGCGGACATGGCCGTAGGAAGCGAGAACCTTGTAGTTTCCGCCGAGATATTTGTTGATCGTCTTCGCTTTGGCAGGCGATTCAACGATGACGACATCCATGGAATTTCTGTCCTGTCAGGAGAAAGGGCATGCCGGCAGGCGAATGCACAGCCGAAGATGGCGAGATTCCGACTGGCGACCGTCCCGTCACATGGACAGTCCGGCGCAGGCGGTCAACCCCGACGGGGAATACGTAAGATGTGCTTGCAACTATAGAGGGAATTTTTCTATAAACGGTATCGTCAGATGGTTCGGCGTTCGTGGCGTCTGAGCAACCAATTTCCCAGATTTCCTGGAGGTTCGCCGTTCATGCCAGTCAAGCCATCCGATCGGAGAGCGAATCTTCGATATGTCCGAGATATGTTGGAGCAATTAAAAGTTGTATCCGGCGCTGGTGATGGATCAATCCTCGGATATTTGATGGACATGGCCCGACTCGAGGTCGAGCAGCAGATCGGTTCCTCCGCCGAGACATCAAAGAAGCAGTGAGACCCGGCCGCTGGCATGCCGTTCGAGGCGTCCAGCAAGATCGAGTTCAAGCAATACCAGTTGAACTGCGCCGGGCGCCGATCCGGTGTGCGCGATGATGTCGTCGATATCGATCGGAGTCGTCCCCAGCGTTTCGACGATGCGCTCGCGTTCGCCTTCGGCGGGTTCATCGGCGGGGGCATTCCCCGCGGGCTCCTCCAACTCGACGTCGTCGCCTAGCGGCGCCATTCGCGCGTCGAGCGGACGCAGCGCCGCGATCACATCGCTAGCATCGGTCGCCAGGATCGCGCCCTCCTTGAGAAGGCCGTTGGTGCCGACCGCGCGCGGATCGAGCGGCGATCCGGGAACGGCGAAGACGAGCCGTCCCATTTCCGCGGACAGACGTGCACTGATGAGGGAGCCCGAGCGTGTGGCCGCTTCCACCACCAAAAGCCCGAGCGCCACGCCGGCAACCAGACGGTTGCGACGGGGAAAGTCCCTGGCACGCGGCTCCCAGCCGAACGGCATTTCGGAGATGAGGCAGCCGTCGGCATCGACGATCTGTCGCATCAGCGGGCGATTCTCGCTTGGATAGGGCCGGTCCAGGCCACCGGCGAAAACCCCCACCGTGCCGGTCGCAAGCGATGCCTCATGCGCAGCGGCGTCGATCCCGCGGGCAAGGCCCGAAACAACAGTGTAGCCGGCGCGGCCAAGTTCGGCGGCAAACCGTCGGGTCAGCTTGATGCCGGAGAGCGAGGCATTGCGGGCGCCTACGATGGCGACCGCCGGGCGGGTCAGGACGTCAGCGCCGCCCATAACGGCCAGAACCGGCGGTGCCTGCTCGGTGCGGCGCAGCAGGATAGGATAGTCCGGCTCGCCGAGGCAGACAAATCGCGCGCCGAGTCGCTCGGCCTTTGTCATCTCCTCTTCGACGGCGGCAAGGCTGGCCACCCGGATCTTCCGACCGCCGCGAGCCGCCAGATCCGGTAACGCTTCCAGCGCCGCCTCGGCGCCGCCATAGCGATTGATGAGCGCGCGAAACGTGGCAGGGCCAACATTCTCGCTGCGGATCAGGCGCAGCCACGCAAGACGCGTAGTCAGGGGGAGGTGGACGCCGTGCTTTTGAGCGTCCGGAAGAGTCACCCCTTGGCTCCGATCTTGCCTTCCTCGCCGGAGAGCAGACGGCGGATATTGGCGTGGTGCTTGATATAGACCAGCAGCGTCAGCACCGTTGTCAGCATTCCCGCCGTCTCCAGGCCGAGCACGAAGTAGGCGGGCGGCACCACCAGCGTCGCGGCGAGGGCGGCGAGGGACGAGTAGCGGGAGAGATAAGCGACCGACAGCCAGACGGCGGCGAAGATCAGCGCTCCGATCGGAGCGATGCCCAGCATGATGCCGAGATAAGTGGCGACGCCCTTACCGCCCTTGAAGCCCAGCCAGATTGGAAAAAGGTGGCCGAGGAACGCGCCAAGGCCAGCAAACGCGGACGGTACATCTCCCCAGATTGTCGCAGCGACGACAACGGGTACCGTTCCCTTGAGAATATCGCCGGCGAGCGTCAGCGCCGCCATCGGCTTGTTGCCGGTGCGCAGCGCGTTGGTCGCGCCGATATTGCCCGATCCGATCTTGCGGATGTCGCCGAGGCCGAAAAGCCGCGCGAAGATCAGGCCAAACGGTATCGTGCCACAGAGATAGCCACCGACAAGAGCCGCCGCGATGATCAGAATTGTCCCCCCGTCACTCTCCAAAAGACTCAACCCCCGCTCGTCTCGGTCGCCGAGAAGACTGTGCGGCCCGCAACAAAGGTTCGCAAGACCCGGCCCTGGAAGCGGGCGTTTTCGAACGCCGTGTTCTTTGAGCGAGAATGGATCGCGTCCTCGCTGAAGATGAAGGGCGCATCCAGGTCGACGAGCGCCATATCTGCCGGCCGGCCGGGAACGAGCGAGCCCCGGTCGAGCCCAAGCAACGCCGCCGGAGCGGAGGTCAGGGCCTCGACGATCCGAAGCAGCGGGATTTCGCCGGCGTGGTGCAACCGCAAGGCCGCTGGCAGGAGCGTTTCCAGGCCGATGGCGCCGCTCTCTGCCTCGGCGAAGGGACGGCGCTTGCCGTCGGCGTCCTGCGGATCGTGGGAGGAGACAATAATGTCGATCGTCCTGTCGGCGAGCGCTGCGACCATCGCGGAGCGGTCATCCTCGCCGCGCAATGGCGGTGCCAAGCGAAAATAGGTCCGATACTCGCCGATATCGTTCTCGTTCAGCGACAGATGGTTGATCGAGACGCCGGCGCTCGCTCTGATGCCGCGCCGCTTGGCACGCCGTATGACCTCAGCCGATTCGCCAAGCGAAATCTTGGCCGCATGATAGCGGCAGGTCGTGAGGGCCGCGAGCCGCAGATCCCGCTCCAGCGGAATGATCTCGGCCTCGGCCGGCACGCCCGGCAGACCGAGCCACGAGGCGAGAAGGCCTTCGTTCATGACGCCGTCGCCGCTAAGCGCCGCGTCCTGGGTCTCATGCATGACGAGCGCGTCGAAATCGCGCGCATAAGTCATGATCCGGCGCAGCAGCGCCGGGTTCGCGATGGTGTTGCGGCCATCGGTGAAGGCCCGGACGCCAGCGTCCGACAGAAGGCCGATTTCGGTCATCTCCTCGCCCATCAAGCCCCGGGTCAAAGCCGCGGCGGGAAAGACATTGATCGATGAGGTGTCGCGCGCGGTCCGCATGACGAATTCGGCGATGGCGACGTCGTCGACCACCGGATTGGTGTCGGGCATCGTGAGGATCGACGTCACGCCGCCGGCCGCGGCCGCTGCGGAGGCCGACGCGATCGTCTCGCGGTGTTCGCCGCCGGGTTCGCCGATGAACACCCGCGCATCGACGAGGCCCGGCAAAAGCATGAGCCCACGCCCGTCGATCACCTCCGCGCCATCCGGCCGTCCCTGGTTCAGCGCATCGGCGCCACAGGCGATGATCACGCCGTCCGCAACGACGACCGATCCGACGGCGTCGAGTGACCGGGCGGGGTCGACGATTCGAACCTGTTCGATGACGAGGGGGCGAAGCGGGTCGCTCATACCGTATCCTCCGGACCGCCGATCAGGGCCTCCATGACGGCCATGCGAACGGCGACGCCCATCTCGACCTGTTCCTCGATGACGCTTTGCGGTCCGTCGGCGATCTCCGAGGCGATCTCCACACCCCGATTCATCGGCCCCGGATGCATAACCAGCGCATCCGGCTTGGCGATCTTCAGCTTGTCGGAATCGAGGCCGAAATAGCGGAAATACTCCCGCACTGACGGCACGAAGGAGCCGGCCATGCGCTCGCGCTGGAGCCGCAGCATCATCACCACATCGGCGTCCTTCAGGCCGTCCGCCATCCGGCGGTGAACCTCGACGCCCATCTGCTCAATGCAACGCGGCAAAAGGGTCGAGGGCGCGACCACACGGACCTGAGCGCCAAGCGCGTTCAGCAGGAGAATGTTCGAGCGGGCGACGCGGCTGTGCAAGACGTCGCCGCAGATCGTCACGATGAGCCCCGCGATCCGTCCCTTGCGGCGCCGGATGGTCAGCGCGTCGAGCAGCGCCTGCGTCGGATGCTCATGGGCACCATCGCCGGCATTGACCACCGAGCAGGCGACCTTCTGGGCGAGCAGCGCGACGGCGCCCGCCGAGTGGTGTCGCACGACGAGAATATCTGGCCGCATGGCGTTCAGCGTCATCGCCGTGTCGATCAGAGTCTCGCCTTTTTTGACGGACGAGTTCGCCACGGACATGTTCATGACGTCGGCGCCGAGACGCTTGCCGGCGAGTTCGAACGAGGCCTGGGTTCGGGTCGATGCCTCGAAGAAGAGATTGATCTGGGTGCGTCCCTTGAGGGTCGACTTTTTCTTGTCTCGGCGGCGGCCGACGGCGACCTCAGCTTCGGCTAAATCGATCAACTGCTCGATCTCATGCGGCTGCAGGCTGGCAATGCCGAGCAGGTGCCGCTGGGCAAAGGCGGGAAAGGAAGAAGTCGCGTTCATAAAAACCACGCCTATAGGCAATCGCGGGTTTTGCGGCAAGGATCGTCATGGCGAGCCAACCGAACGAGGAGGCCGATGTGGCCGAAACGACATTTCAGACCCATGAGGTGGTCAACCAGTCTTCCGATTACGCCGGGTTCAATGCCTTTCGAAGCGACCCGCTGCTGCGGCTTCTCGCGGCCGAGTTCGGCGACGCGACGCTCCTGTCGCTGGAGCAGCACGGACGGTTCTGCGGTTCCGCCGAGGCGCACGACCTTGCCCGCCTCGCCAATACCGAACCGCCGAAGTTGCGTCGTTTCGACGAGAAGGGCCGTCGGCTGGAACTCGTCGATTATCATCCTGCCTATCATGCGCTGATGCGCCGATCGATCGCGGACGGCTTGCATGCGTCGCTGTGGAGCGGTCCGGCGGAGGAGGAGGGCGTTCGCCATCGCGCACGGGCGGCACGCTTCTACATGACGGCCGGTGTCGAATGCGGCCATTTGTGCCCGATAACGATGACCAGCGCGGCGGTCGCACCGCTCGCCGCGGCGCCGGACATGCGGGATGCGTGGCTACCGGTGATCGCGACCCGGCAGTACGATCCTGGCGTCAAGCCGCCGCTGACGAAGGCAGGCGTCACGCTCGGCATGGGCATGACGGAGAAGCAGGGCGGGACGGACGTGCGCGCCAATACGTCGCGGGCGGTCGAAGCCGGAAACGGCCGCTACCGCATCACCGGCCACAAATGGTTCATGTCCGCGCCGATGTCGGACGCTTTCCTTGTCCTCGCACAGACCGGCGACGGCCCGACCTGTTTCCTGATGCCGCGGCGGCGCGACGACGGTACGCTCAACGGCCTTTTCATCCAGCGGCTCAAGGACAAGCTCGGCAATCGTTCCAACGCTTCGGCGGAGGTCGAGTTCGTCGATGCCGAGGCGGTCCGGATCGGCGATTCGGGGAGGGGCGTCCGCACGATCATCGACATGGTCACGCTGACCCGGCTCGACTGCGCGCTTGCCTCCGCCGGCTTGATGCGTGGCGCGCTCGCCGAGGCGGTGCATCATTGCCGGGAGCGGCAGGTGTTCGGTAATGTCCTTGTCGATCAGCCACAGATGATCCGGGTGCTCGCCGACATGGCCCTGGACGTCGCCGGTGCGACGGCGCTGTCGTTGCGCCTGGCCGAGTCCTTCGACCGACGGGCGGGGGAGGGAGAGAACGCCGGTGAGGCCGCCTGGGTGCGGGTCATGACACCGGTGACGAAATATTGGGTCTGCAAGCTGGCGCCCGCACTCACCTACGAAGCGATGGAGTGTCTCGGCGGCAATGGCTATGTCGAGGACGGGCGGCTCGCCAGAGCCTACCGCGAGGCGCCGGTCAATGCCATCTGGGAAGGCTCGGGCAACGTCATGGCGCTCGATCTCGCGCGGGTGCTGCGGCAGGACCCAGACGCCTTCGAAACGGTGATCGGGATGATCGAAACGGATATGGGCGCCACGGCGGGCGGCACGCCCGGCGTCCTGCGCGCGGCGTTGTCGATGGCCCTGTCCGACGAAGGCGCGTGCCGGCTGCTTGCCGAGCAACTGGCGCTTGCCGGCGCGGCCGCCGCGTTGCGTCGTGCGAACGCCGCGCGCGCCGCCAATGCCTTCGCCGATACGCGGCTGGGCGGCGTGTTCCGCCACACCTACGGGATGCTCGATCTGCGTCACGACTCGCGCGCCATTGTCGATGATCTTTATCCGCCGATCCGCTGAAGCGGGGACACGTCTGATTTTGTGGCAACCCTATGGAGGCGTTGGAAGTTGTTCCAGAACCGGAGAGAAATCAGGGGGAAGTAGTCCGGGGCCATTAAGGTTAACGTTCGGTATCGGTTGCGGTGGAGGGAGCGGATCGCGAGACTGGGCGTTAATGAACTGGTAACCATGACGTAGGGAGGCACCCATGCGCCGTATGGCGACGACCTTGGCATTGAGTGCCTGGACGGGGTTCACCGCTCTCTCAGGCCTTCGCCTTGCTCAAGAGGCGGGGATGCTCGACGGTCTCGCGGGTGACGGGTGGGGCGGTCTGCTGGCCCTGATGCCCAGTC
Organism: uncultured Aurantimonas sp.; assembly: GCA_947488615.1. Classification (GTDB taxonomy): domain Bacteria; phylum Pseudomonadota; class Alphaproteobacteria; order Rhizobiales; family Rhizobiaceae; genus Aurantimonas. The sequence continues at coordinate 78,615 of CANKZU010000003.1, forward strand.
CCATCGAGCTCGGCCTGCTTCCGCATCAGGCGCTCGCCTTCGCGGCGATGTTCGCTGCGTTGGCGATCGCTTTCGGCATGGCGATCGCTGGCTTGAACGCACCGTCGGCGGCCGCCGCGCGCAGGGCCGAGCCGGTCGCCGGCGCTGTGCTGATCGCGCTTGTCGCGCTTTACGCATCGGCGGCACTGACGGGTTCGCCGCTCGCCGAGGTCGTCGGAGAGGGGCCGGGCTTCCTCGTCTCGGCGGCGTTCACCTTCGGGGCATTGCTCTTCGACCATCTGATGGAAGTCGAGGAAGATGGCGCCGACGACGCGACGTTCGAGGCGATCCTCCAGTCCATTCGGGCAGCCGAGCGCAGAGCGTTGATCGAAGATCAGCGCTCGTCGAATTTCGAAGAAGGCGATCGCCACTGATGCGTAAGCTTCTCGCCCTTTGGCTCGGCCCGCTGGCGTTCTTCTGGGGCTGGTATTTTCTGTCGCTCAACGATCTGGGCGGGGTCTTCTTCTCCCGCGCGCTGCATGATCAAGTGTTCAACATGTATGGGACGATGCTGGGTATCGACCCGGCCGCCATCCCCGGCATGATCGCCGAGGCCCTCGTCGTCGACAGTCTGATTCTCGGGGCGATCGTGGCATTCCGCAGGCGCCGAAAAATTGCCGCCTGGTGGGAGCGGCGCCGTGCATCGGAGCCGGCCCCGTTTGCCGGAGTGGCCTACGGCCGCAGCGACGAAAGCCTGTCCAGCGCGCCCTGAAGGATGAAGGCGGCCGCCGCCGAATCGATCCGCTCGGCGCGTTTGCGGCGCGAGACGTCCGCTTCCAGCAAGCCGCGTTCCGCGGCGACGGTCGACAGCCGCTCGTCCCACAAAAGCACCGGACGCGGGTCGAACTGCGCGTAATTGCGTACGAAAGCCCGGGTCGACTGGACGCGAGGCCCCTCGGAGCCGTCCATATTGAGGGGCAGGCCGATCACGATCCCGGCAATGCGCTCGCTGTCCAGAACGGCCAAGAGGGCCTTGGCGTCGATCGTGAACTTGACCCGCCGGATCACCTTGCGCGGCGTGGCGAAGCCCTGTCCGAGATCGGAGACGGCGAGCCCGATCGTCTTGGTACCGAGGTCGATCCCGGCGATCGTTGCGCCTTCCGGCACACTTGCGGCAAACTCATCGATTGCGAGGATGGGCATTCCAAATCCTTGACCGTTCCGCCTTCACGCGCAGTTAGCACGGCGAGCGCAGACTATGGCAAACCTCCCGGTTTTCTCTCCACGGCAAGGAGCCGCTTCATGAAGATCACCTATTTCGGCCATTCCGCATTTCGAATCGAGACGGCCGCTTCGGTTATCCTGATCGACCCGTTCCTGACGGGAAATCCGCATTTCAAGGGCGATGTGGCTGCGGCAACCGAAGGCGTGACGCATATCGTGCTCAGCCACGGCCACGCCGATCATGTCGGCGATACGGTGGAACTGGCCAAACGCCACGGCTGCAAAATCGTCGGCAATTTCGAGCTGGTGAACTGGCTGGGCAAGCAGGGCGCCGGGAACGGCGAAGGGGGAAACACCGGCGGCACGATTCAGTTCGGCGATTTCACCGTGACCTTCACACAAGCCTTTCATTCCTCAGGCCATGTCGAGGAGAATGGAGCCGTGACCTATCTCGGTATGCCGAACGGGCTCGTCTTCCATTTCGACGACGGGCCGACGGTCTATCATATGGGCGACACCGACATTTTTGCCGACATGGCGCTGATCGAGGAACTGCATGCGCCGAAGATCGCGATGGTGCCGGTCGGCGACCGCTTCACCATGGGCGCGGCGGTGGCTGCGCTGGCCTGCCGACGCTACTTCAACTTCGATACGATCGTGCCGATCCACTGGGGCACATTCCCCATTCTCGACGCGACGCCGGACAAATTCGCGGAAGCGATGGAAGGGGACGCGGGCAAGATCCGCAATCCGGCGATCGGAGAGGCCTTCGCGGTCTGAGCGGTTTTGCCGTCAGGCCGTCCTTCGGACCGGCGTGAGGACGATGGACGGGATACGCCCGCGCCGTTGCCTCGTGCCGGCCACGCCGCTATAGCTCGCGAAAATCTTGTCATAACCATAGGGCCGCAATGTCCGTCGATGCCAATACCGTCCGCCGCGTCGCCCGGCTGGCCCGAATCGCCGTTACCGAAGACGACGTCGCAGCCATGGAGGGCGACCTCAACGCAATCCTCGGCTTCGTGGAGCATCTCGGCGAGGTCGACGTCGAAGGCGTCGAGCCGATGACCTCCGTGATCCCGATGGCGATGAAGAAGCGCGCCGATGTCGTTACTGACGGGGCGAAGGCCGATGACATCATGGCCAATGCGCCGGTGAGCGACGACCATTTCTTCGTGGTGCCGAAGGTGGTGGAATAGCGGGGGATGGCCGTTACGATCGCGGTGGAATCGCCGCTCCAGGATGACGTGCGGATGCTGGTCGCCAGCCTCAATGGCTATCTTCAACCGCTCTCGCCCCCGGAGTTTCAATTCCAGCTGACGGCCGAACAGATGGCGGATGACGATATCACCGTATTTGTTGTGCGCGACGACACCGGCGCAGCAATCGGCGTCGGCGCGTTGAAAGTGCATGATGCGACGCTTGGCGAGATCAAGCGGATGTTCACGACACCAGCGGTTCGCGGCGCCGGTGCGGGCTGGAAAATCCTGCGGGCGATCGAAGCCAAGGCCCGCGATGTCGGTCTTGCCCGGCTGGTCCTCGAAACCGGGTCGACTGCGGGCTTCGAACCGGCCTGGGCGCTCTACGAGCGCTCGGGTTTCACGCCTTGCGGCCCAGTCCTCGATTATCCGGATTCCGCCTACAATTGCTTTTACGAAAAGACCCTGACCTGATGAATGATCTGACTTCACTGACCATAGCGGAAGCGCGCGGCAAGCTGGCGTCGAAGGACATCGGCGCCGTCGAGTTGACCGATGCCTATCTGGCGGCGATCGACGCGGCCAATGGCGCGCTCAATGCCTATGTCGCGGTGACGGCCGACAAGGCGCGCGACATGGCGAAGGCGTCCGACGCGCGTCTCGCCAAGGGCGAGGGCGGGGCGCTCGAAGGCATTCCGCTCGGCATCAAGGATCTGTTCGCGACCGAGGGCATCCACACCCAGGCCTGCAGCCACATTCTCGACGGCTTCAAGCCGCGCTACGAATCCACCGTTACGGCCAATTTGTGGGCCGACGGGGCGGTGATGCTCGGCAAGCTCAACATGGACGAGTTCGCCATGGGCTCGTCGAACGAGACCTCCTATTACGGCCCGGTCAAGAACCCCTGGCGGAAGAAGGGTTCCAACCTCGACCTCGTGCCCGGCGGCTCGTCCGGCGGCTCGGCCGCGGCGGTGGCGGCGCATCTTTGCGCCGGCGCGACGGCGACGGACACCGGCGGCTCGATCCGTCAGCCGGCCGCCTTCACCGGCACGGTCGGCATCAAGCCGACCTACGGGCGTTGCTCGCGCTGGGGCACCGTCGCCTTTGCTTCCTCGCTCGACCAGGCCGGACCGATCGCCCGCGACGTTCGTGACGCGGCGATCCTGTTGAGGTCGATGGCCTCCGTCGATCCGAAGGACACAACTTCGGTCGACCGAGAGGTGCCGGACTACGCAGCGGCGATCGGCCGTTCGGTCAAGGGGCTGAGGATCGGCATCCCGAAGGAATACCGGGTCGACGGCATGCCGGGCGAGATCGAGACCCTCTGGCAGCAGGGCATCGCCTGGCTGAAGGACGCCGGCGCCGAGATCGTCGACGTCTCGCTGCCGCACACGAAATATGCGCTGCCGGCCTATTACATCGTCGCGCCGGCCGAGGCGTCGTCGAACCTCGCTCGCTACGACGGCGTGCGCTACGGACTGCGGGTGCCGGGCAAGGACATCGCGGATATGTACGAGAAGACCCGCGCCGAGGGATTCGGCCGCGAGGTCAAACGCCGCGTCATGATCGGCACCTATGTGCTCTCGTCCGGCTATTACGATGCCTATTACCTGCGGGCGCAGAAGGTCCGGACGTTGATCAAGCGCGATTTCGAGACCGTCTACGCCGATGGCATCGACGCGCTGCTGACGCCGGCGACGCCCTCGGCGGCCTTCGGGATTGCCGACCAGGACATGGCCTCGGATCCGGTGAAGATGTATCTCAACGACATCTTCACCGTGACCGTGAACATGGCCGGTTTGCCGGGCATCGCGGTGCCGGCCGGACTGACGGACGACGGGCTGCCGCTGGGACTGCAGCTGATCGGCCGGCCGTTCGACGAGGAAACGCTGTTCGCGCTCGGCTCGGTGATCGAACAGGCGGCCGGACGGTTCGAGCCGGCCAAGTGGTGGTAACATCAGCGAGAGCTCGCAATTCACCCGTCAGTGCCCAGACCGCTTCTTCCTCTGAAAGCCGACCATGACCCTCATCGACACCCGCACGCCCGATCCGAAGAACTTCATCTCCGGCGCTACCGGCGACTGGGAGATCGTCATCGGCATGGAGGTCCATGCCCAGGTATCTTCCGAAGCCAAGCTGTTTTCCGGCGCGTCCGCCGCATATGGCGGCGAGGCGAATGATCACGTCAGCCTCGTCGACGCGGCGATGCCCGGCATGCTGCCGGTGATCAACGAGGAGTGCGTGCGCCAGGCGGTCCGCACCGGGCTCGGTCTCAAGGCCGAGATCAAGCATCGCTCGGTGTTCGACCGGAAGAACTATTTCTATCCGGATCTGCCGCAGGGCTACCAGATTTCGCAGTTCAAGGACCCGATCGTCGGCGAAGGGGTCGTCAGCGTCTCGGTCGGGCCGAACTCGAAGGGCGAGTTCGAGGAGATCGAGGTGGGCGTCGAGCGGCTGCATCTGGAACAGGACGCGGGCAAGTCGATGCACGACCAGCATCCGACCATGTCCTTCGTCGACCTCAACCGCTCGGGCGTCGCGCTGATGGAGATCGTGTCGAAGCCCGACATGCGCTCGGCCGATGAGGCGAAGGCCTATCTGACCAAGCTGCGCACGATCCTGCGCTATCTCGGCACTTGCGACGGCAACATGGACGAAGGCTCGATGCGCGCCGACGTCAACGTCTCGGTGCGCCGTCCGGGCGGTGCCTTCGGTACCCGCTGCGAGATCAAGAACGTCAACTCGATCCGCTTCGTCGGCCAGTCGATCGAAGCGGAGGCCCGGCGGCAGATCGCGATCATCGAGGACGGCGGCACCATCGACCAGGAGACGCGGCTGTTCGATCCGGTCAAGGGCGAGACGCGGGCGATGCGCACCAAGGAAGACGCGCATGACTATCGCTATTTCCCCGATCCGGACCTGTTGCCGCTGGAATTCGACCAGGCCTATATCGACGCGCTGCTGAAGGAACTGCCGGAGCTGCCCGACGACAAGAAGAACCGGCTGATCAAGGACGCCGGGCTATCGCCCTACGATGCCTCCATCCTGGTTTCCGAAAAGGCGATCGCCGACTTCTTCGAGAAGGTCGCCGACGGCCGCGACGCCAAGCAGGCCGCCAACTGGACGATCAACGACCTGCTCGGGGCGCTGAACAAGGCCGGCAAGGGTATCGACGAATCGCCCGTCTCGGCCGAGCAGCTCGGCGCGATTCTCGATCTCATCCGCGAAGGCACGATCTCGGGCAAGATCGCCAAGGACCTCTTCGAGATCGTCTGGAACGAGGGGGGGGATCCCAAGCGGCTCGTCGAAGAGCGCGGCATGAAGCAGGTGACCGACACCGGCGCGATCGAAAAGGCGGTGGACGAAGTGATTGCCGCCAACCCGGACAAGGTCAGCCAGGCCATGGCCAAGCCGACGATGGCCGGCTGGTTCGTCGGCCAGGTGATGAAGGCGACCGGCGGCAAGGCCAACCCCCAGGCAGTGAATGCGCTGGTCAAGGCCAAGCTCGGGATCGAATGATGCCGTTCTTCATCCGCACGGCCGCGCCACGCGATCTTCAGGCGATCAGCGATCTTCTTCGCGAGACCTGGCACGCGACCTATGACGGCATCTACGGCGCGGCGAGGGTGTCGGAACTGACCGCCTCCTGGCATTCGCTCGACGCGCTGAAGTCCCGGCTCGGCCGGCTGAATTCCGAGTTCCTGGTCGCCGACGATGGCGAGCGGCTTGGCGGCATGGTCTTCGCCGCCGCGACCGAAGGAAACGGCAGGACGGTTGTCCTGCACCAGCTCTACGTTCGGCCCGGCTGCCAGCGGGCAGGCATCGGCCGGAGCCTGCTCGCCGAAATAGAGGGCTGTTTCCCACAGGCCGAGCTGCTGCGGCTCGAGGTCGAGGAGGCCAATGAACCGGCCATCCGCTTCTACCGAAGCGTGGGGTTCGCGTGCACGGGATCGACCGCCAATTGTTGTGATGACACATCGGGAATCCCGGCCGCGGTCTATGAAAAGCGCCTGACCTGACCGCTCGCGGCCGGGTGGACATTTCTCCCCGGCGGCAGCATAACGAGCCCGCATCGCGGCGGCGCGCATCGCGGCGGCCAGCATCGAGACGGATTGAGATCCCCATGAAGGAATGGCTGCTTCAGATCTTCACTTGGTGGAACGGTCAGACGATCGGAACCCGGTTTTTCACCTGGCGGTTCGGCCAGAGCCTCGGCGAGGATCATCTGGGCAATGTCTACTACCAGAACGCGGACGGCTCCAAGCGCTGGGTGATCTACAACGGTCCGGCGGACGCGTCGGCCATTCCTCCTGGCTGGCATGGCTGGATGCACCACCGGGTCGACACTCCGCCGTCACAAGAGGACTACGTCGCCCGCGACTGGCAGAAGCCGCACGAGCCGAACCATACCGGCACCGCCTTGGCGTACCGGCCCAAGGGCTCGCTGCTCAATCCGGCGGAGCGTCCGCGTGTCACCGGAGATTACGACGCCTGGAAGCCGTAATCGACGGAGATGCAACTTGTCCGTCGCGACCGCCGATGGACCGCCGCCGTTCGTACTTCCCGGTCTGCCCTGCGTCGGAAAACTGGCGCTGGTTTCATTCGCCCAAGTCTCTGCCGCAATCGTTCGGCACAAAGGGGTGCGGTCATGTCGGGATGGCGGCTTTCGACACGTCGAGGAATATTTGATGAACAACCGTATTCTGGGTTCGATCTTGTTCGCCGCGACCCTTGGCTTGGGGCTCTCGCCGGCAACGGCGCAGGATCGCGTCTCGAATCCGGTCGCGGTGTTTTCCGGTCTCGACAAGATCACCGGCCGGATCACCAGCTTCGACGTCTATATCGACGAGACGGTCCAGTTTGGCGCGCTGCAGGTCACGCCGAAAGTCTGCTACAGCAGCGCCGAGGGCCAGATCGCCAAGACCGACGCCTTCGTGCAGGTCGATGAAATCACGTTGCAGCGCGATATCCGGCAGATTTTTTCCGGCTGGATGTTTGCCGATTCCCCCGGTCTCAACGCCGTCGAGCACCCGGTCTACGATGTCTGGCTGAAGAGCTGCAGGACCGATTCGGCCGTTCCCGCTCCCGAGGGGTAGAAGGTCGCATCCTCGGAGACTGCCTCCGCCAGAAGCACCTGATAGGCATCGCGATGCACCTCGATCGCGCCGAACGAGGCGAGGTGATCGGTCAGGAACTGCGTGTCGAGAAGGCGGTAGCCGCCGCGGCTGAGCCGCTCCCACAGATAGACGAGCGCGATCTTCGAGGCGTCGGTCCGGCGCGAGAACATGCTCTCGCCGAAGAAGGCCGCGCCGAGCGAAACGCCATAGAGTCCCCCGACCAACTCCTCGCCGTCCCAGGCCTCGACGGAATGCGCGAAGCCCTCTCGAAACAGCGACAGGGTCAGCGATCGAATCTGGGCGTTGATCCAGGTCTGCGATCGGCCGGGGGCGGCCTCTGCACAGCCATCGACCACGGCCGGAAAAGCGGTATCGACGCGGATCTCGAACGGAGCGCGCCGGATCGCCTTGCGCAGGCTCCGCGACAAATGGAACTCGTCGAGCGGCAAGATCCCGCGCTCGGTCGGGTCGATCCAGAAAATGCCAGGATCGTCGGCTGTTTCCGCCATCGGAAAAATCCCGCAGGCATAGGCCTTCAGGAGAATGCTCGGCGTGATCTCGAACCGCTGTCCGCCGCGCCGGACCATGGCGTCAATCCGTCGCCTTCGCGGCGAGATAGTTTTCCAGCCAATGGATGTCGTAGTCGCCGGTGCCGATGTCGGGGTTGTTGACCAGGTCACGGAACAGCGGCAGCGTCGTCTTGACACCATCGACGACGATCTCGTCCAGCGCCCGGCGCAGCCGCATCATGCATTCGGCGCGGTTGCGACCATGCACGATCAGCTTGCCGATCAGGCTGTCGTAGAAAGGCGGTATCTTGTAGCCCTGATAGACGCCGGAATCGACCCGCACCCCCAAGCCGCCGGGCATATGATAATGCGTGATCTCACCGGGTGAGGGAGCGAAGGTCTTCGGGTCCTCGGCGTTGATGCGGCATTCGATGGCGTGGCCGGCGAACTGGATCTCCGACTGTTTGATGGACAGTCCCTGACCGCTGGCCACACGAATCTGTTCATGCACGAGATCGAGACCGGTGATGGCCTCGGTCACCGGATGCTCGACCTGGAGACGGGTGTTCATTTCGATGAAATAGAACTCGCCGTTTTCATAGAGAAATTCGATCGTTCCCGCGCCCCGGTAACGAAGCTCGGACATGGCATTCGCGCAAATGCTGCCGATTCTGGCGCGCTGCGCATCGTCGAGTGCGGGCGAATTCGCCTCTTCCCAGACCTTTTGATGGCGCCGCTGCAGCGAGCAGTCGCGTTCGCCGAGATGGATGGCGTTGCCGGCCCCGTCGCCGAAAACCTGCACCTCGATATGGCGCGGCTTTTGCAGGTATTTCTCAAGATAAACCGCGTCGTCGCCGAAGGCCGATCCCGCCTCGGCGCGGGCGGTTGCCAGCGCGTTGGAAAGGTCGCCGGCCGAATGCGCGACCTTCATGCCGCGTCCGCCGCCTCCCGCGGATGCCTTGACCAGCACGGGGAAGCCGATGTCGTTGGCGATTTTCAGTGCTTCGTCGTCGTCCGTCACCGCACCCGGCGAGCCGGGAACGACCGGTATGCCAAGGCGCTTGGCGGTTCGCTTGGCCTCGATCTTGTCGCCCATGATCCGGATATGGTCTGCGGTCGGGCCGATAAAGGTGACGTTATGCGCCTCGAGAATGTCGGCGAAGCGGGCATTCTCGGACAGAAACCCATAGCCAGGATGAACGGCGTCGGCCCCCGATATTTCACAGGCGGCGACAATCTGGGGAATATTGAGATAACTGTCGCGCGCCGGCGGCGGCCCGATGCACACGCTTTCATCGGCAAGGCGCACATGCATCGCCGTATTGTCGGCGGTCGAATGCACCGCGACCGTCGAGATGCCGAGTTCCTTGCAGGCGCGCAGGACTCGCAGCGCGATCTCGCCGCGATTGGCAATCAGAACCTTCTTGACCATCCCGTGCCCCTCAAGCGACCACGACGAGCGGCTCGCCGTATTCCACTGGCTGGGCATTCTCGACCAGGATCTTGACGACCTTACCGGCATGCGGCGCCGGAATCTGGTTCATCGTCTTCATTGCTTCGATGATCAGCAGCGTTTCGCCCTCCGCGACCTGCTGGCCGATTTCGATGAAATGCCGGCCGCCAGGGGCCGAGGAGAGATAAACGGTCCCGACCATGGGCGAGGGAACGGTGCCGGTTTCCGGGCCGGTGGAGGCCGGGGCGCTGACAGGGGACGCTCCGGATTGCGACGCCGCCGCAGGGGCAGGCTGCCCGTGCTCGGGAGCTGGAGCGTAGGTCAATGCCTGTGGATGGCCGACCACGTAGTCCTTTTGGCGCGACACCCGGACGCGAAGCGTGCCGTGCTCGACCTCGATCTCAGTGAGGTCAGTGTCGTTCAGGATTGTCGCCAGCTCGCGAACGAGGGCGGAGTCCACATTGTTTTCTGCGTTCGACATTCCGGTCCTTCGGCCCCTTCGGGCTCGCTTTTATCGAAGACGTGCTTTGAGTGCGGTGATGGCGAGTTCGTAACCAATCGGCCCAAACCCCACGATCATCCCAACCGCGATCGGGGCGATCAGGCTTTTGTGCCGGATTTCCTCGCGCGCATGGATGTTGGAGATATGGACCTCGACCACGGGTTTGCCAAAAAAACGGAGCGCATCGTGAATCGCCAGGGAGGTATGCGTATAGGCGCCGGCATTGATAATGATCGCCGCGGCAGCGTCCCGCGCTTCATGGATCCACTCGACCAATTCGCCTTCATGGTTCGATTGCCGGAACACGATGTCGAATCCGGCTTCCGATCCCGCCGTCTCGCACCGGGTCTGAACGTCCGCGAGTGTCGCGGACCCATAGATCTCCGGCTCCCTGAGGCCAAGCGTGTTCAAATTGGGTCCGTTGAGGATGTAGATCGTCGGGGTCATCGATCCTCGGTGGGTTCAACAATCACGTACGGCGCCCGCACGGCATGCAAACCCCTATAGTGCGATAGCTGGCGCGGGGAAAGCGTCAGCTATCGCCTTTCCTCGTCATCCCAAGGATTCAGCAGTTTGCACTGCCGCATTTTCGAACATTGGCGATGGTGGCGGTCAGATCCGCCACGCCGACGGCCCCAGGAAGAACCTTGTCCGCGATGACGTAGGAGGGCGTGCCATTGATTGCGAGACTGCTGGCGAGTCGATCCGCTTCCTGCAGGGCCGCTTTGACGGCCGCGGATCCCATCGCCGGTCGCAGCTGTTCTTCGCTGATGCCGAAACCTTCCGCCACCGTCAGCGCTTTGACCTCGTCGGCGACACCTCGTCCGGCGAGTAGCTCACGATGGAACGCGGCATATTTTTCGGGAGCGAGTTCACGGAACGCCAGACTGACCGTCGCCGCTTCGAGCGACTGCGGTCCGAGCACCGGAATCTCCTTGAGGACGAAACGCACATTGGGGTCTTTCTCGACCAGCGCGTCCATGTCCGCCATCGCTCTTTTGCAGAAACTGCAATTGTAGTCGAAGAATTCGACCACTGTGACATCGCCGTCGGGATTGCCGAGCGCGGTTCCTTCGGGCGTTTCGAACAGAGCCGGCCCCGTGTCGGTAATCGCCTTCTTCTGGGAGGCGAGTTGCTGCGCTGATCGCTTGGTCTCAAGCGCGTCCATCACCTCGAGAAGAACCTCGGGGTTTGTCACCAGGTAGTCGTGAACGATCTCTTCGATGGCCCGACTCTCGGCTTCACCGAAAGCAGTCTGCGCCGGTTTTGCGGTCATCGTTTGCTGGGCGCTGGCGGGCGCGGAGAAAGCGATCGCCAGTACGGCGGCAGCGAGAAGCTTGATTTTGGTCACGAGAGGGCGATTCCTTCTGGATCGTCAGCGAGTCTTGGTCTGGATGATGTCCTGTACCTTCAGCCATGCGGGGGAGCCGGGCTTCAGTTTCTGCTGGGCGCGCGTGGCGAAAATCTTCGCCTGGCGGAATGAGCCAGCGTGCCAGTAGCCCTCGGCGGTGGCAAGCTCCGCGCGGCCGACATCACCGAGATGGCCATAGGCCATGGCGAGAAACCGATAAGCGACGGAGTTGACCGGGTCGGTCTGCAGGCCAGATTGGATCAAACCCACAGCCTTGTCCATCTGCGAGCGATCCCCGCCGGTGACGAGCGCCTGACCGACCTCCGCCTTGAGGATGCCCGAGCCGCTCTTGTCGAGCTTGACGGCCTTGGAAAACGCGGCTGCCGCTTCCTGCCAACGGCCGGCATCCATCAAAATCTCGCCACGCATCTCGTGAAACCACGGGCTGTTCGGCTGGGCCGCGATCAAAGCATCGATCTTTTGCAGGGCTGTCGCAGGTGAGCCGGACAGATGCGTCGCGATGGCGTCGCCATACAGTGCGGCTAGGCCGCGCGGATTGCGGGCGAACAGGCGCCGAACATCGGAGGCTCCGCCATTGTAGGCAGCGATCTTGGCCCGTGCCAGATCATGCCGCTGAGCCAGGCCCGGCGAATCCTGGCGACCGAAATCAGGACTTTCCTCCGCGACCTGCTTCAGAGCCGCGATGCGCTCGCGCGGCAAAGGATGCGACGATAGATAGTTGCCCGAACGTCCGCTGGCGAAAAGGTTGTTGCGATCGAGAGTCTCGAATGTCTCCAAAAGCCCTTTTCCCGACTGACCGGTTTTTCGCAGATAGGTCAGCGCAGCCCGGTCGGCGGTCGATTCCTCGCCGCGCTGATAGCTGAGCAACCCCCGTCGCGCGAGATCGCCGCCACCGGCCATCAGGCCGGCTCCGGCTTGCGCCGCTCCGCGCGCGCCCGATGACGCACCGGCCACCGCGACGCCGGCGCCGAGCAGTCCGGCGACGATGGCAATCGTCTTGGCGCGTTCCAATTGCTGGCGCAGTCGCTGTTGGTGGCCGCCCGCCAGATGCCCGATCTCGTGGGCGAGAATGCCGATCAGCTGGTTGGGCGTCTCGGTCGCTACGATTGCCCCGGTGTTGACGAAAATCCGGCGACCGGCGACGAAGGCGTTGAAGCTGCCGGAGTTGACCAGGACGATCTCGATGCCCGAGCGGGACAATCCCGCGGCCTTGAGGATCGGCTTCGCGTAATCGCTGATGAGCGCTTCGATTTCCGCGTCACGGACCACGGGAAGGCTGGCCTTTTCGCTCCGTGCGGCCTCGGCCGCGACCGGGGCCAGTGCGACGGAAAGGGCGACGGCGATCGCGGTCAAACGGGCCGACACGCGGTGGGGCGACAAATTCATGCTACGTCCTCTTCCAAACCCGGCCATTCAAGCGGATATCTTCGCCGGATCAAAAGGGCCGAACTCCCGCTGTTCCGGCACTCCAATCCGGCGAATTCGAGGCGAAACTGGAATGAAACAGTGTCCGATCTGCTCACAATGACGGCATCCCGGCGGTCGGACATCGATCCGTTTCGCGCGATGGACGTGCTGGCCGAGGCCAATCGGATGATCGCGCGAGGAGATTCGGTCCTCTCGCTGGCTGTCGGACAACCGGCGGCGCCGGCGCCGGAAATCGCGCGCGCCGCCGCACGGCGTATGCTCGATCATGGTCGCATCGCCTATACGGACGCTCTCGGCCGGCGCGATTTGCGCGAGCGGATTGCGCGGCATTATGGCGAGGCTTACGGGCAGTCGCTCGACGCGGACCGTATCATGGTCACGACCGGCTCGTCGGCGGGTTTCAACCTGGCCTTTCTCGCCGCCTTCGACCCCGGCGACCGAATTGCCATCGCCGCTCCGGGCTATCCCGCCTATCGCAACATCCTCCGCGCGCTCGGCCTGGTTCCGGTCGAAATCGAAGTCGATCGATCGACCGAATACGTGTTCACGGCAGAGCATTTGCGCCGCGCTCACGAGGCGGGGCCGGTCGCCGGCGTCCTCGTGGCAAGTCCGGCCAATCCGACAGGCACCATGACGCCGCGCGAGGAATTGCGGCGGCTGGTCGAATATGCGGATGCTCAGGGCATCCGGTTCATCTCGGATGAAATCTATCATGGCCTGGCCTACGGCAAGGCGGAGGCGACGGCGCTGGAATTCTCGCAGCGACCGATCGTCGTCAACTCCTTCTCGAAATACTACTGCATGACCGGTTGGCGGATCGGCTGGCTGGTGCTGCCGCCGGATCTGATGCGCGCGGCCGAGCGGATCGGCCAGAGCCTCTACATCTCGGCGCCCGAGCTTTCGCAGGTCGCCGCAACGGGCGTGTTCGATGCGAGAGACGAGCTGGACCGGGTTCGCGATGGCTATGTGCGCAACCGTGATCTTCTGATCGAGAGCCTTCCGTCGCTCGGTTTCCGTGACATCGCGCCGATCGACGGCGCCTTCTATGCCTATGCGGCCATCCCGGAGGGCGAGGCCAGTTCGACCGCTTTCGCCAAGGCCATCCTCGAAAACTGCCATGTCGCGATCACCCCCGGCACGGACTTCGATCCACGCCGCGGCGAGAGATTCGTTCGGCTCTCCTATGCCTGCGACCACGCGACGCTGGCCGAAGCCTTGAATCGAATCGCGGCGAATTCCGTCCGTTAGGTACCGCCAGCCTCGCTTGCCAACAGAAACGGGCGGCCCCTTGCGAGGCCGCCCGTTGTCTTTATGCGTTGCAGTGGACGGAGAGGCACGATAGCCGCGCCGCGCCGCGTGGGCTCAGAAGAACGAGCGCCGCGCCCACCAGCCGGTTCGCCGTGGTTTCTCCGCGGTGTCGCTGGTTTCCTTCGTCGTGTCGGTGGATGTCACCACCGGCTCACCGGACTCCTCGCCCTGGGTTTCGCGCACATCGTCATTGGCCGCGGGGGCGGGGGAGCCCATCTCTTGGTCGGCCATCTCGCTCGGTGCGGCTTCCAGTGTTTCGTGCGAAGCGGATTCCGCAGCCGGAGCCGACTCCTCCGGCGCAGCGATTGCGGCCTCGTGCCCAGCATCTTCGCCGGTAGTCGCGTCAGACCTGACTTCCGGCTCCTCAGCCGCATCCGCAGCGACTGGCTGGAGCGGGGCCGAAGGGACTGCCTCGACGTGCGGCACGGCAACAGTATCGCCCGATTCCTCGGCGTTCACGCGCTGGGCCTCCTGCGGAGCGTCGACCCCCGCCTCGGTCCCGTCGTCCGCACCGCCGGTCTCATCACGATTGCGACGACCGCCACGCCGTCCCCGGCGCCGGCGTTTGCGTCCCCGATCGGAATCATCGTCGCTGCGACCGGCGGAATGGTCCTCGTCCGCCGATTCCTCATCGGCGTTGCTGTCGGTCTCCGGCTCGGACTGGTCGCTTTCAGCAGAAACCGTCTCGTCGTCGCTCTCACCCCGCCGCTTGCGCCGCCTACGGCGTCTGCGCTTGCCACCTTCGGAACTATCCGAGTCGGTCTGTTCGACCGTTTCCTCAACGCTTTCAGGCGACTTGCGGGCAGCTTCCTCGTCAGCCGCTTCGTCCAAAGCGTCGATCTCGGCTGCCGCCACCGATTCAAGGTTGACGACGTCGGACAGGATCTCTGGCTTCGCTGCCTCGCTGCCATGCTCGATGGCGAGGCTTTGGTGACCGGCGCTCTGATCCGCGGCGATGATGAGGCGCAGGCCGTAGTGGCGTTCCAGCTCTTCGATCCGCTGGCGCTTTTCATTGAGGACGTAGAGGGCGGTCGCCGTCGGAACCTTGACGATCAGGTCGTGGCTCGAATGCTTCTGGAGGTGTTCCTCGATAGTGCGCAGGACATGCAGCGCGGAGGAGGAGGCCGAACGGATGTGGCCGGCGCCTTCGCAGACCGGGCAGGGCTGCATGGTGGATTCGAGCACGCTGGCGCGGATGCGCTGGCGACTCATTTCCAGAAGGCCGAAATGCGAGATGCTGCCGACCTGGATGCGCGCCCGATCGCTCTTCAGGCAATCTTTGATCTTCTTCTCGACCGTCCGGTTGTTGCGCTTTTCCTCCATGTCGATGAAGTCGATGACGATCAGACCGGCGAGATCGCGCAGACGGAGCTGCCGCGCGACTTCCTCGGCGGCCTCCATATTGGTCTGGAAAGCCGTATCCTCGATCGAGTGCTCGCGCGTCGAGCGTCCCGAATTGACGTCGATGGCGACCAATGCCTCGGTCTGATTGATGATGATATACCCGCCGGACTTCAGCGTGACATGCGGATGCACCATCTTTTCAAGCTGCGATTCGATGCCCTGGCGCGCGAAGATCGGCGTCTGATCCCGGTAGGGCTGCACGACCTTCGCTTGGCTCGGCATCAGCATCCGCATGAAGTCCTTGGCTTCACGGTAGCCGGCCTCGCCGGCGACGAGGATCTCGTCGATATCCTTGTTATAGAGGTCGCGGATAGATCGCTTGATCAGACTGCCCTCTTCGTAGACCAGCGCCGGGGCGATCGACGACAGCGTCAGATTGCGGACGGTCTCCCACAACCGCATCAGATACTCGTAGTCGCGCTTGACCTCGGGCTTCGTCCGGTTCGCGCCGGCGGTGCGCAGGATGATGCCCATGCCCTTCGGCACGTCGAGATCGCGTACGACATCCTTCAGACGCTTGCGGTCGGACGCGTTGGTGATCTTGCGGGAAATGCCGCCGCCGCGTGCCGTATTCGGCATCAGAACCGAATAGCGGCCGGCGAGGGACAGGTAGGTGGTCAGCGCCGCGCCCTTGTTGCCGCGTTCCTCCTTGACCACCTGGACCAGCAGAATCTGACGCCGCTTGATGACTTCCTGGATCTTGTATTGGCGGCGCGGCCGGCTCTGGCGAACCGGGACCTCCTCCATCGCGTCCTCGGAGCCGATTTCGTCGATCTGCTCCGATTCGTCGCCGTTCGCCTCTTCATTGACGTCGTCGTCGCCTGACGAGCGGCCGCGACCGCGCCGAGCCCTGCTGCTGCGACGACCGCGTTGCGAGCGACCAGAGGTCGGCTCGTCGCCGCCGTCAGAATCGCCGTCGTCGGACTGCGCAGTGGCACCTACGCCCTCCTCGGTGTCCGATTCGGCCGCGGCGTCACCAGCCGACCCGCCTTGCGGCGTCTCGGCGGCCTCCGCGTCGGGCAAGTCCCGGTCTTCGGATGATTCGCCGATGTCGCCCGACGCGGTTTCGCCGTCTTGCGATTCGACAGTCTCCGAGATGCTTTCCTCGTCGCTGCGCTCAGCCGCCTTGGTCCGCGATCCTCTGCGGCTACGGCCACGGCTGGGACGAGGCTCGTCGGCCTCTTCCTCTTCCTCCTGGACGCGGGCGAGTTCTTCGTCGATCAACGCCTGCCGGTCGGCCTTGGGGATCTGATAGTAGTCCGGATGGATTTCGCTGAAGGCAAGAAAGCCGTGGCGGTTGCCGCCATATTCGACGAATGCGGCCTGCAGTGACGGCTCGACCCGTGTCACTTTCGCCAGATAGATGTTTCCTTTGAGCTGCTTCTTGTGCTCCGATTCGAAATCGAATTCCTCGATCCGACTACCGCGGACGACGACGACCCGCGTCTCCTCCTGGTGGGACGCGTCGATCAGCATTTTGTTTGCCATGAATGGACTCCCGGGCGCTCGTGCCGGGTCGTGACGAGGCGTGTGAAGCCTGCGGGACGACCGAGGGGCGCGAGCCCGTAAGGGTCATGATTCGCTGACGTTCCTCTCCACGCGGCGACGACCGTCCGGCCCGTGAAGGGCTGGCGATGAACGTCGGGCTATAAGCGGAGGCTGACGACAAAATCACGACCTGCAACAATTGGATGGCCGCTGTAGCGGCCGACGAAACGCGCGGACCGGCTGCTGTTTCGAACAGGGCGCATCCGCATCGTTGGAAAATCGTCTGGAGTTGCACTCCAGTATCGATTGAAAATCTTCCGAGAAGCTGATGACCGGTGTCGATGCCGCCAAGGATCCAAGTGCCGCAACCGCTGCAATCAGACGCTGGCGTCCACTGGCGGTTCCGCTTTCGACCCGACGACGACACGGTCCTCCCGCCATAGTCAGCCTCGTCTGCGCTTTTATGCTGGCCGGGGGCAAGAAACAAGGGGAACATCGTAATGTAGCGTAGCGCATCACCGATCTGCCAAGGCCAACGCAAGCTTTGGCCGCTAGCGAACGGCAAGAGCAAGAAAAGCCTGTCCCGGTCTTCCAGGGCAGGCGATGGTGCGCGCGGGAGCATGGTCGAACCCGATGCGGCTTCCGCCCCAGTCTGATCATCTTTATGGCGTTCGACCAGGTGAGGGCAGGGTCGAAGGTCGGCTCCGCATCGGCTGAGTGCGGCGAGGATTATCAGATGGGAGCAGGGGCTGGATCGAGGGGCATGACAGGCTTCGTCCAAACACTGGTTTCCGGCTGTCGGGGATTGCTGCCGGTCGCGGCGTTGGTGCTGCTTGCGATCTTCGCCTGGCGGGGGGAGGCGAGCGCTCGGGACCTGGTCATCACCGGCATGAGCCAGAGTACCGAAAAGGGCGAATATACCGCGTCCTTCGTTCTGCGAGGCAAGCCCCAGACCCGCATACTGCGGCTTGCCAATCCCGATCGGATCGCGCTCGACTTCATCGATACGCTTTCGGCCGCCCCGATCGCGGCGCCGCCGCGCAACGGTCTCGTCGAGAGCATCCGCCACGGGCTCGTCTCCAACAACCGCTATCGTTTCATCTTTCGCCTCAAGCGACAGGCATTCGCCGCGATCCGGACCGAGGAAAGGCCGGACGGGCAGGTCATCGTCCTGTCAATTCAGCCGTCGGATGCGGCGCGCGAGCCCTTGGCGTCCGTCGAAATACCGGGCGCAAAGCCCGATGCCGCCGATTCGAAACAGCACGCGGCGAAGCCCGAACGGCAGCTGACGATCGTGCTCGATCCCGGCCACGGCGGAATCGATAACGGCGCGGTGTCGCGCTCCGGCACCCATGAGAAGGAGATCAATCTCGAACTGGCGTTCGCCCTGAGGGATTCGCTGCTCGCCAAGGGCGGCGTCAAAGTGGTTTTGACGCGCGAAGACGACACCTTCATTACATTGGACGAGCGGGCTGCCGTCGGCCGTCGGGAACGGGCCGACCTTTTTATCTCGATCCACGCCGATTCGATTCGCCAATCCGCCTTACGCGGCGCGACGGTCTATACGCTTTCGGAAACGGCGTCGGACGAGCTGTCGCGGCAGGTCGCCGCCGGGGAAAATGCCTCCGACCGCTTTGCCGGCGAGGAATGGCAGCAGGAAAAACCGGACGTCTTCGACATTCTTCTCGATCTTACGCGCCGGGAGACGGTCAGCTTTTCGGAGCACTTTGCGGCATCACTCGTCCACGATCTGGCCACGCGCGAGATACGCCTAATCAATCGACCCAAGCGGTCGGCGGGTTTCAAGGTTCTGAAAGCGCCGGATGTTCCCTCTGTCCTGGTCGAATTCGGTTTTCTTTCCAACCGACAGGACGAAAAGCTCTTGCTGGATGATGCCTGGCGCGAGGAGGTGGCCGCGGCGACGGCGGATGCGGTGATGAATTTTTTCGGGGGAGCGGAGGAGAAGTCTCAAGGAGGCTGCACTGCGGTCGGCGAGTGTGGTAAATCGACAACGACGACGGCAATTGATCCACCGAAAGCCGATTGAGTTCACGGCCTTGCCGCAATTGCCGACAACAAGGTTCATGCATTGAATGCGGATACGGGCAATCGTTCGTCCAGACCGTATTTATGGACCTGCTGGATGGCCAATCGGCGCCATGATCGGGTAGGAGACCGAACCGGAGTGTCGCACCTGGGGCGGACGGAGTTTTTATGATTAGACTGCTCGGCTATTTCTTCGGAATCGGGGCCATCTTCTTCCTGATCGTGGCGGGTGGTTTTGCTTGGTACGTCGAGAAGATGGCGCAGGATTTGCCGGATTATCAGGTGTTGGCCGACTACGAGCCCCCGGTGACGACGCGGGTTCACGCTTCGGACGGCTCGCTCATGGCCGAATATGCGCGCCAACGCCGTTTGTTTCTGCCGATCCAGGCGATTCCCGATCTCGTCAAGAACGCGTTTCTGTCGGCCGAGGACAAGAACTTCTATCAGCATCCCGGCGTCGACATCGAAGGTGTCGCTCGCGCCGTCCTGGTCCTGGCCAAAGGTGGGCGCATGCAGGGTGCTTCGACGATCACCCAGCAGGTCGCCAAGAATTTTCTGTTGACGAACGAGCGCACGCTGGATCGCAAAGTGAAGGAAGCGATCCTTTCGCTGCGCATCGAGCAGGCTTATTCGAAGGACAAGATTTTCGAGCTTTATCTCAACGAGATCTATCTCGGGCTTGGCTCCTATGGCATCGCCGCGGCGTCGCTGGCCTATTTCGACAAGCCAGTGAGCGAGCTGACAATCGAAGAATCAGCTTATCTCGCGGCGCTGCCGAAGGCACCGGAAAACTACAATCCGTTCCGCGATGAAGACAAAGCGCTCGAGCGTCGCAATTGGGTCATCGATCAGATGGCCACGAACCAGATCATCACCGACGCCGAGGCCGCCGAGGCTCAGCAGAAGCCGCTGGGTGTCAATCCGCGCTCGTCCGACACCTATCTGGCGGCAGCGGAGTATTTCACTGAGGATGTCCGGCGCGAGATCATCCAGCGCTACGGCGTCGATACGCTATACGAAGGTGGATTGTCGGTCCGAACGACCCTTGATCCCCAGCTTCAGGCCGAGGCGCGCGCCGCGCTGCAGCGTGGGCTTGTCAAATATGACGAGGCGCGGGGGTTTCGCGGCGCGGTGACGCGGATTGACATCGGAAGCGACTGGGGGCCGGCGCTCGGCAAAGTCGAGCCGCTCGCGGACGTACCCGAGTGGCGCCTTGCGGTGGTTCTCGCGACCGAGAGTGACCGGATCAGCATCGGCCTTCAGCCAGCACGGCAGGTCTCCGGTGCGCTTGGTCCCAAGCGCGAGGTCGGCACGGTCGCGCTCGCCGATATGAAGTGGGCGCTACGGCTGAACACCAAAGAGCAGCAGGGGACGGTGAAGTCGGCCTCTGATGTCGTCTCGCGCGGTGACGTCGTCTATGTCGAGAAAGTCGAGGACGGCGATGGCTATCGGCTCCGCCAGCCGCCGAAGATCCAGGGTGCGCTGGTCGCGATGGAGCCGCAGACCGGCCGCGTATTGGCCATGGTCGGCGGCTTCTCTTTCGCCGAATCGGAATTCAATCGGGCCTCGCAGGCCTACCGGCAGCCCGGATCCTCATTCAAACCCTTCGTCTACGCCGCGGCTCTCGACAATGGCTACACCCCCGCCTCCGTCATTCTCGACGCGCCGATTTCCCTGCCCGACGGCAATGGCGGTTTCTGGGAGCCTTCCAACTATGGGGGTGGCTCCGCCGGACCGTCGACGCTGCGCTTGGGAATCGAGAAGAGTCGCAACCTCATGACGGTTCGGCTGGCCAAGGACATGAGCATGAGCCTCGTCGCCGAATACGCCGAGCGGTTCGGCATCTACGACAAGCTCTTGCCCTATCTCCCGATGGCGCTTGGTGCGGGCGAAACGACGGTGCTGCGGATGGTTTCTGCCTATTCGACGCTCGCCAATGGCGGGCGTTCGCTCGAGCCCTCGCTGATCGATCGCATCCAGGACCGGTACGGGCGCACGATCTACAAGCACGATCAGCGCCAATGCCAACAGTGCGATGCGACGCAATATGACAACCAGCCGGAGCCGGAGCTGATCGACGAGCGGGATCAGATCCTCGATCCGATGACGGCTTACCAAATCACCTCGATGATGGAAGGTGTCGTGCAGCGTGGAACGGCGACCAAGGTGAAGGAACTCGGTGTTCCGATCGCAGGCAAGACCGGGACGACCAACGAGGAGAAGGACGTCTGGTTCGTCGGCTTCACGCCGGATATCGTCACCGGTGTCTTCCTCGGCTACGACAATCCGACGCCGATGGGCCGCGGAGCGACGGGTGGCGGAATGGCTGCACCGGTCTTCATCGATTTCATGCGGGAGGCTTTGAAAGACCGCAAGCCGATCGAGTTCCAGCCCCCGGAGGGCATGGAAATCATCGCCGTCAACCGGAAGTCCGGCATGCGCGCCAGCGGCTCGGGACCCGATGTGATCATGGAGGCATTCAAGCCCGGAACCGGTCCGTCGGACGCCTACGAGGTCATCGGCATGGACGAAATCGCCTCAGGTTTCGGCTCCGGCCAGGTCTCCGAGGAAGCTGAGCAGGCAATCGTCCAAGGCGCCGGCGGGCTGTTCTAGCCAAGAGCGATCATCGGCGTTATAGACGCGCGATAAGGGCGGGCTCACCGCCCTTTTCCTTGCGCAAAGCGTCCCGGCGGTCGTCGGGGCGGCATACAAATCATCAGAGAATCAGGAGATTGCGGCATGCGTGCCGAGATCGAGACCATGGTCGACGAAATCAAGCAGGCCATAAGCCTGCTGAGGAGGCATCTTTGACTGGGATCAATCCCTCAAACGCCTCGATCATCTGAACCAGAAGGCGGAAGACCCGTCGATCTGGGACGATGCGGCGGAGGCGCAGAAGCTGATGCGCGAGCGCCAGCACCTCGACGAAGCGGTCAGTTCCATCAAGCGCCTCGACCAGTCGCTCAGCGACAACGTCGAACTCATCGCCATGGGCGATGAGGAGGGCGATTCGGAGATCGTGACGGAAGCCGAAAAGGCGATTCGTGGAATTCGGGCCGACGTCGACAAACGGCAGATCGAGGCGTTGCTGGCAGGTGAGGCCGATTCCAACGACACATATGTCGAGGTCCATTCCGGTGCCGGTGGGACCGAGAGCCAGGACTGGGCGGCCATGCTTTTGCGCATGTATATGCGTTGGGCCGACCGCTCGAAGATGAAGGTGGAAGTTCTTGAGGAGCACCCCGGCGAAGAGGCGGGCATCAAATCGGCAACGCTGCTGATCAAGGGCCACAACGCTTATGGCTGGATGAAAACCGAATCGGGTGTGCATCGCCTCGTCCGGATTTCGCCCTACGACAGCCAGGCGCGGCGGCACACCTCCTTTGCGTCGGTGTGGGTGTACCCGGTGGTCGACGATACAATCCAGATCGACGTTTCGGAGGCCGACGTGCGCATCGACACCTATCGCGCCTCCGGCGCCGGCGGTCAGCACGTCAATACGACGGATTCGGCCGTGCGCATCACGCATATCGCCACCGGCATCGTCGTCCAGTGTCAGGCCGAGCGCTCACAGCACAAGAACCGCGCAACGGCGTGGAACATGCTGCGCGCGCGACTCTACGAGGCCGAACTCGAACGACGGGAAGAAGAGGCGAGTGCCGAGGCTGCGTCGAAGACCGACATCGGCTGGGGTCACCAGATCCGATCTTACGTCCTGCAGCCGTATCAGCTGGTGAAGGACTTGCGGACCGGGGTGGAGAGCACCTCACCCCAAGACGTGCTGGACGGTTACCTCGATGAGTTCATGGAAGCGGCGCTGGCCCATCGCGTGCATGGCAGCGACGTGGAAGTCGAGGATATCGCCTGAGATCAGGATGGACGGGCGGGTCAAGGCCGCCCGTCAGCTGAGCGCCTCGATCCTCAGGCCGATGCGCCGAAATCGCGCCGGGTCGACGGCCCGGCCGGCACGCCGCACTTCGTAGTGAAGGTGGGGGCCGGTGCTGCGGCCGGTGCTGCCGACCTCGCCGATCTTGGCGCCTTTCGCCACGGCCTGGCCCACGGCGACGTCGACCCGCAACATATGTGCATAACGCGTCGTTATGCCGTTGCCATGGTCGATCTCGACGAGGTTGCCGTAGCCGCCGGCGCGGCCTGCCTTGGTGACGGTGCCGGGCCCGGTGGCTGGAACCGGCGTGCCTGTCGCCGCCGCATAATCGTCGCCCGAGTGCAATCCGCGCCGCCCGAGAAAGGGATCGGAGCGAATTCCGAACGAACTGGAGAGGCGGCTGCCAGGCAGCGGCTCCGAGATTGGCAGGGTTGCCGCCACCGAATGAACCTTCCGCAATGATGCCAATGCCATATCGAGCTCGGCATAGGATTCGTCGAAATCATAATCCACGGGTACCGGCTCGAACGGACCACCCGTGGCGGTGTGGTCATCGAACTCCGGCACATCGATCCCGGCCGCCTTCAGCGCCGCGGCGATCTTGAGCGTTCGTGTCCGGGCCGTCTCCGCCATGCTTTGTAGATGTTCGATCTGACGAAGTTCGACGATGTCGATCGAGCGTCCGACCTCGCGGATCATCGCGTCGGCGACCTGGGTTTTCCCCGCCAATTCAGCGGGCGCCGCCGAGGAGGGGCGCAATCCGGTCGCGAAAGCGGCCTGCTCGCCGACAGAGCCGGTACGGATCGGATCGACGATATCCGCCGGGGACTGCGATACCGGCGCGCCGACCTCGCCATCGACGAGCGAGTCGAGCGCCCCCATCGGCAAATCTGCCATCTCGAGCCGGGGATTGGGCGTTGGTAAGGGAATCGAAGCCAGCGCGACGCCAACCTCCTGGGCGCGTTCATACAGGGGGCGCAACTTGTCGTAGCGGGCAGTGAGCTCTTCCTGCTGATCGAGAAGCACGTCGACCTTGGTCTCGACCATCTTCTGCGAAATCATCTGCCGGCTGGTAACAGTGTCGAGTTGCGAACGCAGAGATGCGATCCGCTGTTCGTAATCCTGGCGAATCTGGGCTTGTCGCGCGGTCAGCCGCGCCGCGATGTCGTCCTGCATGACGAACCAGGTCGGTGCCGCGACCATGGTCAGCGCGATCAGAGACGCAAAGGCCGTTCCGAGCAGAAGCGACCGTCGCCCCACCGTAAAATGACGAACCTGTTCGCCGCGGGCGATGATGATGGTGTGAGGCTCGCGGTACTCCCCAAAGGTTCGTCTGTGTTTGCTCGCAGCCATTTCCCGTCCCTCGTTGACGGGGTGAAAGCCCCTTCATCGACGAGCCAATTACACCCGATTAAGGTTAACGATCCTTTGCCGTGCTGGGTGTCATTTCGCAGCTCAGCTGGAGAGCGGCGAGAGCGAGCGGTAGAAGGTAGGGGTCAATCCGGCCTCGGATCGGGCGCGATCGTTGAAGGGCGCTTTTACCTGGCCGCGGAAACTGGCGCGAACGAGTTCTTGAAAGCGCTCGGCGGGATCGCGTCGCTCCCGCGCGCAAAGGAACCGGAACCACTTGGCGCCGATCGCCACATGCTTTTTCTCGTCGCGATAGATGATTTCCAGGATGGCCGCGGTGTCGGCGTCGCCGACGCCTTCCAGCTTTTCCAGAAGCGAGGGCGTCACATCCAGGCCCCGCGCCTCTAGGATCAACGGAACGACCGCAAGGCGCGCGCCGATATCGTGCGCCGTCGCTTCCACGGCCTCCCACAATCCGTCATGGGCGGGCAGGGCGCCGTAGTGGGTGCCGAGGGCTTCCAGCCTGCGCGCCAACAGGCGGAAGTGCTTGGCCTCTTCCAGCGCGACGGTCATCCAGCCATCGAAGAACGAGCGCGGCACCGATTCGCTGGTAAAGCGGGCAACGATGTCGAGCGCGAGATCGATGGCGTTCAGCTCGATGTGGGCGAGCGCGTGGATTAGGGCAATGCGGCCCTCGACCGTGTGCACGGAGCGCCGCTTGACCTTACGCGGCGAAACGAGAATCGGGGCGGCCGGGCGACCAGGCCGATCTGGCAGCGCAGGATCTCCAGGAGCGTGCAGGCCGATGCGCCGGCCGAACCAGAGGCGGCAGGCGAGGTTGGTTCGCTCCACCTTGGCGTCGAGGTCGCTTTCGCGTAGCGCTTCGATGGTCGCTTGCCGCAGTGTCGAGGGCTCCTTGCTGGCTTCGCTCATGAGGCGGAGGCGAATTGGCGCGCGGCCTCCAGCACCTCCTCGGCGTGACCGGGCACTTTCACCTTCTGCCAGAGCCGAATGATCGTGCCGTCCGGACCGACCAGCGCGGTGGTGCGTTCGACGCCCATATAACGGCGCCCATACATGCTCTTCTCGACCCAAACCCCGCAAGCGTCGAGTAGCAACTTTTCCTCGTCCGACAGGAGACGGACGGTTAAATCGTGCTTGTCCTTGAATTTGCCATGCTTTTTGACCGTATCGGGTGAGACCCCGAGCACCGGGACACCGAGGGCATCGAATTCGCCCTTCAGCCGCGAGAAGTCGACAGCTTCAACCGTGCAACCGGAGGTATCGTCCTTTGGATAGAAATAAAGGACGAATGGCGTGCCCTTCAGATCATCGCGAGAGACGATTTCCCCCTTGTCATCCGGCAAGCGGAATTCGGGGCAGGTGTCGCCGGCTGAAAGTGCCATCATGTCCTCCTTTTGAGATCAGGGGCCTGAGAAATCAGCCTTGGGATGTTTTGTGAACCTTGGCTGCCGAGTTTTTTATCAATATCTCTCTAGTGTTGGAGCAGCCATGCCGCCCTTGGCGCATCTTCAGGAGCGAGAATGAGCATCTTTTCGCGTGAGATGGCATGGAGACAGTGCGCGCAGCGTTCGGCGCGTGGGTGATCGGCCCATGAAAACAGCGATTCGGGTTGTCGCCGGGCTGGGCAGTCTCGCCATATTCATTGTCCTGGCGGTCGGCATCGCCATCAGCGCACTGCTGTGGACCGATCGCGGCGAAAACTTGCTGCGTTGGCAGACCGAACGGATCGCCTCGGCGTTTGTCGGGCCGGCCTTTTTGGTCGAATTCGGCCGCCAGCAGGTCGGATTCGGTCCTGCGGGAACTCTCGGTATCCGCTTTTCCGATGTCGCGATCAAGGATCGGCGAACCGGTCGGGCAGTTGGAACCGCCGGCAGCCTGCGGGCGGGTGTCGGTCTGGGCGCGCTCCTTGGTGGGAAGCTTTCCGTCGATCGCCTCTCAGTCGAGACCGTCCGTCTCGATCCGTCCACCCTCGACCATCTGCGGTCAGACAAGGAGTTCGCAGCGGAAGACCTCTTTGCCGGTCTCGACCGCCCGTTCGTCGCTATCGAGGCTATCGGGTTGCGCCGTATCGCAATTAGCGATCTCGCCGTGCTCGGCCATGACGCATACCGACTTGAAAACTTCGAGATCGCGGCCGATGCCTCGGGCGATTTCACGATGGACGCCAAGGGCATTGTCGCCAATCACATACTGGCCTTGTCCGGGACAGCCAAGCTTGATCCGAACCGGCAGCGAATTGCCGAGCTCGCGGCAAGGACCTCCGAGCAGGAACTGCTTTGGGGCGGAGCGGCGGCCAAGGGGGATGACGACGCGCTCGGGCTCGTGTTGCCGGCAAGCTTCACCGTCTCACTCGCCACGACCGCGTCCGGCCGCCGTGTCACCGCGAGCGTGAACGGTCATAACGGCCGGGTCGTTGGCAAGGCCACGCAACCTGTGGCTTCGGCAAGGGGCAGCCTCAGCCTTGCGGAAGGCGAGGACCACCTGTCGATCAGCGATGGGCGGGTCGATTTCGGGACGGCCGAAGCGGAGTTCGCTGGCCAGATCGCTCTGATGCCGGACGGCTCCGGGCGCCATCGGCTGGAACTTCGCACCACCCGGCTGGCCTCGACGGCAAGAGGCTCTGATGTGGCGGCATCGGCGTCTTTCAAGGCGGCGGGAGCCGTCGACTTCGGTGGGGCGCATGTCGCATTCGATGAATTGTCCCTGAAGACCGATCGCGGAGAACTGGCCGGTACCGGCGAACTCACAGGTTTGAACTCCGCGGACCGCGTCCGGCTGGACCTTTCTGCAACCGCGCTAACCGCCGCGGATATCAGGGCGTTCTGGCCGTTCTTCATCGCTGAGAAGGCCCGCGACTGGGTACTCATCCATGTTGGCGAGACCGGATCAATACCGACGGGTTCGCTTGCTCTGGATATCAGTCTTGCGCGGCTCGCCGCGATCGCGGTGCCGGGCGAGGGGCCGGTTGGGGACGAAGTGCGGCTTGCGCTCGATTTTAAGGATGGGACCTTCGCGACGATCGGCGACATGCCTGCCGTCGAGACCGTTTCCGGAACGCTGGATTATCGTGACGGCACGACGCTGATCACGGTTACGACCGGCGGCATCATCGGCTTTCCGAGTCTCGCCATCACGCCGTCGTCGTTGGATTTCGTCCGGGAGGAACATGGCGTGGCGGCGTCACTGTCCCTCAATCTCGTCGGCGATGCGCCGACGCTGCTTCGGCTGGCTGACCGCAAGCCGGTGGGGGCGTCGAGCAGATTCAGCTGGGGGGCCGACGACGTTACGGGCCGAGCGAACGTCGGGGTTGGAGCCGCATTTCTGCTCGGGCAGCCGACGCCGAAGCAAGACCGGTTGGAGAGCTGGTCGATCTTCGCCGAACTCGATGGGGTTGGCCTCAAACGCCAGATCGACGGACGAGAGATCAAGGCCGTCTCCGGGGTGGTCACTATCGCTCCCGGCGCGGTGATCGGAGACGTCGCGGCTGCGATCGACGGCATTCCCGCCAGGGTGGAGTTTTCTCAGCCGATCGGGCCGAATCCGATCGGCGAGGCGACGCTCGACGTGACCGCGCGTTTGACCGACGACGAGGTTAGAACGGCGTTGCCGATGCTCGGCGAGGTCGTCGATGGCCCGCTGTCGGCGCGCTTGACGCGGGTCGGAGACGGATTTCGCGCCCAGCTCGATCTCGGAACAGCGCGACTTGATATGCCGGCGGTCGGCTGGAGCAAAGGTCCGGGCGTCCCCGCAACGCTCGCCTTCGATCTGAGCGTATCGGGCGAGCAGATTTCGATGCGCAATGTCGAATTATCCGGGGAGGGGTTTTCGGCCAAAGGCAGCATCGAAGCGGACGGCTCTGGCCTCAGGAGCGTGACGCTGGATAGTGCGGCTCTGAATCGGGGCGACGACATCTCCGGACAGCTCGTCCGCGGCGATGATGGGTATGTGCTCGACATGACCGGCCGCAGCCTGGACGCGCGGGCGATGCTCGATCGACTTCGCCGGGAAGGCCTCGCGTCGAAACCGGGCCAAGCGAGCAACCGCAAGGCCGTCGACGCCACGATCGTGCTCGACCGTTTGCTGGGTTTTGACGGTGAGGAGTTTCGGGATGCAACGATTCGCTACAAAGCCGGGGGAGCGATTTCGCTTTCAGCCCGCACGAGCACCGGCCGTCCGATCAATCTCTCCCTCCGGCCACACGGGGCGGATCGGTTGATCAGTCTTGCCACCGACGACGCTGGATCGCTGCTCCGCTTCGGCGGGCTTTACCGCCGCATGCAGGGTGGCACTGCACGTCTTCAGCTCCCGGAGCTCGCGTCGGGCAGTTTCAGTGGCGCTTTGACGCTGCAAGATTTCACCTTGATCGACGAGCCGAGATTGGCAAATCTGGTGGGGACAACGCGCACCGGAAACGAAAGCCTGGCAGGTGCCCTCGGCCGCGAGCTCGAAGTGTCGCGCGCCTATTTCGACTCCGCGTCGGTCGGCCTTGCCTGGGACGGCCGTCAACTACTGGCGCGCGAGGGGATCGTTCGCGGGCCGATCTTCGGCTCGAGCTTCGAAGGCACCATCTATAATTCCAGCGAACAGATCGACATATCCGGCTCGTTCATGCCGGCCTATGCGATCAACCGGTTGTTCGGGGCCCTGCCGTTTGTCGGTGGTATCCTGGGCAACGGCGCCGAGGGCGCGCTGATCGGCATCACCTATCGGCTGGCCGGCGCCTTCGACGATCCGACTTTGACCGTCAATCCGATCTCGGCGATCGCGCCGGGGATATTCCGCCGGATCTTCGAGTATTAAGTCTCAACCTGGAAACCTCTCAGGCGACGGG
The DNA here is from genome assembly GCA_947488615.1 of uncultured Aurantimonas sp. Lineage (GTDB taxonomy): Bacteria > Pseudomonadota > Alphaproteobacteria > Rhizobiales > Rhizobiaceae > Aurantimonas. The sequence continues at coordinate 107,732 of CANKZU010000003.1, forward strand.
GCGCACGAGAACGTGCTTCTTGCGTCCGACCGACAGTTTGGCCACGCCTTTGGCGAGATTTTGTGGTCCAACCACGAGCCGTTCGTCAGAAACCGACTCATCGTTGAGACGGACGGCGCCGCCCTTCACATGCCGGCGCGCCTCGCCATTCGATGCCGCAAGCCCAGCCGACACGAGGAGCGACAGAAGCCCGATACCGGATTCGAAGGACGCCGCCGGCACCTCGATCGTCGGCAGGGTTTCCGCAAGCGAGCCTTCCTCGAAGGTCTTGCGAGCCGTCTCGAACGCTTCGTCGGCGGCCTCGCGCCCGTGCAGCATCGCCGTGACTTCATTGGCGAGGCGCTTCTTCGCCTCGTTGATGTCCGAGCCGCCAAGCGCTTCGAGCCGCGCGATCTCGTCCATCGGCAGTGTCGTGTACAGCTTGAGGAAGCGGCCGACGTCGGCGTCCTCGGTGTTTCGCCAATATTGCCAGAAGTCGTAGGGCGAGAGCATGTCGGCATTCAGCCAGATCGCGCCGCTGGCGGTCTTGCCCATCTTGGCGCCCGAGGCGGTGGTCAGGAGCGGCGAGGTGAGGGCGAACAGCTCCGCGCCATCCATGCGCCGGCCAAGGTCGATGCCGTTGACGATATTGCCCCATTGATCCGAGCCGCCCATCTGCAGGCGGCAGCCGAAGCGGCGATAAAGCTCGACGAAATCGTAGGCCTGCAGGATCATGTAGTTGAATTCGAGGAAGGACAGAGATTGCTCGCGATCAAGCCGCAGCTTGACCGAATCGAAGGACAGCATTCGATTGACCGAGAAGTGGCGTCCGACGTCGCGCAGGAACGACACGTAGTTGAGGTCGAGGAGCCAGTCGGCATTGTCGACCATGACGGCATCGTTCAGCCCCTCGCCGAAGCGGATATAGCGCTCGAAGGAGCGCCTGATCCCGGCCAGGTTCTGCTGGATACCCTCCACGGTCTGAAGCTTGCGCGCTTCGTCCTTGAAGGACGGGTCGCCGATCATACCGGTGCCGCCGCCCATCAACGCGATCGGGCGATGGCCGGTCTTCTGCATCCAGTGCAGCATCATGATCTGCATCAGCGATCCGACATGCAGGCTGGCCGCCGTCGGGTCGAAGCCGATATAGCCGGTGACGGTTTCGGTGCGGAACAGCTCATCGAGGGCGGAGTCGCCGGATGTCTGGTGAATGAAGCCGCGTTCGCAGAGCGTCGCCAGAAACTCGGACTTGAAACCGGTCATGGGATAGTGATCCTGAGAGGTTCGTGGGAACGCTGAGGTTCCTTCGTTCGTCGAGAGCCGTTTACCAGCCCTGACCAACAATTCCAGATGCGGAGCCGATTTTGGCCGAAACGCCCCAACGCCGAGCGATCGGTCTGATGAGCGGAACCTCGCTCGACGGGATCGACGTGGCGCTCCTCGACACCGACGGAGACGGCCTCGTGAAGCGCGGGCCGGCGCGGGTCTATGAATACGATGCCGCATTCCGGCGCCGTCTGGCCGAGGGACTCGCAACGGCGAAGTCGATCATCCGCCGGACCGATCGTTCCGGCGATCTGCAAGCCCTGGAGTCCGAATTGACTCGGCGCCACGCGGCGGCGGTGCGGCGCTTTTTCGCAGACTGCGACGTCGACCCGGCGACGGTCGACATCGTTGGCTTTCATGGCCAGACCGTGCTGCACCGGCCCGACAAGGCGGTGACGGTGCAACTCGCGGACGGTCAGATGCTCGCCGACATGCTCGGACTGCCGGTCGTCTTCGACATGCGCGCGAACGACATGGCCGAGGGCGGGCAGGGCGCACCGCTGGTTCCAGCCTACCATGCGGCGCTGGCGAAGAATCTGGTGCCCAACTGCCGGGAACTTCCGGTCGTCTTCGTCAATATTGGCGGCATTTCCAACGTCACCTATCTCGATGGCGAGCATGACCCAATCGCTTTCGATTCCGGTCCCGGCAACGCCTTGCTCGACCAGTGGCTGGACCGTGAGGCGGGAATTCCCTTCGACCAGAACGGCGCGATCGCCAGCGAGGGCGGCATTTTGTCCGCGCTTTCCGAACGCTATCTCGCCGCCGAATTCTTCGCGCAGGCGGCGCCGAAGTCGCTCGATCGGTTCGATTTTGCCGTTCCGCCGTCCGGCGCCGGCTCGCTGGAGGACGTCGCCCGCACCCTTTGCTTCGTCAGCGCGCAAGCCATTCTCAAGGCGGGCGCGCATTTTCCCGAGCCGCCGAAACTGTGGATCGTCTGCGGCGGCGGCCGGCGGCACCCGGCGATCATGGCCGATCTTCGCGACGGTGCGGCGCCGCATGCTCGCGTCGTCACGGCCGAGGAGGCCGGCTTCGACGGCGACGCGATGGAGGCGGAGGCCTGGGCCTATCTCGCGGTGCGCTCGCTCGACGGCCGGCCGCTGACATGGCCGACGACCACCGGCTGCCGCGAGCCGTCGAGCGGGGGCAACCTCGTGCGCCCCGCTCTCACCCGTGCCGCATCGGCCTGACGTCTTCGAATAGGGAAAACCGGCAAGCCCATGCGACCCAGCGGTTGGCTATCTCAGTCGTTTCGGCCTTGGGTCCGACAATTCGCCGGCAAGCCGTCGATCGAGATAGTCGGCGCACTCGGCCAATAGCTGGTCGGTATGTTCGCTGAAGAAGTGGTTCGCCCCCTCCATCGTATTCTGGGTGATGATGATACCTTTTTGCGTCTTCAGCTTGTCGACGAGTGTCTGCACGTCCTTGGGGGGCGCCACGCGATCCTGATCGCCATGAATGATCAGACCTGACGACGGGCAGGGCGCCAGGAATGAGAAATCGTAAGAGTTCGGTTGCGGAGCAATCGACAGAAAACCTTCGATCTCGGGCCGACGCATCAGGAGTTGCATGCCGATCCAGGCGCCGAAGGAATAGCCCGCGACCCAGCATTGCTTGGAATCGGGATGCAGGCTCTGGACCCAGTCGAGCGCTGAGGCGGCATCCGAAAGTTCGCCGGCACCGTGATCGAATTCGCCCTGGCTGCGGCCAATGCTGCGGAAGTTGAAGCGCAGCGTCGTAAAGCCGCGTTCGACGAACATATAGAAAAGCTGATAAACGATCTGATTGTTCATCGTACCGCCAAACCGCGGATGCGGATGCAGGACGATGGCGATCGGGGCGTTCTTCTCCTTGGCGGCCTGGTACCGGCCTTCCAGGCGGCCGGCAGGGCCATTGAAGATCACTTCGGGCATAATTGTCTTCCTTGGCGAGCAGGAGTGCTCGGCGGGACGCTTCTTGACGAAGCCAAAGCGGCCTCGTAAGCTCTAGTTTAGAATGATTCAAAACTACCGGCCGACGTCGAAGGCGTCTTTTAGTCCAAGCGCAGCCGAAAATTCAAGAATTTTGCGCCGGTCGGCCATGAAATCTAACCGCTGCGAGAGCGAATGACCGCAAGCCAGCGACGCCTCTATCTGGATTACAACGCGACGGCGCCGCTGCTAGAGGAGGCGCGGGACGCGCTGGTGGCGGCGCTCGACGCCGCCAATCCGTCGTCGGTCCACAGCGAGGGGAGCCACGCGCGTGCGCTGGTGGAGGGGGCACGACGCTCGGTCGCCCGGCTGTTGTCCTGCGATCCGGCCAACGTCGTCTTCACCAGTGGAGCGAGCGAGGCGGCAATGACAGCCCTTGCACCACGATGGTTGATCGAAGGGCGGGAGACGGCGATTCACAAGCTCGCTGTCATCGACACCGATCACCCCTGCATTCGCGAAGGCGGTAGCTTCGCGGCGGATCACGTGACCCGTCTGCCGGTGGATGCGAACGGCGTCGTCGATTGCGACGCACTTGCGGCTTGGGCCGCCGAGCTCGGCGAGGGCAATGTCGGCCTGCTGGCGCTGACGCTGGCCAATTCCGAAACCGGCGTCCTGCAGCCCCTGGAGCGTATCCACGCGGCGATCGCTGGTCGCCCGGTCCGGCTGGTGGTCGACGCCGTGCAGGCGGTTGGCCGCATACCGCTCGACCTTGCCGGGACGGAAGCCGATGCGTTGCTGGTTTCTGGCCACAAGCTCGGCGCGGCCAAGGGCGTCGGCGCTCTGGTTCTTCGTGATTCCGCGACGCGTCCGTTTCCGCTGGTACGTGGTGGCGGACAGGAGACGGGGCGACGGGCCGGCACCGAACCGGTTCCAGCGATCGCCAGCTTCGGCGCGGCTGCCGACGTGGCTCGTGAACGTATCGAGGCCTTGCCGGGCCGCCTGATGGAGCTGCGCGCCCATCTCGAAGCAGCCATCCGGAAAGCGCTTCCGGGCGCCGTCGTGCTCGGCGCGGAGGCGGAACGGCTGCCGAACACAGTGGCGGTGGCGTTTCCAGGGCTTCGCAGCGAAACGGCGCAGATGGCACTCGACCTCGCCGGTATCGCGATTTCGGCGGGATCGGCCTGTTCGTCGGGCAAGGTCGGCCGCAGTCACGTCGTTGCCGCGATGGCGGAAGCGGGTCTGGCAATCTCGGCAGAGGAGGGAGCCATTCGCGTCAGTTTCGGTTATGAGACGAGCGCGGAAGATCTCGACCGGTTCGTCAGGGAATATGTCGGATTGGCCAATCGCGTCACGCACGCGCACCGACAAGATCACGCGGCATGAGGATTCAATCTTGCACTGCGGCTCCGGGAGCCTAAAAAGCAGGACGCCTCGTTGCTATGTTAAGAGCCGCGTCGATGATATCGCGGCCGCACACGCCCAACCACCGGACCTTGAATCCGGCGAGTATGGAGAATTGGAATGCCTGCAGTCCAGGAGACCATCGATCAGGTCCGAAAGATCGACGTCGATCAATACAAATACGGCTTCGAGACGCTGATCGAGATGGATGTCGCCCCGAAGGGCCTCACCGAAGACACGATCAAGCTGATCTCGGCCAAGAAGAACGAGCCACAGTGGATGCTGGACTGGCGTCTCCAGGCTTTCGAGCGCTGGAAGACGATGGAGAGCCCGAGTTGGGCGCGGCTCGAATATCCGGAAATCGATTTCCAGGACATCCACTATTACGCGGCGCCCAAGTCGATGTCCGGGCCGGCCTCGCTGGACGAAGTCGATCCCGAGATTTTGCGCACCTATGAAAAGCTGGGTATCCCCCTGCGCGAGCAGGAGATCCTGGCCGGCGTCGTGAAGACCGTGGAGCCATCGGAGTTCGACGAGAATTCGCTGATGCCACCGGGCGCCAACGGCTCCTCGCGGGTGGCGGTCGACGCGGTGTTCGATTCGGTGTCGGTCGCCACCACCTTCAAGAAGGAACTCCAGAAGGCCGGCGTGATCTTCATGCCGATCTCCGAGGCGATCCGCGAGCATCCCGAGCTGGTGAAGAAATATCTCGGCACGGTGGTCCCGGTGTCCGATAATTTCTTCGCGACGATGAATTCGGCGGTCTTCACCGACGGCTCCTTCGTCTACATCCCCAAAGGCGTTCGCTGCCCGATGGAGCTGTCGACCTATTTCCGGATCAACGAGAAGAACACCGGCCAGTTCGAGCGCACGCTGATTATCGCCGACGAAGGCTCTTACGTGTCCTATCTGGAAGGCTGCACGGCGCCCCAGCGCGACGAGAACCAGCTCCACGCCGCCGTGGTCGAACTGATCGCTCTGGACGACGCCGAGATCAAATATTCGACGGTTCAGAACTGGTATCCGGGCGACAAGGACGGCAAGGGCGGCATCTACAATTTCGTCACCAAGCGTGGCGACTGCCGTGGCAAGCGCTCGAAGATTTCCTGGACGCAGGTCGAAACCGGCTCGGCGATCACCTGGAAGTACCCGTCCTGCATTCTGCGCGGCGACAATTCGCAAGGCGAGTTCTACTCGATCGCCGTCTCCAACGGCCGCCAGCAGATCGACAGCGGTACCAAGATGCTGCATCTCGGCAAGAACACCACCAGCCGGATCATCTCGAAGGGCATATCCGCCGGTCGGTCCAACAACACCTATCGCGGGCAGGTCTCGGCCCACCGCAAGGCGGCCGACGCGCGCAATTTCACCCAGTGCGACTCGCTGCTGATCGGCAACGAGTGCGGCGCTCACACCGTCCCCTATATCGAGACCAGGAATGCCACCGCCCAGTTCGAGCACGAGGCGACCACGTCGAAAATCTCCGACGACCAGCTGTTCTACTGCATGCAGCGGGGCATCCCGGAGGAAGAGGCGGTGGCGCTGATCGTCAACGGCTTCGTGCGGGACGTGATCCAGCAATTGCCGATGGAGTTCGCCGTCGAGGCGCAGAAGCTGATCGGCATTAGCCTCGAGGGGAGCGTGGGGTGATGAGAGTAGAACTCAGGAAGTCGCTCGACGCGCGCGACGTTGCCTGCACGGAGATGCCGAACGGAGATTTCTTCTTTCGGAGGCGTGATGGCCAGGGAATGTACGTGCGCCCGCATCCGGACGGGACGTACGACTGGTCTGTGAATGCTGCGGAGAACCACACGAACCTCATGGACTTTAGGGCTCCTGAACGGCATGAACTTGCCGAGGTGCTGGGGCGCGTAGAGGACTTTTTGGATTCTGTCGTTTCCGGCCGCGTGGTGATCGATACCCTTGGCCTGGTTCAGGGATCGGTGGCTCTTGGTATGTCTGTCGATGAGGCCGAACGTTTCGCGGAAACAGCCCGTGGTTTCGTGATTGAAATGCACGAATCCGGAATGGATGCTCACGAGATCAAGACGCGGTTCGACGAAATCCACGAGCAGCTCAGACGCGAACGGGTCAATCAGCCGCAAGCATCAGCCGGATGACGGATGGAAGCGAACCGAATGAGTACCTTCGACGGTCTAACATTTAAGCAGGGCCTAACCGGCGTCGGCATCCCCCCCGATCAAGCCGAAGCCCTTTCTGCGCTGATCCGGGATCATGTTGTAGGCAATGCGGCGAGTAAGGAAGACCTGCTTCACGTCGAAGAACGGCTTGTCGAAAAGATAGAGCGTGCCGAAGAGCGTCTTACGTCGCAAATCGTTTCTCTCGAACAGCGGATGACCATCAAGCTCGGCGGCCTCATCGTCGCGGGCGTCGCCATAATTGCTGCGCTCCAGCGGCTATTCTAGCAGGACAATACATGCTTGAAATCAAGAACCTTCATGCCCGCGTGGCGGACGACGAGACCGAAATCCTGCGTGGCGTCGACCTGACGGTCCAGGCCGGGGAGGTGGCCGCGATCATGGGGCCGAACGGCTCCGGCAAGTCGACCCTGTCCTATATTCTCGCCGGCCGCAGCGATTACGAAGTGACCGAGGGCGACATCCTCTACAATGGCGAGTCGATCCTGGGGATGGACCCGGCCGAGCGCGCTGCCGCCGGCGTTTTTCTTGCTTTCCAGTATCCGCTGGAGATTCCCGGCGTCGCGACGATGACGTTCCTCAAGACGGCGCTCAACTCCCAGCGCAAGGCGCGCGGTGAGGGCGAACTGACGACGCCCGACCTGATGCGCCGGGTGAAGGCGGCGGCGGCAGATCTGAAGATCGACGCGGCGATGCTCAAGCGCCCGCTCAATGTCGGATTCTCCGGCGGCGAGAAGAAGCGCGCCGAAATCCTGCAGATGGCGTTGCTGGAACCCAAGCTCTGCGTCATGGACGAGACCGATTCCGGCCTCGACATCGACGCGTTGAAGGTCGTCGCAGACGGGGTCAACGCGCTGCGGTCGCCGGAGCGGTCCTTCCTCGTCATCACCCACTATCAGCGACTGCTCGACTACATCGTGCCGGACACGGTGCATGTCCTCTACAAGGGACGGATCATCAAGACCGGCGACAAAGAGTTGGCGCTGCAGCTCGAAAACGAAGGTTACAGCCAGATCATCGACGAGGCGGCGTGATCATGAATGTACATCAGCTGAACCCGCGAACGCCGGCGGAAACGGCGCTGATCGAGCGTGCCGAAAGTATCGGCTTGGTCGCCGACGCCAAGGATTCGGCGATCGAGGCGCTGCGCCGCGACGGGCTGCCGAACCGGCGTGTCGAGGCCTGGCACTACACCGACCTTCGTTTGCTGATGAGCCGTCTGGAAGACAAGGGCACGGCAGCGGACGCGTCAGGCAAGGGGGGCACGCTGTTGTCGCCGCTCCTGCCGAACAGCCATGTCGTCGAGATCGGCGCGCCCGACAGTGGCGCGGCACCGGCGGGCGTCACGGTTTCGGAGATTTCGGAATCGGCGGATTGGAGCCGGTCTCCGAACCACCTCGACCGGCCGGTCGATACGATCCGGCTTTTGAACGCGTCCTTCGGCGCGGCGGCCGTCGCCATCGAGATCGCGCCGAACACCGAAATGACCGCGCCGCTGGAACTGCGTTCCCAGGCGGGTGATCGCTCGCATGGCCTGGCGCGCTGCACCGTCGGCGCCGCCGCGAAGGCGGTGTTCGTCGAGCGGATCGAGGGAGCGGCGTCGCCGACGCCTTCGACCGGGGTCTCGCATCTGGTGATCGGCGAGGGCGCGGATGTGCTCTGGATCGTCGATCAGGCCAAGGACCCGTCGGCCGCGCATTTCGGCCAGCTCAATGTCGAACTCGGCGCCGACGCCTCGTTCCGGATGTTCGTCCTCAACACCGGCGGCGCGCTGGTACGCTACGAGGTGCATGCCGAGACGATGGGCGAGGGCGGCGATATCAAGATCCGCGGCGTCAATCTCATTGAGAACGGCCAGCATATCGACGTGACGACCACATTGAGGCACACGGCTCCGCATACGACGGCGACCGAGACGTTCCGCAATGTCGTCACCGGTGGTCACGGCGTGTTCCAGGGCATGATCAAGGTGGCCAAGGAGGCGCAGAAGACCGACGCCAAGATGGCCTGCAACACGCTGCTCCTGTCGGACGACGGCGATTTCTCGGCGAAGCCAGAACTCGAGATTTTCGCCGACGACGTACAGTGCGGCCACGGCGCGACGGCCGGCGAGATCAACGCCGAGCATCTGTTCTACCTGATGTCGCGCGGCATTCCCGAGCAGCCGGCCCGGGCACTTCTGGTGAAGGCTTTCGTCGCCGAAATCGTCGAGGAACTGGAGCACGAAGCGGCCGAGGCAGCGCTCATGCAACGCATCGACACATGGCTCGAACGGAGCCACTGATCGTCGCTGCCCTTGATCCGGTCGGCGCTATGCGGCCGTGATCAGATCCAGCCTAGTTTCGCGAGCCCACGGGTTCGCCACGGGAGTCCGTTTCCATGAAGGCCGAAGCGACAGCCGCAGTCATCGGGGCTTACGACGTCGAAGCCGTGCGCCGGGATTTTCCCATCCTGTCGAAACAGGTCTACGGCAAGCCGCTGGTCTATCTGGACAATGGCGCCTCGGCGCAGAAACCGCGCGCCGTCCTCGACGCGATCCAGAAGGCCTATAGCGAAGACTATTCCAACGTCCATCGAGGCCTGCATTTCCTGTCGAACAGGGCGACCGAGGAATTCGAGGCAGCACGTGGCAAGGTGCGCGACTTCCTCAACGCGCCGAGCAGCGAGGAGATCGTCTTCGCCCGCTCGGCAACCGAGGCGATCAACGTCGTCGCCTATGGCTACGGGATGAACGAGATCGGCGAGGGCGACGAGATCGTCCTTACCATCATGGAACACCACTCCAATATCGTTCCCTGGCACTTCATTCGCGAGAAGAACGGCGCCAAGCTTGTTTTCGTGCCGGTGGAAGACGACGGTTCGATCGACGTCGAGGCGTTCGAAAAGGCGATCACGCCGCGCACCAAGCTGGTGGCGACGACGCATATGTCGAATGTGCTGGGCACGGTCGTCGACGTGAAGGCGGTGACAGCGCTCGCCCACGCCAAGGGCATTCCAGTTCTCGTCGACGGCAGCCAGGCCGCAGTCCACATGCCGGTGGACGTCCAGGACATCGGCTGCGACTTCTATGTGCTCACCGGCCACAAGCTCTATGGCCCGACTGGGATCGGGATCCTTTACGGTCGGCGCGAGATGCTCGAGCGCACACGGCCGTTCAACGGCGGCGGCGAGATGATCGTCGAGGTGACCGAGGAAACTGTGACCTATAATGCGCCGCCGCATCGCTTCGAGGCCGGCACGCCACCGATCGTCCAGGCGATCGGGCTCGGCGCCGCGATCGACTACATGAACATGATCGGCCGCGATGCGGTCGCGGCCCATGAGGAAAGCCTCAGGGATTACGCGCATGAGCGGCTGAAGGCGGTGAATTCGCTCCGGATCTACGGCGAAGCGCCGGGCAAGGGGGCGATCGTCTCCTTCGATCTGGAAGGCATCCACGCCCACGACGTGTCGATGGTGATCGACCGGGAGGGCGTCGCGGTCAGAGCCGGGACCCACTGCGCCCAGCCGCTCTTGAAGCGCTTCGGCGCCACCTCCACATGCCGGGCATCATTTGGTATGTACAACACGCTGGCGGAAATCGACCGCCTCGCGGAAGCTCTCGAAAAAGCCAGACGCTTCTTTGCCTGACCATCGGGCCTGAGGATCAATTCATGACTGACGAAGCCGAGATCAAGACGCCGGCGAACGATGACACTGGGGATGCGGACGGCGCGGTGACCTCCGACGTAGCGGCACCCGTGTCGGCGCTGCCGGCGGAGGAGTTGACGCGCCTGACCGACGACATCGTCGGCGCGCTGAAGACCGTCTACGATCCGGAGATTCCGGCCGACATCTATGAACTCGGTCTGATCTACAAGATCGACATCGACGACGAGCGCAATGTCGATGTCGAGATGACGCTGACGGCACCCGGCTGTCCCGTCGCCGGCGAAATGCCGATCTGGGTCGAGAACGCCGTCAGCTCGGTCGCCGGCGTTGGCCAGGTTCGGGTCGATCTCGTCTTCGATCCGCCGTGGACGCCGGAGCGCATGAGCGAAGAGGCTCAGGTCGCCGTCGGCTGGTTCTGACCGGCGAGGCAGGCGTTCGCATGGCTCCACCACTCGCCGGGCTTTTGGAAACCTGCCTCTATGTCGACGACATGCAACGATCGCGTGACTTCTACGGCCGCGTTCTGGGCCTGTCGCCGCTGTTTACGGAAGATCGTATCAGCGTCTTCCGTATGCCGGACGGAACGGTTCTGATTCTTTTCGCCCGCGGGTCGACGCTCGAAGCCGTAACGACGCCCGGCGGCATGATTCCACCGCATGACGGCAGCGGTCCTATTCATTTCGCGCTGGCGATACCGGATGGCTCAGTCGATAGTTGGCGCGATCATCTGACTGCCTGCGGCGTTTCGATCGAAAGCGAAGTGATGTGGTCGAGGGGGCGGGGGCACAGCCTGTATTTCCGCGATCCCGACGGCCATGCCGCGGAACTCGCGACCCGCGAGCTGTGGGCGCGCTCTTGAGCGCCGCATCGACAATCCCAGCCGCGAGAGGAGGACATTGCGTTCAGCTTGCGTAGTGTCACCAGACCGCCCATGTTTCGTGTAGGATCTGCACGACCTTGGACAGCCGAAAAGGAAACCGCCATGGGCCGTTTCACCGTCATGAGCATGACCGACACCGCCGCCGACCGCGTCAAGGCGGTCCTGGCCACCCAAGGCGAGGACGCGCTTGGCCTTCGCGTCGGCATCAAGAAGGGCGGCTGCGCCGGCATGGAATACACGGTCGATCTGGCGACGGAAGCAAAGCCGGGCGAGGATTCGATCGAAAAAGACGGGGCACGCGTTTTCATCGCCCCGGAGGCAGTGCTGTTCCTGCTGGGTACCGAGATGGACTACGAGGAGACCGTACTGCGCTCGGGCTTTACCTTCCGCAATCCCAATCAGACCTCTGCCTGCGGTTGCGGCGAGTCGGTCGAATTGAAACAGGCGGATTTGGCGGCGCTTGCCGGCCACACCGGCTAACACCGGATGGACGAGGATTTCCTGCGGGACCTCTTCGTCTCGCTTGCCGATGTCCGCGTTCGCAGGATGTTCGGCGGGCAGGGGGTCTACGCCGGAGACCGGATCGTCGCCGTCGTGGTCCAGGGCGAACTCTATCTGAAGAGCGATGCGGTCAGTGAGCTCATCTACGAAGCAGCCGATCTGACGCGCTGGACTTATGCGCGCGAGGGCCGGGCGCCGACGCGCATGCCCTATTACCGCATGCCGGAGTCCGCACTCGACAATCAGGACGAGGCCGCCCGTTGGATCGCTATCGCCGATGCAGCTTCGCGGCGCGCCTCCCAGCAGTCTCGACGTCCGAGGCGATCGGCCAAGGCCAAGGCGAAATAGAAGACATTCGTCGCTTGGCGCCTCAGTCTGGCGAAGGAGCCGATCGGCGCTTCGCCGCCGCCCACAAGGCCTCCATCTCATCGAGACTTGCCGAATGCAGCGATCGGTCGGTCGTTTCGAGCTGATCCTCGATGAAACCGAACCGGTCCCGGAATTTGCGCACGCAGCGTCTCAGCGCCAGTTCCGGATCGATCTCGTGGAAGCGCGCGAGATTGACGACGCTGAACAAAAGGTCGCCGAGTTCCGCCTCGCTTGCATCCCGATCGCGGTTGGCGATCGCCTCCGCGAATTCGCCAAGTTCCTCGTCGATCTTCTCCAGGATCGGCTCCGGCCGGTCCCAGTCGAAACCGGTGTCGGCGGCCTTCTTCTGCACCTTGAGCGCTAGCGTCAGCGCCGGAAACGCGGCAGGAATCTGGTCGAGATGCCGCGGCCGGTCGACGCCGTTCGCACCGGTTGATGGGCTTGCGTCGCCGGCACGTTTTGCCCGCAATGCTGCTCTCTCGGCCTTTTCCTCAGCCTTGATCTTTTCCCATTGGCCTTTGGCGGAACGGGCCGAGCGCGCGACGGCGTCACCGAACACATGCGGATGCCGGCGGACCATCTTCCGCGTGATTGTCTCGACGACGTCGCCGAACTCGAACAGGCCTTGTTCCGCGGCGAGCTGGGCGTGATAGACGACCTGGAGCAAGAGGTCACCCAATTCCTCGCGCAAATCGACCATGTCGTCGCGCTCGATCGCGTCGGACACTTCGTAGGCTTCCTCGACGGTATAGGGCGCGATCGTCGCGAAATTCTGCTCGATATCCCACGGACACCCGGTTTTTGGGTCGCGCAGCGCTTCCATGATCTCCACGAGCCGGGCCACGTTTCTGGAGGGTGTCATGTGCTTGTCCTTTTTCGGGGTGTGACGCAGCCGGGCCGATCCTATCGGACCGCCCACGCAAATCGCACCCTCGGCTTGTGAACAAGGGCGAGGGCGGCTGGTACCTGCAGCCCGCGCCAACGCGAAGGTGCCCATCACACCACAAGGATACGGGCGCGGCAGCAAGCTGCCGCGCCCGGACGGTTCATCAGTTGCGCAGGCTTTCGGGCACCACGCCGCCATTCTCCGCGAGTTTCTGCATCACCGCCTTATGAAGCGCAATGTTCTCCTCCGCGCTGCCGTCTGGCCCTGCATGGACGTTCAACTCGTCGGCCAGTTCCTTGCGGGCGGCAAGGCTCGAATCCATGTCGAGAAGCTTGAGGAGATCGACAATCGATGTCTGGTAATGGCCGCCGCCGCCTTTTTGCGAAGCCGCCATCTTGTCGAGAACCGCACCGACGTCGACAGTCTTGGCTGGCGCCGATGCTGACGATCCGCCGGTTGCCGGCGGCATGGAGGTTGCCGGTTGCGCGGGTTTTGGCGACGTCACCTGAGCCGTCGCGGTCGGTGATGCACCCTGATCATTGCTTGCTGGCTTCTGGGGCGCAGGGTTTGCCGAAGGCGCTTTCGAGGCGCCAGGAACCTCCGCCGCCTCTGCGGACGCTTGCCCGAAAATCTTGTTCATGATGTTGCCGAACATGCTCATTGTCGTCTCCTTGAAAGCGAGCGCATGCAAACCGGTGCGCGATCCGTGGAGGGTTAAGCCGTCTGCCCGCGAAAGGTTGCTCGCGGCGATCCGCTTGGCTTCAGTACCAGCGATGACAACCTCGACATTCTCGTTGGACCCCGAAACGTTCAGAGCGATTGGTTCCGGCGAAGCGATATTCGAAAGCACATGCAAACCCTCATGCACATCGAAAGACCGCTCATGTGTCGGTCGCGAAGAACACCGATTGGCAACAGGGCGACGAGCAGGGCAGTGCGCATGGCCGGGATGTCTCGTCATCGACGTCCAACCTGGTATGCCTGCCGCCAGCCTCATGTCACTAAGTTGCATAAGATATATTATGGAACTAATTAAATGAGCAAATGGCGGCGGTCGATGGCGGCGGTCGATGGCCGGATCGGTCCCGATCGATACAGATCTCAGTCCAGCGGGAATTCGATTGTCAGGCCGTCATATCCCGGTCGCACATGCGCCGGCAGATCGCGGCAGAGCGTGTCGTAGTCGAGCGGCGTGTGCATGTGTGTCAGCGTCGCGTCTTCGACATTGAAGCGCTCGATCCATGCGAGCGCCTGCGCGACCGTCAGATGGCTGGGATGCGGCTGGTACTGGAGGGCGTCGATGACGACGTGCCGCGCCCCGTCGATTGCGGCGATCGCTTCATCGGCAAAATCGCTGACGTCGCTGCAATAAGCGATCGGCCCGACGCGGAATCCGAGCGAATGGATCGAACCATGCTCCTGGCGAAACGGCGTCAGCGAGAGCAGTCCACCGGGTCCGTCGATCTCGAAGCTCCGCCCGGCGGTGATGGCGACGTGCCGGACGACCGGCGGATAGTTACTGCCCGGGGGCGTCTCGAAACAGTAGCGAAACGCCTCGAGCACGCGATCGTGGGTCGCGTCGTCGGCATAGACCGGGATCCGCGTCTGCTGTGCGAGCATATAGCCGCGCAGATCGTCGATGCCGTGAATATGATCGGCATGTGGATGCGTCAGCGCGACGGCGTCGAGGCGCGTAACGGCGGCACTGAGCATTTGCTGGTGAAAATCCGGCCCGCAGTCGATTGCGACCACGGTTCGACCGACGTTGCCAATTCGTTCGATGAGAGCGGCGCTGCGGGTGCGCCGATTTCTGGGGTTTGCCGGATCGCAGGCGCCCCAATCACCATTTATCCGGGGCACGCCCGGCGAGGACGCGCAGCCGAGGACCGTCAATCGCAGCATATCACTCACTGAGCACTCCTCCGCCGCTCAGCCCCTGCGCGCATCGGAAATTTTCTTGAACAAGGCAAAGAAGTTGTCCGACGTTTGTTGCGCGATTTCGCCGAGATCAACGCCCTTGGTTGCCGCCAGAACCTCCGCCGTATGGCGAACATAAGCCGGCTCGTTTCGCTTGCCGCGATACGGCGGCGGCGCGAGATATGGCGCGTCCGTCTCGACGAGCAGCCGGTCCATCGGCACATCGGCGGCGATGGCGCGTATCTCCTCGGATTTCTTGAATGCCAGAATTCCGGAAAACGACACATAGCCGCCGAGCGCCAGCCCGGCCTCGGCGAGCCCGCGGCCGGAGGAGAAACAGTGGAGAATGAACGGGAAGGCCCCCTTCCCGCTTTCGTCCTCCAGAATTCGGATCATATCTGTGTCGGCATCGCGCGAATGGATGACGAGCGGCAAACCCGATTCGCGCGCCGCTTCGATATGGCGCCGAAAGACGGTCTCCTGGATGTCTCGCGGGGCCTTGTCGTAGAAGTAGTCGAGGCCGGCCTCGCCGATGGCCACGATCTTTTCGTCCTGGCTGAGCCGCACCAGCTCCGCTACGGGCGTATCGGGCTCTGCGGCCGCATTGTGCGGATGGGTTCCCACCGAGGCGAAGATTTCCGCGTGCGCGCGGGTCAACTGTTTCAATCGCTCGATCCGCGCCACATGGGTCGAGATCGTCACGAACAAACCAACCCCTTCAGCCTTTGCGCGGGTGAGCAATTCGACGTGCTCACCTTCGAAATCGGGGAAATCGAGGTGGCAGTGGCTGTCGACCAGAAACGGCATCGTCACGCGGGCGTCTCCGCCTCGACAAAACGCGGAAATACCGGTTGCGGCGCCGGTAGCGATTGGCCGGGCGTCAGGGCCACGTCCGGCGTCAGATCGGTGAAGCTTCGTTCGTCGTCGGCTACGCCCAGCGTGTCGAGCAGCTTTGCGGCGCTCTGCGGCACGAAGGGCTGCAGCAGGATCGCCACCCGTCGGATCAGCTCGGCGGTGACATAGAGGACGGTCTCCATGCGCGCCGGGTCGCTCTTGCGCAGCGCCCAGGGCTCCTGTCCGGTGAAATACCGGTTCGCCTCGCCCACCACAGCGATGATCGCGGCAAGGACCGCGTGGAGTTCCTGCCGGTCGATCGCCTCGCGCGCCTTTGGCAAAAGGCTGCTCGCGGCCGACAGGATGGCGTCGTCAGCCTCGGTCAAGGGACCGGGCGTCGGCACCGCGCTGGCGCAGTGCTTGGCGATCATCGACAGTGAACGCTGGGCCAGATTGCCCAGATCGTTGGCGAGTTCGGAATTTGTCCGGTTGACAATGGCGTCATGCGAGTAATTTCCGTCCTGGCCGAACGGCACTTCGCGCAAGAGGAAATAGCGCAAACGATCGAGGCCGTAGACGTCGATCAGCGCGAAGGGGTCGATGACGTTGCCGACCGATTTCGACATTTTCTCGCCGCGGTTGAACAGAAAGCCGTGGGCAAAGACGCGACGCGGCAGCGGTATCCCCGCCGACATCAGAAAGGCCGGCCAATAGACCGCGTGAAACCGCACGATGTCCTTGCCGATCACATGCAGATCGGCGGGCCAGAAGGATGTCCGCTCCCCCTCGCCCGGAAATCCCGTCGCCGTCAGATAGTTCGTCAGCGCATCGACCCACACATACATGACGTGCTTTTCGTCGTCCGGCACCGGAATGCCCCAATCGAAGGTCGTGCGGGAAACCGACAGATCCTTCAGGCCGGAACGAACGAAGGAGACGACCTCGTTGCGCCGTTCGACCGGGCCGATGAAGTCGGGATGGGCCTCGTAGTGGGCCAGAAGACGCTCCTGGAAATTCGAGAGCCGGAAGAAATAGCTTTCTTCCTCGACCCACTCGACCGGCGAGCCTTGCGGGCCGCGGCGCTGGCCGTCCTCGCCGACGGTGGTCTCGTCGGCGCCGTAATAGGCCTCGTCGCGCACCGAATACCAGCCGGAATAGGCGCCTTTGTAAATGTCGCCGGCGGCCGCCATCTTCGTCCAGATCGCCTGGCTCGCGGTGACATGCCGCTTTTCGCTCGTGCGGATGAAGTCGTCGTTGGTGCCGCCAAGCGCTTCGGCCATGCGCTCGAACTCGGCTGAATTGCGCTCGGCCAGTTCGCGCGGCGTCAGCCCCTGGTCGCGTGCGCTTTGCAGCATCTTGATGCCGTGCTCGTCCGTGCCGGTCAGGAAGAAAACCTCGTAGCCGTCGAGCCGCTTGAAGCGCGCCAGCGCGTCGGTCGCGATCAGCTCGTAAGCGTGGCCGATATGCGGGCGACCGTTCGGATAGGAGATCGCGGTGGTCAGGTAGAAGCGTTCGGCCATCGGGGCTTTCGTCAAATCCGGTGCGGGAAGCAATGTCGTTCCCGCGACATAGAGCATTGCGCCAAACGGCTCAATCGGCGGCGTCGCGTGATTGGAGCGGGCACTGACGTGGTTTCAGGCGGCCCGGTGCAGCACGCGCCGGTGATAGAACCCATCGAACAGGGTGAGGAGAGCCTGCTTTCGGTCCAGATTATAGGCGGCAGCCTCCCGAAGCCGCGTGGTTTCGTCCTGCCACAGCGCGGCGAGCGCCGCCGCGCCGTCCCCGTCGCCGGCCCGAAGGCATGTCTCGCTCGCCTCGGCGATCGCGGAGAGTAGCGCTGCGACAAGCAGCTCATAGGCCGATTCCCGCCCCTTGAGCGTCAAGGCGTCGGCCAGGGAATGGATGGCGTTCCAATCAGGCCTGTCGGCCTGGAGCAACTGGTCCAGGGTTTTGCGAATCTCTATGCCGCCATGGGCGATCAACGAGATGGCCTCGCGGACGCTGCCATCGGCAATCCTTGCCGCAGCACGGATTTCCTCCGCGTCGGCGCTCGGCAGGCAATAGGCGAGCGTCGGTGCGAGGCTTTCCACATCCAGCGGCTTGAACTGCAGCAGCCGGCAACGGGAGCGTATCGTCGGAAGCAGCCGGCCGGGGGTGTGGTTGGTGATCAGAAAGAGCGACCGTGGCGGGGGTTCTTCCAGGATCTTCAGAAGCGCATTGGCCGCGCTGCGATTCATGTCGTCGGCCGGGTCGATCAACGCGATCCGCCAATTGGAGCCCGAGGCCGTCGCGTGAAAGAAGCGGTTGAGCTTGCGAACCTCGTCGACGGTGATCTGTGTCCTGAAGCCCGTGCCTTTTTCGACCGGTGGCCGGGCGATGTGGATCAGGTTCGGATGCGTACCGAAGGCAATCTGACGGACGGTCGCGTCGTCAGGCGAGAATACCGGCGTTGTCGCTTCCGTCTCGCTGGGGCGCGGCCCGGCCAGCAGGTGGCGCGCGAAGGCAAAGGCTGTCGTCGCCTTGCCGATGCCTCGCGGGCCCTGGAAAAGCCAGGCGTGGTGAAGACGTCCGCTGGCCCCGGCCGTGACGAGTTCCCGCCATTCGTTCTCGTGGCCCGCCAGCGTTAGCGTCGCGGGCGGCGGCGGTACGCCGTCGAGATCGTCGTGGGCTTCAGGCGTTTCGAGCCGCAGGTCGTTCATGACGTGCCCTGCCCCGCGTTGAGCGATTGGCAGATCGCCTCGAATCGGGCCGCTTCCAGCCGGTCGTCGACGATGCTGGCGATTTCCGCGGCGACCACACTCTCCGGACGGGTTCCATCCACGACGACGCAGCGATCCGGCTCCTCGGCGGCGATCTGGAGGAAGGCCTGACGCCGTCTCTCGTGCAGCGCCTCGTCCTCCTTCTCGAACCGGTCTGCCTTGCCGCCTTTCCGTCGCTCACGGGCGCGCTCCGCCCCGATGCCGGCAGAAACGTCGAGGATGATGGTCAAATCCGGATATAGCCCCTCGGTCGCCGCCTGTTCGAGACGTTTCATCAGATCGCGGTCGAGGGAGGAGTCGAGGAATTGATAGACGCGCGTGGAATCGTGAAACCGATCGCACAGAACGACTTCGCCGCGCTCGAGCGCCGGGCGTATCACGGCCGCCACATGATCGGCTCGCGCCGCGGCGAACAGAATGGCCTCAACCTCGGGCCCAAGTTCCTCGGCCGCGCCCGACAGGATGACGTGCCGGATTGCGTCGGCGCCGGGCGAACCGCCGGGCTCGTGTGTGGTCACCACGATACGGCCCTGGGCTTCCAGGTGGCGGGCGAGACGGGCGATTTGCGTCGTCTTGCCGCTGCCCTCGCCGCCTTCGAATGTGATGAAAAAACTGGTCAATGGGCGTCCGAATCTCGCAGATCAAAAGGCGCGGAGCCAGCCGACGGCCAGTTCCTTGACCGCTCCCATCGCGCGATCCGCGAAGTCCCCGGCGAAGACGGAAGCACCAGCATAAAGTGCCTGGGTTAGCACTATGTCCTCGTCGACGCGGATTTCCAGCGAAGCAACCCTGTCGCCTTCCTCGATCGGCGCGATCAGCGGTCCATTATAGCGGATCTGGGCCGAGACACGATCCGGCGCATCGACCGGAACCAATAGCTTGACGGGTTGGCTGACGGCAAGCGGGACGCTGCCCGAACTGCCACCGAAGACGCTTGCGGTGCCAATGCTCGCGCCGCTCTCGAACAGGGTGCGGGGCTCGAAGGCCTCCTCTGCCCAAGTCAGCAGCCTGCGGGCCTCCTCGGCGCGTTCCCTGGATTTCTCCAGGCCGCTCATCGCCAGCAAGGTCACCCGGCCACCCTTCCGCGTCACACCGACCAGGGCATAACCCGACGCTTCCGTATAGCCGGTTCCGATGCCGTCGGCGCCGAGTTCCATCGCCAGAAGCGGATTGCGATTGCGCTGGAAAATCCCGTTCCATTCGAAGGCGGGCTCGGCATAGATCTTGTACAACTCGGGATATGTCGCCCGGATATGGCGCGCCAAAGTCAGAAGGTCGCGCACCGTAACCTCCTGGCCGTCAGCCGGAAGCCCGGTCGGATTGACGAAGCGAGAGGCGGTCATTCCCAATTCCTGGGCGCGCTCGTTCATCCTCTGCGCAAAGGCGTCCTCTGACCCCTCCATCCCTTCCGCGATGGCGATCGCCGCGTCGTTCGCCGACTGGACGATGGTGCCGCGGATCAACGCCTCGACCGGGACGCGGGAATTCAGCTTGGCGAACATGGTGGAAGAGCCCGACGGGGCGCCGCCGGTCCGCCAGGCGTGTTCGCTGATCGGAAATTCCGTATCGAGGCGCAACTCGCCAGCGCGCAATGCCGCGAAGACGATCTCCATCGTCATCATCTTGGCGAGCGATGCGGGGGGAAACGGCGCGTCGGGATTCTTCTGGAAAAGCACAGTCCCGGTCTCGCCGTCGACCAGGAGCGCCTGCTTCGCCGCCGTTTCGATCCGGGCTGCCGCAGGAGTGGCTTCCTGCGAGAATGTGGGATTCGATGCGACTGTCGCCGCCAGAATACATGCGGCGAACAGGACGCGCGTTTTGAGGAAACCTGCTCGACTCATGGACACCATCTTTCCGGAAGGCCCGTTGCGAACGCGCACCGATGCCGCGCTTGACGCCAAACTAGGCCATCGGGTGTTTCGATCGCAAGAATCGGCGCCAGATGGCCAGTGGATGCCGGCCGCAATCAGTTCCGAACGACGAAGGCCTCGTTTGCGCCGGCTTGCCAGAGTTGTCGTAGGACGGTGTCGATGTCCTGCCCGGGCGCGACCACGAGGCTCATCGAAACCAAGTCGGTGTCCGGAACCGTCTCCTCGCTCAACTGGCCGTATTTACGGCCAAGGCGACGAAACCGCTCCATGAGGGGGTTGTCCAGAACACCGATCACGATGCGCTCGGACGTGTCGGAAATTCCTTCCAGCGCGATTGCGCCGCCCGCCGCCGCCGCCGACGATGCGTAGGACGACGTGAAGGCGGGAGACGTCGGGATCGGAACCGACTGACCGAGATATGGCACCTGGCCGGGCTGCTCCTCCGCAACCTGACCGAGCGGTCGCACTCCCGGCAGCGCCTTCGGCTCGCCGCCGAAGGCTACATGCGCGGGGCGGTCGACGGCCAAGCGCGACTGTTCAGCCGCCGCCACCATGACAGCCTCGGCACCGGAGGAATTCCATTCGCCGCCTCTTTCGAAGCTGGCCATCAGCATTGGGTTGTCATCGCCTTCCAGCGGTGCCCGGCCGACATATTCGACCTTGACCTTGGCCGTGCCGGCGGTCTTGAAGTCGAGGAGTTCGGCCGCCTGTGACGAGACGTCGATTTCCCGGCCGTGGGCGTAGGGTCCCCGATCGTTGACCCGCACCATCACGCGGTTGCCATTCGTCAGGTTCGTGACCATCGCATAGGACGGCAGCGGAAAGGTCTTGTGAGCGGCCGACAGGCCGTACATGTCGTAGATTTCGCCGTTGGCGGTCAGGCGTCCGTGGAAATTCGGCCCGTACCAGGAGGAGACGCCGGTGTTCACATAACCCGGCTCATCCTTGGGATAGTACCACTTGCCGCGCACCTTGTAGGGTTTGCCGACCTGGGAGCGGCCACCCCCCTTGCGGATATTTTTCGAGGTCGTCACCCGCGGACTGGCTGGAACGCCGAAGGTCTTGGAATCGAACTTCACGGTCGTGCTGATGTCGGCCATCTCCTGGACCGGCGATCGTGCGCCCTGGCAGCCCGAGACAAGAAGTCCGACCGAGACGAGCATACCCGTCAGGATCGCGCTTCGTTTCATATCCGCAATGGCATAGCCCATGCGGCACCCCCTCTTCCATGCAACTATCAACGCAGGTGCGAACAGGCGCTCCCCAGCGCCGCGCACCCATGCAGACAAAGACTTAACAACCGCCGAACGCGCGAATCAACGCATTCCGGCCGGATGATCCTGGCATCGCCGCCATGCCGCGAACCTGACCTGCCGGTTGCGGGACGCCAAGCAACGGCTACGACGACAGGCAATTGGAGGCGAATGGCCCTGCGTCGTCTCCGCCCGCCCTTGTCATGAAGGGGGTAAGGCACTGTCCTCACAGCGGGAAACGCTGTGCATCCGCCCCGCTTTTCGCGTGCCGGGACGAATGAAGCCGGCGACCCACATCAGTGATTGCCTTGCATTCGCCGAAATTCCGCCACGCTCCCGCCTTTTTCGGAGCACGGTCACGATTTGTTACAATCACCGCGCGTATGCGTGGATCAACCGTCAGGACGAATGTCCGGCGGGCTGGCGCAGGTCGACCCGCGCGAAGCGGGACGCATTCGTGCGCCGAGTCGCCTTGCCTCCCGCAGCCATCGCCATTAAGCGGGCGGAGCGGGATGGGTGGCCGAGCGGTTGAAGGCACCGGTCTTGAAAACCGGCAGGCGGGAGACCGTCTCGTGGGTTCGAATCCCACCCCATCCGCCATTATTTAATCAAATCAATTGGTTAAACTGCTCCTCAGGGGTGAGATAACAATTACCCGTCCAGGAAGTACGGCCGCAGACGCCAGTGAGCTCGCTGGACGCCTTCGCAGCCTGGAGTCATACTAGGAGAACCTTCAGTATAGCCGACCGCGCTAACGTCACGATTGCGCGATCGCCGGCCCACCCGTTTCCGTAATCCGCCGGCTCCTTACCCGCCTCCACATCACATGCAGAATCTGCTATCTTTTTGGCGTTCAAGGGAGGATCACATGATCAGGCATATCGCTGCGGGTTTCGTCGCCACCGCAATTGCGGTGGCGACGCTCGCCGGAACGGTTGTAGCGGAGGAATTGGAGGTCGGGATCGCGCGCGACATGCAAAGCTTGACCGTCGACACCGAGAGCGGTCCGGTCGAAATTCGCAGGATTCAGGATCAGGACCACGAAATCACAGGTGATTTCGCGAAAACGTCTCGTGCCTGTCCGCCGTTTTGCATCCAACCGATGACACCGGCGGAAGGGGTGACGACAATCGGCGAGCTGGAACTAATCGAAATGCTCAAGGACCCGGACGCGATCGTCGTCGACAGCCGGACGATCGATTGGTTCCTGGGTGGATCGATCCCGGGCGCGATCAGCCTGCCCTACACGCAAGTGGGCGACCGGCTGACCGAACTTGGCTGCGAGCCAGATTTCGACGGTTGGGACTGCGCCAGTGCCGAACGCGTGGCGTTATTCTGTAACGGGCTGTGGTGCGGTCAGTCGCCGACCGCTATCCGCGCTATGATCGCCGCCGGCTATCCAGCGGAGCGCATTTTTTACTATCGCGGTGGCATGCAGAGCTGGCGAGTTCTCGGCCTCACGGTGACCGGCCAGGGCGACTAGCGTAGGGATGAAAGGGCGACGCTGCTCTCCTCTTCCCTGTGGGGGGGCCAGTTCCCTGTGGTGGGGGCCAGACACGTCTATGTTACCGGAACATCGCTGAATATCTATCGCGCGGAATGCGGAGGCTTTGACCGCCCATCCTCGCAGGTTTTCTGCGTGTTCATGTTGACGCCGACACGTCAGCCCTTCGTTAGCTATCGGCTGGACAGGCAACTTCGCGAGACCTTGAAGGGCCGCGATCGGCGAGGCGCCGACCGTCTTACTATGCATGCGGATGCGGGCGCGTGCAGCGATGATATCCGCCGCTAACCCGATAAGTCTCAAGAGGCCCTGATCAGCGGTATCCGCTGTGGTATCGCTTCAATCGTGACTGTGGCCTCAGCCAAGCCGACACGCATCCGGAGCGACCGAGAATGGAGAATCGTCACCCCCCTCACCGGCAACAGCGGGATCGGGCGGCCGAGCCGGAAGCGAAAGCATTGCGCGAAAAGGACGTGGTCTGGCATGCGCTCGACCCGGCGGAGGCCCTGGAGCAGGCTGACGCACGACCCGAGGGGCTGTCGGCGGCCGAGGCGGCGTCGCGGCTGGACCGGTTTGGCCCCAATGCGTTGCCCGAACCGGCGCGACGCGGTCCTCTCGCCCGCCTGCTCGCGCAGTTCAACAATATCCTCATATACGTTCTGATCGCGTCCGGGGTTGTCACGGCGTTGCTCGGCCACTGGACCGATACGGCGGTGATCTTCGCCGTCGTTATCCTCAACGCGGTCATCGGTTTCTGGCAGGAGGGGCGGGCCGAGGATTCGCTTGCCGCTGTGCGCTCGATGCTCTCGGCGCATGCCTCGGCGCTGCGCGACGGCGCGCGGATCACTCTGCCGGCCGCCGAGCTGGTCCCCGGCGACGTGGTGCTCCTGGAAGCCGGCGACCGGGTGCCGGCCGATCTGCGGCTTCTCGACACGCGCGGACTTCGCGCCCAGGAGGCAGCCCTGACCGGTGAATCGGTGCCGGTGGTCAAGGATACGGTGGCGGTCGCCCACAATGCGTCGCTGGGAGATCGCGCCTCGATGGCGTTTTCCGGCACGCTCGTCACGTCAGGTCGTGGCGTTGGCCTGATCGTCGCCACGGGTTCTCGCGCCGAGATCGGGCGGATCGGCGCGATGCTGGAAGGCATCGAGGAAATCACCACGCCGCTGCTGAAACAGATCGATCGTTTCGCGCGCTGGTTGACGCTCGTCATCCTCGCCGCCAGCGGCGCCGTCTTCGCCTTCGCGGTGCTGGCGCGCGGCTATGCGCCCGAAGATGCCTTCCTGGCAATGGTCGGCATGGCGGTGGCGGCGATCCCGGAAGGGCTGCCGGCCGTTCTGACGATCACCCTTGCGCTCGGCGTGCAACGTATGGCGCGACGTCACGCGATCATCCGCAAACTGCCCGCCGTCGAGACCCTGGGTGCCGTCTCCGTCATCTGCACCGACAAGACCGGCACGTTGACGCGCAACGAGATGGTGGTGCGCGCGGTGGTCATTGAAGCGCACGGCGAGGCGATCGCGGTCACCGGCGACGGCTATGCTCCCGACGGTGAATTGCGCGGCGCGGGGGAGCGCTCGACCTTTGATGAGGCTGATTCCGCTCGCGGCTTCGCGCGCGCTGCCCTGTTGTGCAACGACGCCCAACTGCATCGCGGCGGCGATGGCGCCTGGAGCGTGGCCGGCGATCCGATGGAAGGTGCCCTCCTCGCTCTCGCCCACAAAGCCGGACTCGACCCCGTCGCCGAGCGCGCCCGCCATCGCCGCCTCGACGATATCCCCTTCGACGCCGCGCATCGGTTCATGGCGACACTGAACCAGGATGGCGCCGGCGGCAATACGATCTTCGTCAAGGGCGCGCCGGACCATGTCATCGCGATGTGCCAAGATCAGATCGCCGGACCCGGCAAGGCCCCCCTTGATCAAAAGGCGTGGTTGGAACGGATCGACGCATTGGCCCGCGAGGGCCAGCGCGTGCTGGCCTTTGCCGTCAAATCCGTCGGCGATCAGGTGACGCTGGGCATGAACGACATGGCCGGGGGCTTCACCCTGCTCGGCATTGCAGGCTTCATCGATCCACCGCGTCCGGAAGCCATAGAAGCGGTCGCCGACTGCGCCCGCGCCGGCATCGAGGTCAAGATGATCACCGGCGATCACGCGGTCACCGCGCTCGCTATCGCCGGCCAGCTCGGGCTTAAAGCGGAAAACGGCGTTCTGACCGGCACCCAGATCGAGGCGATGGACGACGGTGAGCTACGTCGTCGCGTCGCGGATGTGGATGTCTTTGCCAGAGCCGCGCCGGAGCACAAGCTGCGGCTCGTCGAAGCGCTGCAGGCGTTTGGCAACGTCGTCGCCATGACCGGAGACGGGGTCAACGACGCCCCTGCCCTCAAGCGCGCGGATGTCGGCGTCGCGATGGGCATCAAGGGAACCGAAGCCGCCAAGGAGGCCGCGCGCGTGGTGCTGGCCGACGACAATTTCGCCTCGATCGTCGCGGCCGTGCGCGAGGGACGCACGATCTACGACAACATCCGCAAGGTCATCGCCTGGACGCTGCCGACCAATGGCGGCGAGTCGCTGGTGATCATCGGGGCGATCCTTCTGGGCTTCGTGCTGCCTGTCTCGCCCGTACAGATCCTGTGGATCAACATGGTGACCGCCGTCGCGCTTGGCCTGACCCTGTCCTTCGAGCCGGCCGAGCCGTCAGTGATGGAGCGGCGGCCGAGACCGGGCAACGCGTCGCTGCTCGACATGGAAATGGTCTGGCGGATCGTCCTGGTGTCCATCCTGTTCGCGGTCGCCGTCTTTGCTCTCTTCTTCTGGTCGATCGAACGCGGAGATGAGCTGGCCTACGCTCGAACCCTGGTCGTCAACCTGATCGTCGTCATGGAGATCTTCTATCTGTTTTCCGTGCGCTATCTGCACCTGACCTCGCTGACGCTCACCGGGGTCGTCGGCACCCCAGCGGTGCTGCTCGGCGTCGGCCTGACCGTCATCCTGCAACTGATCTTTACCTACGCACCCTTCCTGCAGGCCGTGTTCGAGACGCGCCCGATCGCACCGGCCGATGGCGCGATCGTCATCGGCATCGGGGTCGGGTTGCTGCTTCTCCTGGAAGTGGAGAAATGGGTGCGGCGTCGTTTCTTGTGACCACCCGGCCACTGCCCGCCTTGACCTTGATCAACGCGGCAATCGCCGCCGCGTGAGCAACTGCCCGGCACGGACAAAGCGGAAAGGGACGAGGGCCATGGCGGAGAAAATGCGAGCGGCAATTTTCATCGAACCGGGGCGGATCACACTGGGCGAAAAGCCGATCCCGGATGTCGGCGCCAACGACGCGCTGCTGCGCATCACCACGACGACGATCTGCGGCACCGACGTTCATATCCTCAAGGGCGAATACCCTGTCGAGAAAGGCCTGACTATCGGTCACGAGCCGGTCGGAATCATCGAAAAGCTCGGGTCGAACGTCAAGGGCTACCAAGAGGGGCAGCGGGTCATCGCCGGCGCCATCTGTCCCAGCGGTTATTCCAACGCATGCCTGTGCGGCCAGCACTCCCAGGATGGGCAGAGCCACCCGCACGGCTACAAGCCGATGGGCGGCTGGCGTTTCGGCAACACGATCGACGGCACGCAGGCCGAATATGTTCTGGTGCCCGATGCGATGGCCAATCTGGCACCGGTGCCGGACGGCCTGACCGACGAGCAGGTGCTGATGTGTCCCGACATCATGTCCACCGGCTTTGCCGGCGCCGAGGGCGGCAACATCCAGATCGGCGACATCGTCGCGGTCTTCGCCCAGGGACCGATCGGCCTCTGTGCGACGGCGGGCGCCAAGTTGCGCGGCGCCGGCCTGATCATCGGGGTCGACACGGTTCCCGAACGGCTCCACATCGCGAAAAAACTCGGCGCTGACGTCGTCATCGACTTCAAGACGGCCGATCCCGTCGACGAGATCATGAAGATCACCAAGGGACGCGGCGTCGACGTCGCGATCGAGGCGCTCGGGACTCAGCAGACCTTCGAGAGTTGCCTGCGCGTGTTGAGGCCGGGCGGCACTTTGTCCAGTCTCGGCGTCTATTCCTCCGATCTCACCATTCCGTTGGGGGCGTTCCACGCCGGTCTCGGCGACAATTCCATCGTCACCTCGCTGTGTCCCGGCGGCAAGGAGCGCATGCGCCGCCTCATGAAGGTGATCGAGACCGAACGGCTCGACCTCGGCGGGTTGGTGACTCACCATTTTGGCCTCGACCGGATCGAGGAGGCCTACGAACTCTTCGCCAACCAGCGCGACGGCGTGCTCAAGGTCGCGATCACGCCATAAGGCAGCCCGGCGGATCAAGGCGTGAGCGCCAACGCGGTGCGCCGATGCCGCCGCTCACGAGCAAGACCGAGTTGGAACCTGCGGGCCAGAGAGATCTTGACCTTACCGGCCGGGGTCCCCTACCCGGGCGGACATCGGCAGAGCGGAGGGGACCCTGATGAAAAATCGCGCGCTCATTCTCACGATTGTTCTCGTGGCGACGGCCCTTGCCATCTGGTGGCGTCTCGACGACCGAGGCGCGGACGATGCCGGCGCTGGCGCGGCCCTGGCGGACGTGACCGTTCCGGAGCTGAGCGCCGAGGAGAGCCGGGGCGAAAAGCTGTTCAACGCGAACTGCGCATCCTGTCATGGAACCAACGCCGCTGGAAAAAGCGGCATGGCACCTCCCCTGGTCCATAGGATCTACGAACCCAACCATCACGCCGACGCGGCGTTCCAACTGGCCGTACAGAACGGTGTGCGCGATCATCACTGGGGGTTCGGCAATATGCCACCGATCGAAGGGATATCGCCAAAGAACGTCGGCCAGATCGCCGCCTATGTTCGCGCGCTACAGCGGGCCAATGGGATCGAATAATCCCGCGGCGGCCAGAATTCGCGGAATTCACGATTCATTGATGAGCTTGGATAGGGAATACTTAAGCAGTTACTGTTAGCGTGCAGCATATGAGGCTGTTGTTCCTTATCCTACTCGTGGCGATCTTGGCCACCACGCCTACGGCTATCACAGCGGCGGTGGCGGGGAATGCCGCGCATAGCGGCTCGATCGTCGCGAACGTTTTGTCGGCGCCGGCTGATGACGACGACAGTGTCGTCGCGGCGGCCGATTGCTGCGACGGCGACGTCAAGCCTTGGCACGGGGCGCCACACTGTCCCTTGGATTGCGGGATCACCCTGTCCGGAGTCGAGGCGGCGATCTTCGACTACGGGCGGGAGCGGCGCTTCGCCATCGCCTTGACGGCCGCCTCTGTCAGCCCTTCTGGCTTGTTCCGTCCTCCGATCAGCTGACGCCCCCGCTTCGGACATCCATCGCGGTGTTCCGCTCCCTTTGACAATTAGACGATCAGGATGACGAAAAATGCTCTCAAGACGTGCTCTTCTTCTGGCTGGCTTTGGCGGCTTGCTGACCTTCGCGATGCCGGCTCAGGCCCATGGTCCCCGCCAAGCGTTCCGGCTCAATCCGAAATACCTGCCCCAGACGGTGAAATTTGGTGGCTATCAAGCGGGTACGATCGTGGTCGATCCACGCAACCATTTTCTCTACTTGGTGCTCGGCGACGGTCTGGCGCGCCGCTACGGCGTCGGCGTCGGCAAGGCGGGACGCGCCTTCAAGGGCTCCGCGCGGATCGGACGCAAGGCGAAGTGGCCGAGTTGGACGCCGACCAAGAACATGATCCGCCGCGAGCCGGGCAAGTATGCACGCTATGCCAACGGCGTACCGGGTGGGCCGAGAAATCCGCTCGGTGCGCGCGCGCTCTATCTCTATCGCGGCAAGCGAGACACCTATTATAGAATCCACGGCACGACCGAGCCCTGGTCGATCGGACGCTCGGTCTCCAACGGCTGCATCCGGATGATCAACGATCATGTGGTCGATCTCTATAGCCGGGTTCCGGTCGGCGCACGGGTGGTCGTCATCTAACCGAACCCGATTCGCGGCGGCCATGCGGCTGGAAAAAGAGGTTTCCCGTATCCGGCAAGATGCCGGGCGGGCCGCCATCGCGCGACGGCAAGAAGGCGATGCTGCCAAGGAGGCGGATGTTGCCTTTGCTGTCGTGCCGAAAGACGAACGGCAGCGCCGCAATGCGCCTATCGTCTTGTTGTGATCCGCGACGTGCCCAGAAGATTGCGCCGGGTCAGCTCGACGACCAGCAGCGGCACGACGATCCATTGAAGCAACGGTGAGAGACCGGTTCCCAATGGCGGCACCAGCGGCATCAGCTCGGAATAGGACCAGCGGTTGGATATTTCGACGTAATAGAATTCGAGCCCGACGGTGATGACGAGGCCTGCTGCCAGGAAGACCAGCAGCTGCCATGTCCTCTTGGCGACTATCCATTGCCGTGTGCGAGCGGCGAGCGAGGTAATCCAAAAGGCGGCCAGGGCGATCCCCACATCGCCGACGGTGGCGTAGGTGCAGACCTTCACGCCCTCCCAGTGCTGAAGCTCCGCCATTCCCTCGAATGTCGGAATCTGCAGGAACTCCCAAATGAAATGAAAGGCGAAGGAAAACAGGGCGAGCGAGACTTCTGGAACCGCCCACAGACCTTGCCCCGTGTCGCGCTGCTGTGGTTCTGACGTTGGCATTCGGTCCCCTTGATCGGTCGCTCGCGGCGCGGCCGTGCCGGCTACCCTGATACGCTAAACTTGTGTCGTGAACTGCCCCATCATCCCGGCGTCTTCGTGTTCCAGAATATGACAGTGAAAGACGAACGGCAGACCCTCGCTGGTTTCGGCGTCGATGGAAACCGCGAGTTCGGCTTCCCCGTCCACCAGCACGGTATCCTTCCACCCCTGCTCCTCGGGGCGCGGTTCGCGACCGCCGTTCCGCAGTACCTTGAACTTCGCGCCATGGACGTGGAACGGATGCGCCATCTGATGGGCGACCACGGTCCAGTGTTCCGTGGCCCCCGTCGGCGTGGAAAAATCAACCCGATTCATGTCGTAAGATTTGCCGTTGATGGTCATCACCGGAGACGCGCCGACGGCGCCGCGCACCATGTTGATCGGCCCCATGCCTTCGTCCAGGACGAAACGACGACGCGCGCCGGTTGCCGCGATGGCAACCGCGGAGCCCGGCAGGCGCACCGGTGCGATGGTGACAGCGGCTTCCCGACTGTCGTCGGGTGCAAGCTTCAGGAGGACTGCGCTGCTGGCATCGCCCTCCATCATGCCGCCCATGCCGTCCATCATACTGCCCATGCCCATGGATGACTGGGAAGCGGCCATAAGGCGGTCTTCGCCCTGCCCCAGATCGACCAGCAGCTCAACGCGTTCGCCCGGTGCAAGCGAGACCTTTGTCACTTCGGCCGGCGCGCCGAGAAGACCTTGATCGACACCGATCAATACGAGCGGCCGGCCGCTTTCGAGCGACAGATCGAAGGGACTCGAGGTCGCCGCGTTGATTAAACGTAAGCGGACCAGACCGCGCGGCGCCTTGGCGATCGGCCGAAGCTGGCCATTGACGAGAATCGCGTCGCCGCGAAAGCCGTGCATGATATCCATCATGCCCGGCTTGTAGACCGCCCTGCCCAAACCATCGAAACGCTTGTCCTGCAAGATCAGCACGAAATCATCGACGCCGTAGGCTCGCGGTAGCTGGGTGCCCGCCTCTTCCTCATCTTGGAGGATTACGGCGCCGGCCAACCCGGCATAGACGTCGGGTGCGGTGCGGCCGTGAACATGGGTGTGGTACCAGTGAGTCGCGGCCGGTTGCCGGATCGGCAGCTCGACATCGCGGCCGGCGCCCGGCGCGATTTCCGTTCCAGGGCCGCCGTCGGCTTGGCTGGGAACCGTCAGCCCGTGCCAATGGACGGTGATCGGCGCATCGACACCATTCTCGATCCGGACCGGAATGGTCGTGTCCCGCTTGAGCAGAACGGTCGGGCCGAGATAGGTCTGGTTGAACCCCATGGTCGATGATGGAGCACCGCCGGCGAAAACCGTCGTCCCCGCCGTGGCCTGGAGACGGATCGGGCCGGACCGCGCGTCCAGTAGCGGCGGAAGGCGGATCTCCTCTCCTTCGGTCTGTCCCGTGGCCATTTGGGCCTTCGCGGCCGACACCGAGCCGGAAGTCGCCAGCCAGGCGAGAAGCGAGGAGCCGCCCATCAAGAGTTCACGTCGGTTCATATCGAATCTTTCTCCTCGCGGGACCGCCCGCTGATTGGTAGGATCGGCATCGTATTTGAAGGAACCGCCGCAGCGCGGCTGCACCTCTGCGAAAACCGAAGTCGAGGAAATGCTGACGTCAGGGTGCGGCGTCCCGCTTCCTGTGTGCACAGAATACATCGTACAGGCTCGCCATGATCAGGCGGACGTCCTGGCTTGCTAACGAGTAGAAGATCGTCTGGGCGTCGCGGCGGGTGGTGACCAACCCGCCAGCCCGAAGCTTTGCCAGATGCTGCGACAAGGCGGATTGGCTGAGGCCGACCTCCGATACGAGGACTCCGACCGATGCTTCGTCCTCGGCCAGCTTGCAAAGAATGCGTAGCCGATGGGCGTTGCCCATCAACGCGAGAATGGCCGCCACGTCGGCGGCACGCGCATCCAATTCATTCATATTAGATTTGACTACTTTAGACATCGTTCATATACAATCCCTCCTGCAGCCACCAGTAAAGGGCCGATTGCCAAAAGGAACCGCGCGATGCCACCGTCCACCATGACTGAGTTCACTCCCTGGACCTCTTTGTTCGGAGGGGGGCTGATCGGCTTGTCAGCCGTGATGGTCATGGCATTCTTCGGCCGCGTCGCGGGCATTTCCGGCATAACTGTCGGCGTCTTGCCATCTATCCGATCCGATTGGAGTTGGCGCCTGGCGTTCCTGGTCGGCCTGGTGGCCGCGCCGCTCCTGCTCGTCCTGGCCACGGGTGAGCCGGTCGTACAGACCGTTTCCGACAATCTGATCGTGATGATCCTGGCCGGGCTCCTGGTCGGTTTCGGGACGATCTGGGGTTCCGGTTGCACCAGCGGCCATGGTGTCTGCGGTCTTGCGCGGCTGTCGACGCGATCGTTCGTGGCGGTCGGGACTTTCATGGCGACCGCGTTCCTCACGGTCTTTTTCCTCCGGCACATACTCGGGTGACGAACATGCGATTTGTATTGGGACTTGTGTCGGGTCTCGTCTTCGGTCTGGGTCTGGTGATTTCCGGTATGTCGAATCCCGCGAAGGTTCTCAACTTTCTGGACGTTTTCGGTCCATGGGATCCGAGCCTCGCCTTCGTCATGGGCGGCGCATCCCTGACCACCTTCGTCGGCTATCGGCTGATCTGGCGGCGTGAGCGGCCTTTGATGATGCCGCGCTTCGAGATTCCGACGCGAGCGGATATCGATGCGCCGCTTTTGACAGGCGCGGCGATATTCGGCATCGGCTGGGGAATCGGCGGCTTTTGCCCCGGCCCCGCCTGGACAGCCTTGCCGCTGGCGGCACCGGGAACGCTCGCTTTTCTGCCGGCGATGCTGACCGGCATGCTGGCCGCGCTATGGATTCGATCGCGGCCGTGGGACAGAAGACCAAAATTTGCGACCTGATTTCTCCCAGTAAACCCGCATTCGTCCCCACGATTTTGGACCGATGGGGGATATCGGTGCGCCCCGAGATTGGCTTATGGGGCGGCCAACAAAGCGAGCCGGCGCGGACGCTGCTCCTCGCGGCTCACTGCGCGCTGGCGACTGGCGTCTTCAGATAGGCGATCAGATCCGTCATATCTCCCTCCGCCATCGACCACCGTGGCATCACCGGATCGAGGCGCTCGCCGCCGGGATCGACGTCGTCGGTGATGGCCCGCCGCAGCGTGTCGTCGGTATAGTCGTCATGATCGCCATGACCGTCGTCCTTGGCCGCGCCTTCCGCCTTTGTAGCCTCATCATGCTCGCCGAACAGAGCGGCGGCCGTCAGCGGGGGCGCCGACTGCCAGAAACGTGGCATCAGTCGCCCGCCGCCCCGATCCGCGCCATGACAGGTGACGCATCCGCCGCCGGACATCATCATATGCATGCTCCCGCCCTGAGATGTGATCTGCGGGCCCGAAGCACTGGTCGCGGTGAAATAAACTCGCTCGCCATTGCTTCGAAATTCGGACGGCCAGGCGCTGCGATCGGTCAATGGGCCGGAGCCGAACAACAGCAGCGCGCCCGCCAGCAAGACAAGCAAAACCACCAGGATGCCGCCTATTCGGGTGTTGCGCCGCGATGAAGGCTGTCGTTGTAGGCTCATTCGACGACGTCCTCACTGCATCAAATCCGCGTGACCGGCATCGGCATATTTTGCCGCCCGGCGGAATGCTCCAACAGCGCTCCCGTGGTTCGGACTGACGATTACCACGAAATATAACCCTTGGCGGCCAAGCATTCCGCTCGAATGGCGCGCGGGGGGCGACAAATCCGTGGCTGGGGCGTATGCTGGTGAACGGTGCAGGTCGCGGTTTCGCGTGACCAGTTGCGTACGCAAAACGGCAGCACCATGAACCGCGGCCATACCAGACCTGATTCAGGAGGAATGGTCATGGCCAATTTTCATGTTCTCGAAGGCGGTGAGAAAACCGTCGCTCTTCCCGCCGTGCGTCAAATCGCAATCGCGGACGTCTTCGACGCGCTGCGTCGTGGATTTGACGATTTTTGGGAAAAACCCTCGCATTATGTGTTTCTGTGCCTGATCTATCCGGTGGTGGGATTGATCCTGATCACCTGGTCATCGGGCGGCGATGCGCTGCAACTTATCTATCCTCTGATGTCCGGTTTCGCTCTCCTCGGCCCCTTGGCGGCGATCGGCCTCTACGAAATCAGTCGGCGGCGGGAACTCGGCCTCGATACGTCATGGCTGCATGCGCTCGAAGTGCGCAATTCCCCAGCCATTCCAGCGATCATAGCCGTCGGCCTCTTGCTCGTCGGTCTGTTCGTCGCGTGGATTTTCACGGCGCAGGCGCTCTATCAATGGCTCTACGGTTCGGCGGAACCCGCCTCCATCACCGGCTTCATCTATGACGTGCTGACGACGGCCCGGGGCTGGGCCCTGATCATCCTCGGCAACTTCCTCGGCCTGCTATTCGCCCTGGTCGTCCTCAGCACTACCGTCGTTGCTTTTCCGCTGCTTCTCGATCGGGATGTGGGAGCCTATGCGGCCATCCAGACCTCAGCGAAAGTGATGCTCGCCAACCCGGTCCCGACCATGCTGTGGGGATTGATCGTGGCGGTCGCTCTGTTGATCGGTTCACTGCCGCTGCTCGTCGGCCTGGCGATTGTTATCCCGGTCCTCGGGCATGCGACATGGCACCTTTACCGCAAGGCCGTTGTGCCGCCAGATACCGAGAAGCGGGCCACCCCCGCTGCGCTTTGAAGTGATCAGACCGGCGCGACAGGCGCCGGTCTTCGTCAAGGGGATAAGAGGCTTACGGCCCGGCGCCGAAAAATGTCATGCGCGTTAGCAGCGTGTACTCGGACTCGAAGACCATCAACGCGGTGAACACCAGTACGGCCAGTGGCGGCAGCAGGATCGCGTAGGTCAACGCCAACCGCTCCCATGCAATGTGCATGAAGACGGCGACGATCAACCCAGCCTTGAGCATCATGAACAGCAGGATCAGCGACCATCTCAGGTAGCCCTGAAGGCCGGCGTAGTCGACGAAATACGACAAGGCGCTGAGCACAAACAGGCTGCCCCAGACCACCAGATAGAGTTTGATGGGATGTTGCTGGTGTTCTTCGGCGGCAGGCGCTTCCGCCGGGAGGGGGGCGTGGGTATGGTCCGCCGCTTGCGGACGGCTTCGGTTGTCGGCTGTCATATCGGTCATGTCGCCCCTCACCAAAGATAGAAAAATGCAAAGATGAACACCCAGACGAGATCGACGAAGTGCCAGTAGAGGCCCATGATCTCGACGCTTTCGTAATGTCCCGGCCGACTGGTGAAAAAGCCGCGCCTCTGCGTGTCGTAATCGCCGCGCCAGACCTTGCGCGCGACGATGAGCAGAAAGATGACGCCGAAGGTGACATGGGTGCCGTGGAAACCGGTGATCATGAAGAAGCTCGCGCCGAACTGCTCGGCACCCCAAGGGTTGCCCCATGGCCGGACGCCCTCCGAGATCAGCTTCGTCCACTCGAAGACCTGCATGCCGACGAAGGTCGCGCCGAGCGCGGCGGTGAGAAGCAACAGGGCGGCGGTCTTTTTTCGCTGGCGCTGGTAGCCGCAATTGACCGCCATCGCCATAGTGCCGCTCGAGGAGATCAGCACGAAGGTCATGATCGCGATCAGGATCAGCGGCAGATGCGCGCCGCCGATCTCTAGGGCAAAGACCTCGCTCGCATTGGGCCAGGGCACCCGCGTCGACATGCGTGCGGTCATGTAGGACAACAGGAACGTTCCGAAAATAAAGGTATCGCTGACGAGGAAGATCCACATCATGGCCTTCCCCCAAGAGACGCCCTTGAAAGAGCGTTGATCGGAGGCCCAGTCCGCCAAAACACCCCGCCATCCTATAGGCCGATGCTGTCCTCGGCTCGCATTCGTCAGAATGGTCTCAGTCATCCGCCCGGCCCTCCTAGATCAACAATTGGCGGCAAACGGCGATGAAATCGGCTGCCCAACCCGCCAGCAGGACGAAGACGGCCAGCCAGATGACAAGCAGGAAGTGCCAGTACATGGCGCAGAGCTCGACGTTGAGCCGAAGCTTCTCCGGTCCGTAAGAGCCCCAGGCTCCGGCGATTGTCCTACCGAGGGCGACCAAGCCGCCGAGAATGTGGAGTCCGTGCAGGCCGGTAATCAGGTAGAAGAAGCTGTTGGCGGGGTTACCCGCCAGAGCATATCCGTCGGCAACCAATTGTCGCCACGCGATGAGTTGCCCGATCAGGAAAATGACGGCGGCAAGACCACCAACTATCAATCCCAGGCGCGTGAGATCGCATTCGTCCCTCCGCGCTGCGACCAGCGAAAATTGCAGCGCAACGCTGCTGAGGACCAGCACACCGGTGTTGAGCCACAAGAGACCGGGCATCGGCAACGGATGCCAGTCCGACAGTTCCATGCGCATGAAATAGGCGCTGGCGAACAGCGCGAACAAAGCACCGACGACGGCGAGGAATACGCCCAATCCGATCTTGGCTGTCGGCAGGGCGGATCGGTCGGAACCCTCGAAGCCGCCAAGCGGACCCTGCTCGAGCCAGGGCTTGGCCGTCAGTCGTTGGTGAGACAGCCACCAGGCGGCGAATCCGGCCATTACCAAAAGAAAGACTAGAATGACGCTCATCGCGGCGCCTCGGCGAGACCTGGGGAACCGGGATCATTCTGGGCCAGGAAATCCTCTTTGACGTTCGGGACGCTGTAGTCGTAGGCCCAGCGATAGACCACCGGCAGGTGCTTGCCCCAATTGCCGTGCGGTGGCGGCGTCTCGGGTGTCTGCCACTCCAGCGTGGTGGCCCGCCACGGGTTGCCGCCGGCGTCCCGGCCGTTGCGAATGCTCCAGATCAGGTTGAAGAGGAAAACCATCTGGGCGAAGCCGACGATGAAGGCCATGACGCTGATGAAGCCGTTCAGGGTCTGCACCGAGTCCGGAATGAAGGCTGTTTCACCCAATTCGGGATAACGCCGCGGCACGCCCACCAAGCCGACGTAATGCATCGGAAAGAAGATCAGGTAGGCGCCGAGGAAGGTCACCCAGAAGTGGAATTGGCCCATCGCCTCGTTCAGCATCCGCCCGGTGACCTTCGGATACCAGTGATAGATCGCGCCGAAAATCACCAGGATCGGCGCGACTCCCATGACCATGTGGAAATGCGCCACCACGAACATCGTGTCGGACAGCGGCACGTCGACGACCACATTGCCGAGGAACAGCCCGGTCAGGCCGCCATTGACGAAGGTGACGATGAAAGCCAGGGCGAACAGCATCGGCAGGGTTAGATGAATGTCGCCGCGCCACAGCGTCAGCACCCAATTATACACTTTGAGTGCGGTCGGAACGGCGATGATCAGCGTGGTCGTGGCGAAGAAGAAGCCGAAATACGGGTTCATCCCGCTGACATACATATGATGGGCCCAGACGACGAAGCTCAGCGCGCCAATAATGACGATCGCCCAGACCATCATGCGATATCCAAAGATGTTTTTGCGCGCGTGGGTCGAGATCAGGTCGGAGACGATGCCGAAGGCTGGCAGCGCGACGATGTAGACCTCGGGGTGACCGAAGAACCAGAACAGGTGCTGGAACAGGATCGGGCTGCCGCCGCCGTAGCTGAGTTGCTCACCGAACTCGACCAGCGCCGGCATGAAGAAACTGGTGCCGAGTAGACGGTCGAACAGCATCATCACCGAGGCGACGAAAAGCGCCGGAAAGGCGAACAGCGCCATCACCGTGGCGGTGAAGATGCCCCACACCGTCAACGGCATCCGCATCAAGGTCATGCCTCTGGCGCGGCCCTGGAGAACCGTGACGACGTAGTTCAAGCCGCCCATGGTGAAGCCGATGATGAACAGGATCAGCGAGACCAGCATCAAGATGATGCCGGCGCCCTGACCGCCCGGCGTGCCGCCGAGGATGGCCTGCGGCGGATAGAGCGTCCAGCCGGCGCCGGTCGGACCGCCGGGCGCGAAGAAACTGACGACTAGCACGAGCACGGCGAGCAGATAGATCCAGTAGCTCAGCATGTTGGCGTAGGGAAAGACCATATCCCGCGCGCCGACCATCAACGGAATCAGGTAGTTGCCAAAGCCACCGAGGAACAGTGCGGTCAACAGATACACCACCATGATCATGCCGTGCATGGTGACGAACTGGTAGTAGGCTTCCGGCGTGATGAAGTCGAAGGTGCCGGGAAAGCCGAGTTGCAGCCGCATCAGCCAAGACAGCACCAGAGCGACGAGCCCGATGGCGAGAGCCGTGGACGAATACTGGATGGCGATGATCTTGGCGTCCTGCGAAAAGACGTATTTCGTCAGCCAGCTTTTAGGGTGGTACAGCTCGACATCCGCGACTTCGGCGGGCGGGATGGCTTCGCCGCCGCCTGACGTGACATCGACCATCGTTCTGCCTCCCTGTTTCGTCCGGTGCACCCTGTTGTCCTGCTCCGGATTGCTGGCACGCTTACTTCGGCGCTGTTCCCGCCCTGCTCACCGTTTGACCTCGCCCACCGAACTGACCTGCTCTGGCGTCGACAACTGCGCGAAGGTCGACTGCTCTCGCAGCCAAGCGACGTAGTCCTCTTGGGTGTCGACCACGGTGATGCCGCGCATGAAGCCGTGCCCGATGCCGCAGAGTTCGGCGCAAAGGATCTCGAAGCTGCCGGTCCGCGTCGGTGTGAACCAGAAATAGGTGACGCTGCCTGGGACCATATCCATCTTGGCCCGGAATTCGGGAACGTAGAAATCATGCAGCACGTCGATGGAGCGCAGCAGCATTTTAACCGGCTTGCCGATCGGCAGATGCAAATCGGCTGCCTCGATCACGACGTCGTCCTGGCCGGCCGGATCGTCGGGATTGATCCCCAGGGGATTGTCCGGCCCGATCTTGCGGTTGTCGGATGTGCCCAACTGACCGTCTTCGCCAGGCAGGCGAAAGCTCCACTGCCACTGCTGGCCGACGACCTCGACTTCGGTCGCGTCATCGGGAACAGTGACGAATTGCCCCCACACCACCAGCCCCGGCGCCAGCATCGCCGCGACGCCCAGCGCAGTCGCGGCCGTGAGCCACGATTCGAGCTTCTTGTTTTCCGGCTCGTAGGCGGCCCGGGATCCCTCCTTGTGTCGGAAGCGAAAGACGCAATAGGCCATGAACAGAACGACGGCGACGAAAACGAAGCCGGTGATCCAGAAGGTGACGATGATGGTCGTGTCGATATAGCCCCAGTTCGAGGCAATAGGTGTCCACCACCATGGGCTCATAAGGTGAAACAGCACCGAGCCGACAGCGACGAGAACGAGCACGAGCGCAATGGCCATGGCACCCCTCCCCACCTCGCACTGGCCTGAGAGGTCCAGCGAGATGACGGTTACATGATAGCGTGATTCCGGGAGGAATTTCCAGAGCCGCGATAATAATCGTCAGGTTGACGCGGTTTCCCCTTCGGTAGTTTCGGCAGATTCCGCCAGATGCCCGTGGCAGCGGCGTTCGGGCGGGATGGCGCTTCGCACTGCACAAAAATTCATCGGGCAAAAAATATGACCAGCGTCTGTTGCCAGCCGATATTTTATGCGTAAACTAATTTTCTTGTGGGGGCGGAAGTTCCGATGTCCACTGATTTCCGGCGCGGATCGTCAACGCTTGCGCCGGCCCGATCTCCGGCTGGGGACGGACCATTGGTAGCGACCTTTTTGAATGGAGATCAAGAGATGAGTTCGATCCGGACCGCCGCAATCGCCCTATTGACCGCGACCGCCTTGTCCGGCGCGGCGATGGCACAGACTACCGACGACGGAAAACTGAAGATCGGCCTGATGTTCACCTTGAGCGGTCCCGCCGCGGTGCTCGGCGAGCAAGGCCGTGACGGCTTCCTGCTGGCGGTCGAGAAAATGGGCGGTAAGCTCGGCGGCCTGGAGACCGAGATCACCACCGTTGACGACGAGCTGAAGCCCGATATCGCCGCCAACAAAGCGCGCGAACTGGTTGAGCGCGACGATGTCGACTTTGTCGTCGGCCCGATCTTTTCCAACATCCTGATGGCGATCGCCAAGCCGGTGACGGACGGTGGCGCCTTCCTGATCAGCCCAAATGCCGGCACCTCGAATTTCGCCGGGGCTGAGTGCAACGAGAACTTCTTCGTCACCTCCTACCAGAACGATCAGGTTCACGAGGTTCTCGGCAAATACGCCCAGGATACCGGCTACAAGCGCCTGTTCCTGCTGGCCCCGAACTATCAGGCCGGCAAGGATTCGCTGGCCGGCTTCAAGCATTCCTATAAGGGCGAGGTGGTCAACGAGATCTACACGCCGCTCGGCCAGCTCGATTTCTCGGCCGAGCTTGCGCAGATCGCGGCAGAGCAGCCGGACGCCGTCTTCACCTTCATGCCGGGCGGCATGGGCGTGAACCTCGTCAAGCAGTATCGGCAGGCCGGGCTCGACAACATACCGTTCCTGTCCGCCTTCACCGTCGATGAGACCACCCTGCCCGCCCAGCAGGATGCGGCCGTCGGCTTCTACGGCGGCGCCAACTGGGCGCCGGACATGGACAACGAGCAGTCCAAGGCCTTCGTCGCCGCCTATGAGGAAAAATACGGCAGCGTTCCAGGCACCTACGCCATGCAGGCCTACGATGCCGCTCAGCTGATCGACAGCGCGGTCAAGGCCGCCGGCAAGCTCGACGACAAGGATGCCTTGCGTTCGGCTCTCGAGGCCGCCGACTTCCAGTCCCTGCGCGGCGATTTCAAGCTCGGCAACAACCACTACCCGATCCAGGACTTCTATCTGGTCAAGGTGGCCAAGCGCGACGACGGCAAATACCAGACTGAGATCGCCGAAAAGATTTTCGACGACTACCAGGACAACTACGCCACCGAATGCAAGATGCAGTAGCGGACTGCTGCTGAAGCCGGCGGGGGAACAGCCCCCGGCCGGCGCCGAGCGGGTGTTCGATCTTGACGTCGAGCGCCGCCGTTCTGGACTGGCGGTGCCAGGATGGCATCATGGCCGTTTGCCGCGATGAACGAGCCGCCGAAGGGCACGGATGTTCAACCTCTTCCTTCTCCAGGCGCTGAACGGGATCCAGCTCGGCATCCTGTTGTTCCTCGTCGCCGCCGGACTGACCCTGATCTTCGGGATCATGGATCTGATCAATCTCGCGCACGGCGTTCTGTACATGGTCGGCGCCTATCTCGCGGCGACCTTTACCGCCTTCACCGGTGACTTCTTCCTCGGGCTCGCCCTCGCTCTGCCGGCGACGCTTGCCTTCGGCATCGTTCTGGAATTCCTAATCTTTCGACGACTCTACGACCGCGACCATCTCGATCAGGTGCTCGCTACCTTCGGGCTCATCCTGATCCTCAACGAGGGGGTGAAGATCATCTGGGGCGCGGCACCGATGAGCGTGCCGATCCCCGATATCC
This sequence comes from uncultured Aurantimonas sp., assembly GCA_947488615.1. Taxonomy (GTDB): domain Bacteria; phylum Pseudomonadota; class Alphaproteobacteria; order Rhizobiales; family Rhizobiaceae; genus Aurantimonas. Next base: position 149,001 of record CANKZU010000003.1, read on the forward strand.
TTTCCGGCTCGATGCCGCTCATCGGCAACATGCGCTATCCGTTCTTCCGGGTTGTCATCATCGCCTCCGGCCTCCTCACAGCCCTTGGCCTCTATCTGATGGTCAATCACACGCGGATCGGCATGCTGCTTCGGGCCGGGGCCACCAACGCGCCGATGGTCTCGGCGCTCGGCGTCGATATCGGCCGGCTGTTCATGATCGTCTTCGGCCTCGGGGCGATGCTGGCGGGCTTTGCCGGCGCCATGGTCGCGCCGATCCTTTCCGTCGAGCCCGGCATGGGCGACAGCGTCCTGATCTTGACCTTCGTCGTCATCGTCATTGGGGGCGTCGGGTCGGTCCGTGGCGCTTTCGTCGCGGCGATCCTCGTCGGTCTGGTCGACACCCTCGGCCGCACCTTCGGGCCGATCCTGTTGCGCAGCCTGATGGACCCGTCGGCCGCCTCGCAGGCCGGCCGAACCCTGGCGCCGATGCTGATCTATATCCTGATGGCGGCGGTGTTGTTCTTCCGACCCTCCGGTCTGTTCCCGGCCAAGGGGGCCGCCCAATGACCACTGGCCTGTCGGACGCTGCCGCCCCCACTAGGCAAATCGACATCGGACCCGTTCGTCGCCCGCTTCTCGGTCGTCACGGCGCCAGTGCCGCGGCCGGTTTGATCTTCGCCGGTCTCGGGCTCCTGCCGGTGTTGGCTTGGGCGCTGAACGATCCGTTCCTGCTGGTCACCGCCACCCGTCTGACGATCTTCGCGATCGCGGCGCTCTCGCTTGATCTCGTGCTCGGCTACGGCGCGATGGTGTCCTTCGGCCATGCCGCCTTCATCGGGCTCGGGGCCTACGCCGTCGCGATCCTGGCGGCGAACGGCATCGAAGACATTCTCCTTCAGACGCTTGCCGCCGGCCTCGTTTGCGCGCTCTTCGCCCTCATCACCGGCGCGATTTCGCTACGGACCAAGGGCGTCTATTTCATCATGATCACCCTCGCCTTCGGCCAGATGGCGTATTTCTTCATGGTCTCGCTGTCGGCCTATGGCGGCGATGACGGCATCACCCTCGCCAACCGCTCGACGCTGTTCGGCACGGATGTGTTGGAGAGCGATCTCGTGCTCTTCTACGGCGCGCTCGGTTTCCTCATCCTCGCTTTTGTTGGACTGAGGGCCTTGGTCGCCTCACGCTTCGGCCGTGTGCTGCGGGGAACCCGCGATAATCGGCTTCGCATGCAGGCCATCGGCTTTGCCCCCTTCCCGTACCAACTCACCGCCTATGTCATCGCAGGCGCGATTGCCGGCGTCGCCGGCGTCTTTCTCGCCAATCAGGCCGAGTTCGTCTCGCCCGCCTACATGACGTGGCAGCGCTCGGGCGAGCTCATCGTCATGGTCGTCTTTGGCGGCATGGGAACTCTCGTCGGCGCGATCGCCGGGGCGATCGCCTTTCTGCTGCTGGAGGATTGGCTCGCTCAGCTTTCCGAACACTGGAAGCTTTGGCTCGGCATTTTACTTGTGCTCCTCGTCCTCTTCACCAGAGGCGGCATCGCCGGCTTTGCTTCCCGTCTGTTCAGGGGGGCGCGGTCATGACGACACCGTTGCTCGACGTCCGAAATCTGAGAAAATCCTTCGGCGCACTCGCTGTCACCGATGATGTCAGCCTCGAAGTCGCGCCGGGCGAACTCCATGCGATCATCGGACCGAACGGGGCCGGCAAGACGACGCTGATCCATCAACTTTCGGGAAGCCTCCGCGGCAATTCAGGCACCGTCCACTTCGCTGGCGAGGACATCACCCGGCTCGGCATGGCCGAGCGGGTGCACCGCGGCCTTGCGCGGTCCTTCCAGATCACCTCGATCCTCGACGGTTTCAGCGTGCTGGAAAACGCCGCGATGGCCGTCCAGGCGCGTTCGGGCTCCAGCTTCCGCTTCTTCACGCCTGCGGTGCGCGAAACCCGGCTCAACGACGAGGCGATGTCGGCGCTGGCGCGCGTCCGGCTGGACGACCGGGCAGACCGCCGCGCCGGCAGCCTGTCGCACGGCGAAAAGCGCCAGCTCGAGATCGCGATTGCCTTGGCTACCGGAGCGCTGCTGCTGCTGCTCGACGAACCGCTCGCCGGCACTGGCCACGAGGAATCCGCCGTGCTCGTCGCGCTCATGCGGGAGCTGAAATCGACGCACACCGTTGTTCTCGTCGAACACGATATGGAGGCGGTGTTCGCTCTCGCCGACCGGGTGAGCGTTCTCGTTTACGGCCGGCTGATTGCCACCGGCACGCCGGAGGAAGTGCGCTTGGACCCCAAAGTGCGCAGTGCCTATCTCGGCGAAGAGGAGGCCGCCTGATGTTGGCGATCGAAGGTCTCGAAAGCGGCTATGGCGACTCCCGCATCCTGTTCGGGATCGATCTCACGGTCGCCGCGGGCGAGGTCGTCACGCTGCTTGGCCGCAACGGCATGGGCAAGACCACGACCGTCAAATCCCTGTTCGGGCTCTTGAAGCCGCGCGGCGGCCGAATTCTCATCGACGGCGACGATGTCACCGGGCGCCCGCCCCACGTTATTGCAAAGCACGGCCTTGGCCTGGTGCCGGAAGGTCGGCAGATTTTTCCGACCCTGTCGGTCGAAGAGAACCTAGTGGCCACCCACCGCGCCGGTACGGGACCCGCCGAATGGACGCTGACCAAAATTTACCGGTTATTCCCACGCCTTGAGGAACGTCGGCGCAATATGGGCAATCAGCTGTCCGGTGGCGAACAGCAGATGCTGGCGATCGGCCGCGCGCTGATGACCAATCCCCGCCTCGTCGTCCTCGACGAGGCCACCGAAGGGCTTGCTCCGCTCATTCGCGAGGAAATCTGGACCTGTCTCGCCGCCATCAAGGATGCCGGAGCGGCGATCCTTGTCATCGACAAGAACGTCGACGCGCTCGCCCGCTTTGCCGACCGTCACGTCGTCATCGAGAAGGGCCGCGTCGCCTGGGCCGGAACGACGGATCAACTCAGGTCGACGCCGGAGATCAAGGACCGGTTTCTGCATGTCTGACACTGACCAATACGCCATGTCGAAGGGAGATATTCGATGACGATCATGACCCCCGGGGTGACCAGAGCCGATGAAGGCATCGACGGCATCCGCTGGAACATTCTCGGCCAGACCTACATCCCGAAGCAGCATTGTGGGAGTTCGCTGTCCTGGCACGCGACGTTTCCGGTCGGCACCTTCGTGCCACCGCATATCCATCCGACCCAGGACGAGTTCATCTACATGTTTCAGGGTCGGTTGGATCTGGTCCTCGACGGCCAGGAGACCTTCGCTCAGCCGGGTGACACGATCCGCCTGCCGCGCGGAATACCGCACGGTATCTTCAACCGCAGCGATGCCGACGTGAAGTGCCTGTTCTGGGTTTCGCCGGCGCGCCGGCTCTACGATCTGTTCTGGGCGTTGCACAATCTCGGGCCGGAGGCCGATCCGGCCGAGGTCGTGGCCATCTCCGCCAAGCACGAGGTGGATTTCCTGCCGCCGCCGGATGCCGAGTGATCCACACGGCCCAGGGACTGGAGGACAGACCATGAAGGTGATCATTGTCGGGGCCGGCATCGGCGGGCTGACCGCCGCGCTGATGCTGCACAAGCGCGGCATCCGGGCCGAGGTCTACGAGCAGTCTCCCGCGGTTCGCGAAGTCGGAGTCGGGATCAACACCCTCCCCCATGCGATCCGGGAACTCGCCGAGGTCGGGCTGTTGCCGGCGCTCGACAAGGTCGGCATCCGCACCCGCGAGCTTGTCTACTACAACCGCCTGGGACAAGAAGTCTGGCGCGAGCCGCGCGGCACCGACGCCGGCCATCCCGTGCCGCAGTTCTCAATCCATCGCGGACGGCTGCAGAAAGTCATCCACGATGCCGTGATCGAGCGGCTCGGGCCGGACGCGATGAAGACCGGGCTGAGCCTCTCCGGCTTCATGCAGGACGAAGGCGGCGTGACCGCGCATTTTACCGACGCGGTGAAGGGCGACGCCGGAACGACGGTACGCGGCGATATTCTCGTCTGCGCCGATGGCATCCATTCGGCCGGCCGCCGTCACTTCTATCCGGATGAGGGAGCGCCATGCTGGAACGGCGTTCTGATGTGGCGCGGTGCGACCGAATGGACCTCGTGGGGTGACGGTCGGACGATGGCGATCGGCGGCGGCATGGGGGCAAAATTCGTGCTCTATCCCATCGCCGAACTCGGCGACGGCAAGCAGCTGATGAACTGGGTCGTCAACGTCAAGATGGCCGACGGCAAGACCTCGCCGCCGCCGAAGGAAAGCTGGTCGCGGCCAGCGCTGCGCTCGCTGGTGCTGCCCTACGCCAAGCGCTTCACCATTCCCGATTTCGATGTCGCCGCGCTCGTCGAGGCGACCCCGCAGGCGTTCGAATATCCGATGTGCGACCGCGACCCCCTGCCCCGCTGGACCTTCGGCCGGGTTACGCTGCTCGGTGACGCGGCCCATCCGATGTATCCGGTCGGCTCCAATGGCGCCTCGCAGGCGATCCTCGACGCCCGCTCCCTCGCCGACGCTTTGCATCGCGCCGAGCACCCCTGCCAGGCCCTGTGGGAATACGAACGGGACCGGCTGCCGACGACCGCCGAGGTGGTGCGGCTTAATCGCAAGGGCGGTCCCGAGCGGGTCATCGACGAAGTCGAGAAGCTGGCGCCCGGTGGCTTCGATCAGGTCGATGCCGTGCTGAGTCGCGCCGAACGCCAGGCGATCGTCAGCGGCTATGCGGGCAAGGCCGGCTTCGCCGCCCAATCGAGTGGTCAAGCGGAGCGCAAGGCCGCCAACGCCTGAGACAAGTTCTCCAAGGGGAGGACGAGTCATTCACGATGCTGATTGCAAGTGCGATTTATTAGTTTAATGTTAAAATAATTTTCGGATGCAGGATGATCCCGTGACCATCGAACGAAGGCCCCGACATATCCTCGTCACCGGCGCCTCCCGCGGCATCGGGCGGACGATCGCCGGGCGCTTTGTCGCTTCGGGCGATACGGTGACAGTGCTGGCACGCTCTCTCGATGGGGCCGAAAAGGTTCGCGCCGAACTCGGAGCCGCGGCCGCCGTCGCGGCGGATGTCACCGATGCCTCGGCCTTGGAAGAGGCGCTCGGCACGGCCGTCAAACGCTCTGGCCCCATCCAAATACTGGTCAACAATGCCGGCGGAGCCGAGACCGCACCGGTGTCCCTGCTCGATGTCGACCAACTGCGGCGGATGATGGCGCTCAATGTCGAGCCGGTGCTGACCGCCATACGCTCGGTATTACCGGCCATGAAGGAGCGCGGCTTCGGCCGGATCGTCACCATTGCCTCGACCGCCGGGCTCAAGGGCTATCCCTATGTTGGGGCCTATTGCGCCGCCAAACATGCTGTCGTCGGGCTCACCCGGGCGCTGGCGCTGGAACTCGCGCCGAAAGGCGTCACCGTCAACGCGGTCTGTCCGGGTTACACCGACACCGACCTCGTGTCGGAGTCGCTCGACAAGCTGGAGGAGAAGACCGGGCGCGCCCGCGCCGACCTTCTCGCCGAATTCACCGGCGCCAATCCTCTCGGTCGACTGATCCGTCCCGACGAGGTGGCCGATTGTGTGCATTGGCTGGCTGGCGCCGGCGCCTCGGCAATCACCGGACAGGCGATCGCGGTTGCGGGAGGCGAGCTATGAGCAACGCTCGACGCGAGACGGCCGATACTATCGACGCCGAGTCCAAGGTGCGCGAAAGTCCGCAACACCACCGCGCCGAATTGCGCCTGTGGCTGCGGCTTCTGACCTGCGCCAATCTTATCGAAGCCAAGATCCGCAAACGGCTGCGCGAGGAGTTCGACACCACCCTTCCGCGCTTCGATCTGATGGCGCAGCTCGAGCGCTCGCCGGACGGCATTCTCTTGGGCGAGCTGTCCCGCCGGATGATGGTTTCCAACGGCAATGTGACGGGGCTCGTCGATCGTCTGGTCCAGGAAGATCTCATCGAACGTCAGGTCTCCGAGACCGATCGCCGTGCGGTCCGTGTTCGCCTGACAACCAAGGGGCGATTGGTTTTCGCGACGATGGCGGAGGCGCACGGCAACTGGATCGCCGAGATGCTCGAAGAACTTGCTCCGGCCGAGCAGGAGGCGCTCTGGAACCAGCTTGGGGACCTCAAGGCCTCGGTCCGCAAGGCGAGCAACAGCACACGGATGCCGACCGTCCGCGGGGAGATATCATGAAACGCCATAACGCCGTTGCTGCGCCGCTCGCCGAGTTCACGCCGGAGCATTTTCGCCTGTCGATCGACGGCGGCATCGCGACCGTGATGCTGAACCGGCCGGAGCGGAAGAATCCGCTGACCTTCGAGAGCTATGCCGAGCTGCGCGACACCTTCCACGCGCTGCGCTTCGACGACACGTTGACGGCCGTCGTGCTCACCGGCGCCGGCGGCAATTTCTCCAGCGGCGGCGATGTTTTCGAGATCATCGAGCCGCTGACCAAAATGAGCGCCTCCCAGCTCCATGCCTTCACGACGATGACCGGCGATCTGGTCAAGGAGATGCGGGCCTGCCCGCAACCGGTGATCAGTGCGGTCGAGGGCGTGTGCGCTGGCGCCGGCGCGATCATGGCCATGGCGTCGGATATGCGGGTCGGAGCTGCGGGCGCCAAGGTCGCCTTCCTGTTCAATCGCGTCGGCCTTGCTGGCTGCGACATGGGCGCCTGTGCGATCCTGCCGCGCATCGTCGGCCAGGGTCGCGCCTCCGAACTCCTCTACACTGGCCGCTTCATGAGTGCCGAGGAAGGCGAGCGCTGGGGGTTTTTCAACCGCCTCGCTGACAAGGGTGGCGCGCTCGATGCCGCCATGGAGATGGCAAAGACGCTGAGCGAAGGGCCCACCTACGCCAATTCCGTGACCAAGCGCATGCTGCAGATGGAATGGGCAATGGGCGTCGACGAGGCCATTGACGCCGAGGCGATCGCCCAGGCGCTGTGCATGAAGACCGGTGATTTCCGCCGCGCCTTTGAGGCCTTCGCCGAAAAGCGCCGGCCGGTCTTCGAGGGAAACTGAGACGATGGCGGACAAGAGCTTCCTCGCCTGGCCGTTCTTCGAGGAGCGCCACCGCCGGCTGGCGGACGAAGCCGAGCGCTGGGCAACCGACAACGTTCCTGCTCTCGCCGATCATCATGACATCGACGCAAACTGCCGCCGGCTGGTCGAGGCGATGGGCGCGGCTGGCTTTCTCGCCTATGCCGCGCCGGAGGACGGGCGTTTCGACGTCCGCAGCCTGTGCATCCTGCGCGAGACATTCGCGCGGCACGACGGTCTGGCCGATTTCGCCTTCGCTATGCAGGGACTGGGCACCGGTGCCCTGACGCTCTTTGGGTCCGACGCGCTGAAGCGGCGGATTTTGCCGGGCGTGCGCGCCGGCGAGACCATTGCCGCCTTCGCCCTGACCGAGCCCGAGGCGGGGTCGGACGTCGCTCAGATCGCGCTGAAGGCCACGCCCGCCGGCAACGATGCGATCCGGCTCGATGGCGAGAAGATCTGGATTTCCAACGGCGGCATCGCCGATCATTACGTGGTGTTTGCACGGACCGGCGAGGCGCCGGGCGCGAAGGGGCTGTCGGCGTTTTCGGTTCCTGCCGACACGCCGGGCCTCGTGATCGCCGAGCGGCTAGAGACAATCGCGCCGCATCCGCTGGCACGCCTGACATTCGATGACTGCCGTATTCCTGCGGCGAACCGCATCGGCAGGGGTGGCGACGGCTTCAAGATCGCCATGGCGACGCTCGACGTGTTCCGTTCGACGGTCGGGGCCGCCGCGCTCGGCTTTGCTCGCCGCGCCCTCGACGTCACCCTGGAGCGGGCGCGCACCCGCCAGCTTTTCGGCGGGCCGCTTGCCGATCTGCCGCTCACCCAGACCGCATTGGCGGAGATGGCGACGGCTATCGATACCTCCGCCCTCCTCGTCTACCGCGCCGCCTGGACCCGCGACTCCGGCGCGACGCGCATCACCCGCGAAGCCGCGATGGCCAAGATGGTGGCGACCGAAAGCGCCCAGGAGGTCATCGACCGCGCGGTGCAGATCCACGGGGCCGAGGGGGTGCGGTCCGGTTCGGTTCCCGAGACGCTCTATCGCGAAATCCGCGCGCTTCGCATCTACGAAGGCGCCACGGAGGTCCAGAAACTCATCATCACCCGCCAACTCCTGTCGCAAGTCGCTTGAGGAGGATGCCATGACCGATAGCTGCCATGTCGATACTTTCGTTCTCGACAATCTGCCGCCGGCGGACCTGATGCCGGATTTCATCAATCTCGACCGGCTTGGCTATCCGGCGCAGCTCAACGCCACGGTCGAACTCGTCGATCGCCACGTCGCCGAGGGCCGCGGCGAACGCGTCGCGCTGATCGGCCCGGACGTCACCTGGACCTATCGCGAACTCGCACGGATGATCGACCGGATGGCCAACGTTCTCGTGGGCAGGCTCGGTCTCGTCCCCGGCAACCGGGTCCTGCTCCGCTCGGCCAATAACCCGACGCTGGTGGCGCTCTATATGGCGGTGATCAAGGCGGGCGGTGTCGTCGTGGCGACGATGCCACTCTTGCGGGCGAAGGAGCTCGCCAAGATCGTCGACAAGGCCGAGATCGGCTTGGCCTTCTGCGATGCCGCGCTGTTTGACGAGATGGAAAAGGCCGCTTCCGGATCTCCCGTGCTCGAGCGCGTGGTGACATGGACCGGCACTGTGGGCGGGGAGTTGGGAGAGCTTGTCGGGGAGGTCTCCGATCATTTCGACGCGCCGCCGACCCGGGCCGACGACCCCTGCCTTCTCGGCTTCACCTCCGGCACAACAGGTGTTCCCAAGGCGACGGTCCACTATCACCGGGACCTTCTCGTCATCTGCGACTGCTACGCGAAAGAGGTGCTGCGGGCGAACGCCGACGACGTTTTCATCGGCTCTCCTCCCCTCGCCTTTACCTTCGGCCTCGGCGGCCTTGTCCTGTTCCCGTTCCGGATCGGCGCGGCGGCCGTGCTGATCGAAAAGGCCGCACCGCCGGATCTTGCCAAGGCGATCGGCGACTATCGCGCGACCGTCTGCTTCACCGCGCCGACCGCCTATCGAGCGATCGCGGCCAAGAGCGAGGAGTTCGATCTCTCGTCCTTGCGCAAATGCGTCTCGGCCGGCGAGACATTGCCGCCTCCAACCTATGAGGCTTGGCTGGAGGCGACCGGGCTCAAGCTGATGGACGGCATCGGCGCGACGGAAATGCTGCATATCTTCATCGCCGCGCGCGAAGACGAGATCCGGCCCGGAGCGACCGGAAAGCCGGTTCCCGGCTACGAGGCGCGGGTGATCGACGCCGACGGCAAGCGCTGCCCGACCGGGACGCCCGGGCACCTCGCCGTACGCGGTCCGATCGGCTGTCGCTACCTCGCCGACGAGCGTCAGGCGGCCTATGTCCAAAGCGGCTGGAACATCACCGGCGACACCTATGTCGAGGACGCGGACGGTTATTTCTGGTTCAAGGCGCGCAACGACGACATGATCGTATCCTCGGGCTACAACATCGCCGGCCCGGAGGTCGAAGCCTCGCTCCTCGCGCATCCGGCCGTCGCGGAAGCCGGGGTCGTCGGTGCCCCGGACGCGGATCGTGGCTGCATCGTCAAAGCCTACGTGCTGCTGGCCGATGGCCAAGCCGGGGATGCGGCCTTGGTCAAGGCGCTGCAGGACCATGTGAAACAGGACCTCGCGCCCTATAAATACCCCCGGTCGATCGTCTTCGTCGAGGCGCTGCCGAAGACCGAGTCGGGCAAACTGCAACGCTTCGCGCTGCGCCAGCAGGCGGAACGAGAAACCAGCCAGGGAGAATTGGCGTGAACCTGACCCGTCCGACCGTCGGCGAGGCCGCGACATCCGATCGCCCGACCGCCGACGGCGGCCTCACCGCTTTGCAACCAGCGGGTTGGCCGACGCCAAAAGGCTACGCCAACGGCGTCATGGGACGGGGTAACATGGTCCTGACCGGCGGGCTGATCGGCTGGGACGAGAATGAGGAATTCCCCGAGGGCTTCGTCGCCCAGGTCGAACAGACCCTGAGGAACGTGCTCGCCGTCGTGGCGGAGGCCGGCGGCGGACCCGAGCACATCGCGCGGTTGACATGGTATGTCCGGAGCATTGCCACCTACCGCGCTTCGCTGGCCGAACTCGGCCCCGTCTATCGCCGGGTCATGGGCCGCCACTATCCGGCGATGGCGCTTGTCGAGGTCTCCGATCTGGTCGAGCCGAAGGCGCTGGTCGAGATCGAAGCCACGGCCATCGTGCCGGACTGACCAGGGATCACGACGCGCCATGGTGCAATCTTCCTGGCGGCAGGATGCCGCCCCTCTGACGGACTTCGACGCGGCCTATGCCAACAGTGCCGCGATCGCCGGCTCGCAGTCCTATCCGCCGCGATGGGCGGCCGCGGCCGCGGCCTTCCGGGAGCATCTCGCCTCGGCCGGACGCGCCCGGCTCGACCGTGTCTATGGCCCGGCGCCCCGCAACAAATACGATCTGTTTCTCCCGGACGCGGCTCCGTTCGGTCTCGTCGTCTTCGTCCATGGCGGCTACTGGAAGGCATTCGACAAATCGCTCTGGTCGCATCTGGCCGAAGGAGCGCTGCAGCATGGTCACGCGGTCGCGATGCCGAGCTATACGCTCTGCCCCGACGCGACGATCGGCGCGATCACACGCGAAATCGGCGCGTTCCTCGACCACGTTGCAGACGAAATTTCTGGGCCGATCCGCCTCTCCGGTCACTCGGCGGGCGGCCACCTCGTTTCGCGCATGCTCTGCGCCGACGCGCCGACCACACGTGCCACGGCAGACCGCATCGACCGCACCGTTTCGATCAGCGGCGTTCACGACCTTCGCCCGCTGCTTGTGACCGGCATGAACGACATCCTCCAGCTCGATCTCGCCGAGGCGCGCGCCGAGAGCCCGGCGCTTTTGGAGCCGCGTGCGAAGACCGACATCACCTGTCTCGTCGGCGGGGCCGAGCTGGACGAATTTCGCCGCCAGAACGCGCTGCTCGCCAATATCTGGCATGGTTTCGGTGTGCGGACGCGAGCCGTCGAACGGCCGGGTCGGCATCATTTCGACGTCATCGACGAACTCCGTGATCCGGCGAGCGACCTCGTCGCGATCTTGACGCGCGCCCCGGACTCCTGAAACCGTCGTGTCCAGACAAACCAACCACCGCCGCCCGCCCCGGCAGGAGCCTTCATGAAACCGATCTTTGTCCAGTTCAAATGCCAGCCCGGCATGGCCTATAAAGTCGCCGACAGCCTCATCCAGGACGTCGAGGAAATTTCCGAGGTGTTCTCCACCTCCGGCCATTACGACCTGATTGCCAAATTCTATCTCAGCGACGACCAGGATATCGGCCATTTCGTCACCGAGCGCCTCCAAGTGACCGAGGGCGTCGCCGACACATTCACGCTGGTCGCCTTCAAGGCGTTCGGCTGAGGCCCGGGCCGCGGCCAATCGGATCATGATCTCCTCTCCTCGAACTCCTCCCACGCGCGTTTGTCCTCGCGCCCGGTTTTCGGAGCGAAGGATCGGGAAGCGGACGCATGGCGAACGTCGCACTGGGGATGAGTGGATGACGCTTGCCATGCGCCCGCCGGCTGCTTGCCCCGGACCCGACGCCTCGCTGTGTGCGAAGCCGGTCTGCATAGGGCCCGGATGTGGGGGTTCATCACCCAGCCGCGCCACCGCAGCGCGACCCATCCGGCACCGTCCCCCTCCACGCGCATCCGGTTCATGACCCGTGTTCCCGCGAGGGCGATGGGTCAAGGATACGGGGGGCGCCGGGGGTGGGGATAAGTTTCTTGACGGAATGTGGCGAGAGGCCCGGATTGCAACGGTTCGGCGGCTCCGACGGTCTGGAACGGGTCCTCGGGTCAGGCCCGACGATGACGCGCGTTGGGGGGAAGGCAAGTTGTTAAAGCACCCCTACTCCGCCGCCTCGCGCCGATCCCGCGGCGACCGATCCTCGCCGGAATCATGCGGGCGCGGCCTCGCCTTGCGCCGGGTGTCGATGTCCTGCTCGCGCTTCTTGGCAAGTTCGCGATGCGCCTGGTCGCGTCCGGCGAGATATTGCTTCGGCCAGTGCTGGTTACGCGTGTCGTACCAGGCGGCGGCCTCGCGAGTGAAATACGGGTTCCACAGATGCGGCCGGCCGAGCGCGACGAGATCGGCGCGGCGCGTGTGCAGGATCGTGTTGACCTGTGCCGCCTCGGTGATCGCCCCGACGGCCATCACCGCCAGCTTCGGCACGTTGCGGATCGCCTCTGCGAATTGCACCTGGAACATGCGGCCATAGACCGGCTTCTGGTCGGCGACCGTCTGCCCGGCCGAGACGTCGATGAGGTCGCAGCCGGCCTCGGCGAAGGCTTTGGAGATAGCCAAGCTGTCGGCTTCGTCGATACCCCCCTCCTGCCAGTCGGTCGCCGAGATGCGCACCGACATCGGCTTCGTCGCCGGCCACACCGCGCGCATCGCCTCGAATACCTCCAGCGGATAGCGCAGCCGGTTCTCGATCGGCCCGCCATATTCGTCCTGTCGCGTGTTGGTCAGCGGCGACAGGAACGAGGCGAGCAGGTAGCCATGGGCGCAGTGAAGTTCGACCATGTCGAAGCCGGCCCGTTCCGACCGCTCCGTCGCTTGGACGAAATCGCCCCGGACGCGGTCCATCGTTTGGCGGTCGAGCTCCGCCGGGACCTGGCTGACACCCTCGAAATACGGGATCGGCGAGGCCGAATAGATCGGCCAGTTCTTCGCCGCGTCCGCCAGCGGCCGGTCCATCTTCTCCCAGCCAAGCTGGGTCGAGCCCTTGCGGCCGGCATGGCCGAGCTGCATCACCATCTTCGTCGTCGTATGGGTATGGACGAAGTCGACGATCCGCTTCCACTCGGCCTCGTGCCGGTCCGTCCACAGTCCGGTGCAGCCCGGCGTGATCCGCGCGTCGGCCGACGGACAGGTCATCTCGATGAAGACGAGGCCCGGCCCGCCAAGGGCGTGCGAGGTGTAGTGGACGAAGTGCCAGTCGGTCGCATTGCCATCCGCGTCGGCCGAATATTGCGCCATCGGCGACATGACCACGCGGTTTTGAACCTCCATGTCGCGAAGGCGGAATTTGGTGAACATCGGCGTTGGCCGGCTGTCGCGGTAATCCTCGCCGGTCTCGCGATAGAGTTGGTCGTAATAGGCAGTGTCGACTCGCTCGACGAAGCGCGGATCGCGAACGATCAGATTGTCGTAGGTGATCGACTTCGCCCGGCACATGACGACCATCGAGAACTGTTCCGGGCTCATATCCCAAGATCGGTTCATATGTTCGAACCAGGCGAGCGAGACGTCGGCATTGTGCTGGATGATCTGGCAGGGCGTGCGCCGCTCCGCGTCATAGGCCGCGAACGCAGCGTCGACGCTCCGTTCGCTCTTTTCCACGACCGCGTCGGACAGCGAGATCGCGCATTCCATCGCGAGCTTGGTGCCCGAGCCGATGGAAAAATGCGCCGAGGCCTTGGCGTCGCCGAGCAGCACGATGTTCTCGTGCGACCAGCGATGGCAGAAGATCCGGGGGAACCGGCGCCATTGCGAACGGTTGAGCAGCAGGCCGTGCCCCTCCAGCTCTTTCTGGTAAAGCGCTTCGAGCCTGGCGCGGGAATCCTCCTCGTCGGTCTCCGAGAAGCCGTGGCCCTGAAAGCAGGCCTCGTCCATCTCGAACACCCAGGTCGAGCGGTCCGGTTCGTACTGGTAGCAATGGGCGCAAATGATGCCGTGCTCGGTTTCGCGGAAGAAATAGTTGAACTCGTCCATCGGCCGGGTCGAGCCCATCCAGCAGAAGCGGTTGGACTTGATCGTCACCTCGGGCTGGAAGGCCTCACGAAAATGCTCGCGAATGCGCGAGTTCACCCCGTCCGCGGCGACGACGACGTCGGAATCAGCAAAGCGGGTGGCGATCTCTTCCGGCGGGATCGCCTCGGAAAATTGCAGGTCGACCCCCTCCTCCCGGCAGCGCTGCTGCAAAATGGCGAGAAGCTTCATCCGCGAGATTCCGGCAAAGCCGTTGCCGGCGCAGCGCATCTCGGTGCCCTGCTTGTGGATGGCGACGTCGTCCCAATAGGCGAATTCGGTGCGGATGCGATCGAAGGATTCGCGGTCGCGCGACAGGAACTCGTGCAGCGTCTCGTCGGAAAACACGACGCCGAAGCCAAACGTGTCATCGGCGCGGTTCTGCTCGTAGATTTCGACCGACCAGTCCGGCCGCCGCTTCTTGGTCAGGAGGGCGAAATAGAGGCCCCCAGGACCGCCACCGATCACGGTGATACGCATGGGCTCTCTCCTGTCGGGTCGAACGGATCGTCGCACATGATATTTTATAGTTAAACTATCTCATTGCAAGTCCGGACTTCGGCGCGTGACTTCTCCTCGGTCGTGACTCATCGAAACTGAAGTTGCGCCGACCAATGATGCCGATCCGCCGATGTGTCGGGCTTGGCTCAGCGTTCGCCGCGCCGATAGGGTTGCATCAGCGCCTGTGGCACCCGCGCCCGCCTAGCCATCACAACCAGCGCCACGATCGACAGGACGTAGGGGATCATCAGGAAGAGCTGATAGGGCACGGCGTTGCCGATGATCGTCTGAAGGCGAAGCTGATAGGCGTCGAACAGGGCGAAGAGGATCGCGCCCAGAAGCGCCCGACCGGGCCGCCAGGACGCGAAGACGACCAACGCGATCGCCACCCAGCCGCGTCCCTGCACCATGGTCGGAAAGAAGCTGTTGAAGGCCGACAGCGTCAGGAACGAGCCGCCCAGTCCCATCAGCGCGCTGCCCGCGACGACCGCGCCGATTCGTATCTTGATCGGATCGAGCCCTTGGGCCTCGGCCGCGTGTGGGTTCTCGCCGGTCATGCGAATGGCCAGGCCGAGCGGCGTACGCGCCAGTATGTAAGCGAGCAGCAGCGCGAAGAGGATCGCGAGATAGGTCGGCGCCGTCTGGTTAAACAGCGTCGAGCCGAGAAGCGGCAGGTCGGACAGAATCGGAAAATCAATCGGCTGGAATGGCTCGATGGTCGGCGGGGTCCCCTGGACCGGCACGACCAGCCGGAAGACGAAGTAGGCGAGACTTGAGGCGAACAGCGTGATGCCCAGCCCGGTGACGTGTTGCGACAGCCCCAGCGGGACCGTCATCAGGGCGTGGAGAAGTCCGAACATCGCGCCGCCGAGCGCCGCCGCCAGAAGCCCGAACCACAGGCTGCCGCCCTGAAACACCGCTAGCCAGCCGATCATCGCGCCGAAGGTCATGATTCCCTCGATGCCGAGATTGAGAACGCCGGCCCGTTCGCACAGGAGCGCGCCGAGCGTCCCGAAGATCAGCGGCGTCGCGATGCGCAGGACCGCCCCCCAAAGGCCGGCCGACGCGAAGATGTCCAATGCCTCGCTCATCGGCGTATCCGGTAGCTGGTGAAGAACAGCGCGACCAGCATGGTCAGCAACGACAGCGCCACGGTGACGTCGGCGATGAAGCTCGGCACGCCGAGCGCGCGGCTCATGCCGTCAGAGCCGACGAACATCGTCGCCGCGAACAGCGCTGCGGCGACGACGCCGAGCGGATGAAGATTGGCCAGCATCGCCACGACGATGCCCGCATAGCCGTAGCCCGGCGACAGGTCCGTGGTCACATAGCCCTTGACGCCCATCACCTCGATCGCTCCGGCCAGACCCGCCAGACCGCCGGACCAGCAGGCGACCTTCACGAGCGTGGCGCCGAGCGGCACGCCTGCGAAACGCGCCGCCGACGGATTGAGGCCGGCCGCCCGCGCCTCCACGCCGAACACGGTTCGGGATTGAACGATGAACACGATCACGGCGGCAATGACGGCGAACACCAGGCCGATATGCAGACGGGAGCGCTCGACCAGCTTCGGCAGCAGCGCGTCGCCGACAACCGGCACCGACTGCGGCCAGCCGAAAGCGAGCGGGTCCTTCATCGGCCCCTCGATCATCATCGAGACGAACAAGAGCACGACGAAGTTCAACAGCAGCGTGGTCACCACCTCGTCGACCCCGAAACGCAGCCGCAGGGCCAGCGGCAGCAGCAGGAGGACCATCCCCGCGACCGCGCCGACCAGCATCAATGCCGGCACGAGCGCGTATCCCGGCAGCGCGAGCCCGTGCTGCGAGCCGAACGCCGCTGCAGCCAGTGCACCGACATAGAACTGGCCCTCGGCACCGATATTCCAGACCCGCGCCCGAAACGCGACGGCGACGGCAAGGCCGGTCAAGATCAGCGGCGTCGTCCGCGTCAGCGTCTCGGTCGCTGCCAGCCGCGAGCCGAACGCCGATACCAGAATCCGCTGATAGGCCTCCAGCACCGGCGCGCCGGCCAGCGCGATGAGGATTCCGGACAGGCCGAGCGCGGCCAGGATCGCGATGAGCGGCGCCGCGACGACGAGACCGATCGGGCGATGTTCTCTGCGCTCCAGACGCATCAGGCGGCCTTCGCCCACTCTCCGGCCATCATCAGCCCGAGACGCCGCGCATCGATCGCGTCCGTGGCGACCGGATCGGAGAGGCGTCCGTTGACGATCGCCTGCACACGGTCGGCAAGCGCCAGCACCTCGTCGAGGTCTTCCGATATGAGCAATACGGCCGTGCCGGCCCGCCGCGCCGCCAGGATCTCTTCATGGACGGCGGCGATGGCACCTTCGTCGAGGCCACGGGTCGGCTGGGCGGCCAGAAGGATTTTCGGCGCCGTCGCCAGATTGCGGCCGAAGATCAGCTTCTGCATGTTGCCGCCCGACAGAAGCCGCGTCCTTGTGTCGCTGGTTCCGCCGCGAACATCGAAGCGTTCGATGACCCCGGCGCAAAAAGCTTTCGCCGCATCGCGCCGGACGAAGCCGAAGCGCGAGAAGCGCGGCTGGCGGACCCGTTCCAGCACCGCGTTTTCCCACAAGGCGAAATCCCCGATCATCCCCTCGCTGTTGCGGTCTTCCGGAATGCGGCCAATGCCGAGGGATACCAGCCGCCGCGGGCTCTCCCGTTCATGGCGGACGCCGAACATCGTCAGAGCGCCCTCGTCGGCGTAGACGAGGCCGGAGACGAGATGCGCCAGCGTGGTCTGGCCATTGCCCGAGACGCCGATAATGCCGAGCGTCTCCCCGGCCCGCAGCGTGAAGCCGCAATCGACGAGCCGGCGCACGCCGTCGACCCTGACCGTGATCCCCTCGGCGGTCAGCATCACCTCGCCCGGCGCTCCCGCTTCGCGGACAGGCCGGGAAACCCGGCGGCCGACCATCAGCTCGGCCAGCTCGTTCTTGGAGGTGTCCTTCGCCGCCCGCTCGGCCACCACGCGGCCGGTGCGCAGCACGACGACCCGGTCCGCCGCGGTCAGAACCTCGTGGAGCTTGTGCGAGATGAAGATCAATGACAGTCCTTCGGCCGCCATCACGCGCAGAATCTCGAACAGGCGCTGCGCCTCGGGCTGCGTGAGTACCGCCGTCGGCTCGTCGAGGATGAGGATGCGGGCGTCGTTGTAGAGGGCCTTGAGGATTTCGACGCGCTGCTGCTCGCCGACGGACAGATCGCCGACCCTGGCGTCGAGATCGACCTTGAGGCCGAAGCGCTCTGCGAGCGCCGTCAGCTTCCGGCGGGCGGGGTCGGTCCGCGAGCGCCAGCCGAGCAGGCTTTCGGTGCCGGTCATGACATTTTCCAGCACGGTCAGATTGGGCGCCAGGGTGAAATGCTGATGCACCATGCCGACGCCGGCATCGATCGCCGCGCGCGGCCGGCCGGCCGGCAACTCCCTGCCGTCGACGAGGACACGACCCGCATCCGGCACGTAGTGACCGAAGAGCACGTTCATCAGTGTCGTCTTGCCGGCGCCGTTCTCGCCGAGCAGCGCGACGACCTCGCCGCGCGCGAGTTCGACCGTTATGTCGTCATTCGCCGCGAAGGTGCCGAAGCGTTTGGTGATCCCTTCAAGGCGCAGGACCGGCGAACCGGTCACGGATGCCGCCCCGTCGCGACGACATCACCGCCCTGCCCTTTGCGCATGTGCATGCCCTCGTCAGGCGGGCTCGTCGAAATTGATCGGCACCTCGAACTCGCCGGCCTTGATCGCCGCGCGCTTTTCCTCCATCGGGCCGATCGCGTCCTCCGGCACCATGGATGTCTCGAAGACGATGTCGTTGCCGCCTTCCTTCATCAGGCTGAAGGGGGTGTAGTTCTTGCCGGTCGGGTTGCCGGCTTGCGTGTCGGCGATCGCGGCGTCGAGGATCGGCCGGAAATACCACATGGCGTTGGCGAAGACCGTGTCGGGGTAGCGCGGGGTGTAGTCGATCAGCGAACCGATCGCCTTGATACCGCGCTCCTTGGCCGCGTCGGCGGTGCCGATGCGCTCGCCGAACAGGATGTCGGCACCGGCGTCGATCTGCGCGAGCCCCGCCTCGCGCGCCTTCGGCGGATCGAAGAACGTGCCGATGAAGCCGATGAGGTGCTTGGCGTCGGGCCGGACCGCATCGACCCCGGCGCGAAATCCGTTGATCAGCATGTTGACCTCGGGGATCGGAATCGCCCCGACCGAGCCGAAGATGCCGCTCTCGCTCATCTTGCCGGCGAGCATTCCGGCGAGATAGGCGCCTTCGTGGTTCCAGGTGCCAAAGGTGCCGAAATTATCTCCGGCCGGGCCGCCGCTTGATCCCATCAGGAAGGCGGTGTCGGGATAGTCCGCCGCCACCTGGCGCGCTTCGGATTCGACCGCGTAGGATTCGCCGACGATCAGCTTGGCGCCTTGCTCGGCATATTCGCGCATGGCGCGGGCATAGTCGGTGCCGCCGACCCCCTCGGAGAAGACATATTCGATGACGCCATCTTTCGCCGCTCCCTGTAGCGCTTGATGCAGACGCGAATTCCAGGCGTTCTCGACCGGCGAGGCATGCAAGCCCGCGACCTTCAGAGGCTCCTGCGCGAAGGCGCGCGGCAGGAACAAGCCGGCGCCGAGCGTGGCGCTCCCAAGCAGAAAGCCGCGCCGTCCGATCGTGCCGAATCTGGTCATGCCTTGTCCCTCCAGCCGAGCCACAATGGCTCATATTGGCGGCAATTTGATGGGCTGCCCAATTCGTTGTCAACCGCGATCATCGCTTATCAAGCAGTCAATCGACATCGCGCCCGGCTTGCGGCGCGTAGGCGGCGGCATCGACGATTGCTTCGCGGCCCTCAAGGAACAACTGGCTCACCCGCGGCTCCGACCGGGCGATGATCCGGCCGCGACGCACGACCGCCAGCCGATGCGCCTTGAGGCGGATCGCCTCGATCGGGTTCGCGGCCTGCAGGACGACGAAATCGGCATGGTTGCCGACATCGAGACCATAGCCGTCGAGCCCCATGACTCGCGCGGAATTGACGGTGACCGCGTCGAAGCAGGCGCGCATGGCGTCGCGCGAGGTCATCTGGCCGACATGGACGGCCATATGTGCGACTTCGAGCATGTCGCCGGAGCCGAGCGAGTACCAGGGGTCCATCACGCAGTCGTGGCCGAAGGCGACGTTGATCCCGGCGGCCATCAGTTCCGGCACGCGGGTCATGCCCCGGCGCTTGGGATAGCTGTCATGCCGGCCCTGCAGCGTGATGTTGATCAGCGGGTTCGGAATGACATGCATTCCGGCTTCGTGGATCAAGGGGATCAGCTTCGAGACGTAATAGTTGTCCATCGAATGCATGGAGGTGAGGTGCGAGCCGGCGACCCGGCCCTGAAGCCCGTGCCGGATGGTTTCGGCCGCCAGGGTCTCGACATGGCGGGACAGCGGGTCGTCGGATTCGTCGCAATGCATGTCGACAGGAAGGCCCCGCTCGGCGGCGATCCGGCAGAGCGCGGCGACCGAGGCGGCCCCTTCCGCCATCGTTCGCTCGAAATGCGGGATGCCGCCGACGATATCGACGCCCATGTCCAGAGCGCGAGCGAGGGCGTCGGCGGCGACGGGCGTGCGCAGATAGCCATCCTGCGGAAAAGCCACGAGTTGCAGGTCGAGATAGGGTTTCACCCGGTCCTTGACCTCAAGCAACGCTTCGACGGTGACGAGACGCGGATCGCTGACGTCGACATGGCTGCGGATGGCGAGCAGGCCTTGCGCGACGGCGAGATCGCAGTAGCGCAGCGCCCGCTCGACCAGAGCCTCGCGGGTCAAAAGCGGCTTCAATTCGCCCCATAGCGCGATGCCCTCGAGCAGCGTTCCGGACTGGTTCATCCGGGGCAGCCCAAGCGACAGTGTCGCGTCCATATGAAAATGCGGATCGACGAAGGGCGGCGACACCAAGCGATTGGACGCGTCGATCGTCTCCTTGGTTTCGGCACCGATGCCGCGCTCGACGGCGGCGATCCGGCCATCGCGAACCGCGATGTCGATACCGGTGCGGCCATCGGGCAGATTGGCGTTGGTAACGATGAGGTCGAACATCGGATCGCTCCAGCGCGCGGGGGCAGTCCTGGCGATCCCCGTTGCGGCGTAGGCAGGGCGTCCGGACCGAAGTGGCGCCGCCGCAATTCCTGCGTGACGGCGGGCCTCGGTCCGGGAGCAGACAGCTAGATAGTCAAGACCGTCGCGCCGATGGTTTTCCGCGCCTCGAGATCGCGGTGCGCCTGGGCCGCTTCCGAGACCGGATAGGTCTGACCGATCGTGATCTTTACGGCACCCGATTCGATGACGTCGAACAGCGCCTTGGCCGAAGCGTCGAGTTCCTCGCGATTGGTGTTGTAGCCGAACAAGCTCGGCCGCGTCGCGTAGAGCGATCCCTTCTGGTTGAGAATGCCGAGATCGATCTCAGGCAGCTTACCCGAGGACTGGCCGAAGGTGACCCACAGGCCGCGATTCTTCAGGCAATCGAGGCTACTAGGGAATGTGTCCTTGCCGACCGAATCGTAGACGACGTCGCATTTCCGTCCGTCGGTGATCTCCCGCACCCGCTCGACGAAATCCTCCTCGCGGTAGTTGATCACGTGGTCGTAGCCGTTCTCGCGGGCCAGCTTGCACTTTTCCGGCGTGCCGGCGGTGCCTATGACGGTCGCGCCGAGATGCTTGGCCCACTGACCGGCGATCAGGCCGACGCCACCGGCCGCGGCGTGGAACAGGAGAACGGTGTCCGGCCCGACCTTGAAGGTCCGCCGCAGAAGATACTCCGCCGTCATGCCCTTCAGCATGATCGCAGCGGCGGTCTCGAAGTCGATCGAGTCGGGCAGCTTCACGGCCTTGTCCGCCTCGGTGACGAGCCGCTCGGCATAGCTGCCGGTGACGCCATTATAGGCGACGCGGTCACCCACCTGGAAGCGGTCGACCCCCTCCCCGACTTCGGCGACGACGCCGGCGCCCTCCTTGCCGAGAACGAAGGGCATGGTCGGCGACTTGTAGACCCCAGTGCGGAAATAGACGTCGATGAAGTTGAGGCCAGCCGTCTTCTGTTCGACCAGGATCTGCCCGGGACCCGGCCGACCCGGATCGTGATCCTCCCACTTCAGGACCTCCGGACCACCCACTTCGTGAACGATAATTGCCTTACTCATGCTTCACTCCCGTTATTTCCAGATCACGATGACATCGAAACGTTCGATCCGGTTTCATCGTCATCGAATCCATAAATTCAGCGCGGAACGCGAGCGGAAAACCGGTCCCACTTTTCCTCATTCCGCGCTAATCGTGCGTAACGCCTCGCAGCCAGTCGACAATCTGGAGGACGCCGCCGATGGCGAACAGATAGAGGCCGGAGGCGACAAGTCCCCATTTGATCCACCACAGCGGGGCGAAGTCCGTGAATAGTGCCGCGAGCCCCAGCACCGACCAGACGGCGAAAACACTGAGATTGACGCCACGCAAGCGTTCGACGCGGACCGGATGCAGGAACTTGATCGGCAGGAAGGTCGCCACGGAGCAGAAGACCACGAAGAGGAAGGCGGTCCACTCGTTCGGCTGAATGGCGAAAAACGTGAAGACGACCATGTTCCAGGCAACCGGAAATCCGCGAAAGAAATTGTCCTTCGTCTTCATGCGGAGATCGGCATAGTAAATCGCACTGGAGATGACGATGAGCGCCGCGGCGACGAACGACCATGGCCGGCCGATCATGCCCGAAAGATAGAGCGCGACGGCGGGGATCATCACGAAGGTGGCATAGTCGATGATCGAATCGAGGAGGTCCCCGGACCAATTGGGCAGCACCCGCTTGATCTGGATTCGCCGGGCCAACGGGCCATCGATGCCATCGACGAACAGTGCGAATCCCAACCAGCCGAACATTGCCACCCAGCGCTGCTCCGCCGCCGCAATGACCGACATGAACGCCAGAAACGCACCGCTGGCGGTCAAAAGATGCACGCCGAAGGCGCGCCACTTATCGAAGGCGGTGACTGCGTCTGACATGAATCCCCACGCTGCGCCGTTGCATTTTGCCGCCCCTCGGCCAACGACCATTGCCATCCGCTGTAACCGGCGTATGTCGGGATTCCAAGCGAAACGAGCGAGTCCGCTCGCTGTTTCCGACCATTTCACCGGACAAACGGCGGGAGATCGTGCAAGTGGCCACAGAGCGTAGAGAGATCGCCGTCGTCGGAGGCGGGTTGGCGGGAACCGCCACTGCGCTGGCATTTGCCGCGGCCGGCTTTGACACCGTGCTGATCGCGCCGAAGTCGACGCCGGACGCGCGCAGCACAGCGCTTTTGGGCGATTCCGTCGCCTTTTTGTCCAATCTCGGCGTGATGGATCGGCTCGGCCCGAAAGCGTCGCCCTTGGCGGTCATGCGGCTCATCGACGACACCAAACGCCTGTTTCGGGCGCCGGTCGTGGAGTTCCGCGCGAGCGAAATCGGCCTGGCCTCATTCGGCTACAATGTTCTCAACGCCGATCTCCAGGCTGCGCTGAACGAAGGTGTCGCGGAGGCGAAAAGGCTGGAGGTTCGGGAGACGCCGGCACGGGGCTTGACGATAGAAGGCGACCGGGCCGTGGTGACGCTCGATGATGGCGGAGCCTACAGCGTCAATCTGGTCGTCGCGGCGGATGGACGGCGCTCGCCCATGCGCGAGGTGGCCGGAATCGGCGTCCGGCAATGGACCTATCCGCAGAGCGCCATCGTCTGCAATTTTCGCCATCGCATCGATCATCATTCCGTCTCGACGGAATTCCACACGCGGGCCGGCCCGTTCACGCAGGTGCCGCTTCCCGGCCGCCGCTCATCCCTCGTGTGGGTCGAGCAGCCCGATCTCGCCGAGCTCTACATCGACCTCAAGCCCGACCGTCTCGCCCGCGCGGTGGAGGACAAGATGCACTCCATTCTCGGGGCGGTCGAAATCGACGATCCGATCCAGCGCTTTCCCCTGTCCGGGGCCTCGGTCGACCGGATGACCGGTGAACGCCTCGCTCTTGTCGGAGAAGCGGGCCATGCCTTTCCCCCGATAGGTGCCCAAGGGCTCAATCTCGGCTTGCGCGATTGCGAAGCGATCGTCCGGTTCGCCACCGAAAGCCGGGACGATCCCGGCCAGCGGGCGACGCTGTCGCGTTACGAAACGGCTCGTCGGGCCGACGTTCGTTCGCGCACCTTCGGCGTCGATCTTCTCAACCGCTCGCTCCTCGCCGACTTCCTGCCCACGCAACTCGCGCGGACCGTGGGACTGGCCGCGATGCGAAGCGTTCCGTTTCTGCGCCAGTTCGCCATGCGGGAGGGTTTGTCGCCCGGCGCGGGCCTCACCGGGATTCCTCGGTCAATACGCGAAGGGATCGGCCGGAACGATCCCTGAGGAGATCAGGAAGAGCAACAGCGTGACCGAGGCGACGGAGAACACCGTCGTCACCAGGACCGAAGCCGAGGCGCGCTCCACCCACACGCCGTATTGCTGCGCGATGACGAAGACGTTGGTCGCCGTCGGCAGGCTGGCGAGCAGGATCGCGCTCTTCACCCAGACCGGATCGAAGTTGCCGAACAGTCCCAGCAGCAGCCACACGGCAAGCGGATGCAACACGAGCTTGATTGGCACGATATAGCCAAGTTCCACCGGCACTCGTTTCAATGGCCGCAGCGCCAGCGTCACCCCCATTGCGAACAGCGCGCAGGGCGCCGCCGCGTTGGCGAGAAGCTGGAGGAAGCGGTCCACAGGCTCCGGCGGCGTGGCCCCGACGATGGCGGCGGCGACCCCCAGGGCGGTCGCGATGATGAACGGGTGCGTGACGATCTTGACCACCACGGCGAGCGCGATTTTCGCCGGCGATCCCTTGCGATCGCCGCCCAGCGCCATCATCAGCGGCGCCATGGTGAAATGCAGGGTGTTGTCGAAACAAAAGATCAGCGCCACCGGAACTGCGGCTTCCGGGCCGATGGCGACAAGCGCCAGCCCCGGCCCCATATAGCCGATATTGCCATAGGCCCCGGCCAGCCCCTGAATCGTCGCTACGGGAATGTCGCCCCGCGTTCTCGCCAATGCCACCGCGAAGCCCAGGGCGAAGATGACGAATGTCGCCAGCGTCGTGGCGACGATAAAGCCGCCGCTGGCGAGCTTTTCGACCGGGGTTTTCGACAAAAGCTGGAAGAACAGCGCCGGTAGCGCGATATAGATGATGAAGACGTTGAGCCAGGCGAGCCCGTCCACCGGATGGCGGACGATCCGACCGGTGGCGAATCCGAGCGCGATCAGGCCGAAGAACGGCGAGATCAGGCCGACGATCGCGATCAACGGGCAGTCCGGGGTGTGAGGGAAAGCGTCATCGGTGTGCGGTTCGTCGGCGGCGGCGACGGACGCGCTTGCGTTGTCGCTTCGAGATTGGCTATTGCCGGTCCCTTAAGGGAGTCGTGAATTTGATGCAAACTGCCCGCTTCTTCATTGGACAAGTCGTCTGCCATCGCATGTATCCATTCCGCGGTGTCATCTTCGACGTGGATCCGGAGTTCGACAACACCGAGGAATGGTACAACTCGATTCCCGAGGATGTCCGGCCCCGCAAGGACCAGCCATTCTATCATCTCTTCGCCGAAAACGCGGAAAGCGAATATATCGCCTATGTCTCGGAGCAAAACCTTCTGCCGGACGAGACCGGGGTTCCGGTTCGCCACCCCCAGATCGGCGAGATTTTCGATGGTCCCGTCGATGGTTCGTACCGGCTGAAAGGCACCCACCGCAATTGAACGTGCCGCGGCCGCAAGACCGCATGTCGCGCGCGGACAAGCAAACGGCGGCTGACGCCGCCGTTGAACTGATCCAAATTTCCGATCCGGGAGACGCCGGGCCTATTGCGCGGCGGGCTTGGCCTCGCCGGCGTTGTCCTTGGCGGTCTTCTGGGCATCCTCGAACTTCTTGCGCCGCTCCTCGGCCTGCTTCTGCAGAGCCTCGTTGAGTTCTTTCTGGCGCTGGGCGAGTTCGGGCTGAGCCTTCGGAGCGCCATCATAGGCCTGCGTGAAACCGGACAGGCTGATCGGGATCGGATTGGCCTGGCGCTGGAAGTTGATCGACGTGACCGTCATCTGCTTGCCGCGCTTCATCGAAGCGACCAGGGCATCGGTCAATTCCGCCTCGGCGATGCAGCGGTCGGCGAAGCAGACCGAATAGTTCAACGTCTGCGGCTTTTCGTCGTCGACCTTCATCTGAACGCCAGCGGGAATGACCCGTCCGGTCGGTACCACGGCCTGGATGACCTTCTGGTTCACCTTGCCCTTGACGCTTATCAAGTTGACCGCGGTGATCAGCTGCCGTGTATCGGCGATCATTGTGTACTGGGTGTTGCAGATATCGTTTTCGCCTTGGGTCGAGCAGACCTTGAACCATTCGGCGGGAATCGCTTGGCCTTGGGCCGGACTGGCCGACTGCGCCTGGCCGGCGGCGGGCTTGGCGTCCTGGGCGTTCGCCCCGGAGACGCCGACGGCAAGCGTCGCGAGTCCGACCAGCCCGGCGGCGAGCATCGTGGTGGAAGCGTTCGACAAACGGTGCGTCACAGGCGTCAAATCCTCTCAGCATAAACAAGTTCGGGAAACAGTGTTCCTTAGCGGCCCACGACCTGTTTCGCAAATACGGCCGTTTGAAGGCCCCGAATGCGCTGCCGCCAGCCTTTGTCGTGGTAGGCAAGACAGGGCTTTCCCGTTAGAATCGCGCAACGCAGACAACCATCGGGAGCTCGTCCATCCGCATGCAGATCCTTTTTTCAGCCCCGCGCCGCGCGAGCCTTTTGACGTCTGTCGTCGTGGCTTTTCTCGCAGCGTTCACAATGCCCGGAATGGCCGAGCCGCAGCATGCCATCGCCATGCAGGGAGAGCCGGCGCTGCCGGCGGATTTCGAGCGGCTGCCCTTTGTGAACCCTGAGGCGCCGCAGGGCGGCACGATGCGCTACGGCGTCTTCGGTACCTTCGACAATCTCAACCCGGTGATCGTGCGCGGCGCGCTGACGACGGCGCGGGGCATCTGGTTCGACAAGGAATACGGCAATCTGGTCTTCGAGCCGTTGATGCAGCGCTCAGCGGACGAACCCTTCACCATGTACGGGCTGCTCGCCGAAACCGTCGAGACCGACGCCGAGCGCAGCTTCGTGGAATTCCAGCTCAATCCGGCGGCAAAATTTTCCGATGGCGAGCCGGTCCGGCCGGAGGACGTGTTGTTCACCGTCGAGATGCTGCGCGAGCACGGCCGGCCGATGTACGCCAATTGGCTCAGGCCGGCGGTCAAGATCGAGAAGGCCGGCGCGAATGGCGTCCGCTTCACTTTCGACGAGACCGCTGATCGCGAAACCCCGCTCCTCATATCGGGGCTCCCGGTGCTTCCCGAGCACGCCTTCGATCGCGAGACCTTCGAGCAAACGACATTGGAGCCGGTGACCGGCTCGGGGCCATATCTGATCGACAAGGTCGAGCCCGGCCAGCGCATCACCTACAAGCAGAACCCGGATTATTGGGGCCGCGACCTGCCGATCAAGCAGGGGATCGACAATTACGACACCATCATCATCGAGTATTTTCGCGACTCCAACGCCCAGTTCGAGGCGTTCAAGAAGGGCCTGTCCTACGTCTACCCCGAGGGCGACCCGAACCACTGGCGCACGGCCTATGATTTCCCGGCCGTGACAAACGGCGACGTCATCAAGGAGACCTTCACCTCCGGCGCGCCGTCGAACATGCTCGCCTTCGTGTTCAACACCCGCCGACCGGTTTTTAAGGATCGATCGGTCCGGAAGGCGCTGTCGATGCTGTTCGACTTCGAATGGGCCAACCGCAATCTTTATTACGACGCCTACAAACGGACGGGCAGCTTCTTCCAGAATTCCGAGCTGTCCAGCGCCGGCAATCCAGCATCCGAGGCGGAAAAGGCGCTGCTTGCGGACTATGCCGACCGGGTCGATCCGGACGTCATGGATGGGACCTATGCGCCACCGGTGACCGATGGCAGCGGCGGGGACCGCAAAGTGCTCCAGGGCGCGGCCAAGGCCTTCCAGGAAGCCGGCTACCGCTTCGAGGGGCGCTCGCTCGTCAGTTCCGACGGCAAGCCGCTGTCGTTCGAGATTCTGGTGCAATCGCCGGAACAGGAGCGGATCGCCCTCGCCTACAAGCGCACCCTCGACCGCATCGGCGTCCAGACGACGGTCCGGCAGGTCGATGACGCCCAGTATCAGGCGCGCAAATCAGCATACGACTTCGACATGATCATCGCCACCTACAGCGCCTCGCTGTCACCGGGCGCCGAGCAGGTCTATCGCTGGGGATCGATCTCGAAGGACGCCAACGGCACCTTCAACTTCGCCGGCGTCGCCGACCCGGCCCTCGACAGGCTGATCAACGAGATCGTCTCGGCGCGCAGCCGCGAGGCCTTCGTCGATGCCGTGCGCGCCTATGACCGGGTGCTGATTTCGGGACACTATGTCGTGCCGCTGTTCCACCTGCCGGAGCAATGGCTGGCCCGCTGGAAGTTCATCCAGCACCCCGACACGACGCCGCTCTACGGCTATCAGCTGCCGACGTTCTGGAAGGCGCCGGACGCAAAGTAGCGTGCCCTCGGGCGGCGAGCGGTCGCTATCGCTCGTCGCCCGACGGTCGAGTGCCGGGCTGCGTCTTTGTCGCTGCATCGGCGGCTGACGGTGCGGCGGCGTCGACCGGATCACCGGCAGACAGCGGCGCGTCGGTCCCGGTCGCCGGCTCTGTCGTCCGCGCCGAGGCGGCCGGGACCGCCACGGCCACCTGCATCGGCAAGAGGCGCCCGACCTTGTCGGATAGCCCGATGATGGTCTTGGCGAGAAGCTTGCCGACTTTTCCGTCCACCGTGCAGACCAGCGTATCGAGGTCGCCGTTCGCCATCCGATTCCCCGTACAGGAAACCTGGTCGTCGAGCCGGACCTTGTCGGGCGACAGGCCCAGATAGTCGAGAACCGCGCCATTGGTGCTCGGCTGGCACCCCATCCGGAAATCCAGGACGACATCGGTCGGCGTCGATGCGAAACGCGTCACCCGATGGCGATTCTGATCCCATCGAAGATTCGTGTCGATCGGAATGAAGGCGGGAATCGGGAAGCCGACGAGCGAGGAAACCGTGCGCAGATCGAACCGCAGCGGCTGGCAAATGTCAGCCGCGTTCAGGCGGTCCTCGATCGCGACCAGCGTTGCGAGATCGGCATCGACGTGTTCATCAACTCCGGAACCTTGGGCACGCGCGTTGGAAGCGATCGCGAGGGAAACACCGATCACGGAAAGAAGGCGCTGCCGGGAGCCGGGCCGAGAGAGCGAGAGGAGATATTTGATCATCCTTGCGCCTTCGCCCGCCCAGACGGCCAAATTGTGGACGGGGTTTCGGGAATCCGATGCCCGTCGCCACTCCCTTACGCCGCCTGTTTCTGCCCCTCGTCGGCGAAGCGCGCGAGTTGCGTCGCCACCGTCGCCGCGCCGTTGAGCCGTTTGTCCGCCGTCGGCCAGTCGCGGATCAAGACAATCGACTGATCTGGCCGGATCTTCGCCGATGCGCCCTGCTCGGCGATGTAGCGAACGAGCGCACCGGGATTGGGAAACGTCTTGTCCCGGAAGGTGATGACGATGCCCTTCGGCCCGGCGTCCAGTTTCTCGATATTGGCCTTGCGGCACAGCGACTTGATGAACACGACCTTGAGAAGATGTTCGACCTCCGCCGGCATCGGCCCGAAGCGGTCGATCAACTCGGCGCCGAAGGCGTCGATCTCGCGCGCGTCGGATAGGTCCGCCAGCCGCCGGTAGAGCGTCATGCGCAGTTGCAGGTCGGGCACGTAGCCCTCCGGGATCATCACCGCAGTGCCCAGTGCGATCTGCGGCGACCACTGGCCGTCGCTCTCCAGCTCTTCGCCCTTCATCTCCGCGACCGCCTCTTCCAGCATCTGCTGGTAGAGTTCGAAGCCGACCTCCTTGACGTGGCCGGACTGCTCGTCGCCGAGCAGATTGCCGGCGCCGCGCTGGTCGAGGTCATGGGAGGCCAGCTGGAAGCCCGCGCCGAGCGTATCGAGCGATTGCAGGACCTTGAGCCGGCGGTCGGCGCCCTTGGTCGGCGTCTTGTTCGCCGGGATGGTCAACAGCGCGTAGGCGCGGACCTTGGAGCGTCCCACACGGCCGCGAAGCTGATAAAGCTGCGACAGGCCAAACATGTCGGCGCGATGGACGATCATCGTGTTGGCGGACGGAATGTCGAGGCCCGATTCGACGATCGTCGTCGACAGGAGAACGTCGTACTGCCCCTCGTAGAAGGCGTTCATGATGTCGTCGAGTTCGCCCGCCGCCATCTGGCCGTGGGCGATCGCCACCTTCAGCTCCGGCACGTCCGAGTCGAGAAACGCCTTCACGTCGGCAAGGTCGGAGACGCGCGGGCAGACATAGAAGCTCTGGCCACCGCGATAGCGTTCGCGCAATAACGTCTCGCGCACGACCAGTGGATCGAAGGGCGACACGAAGGTGCGGACCGCCATGCGGTCGACGGGTGCGGTGGTGATCAGCGAGAGTTCGCGGACGCCGGTGAGCGCCAGTTGCAGAGTGCGGGGAATCGGCGTCGCCGAAAGCGTCAACACATGGACGTCGGATTTCAGCTCTTTCAGCCGCTCCTTGTGCTTGACGCCAAAATGCTGCTCCTCGTCGATGATCAGCAATCCCAGATTCTTGAAGCCGATCGCCTTGCCGAGCAGCGCATGGGTGCCGACGACGATATCCACGGTGCCGTCGGCGACGCCCTTCTTGGTCGCCGCGAGTTCCTTCGACGTCACCAGTCGCGAAGCCTGCGCGACAGTGAGCGGCAGGCCGCGGAAGCGTTCCGCGAAAGTCTTGAAGTGCTGGCGGGCCAGCAGCGTCGTCGGCACGACAACGGCGACCTGCAAGCCGTTCATTGCCGCGATGAACGCCGAGCGCATCGCCACCTCGGTCTTGCCGAAGCCGACGTCGCCGCAGATCAGCCGGTCCATCGGCCGCCCGAGCGCCAGATCGTCGGCCACCGCGTCGATGGCGTTCATCTGGTCCTCGGTTTCCTCATAGGGGAACCGGGCGGCGAATTCGTCAGTGAGCCCTTCCGGCGGAACCAGCTTCGGCGCGCCGCGCATCTGCCGCGCGGCGGCGATGCGGATCAGTCCGTCCGCCATGTCGAGCAGGCGCTTCTTCAGCTTGGCCTTGCGCGCCTGCCAGGCGCCGCCGCCGAGCTTGTCGAGCATCGCCTCCGAGCCCTCGCCGCCATAGCGCGACAACAGCTCGATGTTTTCCACCGGCAGGAACAGCCGGTCCTCGCCGGCATAGCGCAGTTCCAGGCAATCATGCGGCGCGCCCGCCGCCTCGATGGTCTTCAGCCCGACGAAGCGGCCGATGCCGTGATCGACATGGACGACGATGTCGCCCTCGTCGAGGCCGGAGACCTCGGCAATGAAATTCTTGGCGCGCTTCTTGCGGCCCCGCCGCACCAGCCGGTCGCCGAGAATGTCCTGTTCGCCGACGACGGCGAGATGGGGTGTCTCGAAACCCGCCTCGATGCCGAGGACGGCCGTCGCGATGAGGTTCTTGGGGGCTTCGTTCAGCTTCTTGAGGCTGTCGACGGGCTTCAGGCCTTCGAGCCCGTGCTCCTCGACGACTTGGCTGAGGCGCTCGCGCGAGCCCTCGCTCCAGGCCGCCAGCAACACGCGTTTACCGTCGGCGCGCAGCCGGCCGATATGATCGACCGCCGCCTGAAAGACGTTGACGTCGCCGCTGGCGCGCTCCGCCGCGAAATTGCGGCCTCGGCTAATCTCAAGATTGAAGACGTCGTGATTGGCGGCGTCGCTCGCGCCATAGGCCGACAGACGGATCGGGTCGGCGCTGGCCAGGCCACCGGCCAGTTCGTCCTCCGACAGATAAAGATCGTCCGGATCGACCGGATGATAGGGAATGGATTCCCCGCTGGCCTCGCCGGCATTGCGTTTGCGCGACTCGTAATGATCGCCGATCGTCTCGCGTCGCTCGCCGACCGCCTCGAGCGCCAGATGGTCGAGAACCATCGGAAAGCCGTGGCAATAGTCGAACAGCGTGTCGAGCTTTTCGTAGAACAGCGGCAGCCAATGCTCCATCCCGGAGAAGCGCTTGCCTTCGCTGATCGAGCTGTAGAGCGCGTCGTTGCGCTGTGCCGCGCCGAAGCGCTTGACGTAATTGGTGCGGAAGCGGCTGACCGTCTCCTCGCGCAAGGTGATCTCGGAGACCGGTGCCAGTTCGAAGCTCTGCAATTGCCGGGTCGTGCGCTGGGTCGCGGGGTCGAAGCCGCGGATCGTCTCCAGCGTATCGCCGAAGAAATCGAGGCGGACGGGCTCCTCCTCGCCGGGCGCGAAGAGATCGAGAATGCCGCCGCGCACCGCGAATTCGCCGCGCTCGCGCACGGTGGCGACCCGCTCGAAACCGCCGCGCTGGAGGGCGCGCACGATGTCTTCCATGGCGATGCGGTTGCCAGCCTTGGCCGCAATCGTCTCTTCGCCGAGAACCGCGGCCGGCGGCATCTTCTGGAGCAGCGCATTGGCCGTCGTGAGAATCAGCGCGCGGTGCGGCTCACGGCGCAGCGCCCCGAGCGCGGCCATCGCCGACAGGCGGCGTGCCGCGACCTCGCCGGACGGCCCGACCCGGTCGTAGGGCAGGCAGTCCCAGCCGGGCAGCGTCAGCACCGGAAGCTCGGGCGCCACGAATTTCAGCGCGTCCTCGAGTTCGCCGATCCGGTTGCCGTCGCGCATGACGTAGACCACCGGCTTCTTCGCGCCGCGAAGGCGCGCGATGTCGGCGAGCAGAAACGCTTCGTAGCCGTCGAGGACGTTGCCGATCTCAAGGCCCGCGCCTTTCGTCAGGGCTCTTTTCAAGGGCTCTGGCAGACTCATGGCCGAGGCTCCTCCTCCACGACGTGGAAGTCCCGAATCCGCCGGAACACGCTGGTGTCGAAATTCGCCGGCGTTGCCGTTTCCCCGGTCAGCCACTGGAAGAGATCGCGGTCGGGCGCTTCCATCAGCTGCTCGTAGTCGTGGAGTTCGGCGTCGGTCAGCCGGTCGATCTCGGCGTCGGCGAAACGGCCGAGCACCAGATCCATCTCGCGGATGCCCCGATGCCAGGACCGGAACAACGCCTTGCGGCGGCGGACGTCGAGATCGCTCGAAGAGCGCTGCATACCAGTCATATCGAACCTGTCATGTGAGTGAGGCTTCTATATAGGGTGGGACCGGCCCTGTCAGCCTTGCCATCGGCGCGCATCCGACTAAACCTCGCCGACGATGCGCCCTTCGATCCTCGACCCGCTGTTTGCCCCCGTGACGACGCTGGAAGGCGTGGGGCCGAAGGTCGCGGCGCAGTTCCAGACGCTTCTGGTCGGAACCTCCGAGACCGTGCGCGTCCGCGATCTCCTGTTCCACCTTCCGACTGGCCTGATCGACCGGCGCAAGCGTGCCGAAATCGCGACCGCACCGGAGGGCGGGATCGTGACGCTGACGGTTCGCATCGACCGCCATCAGGCGCCCGGACGGGCGGCGAAGTCGGCGCCCTACAAGGTGTTTGCCCAGGACGCGACCGGCGAGATCGCCCTCACCTATTTCCGCGGTCAATCCGGCTGGTTGGAAAAGCTACTTCCCGTCGGCGAGACGATGATCGTGTCCGGCCGGGTCGAGTGGTTCAACGGCCGCCCGTCGATGGTGCATCCCGACTTCGTGGCGTCGATCGACGAGGCTGAATCGCTATCCCTGGTCGAACCGGTCTATCCGATGACCGCCGGGCTCTCTCCCAAGATCCTGCGCAAGGCGATCGCCCAGGCGGTGGAGCGCCTGCCGACGATCCGGGAGTGGATCGATCCGTCGATCGTCGCCAAACATGGCTTCCCGGATTTCGCAGCCGCGCTGAAGCGCCTGCACGATCCGTCCGACGAGCGCGATCTGGCGCCCGACGGCGGCGCCTTCCGCCGGCTCGCCTATGACGAGTTCCTGGCCAGCCAATTGGCCCTCGCACTGTCGCGGCAACGCATGAAGAAGGCGCGCGGTCGCCCGCTCACCGGCTCCGGTGCCCTTGCGACGCGTCTTAAGGCGGCGCTTCCCTTCGTGCTCACCGACGCCCAGCAAAATGTCATCGCCGAGATTCTCGCCGACTTGGCGGACGCGGACCGGATGCTGCGCCTGCTGCAGGGCGATGTCGGCGCCGGCAAGACGGTGGTGGCGCTGATGGCGATGGCGACGGCGGCCGAGGCCGGGGCGCAATCGGCGCTGCTTGCCCCGACCGAAATTCTAGCGCGCCAGCATTTCGACGGCCTCTCGAAGCTCTGCGAGGCGGTCGGGCTGACGATCATCCTCCTTACCGGCCGCGATACCGGCAAGGCGCGGGCGGCCAAGCTCGAGGCGATCGCTTCGGGCGAGGCGCAGATCGTCGTCGGAACCCACGCGCTATTTCAGGAGGGGGTCGACTATCGCGACCTCGGCCTCGTCGTCGTCGACGAGCAGCATCGATTCGGCGTCCACCAGCGGCTGAGCCTGACCGGCAAGGGACGCGCGGCCGATCTGCTGGTGATGACCGCGACGCCGATCCCGCGCACCCTCGTCCTCGCCGCCTTCGGCGACATGGACGTCTCGCGGCTCGAAGGCAAACCCGCCGGGCGTAAGCCGATCACCACCGTCGCCGTTCCGATGGAGCGGCTCGACGAGATCATCGATCGCGCCGGGCGAGCGATGGCGGCGGGCGACCGGCTCTATTGGGTCTGCCCGCTGGTCGAGGAATCGGAAAAGAGCGACCTGATGGCGGCCGAGGAGCGCTTCCGCCAGCTCAAGGGTCTGTTCGGGGACATGGTCGGGCTCGTTCATGGCCGCATGAGCGGCGAGGAGAAGGACGCCGCCATGGCCGCCTTCAAGGCCGGGCGCACGAAACTCGTCGTCGCGACGACGGTCATCGAAGTCGGCGTCGACGTGCCCGGCGCCTCGATTATCGTCATCGAACACGCCGAGCGCTTCGGTCTGTCGCAACTGCACCAGCTGCGCGGCCGGGTCGGGCGCGGCGAGAAAGCCTCGTCCTGCGTGCTTTTATATCGCGCGCCGCTCGGCGAAACGGCGGCAGCGCGCATCGCGGTAATGCGCGAAACCGAGGACGGATTCCGCATCGCCGAA
Organism: uncultured Aurantimonas sp.; assembly: GCA_947488615.1. Taxonomy (GTDB): domain Bacteria; phylum Pseudomonadota; class Alphaproteobacteria; order Rhizobiales; family Rhizobiaceae; genus Aurantimonas. Next base: position 183,605 of record CANKZU010000003.1, read on the forward strand.
GAGGATCTGAAGCTGCGCGGCGAAGGCGATCTTCTCGGCACGCAGCAGTCGGGCATGCCATTCTTCCGCATCGCCTCGATGGAACATCACGCCCATCTGATGGAGATCGCCCGCGACGATGCACGGTTGATCCTCGCAACCGACAGTGAACTGAAATCCGAGCGCGGCGAAGCGCTCCGCACGCTGCTTTATCTTTTCGGCAAGGACGAAGCGGTGCGGCTGCTGCGCTCCGGTTGACATCAGCGATCGTGTCGCTACTCGGCCGGTTCGATCGGCCGCTCGGCCCGCTTCTCCCGCCCGGCGATCACGCGCGAGGCTTTAGCCATGCTGACCGGCTTGTCCTGGCGGACGACATCGTCCGGCGACACCAGTCCCGCCGATATGACCAGCCTCAGCGCCGCCTCGATGCTCATATCGAGCACCCGCACGTCCTCCCGCGGCACGAAGAGTAGAAACCCCGAGGTGGGGTTGGGCGTCGGCGGCAGGAAAACCGCCAGCATTTCCTCGCCCTGGTCGGAAAGCACAGTCGCGATCTCGCCGCGGGCGGTCGTCGCCACGAAGACGAGACACCAGACGCCCTTGCGCGGATACTCCATCAGCGCCGCGGTCTTGAAGGAGGACGAGCGGTCGGCGAGAACCGTCTCGAAGATCTGCTTGAGCGCCGTATAGACGGAGCGAACCAAGGGCGTCCGGCTGAGCAGATGCTCGCTCCATCGCACAATGGTCCGACCGATGAAATTGGCGGCCAGAAACCCGATCAGGGTGATCAGCACCAGCGCCACGATCAGGCCGAAGCCCGGGATCGCGAAGGGCAGATAGGAATCGGGAAGATACTGGACCGGAATATTGGGCTTCACCCAGCCGTCGACCCAGCCCATGAACGACCAGGTGATCCATGCCGTGATCGCCAGCGGCGCACAGACGATGAACCCGGTCAGGAAATAATTGCGCAGACGAGCCATGGTCGCCAATGATCCCCGGCGCCGCCATGGCGCGTTTAATGGACGTCGAACACGCCCGGCGATTGAAACATCACGATCCGTCGCGGCAATTGCAAGATGATTTTCGCAATTGCGAAGAAGACGGTCCGGCTATTCGACGGTGACTGACTTCGCCAGATTGCGCGGCTGGTCGACATCCGTGCCCATGTGGATGGCGGTGTGATAGGCGAGCAATTGCAAGGGGATCGCATAGACGATCGGGGTCAGGATTTCTGGCATGTCCGGCAGGACGATCATCTCGGCGCCCTCGACCGCGCCGCTGGCCGCGCCCTTGGCGTCGGTGATCAGGATGATCTCGCCGCCGCGCGCCGCGACCTCCTGCATATTGGAGACCGTCTTTTCGAAACTCCGGTCGTGGGGCGCAACGACGACGACCGGCATCGTCTCGTCGATCAAGGCGATCGGCCCATGCTTCAATTCGCCGGCGGCGTAGCCTTCAGCGTGGATATAGCTGATCTCCTTGAGCTTCAGCGCGCCTTCGAGCGCCAGCGGGAACGAGAAGCCCCGCCCGAGGAACAGCGCGTGCCGCTTCGTGGCCATGTCGCGCGACAGCACTTCGATCCGGTCTTCGAGCCGGATCGCCTCGTTGGTCAGTCGCGGCGCCTCAGCCAGAATGCGGGTGAGTTCAAGTTCGCGCTCGGGCGAAATCACCCCCCGGTCGACGCCTGCCTTGATGGCCAACGCGGCGAGCGCCATCAACTGGCAGGTGAAGGCCTTGGTCGAGGCGACGCCGATTTCGGGGCCGGCCAGCGTCGGCAGCACGAAATCGGATTCACGCGCGATGGTCGATTCCTGCACATTGACCACCGAGGCGATTTGGAGCCCCTCCGCCTTGGCGTAGCGCAGCGAGGCGAGCGTATCCGCCGTCTCGCCGGACTGCGAGACGAACAGCGCCAGATCGACGTCGCCGAGCGGGCACTCGCGGTAGCGAAATTCCGACGCCACATCCAAATCGCAAGGAATGCGAGCATAACGCTCGAAGTAGTAACGGCCGACCAGCGCCGCGTAGTAGCCGGTACCGCAGGCCGACAGCGCCATGCGGTTGATCTTGGCGAAATCGAGCGACTGACCGTTCGGAATCCGCGTTCGCCCGGTCGTCATGTCGACGAAAGCGCCGAGCGTGTGGGACAGCACTTCCGGCTGCTCGTAGATCTCCTTCTGCATGAAGTGACGATGATTGCCCTTGTCGACATAAAACGCCTTGCCGACCGAGCGCCGGATTTCGCGGCTCACGGGCCGGGCATGCGCGTCGAATATCTCTACCCGGTCATGGGTCAGGACGACGAAATCGCCCTCCTCCAGATATCGGACCGTGTCGGTGAACGGCGACAGCGCGATGGCGTCGGACCCAAGGAACATCTCGCCTTCGCCCTCCCCGACCGCAAGCGGGCTGCCGCGGCGGGCGCCGATCAAGAGATCTTCTTCGCCGTTGAACAGGAAGCCAAGTGAGAAGGCGCCTTCCAACCGCCCGAGCACCGCATGGACCGCGTCCTTCGGCGATAGGCCGCGTTTGAGCTCGCGCGTCACCAGATGGGCGATCGTCTCGGTGTCGGTCTGGCTCTCGAAGGTCACCCCTTCTGCTTCGAGTTCGGCTTTCAGGTCGCGGTAGTTCTCGATGATGCCGTTGTGGACGACAGCGAGCGCCTCGGTCGCATGCGGATGGGCATTCGGCTCGGTCGCCGCGCCATGGGTCGCCCAGCGGGTGTGGCCGATGCCGATCGTGCCGTTGAGCGGCGCGTCGTCGAGACGCTTGGCCAGGTTGACCAGCTTGCCCTCGGCCCTGCGGCGGGTCAGCACGCCCGCCTCGAGCGTCGCGACGCCGGCCGAGTCATAGCCCCGGTATTCCAAGCGCTTCAACGCGTCGACGAGGCGATCTGCGACTGGTTCGCGACTGATGATGCCGATGATTCCGCACATGGGATGGTCCTTGGATGTGTCGCTCGAACGAAGCCGCGGGACGACGAGATGGACGACGTTCTAGCGTCCACGGCCGTTTGCCGGGATTCACGTTTGGTGTCGCGAGATTACGTCGGGTCGGTTTGTTTGGTGGCGCTCTTGGCGGCTTTCGCCGCCGCGTTCCGTTCGGTGATCTGGCGACCGCGATCGGGCTTGGTCACTTGACGCCCGCGCGCGATGGCCAGTGCGCCATCCGGCACATCGTCCGTCACCACGCTGCCGGTCCCGACATAGGCGCCGTCGCCCACCCGTACCGGCGCGACGAGCGCCGAGTTCGACCCGATAAAGGCGCCTTCGCCGATCTCGGTGAGATGCTTCAGCGCGCCGTCGTAATTGCAGGTGATCGTGCCCGCGCCGATATTGGCCTTCGCACCCACGGTCGCGTCGCCGACATAGCTCAGATGATTGACCTTGGCGCCGGCGGCGAACTGGGCGTTCTTCACCTCGCAGAAATTGCCGACCTTGGTGTTTTCCGCAAGGCGCGTGCCCGGGCGCAGGCGGGCGAACGGACCGATCGAGGCCCCATCGCCGACCGTCGTGCCCTCGATATGGGAGAAGGCGTGGATCACGGCGCCGGCGGCCACCGTCACGCCTGGGCCGAAGACGACATTTGGCTCCACGAAGGCGTCGGCGGCGATTGCCGTGTCATGGGCAAAGAACACGCTCGCCGGATCCATGAGCGTCACCCCGTCGAGCATCGCCTGGCGTCGCCGCGCGGTCTGCCAGAGCGCTTCGACGGCAGCGAGTTCCAACCGCGAATTGACGCCGAGAACTTCGTCGGCATCGGCTTCAATGGCCTTGACGCTCCGGCCGGTGCGGCGGGCGATCTCGACCAGATCGGTCAGGTAATATTCGCCCTTGGCATTGTCGTTGCCGATCGCGTCAAGCATGTCGAGCGCGCGTTCGCCGGCGAACGCCATGACGCCGGCATTGCAGAAGTCGACGGCGCGTTCGACCTCGCTGGCGTCCTTCTCCTCGCGGATCGCGACAAGCTCGCCGCCCTCTTCGATCAGCCGGCCGTAGCCGGTCGGATCGGCGGGCCGAAAGCCGACGACGCAGATTTCCGCCCCTTCGGCGAGTACGGCCCGCGCCCGCAAAAGCGTTTCCGGCCGGATCAGCGGCGTGTCGCCGAACAAGACGAGGACGTCGTCGCAACCTTCCGCGAAAGCAGCCCGCGCGGCCAGTACCGCGTGGGCCGTGCCCAGCCGTTCGGTCTGCGGATAGGTCGCAACCTCGGCGATATCCTGGCGGACTGCCGCCTCCACGGACTCGCCGTCACGCCCGACCACGACGGCGACGCGGTTCGCGCCAGCATCTCGTGCCGCGCGGGCGACGTGCCGGATCATCTCCAGTCCCGCCACCGCGTGCAGCACCTTCGACTTGGACGATTTCATTCGGGTGCCTTCGCCGGCGGCCAGAATGATCGACAGGCAGCTTCTCGCCATCGGCAACTCGCAAAAATCACATCAAGACGGCGAGGCCATAGCACAGGCTGCCCGAAAAAGGATGCGTCGGCGGCCGCGATCAGCCGATGGTCTGGAACACCGGGAAATTCTCCAGCAGCCAGAACGACATCGTCTGCATGCTGCCGGTAAGAAACAGGATGCCGGTGACGACCAGAAGGCCGCCCATCGCCTTTTCCACCGTGGCGAGATGCGCCTTGAAGCCATTCATCCAGCGGAAGAAGGCTCCCGAGAAGGCCGCCGCGAGGATGAACGGAATGCCGAGACCGGCCGAGTAGAAGGTCAGCATCAGCGCGCCCTCCCCGACAGTGCCCTTGGCGCCGGCCAGACCGAGAATCGCCCCGAGCACCGGCCCGATGCACGGCGTCCAGCCGAAGGCGAAGGCCAGTCCCATCAGATAGGCGCCGACGACGCTACGCGGCTTGTCAGGCGCGGTCAGCCGGGCTTCCTTCGACAGGAAGGACAGCCGGAAGACGCCGAGGAAATTCAGGCCCATGATGATGATCGCGACGCCGGCGACGATGCCGAGCCAATCGAGATTTTGCCGAAGGACCTGTCCGATCGTGCTGGCGCCGGCGCCGAGCGCCACGAACACCGTCGAAAAGCCGAGCACGAAAACCAGCGAAGTCGTAATCAGCCGGGCATAGCGAGCCGAGCCGAGCTGCGGCCCGGCGCGCAATTCGTCAGCCGAGACGCCCGCCATGTAGCACAAATAGGGCGGCACCAGCGGCAGGACGCAGGGCGACAGGAACGAGAGCGCTCCCGCGAAGACGGCTGTCGGGTAGGAAAGTTCGGCGAGCAAGGCATGCCTCGGTTCTATCGCATTGATCCGATTCGCGGGTCGCCCGACTCTGACCCGGCTTCACTGGGCGCGAAACCGCCGTTTGGGGGCGACGACCTGGAACGCGAACCGTCGGCTCGGTCTTAATTGCCCGGGCACCGCGCGGCAAATCGCAAATCCGTCACCGGGAGTGGCGATTTCCGGTTGACCGGCATATGCCGTCTTTCTATGTTCCGCCCGTTCTCGCTGGGTCGCTCGCGCCCCGGCGGTTCGAGCGCGTAGCTCAGTTGGTAGAGCAACGGACTTTTAATCTGTAGGTCCAGGGTTCGAATCCCTGCGCGCTCACCAATTTTCCATCACCTTCGAGACTGAAATTTCCCAACGGCCGAGTGGTTGCGATTAACCACACCGCGATAATTCAGTGGATTGCTCCGTGAGCCGTTGCCTATTTAGGCCGATGAGATCGGAGTTTCGAAATGGCCAAAGACAATACCGACAATTCATCGAACGATATCGCCGACACGCTTGAAAGAGAATTGAGCGACGAATTCGGGAAGGCCGTAGTGCAATCACCGAAGAGTTCTTCAGTGCGCGCCAATCCGAAAGAGGCGACGCCGGCGCGGCTACCGCGTCGAATCGAAGGCGGGTTTCTTGGTTTGCGGGACGACCTCGACGAGCGCGCGCGCTCGTGGCGGAACATGTCCCGCGCCATCGCGCAGCAGCGTCCCCTGCTGGAAACGCTTGAAGCGGAACGCGGCGCGCTGCTCGAGACACTGGCCAAGACGGCCGAGGAGGCCGTGGCCGACGGCAAGGCGCTCGCGCTGCTCATGGAGAGCACCAAGAATGGCGACGTGACGGGGAACCTCACCGAGCGGTTCGACGCGAGTGTCAACACATTGGAAGAGTTGGCTGGAGTTTCGGCCGCGCTGACCGACAATCTGTTGTCCCTGCGATCGAGTTGGGAGCAATATTTCAGTTTGGTTCTCAAGGGCCAAGAGATGCAGGAGGGGCGTCGGCCTGACTGATCGGGCGTAACCGATCACCGTTACCCGGCGATGCCGATATATTGGGCCGTCACCATACGGGCATTCGGAAAATTAGCGTTTGCAGCGGACCATTCGACACAGATTGCGCCGTTTCAGAAATTCCGTCAGGGAAGAAGTGCTTCTCACGGTGGGCACAACCTCGTCGGGAAGGTAGGCGGTGTAGCGGCTCCCAACCGCTACACCGCCTCGCGAATCCGCTTCTTTTGCGCATGGCCACGGAGATTTGCACGCGCGACGCGACGCCCGCCTGCACGGTCTTCCACCTTATTGAGGACGATGCGACGCAAGCCTCCTTGTCCAAACGCCCTTCGAATTCCATTTTAATCCCATGACAAAAGAAACTCTTGAATCGCACGTTCGCGGCACGATGCAAGCGGCGGTCGACGACGTGATGGAGTCAGCGGCAGCGCTGACCGACGCGGTGAACGCCGCTGCCGATCTCGGCGTGCGTGTGGAGCTCGACATCGTCCCGCTGACCTGCACCAGCCACCGCAAGGTCGTGGCCCATGTCGCCCATCTCGACGAGGGCCGGCGGCCGGAAGATCTGAATTCGGCGAACGACGGCTGAAACCGGCGTCCGCTTGGCCTTGCGGCCTGCGTGGCACGTTCCATCACGCGGAATTGAGCGTCGGCGGTTTGCCGCGACGCCGGTTCCGTTCGATCCTTTTCGAGTGACGCGAAAGGAGCAAGCGATGGCGAATCGGCTGATCATACTGATGGCGGCAGTGGGCCTGACAGTGGCGGTTCTCGTCTCCCCTGCCCGCGCGGGCGATGCATTTGATGTGCGGGCCGCGATCTCCGGCCAGCTCGAGGCCTTTCGGTCCGACGACGGCGCCAGCGCCTATTCCTATGCCGCACCGAACATTCAGGCGATGTTTCCCTCGCCGCAAATCTTCATGGGCATGGTCCGGTCGGGCTACGACCCGGTCTATCGGTCCAGCAACACCGTCTTCGGCGCGCTGAAGGCCGAGGGGGCGGGCTTCCGACAGGAGGTCTATCTCACCGACCAGAACGGGCAGAGCTGGATCGCCAGCTACACGCTGGAACGCCAGGCGGACGGGTCGATGAAAATCACCGGCTGCGCGATCCGCAAGGGCGACGATCTCGCCGCCTGAGCCGCTCAGCTGCGCGGTGGAATGTCGCCCCGCGCCCAATCGGCCTCGGTCGCCGCGGCGAAGTCGGCGAACCGCCAGGCTTCGACCGCGTCCCGGATGCCGGCCATCAGCGACTGGTAGTAGGCAAGATTGTTCCAGGTCAGAAGCATCGAGGCGAGCGCTTCGTTGGAGCGCACCAGATGGTGTAGATAGGCGCGCGAATAGTCACGCGAGGCCGGGCAGTCCGAGGCCTCGTCGAGCGGGCGCGTATCTTCGGCGTGGCGGGCGTTCTTGAGGTTCACCTTGCCGAAGCGGGTGAATGCGAGCCCATGCCGGCCCGAGCGCGTCGGCATGACGCAGTCGAACATGTCGATCCCGCGCGCTACTGAGCGCAAGATGTCGTCCGGCGTGCCGACGCCCATCAGATAGCGGGGCTTTTCAGCCGGCATGACGGGAAGCGTCTCGTCGAGGGTCTTGAGCATCACCGTCTGCGGCTCGCCGACCGCAAGACCGCCGACGGCGTAGCCCTTCAGATCCATCGCCGCCAGCCGTTCGGCCGAGCGAATCCGCAAGTCGATGGCGTCGCCGCCTTGGACGATGCCGAACATCGCCTTGCCGGGCTGGTCGCCGAAGGCGGTGGCGCAGCGTTCGGCCCAGCGCAGCGACATCTCCATCGCCCGTTCAATCTCAGCCCGCTCCGCCGGCAGCCGAATGCACTCGTCGAGCTGCATCTGGATGTCGCTGCCGAGTAGCCCCTGGATTTCGATCGCCCGCTCGGGCGTCAGCGCGTATTCGGAGCCGTCGACATGGGAGCGGAAACGCACGCCGGTCTCGTCGAGCTTGCGCAGTTTTGCCAGCGACATCACCTGGAAGCCGCCGGAATCGGTGAGGATCGGATGCGGCCAGCGGGCGAATGCGTGCAGGCCGCCGAGCCGGGCGACGCGCTCGGCGCCGGGCCGCAGCATCAGGTGATAGACATTGCCGAGGATGATGTCGGAGCCGAGTTCGCGCACCTGGTCCAGATACATCGCCTTGACCGTGCCGGCGGTTCCGACCGGCATGAAGGCCGGCGTGTGCACGGTGCCGCGCGGCATGGTGATTTCGCCGCGCCGCGCCTTGCCGTCGGTGGCGAGCAGCCGGAATCTCAAACGACTTGTCACAATTTCTGTCCGGGACTGTGAGTATTAGACAATAATTGTCATCTTTTTGCTCATATGTGGAATATTCCTTGCCGTTCCAAAATTTCTTCCCTTATCTCTGGGTGACCCGGCAGGTTGAGGCGAGGAAAATACCTCGGTATCATTGAGGCGATGCCGTGAGCGAGGCACAATGCCTCCCTCGCGTCGTCTCTCATAATTAAGAAATTGGGATCAATGTCGTCGACAATTCTTTGCCGCATCCAACGCCGAAAAAGGCTGTATTCGCTCTCCGGGCCCTTTTCATGGGATAAATTTACACGTGCTCTATTCAGATGAAATAATCGAGAAACGAGAAATGGATGTAATATTCCCATCTTCTCAGTGGCTTTAATTACGGATCCAAACCCACTACGCGCGGCTTTCAAGTCTCCTCGGATTTCAACTGCATCCGTAAGCAGTCGTTCGTTAAAGGCCATTGAACATAACACACAGGCTGCAAAAGCGCCGAAATAGAATGATTGACGAGCGTCCCCGAGCAGGAGGTGGCTTTCTACATCCAGTAAAAGATTGCCGGTCTCAGGCAGATTCTCGATTGCCCAATCAATTCGCGAGCAAATTTCATCGAGCTTGGGGATCACTTCCCATTCTAGAATAAGTTCGCCAATGGGCATCGAATCGTAAGTAGGATTCCCGAACAAGTCGAGATCTCCTCGCCCGGTTCTCATCGCGTAGATATGTCCAGCAGGCAGGCATCGCCATAGGAATAGAAGCGGTAACCCGTTTTGATGGCGTGGGCGTAGGCTGCCTGCATGGTCTCGAAGCCCGAGAAGGCGGAGACCAGCATGAACAGGGTCGAGCGCGGCAGGTGGAAGTTGGTCATCAGTCTGTCGACAGCCTTGAAACGATAGCCGGGGGTGATGAAAATGTCGGTGGAGCCGGCGAAGGGTTCGATGATGCCATCGTCGCGCGCCGCGCTTTCCAGAAGCCGCAGCGAGGTGGTGCCGACAGCAACCAGGCGGCGGCCGGCCTGGCGCGCGGCGTTCAGCCGTTCCGTCGTCGCCGCGTCGATACGGCCGATCTCGGCGTGCATCCGGTGCGCTTCCGTATTTTCCGCCTTCACCGGAAGGAACGTCCCCGCCCCGACATGCAGCGTCAGATATTCGGTTCCAATGCCGCGTTTCGACAGTTGGTCGAGCAACGCGGGCGTAAAATGCAGCCCGGCGGTAGGCGCCGCCACGGCTCCATCCTCGCGGGCATAGATGGTCTGGTAGTCGGCCCGGTCGCGCGCGTCGTCCGGCCGTTTGGACGCGATGTAGGGCGGCAAGGGGATGTGCCCGACCGCCGCGATCGCCTCGTCGAGCGCCGGACCCGAGCGCTCGAAGCGCAAGGTTGCCTCTCCGTCCTCGCCCCGGTCCTCGACCACCGCATCGAGCGCGCCGGTGAGGCCGTCGGCTTCGTCCTGGCCGAAGGCGATGCGGTCGCCGACACGCACTCGCTTTGCCGGACGAACGAACGCAAGCCAGCTATCCGGCGCAACCCGCATGTGCAGCGTGGCGGAAATGCGCGCCCTGCCCTCGCCGTCCCGCGCATCAGGCCGCTGGCGGACACCTTCGAGCCGGGCCGGGATGACGCGGGTGTCGTTGAAGACGAGCACGTCGCCCGGTTCGAGCAGCGACGGCAGATCGCCGACAAGACGGTCGCCGAGCGTGCCGTCTTTGCCGACGGCAAGCAAACGCGCGCTTTCCCTGGGGGATGCGGGCCGCAAGGCGATGCGGTCTTCCGGGAGATCGAAGTCGAACTGATCGACACGCATGCTGGGTCAGCCGGATCTGTGAATCATGATAACGGCGGATCGCACAGACCCGCCGTCCTCAACGAGATGGATGGGATACGCGTGAGCGGAGGAAGAGCAAAGAACCGGCTCCCACCGCATCGGGCGCTACAGGTCGGACGCGACCCGCATGGTGGTGATCGAATCGGGATCGCTCACCGGCTCGCCGCGCTTGATCTGATCGATATTGTCCATGCCCTCGATGACCTCGCCCCAGACGCTGTACTGGCGATCGAGCCAGGGGGCGCGGTCGAAGCAGATATAGAACTGGGAGTTCGCCGAATTCGGGTTGGCGGTGCGGGCGGCCGAGACCGTACCGCGCTTATGCGGCTCGGCCGTGAACTCGGCCTTCAGGTCCGGCTTGTCGGAGCCGCCGGAGCCGGTTCCCGTCGGATCGCCGGTTTGGGCCATGAAACCGTCGATGACGCGATGGAAAACGACGCCGTCGTAAAAGCCCTCGCGCGCGAGCTCCTTGACGCGCGTCACATGGGCGGGCGCGAGGTCTGGCCGCAGCTTGATGACCACACGGCCCTTCGTCGTTTCCAGGACCAGGGTATCGTCGGGGTTCTCGAACGCCATCTTGCTCTCCTTGCTTGTCGTATCTCGAAAATGGGAACGGCCCGGATCTGGCCCGGACCGTATCGGTGGAGCCTCTTTGAGCGGATTCGCTCCCAGGCACAAGGTTTGCCGCCGTCAGTCGGCGGCGGCTTTCAGATCACTTGCCGTCGGCGGCAACGCTGACCTTGGTCATCTTGTCGGGATCCTGCACCGTGCCGTTCTGAGCCGAGTCGCCCTTCTTGATGGCGTCGACATTCTCCATGCCCGACACGACATCGCCGACGATCGTATACTGGCCGTCGAGGAAATCGCCATCGGCCAGCATGATGAAGAACTGGGAATTCGCCGAATTGGGGTCCTGCGAGCGGGCCATGCCGACGGTGCCGCGGTCGAAGGTCTCGTCGGAGAACTCGGCCTTGAGGTCCGGCTTGTCGGAGCCGCCCATACCAGTGCCGTCAGGGTCGCCGGTCTGGGCCATGAAGCCGTCGATGACCCGGTGGAAGACGACGCCGTCGTAGAAGCCTTCGCGGGCCAGTTCCTTGAGCCGCTTGACGTGCTCGGGCGCGAGATCGGGGCGCAGTCCGATCGCGATGTCGCCGGTCTTCGTGGTGATGACAAGGGTATTTTCGGGATCGGATTGCTGCGCTGACGCGAGACCCGTGAAGGATGCGGCGGCAATCGATACGGCCAGGCCGAGTGTGGCGAAAAACTTCATGCGAGATGGTTCCCAGATTATGGCGCCCCGCGGTTCGCGTCAGGCGACTTTTCCTCGTATCGCTTCCGCGATGTTTCCAGGCACGAACGGCGTGACGTCCCCGCCCATAAGGGCGATTTGGCGGACCAATGTGGCGGTTATGGGCCTTGTCGCCGGTGAGGCCGGAAAGAAGATCGTCGCAACCTCCGGCCGCATGACGCCGTTCATCCCGGCCATCTGCATCTCGTAATCAAGATCGGTTCCGTCGCGCAGGCCGCGGACCAGCGCCACCGCTTCGGCGTCGCGGGCGGCATCGACCACGAGCCCATCAAAGGCGACGACGCGGATCGCGCCGGTCTGGCCGATAATGGATTCCGCCTCGACACATTCGGCGATCAACCGGGCGCGTTCGTCGAAGCTGAACATCGGCTGCTTGCCGGGATGGACGCCGATGCCGATGACGACCTCATCGAATATCGCCACCGCCTGACGCAGAATGTCGAGATGACCGTTGGTGATCGGGTCGAAGGATCCAGGGTAAAACGCGCGTCTCATAGCCTCGATTACCCTGTCCGCGCAAAAGAGACAATTCGCCGAACACCAAGCGGAGACCTGACGCGGATGAATGGTTTGTGAACCACGTCCTGTGCCGTTGTTCAGTTCTCGGCGTCTATATGGAACAAAATCGCCGCTACCGGGTTTTTAAAGCGAACAACGGAGTATTGACATGCTGGTTTTCGCGCTTGCCCTCGCCATGGTCGTTACGCTGCTTTCCGCCACCGCCATCACGCTCCATAGCGAGTCGCAGAATGTGCGCGTCAAGGCGACTGCCCGCCGGACCCGCTTCATGCAATAGGCTTCGCCCACCGAGCGAGCCGGCCGCGCGGATACTCGCCGCGGCTCTGACATCGTGAACCCAGATCAGCAAGCCGTCCGGAATCGCTCCGGACGGCTTTTGTGTTTGTGTGTGAATGCGCGTCGAACATGGGGGCGTCAGGGCGTCTCGCCTTCGGGGCCGCCCTCGCTCCCGATATCGTCGTTCGTCGGTGGCGCTTCCATCTCGTCCGCATCATCGGCGCCCTGATCGGGAATGCGTTCCACCGAGACGACGCGCTCGCCTTCGGCCGTCCGGAAGATGGTGACGCCGCGCGTCGCCCGGCCGGCAATGCGGATGCCTTCGACCGGCACCCGGATCAGTTGACCGCGATCGGTGACGAGCAGGATCTGATCGCCGTCCTCGACCGGGAAGCCGGCGACGAGATTGCCGATCTCGCTCGCCTTCGACAGATCGGTGGCGCGGATGCCCTTGCCGCCGCGTCCGATGGTGCGGAAGTCATAGGATGAGGAGCGCTTGCCATAGCCAAACTCGCTCAGCGTCAACACGAATTCCTCGCTGGCGCTGAGGAAGCCATAGCGCTCCTGATCGATGGCAACGTCTTCGACGCCCTCCTCCTCGACCACGGTCTCGGCGGCGGCTTCGCCCTCGACGGCGCGGCGCATCTTCAGATAGGAGGCCCGCTCGGCCGGGGTGGCATCGACATGACGCAAGATCGCCATCGAGATGACGGTGTCGCCCTTGGCGAGCGCGATGCCGCGGACGCCGACCGAATTGCGGCCGGCGAAGACGCGCACATCGGTCGTCGGGAAGCGGATGCATTGGCCTGAGGCCGCCGTCATCAACACGTCGTCGTCTTCCGAACAAGTGGCGACGGCCAGGATCTCGTCGCCTTCTTCATCCAGTTTCATCGCGATCTTGCCATTGCGATTGACCTGCACGAAGTCGGACAGCTTGTTGCGGCGAACCGTGCCACGGGTCGTCGCGAACATTACGTTGAGTTCGGCGGCCTTCTCGGGATCGCTCGGTAGCGGCAGGATCGAGGTGATGCGTTCGCCCTTTTCGAGCGGCAGCATGTTGATCAGCGCCTTGCCGCGCGCCTGCGGGCTCGCCAGCGGGAGCCGCCAGACCTTTTCCTTGTAGACGATGCCGCGCGAGGAGAAGAACAACACCGGCGTGTGCGTGTTGGCGACGAACAGCCGGGTGACGAAATCCTCGTCGTTCTTCAGCGACATGCCGGATCGGCCCTTGCCGCCGCGTCGCTGCGAGCGATAGGTGGTCAGCGGGACGCGCTTGATGTAGCCGCCATGGCTGACGGTGACGACCATGTCCTCGCGCGGAATCAGATCCTCGTCGTCCATGTCCGCCGCGCCTTCGGTCAGCTCCGTGCGGCGCGGGGTCGCGAACTCGTCGCGCACGGCGATGAGCTCGGCCTTGATGATCTCGCGGACCTTGGTGCGCGAGGAGAGGATTTCGAGATACTCCTTGATCTCCTCGCCGATCTTGTTGAGTTCGTCGCCGATCTCGTCCCGGCCGAGCGCGGTCAGGCGCTGGAGGCGCAGATCGAGGATCGCCCGCGCCTGGGCTTCCGACAGGCGATAGGTGCCGTCTTCGGCGATGCGGTGGCGCGGATCGTCGATCAGCCGGATGAGAGGCGCGACGTCCTTGGCTTCCCATGCGCGGGCCATCAGCTGCTCGCGCGCCGTCGCCGGATCCGGCGCGGCGCGGATCAGCTTGATGATTTCATCGATATTGGCGACGGCAATGGCCAGTCCGACGAGGACATGGGCCCGCTCGCGCGCCTTGCGCAAAAGGAATTTGGTGCGCCGGTTCACCACCTCTTCGCGGAAGGCGATGAAGGCCGACAGCATGTCTATGAGCGTCAGCTGTTCCGGCTTGCCGCCATTCAGCGCGACCATATTGGCGCCGAAGGAGGTCTGCAGCGGCGTGAAGCGGTAAAGCTGGTTGAGGATGACGTCGGAGGACGCGTCACGCTTTAGTTCGATCACAACACGGTAGCCGTCGCGGTCGCTCTCGTCGCGGATGTCCGAGATACCCTCGATGCGCTTGTCGCGCACCAGATCGGCCATCTTCTCGATCATCGAGGCCTTGTTCACCTGATAGGGAACCTCGGTGATGATGATCGCTTCGCGGTCACCGCGCATCGGCTCGATGTGCGCCTTGCCGCGCATCAGGATCGAGCCGCGGCCGGTGGAATAGGCGGACAGGATGCCCGCGCGACCGAGAACGATCGCCCCGGTCGGGAAATCCGGGCCGGGGATGAACTCCATCAACTCTTCCAGCGCGATCGCCGGATTGTCGATCATCGCCACGCAGCCGTCGACGATCTCGCCGAGATTATGCGGCGGAATGTTCGTCGCCATGCCGACGGCGATGCCGCCGGAGCCGTTGACGAGAAGGTTCGGGAAACGCGCCGGAAGGACGACCGGCTCCCGTTCGCGGCCGTCGTAATTGTCCTGGAAGTCGACTGTTTCCTTGTCGATATCCTCCAGCAACGCCTCGGACACCTTGTAGAGCCGGGTCTCGGTATAGCGCATGGCCGCCGGCGGATCGCCGTCGATCGAGCCGAAATTGCCCTGCCCCTCGATGAGCGGCACCCGCAGCGACCAGTCCTGCGCCATCCGCACGAGGGCATCGTAGATCGAGGAATCGCCGTGCGGATGGTATTTACCCATCACCTCGCCGACGACACCGGCGGACTTGCGATAGGGCTTGTTGAAGCTGAGGCCCATCCCGTGCATGGCGTAGAGGATGCGCCGATGCACCGGCTTCAAACCATCGCGCACGTCCGGAAGCGCGCGGCTGACGATCACGCTCATGGCGTAATCGAGATAGCTGCGCTGCATTTCCTCGATGATCGAAATGGAGTCGATACCGCTGGGGCGTTCCGGCGGCGTCGTGTTGTCGTCGTCTTCGGCCAAAATCATGTCCCGGTGGGCTGGAAATTCATTGCTTGGCTATAGCGCGAATGGCGCGCCAAGGGCAATTCCCGCAATTCTTGCGAGCGGCGAAATTCGTCAATCGTTTCAATCGCTTGCGCGAGTGGCAAAAGAAACCTCCAGCGACGTCCGACACATCCGCCGAAAACCGGCGCGAATTGGCGAGAATCAGCCCGTCGGATCGTTCGCCCGACGGCGATGGCAAACGTCGCGGTTGACGACCGGTCGGCACCTGCTACCCAGAAGGCTGGATCACCGAACGGCAGGAATATGTTCGATCTTCTTCTCAGCGGCTTTGTCACGCTCTTCGTCATCCTCGATCCGCTCGGGCTCGTGCCGCTGTTCCTGGCGGTGACGCCGGGCCTGGGGGCTGCCGAACGACGCCGCATCGCGCTCCGGGCATGCATCATCGCCTTCGTGATCCTGACCCTGTTCGGGCTTGCCGGCCTGATGCTGCTCGAAGGTCTCGGCATCACACTCGGCGCCTTCCGCGTGGCCGGCGGCCTGTTCCTGTTCTGGATCGGCTTCGAACTGGTCTTCGAAAAGCGTAAGGAACGCCACGAGCGTAGCGCCAGTCGCGCGGTGGACGATCCGGATGTGGCCGACGTCGCGGCTTTTCCGCTGGCGATCCCGCTGATGGCGGGACCGGGCGCGATCTCCGCCGTGATCCTGTTGTCCGGCACGGTCCCGAGTCTCACCGGCCAGATCGGCCTCGTCGTCGTGGTTTTCACGGCCCTAGCGGTCACGTTCGGCTTTCTCGCGGTGGCCGACCATTTCGACCGCTGGCTGGGCGCCACCGGCCGCGCGGTGATTTCCCGGCTCCTGGGCGTTCTCCTGGCCGCGTTGGCGGTGCAGTTCGTCGCGGATGGAATCGCGGCTTTGGTTCAATCCAGCCAGAGCATCGCCAGCGCCGGCTGACCGGTAAATCCGCGCGTCCGCCTGCGCTTCAACGGCCGGGGATGATCACGCTCTTGCCCGGGCCATCGCCATGGACGTTGTCGTGGCCGCGCACCACGACCTCGCGAACCCCGTCCGGGAGTACGATCCCCGACTGGCTTCGGGTGAAGGGTTGTTCGTTTGTGTGGGGATGGAGCAGCGTTCGCGTCCCGTAGACCGTCCCGTCCGGGCCGACCACGTCCCAGCGGTCGGCATAATGGTCCCAGCCTTCGTCGGCGTGGCGAAGCGTCACGGCGAAGCCGAAAGCACCGCCGTTTTCAGGCGTGACGCGGGCCGCTTCCACGGTGACCTCGCCCGCCGTCGCAACGCTGAACGATGCGACGGCGGCGCCAGCCAGACAGACGATGCCAAGCGCGCCAAAGGTTCGAATCGGCCGTCTCCTCCGAATCAGAACGGGATTTCGTCGTCGAGATCGCGCGACGATCCGCCACCGCCCTGATCGTAACCGCCGCCGCCGGATTTTCCGCCGCCACCTGAGCCGCCACGTGAGCCACCGCCCTGGTCATAACTGCCGCCGCCGCCACCGCCGCCGCCTTCGCCGCGACTGTCGAGCATCTGCAGTTCGCCGCGGAAGCGTTGCAGCACGACTTCCGTCGTGTAGCGCTTCTGCCCCGACTGGTCCTCCCAGTTGCGGGTCTGGAGCTGGCCCTCGATATAGACCTTCGCGCCCTTCTTCAGATATTGCTCGGCGACCTTCACGAGGTTCTCGTTGAAGATAACGACATTGTGCCACTCGGTCTTTTCCCGGCGCTCGCCGCTATTCTTGTCCCGCCAGCTTTCCGAGGTGGCGATCCGCAGATTGACCACCGCGTCGCCGGAGTTCAGGCGGCGGATCTCCGGATCGGCTCCGAGATTTCCGACCAGGATCACCTTGTTCACGCTGCCTGCCATTATCGAACTCCATGCTTTAAAACCGGCGCGATCCTATCCGACCACGCGAAGGGGCGAAAGGACGCAGGCGCACTCGTCCACCGCTGAAAACGCTCTTCGTCGCTTTCCACGAATTCCCTGCGGCGGCCGCATGCGCTTGGCGGAATCGCTTGGGCCTGTTAAGAACAAAAAAAGAACATTATTGGAATCGAGTCAATGGCGGGCCGCCTTGGAAGAGTCGCCTGGACGACTTAAGTAGGCTCGGTCTCCCAATCACAAGGACCGCCGGACGCGTCATGGCCGAACTGAAGACGATCTCCATTCGCGGCGCGCGCGAGCATAATCTCAAGAACGTCGATCTCGACCTGCCGCGCGACCATTTGATCGTCATGACGGGCCTGTCGGGGTCGGGCAAATCGTCGCTGGCGTTCGACACGATCTATGCCGAAGGGCAGCGCCGCTACGTCGAGAGTCTCTCGGCCTATGCGCGCCAGTTCCTGGAGATGATGCAGAAGCCCGATGTCGACCAGATCGACGGCCTGTCGCCGGCCATCTCGATCGAGCAGAAGACCACCTCGAAGAACCCGCGGTCGACCGTCGGTACGGTCACCGAGATCTACGACTATCTGCGGCTGCTGTTCGCACGCGTCGGCGTTCCCTATTCGCCCGCGACCGGCCTGCCGATCGAGAGCCAGACGGTCAGCCAGATGGTCGACCGCATCCTGGAACTCGAGGAGGGCACCCGGCTCTATCTGCTGGCCCCGATCGTGCGCGGCCGCAAGGGCGAATACCGCAAGGAACTGGCGGAACTGCAGAAAAAGGGATTCCAGCGCGTTCGCGTCGATGGCGCGTTTTACGACATCGCCGACGCGCCGGCCCTCGACAAGAAGTACAAGCACGATATCGACGTCGTGGTCGACCGCATCGTCGTGCGGGGCGACATTTCCGCCCGTCTTGCCGATTCGCTAGAGACCGCGCTGGGTCTCGCCGAAGGGCTGGCGGTCGCCGAATTCGCCGACGGCGTCGATGAAAACGGCAAGCCGCGGCAATTGGTGTTTTCGGAAAAATTCGCCTGCCCTGTGTCGGGCTTCACGATTCCCGAGATCGAGCCAAGACTGTTTTCGTTCAACAATCCGTTCGGCGCCTGTCCGCGCTGCGACGGCCTCGGCTCGCAGCGGGCGGTCGATCCGAAGCTGATCGTTCCCAACGAGGCGCTGACGCTGAAGGGCGGCGCGATCGCGCCCTGGGCGAAATCGACCTCGCCCTACTACGGCCAGACGCTCGACGCGCTCGGACGCATCTACGGCTTCAAGCAAACCGACAAATGGTCGGAACTGTCGGAAGACGCTCAGGAGGCGATCCTCAACGGTACCGGCAAGACCCGGATCGAATTTCGCTACAATGACGGTCTGCGCTCCTACAAGACGACGAAGAGCTTCGAGGGAATCGTTCCCAATCTCGCGCGCCGCTGGAAGGAGACCGATTCGGCCTGGATGCGCGAGGAGATCGAGCGCTTCATGTCGGCGACCCCCTGCCCCGCCTGCGGCGGCCACCGGCTGAAGCCGGAGGCGCTGGCGGTGAAGATCGGCGGCTGCCACATCGGCGAGGTGACCGAACTGTCGATCAGATCAGCGCGCGATTGGTTCGAGGCGCTGCCGGCCAAGCTCAACGACAAGCACAACCAGATCGCCGTGCGGATCTTGAAGGAAATCCGCGAGCGGCTGCGCTTCCTCAACGATGTCGGCCTGGAATATCTGACGCTGTCGCGCTCCTCCGGCACCTTGTCCGGCGGCGAAAGCCAGCGCATCCGCCTTGCCTCGCAGATCGGATCGGGGCTGACCGGCGTTCTCTACGTCCTGGACGAGCCATCGATCGGCCTGCATCAACGCGACAACGAACGCCTGCTCGTCACGCTCAAGCACCTGCGGGATATCGGCAACACGGTCATCGTCGTCGAGCACGACGAGGACGCGATTCTGTCGGCCGATTATGTCGTCGACATCGGGCCCGCCGCTGGCATCCATGGCGGCGAGATCATCGCCTCGGGCACACCCGCCGACATCAAGGCGCATCCGAACTCCCTGACCGGACGCTATCTGTCGGGCGATCTCGGCGTGCCGGTGCCGGCAAAGCGCCGCAAGCCGGTCAAGGGCAAGCGGCTAAAGGTGGTCGGCGCGCGCGGCAACAATTTGAAGGACGTGACGGCGAAGATTCCGCTCGGCCTGTTCTCCTGCGTCACCGGCGTTTCCGGCGGCGGTAAGTCGACCTTTCTGATCGAGACGCTGTTCAAGGCGGCGGCGCGCCGCATCGCCAATGCCCGTGACGTGCCGGCCGAGCACGACCGGATCGAAGGGCTGGAGCATCTCGACAAGGTCATCGACATCGACCAATCGCCGATCGGCCGCACCCCGCGCTCGAACCCGGCGACCTACACCGGCGCGTTCACGCCGATCCGCGACTGGTTTGCCGGGCTTCCCGAGGCCAAGGCCCGCGGCTACCAGCCCGGCCGGTTCTCGTTCAACGTCAAGGGCGGGCGCTGCGAAGCGTGCCACGGCGATGGCGTCATCAAGATTGAGATGCACTTTCTGCCGGATGTCTACGTCACCTGCGACGTCTGCCACGGCAAGCGCTACAATCGCGAGACGCTGGAAGTCACCTTCAAGGAGAAGTCGATCGCCGATGTGCTCGACATGACCGTCGAAGAAGGCGTCGAGTTCTTCGCCGCCGTGCCGGCGGTTCGCGACAAGCTCGCCACGCTGAACGAGGTGGGGCTCGGTTATATCAAGGTCGGCCAGCAGGCGAACACGCTGTCGGGCGGCGAGGCACAGCGGGTCAAGCTCGCCAAGGAGCTGTCGCGCAAGGCGACCGGCCGCACGCTCTATATTCTGGATGAGCCGACGACCGGACTGCACTTCCACGATGTCGCTAAGCTTTTGACCGTGCTGCACGACCTCGTCGACCGCGGCAATACGGTCGTCGTCATCGAGCACAATCTCGAGGTGATCAAGACGGCCGACTGGGTGGTCGACATTGGGCCCGAGGGCGGCGACGGCGGCGGCGAGATCGTCGCGTCGGGCACGCCGGAGGACATCGTCAAGGCCGAGCGGTCCTATACCGGACAGTTTCTCAAAGGGCTGCTGCAGCGGCGCCCGCATGTGTGCAGCGTGGCGGCGGAGTAATGGAGGCGGGCCCTATCCGCGCCGGAATCGGCGGCTGGACCTTCGAACCCTGGGAGGGGTCGTTCTATCCGGGTGACCTGCCGAAGAAGCGGCAGCTCGAATACGCCGCCTCGAAGCTGACGACAATCGAGGTCAACGGCACTTTCTACCGCTCGCAGAAGCCCGAGACCTTCGCCAAATGGGCGAGCGAAACGCCGGACGGCTTCGTCTTTTCGCTCAAGGCGCCCCGCTACGCGGTCAATCGCAAAGTGCTGGCGGAAGGGGGCGAGTCCATCGACCGCTTCGTGCGCTCGGGGATCGTCGAACTGGGCGACAAGCTCGGGCCGATCCTGTGGCAACTCGCGGCGACCAAGCGCTTCGATCCGGACGATTTCGGCGCGTTTCTCCAATTGCTGCCGAAAGAGGTCGACGGCATCCGGCTGCGTCACGCGGTCGAACTGCGGCACGAAAGCTTCGTGTGTCCCGAGGCGGTGACGCTGTGTCGGGATGTCGGCGCCGCCATCGTCTATGCGGAAAGCGCCGATTATGCCGAGATCGCCGATGTGACATCGGATTTCGTCTACGCGCGGCTGCAGAAGGGCAACGCCGAGATCGAGACCGGCTATCCGTCCGATGCGCTCGATCAATGGGCCGAGCGCGCGCGAATCTGGGCAGTGGGCGGCGAACCGGACGACCTGCCACCCGCCGATCGACAAACCCATGCCCCGAAGACACCGCGCGACGTGTTCGTCTACTTCATCCGCGAGGGCAAGGTGCGGGCGCCGCAGGCGGCGATGGCGCTAATGGAGCGGCTCGGCGAGTGCTGAGCCAGCGGCCAGCTAGAGAAGCCGGCGTCAAACAAGAGCATCCAGCTCCCGATGAACCTTCGGCAGCATCGCGGGCAAATCTTCCGAGATCAGCCCCGACCCGAACAACTCGGCGGCCCGCCCATGCATCCAGACCGCCGCGCAGGCTGCCTCGAAGCCGGGTGTGCCTTGCGCGAGCTGCGCCGCGACGAGCCCGGCGAGAACGTCGCCCGTCCCCGCCGTCGCCAGCCAGGGCGTTCCGGTCGCGTTGATCGCGGAACGCCCGTCTGGCGCGGCGATGACCGTATCGCGCCCTTTCAGGACGACGATGGCGTTAGCGCTCTCGGCCGCCGCCCGCGCCCGTTCCAGCTTCGAGCCGTGTCGATCCATAATGTCGGGAAACATCCGCTTGAACTCGCCGTCATGGGGCGTCAGCACGAGCGCCGGCCCCTCGTGCGTCGAGGAGCCCTTCCCCGCGACTCGCACGGCCGCAAACAGGGATTCCGGATCGCCCGCGAAGGAGGTGATGCCGTCGGCGTCGAGCACCAGTCGCCGCCCCGCCGCCAGCACCGCTCCGGCGAAACACCGCGCCCGCTCGCCGACACCAAAGCCCGGTCCGAGCACGAAGGCGTTGAACCGCGCGTCCTCCAGGTGTTCGCAGAGCGCCGCTTCGTCGTCGCAACGCTTCAGCATGATGGCGGTGAGATGCGCGGCATTGGCCATCAGCGCCGAGCCCGGTGAAAAGACCGTGACCAGTCCGGCACCGCCGCGCAGCGCGGCCGTTGCGCCCAATCGCGCCGCGCCGGTCCGCGTCGCGCCGCCGGAAAAGACGACGGCATGGCCCCGGTCGTATTTATGACCCGCATCGGACGGACGCTTGAGCGCGTCCATCCACAGTGCCGGCTCGTTGGCGAAGATCGTCGGAGAGATGGCGTCGAGCACCGTCGCCGGGATGCCGATATCGGCGACGAGTGTGCGTCCGCAAAGGCTACGGCCCGGCTCCAGCAGATGGCCCGGCTTGCGCCGGAAGAACGTTACCGTCAGGTCGGCCGAAACCGCTTCTCCGAGGCGCTCGCCGGTGGCGCCCGAAACGCCGGATGGAAGATCGATGGCCACGATCGGCGTCGATGCCGCGTTCAGCTTGCGGATCGCCTCGGCCGCCCCGCCCTCGACGGCGCGCGACAGGCCGGCGCCGAACAGGCCGTCGATCACCAGATCGAATGCCGCGGGATCGAAGCTTTCGAGCGGATGCGTGGTTCCATCGAAAGCCGTTGCCGCGATGGCCGCGTCTCCGCGCAGATTCGTCGGAGGGACGAGGCCGAACATCTCCACCCGGCGCCCCGCCTCGCTCAGCAACCGGACCGCAGCATAGGCATCGCCGCCATTGTTGCCGGGTCCGGCCAGCAGCGCGATCCGTTCGGCTCGCGGATAATGCGAATGGACGGCGGCCGCGACCGACTCCGCCGCCCGCTCCATCAGCGCGATACCGGGTGTTCCGGCTGCGATGGTTCGGCGATCCGCCTCGGCCATCTCATCGGGCGTTAGAAGCGCTATGCGGCGTGCATCTTGAAAGACCATTGTCCTGCCTATTCCTTCATCATTGTGACAGCGTATTGGGCATTCCAGGTGACAGAACCGCCGGCCTCGTGTAGCCGAGAGGATGATCGCAAGCATCCGCCTTCGGTTCCACCGATGCGTTTGCTCGGTCTTCCCGCGCGCAGACGGGGCCGATTGCGGTCGCGGACGAACGCTGGGGATACTATTTCGAACCGGTCACGGTTCTAAGCCGTCTTTGGCACGTCTCCTGCTTTAGGCAGAGGTGACGGGCCGGCGGCCCGTGACGAGGGCAACGTCGAAAAGGACGATCGATGAAGAAGGTCGAGGCTATCATCAAGCCTTTCAAGCTGGATGAGGTGAAGGAAGCGCTCCAGGAGGTCGGACTTCAGGGGATTACCGTCACCGAGGCCAAGGGTTTCGGGCGCCAGAAGGGCCACACCGAGCTTTATCGCGGCGCCGAATATGTCGTCGACTTCCTTCCGAAGGTGAAGGTCGAGATCGTGCTCGCCGACGAGACCGTCGCGGCCGCGGTCGAAGCCATCCGCAAGGCTGCCCAGACGGGGCGCATCGGCGACGGCAAGATCTTCGTCTCCAATATCGAGGAAGCGATCCGCATCCGCACCGGCGAAGCCGGCACCGACGCGATCTGACGCCCACCCTCACCCGCAACAATTACATCGTTCAGTAACAGGAAAGACAATCATGACGAGCGCCAACGACATCCTGAAGCAGGTCAAGGACAACGACGTGAAATTCGTCGACCTGCGCTTCACCGATCCGAAGGGCAAGACCCAGCATGTGACGATGGATGTGACCCTCGTCGACGAGGACCTGTTCTCCGAAGGCACGATGTTCGACGGCTCGTCGATCGCCGGCTGGAAGGCGATCAACGAATCCGACATGGTGCTGATGCCGGATCCGGAAACGGCCTACATGGACCCGTTCTTCGCCCAGTCTACCATGGCGATCGTCTGCGACATCCTCGACCCCGTCTCCGGCGAGGCGTACAATCGCGACCCGCGTTCGACGGCGAGGAAGGCGGAAGCCTACCTCACCCAGTCCGGTACGGGCGACACGGCGTTCTTCGGCCCCGAGGCCGAGTTCTTCATCTTCGACGACGTGCGCTACAAGGCCGATCCCTACAACACCGGCTTCAAGCTCGACTCGACGGAATTGCCGTCGAATGACGACGCCGACTACGAGACCGGCAATCTCGGCCACCGTCCGCGCGTCAAGGGCGGCTACTTCCCCGTACCCCCGGTCGATTCCTGCCAGGATATCCGCTCCGAGATGCTGACCGTGATGGCCGAAATGGGCGTTTCGGTCGAAAAACATCATCATGAGGTTGCGGCCGCCCAGCACGAGCTCGGCATCAAGTTCGACACGCTCACCCGCAACGCCGACAAGATGCAGATCTACAAATACGTCATCCATCAGGTGGCGAACGCCTACGGCAAGACGGCGACCTTCATGCCGAAGCCGGTCTTCGGCGACAACGGCTCGGGCATGCATGTCCACCAGTCGATCTGGAAGGGCGGGAAGCCGACTTTCGCCGGCAACGAATATGCCGGCCTGTCGGAAAGCGCGCTGTTCTACATCGGCGGCATCATCAAGCACGCCAAGGCGCTCAACGCCTTCACCAACCCGTCGACGAATTCGTTCAAGCGGCTCGTGCCCGGCTATGAGGCGCCGGTGCTGCTGGCCTATTCGGCGCGCAACCGCTCGGCGTCCTGCCGCATCCCCTTCGGCCAGTCGCCGAAGGCCAAGCGCGTCGAGGTTCGCTTCCCCGATCCGACGGCGAATCCCTACCTTGCCTTCTCGGCCATGCTGATGGCCGGTCTCGACGGCATCAAGAACAAGATCCATCCGGGCGCGGCCATGGACAAGGACCTGTACGACCTGCCGCCTGAGGAGCTGAAGGAGATCCCGACCGTCTGCCGTTCGCTCCGCGAGGCGATGGAAAGCCTCGATGCCGATCGCGACTTCCTGAAGGCCGGCGGCGTCTTCGACGACGACCAGCTCGACGCGTTCATCGACCTGAAGATGGCCGAAGTGCTGCGGTTCGAGATGACGCCGCATCCGGTCGAGTTCGACATGTACTACTCGGTCTGATCCGCCTGCGCCGTCCCACTATGCGGCGCGGCGTATCGGACTTCGACAATCTGGAGAAAGGGGCGCCGTTCGGTGCCCCTTTTTCGTGGCGCGTAAGGTCTGAACACAGGGGGCTCTTCGCGCCCGCCGACGGAACCCGTGGATAAACCTGTCGCGAAAGCGTTATGCGCCGGGAAACGGCACCCGACTCTTGAAGAACATTTCGTGAAAGTATAGGCAGGGCCCATGGTTGATGGGCGCGAGTTTCCATTGCAGCACGAATTTGTCCCGCGCGTTTCGCAGACGGGTCCGCGATGAGCGACGACCTGTTTTCGGGCAATGCGGCGCGTCGGCCGAAATCGCCCAAGCCGGCCGACCAGCCTTTGCCGGTGCAAAATTCGACGCAGCCCGCCGAATACACGGCGGCCGATATCGAGGTGCTGGAGGGGCTGGAGCCGGTTCGCCGCCGCCCCGGCATGTATATCGGAGGCACCGACGAGAAGGCGCTGCATCATCTCTTCGCCGAGGTCATCGACAATTCGATGGACGAGGCGACCGCCGGACACGCCAATTTCATCGAGGTCGCGCTGGAGGCGGACGGCACCTTGTCCGTCGCCGACAACGGTCGCGGGATTCCGGTCGACCCCCATCCCAAATACAAGAACAAGTCGGCGCTCGAAGTCATCATGACGACGCTGCATGCCGGCGGAAAATTCGATTCGAAGGTCTATGAGACCTCTGGCGGCCTGCACGGCGTCGGCGTGTCCGTGGTCAACGCCCTGTCGGAGACCCTCGAAGTCGAGGTGGCGCGCAATCGCAAGCTCTACCGCCAGACCTATGCGCGGGGACTGGCGACTTCGACGCTCGACGAAGTCGGCGAAGTCCATAACCGCCGTGGCACGCGGGTCCGGTTCAAGCCGGATCCGCAGATTTTTGGCGCCGGCGCCAGATTCCGCCCCGAACGGCTGTTCGCCATGGCTCGCTCGAAGGCCTACCTCTTCGGCGGCGTCGAGATTCGCTGGTCCTGCGATCAGAGCCTGCTCGTGCCCGGCGGCGACATCCCGGCTCGCGAGACATTTCACTTCCCTGGCGGGCTGAAGGATTATCTCGACGTCACGCTCGGCAAGGAGCACCGCGTCACCGCGCAGATCTTCGCCGGCCGGACCGAGAAAGTCTCGGGTCACGGCGCTGTCGAATGGGCTGTCAGCTGGACGCCGGAAGACGGCTTCATCCGCTCCTATTGCAACACCATTCCGACGCCCGAGGGCGGCACCCACGAGGCGGGCCTGCGCTCGGTGCTGCTGCGCGGCCTCAAGGCCTTCGCCGAGGTTTCCGGCAACAAACGGGCTTCGATCATCACCGGCGATGATCTGATGCTGACGGCCTCGGCCATGCTGTCGATCTTCATCAGGGAACCGGAATTCGTCGGGCAGACCAAGGACCGGCTGGCCACGGCCGAGGCGCAGCGGATCGTCGAGCAATCGATGCGCGATTCCTTCGACATCTGGCTCGCCTCCTCGCCGCAGGACGCGGCGCGGCTGATCGACTGGGTGGTCGAGCGCGCCGACGAGCGGCTACGCCGCCGCCAGGAGAAGGAGGTCAGCCGCAAGAGCGCGACGCGCAAGCTGCGGCTACCGGGCAAGCTCGCCGACTGCTCGCAAAACGGCGCCGCCGGGGCCGAAATCTTCATCGTCGAGGGGGATTCCGCCGGCGGTTCGGCCAAGCAGGCGCGCGATCGCCGCCTGCAGGCGATCCTGCCGCTACGCGGCAAGATCCTCAATGTGGCGAGTGCCGGTCGCGAGAAGCTCGGCGCCAATCAACAGCTCGCCGATTTGATTCAGGCGCTGGGCTGCGGCACCCGCGCAAAATACCGCGACGAGGATCTGCGCTACGAGCGCGTGATCATCATGACCGACGCCGACGTCGACGGCGCCCATATCGCCTCCCTGCTGATCACTTTCTTCTACCAGGAAATGCCGGAACTGATCCGTGGCGGTCACCTGTTTCTGGCGGTGCCGCCGCTTTACAAGCTGACCCAAGGCGGAAAATCCTTCTACGCCCGCGACGACATGGATCGCGAGCGGTTGATCGCCAAAGAGTTCAATGGGCGCGGCAAGGTCGAGGTCTCGCGCTTCAAGGGCCTTGGCGAGATGCTGCCGTCGCAGCTCAAGGAAACGACCATGGACCCGAGGAAACGCACCCTGCTCAGGGTCGTTATGGACGAAGCGCCGGAATCGGGTACGTCGTTCGCCGTCGACGCGCTGATGGGAAACAAACCGGAAGCCCGTTTTCGTTTCATTCAGGATCGTGCCGCATTCGTCAAGGAACTGGACATCTAATCCAATACCGCTGAAATGCCGTCGATTGCCCAATCGGAGGATTCCCCATGCCCCATCGCAGACACTGGCTTGCCGGTACCGCATTCGTCGTCATGGTCATGAGCCATACGGCCGCTTTAGCCCAGGCGGACGCCGGAGCTCCCATCGCCGCACCGGACGCCGCTCAACCGGCTGAAACCCTGGTGACACCCGACACGGCGCAACCCGCCGAGGCCAAAACGGCGCCAGCAGCCTCCGGCGATCCGGAGATCGCCGCAAAGGCAAAGTCGGCCGCCGAAGGAATGTCGCCGCAGGTCCAGGATGTCCAGATCGTCGGACCATGGTCGGACGGCGCGCGTGATGGCGTCTGGCGGACGGTCATGGTGCAATCGCAGACGGACGATTCCGCCTTTCATTTCTTCGTTCAGCAACTCGAGGGTGCGGGCGCGAACCTGTCGGTGCTGTCGACCACCGAAGTCGGCGAAATAAGCCAGATCGACGGAACAGTCGTGGGCTACCGCGCCGACGAGCCGAGCGAAGAACAGCCAAACGGTCTGACGTTGTTCTTCGACATCCTGCCCTCCGACGGGGAAATCGCCGAGACCTACGAGCTGCATTTCTTTCCGGGGGAACCTTACAGCTTCGGTCCCGCGACCAACTGATCAGACGCGACCGAAGCGTCTCGTTGAAGATGCCGTCGGATCACCGCACTCGCGGCGTCGGGCGCTTCCATGGTGACCATGTGACCGACGCCGTCGAGGAGATGAAGCGCGCTGGCCGGCATAGCGGCGGCCATTTCGCGGGACCGGTCCGGCGGAATGATCTGATCCTCGGTTCCGGCCAAAACCGTCGTCGGGACTCGGATGCACGGCAATAGTGATGTCTGATCCCGCCGTCCGATGATGGCCTCCTGCTGGCGCGCGAAGCTGTCGACTCCGATCGTTTCCGCCATCGCGACGATCCGCCGGCGCAGCTGCGGGTCGGTGCGGCCGCTGGGACCGAGCAGCCGATCGGAAAGGATATCCGCGACGGCCGCGATACCCTTGTCGTGAGCCAACGCGACCAGGCGCCGGCGTATGGCCGTCTGCTCCGCGGTGTCGGCCTTGGCACTGGTCGCCATCAGAACGAGGTCGGTGATGCGCTCGGGTGCGATCCGCATGACTTCGAGGGCCACATAGCCGCCCATCGACAGGCCGCAGAGGAAGAACCGATCCGGCGCGACCTCGACCAGACGCTCGGCCATCGCCGCGATGGTCGGGTCGGACGTCGTATCGGCCACCAGGACGCGCTCGGATGCGACGGCCGCGATCTGGTCCCGATAAAGATCGTCAGTACATAACAGACCCGGAATCATCACAATCTGCGTCAGATTCATCTTTTGTACCCTGTAAATCGCCGGAAATCGCCCCATATCTGGCGCTGCGGTTGACTCGCGACGAGCGTCACCCTATCGCCCTGTCGACTGGGCTTTCAAACGCTACCGACCCCCAATTCAACTATTCAAGAGAACCGCTAGCTTGAAACTCTTTTCCGAACTCGGCCTCAGCGCCAAGGTCCTGGCCGCCGTCGAGGCAGCTGGATACAGTGAACCGACGCCGATCCAGGAACAGGCCATCCCTCATGCGATTGAAGGCCGGGACGTGCTCGGCATCGCGCAGACGGGAACCGGCAAGACGGCCTCCTTCGTGCTGCCGATGTTGACGCGGCTCGAAAAGGGTCGCGCCCGCGCCCGCATGCCTCGGACGCTGATCATCGAACCGACTCGCGAGCTCGCGGCGCAGGTCGAGGAATCCTTTGTCAAATACGGCCTCGACCAGAAGATCAATATCGCTTTGCTGATTGGCGGCGTCTCGTTCGGCGATCAGAACAAGAAGATCGATCGCGGCGTTGACGTTCTGATCGCGACACCAGGTCGGTTGCTCGACCATTTCGAGCGCGGCAAGCTGTTGATGACTGCTGTCGAAGTGCTCGTCATCGACGAGGCGGATCGCATGCTCGACATGGGGTTCATTCCGGATATCGAGCGGATCTGCAAGCTCTTGCCGATCACGCGGCAGACACTGTTCTTCTCGGCGACGATGCCGCCTGAGATTACCCGGCTTACCGAGCAGTTTCTGCAGAACCCGGTCCGGGTCGAGGTGGCAAAGCCGGCGTCCGCCGCCCTCACCGTCACCCAGAGGCTGATTGCTTCGAAGAAGGACGATTTCGAGAAGCGAGAGACGCTACGCACGATCATTCGCGAGCAGGACGACCTGACCAACGCGATCATCTTCTGCAACCGCAAGCGCGACGTAGCCACGCTGTTCCGCTCTCTCGATAAACACGGTTTTTCAGCGGGTGCTTTGCACGGCGACATGGACCAGCGCTCGCGGACCGCGATGCTCCAAAGCTTCCGCGACAACCAGATCCAGCTTCTGGTCGCGTCCGATGTCGCGGCCCGCGGCCTCGATATTCCGGCCGTCAGCCATATTTTCAACTTCGACGTTCCGATTCACGCCGAAGACTACGTGCATCGCATCGGTCGGACCGGTCGTGCCGGTCGGTCAGGCAAGGCCTTCACCCTCGTTGCCAAGTCCGACAAGAAATATCTCGACGCGATCGAAAAGCTGATCGGCGGCGAGATCGCCTGGCATGGCGAGCCGGTCGCGACGCTCGTCGACGCGCCGTCGGACGACAAGCCAGCCCGTCGTAGCAGTCGTCGCGGGACCGGCACGCGCCGTCGCGACAACAGTGAGAAGCCGCCTTTGGCGCCTGAAACTGACACTGCTTCGGTGGAAGAGCCGGCGGTGGCACGCGCCGAAGCCGGAGAATTGGATGTTCCAGTCGAGGCTCTCGCAGAGGAGAGCGTCGCATCCGAGGTATCCGCACGTAGCCGGACAAGCCGCAAGCGGTCCGGTACTAACGGCGAACGCGCCAGACCGGCTGCTCCCCGCTCCCGATCGTCGCAGCCTGCCAGTCGCGCGCGGACTGACGACGGCAACGCCCCGGTCGGCTTCGGCGACGACATTCCCGCATTCATGCTGATCGGCACCGGCGCTTAACACCCGCCGCCGCAGGTCTCGCATCAACATATCCTATGGGCTAGCACTACTTTGGCATATTTTTAGCGCGCGACGATTTTAGAGATTCCCAGGATGGGTTTTCGATGATTCATAGGAGGTCGGCTTTTTGGAGGGCCGGCCATGGACAGGAACTGGCAAGCTGAACTGCAGCGCTGGCTGACGCCGTTTTCCGCGGCGCTGCGGCACAAGACGCGGGCACGGATGTGCCCGGCCTATATCGCGGGGCTGATTGGCCCTGGCGATCGCAAGAGCATTCAGCCGATGGCGGCACGTGACGGCGGCGTGAGCTACGACCAGCTTCATCATTTCATCGGCAGTGGCGTTTTGGGATGCAGCGCCCCTTGAAGCAGCGCTTCTCGTCGAAGCCGACAAATTGGTCGGCGGCGACAGTGCCTGGTTGATCATCGACGACACCGCGTTGCCGAAGAAGGGGCGTCACTCGGTTGGCGTTGCGCCACAATACGCCTCCGCGCTTGGGAAGACGGCCAACTGTCAGTCTCTGGTTTCGGTGACGCTGGCATCGCGCGAGGTGCCGGTGATGGTAGGGCTGCGGCTGTTTCTGCCGGAGACCTGGACAAACGATCCCGAGCGCATGGTGCGGGCCCGCGTACCGAAGGATCGACAGGCTGCGGTGACAAAACCGGAGATCGCGATCGAGGAGATCGACCGTGTCATCGCCTCCGGGGTGCGTTTCGGCTGCGTGCTCGCCGATTCAGGATATGGATCAAGCGGGCCTTTCCGCCAGGCTTTGAACGAGCGCGGCCTCAAATGGGCGGTGGGTTTGTCGCGCCGCCAGAATGTCTACCCAGCCGAAATTGCCCTGATCTTTCCTGTCGCCAAAACCGGAAATCGCCGCAAATACCACATTCCTGACCAGCCTCCGGTTTCCGCCGAGACGATGTTGGCCGGAGAGAAATGGCGAAAGGTCAGCTGGCGACAGGGCACCAAGGGCCGACTGTCCTGCCGCTTCGCCGCCCGCCGTGTCCGGCTTGCCGATGGCCATAGGCACAGGATGTACGACGGCCGCGTCCAGGCCATGCCTGGCGACGAAGTCTGGCTCGTCGGCGAGCGGCGGTCGACCGGAGAGCAGAAATACTATGTGTCGAACCTGCCAGGCGATGCCACCATCAGGATGCTCGCCGCTGCCATCAAGGCCAGATGGATCTGTGAACAGGCGCACCAGCAACTCAAGGAAGAGCTTGGACTCGACCACTTCGAAGGCCGATCCTGGACGGGATTACACCGACATGTCTTGATGACGATGATCGCCTACGCCTTCCTCCAATCCCGCCGCCTCAAAGCAGCGGGACGGAAAAAAAAGAGTCACAGGTCCGCCGCCACAACCCAGCATGCCGGCGATCAGGCAAGCCATCCTCGATCTCTTCGCACGACCTCCGCCCCTGCGATGCCCTCATTGTGAAATGCTCATCGCAGAAACCGACAAACCAAAAGTGCCAAAGTAGTGCTAGGTATCCTGGCTCGTCGAATTGGTGTGTTTCGCGCCGATCGCTTTCCGTTTCGGTCGATGATTTGGCGAGGGCCACGATATCGGCGAAGCCAGCGAAGTGCGATTGATCGATTATTGCTATCCGGCTTATCGAATCTCTATTCCGGCTAATTGTTCGCTTAGTCGTCGTAGTTCCGTCTGCGCCTGGACCGTCATCTCGACGCTGAGAGCCACCGAGCCGTCATCGCGGTCCTTTCTGCCGGTCACCGATGAATTCTGGTAGATCCAAGGCAGAACCCCCATGCCGTCCGGCGCAACCTCGATGCTCACTTCGCGGAGGCGGCCGGCGATGCGCCGCTCGATGTCCGCTAAAAGCTCGGGCACGCCTTCGCCGGTGATCGCCGAGACAAGGTGGGTGGCCTGAGGCACTTGCTGACCCTCGCGGACCGTCGCCAAATGTTGCCTGGCGGGCTCGTCCAGCAGGTCGATCTTGTTCCAGACCTCGGCGACATGATCGCTGTCGTCGGCGTCGATGTCGAGATCGCGTAGAATTTTCCGCACGTCCTCGGCCTGCGCCAAGGTGTCGGGATCGGCCATGTCGCGGACATGCAGAACGATCTCGGCTTCGATCACCTCCTCCAGGGTTGCCCGAAACGCCGCGACGAGATGGGTCGGCAAGTCGGACACAAAACCCACGGTATCGGAAAACATGATTTCGGTCCCGTGGGGAAGCGTCGCACGGCGCAGGGTGGGATCGAGGGTCGCGAACAGCAGGTCCTTGGCAAAGACGTCCGCGCCGGTCAACCGGTTGAAAAGCGTCGATTTGCCGGCATTCGTATAACCGACCAGCGCCACCACCGGATGCGGCGCTTTCTTGCGCTTGGCGCGATGCAACTGACGTGTGCGCCGCACCGCCTCCAGATCCTTTTCCAGCCGTTTGATGCGCTCTTGCAGCTGGCGGCGATCGGATTCGATCTGGGTTTCACCGGGGCCGCCCAGAAACCCGGCGCCGCCGCGCTGTCGCTCGAGATGGGTCCAGCTGCGTACGAGCCGGCCGCGTTGATAGTTCAGATGCGCCAGTTCGACCTGAAGCCGACCCTCCTTTGTTCTGGCCCGTTGGCCGAATATCTCAAGGATGAGCCCGGTTCGGTCGAGGACTTTCGCGTCGAGTTCCTTTTCGAGGTTGCGCTGCTGGACTGGCGTCAGCGGATGGTCGATGACGATCAGACCGATGTCCTCGCTCGCCACGAGCCCCTTCAGTTCCTCAACCTTGCCTGCCCCAATCAGCGTCGCCGGGCGCGGCCGAACGCCGCTGACGACGCCGCTAGCGACGATATCGAGTCCGATCGCGGCGGCCAGGCCCATCGCCTCCTCCAATCGCGCATCGTCGCTCCGGCGCGCCAGATCGGAGCTGCCGTGGTTTGCCTCGTCCGGCGACTGAAACTGCTTGAAGACCGGCACGAAAACCGCGGCGCGCGTTACTACACTGCCGTGTTCGATCGGACCCTTTGGTCTGGATTCCTTATGTTCGGCCAATCACGCCTTCCCGTCTTCGTCGCCGTCATACATGTTGACCGGCTGCGAGGGCATGATCGTTGAGATCGCATGCTTGTAGACCAACTGGGAATGCCCGTCGCGCCGCAGCAGGACACAGAAATTGTCGAATGACGTCACCACGCCGGTCAATTTCACGCCGTTGACGAGGAAGATCGTCAGCGAAATCTTTTGCTTCCGAACCGTATTGAGAAAGAGATCCTGCAGATTCTGGGTGCGTTCAGGCATCAAACCTTGTCCTTTTCCTATTCTTATTGGCCGCGGCAACGACCGCCTGGCGGCTGTCGATCCGTGCGTTTCGCTCGGTCTCTACCTGGAGCGCTTACGGCGTCGAAGCTTCTCCCCGCAACCTCGACCCTAACAAAAAACCCGGCCGCCTGGCCGAGGATCCGCCTGTCGCAGAGCGACGGGATCAAAAAAACTCCAGACTTACCCGGAACAGCTGCTCGACATGACGGACGGCGCTGGCGGTCGCGAATATCACGACGCGGTCCTTCGCCTTGATCTTGGTTTGCCCACTGGGTCGGACAAACTCGCCATTGCGATAGATCGCGCCGATCCGCAAGTTCTCCGGCAAATCCAGTTCGCGCAGCGGCTTGCCGACCAGCGGCGAGGTCTCCAGCGCCTCGGCCTCGATTACTTCCGCCACGCCGTTCTGGATCGAGTGTACCGCGCGGATTCGTCCGCGCCGCACATGCTGCAGAACCCGCGAGATGGTAACTGACCGCGGATTGATGAAGGCGTCGATTCCCAGCGTTCGGGTGAAACCCTGGTAGTCGGGGTTGTTGAGCAAGGTCAGATTGCCGCCGCAACCGAGCCGCTTGGCCATGACGCTCGCGAGGATATTGACCTTGTCGTCATTGGTCAGCGCAACCAGCAGATCGCTCTGGTTGATGTCAGCCTCATTGAGGATCACCTGATCGAGACCACTGCCGTGCAGAACGATGGTTCGCTTCAATGTGTCGGCGATGGTGACCGCACGTTCGTGGTCCGCCTCGATGACACGAACCTTGGCGCCGAGATTGCGGCGCTCCATCTGCTGCGCGACGTAAAGGCCGATATTACCGCCGCCGACAATGACGATGCGGCCGGCTTCGGGCTCCTCGTGTCCGAAAAGACCGAGGGTTCGGCGCACATGGGAACGCTCGGCGACGACATAGGCGATGTCGCCGGCCACCATCTGGTCGTTCGAGGTCGGAATGAACAGCCGATCCCCGCGCCAGATCCCGACGACGGTTGCCTTCAAATCGGGAAACAGGTCGGTAAGCTGATCGAGCGGCGTGTCGACGACCGGACAATCGTCGCGGCATTCGATCGCGACCATGGCGATCGTATCGTCGGCAAACCGCACGGCATCCATCGCCCCAGGAAGGGCGATCCGTCGC
This sequence comes from uncultured Aurantimonas sp., assembly GCA_947488615.1. GTDB lineage: Bacteria > Pseudomonadota > Alphaproteobacteria > Rhizobiales > Rhizobiaceae > Aurantimonas. The sequence goes on from CANKZU010000003.1 coordinate 218,168, forward strand.
AGCACCATCTCTCCGACCTCGACCTCCGGTGAGATGATGACGTCGATGGGCATGTTGTCGGTCGAGAACAGATCCTGCCAGTGCGAGCGCAAATAGCTCTGGGATCGGATGCGCGCGATCTTGGTCGGAACATTGAACAGCGAGTGAGCGACCTGACAGGCCACCATGTTGACCTCATCATGCAGTGCCACCGCGATGATCATGTCCGCCTGCTCGGCGCCGGCCTCGGCCAATACGTCCGGGTGAGCCCCGTGGCCGACGAAGCCGCGCGCATCGAGATTGTCGCGGATCGCCTGGACGAGCGAGCGCGACGTGTCGATCACCGACACGTCATTGCGTTCGGATGCAAGGCGCTCGGCGATGCCATAGCCGACTTGGCCCGCGCCACAAATCACCACTCTCATGGAATGCGCCTCTCTTGCCGACCAGCGAGCCGATCACCACAGGCGTCCATATCGGCTCGAGAGGTTTTGCGCAAAGGGTGCCGGCTCTGCCGAGGCCTGATCTTGCCTGTCAGCTGCCGTGGGAGAGCGCGGTGCCCCCTGCCTTCCCTGTCCGTCGCCCCGCGTCGGCCCACGTCGTCAGATGCCAAGCGACTTCAACTTACGGTGCAAGGCAGACCGCTCCATGCCGACAAACTCCGCCGTGCGGGAAATATTGCCGCCGAAGCGATTGATCTGCGCGACGAGATACTCCTTCTCGAACACTTCGCGCGCGTCGCGCAGCGGCAGGGCCAGGATCTGGCCATCCGACTGACTGGGCGTGCGTGGCAGCATTTCGCCGACTTCACGCGGCAGCATGTCCGCCGAGATTTCCGTTTCCGCGTCGCCATCCCTGGACAGGATCATCAGTCGTTCGACATTGTTGCGCAGTTGCCGGACGTTTCCGGGCCAGTCGCTGGACTGCAAGACCGCCATTGCCTCGGGGCTGATGGCCTTCGGCTTGATGCCGGTCTGCTCGCTGATCTGCGTCATGAAGGCGTCCATGAGCAGCGGAATGTCCTGGCGTCGGTCGGCGAGCGGTGGGACGACGATCGGGACCACGGCGAGCCGATGGTAGAGATCCTCGCGGAATATTCCGTCGGCGATCATCGATTCCAGATTCTGCGCGGTCGACGAAATGATCCGGACGTCGACTTTCACCCGCTTGGACCCGCCGACCCGCTCGAACGTCTGTTCGGTGAGAACGCGCAGGATCTTGTTCTGGGTCTCGCGGGGCATGTCGCCGACCTCGTCGAGATACAAGACGCCTCCATGGGCCTCCTCGAGCGCCCCGACCTTGCGCTCGACCCCCGGCGGCGTCTCCGTGCCGAAGAGTTCCACTTCCATGCGGTCGGGCATGATGGCGGCCGCGTTGAGAGCGACGAAGGGTCCGTCGGCGCGGCTCGAGCCGGCGTGGATCGCGCGCGCCACCATTTCCTTGCCGGAACCGGAGGCGCCAAGGATCATCACTCGGCTGTTGGTCGGGCCGACCCGCTCGATCAGCGTCCGCAACTGATTCATCGGGTGCGACTTGCCGATCAATTCGGCGAAATCGGACGAACGTCGGCGCAACTCCGAAACCTCGCGTTTCAGCTTCGAGGTCTCCAGCGCCCGTTCGGCCACCAGGATCAGCCGGTCGGCCTTGAACGGCTTTTCAATGTAATCGTAGGCGCCGCGGCGGATCGCCGACACGGCCGTCTCGATATTGCCGTGTCCGGAAATCATGACCACCGGAACCTCGGGATGCTGGGCCTTGATGGCGTCAAGGAGGTCAAGCCCGTCCAGCCGGCTGCCTTGCAGCCAGATATCGAGAAAGATCAGCCGCGGCACCCGGTCGGCAATCGACTGAAGCGCCGCATCCGAGCCGCCGGCCGTCCGCGTTTCGTGACCCTCGTCCTCGAGAATCCCCGCTACCAGTTCGCGGATGTCGGCTTCGTCATCGACGATCAAGATGTCCGATGCCATCGGTCTCACCTGTCCTTTCTTCCGTCTCTTCTTCGTTCTGCTCGACGGCAGTCTCCATCGCCGGCAAGGTAATACGTACCAATGCGCCTTGAGGCTGGTCCGGCGCATCGTCGAGGGCGATGGTTCCGCCGTGATCCTCGATAATCTTCCGGACGATCGCCAGGCCGAGCCCCGTACCCTTCTCGCGTGTCGTCATGTAGGGCTCAAGCAGACGATCTCGATCCTCGCGCGGAAATCCGCGACCGTTGTCGATGATTTCGACGATGTGACGGTCCCGGCCCGGCTCCGCGCGGATGACGATGCGACCCTCGACATCCTCGGTTGCCTCGAGCGCCTCGACCGCGTTCTTCACCAGATTTCCAAACGCTTGTGACAGCAACCGGATGTCATAGGAACCGAGCATGGGCTGATCTGGAATATTGGCCTCGAAGGCAATCCCGTGGTCGCCCATTTCGCGCATGAACACCGCCTCGCGCAGCGCTTCGCGAAGGTCCTTGGCTTCCATCTTCGGCTTCGGCATCCGCGCGAAGGTGGAGAATTCGTCGACCATGCGGCCGATATCGGAGACCTGTCGCACGATCGTTTCGATGCACCGGTCGAAGACTTCCCGATCGTCCTCGACGCGTTTGCCGTAGCGGCGCCGGATACGTTCGGCGGACAGCTGGATCGGGGTGAGCGGGTTCTTGATCTCATGGGCGATGCGACGCGCGACGTCCGCCCAGGCTGACGAACGTTGGGCCTCGACAAGGTCGGTGATGTCATCGATCGTCACCACGCTCGACTGGGCCTCCTCCGCTGCCTCGGAGAACGTGATCCGGATCGCCAGGGTCCTTTCTCGGTCTCGGATGCGCAGCTTGACTTCCTCTTGGTACTCCGGCCGCGACGATATCGATGCGGCGCGGTAGATTCGGCCGATGAGCGGAAACATCTCATCGAGATTTCGGCCCACCACCAGCCGCGATTCCACATCGAGAATGCGTTCGGCCGACGGGTTGACCATCGTCGCCGTGCCATCTCGTTCGACACCGATCACTCCGACGGTCACGCCCGACAGAACGGCCTCGGTAAAGCGGCGGCGTTCGTCGATAACATCCTTGGCGTGAACCAGTTCCGCACGCTGGCTGCGAAGCTGCAGGATCATGTTGTTGAATGTGTTCGCCAGTGATCCGACGTCGCCGTCGGACGCGCGCACGGGAACCGATATGGACAGATTGCCGTCGCTGACCTCGTCGGCGGCGCCCATCAGCATTCGGATCGGTCGGACGAGCCGGTCGGCGACGCCGATTCCGGTCCAGATTGCCGACAACAGGACGATCAACGTGATCCCGAGATACAAAAGCGCGAAGGCGACCTGGAGGCCGAAGCGATTGGATTGGAGGCTTGAATACTCCGCCGAACGTTCCTCCATCAACCGCAAGGCGGCGATCACCTCCGGATCGACGGCGCGCACGGTGTAGAGATAGACGTTCGCGATCTGCCGCAGCTTGATGATTGCGCCAACAAGGTTGGTCACGCCGGGGGGGATAAAGACCAGGTTGCCCTCCGCCGCCTGTTTCAGAGCGTCGTCCGGGGGGATCGGAAGCGGCCGTTCGACCGCGACGTCAGCCGCCAGGAATGGCGTGCCGTCCGGCCGCAAAAGCTGTGCCCCGAGCAGGGAGCGTCCCTTGGCTTGGTCAGTCATCAGATTCTGAAAGCCGGTCGGATCGAGGCCGAACAACCGCCGTTGCTGATCCAGGTCGTAGGCCATCGACAGCGTCGAGCCCTGGAGGTTGCGGGCGTTCTCGTTGACATAGGCCCGCGCCACGCTGATCGAGGACTCGACGATGGTGCGAGTGCGAATTTCGAACCAGCGATCAAGGCCGAGATCGAGCGTGATCCCGGCCACGATCGCCACCAGCAGCGCCGGCAGCGCGGCGACGATGGAAAACAGCAAGACGATGCGAACGTGCAGACGCGACGCGGCCTTCCCCTGCCGTCGCGCCCGGACCATGCGCATGACTTCCCGGCCGATCAGAACGCAGAGGATCACAACGAAGGCGCCGTTGACCACCGTCGCGATCGTCACGATCGTGTCGGTCGGCGCGATCGGCGTCAGTCCCATGAGGACGACGAAGGAAATCGCTCCCGTCACCAGTGCGCCCACGACGGCCAGAAGGCCCGGAACAAGCATGAATCGCCGCCGCTCCAACAGGAACGGAACCTCGCTTTCTGATTGCACCGGGTTAGAAGTCATGATTCGCCGCAAATGATGATCACGTTGCTACTCAGCAACGGATTGTGTCCAATCTGCAACGAAATACAGCAGATATCCAGTTATCTGATCGAGCGGACGACGGAAATATCAAGATCGCGGATTTTCTTGCGCAGGGTATTTCGGTTGACGCCCAACAGATCGGCCGCCCGGACCTGATTTCCGCGCGTTGCGGCGAGAGCCGCGGCGATCAGCGGATACTCCACGTCTCGCAAAATCCGTTCATGCAAACCTGGCGGGGGCAAACCATCCCCGAACGAGGCGAAATAGTCGCCGAGATATCGTTCCACCGCCACGCTGAGATCGATCGGATTGCCGCCATCGCTGTCGATACCCGGAGAGCTGGGGGCATCATTGGACAATTCGTGTTCGACCAATTCGGCCGATATCTCGTCTTGCGGATAGAGCGCCGACAGGCGGCGAACGAGGTTCTCCAACTCACGGACATTGCCGGGCCAAGGGTAGCGGCGCATGACGTCGAGCGCGCCCTGGCTCAGCGTCTTTCGCGGCAGTCCTTCTTTTTCGGCCTGGGCGAAGAAATGCCTTGCGAGATCGCCAAGATCCTCGATGCGCTCGCGCATCGGTGGCAGCCGCAAAGGCACGACGTTGAGCCGATAGAACAGATCCTCGCGAAACAATCCTCGGCCGATCAACTGGCGCAGATCCTTGTTGGTGGCGGCCACGATGCGCACGTCGGTGGCGATCGGCGTGCGCCCTCCGACGACGGTGTATTCGCCCTGTTGGAGCACCCGCAGAAGTCGGGTCTGCGCTTCCATCGGCATATCGCCAATTTCGTCGAGAAACAGCGTTCCGCCCTCGGCCTGCTCGAAACGGCCGCTGGTGCGCGCCTGCGCTCCGGTAAAAGCACCCTTCTCATGGCCGAACAGCTCGGATTCGATCAGTTCGCGCGGGATGGCCGCCATGTTGATGGCGACGAACGGCCCCTTGCGCCGCCGTCCATAATCGTGAAGCGCGCGGGCGACAAGTTCCTTGCCAGTGCCCGATTCCCCTGTGATCGTCACCGTGAGATCGGTCTGCATCATTCGGGCCAGCGCCCGGTAGATGTCCTGCATCGCCGGCGAACGGCCCACCAGCGGCATGGAATCCTGGAGTTCTTCCGGCGCGCTCGTCTTGGCCCCGGGCCTTGGCTCGGACAGCGCCCGGCGCACGATCGCGACCAGTTCGGTCAGATCGAAGGGCTTGGGAATGTAGTCATAGGCGCCCTTCTCCGACGCCTTGATCGCCGTCATGAAGGTGTTCTGGGCGCTCATGACTATCACCGGAAGGTCCGGTCGCGAGTTCTTGATCCGCGGCAGCGTGTCGAAGGCGTTGCCGTCGGGCATGAGCACGTCGGTGATGACGAGATCGCCCTCACCAGCCGAAATCCACCGCCACAGCGTCGCGATGTTCGAGGTGACGCGCACCTCGAACCCGGCGCGCATCAGCGCTTGCGAGACCACCGTGCGGATGGCCGAGTCATCGTCGGCGACGAGGATCTGCATACTCATTCCCGTGTCCTCAGATTTCCGCCCCGACAGGCAGACCGTCCTCGTCGGGTTTTCGCGCTTCGCGCCAGGCCGGCATCAGAACGCGGAAGATCGTGTGCCCCGGCTGCGACTCGCATTCGATGACGCCGCCATGATCGCCGACGATCTTCGCGACCAGGGCAAGTCCGAGTCCGGAACCGCTCGGCTTGGTCGTCACGAAGGGATCGAAGATGTGCTGGCGGATGTCCTCCGGCACGCCCGCGCCGTTGTCCTCGACGGCGAATTCCAACGGCAGGGTGACGCGGTCCTTGGTGCCGGGAACCGACAGCCGGACGCCGGGCTTGAAGGCGGTCGAAAGGCGGATTTCGCCGCCATCGCGACCATTCACGGCTTCCGCCGCGTTCTTCAGGAGATTGAGGAAGACCTGCACCAGTTGATCCCGGTTGGCCAGGACCGACGGCAGCGACGGGTCGTAAAGTTCGGCGATCTTGATATCCCGAGCAAAGCCGCTTTTGCCGAGCATCTTCACATGCTCCAGGACCGAATGAATGTTCACCGCCGATCGCTCGATCGGTCGCTGGTCGGAGAACACTTCCATCCGGTCGACCAACTTGACGATCCGATCGCTCTCCTCCTGGATCAGCCGGGTCAATCCTCGGTCATCGTCGCTGGCCGAAGTGGCCAGAAGTTGCGCCGCGCCCTTGATCCCGGACAGCGGGTTGCGGATTTCATGGGCCAGCATAGCCGCCAGCCCGGTGACCGAACGGGCGGCGGATCGATGGGTCAGCTGGCGGTCCATCTTCTCGGCAATGGAGCGCAACTGGATCATTACCACGACGAGGTCGGGCTCGTCCGGCAGGTTCGAGACGTAAAGATCGACCAGCCGTTCACCGCCGAGGCGCGGCGACGAAAGGTCGACGCGATACTCGCTGATCCGCCCCTGCTGCTGGCGGACCTGCTCGATCAGGGCGAAAAGCGGGCTGTCAACCGGCACGAAGTCCTGGATCCGCCGTTTGGCGAGACTGGCCATGGCGGCCGAAAAGAACTGCTCGGCATCGGAATTGGCGAACCGGAAATGCCCATCGCGATCGAGGACGACGACGGGATGCGGCAAGGCATTGAGGATGCACGTGTGTTCCGACGCAATGACAGGGGAATCGAACGGGATTGTCACAGGTCAGGCCGCATCGCGAAGGAAATCATGCTGGAAGGTCGGCTCCACATCGGACAGGCGAGCGTCGCCAAACAGACGCCGCAGGCAGACGACGACGCCCGCCGGCTCACGACCCGCCATGACCGACACTCTATCCGCCGCCGTGATCGGCCCGACGCTTGCGCCGAAACGGTCGAGGTACCAGCCCAGATGCTTGCGCGCATGGCGGACGCCGACCTTCAAGCCGTAGTGGGCCAGCATCATATCGTAGTGCTCCTCGACGAGATCGAACAGGCGGATGGCGGACAGGTCCTTCAAGCCGACCCTGCCGACGAGAAGCCCCGGCAGCCACGGCCGTCCCTGCGCCCCGCGACCGACCATGACGGCATCGGCCCGGCTCGATGCCAGCATCGGTTCCAGTTGATGTGAATGGGTGAGATCGCCATTGGCGACGACCGGCACGGTGACCGCGTCCCGCACCGCCGCGATCGCCGGCCAGTCGGCTTTTCCCTCATAGAAATCGGCGCGGGTCCGCCCATGCACGGTGATCATCCGCACGCCCGCCGCCTCGGCCCTCGCTGCAAGTTCGGGAGCGTTGATCGAGGCGCGATCCCAACCGAGCCGCAGCTTCAGCGTCACCGGAATATCGCCGGCGCCGGCGACGGTCGCGTCAATGATTCGCAACGCGAGATCAGGTTCGCGCATCAGTGCCGAGCCGGACAATCCGCCGACGACTTTTTTCGCCGGACATCCCATGTTGATGTCGACGATGTCGGCGCCGAGGTCCGCCAGCCGTTCGGCCGCCTGGCGCATCCACCTCGGATCGCGGCCGGCGAGCTGAACGGCATGGGTGCCAGATCCGTCCCGCATCGCACGCATCGCACTCGCGTCGCAACCTTTGACGAATTCGCCGCTGGCGACCATTTCGGATACAACCAGCCCGGCGCCGAATCGGCGCGCGAGACGACGAAACGCAACGTCGGAAATGCCTGACAAAGGCGCCAGGAAGACGCGGTTATCCAGGCGGTTCGGCCCAACCGACAGCGGTTGATCGACACCGCGCGGGGTGGCTCGCGAAGCGCCGGTTTCGGAGCTCTTTCCAGGATGTGTCGATTCTCGCATCATTAGGCTGCACTTTATCGAGGCGTGCTCAAATGACAAGCATGTTGCACTTGCGAAGTCATTCGCATCCGTGATTCAGACTGGGAACACAAGGGAGGAATGGCCAGAATGAAACCCACTGTCGCGGCGATCGTCGTCGCCGCGGGGCGCGGCGAACGGGCCGGCCAATCCCATGAAGGGCCGAAACAATATCGCTGCATCGCGGGACGGTCCATTCTGGCTCGGACCCTCGATAATCTCCGTTCGCATCCGGCCATTGACCGCCTGGTTCTGGTCATCCACCCCGATGACAGAGACCTGCTGCGTAAAGCCCTTGGGAGCGATGCCGACGACGACCTGCAAGTCGTCACCGGCGGTCCGACCCGCCAGGAATCGGTCCGTCTTGGACTGGCTGCCCTGGCCGAGACGCCGCCGGATCGCGTCGTCATCCACGACGCCGTGCGCCCCTTCATCGACGCGGCGCTGATCGATCGGACGCTGGCGGCTCTCTGCGATACCGCCGGGGCCATCCCGGCGCTGCCCGTAGCGGACACGCTGAAACGTTGCGCCGAGGCCGGGCTGATCGCTACGACGGTCGACCGGCGGCAACTGTTTGCCGCACAGACGCCGCAGGGATTCCCCTTCGTCCCGATCCGCGACGCGCACGACCAAGCCGCCCGCTCCGGCCGGACCGATTTCACCGACGACGCCTCGATCGCAGAATGGGCCGGGCTTGCCGTGCGGCTCGTCGACGGCTCGCCCGACAATGTGAAACTGACGACCGCGCGTGATATCGCCTCGGCAGACGAACGATTGAGGAGAGCCCCGGGCATGATCGATGTCAGAACCGGCAATGGCTATGACGTCCACCAGCTGGTCGATGGTGACCACGTCACCTTGTGCGGCGTGCGGATCGCCCATGATCGCGCGCTGTCCGGACATTCCGATGCCGATGTCGGGCTGCACGCGCTCACCGACGCCTTGCTCGCCACCTGCGGGGCGGGCGACATCGGCGACCATTTCCCGCCGAGCGATCCGCAATGGCGAGGCGCGCCGTCGCATCTCTTCGTGGCGAAGGCTGTGGAGATCGTGCGCGCGAAAGGGGGACGGATCATGAATGCCGATGTGTCGCTGATCTGCGAGGCGCCGAAGATCGCGCCGCATCGCGAGACGATGCGGCAGACGATCGCGGAGATAGCCAGAATCGACCTCGACCGGGTTTCGGTCAAGGCGACCACCAACGAAACCATCGGCTTCGTCGGGCGACAGGAGGGCATCGCGGCGATCGCCACGGCGAGCGTCGCTTATGGAGACAGCGCGTGACGGAGAATGCCGGCGAGATCGCAGGCAAGGCGCAACGGATCATCGAGGCCTACACCGCGCTTGGCCTGAAGATCGTCACCGCCGAGTCCTGCACGGGCGGGATGATCGCGGCCGTCCTGACGGATATCGCCGGGTCTTCGGCTGTCCTCGACCGCGGGTTCGTGACTTATTCGAACGAGGCCAAAATCGCGATGATCGGTATTGATCCGGCCAGTCTGACGGCCGACGGCGCGGTGTCTGAAACCGTCGCGCGGCAGATGGCCGAGGGCGCCTTGCGGGCCTCGAACGCGGATGTCGCCATATCGGTCACCGGCATCGCCGGCCCAGATGGCGGTTCGGCAGCAAAACCCGTCGGCCTGGTGCATTTCGCATGCTCGGGCAACGGTATGACACGACACCTCGAAAAACGCTTCGGTGACCTCGGCCGTTCTGCCATCCGAGATGCCAGCGTCAGCGTCGCGCTCGATCTGTTACTGGAAGCGACGGAATCTCAGCCGGCCTGCTGAGACTCCGTCGCGCGGGTATCGAAACCGTAGATTGCGTCGGCGCGCTCCTCGAACGCCTTGGCGAACCGCCGAAAGGCAAAGTCGAACATCGATCCCATCAGCAGGCCGAGGGTCCGGCTCTTGAACTCGTATTCGATGAAGAAATTGACGTCGCAGCCGCCGTCGCTGGCTGCCTCGAAGGTCCAGCGATTGTCAAGAAACCGGAACGGTCCATCGACATATTGCACGTCGATCCGGCGTTCGGCGGGCTTGAGCAGGACCTGCGTCGAGAAGGTTTCCCGAACCATCTTGTAGGCGACCGTCATGTCGGCCACGAGCAAGGTCTTGCCGTCTTTTTCGCGTCGGGAGCGCACGACCAACTGCTGGCAGAGCGGCAGGAATTCCGGATATGTCTCGACATCCGCAACGAGCGCGAACATTTCATCTGGGCTATGGCGCACGTGGCGCGTCGTCTCGAACTTTGCCATGGTTCCGCAATATTAGGCCGCGGCCTCGCGGGCAAGGCGCGCCGCCTTGAGCCGGTCGAAATCTTCGCCGGCATGATGCGACGAGCGAGTCAGCGGACTGGACGCGACGACGAGGAAGCCTTTCGCCAGCGCCACGGTCTCAAAGGACGCGAACTCATCCGGTGTCACGTAGCGTATCACGGCGTGGTGCTTCTTGGTCGGCTGCAAATATTGCCCGATGGTGAGGAAATCGACGTCAGCGGTCCTCAGGTCGTCCATCAGTTGCAACACTTCGTTCCGCTCCTCGCCGAGGCCGACCATGATGCCGGATTTGGTGAAGATCGTCGGATCGAGTTCCTTGACCCGCTGCAAGAGGCGGATCGAATGGAAGTAGCGGGCTCCGGGCCGAACCGTCAGATAGTTCGACGGCACCGTTTCCAGATTGTGGTTGAAGACATCGGGCTTGGCGGCCACCACTGCTTCAAGCGCGCCGGGTTTGCGCAGGAAATCCGGCGTCAGGATTTCGACCGTCGTTCCCGGCGTCGCGGCCCGGATCGCGCGGATCGTCTTGACGAAATGCTCGGCGCCTCCGTCGGGCAGATCGTCGCGATCGACCGAGGTGATCACGACATGGGCCAGACCCATCGCCGCAACGGCGCGCCCAATGCTCTCCGGTTCGCTTTCGTCCAGCGCTTTGGGCAGACCGGTGGCGACGTTGCAGAAGGCGCAGGCACGGGTGCAAATCCCGCCCATGATCATGAAGGTCGCGTGCTTCTTTTCCCAGCAACCCCCGATGTTGGGGCAGCCGGCCTCCTCGCAGACCGTCACGAGATTATTGGAACGCGCAATTTCCCGGGTTTCGTAATAGCCCTTGGACACCGGCGCCTTGACGCGAATCCAGTCCGGTTTTTTCAGACTTGCCGCCTGATCCGGACGATGGGCTTTTTCGGGATGCCGCGGCCGAGGCTTGACCTCGGCCGACAGGCGATTGTCGAGCACGGTGACCATGCGACTTACTTAGCCTCGCCTTGGCACCGTTGCAACGCGTCGAAGCGCTTGGCTGCTATGTGCGGCCGCGAATCGCGCGGAAGATGAAGATCAAAAGGCAGGCGCCGATGAATCCCACGATCAGATAGGAGAACGAGAACGATGCGCCTGCCTGAAATTCAACCAGACCCGTGAGTCCGAGGATCAGGTTCAGGACGACGGCGCCGACGATCCCGAGAATGATATTCATGAAAAGCCCCATGTCGCTCTTCATGACCTTTTCGGCCAACCAACCAGCGATGCCGCCGACGATAATTGCTGCAAGCCAACTCATACGAATCTCCATCAAAATTTTCGTTCGCATGAAGATAGGGCGAATTGTTCTTTGCCAAGCTCGCCGTGGGACTTTTTTGTGAACGACCGTGATCGGTAGCGGTTAGCCCGGGATTATCCGTTTCGCGGCGGCACGAGCTCGCGCTTCTTGCCGAGAATGCGGATGTCGATCCCGAACACCGTGACCCGCCGTCGAAAACGAAGCGGCTTGGGGGCTGCCCCCAAGCCTCAGCCTCACATATGGATGACACGTCCATAGGCATCGAGCACACTCTCGTGCATCATTTCCGACAGGGTCGGATGCGGGAAGACCGAGTGCATCAGCTCTTCCTCGGTGGTCTCGAGGCCCATGGCGATGACGAAGCCCTGGATGAGTTCGGTCACTTCCGCGCCGACCATATGCGCACCGAGTAGCTCGCCGGTCTTGGCGTCGAACACGGTCTTTACCAGCCCCTCGGGCTCGCCGAGTGCGATCGCCTTGCCATTGCCCTTGAAGTTGAAGCGACCGACCTTGACCTCGCGGCCAGCCTCCTTGGCCTTGGCCTCCGTCAGGCCCACCGAGGCGACCTGCGGCTGGCAATAGGTGCAGCCGGGAATCTGCGTCTTCTTCATGGGGTGGACATCCATCCCCTTGATCTTCTCGACGCAGATCGTGCCCTCATGCTCGGCCTTGTGAGCCAGCATCGGCGGGCCGGCGACATCGCCGATCGCATAGATGCCCGCGACATTGGTCCGGCCGAAGCCGTCGATCTTGACGATGCCGCGCTCGATCGCGACGCCGGCTTCCTCGAGTCCCAGCCCCTCGATATTGCCCTGGACGCCGACGGCCGAGATCAATCGCTCGGCCTTCAGCGTCTCGGTCTTGCCGCCCTTGGCCTCGACGGTCACCTCGACGGTCTGCCCGGATTTCGTCACCTTCGACACCTTGGCGTCGGTGAGGATCTTGAGGCCCTGCTTTTCCAGCTGCTTGCGGGCGACGCCCGCGATCTCGGCATCCTCGACCGGCATGATCTGCGGCAGCAATTCCACGACCGTCACCTCGGCGCCCATCGTGCGGTAGAAGGAGGCGAATTCGATGCCGATGGCGCCCGATCCCATGACGATGAGGCTCTTCGGCATCGCCGCCGGCTTCATCGCCTCGAAATAGGTCCAGATGCGATCGCCGTCCGGCTCGATGCCCGGCAAAACGCGCGGCCGCGCGCCGGTGGCGACGATCACATGCTTGGCCTTGTAGGTGCCCTCCCCGAGCACGCCTTTCGGCACCGGGTTCTGCGGCTCCACGGCCGGCTTCTTCATCTTGCCGACCGTCACCTCGACCGGGGCGCCCTTCCCGGCCTTGGCGATCTTCGCTTCGCCCCAGATGACGTCGATCTTGTTCTTCTTCATCAGATAGCCGACGCCGCCGTTCAGCTGCGCTGAAACGCCCCGCGAGCGCTTGACCACGGCGGCGATGTCGAAACCGGGCTTTGCGATCGTCAACCCGTAGTCCTTGGCGTTCTCGGCATAGTGAAAGATCTCGGCCGAGCGCAGCAGCGCCTTGGTCGGGATGCAGCCCCAGTTGAGACAGATCCCGCCGAGGTGCTCGCGCTCCACGATTGCGGTCTTGAACCCGAGTTGCGCAGCCCGGATCGCCGCGACATAGCCGCCAGGTCCGCCGCCGATGATCAGGATGTCGTAGGTGTCAGCCATGGTTCGTCTCCTCACTCGGATGAGATTGGGCAGGCGAGCCGTCGGCGGCTCCGCGCAAAATCGCTGTCACCGGCTCGACCAAGGCCTCGCCCAGAGCGCGCGTGTGTGTCGCGTCCAAATGGACGCCGTCGAGTGAGACGGTTTCGCAGACCTCCGCCGCATCGAAGACCGCGCAGCCATATTCCTCGCCGACCTTGGTGATGGCCGAGCGGAAATGCTGGGATTCCTCGACGCCGTCGCCGAACAGCAGTGCGAAATCCGGCTCCATGGTTTCCGAAAAGGTCGGGGGCGCGACAAGCAAGATCTTCGGTGCTTCATAGCCGCGCTGATAGGCAAAGGTCTGGATGATCTCGACGATCCGTTCCAACCCCTGACGGGATTCGAACACCCGCCCGCCGCCGGTGTGACGCTTGAGATCGTTGGTTCCCAGAAGCACGATGACGAGATCGAGCGGCTGATGCGCGCCGAGCGCCGTCGGCAGCGTCTTCACGCCGTTGCGCTCGACCGCGACCGTATGGTCGTCGAAGGCCGTCGTACGGCCGTTCAGTGCGTCGGTGATGACGACAAAATCATCGCCGAGCGCCTTGGCGAGCACGTTCGGCCAGCGGTCATCGAAGGCGTGACGCAGGCCGGTTTCGGAGTCGTAACCCCAGGTCAGGGAGTCGCCGTAGCAGAGTATCGTCTTCATCGGGCGCCCCGCGGCTGATATTTCGTCGAAAGTCGAAGTTCGTTCATCGCGCCGCCCGCCCTACCTCGGCAAAACCGAAACTAATGGGGAGCGGGTGGGTGAGCGATCGACGGTTCGACAGGCCGAAGACGTCGCCTTTTCGAGCGGGGAATCCGGCGACGTTCGATTGCAGCGCGCAAAGCTTCGCCCCAGGGCCCTTGATACAGGCCGCGATCGACCGGTGCGACATGCTGTAGGTCAATTCCCACCGCCCGGGATAGACCTTCGACGTCATCGAGCGGACCACATAAGCGCGTTGATCGGGCGCCGCGTAGACCAGCGTGTTTCCCAGTCCCATCAGCTTCATGACATATGTCTTGTCCGCAAATGAGTGCGCATAGCGCGCCATTTCCGCTTTCGGCCAGGATTGGGCCGATGCAGACGTCGCCGGGCCGAAGAGAAGGCTCGCGCCAAACGCCAAACGAGTCCCTGCCACGAAAAAGCGTTCGCGCCTCATCAAACCAGCATCGACATCGGGTTTTCGATCAGCTGCTTGAACGCCCCGATCAGCTCAGCACCAAGCGCGCCGTCGACCGCCCGGTGATCGGTGGACAGCGTCGCGCTCATTACTGTCGCCACGGCAACCGCGCCGTTTTTCACCACCGGCCGCTGCTCACCGGCCCCGACGGCCAGGATCGTAGCGTGCGGCGGGTTGATGACCGCGGCAAAGTCCTTGATGCCGAACATGCCGAGATTGGATACCGCCGTGGTGCCGCCTTGGTACTCTTCCGGCTTCAGTTTGCGCGTACGGGCGCGCTTGGCCAGATCCTTCATCTCGTTGGAAATCGCCGAGAGGGTCTTCTCCTCCGCCCGCCTGATGATCGGCGTGATCAGCCCGCCCTCGATCGACACTGCGACGCCGACATCGGCGTGCTTGTGCTGCAGCATGGCGGATTCCGTCCAGGAAACATTGGCTGTGGGCACCGCCTTCAGCGCCAACGCCATCGCCTTGATGATCATGTCGTTGACCGACAGCTTGTAGGCGGGACGGTCGCCCGCGTCGCCCTTGACCATCGGAGCGGCGTCGTTGAGCTGTTTGCGCAGCGCCAGGAGCGCGTCGAGTTCGCAGTCGATCGTCAGATAGAAATGCGGGATCGTCGTCTTCGCCTCGACGAGGCGCTTGGCGATGGTCTTGCGCATGCCGTCGTGCGGCACCTTTTCGTAGGAGCCTTCTTCGAAGAGTTTGAGGATGGAATCGTCGCTGGCGGCCTTGGCCATCGGCTCCGTCGCTGGCGGCGCGGCAGCCGCGCCTGTTTCGGCCCGCGCCGCCTTCCTGGCGCCGCCCTTGGCCGCGGCTTCCACGTCGGTCTTTACAACCCGGCCACGCGGGCCGGAGCCTTCGACGGTGCCAATATCGATGCCGGCGTCCTTTGCCAGTCGCCGCGCCAGCGGCGAGGCAAAGACGCGCTCGCCCGTGGCGCCATCGGACGCCGCTGGCTCCGCTCCGCCCGAAGCGCGACTGTCGGCGCGCATTGCGGCATCCTTCGCATCGGCCTTAGAACCCGTCGCTGCCGCATCGGCCTGCGGATCGGCTTCGATCGCGCCGGCCTGTCCATTGCCCTGAGGCGCCTTCGCCCCACTCGAGGCGCCCCCGCCAGCCGCGGCGTCCTCGGCGCTCTCGCCGTCGGCGGCCAGGATGGCGATGATCTCGTTGACCTTGACGCCCTCGGTACCGGCCGCGACGACGATCTTGGCGACCGTGCCCTCGTCGACGGCCTCGACCTCCATCGTCGCCTTGTCGGTCTCGATCTCGGCGATGATGTCGCCGGAGGACACCTGGTCACCCTCCTTGACCAGCCATTTGGCGAGGTTGCCCTCTTCCATGGTCGGTGAGAGCGCGGGCATCGTCACGTTGATCGGCATCCGGAACGTCTCCTCAATGGCCCTTACGCCGGGCGTCGTGTTCTTGTGCGTGGGCTGCCAGATTGGCGACATGCGCCGACCAGCCGCTGCGATGGTCGAGCAGCAGCGTGGCGCGCTCGGCTTCCGGCGCCGCGTGCCAGCCCTGGTGTTCGATCGTGACGCGGGTGCCGCTCCCCCGCGGTTCAAGCGTTACCGAGACCACCGTGTCGAAGTCCCAGTCCTCGTCGGCCCAGACCATGACGAAGCCGCGCGGGGGATGATAAGCGGTGACCTTCGCGCGCGTGGTCCGCTGCCGTCCCGACGGATCTTTCCAGGGCTCCAGGAAGCGACCGCCGTGCTTTGGCTCGAATTCCAATTCCTCGCGCCACCAATTCTTGAAACATTCGGGCTTGGTCAGGCAGTCCCACACCGCAGCCGGCGAGACATCGACATCCTGGATGATCACGAGGCTATCGCCAGCCTCGTTCGATCCGATGTTCGCGGTCCCGCCGTGCATCGCGTCAATCCCGATAAGTGACGGACTTGACCGCGTCGATCACTTCCTTGACCGATGGCAGCGCCAGTTTTTCCAGATTGGCCGCATAGGGCATCGGCACATCCTTGCCGCAGACCTTCAGGACTGGTGCGTCGAGGTGGTCAAAGGCGCGAACCATCAGCTCGGACGCGATGTGCGAGCCGATCGAGCCCTGCGGCCAGCCCTCTTCCACCGTGACGCAGCGATTGGTCTTTTTCACCGAGCGAATGACGGTGTCGATGTCCATCGGCCGGATGGTGCGAAGATCGATGATCTCGGCGTCGATGCCGTCCTTGGCCAATTCCTCTGCCGCCTTGATCGCATAGGTCATGCCGATGCTGAAGGAGACGATGGTAACGTCCGTACCCTTCCTGTGGACGCGCGCCTTGCCGATCGGCACGGTCCAGTCGTCGATCTTCGGGATGTCGAACGATTGGCCGTAGAGGATTTCGTTCTCGAGAAAGATCACAGGATTGGGATCGCGGATCGCCGATTTCAGAAGCCCCTTGGCGTCGGCGGCCGTGTAGGGCTGCACCACCTTGAGGCCCGGTATATGGCTATACCAGGCGGCGTAGTCCTGGCTGTGCTGGGCGGCGACGCGCGCGGCCGCGCCGTTCGGCCCGCGGAAGACGATCGGACAGCCCATCTGGCCACCCGCCATGTAAAGCGTCTTGGCCGCCGAATTGATGATGTGGTCAATCGCCTGCATGGCGAAATTGAAGGTCATGAACTCGACGATCGGCCGCAACCCCGCGAAAGCGGCGCCGACGCCGAGACCGGCAAAGCCGTGCTCGGTGATCGGCGTATCGACCACGCGACGCTCGCCGAATTCGTCGAGCAGCCCCTGAGTGATCTTGTAGGCGCCCTGATACTCGGCGACTTCCTCGCCCATGACGAAGACGGTTTCGTCGCGGCGCAGTTCCTCGGCCATGGCGTCGCGCAGCGCTTCGCGCACGGTCGTCGCCACCATTTCGGTGCCTTCGGGAATCTCCTGGCCGAACCCGCCGGTATCGTCCTCCGGCTCGGGATGGACCTTGCCCTCGGCCGGCACCCGTCGCGCCGCCGCGCCGTCGCCCTTCCCCTCGGCTGCCGGCTCGCTCACCTTGGCTTCGCCCGCTTCGGCATCGGCACTCTGCGCAGCGCTTTTCGCGGCCCCGCCGGACGACGCGCCTTCGAGCGCACTCGCATCCTCGCCGTCGACCAGCAACAGCGCGATCGGCGTATTGACCTTCACGCCCTCGGTACCGGCTTCGATCAGGATCTTGCCAAGCTTGCCCTCATCAACGGCTTCGACCTCCATGGTCGCCTTGTCGGTTTCGATCTCGGCGAGCACATCACCCGGCGCGACGTCGTCGCCTTCCTGCTTGATCCATTTGGCCAGATTACCCTCTTCCATGGTGGGGGACAGGGCGGGCATCAAAATTTCGGTCGGCATCGTTGGTCCCCTTACTCGGCCGTCTGCGGAAGTACATCCGCGTAGATATCGGTCCAAAGCTCGGACACATCCGGCTCCGGATCGTTCTGGCCAAAGTCCGCCGCGTCGGCGACGATCTCGCGGACCTCCTTGTCGATGGATTTGACGTCGTCCTCGGACATGGCGTGGTCTTCCATGAGCCGCCGCTTGACCTGCTCGATCGGATCGGACTCCGATCGCATCTTCTGGACCTCATCGCGCGTGCGGTATTTCGCCGGATCGGACATCGAGTGACCGCGATAGCGATAGGTCATCATCTCCAGGATGATCGGCCCGTCGCCCTTGCGGCAATGTTCGACGGCGAGATCGCCCGCCGCCTTTACGGCGCGAACGTCCATGCCATCGACCTGTATGCCCGGAATCTTGAAGGACAGGCCGCGGTGAGAAAAGTCCGTCTCGGCCGAGGCGCGGTTGACCGAGGTTCCCATTGCATAGCGATTGTTTTCGATGACGTAGATCACCGGTAGCTTCCACAGCGAGGCCATGTTGAAGCTCTCATAGACTTGGCCCTGGTTGGCGGCGCCATCGCCGAAATAGGTCACCGCGACCGCGTCCGTGCCGTTGTAGCGGTTGGCGAAGGCAAGCCCGGTGCCGATCGAGACCTGCGCGCCGACGATGCCGTGCCCGCCGAAGAATTTCTTCTCCTTCGAGAACATGTGCATCGAGCCGCCCTTGCCCTTGGAATAGCCGCCGCGACGCCCGGTCAATTCAGCCATCACGCCGCGCGCTTCCATGCCGGTGGCGAGCATATGGCCATGATCGCGATAGCCGGTGACGACCTGATCGCCATCTTTCAGGGCCATCTGCATGCCGACGACCACCGCCTCCTGGCCAATGTAGAGATGGCAGAAACCGCCGATGAAACCCATACCGTAGAGCTGCCCGGCCTTTTCCTCGAAGCGGCGAATGAGCAGCATGTCGCGATAGGCCTGAAGTTCGCCATCCTTGGAAAAGGACGCCGGCTTGGGCGGTTCAAAATGCTGGAGCGTCTTGACAATTTCAGCGGACGAATCCGCCGGCGCGCCCTTTTGCTGGGCGCTCGCTCCGCCCGCGTCCTTCGCCGCGGGGGATTTCTTCTGCCTGGCCGCCATGCTGCCTCCCGGTCTTGACCTGCCGACATGCGGCCACAAATCCTGATGGGAGTATAGACGGCGCGCAGCCGTCATCAAGCGACGCAGGGCTGTTTAACGGATTTCTCGTTTAATTGCCGCTATGCAGCAAATTAACGGAAAATCTGTTAATTTATTTTGTTGCGGTGCAGGGGCGTATGGCAGCAGGGCTGAAAGAGAATCAGACGGTCCCTGACGGAGCGCCAAAGCCGGACTCGGGCCGGTAGGTTCGCGGCCGTCAGCGAAGGATGACGATCTCGTCGTCTGTGGTCACATTGAGCGCCCGGCGCGCACGTTCGTCGATCATGTCGCGCTCGAGCGTTCCATCATGGAGGAGCTGCACCCGCTGCTCGAGCCGTTCCCGGACTTCAGTCACCTCACCGAGCTTGGCACCGCGTTCGGCCAACTCCCGGCTCAAGGCCGCCTTTGCCTCCAGGCTATAGCGTCCGCTTTGGGCATGGATTGCGAAATAGGCCAGAAAGCTGACCGTGATCGCGGGCACGATCAAGCGGCCGACATGGCTCTGTCGCTTTTGGATGGTACGCATCTTGGCTCCTTGCCCTCACCATCGCAGGCCTCGCTTAAGAGAGCGTAAACCACGTCCTGGCCATGAATTGTCCAGACACGGATGGTCGCCGGTGTTCTCGCCCGTTAACCGCTGCCCTAAGTTCCACCGTCCGAGCAACGGATAATTGGACGATGGACCGAACGGATCATGAAGGCGTCGCGGGCAGACACGGGGCATCCGACAAGCCTCGGCATTCGAGCGACGCAACCGAACAGCGACTGGAGGAAGAAGGCTCGCCGCTGAGCCATAGCGAGCGGCATCAAATCGAGGACCGGCTGAAATTGCGGCCGGTCGCCGTCTACGAGTTGGTTCGCCAGGAAGGCGAAGACGAACTGTCGCGCCCGATAAGCAGCTTGTGGTGGTCGGGCCTCGCGGCAGGGCTGTCGATTGGATTTTCGGTCTTCGCGCAAGCGGCGATCCGGGCCAACCTGCCCGATACCGACTGGCGGCCGCTGATCGATTCCTGGGGCTACGCGGTCGGCTTCCTGATCGTCATTCTCGGGCGTCAGCAGCTGTTCACCGAAATCACGCTGACGGCGACGCTGCCGATCCTGGCCCGGCCGAGCTGGCGCGGCCACCTCGCGATCGCCCGCCTCTGGATCGTCGTCTTCGCCGCCAATATGGTGGGAACGACCGTCTTTGGCGCGGCGATCGCCATCGATATTCTCGATCTGCCGAAGATATCAGAGGCGGCGATCGAAATTTCGCAAGAAGCGATGGAACCGGGTTTCGTCCACACGCTGCTGCGAGGCATTGCCGCGGGATGGCTGATGGCGACGGTGGTCTGGCTGCTGCCCTCCGCCGGCCGCTCCGGGTTCCTGGTGATCGCGCTGCTGACCTATCTCATCGCCCTGTTCCACTTGTCCCACGTGGTGGCGGGATCGGTCGAAGCGATGGCCTTGGTCTTTTCCGGCCATCTGTCATTCGTCGATGCGGTCACCGGCTTCTATGTCCCGGCCCTCATCGGCAATGTGCTGGGCGGCTCGACGCTGTTTGCCCTGATCAGCTACGGCCAAGTCGCCGACGAGTTGGACGAGGCGAAATGATGAAAGACGCACCGGCGGATGGCCCCCGCCGGTGCCAAGTCGCCGACGTCAATGCGGCACGCGGTTCAGCCGCGCCGGCGCAAGATCGAGCGGCCGGCATAGACGCCTTGGTCGCCCAGCTCTTCCTCGATCCGCAGGAGCTGGTTGTACTTGGCGAGCCGATCCGAACGCGCCAGCGATCCGGTCTTGATCTGCCCGCAATTGGTCGCGACCGCGAGGTCGGCGATGGTCGAATCCTCGGTTTCGCCGGAGCGGTGCGACATCACCGCGCTGTAGCCGGCGCGATGTGCAACGTCGACCGCGTCGAGCGTCTCCGACAAGGTACCGATCTGGTTCACCTTGACGAGGATCGAATTGGCGACGCCCTTGTCGATGCCCTCGCGAAGGCGCTCGGAATTGGTGACGAACAGATCGTCGCCGACGAGCTGGACCGTCCCGCCGATCTGGTCGGTCAGGGCCTTCCAGCCGCTCCAGTCGTCCTCGCCCATACCGTCCTCGATGGAGATGATCGGATAGGCGCCCGCGAGCTCGGCGAGATACCCGGCCATATCGGTCGGCGACAGCTTCCGCCCCTCGCCTTCCAGATCGTAGACATCGTCCTTGAAGAATTCGGTCGCGGCGCAGTCGAGCGCCAGGAACATGTCCTCGCCCGGCTTGTACCCGGCCTTCTCGATCGCCTGCATGACGAAGTCGAGCCCGTCCTTGGCCGACGCCAGCCCTGGCGCAAAGCCGCCCTCGTCACCGACATTGGTGTTGTGGCCGGCCTCCTTCAGCATTTTCTTGAGGGTGTGGAAGACCTCCGCGCCCATCCGCAGCGCCTCGCCGAAGCGCTCCGCGCCGACAGGCATGATCATGAATTCTTGAAA
Source organism: uncultured Aurantimonas sp. (assembly GCA_947488615.1). Taxonomy (GTDB): domain Bacteria; phylum Pseudomonadota; class Alphaproteobacteria; order Rhizobiales; family Rhizobiaceae; genus Aurantimonas. The sequence goes on from CANKZU010000003.1 coordinate 239,557, forward strand.
ATCGATTGGATTGTCCGCGTGGGCGCCGCCATTGATGATGTTCATCATCGGCACCGGCAAGACATGGGCCGAGGCGCCCCCGACGTAGCGATAAAGCGGCAGGCCCGACGCGTCGGCCGCGGCCTTGGCAACGGCCAGCGAAACGCCGAGAATCGCGTTGGCGCCGAGGCGGCTCTTGTTGGGCGTGCCGTCGAGCGAGCGAAGCGCCGCGTCGATGCGCATCTGGTCCTCGGCTTCGAGACCCGCGATCGCCTCCAAGATCTCGCCGTTCACCGCCGCGACCGCCTGCTCGACGCCCTTGCCGAGATAGCGCGAGCCGCCGTCGCGCAGCTCAACGGCCTCATGGGCGCCGGTGGAAGCGCCGGAGGGAACCGCCGCCCGGCCCATCGAACCGTCTTCGAGAAGGACGTCGACCTCGACCGTCGGATTGCCGCGGCTGTCGAGAATTTCACGTCCGATGATATCGATGATGGCGGTCACGGGCCCACTCCAGTTGCTAGGTCGCTCTGGAGGGCTTTTAGACCACGACGGCGCGGGCGTGAACCGTTTTCCCGTCGGTCTCAGCCGAAGGACTTCGCCACCGCGTCGAGCGCCTGCAACCGCTTCAGCAATTCCGGCATCCGGTCGAGCGGCACCATGTTCGGCCCGTCGGATGGCGCATTGTCCGGGTCTTCATGGGTCTCGATGAACAGGCCGGCGACGCCGACGGCGACGGCCGCCCGCGCCAGCGTCTCGACGAAGCGGCGGTCGCCACCCGAGGAGCCCCCCTGCCCGCCCGGCTGCTGCACCGAATGGGTGGCGTCGAAGATCACCGGGGCGCCCATCTCGGCCATAATCGGCAGTGCTCGGAAATCGGACACCAGCGTGTTATAGCCGAACGAGGCTCCGCGCTCGGTCAGAAGCACGTGTGGATTGCCGCTGTCGGTAACCTTGGCGAGGACGTTCTTCATGTCCCAGGGCGCCAGGAACTGGCCCTTCTTGATGTTGACGACGCGGCCGGTCTTCGCCGCAGCGATCAGCAGATCGGTCTGGCGGCAGAGAAAGGCCGGGATCTGCAGGATATCGCAGACGGCGCCGGCTTCGCGGCACTGCTCCTCGGTGTGGACGTCGGTCAAAACCGGCAGGTCGAAGGTGCGAGCGATCTCCTCGAACACCGGCAGGGCTTCGGACAGGCCGATGCCGCGCTTGCCGGATAGGCTGGTGCGGTTTGCCTTGTCGAAACTCGCCTTGAAGACGTAGCCGATGCCGAGATCGCCGGTGATCTTTTTCATCCGCTCGGCGATCATCATCGCGTGGTCGCGGCTTTCCATCTGGCAGGGGCCGGCGATCAACGCGAAGGGCAAAGTCTGCGAGAAGCGGACGCTCTTGGCGGAGACGATGCCGTTGGGTGCGGTCATGCGGGCGATTCCTCGAATGCGATGAAGCTGCCATCCGCGCCGAACGGCACGACGAGACGGCGGCCGGTCATTGTGGCGGAACAGCCGCCGGCGGCAAGACAGGCATGGGTCGCGGCCATGTCGGTGACGTTCAGCACGATGCCGCGAACCCGGAGCCCGCCGGACGCGCTCTGCTCCACCCCATAGTCTTCGACCAATGCCGCGCCGGAAAGGACATGGAGCGTGGTGTTGGCAAGTTCGAAACACAGCCCCCCATGGCCGCCTTCGTCCGCGCGAGCATCCGCCACGGTCGCCAGCAGTTCGCGTGATTTGTCTGATGGACAATCCGACAGGACGATGCGCGCGAGACCCGACACGCCATTGGCGTGGCGCGTCAGCGCGGACCGATCGGGCGCTTTCGCGTGCAATGGCTGGCAGAAGAAGAAGTAGACGTGCGAGTCGGGTTCGGCGCGGACGAAGGCCAAGCGGAACGACACCGAGACATCCTCGCCTGCGGGTGTCCGAAAATTCCGCGAGAACTCGACTAGTTCGGTCTCGGCAAACTTCTTTTGTGCCAGCGCGGCCCGGTCGCCCAGGGCGTCGGCAGAGCGAAAGGCGAGTGCGGAGATCGACGGTAGGTCATGGCGGGACCGAAAGCCGGCATCGCGCGTGACGAATATGTTGCCCGCGGTCTTCGCGGCTACGTAGGCCGCCGGGTCCGCGATCGCCAGCGGTTCGAAATAAGTCCCGTCGGCAAAGAACACGCAGGCGTTGCCGGTTCCGAAGGGATGGACGGCATCGGGTGCGACGGTGAAGCCGAGCCCGCTCAACAGCCCGCGCGCCTCGCCGAGCGAGACGAAGGGCAGGACGACATGATCAAGCGCCCGCGTCCCGCGCCGGTCCTGGTCCGTGCCGGTCACACCAGCCGGCTCTGCTCGACCGCCGCGGCGATAAAGCTGGCGAACAGCGGATGCGGCTCGAACGGCCGGGATTTCAGTTCCGGATGATACTGGACGCCGATGAACCACGGATGGTCGGCCAGCTCCACCGTCTCGGGAAGGAGACCGTCAGGCGACATGCCGGCGAAGCTCATGCCCGCCGCTTCCAGCGCTTCGCGGTAGGCGCGGTTGACCTCGTAGCGGTGGCGGTGCCGCTCCTCAATGTCCGTCGAGCCGTAGATCGCGGCGATACGGGAACCGCTCTTGAGGCTCGCCTTGTAGGAGCCGAGCCGCATCGTGCCGCCAAGGTCGCCTTGGGCGGCGCGCTGTTCCAGTTCGTTACCCTTCAGCCATTCGGTCATCAGGCCGACGACCGGCTCGCCGGTCTTGCCGAATTCGGTCGAATCCGCCTTCTCGATTCCGGCAAGCGCCCGCGCCGCTTCGATCACCGCCATCTGCATGCCGAAGCAGATGCCGAAATACGGCACGCCTCGTTCGCGCGCGAAGCGGGCCGCGGCGATCTTGCCCTCCGCCCCGCGCTCGCCGAACCCGCCCGGCACCAGAATGCCGTTGACCCGCTCCAGATACGGGGCCGGGTCCTCCTCTTCGAAGACCTCCGCCTCGATCCAGTCGAGCTTGACGCGGACCCGGTTGGCGATGCCGCCGTGCTGCAGCGCCTCGATCAGAGATTTGTAGGCGTCCTTCAAGCCGGTATATTTGCCAACGACGGCGATGGTCACCTCGCCCTCGGGATTGCGAATCCCGTCGACGACCTGGTGCCAGCGCTGCAATTGCGGTTTCGGCGCCGGATCGATGCCGAAGGCGGCGAGCACCTCGGTATCGAGGCCTTCGTGGTGATAGGCGATCGGCACGTCGTAGATCGTAGCGACGTCGAGCGCCTGGATCACCGCCGTTTCCCGAACGTTGCAGAACAGGCTCATCTTACGCCGTTCCTCGGCCGGAATCGGCCGGTCGGCGCGCACCAGCAGGATGTCCGGCTGGATGCCGATGGCGCGCAATTCGCGCACCGAATGCTGGGTCGGTTTGGTCTTCAGCTCACCGGCCGTCGGGATGTACGGCATCAACGTCAGGTGGACATAGACCGCGCCGCCGCGCGGCAGGTCGTTACCGAGCTGCCGGATCGCCTCGAAAAACGGCAGCGCCTCGATATCGCCGACTGTGCCGCCGATCTCGCACAGCACGAAGTCGAACTCCTCGTTGCCGTCGAGAACGAATTCCTTGATGGCGTCGGTGACGTGGGGAATGACCTGAACTGTGGCGCCGAGATAGTCGCCCCGCCGTTCCTTGGCGATGATCTCCTGGTAGATCCGGCCGGTGGTGATGTTGTCCATCCGGTTGGCCGAGCGGCCGGTGAAGCGCTCGTAATGGCCGAGATCGAGATCGGTTTCGGCGCCGTCGTCGGTGACGAACACCTCGCCGTGCTGGGTCGGGCTCATCGTGCCGGGATCGACATTCAGATACGGATCGAGCTTGCGCAGCCGCACCCGGTAGCCGCGCGCCTGCAACAGCGCGCCGAGCGCGGCCGATGCAATGCCTTTACCGAGTGAGGAGACCACGCCGCCGGTGATGAAGATATATCGCGCCATGGGCTTTCCCGATATCTCGACCGGTCTGATTCTGCCAGTCACTTTTCGGCCATGCCGAAACCGGACGGGGCGCCCGAAGGCGCCCCGATGATGACGACCGCAAACGGTTCGCGGATGCTACTGGGCGTTTCCGGACGGCGACGTGCCGCTCTCGACCGGCCGTTCGACACCGGCCGGAGGCGCCTCCATTGGCGGAACCGTCGGGTCTTCGGCGGCATTCGGCGCTGTGGGAGCCGGATTCGCCGGAATCTGTGGCTCCGGGGTGACAGCCGGCGTCGAAGCGTCTTCGGCCGGAGCCGACTGCGGCACGGCCGTTCCGGTGGTGTTCTCCGGCATCGATGGCGCTGCGCTCGGCGCGTTTGGATCCGATGGCGTCACATCCGTTGCGGCGGCGTCCGCCGGCGGCGCCGGATCGGTATTGCCGGACGCCCCCTCCTGCTCGGGCAGAGCCCCTAGCTGATCCAGGAGGCTGCCGCCTTGATCACCGCCGCCCTGCGTGGTCGGCAGGCGATCGAGGATGTCAGTCGGTTGGCTGCTATAGCGAGCAAGGATGCCGAGCGACAGGGAGGTGACGAAGAACGCCGCCGCCAGAATGCCGGTGGTGCGGGTCAGCGCGTTGGCCGCGCCGCGGGCCGACATCAGGCCGCCACCGCCGCCGCCGCCGATACCGAGGGCCCCGCCCTCGGAGCGTTGCAACAGCACCACAATGACGAGCGCGATGACGATCATCAGGTGGATGACAATAAGAATGGTTTCCATTGAACTTTCGCAGCGCGTCGATTTTAGGAATTGCGCGCCTTCTACAGAAGCGCGACCGGCTTTCCAACCGGTTTCGGTGTTTCGCCGCCATTTTGGTCAGGAAACGACCACGGCCTCGCATATCGCGATGAAGTCGGACGCCTTCAAGCTGGCGCCGCCGACGAGCGCCCCATCGACATTGTCGACGGCCAGAAGCTCGGCCGCGTTCACGGGTTTGACCGAACCACCATAAAGGATTCGCATAGCCGAGGCGACAGCTTCGCCAAAGCGATCCGACAGGGTCTTGCGAATGAAATCGTGAACCTGTTTCACGTCTGCGACGGTCGGCGTGCGTCCGGTTCCGATCGCCCAGACCGGTTCGTAGGCGACGACAGTTTTTTCCCCTGTCAGATCGTCCGGGAGGGAGCCGGCCAGTTGCGCCCCGAGCACCGCCAGCGTCTGGTCGGCCTCGCGCTCCGCCTCGGTCTCGCCGACGCAGATCACCGCGACAAGCCCCGCCTTCATGGCCGCTTCCGCCTTCGCCCGAACCAGCGCATCCGACTCGCCGTGATCGGCGCGACGCTCCGAGTGACCGACGATGACATACCGCGCGCCGACATCCTTCAGCATCGCGGCGGAGATGTCACCGGTGTGGGCGCCGCTTGCCGCCTGATGGCAATCCTGCCCGCCGACCGCGACATTCTCGCCGAGAACCCCGCGACTGGCCGACAGCATCGTCGCCGGCGGACAGATCAGCAGGTCGCGGCGATCGGCGAGCCCCTGACTGGCAGCGGCGGCGATGTCCTTGAGTTCCGTCAGCGCCGACAACTGCCCGTTCATCTTCCAGTTACCCGCGATCAGTGGCCTTGGCTTCATGTCGACATTGACTCCCTGGAGCGGCGCGCGGAGGGCGCGGACCTGATGGCGCATACGTATCATCGTCGGTCGGCAATATGCGAGGGAGCCGAGAAATCAATCGCTCAGCCTGCTTGCGCCCGCCCCACGCTGTTTCCTATTAAGGCCTGAGAACGATAGACGCCCCTGCTTCGCTTCGCCGCCGCGAAGATCGGGCGGGGCGAAGGGAAACGACAATGCTTAACACGCTCCGACGCAGTATTTCCGGCTGGACCGCGAAGATCCTGCTGGCTCTTCTCGTGATAAGCTTCGCGGTTTGGGGCATCGGCGACGCGTTTCGCGGTGGAACGGCGACGACGGTGTTGACGGCCGGCAAGACCGAGGTTTCGCTGGAGGAATACGCGCTGGCCTACAATCGCGCCCAGGCTCGGCTTGCCCAGCAGATCGGTCGCCGCCCGACCGCGGAAGAATCCGAATTGTTCGGCATCGACCAAGGCGTCCTCAGCCAGCTGGTCGCCGGCGCCATGCTCGACGAACAAGGCCGTCGCATCGGCCTTGGCCTGTCGGAAGAGCGCTTGGCGCGGGTGATTGCGGACGACCCCTCGTTTCAAGACGCATCGGGAAATTTCTCGCGCAATGCGTTTCAGGCGGTCCTTTCAAACGCCCGCATCCGGGAGCGGGATTACATTCGCAGCCAGGAAGATGCCGCCATTCGCAGCCAGATCGTCGAGGCGATTTCGCAGGGCGGCAACACGCCCGTGACCTTCGAAACGGCGCTGGGCCTCTACAATGGCGAGCGCCGGACGGTCGACTACATCAGCCTGTCGCCTTCGGCGGTGCCACCGGTTGCTGATCCCTCGGACGAGGTGTTGAAGCCCTATTTCGAGCAGAACAAGGCGAAATACGCGGCGCCCGAATACCGCTCCCTCACCTACGCCACGCTGACGCCGGAAGTGCTCAGCGATCCGGCGACCATCACCGACGAACAGGTGAAGGCGGATTACGAGCAGGGCAAGGAGCGCTATTCGACGCCAGAGCGGCGCCGGATCCAGCAGATCGTCTTCGCCGACAAGGCGGCGGCCGACGCGGCCAAGGCCAAGCTGGACGGTGGCGCGAGCTTCGAAGAGGTCGCCAAGGAGGCCGGACGGACCGTCGCAGACACCGATCTCGGCTCGGTATCCAAGTCCGAAATTCCCGACGCGAGGATCTCCGACGCGGCGTTCTCCCTGGGCGAAGGGGCCATATCGGACGTCGTGGCGGGTGCCTTCGGCCCGGCGATCCTGCGCGTCTCGGAAATCCAGCCGGTGGGTGTGAGTCCGCTCGACGAGGTCTCGGACGAGATTCGCAAGGATCTGGCGCTCGTCGCGGCGAACGACACCGCCGCAAGCGCCTACAACGCCTTTGAGGATGCGCGCGCTGGCGGCGCGAGCTTCGCCGAGGCGGCCATGGCCGCAGGCATTACGGCCAAAACCGTTCCGGCGGTCGACAGCCAGGGCAACGGTCCCGACGGCGCGCCGGTCGCCGATCTTCCGGCGGCAGAGGAACTTCTGGCCGGTGCCTTCGAGACCGAGCCGGGATTCGACAATGTGCCGATCAACTTCGAATCGAACAGCTATGTCTTCTACGACGTCGTCAGCATCGACCCGGCGCGCGACCGAACATTCGACGAAGCACGCGACCGCGTGCTCGCCGACTGGAAAAACGATGAGACCCAGCGACTCTTGAGCGAAAAAGCCAACGCGTTGAAGGCCGAACTGGAGACCGGCAAGAGCATGGACGACGTGGCTGCGGAAGCGGGTCTGCGCAAGGAGACGGCGGCGTCGATCACGCGTCAGTCCGGCGCGTCCGTTCTGGGCCAGGTCGGCGTCGCGGCGGCGTTCTCCGGTGGTGATGGGACGATCGCCACGGCGCGTGGTCGTGAGTTGGGCTCACAGATCGTCTTGAAGGTCACCGAAATCGCGCCTCCCGCCGATCCGGCCGCGAATGTCGCGGCGGAGGAGCGTCAGCAGTTGAAGGGCATTTTCGAGAACGATCTGTTGCAGAGCTACGTGACGCTCCTGCAAAACGACACGCCGCTCAGCGTCAGTCCGGCCGCCATCGAAAACGCCAAGGCGATCGTCCGGTGAGCCAAAGTCTGAAACCCTTCATCGCCAAGGTCGCTGACGGTCAGTCCCTGACACGATCCGAGGCGGAGGCCGCCTTCGCGGTGATGATGGCCGGCGAAGCGACGCCCTCGCAGATCGGCGGCTTCCTGATGGCGCTCCGGGTACGCGGTGAGACCGTCGAGGAGATGGCGGGCGCGGTCTCGGTGATGCGCGCCAACATGTTGCGGGTCGCGGCGCCGCCCGACGCCATCGACATCGTCGGCACTGGCGGCGATCACGCCGGCACGCTGAACGTTTCGACCTGTTCGGCCTTCGTCCTCGCCGGGTGCGGTCTCGTCATCGCCAAGCATGGCAACCGCGCCCTGTCCTCGAAATCGGGGGCGGCGGACGTGCTGGCCGCGCTCGGGGTCGACGTCGACCTGAAGCCGGATGCGATCTCGCGGGTGCTCGCAGATGCCGGTCTCTGCTTCATGTTCGCCCCGACGCATCATGCCGCGATGCGTTTCGTCGGTCCCAGCCGGGTCGAGCTTGGCACCCGGACGATCTTCAACCTGCTCGGGCCGATGTCGAACCCGGCGGGCGTGAAGAAGCTGCTGGTCGGCGTCTTCTCGCCGCAATGGTTGCGGCCGCTGGCCGAGACGCTGCGCGAATTGGGCGCCGAATCCGCCTGGGTCGTGCACGGTGACGGGCTCGACGAAATGACCGTTTCCGGGACGACTGCGATAGCGGCGCTTGAGGGGAACGAAATTCGCGAATTCAGCGTCGAACCGGAGGATGTCGGGCTCCAGCGCTCTCCGCTGACCGAGATCAAGGGCGGCGATGCGGCGGCAAACGCCGCGGCGCTCACGGCCGTTCTCGACGGCGCCACGAACGCTTATCGCGACATCGTCTTGCTCAACAGCGCCGGCGCCCTGGTGATGGCCGGCAAAGCGGAGAATCTCCATGGTGGCGTCGCGATGGCCGCCGACGCGATCGACGGCGGCCAGGCGCGTGCCGCACTCGACCGTCTCGTGGCGGCGACGAAGAAAATCGGCGAGGCGTCGGGATGAGCGACATCCTCCAGCGAATCGAAGCTTACAAGCGCGACGAGATCGCGGCCGCCAAACAGCGCTTGCCGCTCGCCGATCTCGAAGCCTCGATCGATCCGGCCGATGCCCCGCGCGGCTTTACGAAAGCGATCCGGGCAAAGCATGCGGCGGGTGGGCTGGCACTCATTGCCGAGGTGAAGAAGGCCAGTCCTTCGAAGGGCGTGATCCGGGAGGATTTCGATCCTCCAACGCTTGCCACGGCGTATGAGCGCGGCGGCGCCACCTGTTTGAGTGTTCTGACCGACGCGCCATCCTTTCAAGGTGCGCCGAGCTATCTGACGGCGGCTCGCGCGGCGACCGCGCTGCCGACGCTGCGCAAGGATTTCCTCTTCGACCCCTATCAGGTGGCCGAAGCGCGCGCCTGGGGCGCGGACGCGGTCTTGATCATCATGGCCGCCGTCGACGATGCACTGTCCCACGATCTGGAAGCCGCCGCGGAGCAATATGGGCTCGACGTTCTGGTCGAAATCCATGACGAAGCCGAGGCCGAGCGCGCGCTCAATCTCCGCACACCGCTGATCGGGATCAACAATCGCAATCTGCGCACCTTCGAGACCAGCCTGGCGACGGCCGAAAAACTGGCGGCGCTGGTGCCGGACGACCGGATTCTCGTTGGCGAGAGCGGCATCTTCACCCATGCCGACTGTCTGCGCCTCGCCGATCGGGGCATCCGCACCGTTCTCGTCGGGGAAAGCTTGATGCGGCAGTCCGATGTGGAGGCGGCGACGCGTGTGCTGCTTGGCGCCACACGCCAATCGAGGGCCTCGTCATGAGCGACACCAAGCAATCCGGGCTCACCCATCTCGACGCGACTGGCGCCGCCTCGATGGTCGATGTCGGCGCCAAGACCGACAGCGTCCGCGTCGCCGAAGCCGAGGGCTTCGTCGCCATGCAGTCGGCGACGCTGGAGCTGATTCTCGCAGGCGAAGCCAAGAAGGGCGACGTCATCGGCATTGCGCGAATCGCTGGCATCATGGCGGCCAAGCGTACGCACGAGCTGATTCCGCTTTGCCATCCGCTGATGCTCGAGAAGATCGGCGTCGAAATAACGCCGGATTCCACCCTGCCCGGTCTGCGCGTCACGGCGCTGGCCAAGGTCAGCGGCAAGACCGGCGTCGAAATGGAGGCGCTCACGGCGGTCTCGGTGGCTTGTCTGACGATCTACGACATGGCCAAGGCCGTCGACCGCTCGATGCGCGTGTCCAACATCCGGCTGCTGTCGAAGTCCGGCGGCCGTTCCGGCGACTTCACGGCGACCGCGTCGTGAGTCTGCTTCCCGTCGAGGAAGCCTATCGCCGATTGTTGGGGGGCTCGGTGCCGCTCACCCGCACCGAGCACCTCCCGCTGGTGCAATCAGCCGGACGCGTCCTTGCCGAGGATGTCCTGGCCCGCCGAACCCAGCCATCCTTCGCTGCTTCGGCCATGGATGGCTACGCCGTCCGGGCGGAGGATACGCAATCACCGTACCAAGCCCTGCGGGTCATCGGCGAATCCGCCGCCGGGCGCGCCTTCGACGGCCAGGTGGGCCCCGGAGAAGCGGCGAGAATCTTCACCGGGGCACCGGTGCCGCAAGGCGCAGATGCGATCCTGGTCCAGGAAGACGCCCGCGTCGAAGCCGACAGCAACGTGCGGCCGACGGCCTCGCTCGAACCCGGCCGATTCATCCGGGCAAGCGGTATCGATTTCTCCGAGGGCGAGACGTTGTTGACCTGTGGCGCCCTGCTCACGCCCGGCGCCATCGCGCTTGCGGCGAGCTGCGGTTATCCCGCGCTGAAGGTTCTGGCGCGGCCGAAGGTGGCGATCCTCGCAACCGGTGACGAGCTCGTGTTGCCCGGCGCGCCGCTTGGTCCCTCGCAGTTGGTCGCCTCCAACCCGTTTGGAGTCGCGGCGATGGTGGTCGCCGCCGGCGGCGATGCGATCGACTGCGGGATCGCCGGTGACCACGTCGCCACGATCGGCGCGCGTCTGAGCGATTCCATCCGGGACCGGGCGGACGTCTTCGTCACGATCGGTGGTGCGTCGGTCGGCGATCACGACCTGGTCGGCGAGGTGTTCGCCGCCCGCGGCGTCGCCCTCGATTTCTGGAAGGTCGCGATGCGCCCCGGCAAGCCATTGATGGCTGGCCGGCTCGGCGAGCTGACCATTGTCGGACTGCCGGGCAATCCGGCCTCCTCGATGGTCGCGGCGAGGTTGTTCCTGGTGCCGTTGGTGCGACGGTTGGCGGGACTTCCCGATCGCCCGCTCTACCGGCACGGGCTGCTCGGCGCGCCGATGCCGGAAAATGGCGTGCGGACCGACTTCGTCCGCTCGCGGCTCGAGGTCGGAGGGGATGGCGCCGTCCGGGTCTTTCCGCTGCCACGCCAGGATTCGTCGCTCATGTCCACCTACGCACAGGCCGACGCTCTGCTTGTGCGGCCGCCCTCGGCGGCTCCGGCGAGCGCCGGGGAGGCTTGCCGCTTCGTTGTCCTCGACGAATGGAAGGGTCTTGCGGAACACAACTAGAACAGATAGGTTTGTTCAGGTTTTGTTTTAGGGAGTCGCCTCGATGCTGACACGCAAGCAGCACGACCTTTTGTCGTTCATTCACGAACGGCTGAGGGACACGGGGGTGCCTCCCTCCTTCGACGAAATGAAGGACGCGCTGGAGCTTCGCTCGAAATCCGGCATCCATCGCCTGATCACCGCGCTGGAGGAGCGGGGCTTCATCCGGCGACTGCCCAATCGCGCGCGGGCGCTGGAGATCCTGAAGCTTCCCGAAGCGATGCAGAATGGACGCCCCGCCCCGGTCGGGCGCACCGGGTTTACGCCGAGCGTGATCGAAGGAAGCCGAGACGCGACACGCAAGACGTCAGAACCGGTTTCCCGGCGTGCTTCGACGAGATCGTCGGACTCGGCGACAGTAGCGATTCCGGTCATGGGCCGGATCGCCGCCGGCGTTCCCATTTCGGCGATCCAGCATACCACCCATTCCCTCGCCGTACCGCCGGACATGCTCGGTGGCGGCGAGCACTATGCGCTCGAGGTCAAGGGCGATTCGATGATCGAAGCCGGAATTCTCGACGGCGACACGGTGGTGATTCGCCGCGCCGACACGGCGACGCCCGGGGAAATCGTCGTCGCGCTGGTCGATGAAGAGGAAGCCACGCTGAAGCGGTTTCGCCGCCGCGGCAATACGATCGCGCTGGAGGCCGCCAATCCGGCCTACGAAACGCGGATCTTCGGCTCCGAGCGGGTCAAGGTTCAGGGCCGGCTGGTTGGGCTCATCCGCAAATACTGAGAGCCGGGCCGGCAAGTGGGCTACCGATCGCGCGGAGCCAACCACCGAGACGCGCGCCACGGCTGCCGGTTGAGGCGAGCCAATTCATTCCGGGCCGGGGCATCGTTTCGCAGTGTCCGGCTCAAATGGCCGGGGATCGCCTTTCGATCATGTTCACCGGGTTTTCTTCTTGCCTCTCTTGCACCGGACCCGCCGCGCAGGTATCTGCGTCCTCGGAGAGGTGGCCGAGTGGTCGAAGGCGCTCCCCTGCTAAGGGAGTATACGGGAGACCGTATCGAGGGTTCGAATCCCTTCCTCTCCGCCACTTAATGCTCTTAAGATATTGATTTATATAATTAACTTGGATCGTTGTACTGTCTCGTCCCACATTCCAACCCTCATAACTTTTGGGTTGCGGTCCTATGTCCTAAGCTGTCCATCGCGCCGATAGCGCTTCGGCCTGTCGCAAAACAGTCTGAACGGCCTCGTCCTGAAGATCGGGCGGGTATCCGTGCCGACGCAGAATCCGCTTAACCAGCACCCGCATTCGCGCGCGGGCACTTTCACGATGCGACCAGTCGACGGTCGCATTGCGCTTGAGACTGGTCAGCAGTTCGTGGGCAATCACCTTGAGCGAGTCGTCCCCCATTATGTCGACGGCGCTCTCGTTCTCGGCAAGCGCGTCGTAGAACGCGATCTCGTCGCGCGACAGCCCTGTTTCTTCACCGCGCAGGAGTGATTCACGCATCTCCTTTGCCAGCCGGATCAACTCGTTGAGAACTTCGACGGTCGTGATGGCGTTCGCGTGATAGCGCGCAATCGCGGCGTCCAGCCGTTCGGTAAAGCGTTTGGTCTCCACGACGTTTGTTTGGCTTCTCGACCGAATCTCGTCGTTCAACAATTTGCGCAGCGCTTCCAGCGCCAGGTTCTTTTTGTCGAGATGGCGGACCTCTTCAAGGAACCCATCGGAGAGAATCGAGATGTCGGGCGTCGAAATGCCGGCCGCGCCGAGAATATCGACGATATCGGTCGAGATGACCGCACGGTTCAGGATTTGCTGAATTGCGAAATCACGATCCGCGCCGCTTCGTCCCGTTCCGGCCGACGATTTGACGAGCGCAACGCGGACCGTCTGGAAAAAGCCGACCTCGTCGGCGAGGTTCCGAGCTTCGTCGCTGCCCGAAGCCAAGGTGAACGCCTTGGAAAGAGCCAGGACCGCGTCCTGATACCGTCGGCTCTCGCGCCGCTTGCCCTCCGCTGTCGTCTCCTTGGCCGCCGCCTCGTGCTGGCGCGAAAGAATCCATTCGATCGCCTCGGCGAGCGTGACAAGGCGCTCATGAGGAGTCCCCGTCAGTCCGTGGCCATAGTCGAAGCCGTGAAACATCGCTTTCACGACTTCATGTTTTCCGAGAAACACCGCATCGGCCTCGGCGGCGTCGATCCCGGTTTGCTGTCTATCAGAACCGCTATAGCGTCCGAGCGCCGACTTCAGATTCTGGGCGATGCCGATGTAGTCGACGATCAAACCGGTCGGCTTGTCCCGGAAAACGTGATTGACGCGGGCGATCGCCTGCATCAGCCCGTGTCCCTTCATCGGCTTGTCGACATACATCGTATGCATCGAAGGCGCGTCGAAGCCGGTCAGCCACATGTCGCTGACAATGACGAGCTTCAGTTGATCATCCGCGTTCTTCGCGCGCTTCGCCAGCAGGTCGCGGCGGGGTTTCCCACCGATATGTTGCTGCCAGCTCTCTGGATCGGAACGCGAACCGGTCATGACGATCTTGATCGCGCCTTCGGCGTCGTCGTCGCTATGCCAATCCGGGCGGAGCGCGATGATCTTCTCGTACAGCGCTACGCAGATGCGCCGGCTCATGCAGACGATCATCCCCTTGCCGGGTTTGGCGGCTTCCCTCGCCTCGAAATGATCGACGAGGCCTTGCGCGATCAATGTCAGACGTTTTTCCGAACCGACCAGCGCCTCGACCGTCGCCCATTTGCTCTTGAAACGCTCGGCTTCGGCGACCTCCTCGCCTTCCGTCAGCTCCTCGATTTCGTCGTCGATTGTCGGGCGTTCTTCGTCGGAAAGCTCGATCCTCGCCAACCGGCTTTCGTAATAAATCGGAACGGTCGCGCCATCCTCGACCGCGCGGCTGATGTCATAGATGTCGACATAGTCGCCGAAGATGCGCGGCGTGTTGACGTCTTCGGCTTCGATCGGCGTTCCCGTAAAGCCGATGAAGGACGCGTTCGGCAGTGCGTCGCGCAGATGCTTGGCGAAGCCGTACGCCATCGCACCGGTCTTCCGATCGATCTTCGTTCCGAAGCCGTATTGGCTGCGGTGCGCCTCGTCGGCGATGACGACAATATTTCGACGATCTGAAATCATTGGATAGGCCGTCTCGCCGGAAGCGGGCGCGAATTTCTGGATCGTCGTGAAGATGACGCCACCCGATGCCCGGTTCAGCGCGGCCTGGAGATCATAGCGGCTGTCGGCCTGCTGCGGCTTTTGGCGAATGAGGTCGCTACAGGTGGCAAAGGTGCCGAAAAGCTGGTCGTCGAGGTCGTTGCGATCAGTGACGACCACGATGGTCGGATTTTCCATCTGCGGATGACGCACCAACTGCCCGGCATAGAACGCCATCAGGAAGCTCTTTCCGGAGCCCTGCGTGTGCCAGATCACGCCGATGCGCCGGTCGCCTCGCGGATGATCGGCCGCGTCGGGAAGTCCGTAGACGGCAGGCTCCTCGCTCATGGCTGGGAGGCTCGCCACCGGTGTTGAGCGCCAGCGCCCGCAAGGTCGACGCGACCGCGCGGCGCACGGCATGGAACTGATGGTAGCCCGCAATGATCTTCGCAAGGCCCTTCTCCGTTTCGCCGAAAACGGTGAAATCCCGGATAAGCGACAGGAAGCGCCGCCGTCGCGCCGGTCGCGCAGCTTGACGTCTTTCGCGATGCCGTTCGACTTGTCGCGCGCGAGGAACCACAGGCACACCGGAATCTGCGTGGAATAGAACAGCTGCCCCGGCAGGGCCACCATGCAGTCCACCACGCCCGGTGCCCCGTTCACGCCCTCGACCAGCGCCTGGCGGATCGCGCCCTCCCCCGACTGAGTCGAGGACATTGAGCCATTGGCCAGCACAACGCCCGCCACGCCTGCGGGCGCCAAGTGATGGACGATGTGCTGCACCCAGGCAAAATTGGCATTGCCGGCCGGCGGGGACCCAGCGGCGATCATCTCATCGCGCTGGCGCGGCACTCCGATGCCGTGCTGTTCATACTTCTCGCGCTTGCGGGGCGCCATGTGATCGAAGACGAACACGATTGAAAGCTTTATCCTGCTGGGAGTCGCGTGGCGGGGCGCGGGGGGCACGGACCGTGCCTGCCTTGATCTGTCTTCTTTTTTGGTTATATTGAAGACGCCTGACCCGAGAAGAGGTGCCACATGTCCCGCACGACCACCATGACTGTTCGCGTCAGCGGCGCCCTCAGCGAGTTTGTCTCGGTAAACGTTGGCGAGGGTGGCGCGTACGAGAACGTCAGTGAGTACATCCGCGATCTTATCCGCCGCGACAAGGAACGCGCGGAGCGCGAGGCCTTCGATCGCCTGAAGGCGGAGCTGAACCGCGCCTTCGCCGCGCCCGAGGAGAGCTACAAGCCCATGACCGCCACGGAGGTGATCTCTCGGAACCGGCGGGCATAAGCCCATGGCGATCCGACTCCAGGAGGCGGCTTCGGTCCGCCTCGACGAGATCTATCGGTATACGCTTGACAAGTGGGGCGAAGCGCAGGCCGAGACGTACATCAACGGGCTATTTGATGCCTTCGGACACATCGAAACGCGCGGCGTCCTTTCGAGGCCCGTCCCGGCAGAATTCGGGGTGGAGGGATACTTCTTCCGCTATGAGAGGCATTTCGTCTACTGGCGGCGGCTCTCCAATGGCGACATCGGGATCGTCACCATCCTGCACGAGCGAATGCATCAGATTGATCGCTTCAAGGACGACTTTGTCTAAGTCATTGTAGAGAATTGCAAATACGGGATCTAACCCAAGTTGAGGGAAGCCCAAAAGAGGTGGAGAAGGTTGTCTTTCAGACCCGTTCCCTCCGCCAGCGCCAGCCATTGATTTCCCATTTCTGAAGCGGCCGATTTAATTCGGCTTCCCTGCCGTCTTGGCCGGCAGCTTTTCCCGAAGGTCAACCGTCGGCTTGGCGGCCTTGTCGCTTGCTGTACCGTTGACGGTCTCGACCGCCTCATCTTGCCGCCGGGCGGCGGTCGCAGGTGTCTCCACCGCCGGTTTGCGCCAATATTCCGGCCAGGGCGCCAGCCGGTGCAGGTTCCATTCGGCCGGCGGATCCGCGATGGCGCGATCGACAATCGGTTGACCGGACAATGCATCGCGCCGGATCGCCAGCGAACCCGTCCGCCTCAGGGTTCGCAACGTCACCAGGATGGCGCCCGAGCGGCAGGCGGACAAGCGGATCGCGCGGGCGACGATGGCTACGTCGCCGCTATCGCACGCGACGCCGGTCTTCTCGTAATCGTCCGTCCAGACCACCTTCAACCCATTGCGGGTCTCGAAGCGACAGATGCTGTCCTCGCAGTCGGCCACGATACGCCGGCGTGGTTCCCGATCGGCCGACGGCCTCCCGCTTGCCTCGAACGCCCGCTCCCATTGCGCGGCGATGAAATCGTTCGGTCGTTCGCGCAAAAAGGCGAGTTGCCCCTCCTTGGCGATCAGTGCCACTTCCTTGCCGTCCTCGAATAGGAGGAGCTCAGGCGGCGGCGCGCGATCCGGTGCGGCCGCCAGTCCGGCAAGCGCCAGCGGAACCGCCACATAGCGTAGGCGGCTCGCGACGTATGAGCCCGCCAGAATCGCCGCCGTCAACAGAACCAGACCCGTCGCCGTGGTCAGGCCGATCGCCTGATCGGGTAGGCGTTCATAAACGAACCGCGCCACCTCAAGGACGACGCCGATGCCGTAGCCCATCGCCTGGAACGCCCAGGCATCGAGGCCAAAGGGCATCGCCAGCGAGCCGATCAGCGCCAGCGGCATGACCCACAGCGTGAACAGCGGCATGGTCAAAACGTTGGCGACAAGGCCGAATGTCGCCAATCGATGGAAATGGTATGCGGCATAGGGCGCCGTGGCCGTTCCGGCGATGAGCGAGGTCATCGCGATCGCCGCAAACGCCAACAGGATGCGACGCCCCCAGCCCCGGCTTCCTGGTGGGATTGGGGACGATCGCGCCCGGCGCCGCGAAAGGGCCGCGTAACCGCCGATCAGCGCGACCGTCGCGGCAAAGCTCATCTGGAAGCTGGCGGTCATCACCGCGTGCGGCGTCAGGGCAATTACCACGATGGCGGCAATCGAAACGTTGCGGAGCGTCAGGGCCGGGCGATCGAGCAGGACCGCCGTCAGCATGATCGCGAGCATGATGAAGGCGCGCTGCGTTGCGATATTGGCGCCCGACAGAGCGAGATAGAAGGCGGCGACGACAAGCGCGGCGACGGCGGCGATTTTCTTGATCGGAAACCGCAAGGCGATCATTGGAATCAGCGAAAGCACCGAGCGGACCAGAAGCATGGCGAATCCCGCGACGATCGCCATGTGCAGACCCGATATCGACAGGACATGGGCGAGCCCGGTTCCGCGCAACCACTCCCGCGCGTCATCGGGAATCCCGGCGCGCTCGCCGGTGACGAGCGCAGCGGCGATGCCGCCCTCCGCTCCGCCGATGATCTGGCTGATGCGTTCGGTCATGGCCAGACGCGTCGCCGTCTGGCGTTGTCGAAGCCACGCACTGAGACCTTTTCGCGCCTCGTTGCCTGAAATGTCGGTGGCGGACGGCTCCGGCGCTCCCAAGGAGAAGCCATAAGCCCCGATTCCATTGAAGAACGGCGCAAAGGCGAAATCATGCGAGCCCGGAAAAGCAGGCCCCGACGGCGGTCGCAGTCGGACGAGGCCGCGGAAGTTGCCGCCCGGCGGAATCGGGGCGTGGCGGCTGCCGACGACGATTCGCACCCGTTCCGGCGGGCGCGAAAGGACCGGTCGGTCGGTCGAGGCGATGTCGATCACGTATCGATAACGGCCGCTTTCGGTGCGCTCACGCGATACCACGGTGCCGGCGATCCGCACCGTCGCCTCGCCCGAGAACAATGTCGTTTCCGTGCGTTCGATCTCGGTCATCGCCAAGGCGGCGCCGGCAAGGACGAAGCCGGCGCAAACCAGGGACGGGCGAAGCACCGGCCGCCCCGGAACGCGGACGGCGAGCGCCAGCAGCGCGATCGAAGCGACGGCGGCGACCGCCAGACCGGGACGCCAACCGATGCCGTAAACGATCGCCACCCCAACCATCAAGCCGACCGCAACCAGATGGAAGCCGGAGCGGTGGCGGGTCTCGGCCTCCACTTGGGTGGCCAACCAGCCGGTTATGATCGCGCCCCATTCGTCGCGGCGCGACGGCCGGAGCCCGCGCCAGGCTCTGAAGCCGTCGGCACGGGCCTGTCGTTGCTTTTGCCCCTTCGCGCTGTCGTCCCGATCGGCGGCTGTGTCCATCGGCTCCGGGTCCCGTCGCCTTGTCTCTGACCTCGCCTATGCTACACAGCCGGCACGCGAAAGCGATCGCCGGCGATCGCAGAATCTGCCCTGACTTTTCGATCGGAGCCTCAATGACGGATGCCGTCGTGACCCGTTTTGCCCCCTCACCGACCGGCTTTCTGCATATCGGTGGCGCGAGGACGGCACTGTTCAACTGGCTCTATGCCCGCGCAACCGGCGGCAAGATGCTGCTGCGGATCGAGGACACCGACCGCGAGCGTTCGACCGAGCCAGCGGTTCAGGCGATCATCGAGGGTCTCGCTTGGATGGGTCTGTCGGCGGACGCGCCCCCGGTCTCCCAGTTCGCCCGCGCGCCGCGGCATCGTGAGGTGGTCGAGGAATTGCTGGCCAAGGGAGCGGCCTATCGCTGCTACGCCAGCCAGGCCGAACTCACGGAGATGCGGGAGACGGCCCGGGCCGAGAAGCGTCCGCCGCGTTATGACGGGCGCTGGCGTGACCGCGACCCTTCCGAGGCGCCGGCCGACATCAAGCCGGTGATCCGGCTCCGCGCTCCGCTTGATGGCGAAACGGTGGTCCATGATCGCGTCCAGGGCGACGTACGGTTTCCCAATAAGGATCTCGACGATTTCGTGCTGCTGCGCTCGGACGGAAACCCGACCTACATGCTGGCCGTGGTCGTCGACGATTACGACATGGGCGTCACCCATGTCATTCGCGGCGACGATCACCTGACCAATGCCGGGCGCCAGACGCTGATCTACAAGGCCATGGGCTGGGATGTGCCGGTGATGGCGCATATCCCGCTGATCCACGGCCCGGACGGAGCCAAGCTGTCGAAACGGCATGGCGCGCTCGGCATCGAGGCTTATCGGGCCATGGGCTATCTGCCGGTGGCGCTCAGAAACTATCTGGTGCGGCTCGGATGGAGCCATGGCGACGACGAGATCATCTCGACCGAGGAGATGATCACCTGGTTCGACATCGACGGCATCAACAAGGGTGCGGCGCGCTTCGATTTCGCCAAGCTGGAGGCGATCAATGGCCACTGGATTCGTCAGAGTGATGATGCGGTGCTGGTCGAGATGCTGATGAGCGAGCGCGATGCCCTGCCGAATGGCGCGATTCTCAAGGTGCGTCCGGACGATGAGGTGCGCGCCAAGCTGACCGCCGCGATGCCAGGCCTCAAGGGCCGGGCCAAGACGTTGGTCGAATTGGCCGAGAGTACGGGCTATCTGTTCGCGGATCGTCCGCTCGATCTGGAGGAGAAGGCCGAAGCGATCCTCGCCGACGGCGGCCGTCCGATCGTCGCGGCGTTGCTGCCGCAATTTATGGCGCTGTCGACTTGGTCGGCCGGAGAGCTTGAAGCGCTTGTTCGCGCCTATGCCGAGGCTAACGGCTTGAAACTCGGCAAGGCCGCGCAGCCGCTACGGGCCGCGCTGACAGGACGCACGACCTCACCGGGCGTCTTCGATGTCCTGGAGGTGCTGGGCCGGGACGAATCGCTGGCGCGGCTGGGCGACCAGACCGGTTGAGCTGGACGTCATCGCCCCGACTTCGCAACGCAATATGGATTTGGCGCCGGAACTTGTCGCTCCGGCGGCTTTGGAGTAGGCAATCACCTGAGTAAAACGTGTGCGCTGCGATAGGTCTCGACCGCTGCGGCAACCATTGAAGGGAAAACGCATGGCAGAACAGTCGGCGAAGCTCACACTGGGCACGAAGGATGCGGGGCTCGACCTGCATAGCGGCACGATCGGCCCGGACGTCGTGGACATCACGACGCTCTACAAGCAGACCGGTCTGTTCACCTATGATCCGGGTTTTTCGTCGACGGCGTCGTGTGAATCCAAGATCACCTACATCGATGGCGACGAGGGCGTGCTGCTGCATCGCGGCTACCCGATCGATCAGCTCGCCGAGAGAGGCGATTTTCTGGAGACCTGCTATCTCCTGCTCTATGGTGAATTGCCGACGGCGCGCGAGAAGGAGGATTTCGTTTACCGGGTGACGCGGCACACGATGGTCCACGAGCAGATGAGCCGCTTTTACACCGGCTTTCGCCGCGACGCCCATCCGATGGCCGTCATGGTCGGTTCGGTTGGCGCCATGTCGGCTTTCTACCACGACTCGACGGACATCGCCGATCCGCACCAGCGGATGGTGGCAAGCCTGCGGATGATCGCCAAGATGCCGACGATCGCGGCGATGGCCTATAAATACCATGTCGGCCAGCCGTTCGTTTATCCGCGCAATGATCTCGCCTACGCCGAAAACTTCCTGCACATGTGCTTCGCGGTCCCTTGCGAAACGTATCAGATCAACCCGGTGCTCGCGAAGGCGATGGACCGGATCTTCATCCTCCATGCTGACCATGAGCAGAATGCCTCGACCTCGACCGTGCGCCTCGCCGGTTCGTCGGGCGCCAATCCCTTCGCCTGCATCGCGGCGGGCGTGGCATGCCTGTGGGGGCCTGCCCATGGCGGTGCCAACGAGGCGGCACTGAATATGCTGATGGAGATCGGCACCAAGGACCGCATCCCCGAGTTCATCGCCCGCGCCAAGGACAAGGACGATCCGTTCCGCCTGATGGGCTTCGGTCACCGTGTCTACAAGAACTACGATCCGCGCGCCAAGATCATGCAGAAGACCTGTCACGAGGTTCTCGACGAACTCGGCATCAAGGACGACCCGCTGCTCGAGGTCGCGATGGAACTCGAGCGGATCGCGCTCACCGACGAGTATTTCATCGAGAAGAAGCTCTATCCGAATGTCGACTTCTATTCCGGCATCACGTTGAAGGCGCTCGGCTTCCCGACGACGATGTTCACGGTGCTCTTCGCTGTGGCCCGGACCGTCGGTTGGATCGCCCAGTGGAAAGAGATGATCGAGGATCCACATCAGCGCATCGGCCGCCCGCGGCAGCTCTACACCGGCGCGACGATGCGCGACTATGTGCCGGTCGACCAGCGCAGCTGATACCGGCATTCCCATCGCAGACGATAACGGGCGCCGCGGCGCCCGTTTCTATTTCGAGTTGATCGGACGGCCTTGCCGCACGAGATCAAGCACGATGTCGGCAGCGGCCTCCCCAGGCGGACGGTCGATCGCCATCGCGTCGCGTATCTCGGCGAAGCCGGCAAGTTGCGCCCGCCGTTCCGGTGTGTCGGTCAAGAGCCGCTGAAGACGGCGCGCCAGCATCTCCGGGCGCACGAATTCGTGGAAGTGCTCGGGCACCAGCGGATGACCCGCAATGAAGTTCGGCAGCGCGGCGGTCCAGGCTGAAATCAGATGCCGGAAGCGATAGCCGATCGGATCGAGGCGGTAAGCCAAGGCCATCGGGACATCCGCCAGCGCGAGTTCCAGCGACACCGTCCCAGATGCGGCTATTGCGGCATCGGCCTTGGCGAAGGCTGCCCATTTTGCCGCCTCGCCGGTTACGACCGCCGGCTTGTGTTCCCAATGTGCGATCTTTGCCTCGATGATTGGCCGGTGTCGCTCCAGCGTCGGGATCATCGCGGTCAATCCCGGCATCATCGTGAGCAATTGCTGGAAGGTCGCGCCGAAATCGTCGATCAGGCGGTTGATTTCGCCGCGGCGCGAGCCGGGAAGGATCAGAAGCGTCGGCGGGCTGTTCGGTATGCGTTCGGCGACCGGCCGGTTCGCTTCCTCGATCATCGCCCGCAGGGCGGGCGTCGTCATCAAGGGGTGACCGACATAGGTCGCGGGCGGCCCACCCAGCCGGCGCATGGTCTCGGGCTCGAACGGCAAGGCGCAGATCGCGTGGTCGACATAGGGGCGCATGGCGGCGGCTCGCCCTTCCCGCCAGGCCCACACCGTCGGCGGGATATAGTTGGCGATCGGCATCTGCGGTTGCCGCGCCCTCACCCGCTTGGCGACGCGGTGTGAAAAGGTCGGGCTGTCGATGATCACCAATGCGTCCGGCCTGGCGTCGACGATGAAATCCGCCGTCTGCGATACCCGGCGCAGCAATTGCGGTAGCCGCGCGACGATCGCCCCGATGCCGATGATCGACAGCTCGTGGATGTCGAACAGGCTCGTCAGCCCCTCCGCCTGCATCGCGTCGCCGCCGAGACCGACGACGCGCAACTCGCCGTCCACCTGGCTGCGGAGCGCGCGAATCAGATCGGCGCCGATCCGATCTCCCGAGGGTTCTCCGACGACGAGGCCGATGGTCGTCAATTGTGCTCTCCCGATGGGATGATATCCGGCACGGCCTCGTCCGCCAACCCGACCAGCGCGATGTCATGACGATCGGCCGCCGCGATCACGTCGTCGAGGCCCAGAATCAGACTGCGCCCGGCGGTGACCCCGATGGCGGAAATTCCGGCCGTGGCAGCTTCCTCGATCGTGGCCACACCGATGCTGGGCAGATCGAAACGCTGATCCTGCTGCGGCTTGACGCTCTTGACCAGAGCACAATGCTCGCGCTTTCCGATTTTACCGCCGGCTTTCAGCTCCGCCACCCGCGCCAACATCGCCCGGGTTCCCTCGATCCCCTCCAGGGCAATCACCCGGTTGTCCGATGCGACGACCGCCTGACCGATGTCCAGTTCCCCGAGCTGGCGGGCGGCCTGGGCGGCCAGCGAAAGCGCCGTTGTCTCGTCTCGTCGCGGCGCCCGATGGCCCAGCGGTCCTTGCGGCGCCAACAGGCGTGGCGCGATTTCCTGAACGGCCAGAACCTCGAAGCCCTCGCGCTCGAGATAGCGGGTGAGTGTCCGCAACAGGCGGTCGTCGCCGCCGCGCACGATCCGCAGCGCTGCGGGAAGCCGCAACAAGGTCCGAATGCTCGGCAGCAGCGAGCGAAAATCCGGTCGCTTGGACACGGTTCCGCAGTAGACCAGACGGCGAACGCCGCTCGCTGTCATACAGGCGATCGCATCCCCGGTGCGGCCCCATGCGAATGCGCCGCCGTCGTATCCGCTCCAGTCGTCGGCGATACCGTCGCCGATCCGCACGACGACTGGCCGCCAGCCCGCGGCGCGCGCCGCCTCGGCTACGATCCGGGGCAGTGAGCCGCCGCCAGCGACGATCCCCAGAGCCTCGCCGGGGTGATCCGGGCTCACAGCCTAGGCCGACTGCGTGTTGCGGGGGAAACAAAGGGCCCGGTCGCCGCCGGCGCGGATAAAGCCAAGCAAATCCTGGACGAGCGGATCGTCCGGAAATTCAGCCTGCACCTCATCCATGTTCTCCTTGAACGTCAGATCGAAGGAAAACAGCATGCGATAGGCACGCCGCACATTGCGGATTGCCTCTCGATTGAAGCCAGCGCGCTTCATGCCGATGACATTGAGGTTGGACAGATAGGCGCGATTGCCCAGCACCATTCCGAACGGAATGACGTCACCCTCGACCGCCGCGAGGCCGCCGACATAGGCGTGATGGCCGATTCGGGTGAACTGGTGGATTCCCGAGCCGCCGGCGATCGTGGCGAATTCGCCGATCGTGCAATGGCCCGCCAGCATCACGTTGTTGATCAAGGTGACATTGCGGCCGAGCACGCAGTCGTGCGCCACATGCGCACCGGTGAAGAAGGCGCAGTCGTCGCCGATCGTCGTTTCCGAGCGTCCCTGCACCGTGCCGGCGTTCATCGTCACATGCTCGCGCACGAGGCAATTGCGACCGATCACCAGACGCGTGTCTTCACCCCGGTACTTCAGATGTTGAGGTGCGTGACCCAGCGAGGCGAAAGGCCAGATCTGCGCGCCCTCGCCGATGACCGTATTGCCCCAAAGGACCACATGCGAGCGCAGACGGCTGTTTGCGCCGAGCCTGACCTGCGGGCCGATGTGGCAAAACGGCCCGATCTCACAGCCATCGCCGATCTCAGCGCCATCTTCGATGACGGCGGTCGGATGAATCATCATCGAACTCATGATTCAGGACGCGTCGCGCGGCACCAGCATCGCGCTGACCCTCGCCTCCGCGACCTTGGTGCCATCAACCTTGGCGATGCAGTCGAACTTCCAGATGTTGGCCCGCTTCTTCGTCTGGGTGACATGATATTCGAGCTGATCGCCGGGAACCACCGGTTTGCGGAACTTGGCGTTGTCGATGGTCATGAAATAGACGAGTTGGGGCTTGCCGGTGCCGGCGGCGCGGGTACAGATCGCGCCCGCGGTCTGGGCCATGCCTTCGATGATCAGGACACCGGGCATCACCGGCGTCGACGGGAAATGCCCGAGAAAATGCGGCTCGTTCGCCGTCACGTTCTTGATGCCGATGGCCCGTATGTCACCCTCGATCTCGATGATGCGATCGACCATCAGGAAGGGATAGCGGTGCGGCAAGAGTTCAAGGATTTGCAGGATGTCGGCGCTGCCCAGCACCGTCGACTCGTCACTCATCGTCTTTCCTCGGCGAACGCCGTTTTTTGGCAAGTTCGGATAGAAGTGTCATTTCGCGAAACCATTCGCGGACGGGTTTGGCAGGCGTCCCGCCCCAGCGGGCGCCCGCCGGAACGTCGCCCGCAACCGACGACACCGCCGCGATCTGGGCACCGTCACCGATCGTCAAATGGCCGTTGATCGCGGTTTGACCACCAATCATGACGCCATCTCCGATCGTCGTACTGCCGGATATTGCGACCTGCGCGACAATCGCGCAATGACGCCCGATCTTGACGTTGTGGCCGATCTGGACCTGATTGTCGATTTTCGTCCCCTCACCGATGACGGTGTCGCGAATCGCTCCACGATCGACCGCGGTATTGGCTCCAATCTCGACGTCATCCTGGATGATGACCCGGCCAATCTGGACCGATTTCTTCAAACCTGTCGGTCCCGCCGCGTAGCCAAACCCATCCTGGCCGACACGGACGCCAGGGTGGAGTATCACCCGATTACCCAGAAGAGCGTGAGTCACGCAGGCGCCAGGGCCAACCCGACTCGAGCGGCCGATCCGACAGCCTGCCCCGATAACCGCTCCCGCTCCCACCAGCGTATCGCGTCCGATGGCGACGTGCGGCCCGATCACCGCGAAGGCCTCGACCGTCACGCCGTCCTCGATTCGTGCCGTCGGATGGATGTCCGCGCGGGACGAAAGCCCGGCCTGGCCGCTGGCCGCCGTTGGCGCGATGGCGAGCGGAAACAAAGCCTGCCCCGCCGACGCGAAGGCGCTCTGGACATCCTTGGCGACCAGCGCGCCAATCTGAGGGGGAATCAGCCGTAGATTTCTTTGGTCAACGATTACGCAAGCCGCCGCCGTCTTCGCCAGATCGTCCGCATAGCGGATGTTGTCGAAGAAGGAGAGGTCGTCGGAGCCGGCCTCGGTCAGCGGCGCGATGCCACTGACGGTGCGCTCAGGATCCACGCCGTTGGCCAGCGTGGCACCTGCCATTTCGGCAAGATCGCCTAAAGCGAGGCCACTGCCGCGCGGAAAGAAAATCGAATCAGGCATCGACAACGGCAATGAGGTCGACGTCGCCGACCCCAATTCCCTTCCGATCAAAAGCGGGACGAGAACCCGAAGGAGAACTCCTGCAGTTCGTCGAAGTCTTCCTTGACGAACGGATGGGCATAGTTGACCCGAAGCGGTCCGAACGGCGACGCCCAGATCAGCCCGACACCCCCGGATGCCCGCAGCGCCGCGTCGGTTCCCATGACACCCGGCGCGCCTTCGAACTCAGACCCCCAGAGCGAGCCAGCATCGGCGAAGACCGCACCACGGAACCCGTAATCGCGAGAAATCAACGGCAATGGGAAGGTCGCCTCGGCAGACGCGTTCGCGTAGTTCGTACCGCCGATCGACACGCCGTTCTGGCGGGGGCCGATGCCCTTGTAGTCGAAGCCGCGGACGATGTCCTGACCCTTGAAGAAGTTGTCGAAGACCCGCAGGTCATCGCCGCCGAGGGTGGAGACGTTCCCGCCCGCCGAACTCAGCTGGCCGATGACGTCGTACTCCTCGTTGAGAAGCTTGAAATAGGTCGCCTTGCCGGTGGTCTTTATGAAATTCGCGTCGCCGCCGATGCCGGCGAATTCCTGCCCACCCTGGATGAAGAAACCCTCACGCGGGTCACTGGCATTGTCGAGGGTGTTGTAGGTCAGCGAATAGGAAACAGACGACGTGAGATAAGGGCTATCGCAAATCGCCCGGTTGATGATCGGCGACTTGGTGTAGTTCGGGGCTGTGGATGGCGTCGTCGTGCCGAAGTTGAACTGGTTGCCGATCGGATTGGGAACGGCACAGGTGCTGCGCGTCGTGACATATCCGGTTGTTCCAGGAGAGCGGCCGGCCGCGTCAGGGATCGAGAAGCCGTTGTTGTCGCCGAATTCTTCCTGCTTGAAGTTGTAGGCGATTTGCGCCGTCAGATTCTCGGTGATCGGCGCCGCCAAGCGCACGTCGCCGCCGGTGCGGACCGAATCATAGTCGCCCGACGTGCTCTCACTGCGATAGACGTCGAACCCTGCCGCCAGGCGTCGGCCCAGGAAATACGGTTCGGTGAAGGATAGGCTGTAATTCCGCGTGTCCTTTCCGAACCCGGCGGATACCTTGATGAACTGGCCGCGACCGAGGAAGTTTCGCTCGGTGATGCCGACTTCCGCGACCGGCCCGGCATTCTCGCCGCCGGTCGTGTAGCCGCCGCCGAGCGAGAGTTCGCCCGTCGCCTTCTCCACCACATCGACGATGACGATCACCCGATCCGGCTCGGCGCCGGGGGCCGTCGAGATCGAGACCTTCTCGAAGAATTTCAGGTCCTCCAGCCGCTGCTTGGCGCGCTGAATCAGGACCTGGTTGAAGGCATCGCCTTCGGAAACGTCGAACTCGCGCCGGATCACGTAGTCGCGGGTCTTGGTATTGCCGCGAATTTCGATGCGCTCGACGTAGGCGCGCGGACCCTGATCGATGACGTAATTGATCGCGATGGTCCGATTGGTGAAATCACGGTCGCCGCGCGGCGTGACCTGGGCGAAGGCGAAGCCGGCATTGGCCATGCTGTTCGTCAGATTGACCAGCGACTCCTCGACATCTTTGGCGCTATAGACCTCGCCCGGACGGGTCTCTAACTCGCTGTAGAGCGCCTCGGAATCGATACCCGGAATAGTGCTGTCGATCGCCACATTACCGAAGGCGTAGCGCTCCCCTTCGTCCACGGTGATCGTGATGAAGTAGGAGTTCTGGGTTTCGTCGAGCTCGGCCACCGAGGAGATGACACGGAAGTCGGCGTAGCCTCGATTGAAATAGAAGCGCCGTAGCGTTTCCTCGTCGGTGCGCAGACGATCCTCATCATAAATGTCGTCGCGCTGGATAAAGCTAAGCAGCCCGGATTCGCGTAAGGCGATGGTCTGTTTCAACCGGCTGTCGCTGAAGGCATTGTTGCCGACGATGCTGATCGAGGCGATCTTGGTGCGGTCGCCTTCCTGGATATTATAGATCACGTTGACCCGGTTCTCGCCGACCTGCTGCGTGGTAACGCTGACCACCGCATCGCTGCGGCCGATGCCGGTGTAGGCCCCGCTGATCGCGTCAACGTCCGCCTGCGCCGTGGCGGAGGAATAGGCTCCGCGCGGCTGGGTCTGAACCGCAGCCATAAGCTGCTCGTCCTTGATCTTGGAATTGCCTTGGAAAAGCACCTGGTTGACGATCTGATTCTCGTCGACCTGGACGACGAGCGTGCCGCCCGACTGACTGACGCGAACGTCGGAGAACAACCCTGTCGCAAAAAGGCGACGAAGAATCTCGTCCTGCTCGGCCTCGCTGACGTTCTGGCCGGGCTGGATCTGCGTGAAGCTGCGGACCGTGTCGGCTTCGACCCGGCTGTTCCCCCTCACTTCAATGCGGTTGACCACAGCCGCCTCGACAGCCGTGATGACGGCAAGCTGGGCACCCAAGGTCGTCGCGGCGAGAACGGTCGAGGACAGCACGATCGCCGAAGCGGTGCGTAAGATTTTCGTTCCAGCCATCATGGGCTCAACCACCTTCTTGTCATTGTGTCGAAGCGCCAAGGGAACAGTACGCGTCAACGCCTTGTACCGGCTTTCGGAGTTCATTCAAGCAAACTGGACCGAGTCCATTGAGGAATCGGAAACCCGTTGCAACGCAGCCACGGACACCGCCGCGATGGTTAATGTTTTGCAACCCCAAGCCCCCGCTCCGACTCGCCCTGCTCAGACGAGGCCGGAAATATCGTTCCAAAATGCAAATACCATAAGCATCATCACCAGTGCGAGCCCAATTCGGAACCCGATCTCCTGCACCCGCTCGCTCAACGGCCGGCCGCGAACAGCCTCGTAGGCGTAAAAGAGAAGGTGCCCGCCGTCCAGCATCGGAATCGGCAGAAGATTCAGCAGTCCGATGGACACCGACAGCAGTGCCGCCAGGTTGAGCAGCGCACCGAGCCCGATCGTCGACACCTGGCTCGAGACCTGGGCGATGCGAATCGGACCGCCAATCTGGTCGGTGCTCTGGCGGCCGACAACGACCTGACCGATGAAATCGACTGTGCGCTCGGTCACGTACCATGTCTGTGAGACGCCATAGCCAAGCGATTCCAGCATTGACAACTGCTCGAGCCGGAACGAGGAGCCGTCATTGGTCGCGACCAGCCCGATCACCGGAACCGTAAAGCTGTTGCCGAATCCGTCGGTCTGCGTCTCGCTCTTCGGCGTAACGGTCAGCTCGACCGTCCTGCCCTCGCGCTCGACGGCCATCAGAATCGGCGTATCGGGACGCGCCGACACATAGCGTTGCAGATCGGAGAAATAGCGTATCGGCTCGCCGTCGGCCGAGACGACGCGATCGCCAGGCTGAAACCCGGCTTCCGCGGCCGGCGATTCGGCACGGACGTCGGCCACGATCGGATCGCCGACAACGCGACCGTTGACGAAAGCCACGGCGGCGAAAATCACGATGGCGAGGATAAAATTGGCGATCGGACCGGCGGCGACCGTAGCCGCCCGGCGACCGACGCTCTTGGCCGGGAAGGCCCCGGCGCGCTCGGCCTCGGCCATGCTCGCCAGCGCCGCGTGGTCCGGCACGGAGGCGGCGTTCTCGTCACCCAAAAACTTCACATATCCGCCAAGCGGAACCGCCGAGAGCTTCCAGCGGGTTCCGTGGCGATCATTGAAACCGATGAGTTCAGGCCCAAACCCGATCGAGAAGGCCAGCGCTTTGATCCCGCACCAGCGCCCGACCAGATAGTGGCCAAGTTCGTGAAAGAAGACGATGATCGTCAGGACAAACAGAAACGGGACGACATAGACGAGTCCTCCGCTCCATAGACCGGCCAAACCTCCGGCGAATTCCATCAGGGCATCCTCTTGATTGATCCATGCGGGCGGGCAGACGCCCAACCGCATTGCGACTGTCATAAGCCCGGTATGATCGCGTCGCAATGATGGCCATGCACGCGATTTCAGCCTCGCGCATCCTTCAGGACCCGATTTGGGTCCGGTTCGCCACCAAGAGCGCGCGAAACTGGCGTGGCCTGCGACCGGTCAGAGCGCGAAAATACCGTGGGCGGGATTGCCGAAGCCCGCGATCAGAAGGCCGACCAGCCAAGCCGCGCCGATGGCCACGATCAGCGCGTCGATACGATCCATCAGCCCCCCGTGGCCGGGAATGAGCCGGCCCGAATCCTTGACGCCGAAACGCCGCTTGATCCACGATTCGTAAAGATCGCCAGCTTGACCAAGCGCCGACAGCACGGCGGCGAGGACCAGGAGGAAGGGGCTTATCGCGCTACCGGTCCACAGGGCGAACAGCGTCCCGAAAAGGATGCCGGCCACAAGCCCGCCGACCGCCCCCGAGATCGTCTTCTTCGGTGAGACCATCGGCAAGAGCTTCGGCCCACCGATCGACCGGCCAGTAAAATAGGCGAATATGTCGGTGGACCACACGACCGCGATGACGAAGCCAAGGGCGGCGAGACCGGCACTGTCGTCACCACGCAACATGCCCGGCGCCAGAGCCGCCAATGCGGAATATAGCAAACCGCCGAGAACCCAGTCGGCCTTGCGCTCGTGCCGATCGACAAGGGCGATAAAGGCGGCGGCCAGAATCACGACTGCAAGCGCCAGGAGATAAAACCGGAAGACGAAGGCGAACAGCGCCAAGACCAGCGCGCGCCGCGCGAAGCTGAAGATCGGACCGACGCGCTGCGCCCGCGTCATTCGCGACCACTCGTCGAAGACGATGAGCCCGGTCGCGAAACACAAAAGCCGAAATGGCCATCCACCGACGATCGTCACGGCGAGAACGAGGAGACCGAGGACGATCGCCGAAATCAGCCGCGACCGCAGGTCGGTCCAGCTTCCGGCGACGAAAAATTGCCGAATCCCGAGCCCCATCTGCTCAGGAAGCAATTTCGCGGGACAGACCGCCGTAGCGACGATCACGGCTGAGATAGTCCGCGATCGCTCCCTCGAAGGCTTTGCGATCGAAATCAGGCCACAGGCAGGGCAGGAACACGAACTCCGAATAGGCGGCCTGCCAGAGCAGGAAATTCGACAATCGGAGCTCGCCGCTGGTGCGAATGATCAGATCGGGGTCCGGGATGCCGGCGGTATCGAGATGCGCGTCAAGGTAATCGGGCGTGAGGGCTTCCAGCGGCACCTCTCCCGCCGCGAACTTCTCGGCGATCCGTCGCATCGCGCGCGCCACCTCGTCCCGCGCCCCGTAGTTGAAGGCAACGACCAGCGTCTGGCGCTGGTTATCCCGGGTCAGGCTCTCGGCCTCCTCGAGCAGCGCGCGAATGTCGTCCGACAAATTGTCCCGCGCGCCAATGACGCGAACGCGGACCCCTTCCTTGTGGAGGTCCGCAAGGTCGCGGCGGATGAAATGCTTGAGCAATCCCATCAACTCGGCCACCTCGTCCTGCGGACGGCGCCAGTTTTCGGACGAGAAGGCGAACAGCGTCAGATACTGGATGCCGAGTTCGCCAGCCGCGCGCACCGCCTCGCGAACCGCCTCGACGCCGCGGCGATGGCCCATGTTGCGCGGCAGGCCGCGCGAATGTGCCCAGCGGCCGTTGCCGTCCATGATAATGGCGACGTGTTGGAGATGCCGCACCGTGATCCCGCCTTCCCTTTTGGGTTCTCCGCGCGCCTGTCGTTCGGCGCGTTATCGCTAGAGCTTAGACCTGCATGATCTCGGCTTCCTTAACGGAAAGCACCTTGTCGATTTCGGAAATGGTGTCGTCGGTCATCTTCTGAACCTGATCCGACATCTGCCGGCTTTCGTCCTGGCCGATATCGCCATCCTTTTCCATCTTCTTCAACACCTCCATTCCGTCCCGACGTACATGGCGGGCTGCAACCTTGGCGCTTTCGGCGTATTGATGGGCGACCTTGACCAACTCCTTGCGCCGCTGCTCGTTGAGTTCCGGCAATGGAATGCGGAGCGTGGTGCCATCCGTGACGGGGTTGAGACCGAGATTGCTCTCGCGGATCGCCCGCTCGACCTTTCCGACCATCTGCTTGTCCCACACCGATACACTGATCATGCGCGGCTCCGGGATGGAAATGTTGGCCACCTGGTTGATCGGCATCTGCGAACCGTAAGCCTCGACGCTGATCGGATCGAGCAGGCTCGGCGAAGCGCGGCCAGTCCGAAGGCCGCCGAGATCGCTCTTCAAGCTGGCGACAGCGCCATCCATACGGCGCTTCAGTTCGTTGAAATCCATGTCGGCCATCTTGCTTTCCTCTTTCTCGGCTATGCGGGCGTTGCCGAAACTCAGTCCGTGACGATCGTGGCGCGGCCGCCGCCCGACAGAATTCTGGCGAATTCGCCTTTCTCGTGGATGGAGAAGACGACGATCGGAATATGATTTTCGCGCGCCAGAGCAACCGCGGCAACGTCCATGACGGCCAGGCCTTTCTGCAGGACGGCGTCGTGGGTCAGCCGATCGTAGCGTACGGCGTCGGGGTCGCGCTTGGGGTCGGCGGAGTAGATGCCATCGACCTGCGTGGCCTTGAACAAGGCGGTCGCGCCCATTTCCGCGGCACGCAGGGCGCCGGCGGAATCGGTGGTGAAGAACGGATTGCCGGTGCCGCCGGCGAAGATCACCACGCGGCCGGCCGCCTGATGCGCCAGCGCGGTTCGCTGGGAGAAGCTTTCGCAGATCTCGGGCATGGCGATAGCGGACAGGACGATCGTCTCGACGCCCATTTTGATAAGCGAGGTCCTGAGCGCCAGGGCATTGATGACGGTACCCAGCATGCCCATGTGATCGCCCGTCACCCGGTCGCCCCCCTTGGAGGCGACCGCAACGCCGCGGAAGATATTGCCGCCGCCGATGACAATGGAAATCTCGACGCCAAGGGCGCGCGCCTCGGCGATGTCAGCGGCGATACGATCGGCCACAGCGACATCGATGCCGAAGCCTTGGGAGCCCATCAGCGCTTCACCGGAGACCTTGAGAAGAACCCGCCGATACCGGACTTCGGTTGTCATCGATCACCTTGCTTGCGTCCGTGGAGAACCTGAAGGCGCGGCGATGAAGACGCGCCAGGCCTCGCCGGAACGAGTACGGGAGACGCCTCGCCGCCGACCGGCAAGGCCCTTGGATTTCGTGGCGGAGCCCTGATCCGGGTCCACCAATTCGAGGATGCGATACAATAAGGGCGCCCGCTTGTGAAGCGGACGCCCTCTTCTGTCTGAACTCAGGCCTCTTCCCAACGCGGAATGCCGGGCCGATGCTTACTTTTTGCCGGCGACCGCGGCGACTTCGGCGGCGAAGTCGGTCTCTTCCTTTTCGACCCCTTCGCCGAGCGCGAATCGCGCGAAGGCGACGATCTTGGCGGGAGCGCCGAAACCGGCTTCCGCCTCGGCCAGCGCCTTCTCGACGGTCAGATCCGGGTTGATGACGAAGGCCTGCTTGAGAAGAACGACCTCCTCGTAGAATTTGCGCAGGCGTCCTTCCACCATCTTCTCGATGATGTTCTCCGGCTTGCCCGACTGGCGCGCCTGCTCGACGAAGATCGCCCGCTCCCGCTCGACAGTGGAGGCGTCGATTTCTTCAGCGGACAGCGCCAGCGGATTGGTCGCGGCGACATGCATCGCCACCTGACGGCCGAACTGGTTCAGCGCAGCCTTGTCGCCAGCCGATTCGATCGCCACGAGAACGCCGAGCTTGCCGAGACCGTCGACCACCTGATTGTGGATGTAGGTCGCCACGACGCCTTCGCCGACGCTCAGCATCGCCGAACGGCGCAGGGTCATGTTCTCGCCGATCGTGCCGATGGCATCCTTGATCGTGTCGTTCACGCTCTTGGAGGAACCGGGATAGGTCGCCGCGCCGACCGCCTCGACAGAGCCATCGGTCGTCAGGGCGACGTTGGTGACATCGCGCACGAGTGACTGGAAGGCGTCATTGCGGGCGACGAAATCGGTTTCCGAGTTCACCTCGACGACGACGGCCTTGGACCCCTCGGCCGCGACCCCGACAAGCCCTTCTGCGGCCGTGCGGCCAGACTTCTTGTCTGCCTTGGCGATGCCCTTGGTGCGCAGCCAGTCGACCGCCGCTTCCATGTTACCGTCGTTCTCGGCCAGAGCGGTCTTGCAGTCCATCATGCCGGCGCCGGTCAGGTCGCGCAGCTCTTTGACCATTGAAGCGGTGATTGCCATGTTTGCCTCTTCAGAAATAATTGGGCGCACCGGCTCGATGGGAACGGGTGCGCCGGACATGTGGCGCCTCGGTTATGGCACCTTGGTGGATCGAGTCGCGGCCGCGAGAGCCGGGCGAAGAAAAACGGAAGCTGGTTTTCCGCCGCCTCCGCGCTCTCATTCGATGCGATCACTGTGCCGGCGTTGAACCCGTGCGGTCCGAATTCGGCGTGATCTCGGCATGCTTCCTGAAAATCGTCCGAGACTTTCAAACAGGACCATGCGTCCGTTTGCTCATGCAATGCTTGAGAGCAAGCGTTCCGGCGTCAGTCACGCCGGGACCCTTGCTTTTCGACATTTGCTCAGGCGCCAGCCGCCTCGGTTTTCTCGTCGCCGGCGGCGTCAGCCTGCTCGGCAGCGACCGGCTCTTCAGCGGCGGCTGCGGCCGGAGCGGCTTCTTCACTTGCCGGAGCGGCTTCTTCGCTCGCCGGGGCCGCAACCGTCTCTTCCTCGATCACCTCTTCGACCGGTGCTTCTTCGAGCGCGCCGATGTCGACGCCGGAATCGCCCTGCTGGCGAGCGATACCGTCCACCGCCGACCGGGCAATGAGGTCGCAATAGAGTGTGATCGCGCGCGCCGCGTCGTCATTGCCCGGGATCGGGTAATCGATCGATGCTGGATCGCAGTTCGAATCCACCACCGCGACGATCGGGATATGCAGCCGCTTGGCCTCCTCGATCGCGATCGACTCCTTGTTGGTGTCGACGATGAAGATCATGTCCGGGACGCCGCCCATGTCACGGATTCCGCCGAGCGCCCGGTCGAGCTTGTCGCGCTCGCGCTGTAGTGTCAGGCGTTCCTTCTTGGTGAAGCCCTGGGCTTCGCCAGCGAGCATCTCGTCGAGCTTGCGCAGGCGCTGGATCGACTTGGAGATCGTGTTCCAGTTGGTCAGCATGCCGCCGAGCCAGCGGGCGTTGACGTAGTACTGGGCCGAACGCTGCGCTGCGTCCGCGATGATGTCAGACGCCTGACGCTTGGTGCCGACGAAGAGCACGCGGCCGCCACGGGCGACCGTATCGGAGACGGCCTGCAGAGCGCGGTGCAGAAGCGGCACCGTCTGCGCGAGATCGAGAATGTGGATATTGTTGCGCGCGCCGAAGATATAGGGCGCCATTTTCGGGTTCCAGCGGTGAGTCTGGTGACCGAAATGGACGCCCGCTTCGAGAAGCTGGCGCATGGAATAGTCTGGCAATGCCATGGTATGTTTCCTTTACCGGTTGAGCCTCCACGGAAAGAAGCGGCCGGATGCCGCCACCGGTGGATCGCGTCGTTCGAGCAGAACTCGACCGTCGAAACCCGACTTCCGTGTGTGGAATGGACGCGCCGATACACCAAAAGCCGCAACGAGGCAAGCCAAGTGCGCATCCGGTAGTGGGTCACTCTGAAACTGCCGCCTTCTTTTTGTAAGGGCCGCGAGTGCGGGGCTGTTCCGCTTCGACCGCTTCTACCAACGCGACGATATCCCCGATCTCCCAAAGGCGGTCAGCAACACCAGCGGCCATCGCCGGGGTTACACGAAGCGTCTTATGGATGCGAACGAAGTTGTAATACATCATGTGCAGCGCGACCGCATGAGCGTGGTTCTCGACCTTCTTCGAGAATGCGTTGGTCAGGCGGGTAAAGCGGCGCATGTGCATCCGCATGGTCAGGTTCTGGCGCTCGACATAGCTGGTCGAAACATGCGCTTCGTCGGGATTACCTTCGACCCGACGCTTGCGGATACCAGTGCATTCGGCGGGGCTGTAGCGAACGTCCGCGCCTTTACCGCCAACCGACCCGTAAAGCTTCACTAGCTGAGCGTAGTCAACGTCTGCGCCGAATGCGCCTTCGACCGCTTCTAGATAAGCGCGGTGCCCGTCGCTGGTAAGTTGAACGCGGTTCGAAAGACGCGACGCGAGATCGTCCATAAACCACATGGCGTATTCGCCATCGCGACCGCCGACGAGGTAGGACAGGATCATCTTGCTGTCCGCGTCGATAGCCGTCCAAGTCCAAGTGTCGCCCGCGCCTTCGGGCGCACCCTTCGCGCTCGCCACGTTCTTTTGCTTCGCGTAGGTAAACGACCAAATCTCATCTACCTGGATGCGCGAAGCTTTGACGTCGCGCACGTTGGCGTCGTGATAGGCGGCGCAAGCCTTGCCAGCGTCGATCAGCAGCTTTGCGACAGTGTTCTTGCTCGCTCCGGTCATGCGGGTGATCGCGCGAATGCTCATCCCCTCGCAGAGCATGTGGAGGATTTGGGCGCGGTCCTTGGGGGCAAGCTTTCTCATGTCCATCTTTATATGGACCTTTATGCGTAGCGTCAAGGATAAAAGAGATTATGAAACCAAACGCAGATCGACCCGTCTCGGTGGTGTGCGAGCGCCCTTGCCCTCAATCGTCAGCATATTCGCTAAGCCAAACAATAACGCTTCGATTTCTGCAACTGGCACGCCAGTATCCTGAGTAATATTGTTTTTAGTTATTCCACGTTCGCGAATATCGTCAGTAATCTTTTGCCAGAAATAAGACTGCTCTCGCGCAATTCCTTCGGGTTCTTGTTTAAGCCAGCCGCGTCTAGACATTTCAACATACAAAGAATTGCAACGGCTATCGCTGATGATGCCAATTTCCCGTGCCCGATAGGCAAGGGCTGCTGCCGATACACGCCAGCGGCGTTTATATTTCACTAGATCATCCACACTGTAGATCGTCGTGGTGATAACCGCCCGCATGTCGGCCTCTGGCATGAGAAAGGCACCGGCAAATGCGTTCGCGTTCGCCTCAACAGGGCTGTTCTTTAATGCAGCAGCGGAACCACCATGCTTGTCCATGCACAGATGCGCCAACTCGTGTCCCGCGTCGAAGCGACTGCGCTCGGCCGACTTGAACCTATTCAAAAAAACATAGGGAATGTCGTCACGCCAAACTGAAAATGCGTCCACATCTTTGGTATTCTCGGCGAGAGAGAAAACCCGGATGCCCTTGGCCTCAAGCAAATGGACCATGTTCTCAATTGGCTTGTCGCCCAATCGCCATTGCTGGCGCAGAATACGTGCGGCTGCGTCCGGCGCGATTCCGCCGCCTAGATCGGGCAATTCGGGTTCTGTAAGCGCGTAATCGCGAGACACCCAATCATCCAACAGATAAGCCATTGACCCAGAGGCTAGGGCAGCGCGCATGATCCGCGCGCTCTTGCTAGCTAGTCCTCGAAAACTGGCATTGTCAGTACGTGGACAATCAATATCCGCGCCAAAAAAGAAATTGATGGGAAAATTCAGTTTCTCCGCCATGCGGTCGATTATCTCGGGCGACGGGACTAATTCGCCGCTCTCGTATCGAAGAATAGTATTGGTCGCGAGATTCACTTCGTCAGCGAATCCCTTCTTGCTCATCGCCCGGCGCTCCCGGGCGATGGTAAGGCGCATCGGATTGAACATGATTACCCCTTGCGAGCGATCTCTGGTTGTTCAACTTCAGCAAATTCTTCAGGCACCGGACCGGGACGCCGCAAGCCAGGCTTCTCGCCCGGCTGGCACAGGACGATGCGCTGGGAATATTCCGCCACGAACCCCGAAATCAGTCCGCTCGGTCGAGAAATCTCCGCCGACAAGCTCTTGTCGCTGGCGTGGACGCAAAAATAGAGGAAGTCGTAATTCTCGATCGGGTCAATTTCCATGGCCGGATCGGCAAAAAGACGCCATTGCCTCCGGTCCTCGTTGCCCTTGATCGCCTTTTCCGCCTTCGGTCCCTTGTCCGAGATGCTAACGGGCGACTTCCCCAAGAAACCCGCTTGGGCATCCGTGTTCAGCGCCACCAACTTGCGCTTCAACTGATCGTTGCGGATTCCCTCAAGCTGGTTGTGCGCGCACGAGACCCAACCCAAAGCCGTTAAGCGCTTGTCTTCTCGGAGAAACCGCGTGAGCCAACGGCGCATTTCGTTACCGGGCGTGCTCGCAGGGTCGTTCGCGTTGACGTTCGCGCGCTCGCCCGCAGCTTTATCCAAGATGTCGAGCATGACCTCCTTCGGAAGCCCAAGGGCGATCAACTGGGGAATGACCTCGAAGTCCTCGAACATGATTGGCTGCGGCATCCTAGCGCTCCGTTGCGATTCTCAGGATTAATTAATCACAGAAATCGCAACGCCACAAGGCTTATTTGCTCCAGCGCTTCGCGGCCGCCTTCCGCGCGATCTCTGCTCGACGCTCTGGCGTCATAGCAGCAGCGCGCGCCTTGCCGCCCCTCTTACCCATGGCTTGCGCGGCCTCGTCTTTCGGCGGGGGTAGTGCCTCAGCTTCTTCGCCGCTCGCGATATCCACGATCAGCTTTGCAAGCTGGTTCGGGTCGCGGGGGCGTTTCGGGGTATTGCTCATGGAATCAATATGGCACCTAGGCGCTAAGCATTCCAGTCTGCGTCAAGACGTCTAGATTTCAGAGTGACCCACTACCGCGCATCCGGGCGCTCCCCATGACGGCATTGCGATGCTCCTCCCCGTCGGTTCAGGGGCAGTCGGGCATTTCGAAAAGGTCGAGACTCGCGAGACCGCCGGCCAGGGTATAGCCGTCGAAGGTCAGCACCAGATCATCGGAGACGCCGTTCTCGTAGAGCGTATAGGCCGTCTCGAAGATCGGCAGGCCGTCCGGGTCGCTGTCGGAATTGTAAAAGGATTCGCTGATACGCCAGGCGGCGAAACCGGCGAGTTGGTCAGATAGAGACGCGCCCCCGTCGCTTGGCGTCGCCTCGGCCACTTTCCCGTCGCGACGCGTGCCGGGCTCCGGAACCGGCGCGATCACCGCGGTGCTCGTCAAAAGCTTCTCGACCTCCTCGTCGCCATCATAGAGCCGTGTCTCGACGATCCGCGCGCCCGCCTTCGCCTGTTCGATTAGCGCGATCGTATGCTGCATCGGGAACAGAGACTTTGGCACCTCGACGGTCCGAACCTTGGGGGCGGTCAAGGCGACCCGCGTCACGTCGCCTCGCGTCGACGCGGTGCCGATCACCGCATTCTCGGGACTGGCGTCGATGAAGGTCTTGGTCTCGAAATCGAAACGCTCACCGTCGGCGCTTTCAGTGGAATGAGTCTGCTGATCGGTGACGATCAGTTCCTGCTCCTGCTGAAAGCGTGCGACGAAGCGATAGTCGAGCTCGTAGGTTTCGCAGGTCTTCCGGCGCATCTCGATCGCGATCCGGCCCTGCGCGTCGACCAGATCGCCATCCCCCGCGCGCATCGACAGGTCGTAGGAGGCCCGGTGCGGCACCAGCTCCTGCGCCGAGGCAATGGCGGGAAGCGCCCCAACGAAACTGATTAAAAGCGGAAGGGTTGTCGCTCGCATGACGGGACGATCTTTCGCTGGATCGACGGATGGGCTACCGATCGATCGGATTTCGCAGTGCCCTATTCCGTGGGCTGAGACGCGCGGTATACCCATCCGGCGCTCCTATCCCTGAAGACGAAGGAAGACAACATCATGGCCGATTCGATCGAGACCCGTCTGCGCGCCGCGGGCGTGACTCTGCCGGAGGCGGCGGCCCCTGCCGCTAACTACGTTCCCTACGTCGTGCATGGCCGGCTCCTGCAGACATCGGGCCAGCTTCCGATCGACGACGGCAAGCTGGCCGTCGTTGGCAAGCTCGGTGCCGGCGTCTCGCTCGAAGACGGTCAGGCGGCGGCGCGCCTTTGCGCGATCAACATTCTCGCGCAAGCCAACGCCGCGCTCGACGGCGACTGGCGCCGGGTCAACCGCCTCCTGAAGCTCACCGTGTTCGTGGCGAGCGACGCCAGCTTCACCGAACAGCACAAAGTCGCCAACGGCGCCTCGGATTTCCTGGTCGATATCCTCGGCGACAAGGGCCGCCATTCGCGCTCGGCGGTCGGTGTCCCGGCGCTGCCCCTGGACGCGGCTGTCGAAATCGAAGCGCTTTTCGAGATCGATTGACATGACCGCCCGGTACAGCGGTCCACTCGGCTGGCTCGTCGAGCGGCCGATCGCCCATCGGGGGCTGCATGACGGCAATCAAGCCGTCGCCGAGAATTCAATTCCGGCGGCGCGGGCGGCGATCGCGTCCGGCTGGGCGATCGAATGCGACGTGCAGCTCTCCGCCGACGGCACGCCCTATATTTTTCACGACGATACGCTCGACCGGCTCACCGGCCGCGAAGGCGCGTTTCGAGCGATCCCGGACGCCGCGATCCAGGAACTCGGCCTTGCGGCCACCGGTTCCGGTATTCCGACAGTCGCGGCCTTTCTCGACATCGTCGATGGACGCGTTCCGGTGGTCATGGAGCTGAAAGGGAGCGATCCAACCCGCGACGAAGGCTATTTCGATCGGCTCGGCCCGATCGTCGAAACCTATGCCGGCCAGCTCGCGCTGATGTCATTCGATTCCTGGCTGATCGACCAAATGCTCGAAGCGCGCCCACACCGCCCTATTGGTCTCACGGCCGAGGGAACCCGGGCTGAGGTTCTGGCGACGCATCGGCAGGTCTATGAGGGCGGCTGCGACTTCTGCTCCTACAACGTCCACCACCTGCCGAACGCCTTCGTCGATTGGGTCCGGGGCGAGCATTCCGCGCCGGTGATCTCCTGGACGGTCCGTACAGCCGAGGATGCTGACCGTAGCCGTGATTATTGCGACCAGATGACCTTCGAGGGCTTTACACCTGGGCTTTGATGGCTTGCGTCGCGCCACCGGCGACATAACTCTCCGCCATGATGGAAAAGCCGCAGGACGCTCCAGTCGAGGGTGACGACACATTCACGATCCGGATCGTCGATACGATTGGCGCGGTTTCGGCTGAGCGATGGGATGCGCTGGCGGCAGTCGCAACCGATCCGGCTTCCGCCAATACACAGAAAACCACCATCAACCCTTTCGTTTCCCACGCTTTTCTCAGTTCACTGGAAGACAGCGGCAGCGTCAGCCAGCCGGCCGGCTGGCTGCCTCAGCACTTGGTGCTGGAAGGCCCTGGCGGGGAGCCGATCGCGGCCGCGCCGGCCTATCTGAAGTCGCACAGCCAGGGTGAGTACGTCTTCGATCACGGCTGGGCAGACGCATTTCAGCGTGCTGGCGGCCGCTATTATCCGAAGCTGCAGATGGCGATACCTTTTACCCCGGCGAGCGGCCCACGTCTCCTAGTCGGCGACGGCGCGGGTGCGGCAACCCGCCGCATAGCGCTTGCCGAGGGAGCCAAGACCTATGCGGCCAGGACCGGCGTCTCGTCGGTTCATGCAACGTTCCTGCGGCCAGACGATCTGGCCGCGTTTGAAGACGCGGACTGGCTGCACCGCACCGACCAGCAGTTTCATTTCCACAATCGGGGCTATGACAGCTACGGAGCGTTTCTGGACACCCTCGCCTCGCGCAAGCGCAAGGCCTTGCGCAAGGAGCGGGCACAAGCGCTCGTCAACGACATCTCGATCGAATGGCTGACCGCACGCGACCTCACCGAGGCCGTGTGGGACGCCTTCTACGAATTCTACATGGACACCGGCAGCCGCAAATGGGGCCGGCCCTATCTCAATCGCGAATTCTTCAGTCTCGTCGGCGAGCGGATGGGCGCGCAGATCTTGCTGGTGATGGCCAAGCGCAACGGCCGCTACATCGCCGGCGGACTGAATTTCCTCGGTCCCGATACGGTCTACGGACGCAATTGGGGCTGCGTGGAAGACCACCCCTATCTGCATTTCGAGGTCTGCTATCATCAGGCTATCGACTATGCGATCGCGCATGGTCGGACGGTCGTCGAGGCGGGTGCCCAAGGCGAGCACAAGCTGGCCCGCGGCTATGAACCGGTGACCACCCATTCAGCTCATTGGATCGCCCATCCGGGCCTGCGTCGCGCGATCGAAGATTATCTCGATCATGAACGCGCCGAGGTCGCGCGTGTCGGCGAGATTCTGGGCGGCCATACGCCTTACAAGAAAGGCGCGTCCTGATGCGCGGCGAGCAGCCCAGTCGACAAAAGCCGCGCGGTGCCTCATCTGTGGAGGCGATCCCGCGCGTCGGCGAGCACAGAGGGGAAGGACTTTTATGGACACCTATGACGACGGCAACATTTTCGCGAAAATCCTTCGCGGCGAACTCCCGAGCCAGACGCTCTACGAGGACGAAGTGGCGATCGCGATCATGGATGTGATGCCGGAGTCGAAGGGGCATTGCCTCGTCATTCCCAAGGCACCGTCACGCAATCTGCTCGACGCAGCGGACGAGACGTTGGCGAAGGTCATACCGGTGGTGGCGAAGCTCGCCCGCGCGGTCAAGAAAGCCTTCGACGCCGATGGTGTGCGGATCGCGCAGTTCAACGAGACGCCAGCGGGGCAGACGGTCTTTCACCTGCACTTTCATGTGGTGCCGATCTATGACGGGGTGCCGTTGAAACGTCATGCCGGTGGCATGCTCGACCAGGCTGTCCTGTCCGAGCAGGCCGATCGCATTCGCGCCGCCCTCGACTGAGACCCCGCCAGGCCGGCCCGCCATGGTCAGGTGAGCACGGCGCCGCCGATGAGAATCGCCTCGGCGATCAGAATGGCGACCACGACACGCCGACCTAACAGAAGATAAGCCGCGAAGCCCGCCGCGAGGGCTCCGACCCGGATTAACGGGGCGATTGTGGCGAGCGTACCAGTGGGAAAGAGTACCAGCTGCGCGATCACGGCCGCCACCAGCGATGTGGCGATCGTCCGCGCAAGGGCCGCGAAGGGCGAGTGCTCGTCGATGCGCCCGGCCGACAGCACGCCGAGATAGCGCCAAATGTCGGTGGGCAGCCATCCTGCCAGAAGGATGAAGACGAAGGGCCACCAAGGCTCCGCAATCGCGGTGAAGCTCCAATCGCCCATCACGCGAGCCGCCGCCCGTCGATGATCCGGCCGGCCAGATAGGCGACTGCCCCGCCGGCGATCCCGGCGACCAGGAGTTCGAAGCCGGGTATGAACCAATGGGCCGGCGGCAGCGCCGCCATTCCCGTGAACAGGGCAATACGACCGGACGCTT
The DNA here is from genome assembly GCA_947488615.1 of uncultured Aurantimonas sp. GTDB lineage: Bacteria > Pseudomonadota > Alphaproteobacteria > Rhizobiales > Rhizobiaceae > Aurantimonas. The sequence goes on from CANKZU010000003.1 coordinate 282,676, forward strand.
CGCGCGCCGTTCCAAAGAGCGATGTCAGGAAATAGACCGGCGTCAGAAACGCCAGCGCGCCTGTCGCCAAGGCCGGCAATTGCCCCATCAAGTTGAAAACCAGGGCAACGAGGACGGTGTTGATCGTCGTCAGGGTCACGGCAAAGGCGCCGAAGAAGACGGTGCGCTTGTCGCGCGGCACGGTTTCAATTCGCTCCATTGCGAAGATCCAGCCGGTGATCGCAACGAAATGCGACAGGAAGAGCAGCGTCCCGGTTCGGGTTTTCGGTCCCCGGATCACCGGGATTAGCGCGACGACCATCGGCATCATCCGCAGCGACGACAGTCCGACTGCCAATGCGGTCGCCGGAAGCGAGGCACCGGCGGTGATGGCCCCGACCAAAACGATTTTTGCCGGCAACGCCCATACCGTGGCGGTCATGAACGAGGCCTCGACCCATGTCAGGCCTGCGTCGCGGCAAAGTGCGGCGAAGCCGACGAAGGCGGTGGTCAAGATCAGCGCCGGCGGGCTGGCGATTCCCCTGACTCCACGAAGCGCCCAGAAGAGCGACGAGTGATGCTGTGCGGCCGTCTCACCATGCATGGTTCAGGTCTCTGGGATGATGTGCGCGAAAAAGGGGTCGCCCGATGGAGCGACCCCTTTTGAACCTGCCGATCAGGAGGACTTGCGTGGGACCTTCGGCACAGTTCCGGGGCGTTTGCCGGGGCGCGTCGCCACCGTCGTTGCAAGCTCGCCGTCCGCGTCGCCCCGGCCGGGCGCATCGTCGTCCGCGGACGGGGCGACGTCGAAGTCCGGTCCGTCGGCCGCGACCTTGACGCGCTTCTTCGACTTGGACGAGCGCTTCGGTTTGGGCGGAACCGCGTCGGCGATCGCATCGAGGTTCAGCTGCTTGTCGCCGCCCTCCGCCTCGATGACGGTGACCTTGACCGTGCCACCATGCTTCAGCTTGCCGAACAGCACTTCATCCGCCAGCGGCTTCTTGATGTGCTCTTGGATGACCCGGCTGAGCGGTCGCGCGCCCATATTCTCATCATAGCCCTTGTTGGCCAGCCAAGCGACGGCTTCCGGCGCAAGCTCGAATGTGACACCGCGCTCGGAGAGCTGAGCCTCCAGTTGCATGACAAACTTCTCGACCACCTGATGAATTACCGGGGTCGGCAGCGCGCCGAACGGTATGATCGCATCGAGCCGGTTGCGGAACTCGGGTGTGAACAAACGATTGATCGCTTCCTCATCGGCCCCGCTTCGCTTCGAATGTCCAAAGCCGATGTTGGCCTTGGCCATCTCCGACGCGCCGGCATTGGTCGTCATGATCAGGATCACATTGCGGAAATCGATCTGCTTGCCGTTATGATCGGTCAGCTTGCCGTGGTCCATCACCTGCAGAAGGATGTTGAAGAGGTCCGGATGGGCCTTTTCGATTTCATCCAGCAGCAGCACGCAGTGGGGGTGCTGGTCGACACCATCTGTGAGCAGACCGCCCTGGTCGAAGCCGACATAGCCCGGAGGTGCGCCGATCAGCCGCGAGACTGTGTGGCGCTCCATGTATTCCGACATGTCGAAGCGCAGCAGTTCTACGCCGAGCGCCGCAGCAAGCTGGCGAGCAACCTCGGTCTTGCCAACGCCGGTCGGACCCGAGAACAAATAAGAGCCGATCGGCTTGTCCGGCTCGCGCAGTCCGGCCCGGGCCAGCTTGATTGCCGAGGCCAGACCGTCGATCGCCGCGTCCTGGCCGTAGACCACGCGTTTCAGCTGCGAATCGAGATGAGCCAGAACAACCTCGTCGTCCTTGGAGACGGCCTTTGGCGGAATGCGCGCCATGGTCGCCACAGTTGCCTCGATCTCCCTCACGCCGATCTGCTTCTTGCGCCGGGATTCGGGCAGCAGCATCTGCGAAGCCCCGGTTTCGTCGATCACGTCGATCGCCTTGTCCGGTAGCTTGCGGTCGTTGATGTAGCGGGCCGACAATTCCACCGCCGACTTGATCGCGTCATTGGTGAACTTCACCCGGTGGAAGTCCTCGAAATAGGGCTTCAATCCCTTGAGGATCGACACCGTGTCGTCGATCGATGGCTCTTTGACGTCGATCTTCTGGAAGCGGCGGACCAGCGCCCGGTCCTTTTCAAAGAACTGACGGTATTCCTTGTAGGTCGTCGAGCCGATACAGCGAATCGCGCCGGAGGACAGCGCCGGCTTCAAGAGATTTGACGCGTCCATCGCGCCGCCCGACGTTGCGCCGGCGCCGATGACCGTATGAATCTCGTCGATGAACAGAATGGCGCCTGGATACTCCTCAAGCTCCTTGACCACCTGTTTCAGGCGCTCCTCGAAATCACCCCGGTAGCGCGTTCCGGCCAGCAGCGTCCCCATGTCGAGGGAAAAGATCGTCGCATCAGCAAGCACGTCCGGCACGTCGCCCTCGACGACTCGCTTAGCCAAACCCTCGGCGATCGCCGTCTTGCCGACGCCCGGATCGCCGACATAAAGCGGATTGTTCTTGGAGCGCCGACACAACACCTGGATCGTGCGGTTGATTTCCTCGGCGCGGCCAATCAACGGATCGATCTTCCCCTTGCGCGCCTTCTCGTTGAGGTTCGAACAATAGGCTGTCAGGGCATCCTGGGGCGTCTTGCGCTTGCCTTCCTCGTCCTGACCGACGGTCGATTGCTCCTCTTCGACGCCGCGAACAGGCCGGCTCTCGGTGACGCCGGGACGCTTGGAAATCCCGTGGGAGATGAAATTGACCGCGTCGTACCGGGTCATTTCCTGCTCCTGCAGGAAATAGGCGGCATGGCTCTCGCGCTCGGCGAAAATGGCCACGAGCACGTTCGCCCCGGTCACTTCTTCGCGACCCGAGGACTGCACATGGATGACCGCCCGCTGGATCACCCGATGGAAACCGGCGGTGGGCTTGGAGTCCTCCTCGTGTCCGGTAACGAGATTGGCGAGTTCGGTGTCGATGTAAGTGGTCAGATTCCTCCGTAGGATATCAAGGTCGACGCTGCAGCCATGCATCACCGCCGCCGCATCGTTGTCTTCCAGGAGCGCCAGCAGCAAATGCTCCAGGGTCGCGAATTCCTGTCGCCGCTCGTTTGCAAGTGTCAGTGCCTGATGCAGCGATTTCTCTAGGCTCTGCGAAAATGTCGGCAAGCTTCACCTCAGTTCTTTTCCATCACGCATTGCAGCGGATGTTGATGTTGGCGGGCGAAATCCATGACCTGCGTGACCTTCGTCTCCGCTACCTCGTAGGTAAAGACCCCGCATTCGCCAACACCGTGATTGTGCACATGCAGCATGATCCTGGTGGCTGCCTCGCTATCCTTCTGAAAGAACCGCTCCAGAACGTGAATGACAAACTCCATCGGAGTGTAATCGTCGTTCAGAAGCAGCACTCTGTAAAGGCTCGGCTTCTTGGTTTTCGGCTTCGTCCGCGTGATGACGGACGTCCCGCGCTCGGTGTCGCCCTTATCCTCTCGGCCAGCCTGCGCCTTGGCGACCAAATAACCGCTGCCGGTCGGAAATGCGTCTTCGCTCAAATCAGCCACCATCGTCATCGCATCGTATGTATGTGCCGAAGCCGGGATTTTAAGACGGCTCGCGTCGGCGGCAAAGCATCATTGCGGGTTCATGTCGACTGCCAGCGATTGGTGCGACCAGGATAACGCGAAAAAGGCCCGGCGAGCCGCCGGGCCTTTTCGACTTATTGGGTGGGGCTTGAGCCGTCCTTGCGGGCGGCTCAAATAGGCGAAATCAGGCGGCGGCCTTCTTTTCCGCCGACTGGGCAACCTGCTTTGCGGTGCGGCTGCCCGCATCCGCGGCGGTCAGCGCCGTCTGCTCGAAAGGCTTGTAGGCCTGCTTGGCGAGGTCTGCGTAGATCTCGCCCATCCGGGTCGCCTGGGAGACCCAGCTCTGATAGGCGGTCTTGGCATAATCGGTCTGCAGCTCGATGCCCTTGTCCAAGGTCTTGGTCTTAAACAGCTTCTCCAGCATCTCGGCCTGCTGCTCGTAGGCGCGCTTGGTGAAATCAGTGGTTTCCGCCGCGATCTGCTGAAAACCCTTGGTCACGACGGACGCCGACTTGATCGCGTTGTCCATGGCTTCCTGAGTGATTTTGCTGGCGTCTTCGTAAACGTTCATCGTGCGATTCCCTGAGATTGGTGGTTCGGCGGGGCGGTTGCGCATCATCGCGATCCGCACCCGATGTCAGCCACAATATATTGCAACGCACAATAAAATTCAAGAGGATGGTGCAGTGCGGAATCCGCTTCCCGATATCGTGTCGTGCAGTCGCTCGAATCGGTTGATTGCGACGCGGTGGTCGAACAATTCGACAACCATAAACCGATTGGTAAGTCGGCCGGATTACGCTCGTGGACAATAAGCCGACGTTGTGAGCGTGGGATTGCGACCAGCCTTCAGGGCGGGTTCCTTCCCGCAGCCTACTCCGTCACGTGTTGCCCGAGTGAGAGAGTTGCCGCGTGCGTAGCCAATTCGACGGACTCAAGACCGCCGCCAGAAAACTGACCAGGATGTTCGTGATCGCCGCCATGGGGGCGGGTCTGTCGCTGACCCATGCTGTTGGTGCCGACGCCAATCCGAAATATGCCGGCTTCGTCATCGACGCCAACAATGGTCAGGTGCTGTATTCGGAAAATGCCGATGCGCCGCGGTATCCAGCGTCGCTGACCAAGATGATGACCCTGTACATGACCTTTGACGCGCTGAAGAGCGGGCGGGCTTCGCTCGGGAGCCGGATGCCCGTCTCGGCCTATGCGGCCGGACGCCCGCCCTCGAAGCTCGGGTTGAAAACCGGGTCCACGCTGACGGTCGAGGAAGGTATCTACGCCCTCGTCACCAAGTCCGCCAACGACGCCTCGGTGGTCATGGCGGAGTTCCTTGCCGGCTCGGAGTCGAGCTTCGCGGAGCAGATGACGGCCAAGGCGCGCAGGATCGGCATGCGGGCAACGACATTTCGCAATGCCAATGGGCTGCCGGACAGCGCACAGCGAACCACGGCCCGGGATATGGCGACGCTCGGCATCGCGCTGAGGGAGCATTTTCCGGAATATTACAAATATTTCAGCACACGATCCTATAGCTTTCGTGGGCGCCGGTTGGGCAACCACAATCGCGTATTGGGACGCTTCCAGGGCACCGACGGCATCAAGACCGGCTATATCAACGCCTCCGGCTTCAACCTCGTCAGTTCGGTCGTGCGTGATGGCAAGAGCGTGGTCGCGGTCGTAATGGGAGGGCGTTCAGGGCGATCCCGTGACGACCACATGGTCAAACTTCTGAACCGCTATTTCCCGAAGGCCAGCACGCGCGATACGGGGCCGCTGGTCGCGTCGCGCGCGGTTGGGAACGTCGTCGTGGCCGAATTGCCCAAGCGCGGTCCCATCCCCGATTCCCGCCCGGTCATCTCGGCGTCGATCGATGAACGCATCGCGCTCGCCTACGGCTCGGAACCGGCGGCCGCGATTGCCCGCCTGCCGGAACCGCGAAGCCGCCCTCTCCTTGGCCGAGACGCATTGCGGGCGGCCCTCGTCCAAGAGCGTCCGGCGACGCGGACGCCGTTCCCCGATCCGAGCCGCAGCATTCCGGCGGCTTTCGGTATTCCGCTTCCGCCGGCAGCGATTCCCGGTGGCAAGGATCTTGACCCGACGACCACCGGTTCGGTGGTGGCGAGTGCCGCGCCAGCCTCGCCCTGGGTGGTGCAGATCGCCGCGACTCCCGGTGCCGAACAGGCTATGGCAATACTCGGCGAAGCCAAGAACAAGGTGGGCGGACCGCTATCGTCGGCGGTGCCATTCACCGAGACGGTCAAGAGCGGTTCCCAGACGCTCCATCGTGCGCGCTTTGCGGGTTTTTCCACCAAGGATCAGGCTCGGAGCGCCTGCGCGGCGCTCAAGCGCGACGCCTACAATTGCTATGTGGTCGCGAACTGATTTGACTGGGGTGGCGGGCATCGCCACCGGCCGCCATCCCACGATTTCCCTGTGTTGTGTATAAAGGGTTCCGTCATGTCGATCGAGCAAAGCAGACTGGGGCTCGTCCCGTCAGAACATCAGCCGGGCCGCACATCCTCGACAGGGATGCACCCACTCCAACAGGCGGCGATGCGTCTTTCCGACGTTCGAGAGGGACGTTCCCGCCTGAAGGCAAAGGATCTCGTCGGCCTGTTATTGTCCCACGGAGCCCGGGCCTGGCGGGCATCGCAGCCGATCTGTTACAGCCGCATCAAGACAGCTGCCCCGTGCGGGGCGCCGGCAGTCAGGCTCCGCTTCCGCTGATCGTAAGCCGAACGCCGTGATGGCCGGTCGGCGAAATTACAGAAGTCCCAGCTCCATCAGTTCCCGGCGAAGATCCGGCGGAAACTGCTCCTCTCCGGACGCTGCATCGGGGATGTCGGATGGCGCGTCCTCGGCCTTGAAATAGCGCCATCCCTGGAAAGCGCGTCGGGGCTGCCAGACGGTGCGCACGAGCACCGGTTGCAGCACAATGTGGCACCGCTTGATGCCCTGCCCATCGGTAAACGGCCGGATGGCAAGAATCGGCTGGCGCACCTGGACCTGCCCCTTGATCACCCAATAGAGCGAGCCGCCATCGATGATGTCGTCGGCCCGCGTCGGGGTCATACGGGTCGTGTGCGTCTGCTCGATCGGTAAGCCGTCGCGGCGTGACCTGGCGAGGCCATTTGCCACATGCGCATCGAGCTCGTCGATGCTTTCGACGCCGACGCACAATTTGATCAAATTCAGAGCCATACCGTCGCTTGTCGAGGCAATCCCCGCCTGGCGTCAAGGCTGCCAAGCGGTAAATCGCATTCGGCGTGGGCCGTGCTTGCGGCCGAGGCGCAAACGAGAAGCCGCTGTGCCCAAGACCAGGCTGTGCCAGCCGGTCTCTATCGTCGAGCCCACCCGATACCGAAGCGAAAAAATGGCCCTGCGATAACATCACAGGGCCGTGTCTCTCGGACAGTCGAATGAGGTGTCTTGCCGGTTCGCTCCGGCCGCGCCGTCAGTTGGCCGCGACCGCGATCGTCTCGGGCACGCTGAAGAGGAAACCGAGAACCAGTAATGCCGAGAAGATTGAAACCGTCCAGACGGTTACGCCCCAGCACGACTTGCGCACGCTGTCATCCATTTGAAACACAATCCTGATTCATAAAGTTGGCGAACCGCTTACGACCCCCGTCCGGCGATCCGCAGTGGTTAAATATCGGTTAACCTCCGCCTTCACAAGATGCCGTCCCCGAAAATTTTCGGATGGTGAATTTACACCCATCAGCCTTGTCCCGGCCTTGACGGAACGCTTCACCGGGTGCCTGTCCCTAGTGGGGCTCGGCACTATCGGGTTACGAAAAGGCGCGAGCGCGCATGAATGAAACGAGAAGAGGCGTGGCTTATGGTCATCGACACAATCGATCAGGCAGCGCTGGTGATTTTCCTCGTCGTGTGGGTCGGCTACAGCTGGTTCACGGAACGGGGACCGTTCGCGGACCGAGGCCTGTCGAGCGCGATCAATCGGCAGCGGGAACGCTGGATGCGGGTCATGTTCCTGCGCGATCTGCGCATGATCGATACGGCGATCATGGCTGGACTGCAGCAGGGCACGGCGTTCTTCGCATCCGCCTGCATATTTGCCATCGGCGGAACCTTCGCCATGCTGGGCTCGGCAGAGCGTATCGCGGTCATCGCCGCGGACCTGCCGTTCTACGGACGGCTCGACCGTGCGTTGGTCGAGCTCAAGCTGCTTGGGCTGGTGGTGATCTTCGCCTATGCGTTCTTCAAGTTCGGCTGGGCGTATCGCCTGTTCAATTATTGCTCGATCCTGATCGGTGCCATTCCGATGCACGCCGATGCCGAGGCGAACCCCGCTGAAGCCGAACGTGCCGTCGTTCGGGCGGCGCGTCTGAACCAACAGGCTGGCCTGCATTTCAATGCTGGGCTGCGGGCGATCTTCTTCGCGCTGGCCTATCTGGGCTGGTTTCTTGGCCCATATGCCCTGTTTCTGACGACCTTTCTGGTCCTCATGATTTTGGCCAACCGGCAGTTCCATTCCCCGGCCCGAAAGGCGCTCATCGATTGACCGACGTTCCAAGACCGTTTTCCCAACCCGACAATCTCGCGATCACGGAGGCGATCGAAGCAGCGGTCGCGGCGCGCGGCGATGGCAAGACCATCTGTCCCTCGGAAGTGGCGCGGGCCCTGGCCGGGTCGAACGAGAAAGACTGGCGGCGACTGATGAAGCCGATCCGGGCCGAAGCCGTCAGGCTGGCCGACGCGGGCCGGCTCGATATTCGCCGCAAGGGCAAGACCGTCGATCCGCATGATTTCCGGGGCGTTTATCGCCTGGCCGCTCCCCGCTCGGCCGAAGATTGACTCCCTGACAACGTCGCGTGGCCGTGCGCCTTCGGCTTAGTTGCTGGGGCTGGGTATGAGGGCGTCGGTGCGCCCCGCCAGACGATAGGCCAGTAGCCCGAGATACTCTCGGATCGCGAAATGCACTTTCTCCAGGTTTCGGGTCGTGGCGCTCGACGGGCGCCACAGCGCGGTGCCCGACGGCGTGCGATAGTCGACCGGATAGGGCAGCACCGGGAACTGCGCCACCCGGAATGTTCCGACGGCGCGTGGCATGTGGTAGGCGGACGTCACCAGCAGCCAGATTTCGCCCGGCTTCGGCTGCGCGAGTTGCCTCGCGTAGAGCGCGTTCTCGAACGTGTCGCGCGCCCGAGCGTCGAGCACCAGTCGATCCTGTGCGAGGCCGAGCGAGAGAAAGAGGTCGCTCGCCGCCTCCGTCTCCGGGATATCGTTCTCGAACACGGCAGCGACGCCGCCGCTGAACAGCACTTTCGCATCCGGATATCGCCGTGCAAGCGCCAGCGACGCCGTCACTCTGTCGGCGGCCTCATTGAGTTCCGGCACGCCCCGGGTTCGAGCCACCCGGGTATCGAATGCACCGCCCAGGACGACGATCCCTGCGACTTCTGCCGGCAACTCAGGGCGCGGAAACCGGTTTTCGAGGAACGCCGTCATCGCCAGGCCCGCCGGTGTCAGGCTGCTGACCGCCAGCGCGATGGCCGCGAGCGAATACAGCGTCGCGGCGGTCCGCCGATAGCGCAGCCGCCCGGCAAGCAAACCGAGCGCTCCCAGGAGCAGGATGGCCACCAGCGGCTGCAGGAGAAACCAGCCGAGCTTGGCGAGATAGAAGAACAGGGCGGGCCTCCTGGCTTGGGTCGCAGTGCGGCACTCTCATATCAGAAGCCGACAGCCCGTGTACCCTCGCCGGCCTCAGTGACACCGTCACGATTCCGCGGTGCCGGTACCCACATCGCCCGCCTTCTCTACGGTGACCGGCGTCCGCATGATGATCTCGCGGTGCGGGAACGGGATAGCGATACCGTTTGCCTTGAAGGCATCCCAGAGCGCCAGAAACACCTCGCCCTTGACGTTGGTGAGTCCGGCCTGCGGATCGCGAATCCAGAAGCGCACGACGAAATTGATGGAGGAATCGCCGAAGGCGGTCATCCAGCAGACGACGCCCTTGTGATTGACAACCCGTTCGAGTGCGGCGGTCGCCTCCTTGGAGATGCGTATGACCTCGTGCGGATCGGAATCGTAGGAGACGCCGAATTCGACGTCGATCCGCACTAGATTATTGGAAAACGACCAGTTGATCACCTGGTTGGTGATAAAGTCCTCGTTCGGAATCAGATATTCGCGCCCGTCCCGGGTCACCACGGAGACGAAACGCGCGCGCAATTCCCTGATCCAACCGAAGGTATCGCCGAGCGAGATCGTATCGCCCGGTTTGATCGATCGGTCGGTCAGGATGATGATGCCGGAGATGAAGTTCGAGACAACTTTCTGCAGGCCGAAGCCCAGACCGACGCCGATCGCGCCGGAGAAAATCGTCAGCGCCGTCAAATCCACCCCGGCCGAGGCGAGCGCCACGGCTAACGCCAGCAGAATCAGGCCGATCTTCAGGAACTTGCCGATCAGCACCCTGAGAGTGGGCGTCAGCTCTTCGCTGCGCTGAACGCGGGTATCCAGGAAGTTTCCCGCGGTCGATGCCAGCCAGAGCGTGACGGCGAGGACCGCTACGGTCTTGATGACGAGCAGCGCCGAGATGCGCGATTGCCCGACGGTCAGCGCCGTCTGATCGAGCACCTCGGCGACCGGACCGATGAGATCGAGAATGGATAGCGCCGCGAGCCCCCAGGCCACGAACGTTATCGAGCGCGACAGAAGCCGGTTGCGGACGAGCCGCGAGGCGACGGCGATGACGAGATAGGCGAGCGCGAGGTCGAAAACGATCGCGACGAGCTGGGAGCGCGGACCCCCTGCCGCCGCGTCGATGAGCTTGACGCCCCATAGGAGCAGGACGAAGTACGCCAGCCCCATGCGGCGACGGATGGCGACGACGATCCGCAGGAACCGCGGCGCGCCCTTGATTTTCCGGGCCTGGCGCTCGAGCGGCACGCGAGTCAGGCGATTGAGCAGCCAGGCGAATGCGCCGCAGGCGATGACGATCGCGATCTGCAGAAGCGAGGACGGCTGGTAGAAAAAGCCGAAAAGGTCCCGACTCCATTCGGCGATGTCCGCGCCGATCCGTCGCAGCGCCCGTTCGTCCATCAGGCACGGTCCCAGTTCGGCGCGAAGGAGGGATCCACCAGCCGTTCCCGGCGATGGGTCAACGCCGTGATCGCCTCGTGCTCGGCTTCCGTCAGCGCGAAATCGAAGATGTCGATGTTCTCTTTCAGTCGATCGGTGTTCGACGTCCGTGGAATCGCGCCGACACCGTCCTGCTCGATCTCCCAGCGCAGGACGATCTGGGCTGGCGTCTTGCCATGCCGCACGGCCGCCTCGCGGACTACCGCGTTGCCCAGAACGTCGCCCCCCTGGCCAAGCGGCGAATAGGCGATCATCGCCAGATCATGCCGCCGACAGGCCGACAGCACGGCGTCCTGGCTGAGAAAGGGGTGGTATTCAACCTGATTGCAGGCGAGTGGCGCACCTGACATCGCTGCCGCTTCGTCCAGCATCGCGCCGGGAAAGTTGGCGACGCCGATATGCTTGGTCAATTCCTCGCCGATCGTTACGTTCAAGGCGTCGATCGATTCTTCCAGCGCGATTTCGCGGTTCGGCCAGTGGATCAGCAACAGGTCGACCGTCCCGATGTTCAAAGCCTCGACGGCCTTTCGCGCGGTGGGCACAAGGTCGGCTTCGCCAATGTCGGTCCACCAGATCTTGGTCGTGACGAACAGCTCTTCGCGATCGATGCCGCTTCTGCGAATTCCCTCGCCGACTTCCTTCTCGTTACCGTACATGCGGGCCGTATCGAGATGGCGATAGCCGGCATCGATCGCCTTCGCCACCATATCGACGCAAGTCTCGCCTTCGAGTGTATAGGTTCCGAAACCGATCGCGGGGATGTGCGCGCCGTTCGCCTCGATGATCTTCATGAATCGCCTTCCCAGGGTAGATGGCCGAATCGATCAGCGGCCTCCCCCATCAAAATAGGCGACCCGCAAGGGTGTCCAGCGTCAAGGAAGTCGCGTGTCCCAAACCGTCAATCCGACCAGCCGAGGTCGCATCGAGTTCATCGACATCACGCGCGCCGTCGCGCTGTTCGCGATGGCGATCTATCATTTCACCTGGGATCTGGAGTTCTTCAACTATGTCGAGCGCGGACTTACCGGTTCGGGCGGTTGGAAAATCTTCGCGCGCACCATCGCCTCGAGCTTCCTGTTCCTCGTCGGCGTCAGCCTGGTGCTCGCCCATGGACGGGCGATCCGCTGGCGTCCCTTCCTGGTTCGCCTGGCGCAGGTGGTCGCCGGCGCGATGGCAATTACGGTCGTGACGTTTTTCGTCACACCGAACAGCTTCGTGTTCTTCGGCATTCTGCAACTGATCGCGGTCTCCAGCCTGCTCGGATTGCTGTTTATCCGTTTGCCCTGGCTAGTGACCGCATTCGCCGCTGCGGTGACGGTCGCCCTGCCCTTCGTGATCTCGCACCCGGTCTTCGATCCGAAATGGCTCGCCTGGATCGGCTTCTTCGAGATTCCACCGTTTTCCAACGACTTCATCCCGATCTTTCCGTTCTTCGGAGCGGTCCTGGCGGGCATCGCGGCGGCGCGCTTCGCCCTCCTCCACCGCATCTTCGACCGGCTGCGCGGCTGGAATCCGGCGCTTCGTCCGATGTGGCCGTTAGGGGTCCTCGGTCGCCATGCGCTGCTTTTCTATTTGCTGCATCAGCCGATCCTGTTCGGCATCGTCTTCGCCGCCGCGCAGTTCGTGCCGGCGGACACGCAAGCCGTGTTTCGCGCCGATTGCCAGCGGGCCTGTCTGGCCGAGCGCGACGGTGCATTCTGCGAGCGCTATTGCGGCTGTGCCGAAAGGGAGTTGCGGGCGCAGGGGCTTTTCGATGCGCTGATGGGAGGCGGCCCGGACGAGGCGCAGATGACCCGCATCCGGGAGATCACCAACCAATGCTCCTTCGAGCAAGTGAAGTAGCGGGGCTCGGCGCTATACGCAATCTCAGCCCGCGCGGGCGCCCTGCCCCACGCTCAGTTCGGCCATGCGGGTGAGGCAGGCTTCCTCGGCGGCGTCGAGTTCGCGCAGCAACTCCTCAATGTCGCGACGCTTCTGTTCGAGCTCACGCCGCTTGTCGCCGACGCGCCGAATGATCGCCCGCAATTGCGCCGCCTCGCCGGGCGGGCTCTTGTACATGTTCATGATCTCGCGGATGTCGGCGATCGAAAAGCCGAGCCGCTTGCCGCGCAGGATGTTCTTGAGCAGTTGCCGATCAGAGTGTCGGAAGAGGCGCGTCCGGCCACGCCGGATGGGCGAGATCAGGCCTTCATCCTCATAGAACCGGATCGTCCGGGTCGAGATATCGAACTCCCGCGTCAGCTCCGTGATGGTGTAATATTCGCGCATCGCGATCGATCTTTCGCCTCGTATGACCCGCATTGCTTGAATACAGATTTACGTCAAAGTCAATTGCAACTCCCAACGAGTGGTATGGCTGCGTCCTGATCGCCGCATTCGCGACGTCCTCACCCGATGGCGAACCACCAGGCGGCAAGCCCGAGAAACGCGAAGAAGCCAACGACATCGGTGACCGTCGTCACGAAGGTTCCCGAGGCGATGGCTGGGTCGGCGCCGAGCCGGTCGAGGACCAGCGGGATCAGGATCCCGGCGAGCGCGGCGGCCAGCATGTTGATGACCATCGCGATCGCGATCACCGTGCCAAGTCCCCGACTGTCGAACCAAATGGCCGCCACGACGCCGATGATCACCGCGAAGATCAGACCGTTGAGCAACCCGACCAGAGTTTCCCGCCGAATGATCCGCCCGGCGTTGTGAAAGTCGATGTCGCGCGCGGCCAAGGCTCGAACGGTGACCGTCATGGTCTGGGTGCCGGCGTTGCCGCCCATCGAGGCGACGATCGGCATCAATACGGCAAGCGCCACCATCTGCTCGATCGTCGCGTCGAAGAGCCCGATGACGAGAGAGGCGAGGATCGCCGTCCCGAGGTTGATGAGCAGCCAGGAAAAGCGTGACCGCGCGGCGGTCAGAACCGTATCGGAGATTTCCTCATCGCCGACGCCGCCGAGGCGCTTGATGTCCTCGTCGGCCTCTTGCTGCATGATATCGATGACATCGTCGATGGCGAGAACACCGACCAACCGTTCGTTCGAATCCACCACGGCGGCGGAGGGCAGATCGTATTGCTCGATGACTTGCGCCGCCTCTTCCTGGTCCATCTCGGCCGGGATCGCGTGACGCGTCTCGTGCATGATGTCTTCGATCTTCTCCGGCCGCTTGGCGCGCAGGATGCGGTCGAGGTCGACGGCACCCTGTAGCTTGAAGCTCGGATCGATGACGAAGATCTGGGCGAAGGATTCGGGTAGATCCTCCTCCTCGCGCATGTAGTCGATGGTCTGGCCGACGGTCCAGAAGGGCGGCACCGCGACAAACTCGGTCTGCATGCGCCGACCGGCTGATTCCTCCGGATACTCGAGCGAGCGCCGCAGCCGAATCCGTTCGCGAAACGGCAAGCGCTCGAGAATCTCCTTGCGGTCCTCCTCGTCGAGGTCCTCCAGAATGTAGACGGCGTCGTCGGATTCGAGCTCGCGAACCGCCTCGGCGATCTGTTCGTTCGGCATCGCGTCGACGATCGACAGGCGGATCGCCTCGTCGACCTCGGTAAGCGCCGTATAGTCGAACGCGTCGCCCATGAGCCGGACGAGCGCCTGGCGGTTGTCGTTATCAAGCGCTTCGAGAACGTCGCCGAGCTCGGATTCGTGAAGCGGGCTGATTTCCTCCCGCAGCAGGTCGGAATCGCCCGCCGCGATCGCTGTCTCGACGCGCTCGCGGAACTCGCGGGCAACGAAGCCGTCCTCGTCGTATAATTCCGACCGGACCTCCGCTTCGGATATACCTTCGTCGAGCCGCGTATCAGCCATGCACACTCCCTCTGCAGCGGAAAAACTCGCATCCGCCGAAAAGCGGGACCGTCACCCGAGCGTTTAGATCATATCCGATCCCTTCGGAAGCGGCAGTCGTCCAGCGCTCGGCGACACTCATCATCTGCGAAGAAAATCCGGGGAGTAAACCTTTGGCGCGGGCGGATCACGCGCTCGATGCTCTCGATTCCCGGAGCGGCAGCGCGACCTCAGTTCGACGTAACCGGCCGAGACCGCATCCGCTGAACCGTCTGTCACTCGGGCTGCTTGCACTGCGCCGCAAGATGGAAGCCGCCCGCTGATGTGCCAATTCGAGACTGCCCCCCCGGTCTGGCCGATCATCGATCGCGCTCGGTCAACCCGGAGGCGCTGCCGGCCGCAGTCACCAATCGGACGGCCGTCTATGCCGACATCCCGAGCTCGATGGGTCGGTGATCAGCGGTTCAAGTGCCAAACGCGGGACGAGGGAAGGTTGGAGCCAGTTTTCCGCTCGCATTCCGCGCTGACTGGTCGGGGTCGATCACGTTCATGAGATCGGATGGCGCCGATCCGACTTCATCGTGACCTATGGCGCGGATCGCACACTCGAACCGCCGCGCCGTGACGCAAACCAGACGGTGATCAGGGCGATCAGGACGATCATCATGCCCATGCCCTCGCGCGCGGTTTCGGTTTCCCACCAGACCTCCTGGCGCCAGAAGCCGGGAGTCGTCGGCCAGAACCAGACGACCCCGACAACCGACAAGGCCAGGGTCGCGGCGTATAAACCGCGCCAGAGTGGCCGGGCAAACACAACTGGCCGTAAGGCCGCCAGTCCGCACCACAGAGCGGCAACGCCATAGATCAGCCCCCAGAACAAACCGTCTGGATCATTGTATTGAACCAGCGTGAACAGGACGAGAAGGATGCAGAAGATCGAGGAAAGGATCCGCATTTCGATGCTCCTTTTCCAGGGTTGAGACACCGTCATCCTGCGACTAGGCTATAGGCGGGCCGACAGGTCAAGCGGTCAGGCCGCGCCGTGGGAGGAATGTATGGAGGTCAATGCGTCAGTCAGCCTCGCCGAGGCTGGACACGGCGATGTGATGTGGCAGCGTTTCGCCGTCCCGTATCAATACCCGGTCGCGTTCGTGCGCGGGCTATTCTGCCCCGACAATCCGCTTTTTGCCGAGACCGTGGCCCGTAAAGACACCGGGAAACGGCATCGCTGTCTCATCATCATCGATGAGGGAGTGGCGAGCACGGTGCCCGGCCTAGAGAAGGCGATCACGGCGTATTTCGATGCCTATCGTGAACGATTGCAGTTGATCGCGCCGCCGATGCTCATTCCGGGTGGCGAGATCGTCAAGCGCGAATTGGCTTATGTCGAGCGCATGCAGGATGCGCTTCATGCCCATGCGATCGACCGGCATTCCTATGTCATCGCCATCGGCGGCGGCGCGGTGCTTGACGCCGTCGGTCTGGTAGCCGCGACCGCGCATCGTGGAATTCGCCATATCCGCATCCCCACCACGGTCCTGTCGCAGAACGATTCCGGTGTCGGGGTGAAAAACGCGGTCAATTTCAAGGGAATCAAGAATTATGTCGGCACCTTCGCCCCGCCCTGGGCGGTGCTGAACGATTTCGATTTCCTGATGTCCCTGCCCCGCCGCGAGCGCATCTCGGGCATATCTGAGGCGGTCAAGGTCGCGTTGATCCGCGACCGGGATTTCTACATCTGGCTTGAGGAACATGTCGACCAGCTCGTGACCTTTCAGCCCGCGGCGGAGGAATACATGGTGCGCCGCTCGGCCGAGCTGCACATGCACCAGATCGCCCATGGCGGCGACCCGTTCGAGACGGGGTCAGCCCGCCCGCTCGACTTCGGCCATTGGTCGGCGCACAAGCTGGAGGCGATGACCAGCCATCATGTCCGCCACGGTGAGGCCGTCGCCATCGGCATTGCGCTCGATGCCCGCTACTCGGTGCTGGCGGGACTGCTGGCCGAAGGCGAGGACGAACGGATCGTGGTGCTGCTGGAAAATCTCGGCTTCCGGATATGGCACCCGGCGCTGGACATGGTGGATGCCGAGGGTGGCTCGTCGATCCTTTCGGGGCTGTGCGAGTTCCAGGAGCATCTGGGCGGCGAACTGACCATCACGTTGCTCAGTGAGCTCGGTGTCGGCGTCGAGGTCAACCAGATGGACCACGACCTGGTGCGCGAGGCACTGAACTGGTTGAAAGCTCGCGAAAGAAGCTGAATGAAAATCGACGACCGGCTCGGGCACCTGACCTATTGCCTCAACATTCACCCGACCCAGAGCTGGAACGACGTCAAAGACGCGCTGAGCGGGCCGGTCGCGGCGGTGAAATCGGCGGTCTGCCCCGATGCGTCGTTTGCGGTGGGCCTGCGGTTCTCCGGCGACGCCCTGGCGGAGTTGTCGGAGCCGGCAAGGCGCGCCGAGCTGAAAGCGCTACTCGACGAGAACGACTTCCGCGCCATTACCGTCAATGGATTCCCCTATGGCCCCTTTCACGGCACCCGGGTCAAGGAAGACGTCTATCAGCCCGACTGGCGGAGCGAGGAGCGTGTGCGCTACACCAACGATCTGGCGGATCTGATGGCCGAGATCGCCCCGCCGGGGGAGATGGTCAGCCTCAGCACCGTGCCCGGCACCTTCAAGCCGCTGGCCGAAGGGGCAGAAGCCGCGATGGCCGAGAATTACCTGCGTTGCGTCGCCCATCTGGTCGCGCTCCAGGCCCGGACCGGCGTGACGGTCGCGCTGGCGATCGAGCCGGAGCCGTTCTGCTTTCTGGAAACCATCGCCGAGACCGTCGACTTTTTTGAGGCGCATCTGTTCAGCCGCGCCGCCGCCGAACGTCTCGCTCGTGTGACCGGGCTGACGCCGTCCGAGGCCGCCACCGCCCTGCCCCGCCATCTGGGACTCTGTTACGATGTCTGCCACGCGGCCGTGGAATACGAAGACCCCGCCGGCAGCATCACTGCCTTGCGGCAGGCCGGAATCCCCGTTCACAAGCTGCAGCTGAGCGCCGCGCTGCGGATTCCGCGGGTTGGCGCAGCCGAGCGTGAGGCGCTCGCCGCCTTCGACGAGCCGACCTATCTGCATCAGGTGATCCGCCTCACTGCCGACGGGCTGAAAGCCCATGTCGATCTGGCCGAGGCACTGGCGCTGGGCGCGGCAAGCGACGGCGAGGAATGGCGCGTGCATTTCCATGTACCGATCTTCCTCGACGATCTGGGCGCGTTTTCCTCGACCCGCGACTTCCTCGAACAGATCCTGGCGCTGCACCGGGAGGAGCCGATTTCGCCGCATCTGGAGATCGAGACCTACACCTGGGATGTCCTACCCGGTGGCCTGCGCAGTGCCACGGTCGACAAGGACATCGCACGGGAAATCGCGTGGGTTCTGGGCCACTTGCGGCCATGACCTTCGGCACATTCTTGAAGCTCGGTCGGGTGTCCAACCTGCCGACAGTCTGGACCAACGCGATCGCCGGCTCGGTGCTTGCCGGTCAGGTCGCGCCCGGGTCCGTGCTGGTGGTCGGTCTGGCGCTGACGCTCTTCTACATCGGCGGCATGTGGCTGAACGATGCCTTCGACGCCGAGATTGACGCGCGCGAACGCGCCAACCGCCCCATCCCGATGGGCGAGATCGCCGTCGGTACCGTCTTTGCCATCGGCTTCGCGCTGCTCATTGCCGGGATGGCGCTGGCCTTCGCGCTCGGCGCCGCCGCCGGAGCGGCGGGGATCGCGCTTGCCCTGGCGATTGTCCTTTACGACTGGCTGCACAAGCGCACCGTACTGAGCCCCGTGATCATGGGGGTCACTCGGTTTCTCAGCTACGTCCTGGCCGCACTGGCGGTCGGTCAGGTCACCGGTTCGGTGCTGCTCGGCGCCCTCGCTCTCTTCGCCTATGTCGTCGGTCTGACCTATGCCGCCAAACAGGAAGCCTATGACCGTCTGGACCGTGCCTGGCCTCTGGCGGTGCTGGCCCTGCCGGTTCTCTACGGGCTGACGCAGGCCGTGGCCGATCCGCTGGCGCTGGCCGTCTGGGCCGGGTTGGCGGCGGTGGTGGCGGTGGCACTGCGGCGCCTGTTCCGGCGCGGCAAGGGCGATGTGCCGAAAGCGGTCGTGACCCTGATCGCGGGCATATCGCTTTATGACGCGACGCTGATTGCCGGGGCCGGTCAGCCTGGGCTGGCGATCCTCGCCGTCGCCGGATTCGCCCTGACGCTGCTGTTGCAACGGGTCGTGTCGGGCACTTGATGCATTCTCTGCATGAGGCACGATTACGAGAAGATGTGATCCAGAACCAGCGTCTTGAAGGCGGTGGCCTCGACGGCGCCTTCGGGCATCAGATCGGCCTCGGAGGAAATGACCAGCGGGCCCGCCGAGGGATCGTCGGTGATGCGCCCGTGGGTGCCCTTCACCAATTGCGTGTCCTTGAGGGAAATGAGATCCATCAACTGGCGCTGGCCGAGTTTGCGCTTGGCCAGCCTCCAGCCGGCGGCGAGTTTCGGAAACCGGATGGCCGGATCGACGAAAAGCTCGACCGGGTCGTATCCGGGTTTGCGGTGAATATCGACGGTTCGCGCGAAATCGGGCGCCTTGGCATCGTCGAGCCAGTAATAATAGCTGAACCACCGGTCCGCCTGCGCCACCGCGACAAGCTCGCCCGAGCGCGGATGATCCAGCCCGTTGGCACGTTTCCCCTCGCCGTCCCACACGGCCTCGACTCCGCCGAGCGAGCGGACAAGTGCGGCGACCTCGGCGATACGTTCGGGGTTCTTCACGTAGATATGGGCGATCTGGTGATCGGCCATGGCGAAGGCCTGCGAGGCGCCGGCATCGAGGATTTCCCGACCGAATTCCTCGGGCCGGACCGCAACGAGACCGGCGCGCCGCAGCGCCCGGTTGATATGCACGGCATCGCTCGCCGGGGTGATCCCGTATTCCGACACCACCACGATCCGCTGGCCCGTCTTGTCGGCCGCGTCGATCAGCGTGCCGCACAAGGCGTCGACGTCGCGCAGATCCTGTCGCAGACGCGGATGCGCGAGATCGGGTCCGAGACGCTGAAGGTTGTAGTCCAGATGCGGCAGGTAGGTCAGGGTCAGGGTCGGGGCGCGCGTCTCCATGACATGCAGCGTCGACCGCGCGATCCACTCCGACGAGGTGATGTCCGCCACCGGCCCCCAGAACTTGAACAGCGGAAACTGCCCGAGCCTGGCGTCGAGCTCGTCGTGCAGTTCGGGGGGGTGCGCGTAGTGATCGGGGATCTTGCGCCCGTCGGCCGGGTACATCGGGCGTGGCGTGGCCGAGAAATCCGCGCTGGCATACATATTGTACCACCAGAACATCTTGGCGCAGGTGAAATCGGGATTCCTGGCCTTCGCCGCGTCCCAGATCTTCTCGCCGGCGACGAGTTGATTGGGCTGACGCCACAGCAGCACTTCGGCGAGATCGCGGAAATACCAGCCGTTGGCGACGGCGCCGTGGCCGGAGGGGGGCAGACCCGTCACCAGCGTCGACTGAACGCTGCAGGTCACCGCTGGTGTCACCGTATTGAGCGGCCGCATCGCCCCGCGCCGGGCCAGCGCGCTCAGGTTCGGCGTGTGCGCGCCCAGAAGCTCCGGTGACAGACCGACTACCAGGATAACGAGGGTTTTCTGCATCTTGCGATTTTCAACCCTGTTTTGGACGCTTGCCGAAAGAAACCGGACCACGCCAGCCGAGCCGTCCGGTGTCAAGCGTCACACCAACCTGTTGTGACAGGGACCTGTTCGATGGGGAAGGACAGGCTTGTCCGGTCGGGAGCGACGCGCGGGTCGATCAGGCCCCGCGCGGTGAGCAATCGCATGCATCGGCGTTGAGACGCTGGCGTTCGGACCCGCGTACTGGCTATGGTTGCCTAGGGAGAAATGGGGGAGAACCTGGTGGAGAAACCGGACTCGCTGCTCGAGGCATGGGTGACGGCTCAGTCGGGAGACGCCGCGCCATGGATCAGGGAACAGCTTGAGATTCTGTCGAAAGGCGCGAAGGAACGCGACCTTCACATCTTCCTTGGCCTGGCGCCACGGCGGCTGGGCAAGGCGGACCTTCGCCTGTCGGATGCCGACAAATCCGCCGCCGATAGCGCGCGACCCGGATGGCAGCCCGAAGGCTGGAGCATCGACGGAGCCGCACGAGTGCTCGGGCTGCTGCGCTTTCGCGGCACGCGTCCGTTTGCCGAGACGTTCAAGGATCTGCGCCGGACCGCCGACGCGGCCGAATTGGTCGCGCTCTACCGCGGTCTGCCACTCTATCCCGAGCCCGCGAGCATGGATTTCGAGGTCGGCGAAGGGCTGCGGTCCAACCTCAAGCCGGTGTTCGAGGCGATTGCGCACCGCAATCCCTACCCGCGTGATAGTTTCGACGAGCACCGCTGGAACCACATGATCCTGAAGGCGCTGTTCATCGGCAGTCAGCTGGTGCCAATTACCGGGCTCGGCGAGCGCGCCAATCCGGAGCTGGCCCGTATCCTGGTCGACTATGCGCGGGAGCGCTGGGCCGCCGGGCGACCGCTGCCGCCGGAAATCTGGATCCCGGTGAAGCCCTTCCGCCGCGATCCCGCGATCGCCGGCCAGCTCGATCAGGCGATTGCCGAGGGACATGTGACCGAGGAGGCTTTGACATGATGCTGATCGACCCCCACGCGCATATGATCTCGCGCACTACCGACGATTATCAGGCCATGGCGGAGGCCGGGGTCGTTGCCTTGATCGAGCCCGCCTTCTGGGTGGGCCAGCCGCGCACTTTCGTCGGAACCTATGTTGACTATCTATCCTCCATCGTCGGCTGGGAGCGCTTCCGCGCCGGGCAGTTCGGAATCCGCCATTACTGCACGGTGGGGCTGAACTCGAAGGAGGCCAATAACGAGGAATTGGCCGAGGGGGTGATGGAATGGCTGCCCCGCTTTGCCCTGAAGGAGGGCGTCGTGGCCATTGGCGAGATCGGCTACGACGAACAGACGCCGCTCGAGGACAAGTATTTCCGCCTGCAGTTGGAGCTGGCCAAGGAACTGAACCTGCCGGTCATGGTCCACACGCCGCATCGCGACAAGAAACGCGGCACGTCGCGCTCGATGGATGTCTGCGAGGAGCATGGCATCGATCCGAGCATGGTGATCATCGATCATAACAACGAGGAAACCGTGGCCGAAACCCTGCAAAGAGGCTTCTGGGCGGGGTTCTCGATCTACCCGTCGACCAAGATGGGCAATGCACGGATGGTGGAGCTTCTCCGCCAATATGGCGGCGAGCGGATCATCGTCGACAGTGCCTGCGACTGGGGGATCTCCGATTGCCTAGGGGTCGCCAAGACCGCCAGGCTCGCGCTCGACAGCGGCATATCGGAAGCAACGGTACGCCTCGTCTGCTATCAGAACGCCCTCGACGCCTATGGCCAGTCCGGCCAGATGAGGGAGGCGGACTGGCTCGATCCGCCGGCCATCGATCAGCGGACCCTGTTCGAGGGAAACACGATCCTCAGAGGCGGCCGCGAGCCACGCATCGAATCGCCGACGGAGCGCGGCGCGAGGGGGCTGATGATCGAATGACCGGAACATGCCGCGCCTGCTCCTGATCGTCCTCCTGCTCGTCGGCGTCAGCGCCATTCCCTTTTTCATCTGGGGAGCCGGTATCGAGGCCACCCTATCGCAAAAGGGCGCGGCGGGGTTCATGCGCGAGTTCGGTGATTGGGCCTGGCTGGCCGGCCTCGGTCTGATCGCGTCTGATATCGCGTTGCCGGTGCCGGCGACGGCGGTCATGACGGCACTCGGCATCGTTTACGGCCCCTTGCTCGGAGGAGCGATCTCGGCCGGCGGCACGATGCTGGCTGGGCTCATCGGATACGGAATCTGCCGGTCGATCGGCCCCCGCACCGCCGAGCGTCTGGCCGGGGCGGCAGGCTTTGCGGAGGCGCGGGTCCTGTTCGATCGCTGGGGCGGCTGGCTCGTCGCCGGATCGCGCTGGCTGCCGGTGCTGCCCGAAACGATCTCGTTCCTGGCCGGGCTGACCGCAATGCCCTTCCGGCGCTATCTCGCCGCACTCGCCTGCGGGGCCGTGCCGCTGGGTTTCGTCTTCGCCGCGGCCGGTCATTTCGGCGCCGACAACGTGCCGCTCACCCTGGCGATCAGCGCGGTCGCGCCGCTGGCCCTGTGGCTGGCGCTGCGGCCGTTTCTGACGCGCCGATCGCGACCGTCCTGAGGCGCCCTCCGAAAACCGTCGCCCGCGGGGCGCTTCCCGAGCCGCAGACTACGGCGAGAAGCCCGGGCTTTTGACATAGGCCACGATCGCCCTGATCTCGTCGATGCTATAGCTGTCGCGCCACGCGGGCATCTTCTTGAAGCCCTTGTAGACCCGCTTGAACACGAACTCTGGCTTATACTTGCCGGCCTTCAGCTTCGGCGCCTTGCCGGGATAGGCCTTGAAGCCATGGCAATGGGTGCATTGGGCAAACCAGATGTCCCTGCCGGTTTCGATATGGGCCGGATCGGCCAGAAATTCCTCGGTAAAGACCTGATCGTCGATCACTTCCTCGACAGTGCGGGTCTCCTCGGGGGTCGCTTCTGGCTGCGCCGCCGCGGCATCGGTGGAGGTGTCGGTCGTTTTCGCCAGATAAGCCGCGACATCCTGACGCTGCTTTTCGTCACTCAGCTTGAATGACATTTTCGACTTGATCTTCGGGTCGTCGAGATAGGCCTGAAGAAAGCCGTTGGGGTCGGTCACGAAGTCGGCCACAAGCTCCTCGGTCCAGACTAGGCCCTTTTCGCCCGCGGCCGCCAGATCCTTGCTATATTTGTAGCCGTCGACGGAGCCAGCCGGGCGCCCGATCACGCCGGCGAGCCTGGGCCCGACACCGTTTTTCGCGTCGGCACCAATCTGGTGGCACGCCTTGCACTTATTGAACACGGCCTCACCGGCCGTCGCGTCCTGCGATAGTCCCGGTGTGGCGGAACCAATCACGACCACAAGCGCCGAAATCAGTGATGCGAACCTAAACATGGCAATCCTTGTCGTGTTGCTCGAAGTCGTCTCGTTCCGGCGGAAACGGCGCCACGGACGATGAGCCCGCGGCGCCGCGTATTCGGGCGGATGGCTCAGTTGGCCGGCTTGATCTTGTAGATCGTATCAAGCGACCCGTTCGGACCCGTGGTGATCGAGGTCAGGGCATAGACCTCGCCATCGGCATCCTGCGCGAAAGCCAGGATGTAGGGCGTCTTGCCGTCCATGTTGACGATGTTCGCCACTTCCATCGACCAGTTGTCACCGTCTTGCGTGCCGATGAAGATCTGGCCGTCCATCGCTGCGAAGCTCTTCGACCAGTCGCCGAAGATGTACTTCCCGTTCCAGTCGGCATTGGCGCCGCGGTATACGTAGCCACCGGTGTTGGAGATACCCTTGCAGCCGTCGGGTTTGGCGGTGCAGTTCGGATATTCCAGGATCGGATCGATCAGGTCAGTCGAGTCGCAGCTGTCGGGATGGTTGTCGGGCTGGGTGTAGTCGAAGCAATGGGTCGCTTCTTTCTTGCGCCAGCCATAGTTCCCACCAGCCTCGATGATGTCGATCTCCTCATAGCTGTTCTGCTGAACGTCGCCGCAGAACAGCCGCCCATCCTCGGTGTCGAAAGAACACCGCCACGGGTTGCGCAGGCCATAGGCAAAGATTTCCGGACGCGCCTCGTCGTTGTCGACGAACGGGTTGTCGGCCGGAATGCCGTAGTTATTGCCATCCGCGGACTTGTCCACGTCGATCCGTAGCATCTTGCCATGCAGAACTGACAGATCCTGGCCGTTGCCCTCGGTGACATTGTGGCCGATGCCCCAGTCGTTGGCATAGCCGCCATCGCCGGTCGAGATATACAGCATGCCGTCCGGACCGAAACCGATCCAGTGACCGTTATGGTTGAACTGTGGCCAGTCGAGCTCGGTGATGACCCGGCCCGAATGCATATTGGCAACGTTCGGATCATCCTCAGAGACCGTGTATTCCTCGACGAAATTGGTGTGATCCCACCAGAACAACTTGCCCAGATCGCCCTGGAAATTCGTCTTCGACGAATAGGCAAGGTAGAATTTTCCGTTGTTGGCGAAGTCCGGGTGGAACGTCAGGCCCAGAAGGCCACGCTCGTCGAAGTCATGCCACTGGTCGACAATCTTGTTCCGGATGTCCAGGAACGGTGTCGGCAGAAGGTTGCCGTCGGCATCGATGATCCGGACCTTGCCGAACTGCTCGATGACGAACTTGCGGTCGTCGCCAGCGGGCTGAACCATGGCCAGCGGTGCGTTGAGGCCAGTAACATACTCTTCCAGCTCGATGTTTACCTGGGCGTTGGCTGCGGTGATGCCTCCCATGACACAACCCGCAACAAGTGCAAGCCCGCGCAACACCTTATTGGTGTGCAACATTTTTCGTCCTCCCATTTTTGACGCAAGCAATTCTTTGCCGCGCAGTGACATCCTACCCGAGCCGACCCCACTTCAAAATTGTTTTTTGACCCAACGTTCCTTTGGACTTTCCGCGGCTGCCGATGCCGCCAACGCTTGCGAGAAAGCAGGCGTCATAACGATTCAGATATGGAAGAGATATTCGCCCGAGCGTCGCGAACGCGCGATCCGGATGATGCCGGACGGTCGGGACGGGAATGATTCACGGTGGGCGGCATTTCAACCATCGCGAAAGTCGACGACGGCCTTCGGCTCGTCAGCTCCATGAGCTACGATCCGGGATATATCGACCTCGAACAGAGGAGCTTGCAAACCATCGACAACCCGTTCGGCACGCGCTTGTCATCCGCGTCTTCGGGACAATCCGTTACCGATGTCTTCGGGTCGGACGCTCGTCACAAAATTTGGGAAGTGGTCGGAGCGAGAGGATTCGAACCTCCGACCCCCTGAACCCCATTCAGGTGCGCTACCAGGCTGCGCTACGCTCCGACTGCTGACTGTCCTAGATAATCCGGGCATTGCGCGCAACAGGCAAATGCGGTGCGGCGCACGAGATCTCGCGGGAAGCGCCCTACCCGCTCCCGATTGAACCGGCGGCAACGCCAAGGCAAACCGGACCGCCGCAGGGTCGCGCGAGGCCAACCAGGAGATCGTCGGATACTGAAGAACAGGCGACTGTAGGGGGCGGGTCCATCGCCGAATCTGGCACCCCCGGCCGCCGAATGGCGCAGACGCTGCGTCAAGCCGGTCGACGTCACCGCACCTGATCGAGAAGACGTTTGCATTCGAGCAACTGTAGAATCACGTCGTCGAGTTCTTCGGCGCTCTCGCGTGGGAGCAATCCGCCGCGGTGGCCATCTTCGGTGCCGGTATCGCGATGACGTTTCAGCAACCCGGCAAAGGGCTTGGCCGTCCCCTCCGTCCGGGCGTTCGGTTTTCCAACCTCTTCCCGGGATTCGGGCGCAATGAGATCGATATCGTCGAGATGGGGCTCGTCGTTCGCGCCAACACTTGCCGAACTTTGCCGCCCGGCCTGGATCTGTTCGAGAGCCGCAATGTCACCCGACCCGATCGCCACGACAAAGCGCGGACCGTTTTCCTTCAGGATCCGCTGCACGCCCTTGATCGTGAAACCCTTGACGTAAAGGAGATACTGGATGCCCTTGAGAAGCTCGACATCGTCCGGCCGGTAGTAGCGACGGCCGCCGCCCCGCTTCATCGGCTTGATCTGTGGGAATCGGGTTTCCCAGAACCGAAGAACATGCTGCGGCAGGTCGAGATCTCCAGCGACCTCGCTGATCGTGCGAAAGGCGTCGACGCTCTTTTCCGTCATGGCGGTGACCAATCGACCCTAGAGCGCCATGCGCCCGTCCGAACGCATGAAGGACACGCTAACATTTTGACTGAGGGGTATGATCCAAGAACCGGATTCCATTTTTCGGTCCGATGCTCCAGGCGTCGTTACTCGGCGGCTTTCAGCATCTCGACACCGTCCGCATTCGCATGCCGCTCGCCATGCGCCCCCAGTATCCGCTCCTTCAAAACGTTAGAAGGCTTGAACACCGCGACCCGCCGGGGCGAGATCGGCACTTCCTCCCCGGTCTTCGGATTTCGTCCGACGCGTTCCTTCTTCTTGCGAACCAGAAACGATCCGAAGGACGAAATCTTGACCGATTCCCCGCTGGCGATAGTCGAGCAGATCTCGTCGAGGACCATTTCGACAAGCTGCGCCGACTCCGTCCTGGACAGACCGATCTTCCTGAAAACCGCCTCGGCGAGGTCGGCCCTGGTGAGGGTCTTGTCTCCCATACATGTCCCCTAACTTTCTGGAAGACCGTCGGACACAGATCGCTGGTCGGGGCCCTTACGTATGGCCACACTCTAGCGAAAACGTCATCTGAATCAAGGCTTGATATCTACCAGCGGATCAAAACCGCACCCCAGGTGAAGCCGCCCCCCATGGCTTCCAGAAGCACGAGATCGCCACGCTTGATCCGCCCGTCGCGCACCGCCACGTCGAGAGCCAGCGGGATCGAGGCCGCCGAGGTGTTGCCATGCTGGTCGACGGTCACCACCACTTTCTCGGCGGCGATTCCGAGCTTTCTCGCCGAGGCGTCGATGATCCGCCGGTTCGCCTGATGGGGAACGAACCAGTCGATATCATCGGCAGTTACACCCGCCGCCGCGAACGAGTCCTCGATCACGTCGGTAATCATTCCGACCGCGTGCTTGAAAACCTCGCGGCCCTGCATGCGCAGCTTGCCGATCGTCCCGGTGGTCGAGGGGCCGCCATCGACATACAGCTTGGACTGGTGCGCGCCGTCCGAGCGCAGCCGCGAGACGATGATGCCACGACTGTCGTCCGCCCCGGTTTCAGCGGTCGCTTCGAGCACCAAGGCTCCGGCGCCGTCGCCGAACAGCACACAGGTCGACCGGTCTTCCCAGTCGAGAATGCGCGAAAAGGTCTCGGCGCCGATGACGAGCGCCCGGCGGGCCATGCCGCTCTTGAGGTAGAGATCTGCGGTGGTCAACGCATAGACGAATCCGCTGCACACGGCCTGAAGGTCAAAGGCGAAGCCATGCGGGATGCCGAGTCGATGCTGAACCTGGACGGCAGAGGCGGGAAAGGTGTTGTTGGGGGTCGCGGTCGCCAGGACGATCATGTCGATGTCGGCGGGTTCGAGATCGGCGGCGGCGAGAGCATGGCGAGCCGCCGCCTCGGCGAGGGACACGGTGGTCTCATGGTCGCCGGCGATGTGGCGCGCTGCGATGCCCGTGCGCTGGCGTATCCATTCGTCGGACGTCTCGACGATGCCTTGGAAATCCTGGTTGCGCATGATCCGTTCGGGCAGGGCCGACCCGGTCCCGCGCACGACCGATCTGATTTGATGTGTCATTGCAGATTGCTTTCGGGAATTGCGGCGGCTTCCTCGGAAACGCGCAGATAGAAGCTTTTAAGGTCCGCCTCAATCTTTTCGCGCAGGCCGTTCCGCGCCATCGCGTGAGCCAGATCGATCGCCGCCGCGATCCCCTCCGCATCCGTGCCGCCATGGCTCTTGATGACGATACCGTTGAGGCCGAGAAACACGCCGCCATTGGCCTTGCGAGGGTCCATCTTGTCGCGAAGCCGTTCGAAGGCGCTCCTGGCCAGGATGTATCCGGCCTTGGCAAGCCAGGTCTGCGACATGGCGGCACGCAAATAGGCGCCGATCTGCTTGGCGGTTCCCTCGGCCGTCTTCAGCGCGATGTTGCCGGTAAAGCCTTCGGTCACGACCACATCGACCGTGCCCTTGCCGAGGTCGTCGCCTTCGACAAACCCGCGATAGTCGATTCCGGACAGCGGTGTCTCCTTGAGGAAACGGCCAGCCTCGCGGATCTCGTCTTGACCCTTGACCTCCTCCACGCCGATATTGAGCAAGCCGACGGTTGGGCGCTCCACGCCGAAGAGCGCCCGCGCCATGGCGCCGCCCATCATCGAGAAGTCGATCAATTGCTGCGCGTCCGCGCCGATCGTCGCGCCGACATCGAGCACGATGCTGTCGCCACGCAAGGTCGGCCAGATCGCGGCGATCGCCGGACGCTCGATATTGGCCATCGTGCGCAGACAGAACTTGGCCATCGCCATCAGCGCACCGGTGTTCCCGGCCGAAACGGCGACATCGGCCTCCCGTGTCTTCACGGCCTCGATCGCTCGCCACATGGAGGATTTGTAACGGCCCTGCCGGAGTGCCTGCGACGGTTTGTCGTCCATGCGAATCGAAATCTCGCAATGGTGAAACGTCGATGCCGCCGCCAGCTCGGGGTCCGCGTCGAGTAGCGGCATGACGAGATCGCTCTCGCCGAAGAGGACAAAGCGCGTGTCGGGGTGGCGCTTCAGCGCGATGGCCGCACCCGCGAGAACCACGTCCGGCCCGTGATCGCCGCCCATAGCGTCGATCGAGATCGTAATGCCGGTCTTTGAATTCAAAGGTCTCTCGCTTTCCTGCAGTGCACCCGGACGGCGCGGCGCGAAGATATCCGTTTGCGCGCGAACGGCAACCGTCGATTTTTCATCAATTTTTGTCCTCATCGTCACGCGGGACGAGGGACACCAGGGCCTCGAAGGCAGAGGGTGGGCGGGCATCGGGATCGGGGTCCGTATCGACGCGATCGAAGACCGCGTCGGCCTCGCGCGGATACGGGTCAAGGGCCAGCGCCAAGGCCTCCACCAGATACGGACCAAGGTCGATGGTATGACCGGCATACACCTCAGGTGGGTCCTCGCCCTCGGGATCGATGAATAATTCCTGCTCGCCCGATTGATCGATCCGCGCCAGCTTGGAGCCTTCGGGCACGAAAATCATCTCGAACGGCTCCGTAATCGCCTGGCGCAACGGCTCCAGGCTGACGACGCTTCGCTGTACGACCGTCGCCGCGACCCGCCCGGTGACACGCACACCCTCGGCCCGCCATGGCAGCACGCGCAGATCCCCGACAAAGGCTTCGACGGCCCGAATGTCGAGTTCGCGGGCCAGCGCCGCACGCTCCGTTTCATCCGCCTCGAAGCGGATTTGCATGCCATCGCGCGGCAGTTTGAGCGGCGAAATGGGGTGTCGGATGGCCTTGGACCCCATAAATTCCCGGGTCATGCCGCCCCTCCCAACTCGCCAGTCTCAATGGACCCCGAAAGAATCGCAGTGGCCGTCGTCGCCTGAAATCGCGTTCTCATTCCCGCCATGTAGGTTGCCAGCCGCAAGGCCACGCCCTCCCCCGCCTCGGCCGGAACGACTCGGGCTTGGAGTGTGGCAGCGAGGCGAGCGAGCGGCGCCTGGGAACCGTCGAGCGCCGCGTCATAGGCGGCGACGCGCTCGTAGAAAATTCCGGCCAGCTTGCGCATGCGCTTTGGAACCGAGGGATCGCCCACTCCCAGTTCGCGGATCGATTGCTCGACATCGATGATGAAACGGTCGACGACGTCCTGCGCGATCGGCTGGAGCGCAGGCTCCTCCCGGCAACGCTGGAGAAACAGGAAGACATGGATCGACAAGGCGTCAAACCGACCCATCACGGTATCCGGAACGCCGTGATCCAAATAAAGGTCGGGACTGCGGGCAAGCGCCACCAGCTCGCCATAAAGACGCTCGACGACTTCGCGATTGCGACGGTTGGTTCTCAGTCGTTCGAACATGGCTGGGTCCGATGCGTTTCGGGCGATATCATCGGGGCGGGTGCCACAGCGCCGAGCCGATTGCAACGCCGCCGAAGGTGCTTTACCTAGTCCGACCGGCTTGGTTTGTAAGGCGGTGGAGGAGATCGCCGTGCCCTCGCGGCGCGTTGGAAATCGCCGTGCAGCAAAGTCTGCGGGACACGACGTCACCACCGATGATCTCAAGGAGAATGATCAGCGTGAACTCATCCGTCCGCCTGAAGCGAGTGATGCTCGCCTCCGCCGCCCTCGCCGCGGTTCTTGCCCTGTCCGCGTGCTCGACCAGCGAGGTCCTGAACCAGGGATACGTCGTCGACGAAAAAAGCCTCGAGCTGGTTCCCGTCGACTCCAGCCGCGAGCAGGTGCTTCTGGCTCTCGGCTCGCCATCGACGACGGCGACGTTCGACAACGAGGTGTTCTATTACATTTCCCAGAAGCGCGTTCGCCCGGTGGCCTTCATGCAGCCCCAACTGGTCGACCAGAAGGTGCTGGCGGTCTACTTCAATGCGGAAGGACGCGTCGAGCGGATCGCCAATTACGGCCTGCAGAACGGCCAGCTCTTCGACTTCATCTCGCGTACGACGACCACGGGCGGCAAGGATAAAACCTTCCTCGGCCAGATCCTGACCGATACCGGCAGTGGCGGGCGGGGCTCACTCTTCTAAAATCTCGGCGGCACATGGCAAGCAAAACAGCCCCGCGGATTTCTCCGCGGGGCCGTTTCGTTTTTAGCCGGCAGACCGCTCAGCTGTGGGCGAGGACCGCCAGAAGCAGCAGGGCGACGATGTTGGTGATCTTGATCGCCGGATTGACCGCCGGGCCCGCCGTATCCTTGTAGGGATCGCCGACCGTGTCACCGGTAACCGAAGCCTTGTGGGCCTCGGATCCCTTCATGTGCTTGGTACCGGAAGCATCGACGAATCCATCCTCGAAGGATTTCTTCGCATTGTCCCAGGCGCCGCCGCCGGACGTCATCGAGATGGCGACGAAGATGCCGGTGACGATGACGCCGAGCAGCATCCCACCCACCGCCGAGAAGGCCTGGCTCTTGTCGGCGATCAACAGGACGCCGAAGTAGACGACGATCGGCGCCAGAACCGGCAGCAGCGACGGCACGATCATCTCCTTGATCGCCGCGCGGGTCAGAAGGTCGACCGCCCTTGCATAGTCGGGCCGCTCCGTGCCGGCCATGATGCCCGGTTTCTCGCGGAACTGTCGGCGAACCTCCTCGACCACGGAACTCGCTGCGCGGCCGACCGCCGTCATTGCGATACCGCCGAAGAGAAACGGAATCAGCCCGCCGAGGAACAGCCCAACGACGACGAAGGGGTTGGTGAGGGCGAAATCCAGTTCGACGCCCTGGAAATATTCAAAGCCCTGCCCCGCGTTGGCCTGCTGGATGAAATATTGCAGGTCGTAATTGTAGGCCGCGAACAGCACCAGCGCGCCGAGACCGGCCGAGCCGATCGCATAGCCCTTGGTAACGGCCTTGGTCGTGTTGCCGACTGCGTCGAGCGCATCCGTCGAACGGCGCACGTCGGCGGGCAGGCCCGCCATCTCGGCGATGCCGCCGGCATTGTCCGTGACCGGTCCGAACGCATCAAGGGCGACGATCATGCCGGCGATCCCGAGCATCGCGGTCACGGCGATGCCGGTACCGTAAAGGCCCGCGAGCTGGTAGGTCGAGATGATGCCGGCGACGATGACGATCGTCGGCAGCGCCGTTGCCTCGAGCGACACCGCGAGACCCTGGATGACGTTGGTTCCGTGACCCGACACGGACGCCTCGCTAATCGAACGGACGGGGCGAAAGCCGATCCCGGTATAGAATTCCGTAATCCAGACGATCAGCCCGGTGACCACGAGACCGATGATGCCGCTGAAGAACAGGTTCAGGCCGTTGATCGTCACGCCATCCGTCGACTGGCCGATGTCGCCGAAGCCGATGGTCGCCCAAGTCGCGACCGCCAATCCGACGATCGACAGCAGCGTCGTCGCCCACAGGCCCTTGTAAAGGGCACCCATGATCGAGCCGTTCGAGCCAAGCCGAACGAAGAACGTGCCGACGATCGACGTGATGATACAGGCACCACCGATCGCCAGCGGATAAACCATCACGCTTTCGATGATGTCGGTTCCGGCAAAGAAGATCGCGCCGAGCACCATCGTCGCGACGACGGTCACCGCGTAGGTCTCGAAGAGATCGGCCGCCATGCCGGCGCAGTCGCCGACATTGTCGCCGACATTATCGGCGATCGTGGCGGGATTGCGCGGGTCGTCCTCGGGAATGCCGGCTTCGACCTTGCCGACGAGATCACCGCCGACGTCGGCGCCCTTGGTAAAGATGCCGCCGCCCAGACGGGCGAAGATGGAGATCAGCGAAGCGCCGAAGCCGAGCGAGACGAGCGCGTCGATCACGGTGCGGTCCCAGGCCGCGAAGCCGAATTGCGTGGTGAGAAGGAAGAAATAGACGGTAACGCCGAGCAGCGCCAGTCCGGCGACGAGCATCCCGGTGATCGCCCCGGACTTGAAGGCGATACCGAGGCCGAGGCTGAGCGAACGCGAGCACGCCTGGGCGGTCCGGACATTGGCGCGCACCGACACGTTCATGCCTATGAAGCCGGCGATGCCTGACAAGACCGCGCCGATGAGAAAGCCGCCGGCGGCATAGGCCGACAGAAGGAACCAAGTGATGGCGGCAACAACCGCACCGACGATCGCGATGGTGGTGTACTGGCGCAATAGGTAGGCTTGGGCGCCCTCCCGAATCGCACCGGCGATCTCCTGCATTCGCGCCGAGCCCTGATCGGCCGCCATGACCGATCGGGTGGCCCAGATCGCGTAGACCACCGCCAGTAGCCCGCACAGAGCCACAATAATTAAGATTGTCGGCATGCTGTTCCCTCACTCCTCGCCAGATCAGTGTCCGGCGATTTCCCCAATTTGTCCCGACGATACAGGAATTTCATTCCCCGCCCCGCAAGGCGACCGGGAGGTTATAGGAGGGCCGGATGCCGTCAAGCGCGCAGATTGCTCGGAAAGGCGAATTCACCCTTGCTGCTGCGCCCGCGGCGCCAAACGCGACTGCACAACCAATGCCACCAGACATAGCGTCACGATCGGAAAGATGACGACATTCATCGTCTCCCAGCCCGCCGCGACAAAGGTCCGCCCCGACATGAAGGACGCGAAGGCGACGGTGGAAAACAGCAGGAAATCGTGCAGCCCCTGCGTCTTGTTCTTTTCCGACGGCCGGTAGGTCTCGGCGACCATCGCCGTTGCCCCGATAAATCCGAAATTCCAGCCGAGGCCGAGCAGCGCGAGACCGAGCCAGAAATTCCAGACCGCGAGACCGGACATGAAAATACCGCCACTCGCCGCAAGCAGCAAAAGCCCGGTCGCCACGATGGTCTCTTTTCCGAAGCGAGCGATCAGGCGGCCGGTGAAGAAGCTCGGTCCGAACATCGCAAGGACATGCCACTGAATGCCCAGCACGGCCACGTCCTTGGTGAGCCCGCAGCCGACGATCGCAAGCGGCGCGCCGGTCATGACGAAGCTCATCACCCCGTATGTGCCGACGCCGCACAGGAGCGCGACTAGGAACCGCGGCTGCGCGACGATCTCAGACAACGGCCGCGCCGGCATCGCATCGTCCGGATGATTCTCCTCCGGTCCGTCGGGAATCCGCAGAAACGTCAGGATTCCGGCACCAAGTATCCCAAGGATGACGACCCCAAGAAACGCTCCTGCGAAATCAACCGGCAGAAAGAGACCGTCCGTCAGTCGCACGGTCTGCGGTCCGATGACGGCGGCCAAGATGCCCCCCGCCAGCACAATTCCGATGGCCCGCGGTTGATACGCTCTGGAGGCGCCGTCGGTCGCGGCAAAGCGATATTGCTGGGTGAAGGAGCCGCCGACGCCGATCAACATCAGGGCCAGCGCGAAAAGCCAGAAATGGCCGCCGAACAAGGCAAGGGTCGCGACCAACCCGCCGATTGACGTCACCAGCGCCCCCGAAACGAAGCCGAGCCGCCGCCCGACGGTCCGCATCAGCGCCGCCGCCGGCAGAGCCCCAATCGCGATGCCGACATTGAACCCGGTCACCGGGAGCGTGGCCATCGACTTGTCTTCGATGAGCAGCCACGCACCGGCGAGGCCGCCAATCGAGATCACGACCGGTGCGGCGCCTCCGACCAGAGCCTGCGCGCCCGCTAGTATGAAGGCGTTGCGGCGCACGGCCCGTTCACCGAGCGAAAGAGGCGCCGCTTTTTCCATCAGTCCTTACTGTCCTTGGCATCCTTGCCCCGGCCCTCGCCGCGTTCGGCGCGCGCGACGCGGTCGAGAACAGCATTGACCAATCCCGGTTCGTCGTCGTTGTAGAACGCCTTGGCGACGTCGACATATTCGGAAACGATCACGGCGACCGGAACGTCCTTGCGGTTCGTCAATTCGTAGGCCCCGGCCCGCAGGATCGCCCGCAGGGTAGTGTCGATGCGCGATAGCGGCCAATCGGTGGGCAACGAGGCGTGGATGCGCGGATCGATGGCTTTTTGGCTCCGCACGACGCCGGAGACGACATCGCGGAACCAAGCCGCATCGGCGTCGCGATAAGTGTCCCCATCGATCTCCTGACCAAGCCGAAAACCCTCATATTCCGCTACCGTCTCCAGCAGACCGGTACCGCCCACATCCATCTGGTAGAGCGCTTGAACAGCGGCGAGTCTCGCCGCGCCTCGCTTGTTGGCGGGCTTGACAACGCGCGGCTGTGACTCTGTCCCTGGCATGATCTCAGGCTCCCAACCGATCGCGCAGCGCGATCATCTGCAGCGCCGCGCGGGCTGCCGCGCCGCCCTTGTCCTTGCGGCGGCGGTCGGCGCGATCGAGCGCCTGCTCCTCGTTCTCGACGGTCAGGATGCCATTGCCGATCGCGACGGTCTCGTCGATCGACAGCGCCATCAGGCCCCGCGACGACTCGTTGGCAACGAGCTCGAAATGATAGGTCTCGCCGCGGATGACGCATCCGAGCACGATGAACCCGTCATAATCGGCCCTTCCCGCGTCCGCGCCGGCAAGAGCGAAGCCCACCGCCGCTGGCGCTTCCAGCGCGCCCGGCACGGTGACGACATCGAAGGTCGCGCCGGCTTTGTCGAGTTCGGCCTTGGCCCCCTCGATCAGCAAATCGGCGATGTGATCATAGAACCTGGCCTCGACGACGAGGAGATGCGGCTTGGATGCCATGGGTGTTCCTTCCTGGCGGTCGAGTGTTCCGGCAGACGGGGGCGCGGCGCGGGCGAGGTTTCGCCGCAGAAAGATCGCGTGGTTCCGTTATGGTGACCGGTCGGTGCTTGTTAGAAATTCCCGGCAGCGGACCCCGCCGCTAGGATGCGGTCGAGTTGGCGCCGAACAGGCGCTCGGCATAGCGCGCAATCTGGTCGACCTCAAGATTGACACTGTCGCCCTGGCCACGGCTGCCCCAAGTGGTGACCTCCAGCGAATGGCGTATGAGTAGCACGTCGAAGCGATCGTCCGTAACGGAATTGACTGTCAGCGACGTGCCGTCGAGACAGACCGATCCCTTTCTGGCGATGTATCGCTTCAGATCCTGAGGCGCGCGCAAGCGGAACCGGACGGCCTCGCCCTCCTCCTCGACGGCGACGATTTCGGCCAGACCGTCGATGTGTCCAGAGACCAGATGCCCCCCGATTTCATCGCCGATCCTCAGCGAGCGCTCCAGATTGACGGCGGAGCCCTCTTCCCACAGCCCGGCGGTGGTCAGGCGCAAGGCCTCCTCCCAAGCCTCGACTTCGAACCAGCCGTCATCCGACGTCTCGCCGGACAGTGCCGTCACCGTCAGGCAAACCCCGGAACACGCGATCGAGGCGCCGATGGCGATCGACGCCGTCTCGTATACGGTCGCGATCCGGAAGCGGCGTCCCGAATCCAGCCGTTCAACGCGATCGATCCGGCCTATATCCGTTACGATTCCGGTGAACATCAGGCTTCCCTCCGGGCGAACTCGAACGAATGGTCGGCACCGAAGCGATACTCCCGGACCAGGCGAAAACGCCGCCGCGCCGCCGCAATATCGATTGGGCTCGCAATGCCGTGTTCGCCGATGACGACCTCGCCCCGCAAAAGCACAAGCCGATCGACGAGGTCCTCGCGCAGGAAAGCCGCCGCGGTTTCCGCCCCGCCCTCGACCAGCACGCTCGACATGCCCCTGGCGGCGAGATCCTCGAGAAGTTCGGGGAGCGCGATCCGGCCGGTTTGCGGGTCAGCTTCACAGGCGACGAAACCGACGCCGGCCGCGGCCAGCGCCGCGCGCCTGTGCGGGTCCGCATCGGCGAAACTGGCGATCAGCGTCGGCGTTTCCCTCGCGGTTCGTACGATGGACATCTCAGCTGTCGTGCGCAATCGCGGATCGAGCACGATTCGGGTTGGCGAGCGGTCGGCGAGCCCAGGCAAGCGGCAATCGAGGCGCGGATCGTCTTCGAGAACTGTCCCCGCCCCGACCAGGATGGCGTCGTGTCGGGTGCGGGCCAAATGGGTCTGGGCGTCCGCGATCGGACCGGTGATCTTCACCTGCCCCTGCCCTTTCAACCCAAGTTTTCCGTCCGCCGAGAGCGCCAGCTTCAGAGTCACTTCCGGGCGTTTCCTGCGATGTCGGGTGAGATATCCGGAGATCGTCTCCGCCGCTTCGTCCACCCTCAGCCGGCTTGTGACTGCCATGCCGGCGGCCGCGAGAATTGCGTGCCCCTTGCCGTCGACCCGTGAATCGGGATCCGCGACGGCCGACACAACTCGCGCGATGCCCGCCGCGACCAAAGCCTCCGCGCAAGGCGGTGTCCGCCCATGATGGGCGCAGGGTTCGAGCGTGACATAGGCTGTCGCACCCGCAGCCAGCGCTCCGGCTTCGACCAGCGCCACCGGCTCCGCATGCGGCCGCCCACCGATTGCGGTGACCCCGCGCCCGACGATGCGAGGGCCATCGCCGTCGTCGCGAACGATCAAGGTCGCGACGGAGGGATTGGTCGCGGTCCGCCCGACGTTGCGCATCGCATAGCGAATGGCGGCGGCCATGAAGCGGTGATCGGCGGCAGTCGCCGCCCTCCCCGCCGACAGCTCGATTGACGCTGCCGCCGTCATCGGCCGAGCCTGATCCGATCGGCGGTCATTTGGACTCCTCAGATGGACCCGCCGACTCCGCCCGGGCCAGTTCACCGATCAACGACTGGAAATCCTTGGCCTCGCGGAAATCACGGTAGACCGATGCGAAACGGACAAAGGCGACGTCGTCGAGTTCCTTCAGCGCTTCCATCACCATCTCGCCAATCGTATCGGACGGAACATCCTGCTCACCGGATTGTTCGAGACGTCGGACAATTCCCGAGATCAAGCGTTCGATTCGTTCCGCTTCGACGGGGCGCTTGCGCAACGCCACTTCGATGGATCGGGCCAGCTTGTCCCGATCGAACGGAACCTTCTTGCCGGACTTCTTCAGGACCTGAAGCTCGCGGAGCTGGATGCGTTCGAAGGTCGTGAAGCGACCGTTGCAATCGGGGCAGACGCGCCGGCGGCGGATCGCGCCTCCATCTTCGGCCGGACGCGAATCCTTGACCTGACTATCCTGCGAGCCGCAATAGGGGCAGCGCATGGGCTCTCTTCATTCATAACGGCGCCCGGTCTCTGCCGCCGGGCGCCCGATCAATTCAATGGGTCTGGATCCGCGCAGCGGCGCAAAGCTCAAAGATTCGGGTAGATCGGGAAGCGATTGGTCAATGCGATGACCCGGTCCTTCACCGCCGCCTCGACTGCCGCGTTGCCCTCTTCGGAATTCGCGCTCACCAAACCGTCCAGCACTTCGACGATCATCCGGCCGACCTCACGGAATTCCTGCACGCCAAAGCCACGGCTCGTCGCTGCCGGCGTTCCGAGCCGGACGCCGGAGGTGATCGTCGGCTTTTGCGGATCGTTCGGAACGCCGTTCTTGTTGCAGGTGATGTTGGCCCGGCCCAGTGCTCGTTCCGAATCCTTGCCGGTCAGATTCTTGGGGCGCAGATCGACCAACATCAGGTGCGTGTCGGTGCCGCCGGAAACGATATCGACACCGCCCTCGCGCAGCGTCTCGGCAAGGGCCTTGGCGTTGTCCGCCACCGCCTTGATGTAGGACTTGTATTCCGGCGTCAGGGCCTCCCCGAAAGCCACCGCCTTGCCGGCGATCACATGCATCAGAGGGCCACCTTGCAGGCCGGGAAAGATCGCCGAATT
Source organism: uncultured Aurantimonas sp. (assembly GCA_947488615.1). GTDB lineage: Bacteria > Pseudomonadota > Alphaproteobacteria > Rhizobiales > Rhizobiaceae > Aurantimonas. The sequence continues at coordinate 321,093 of CANKZU010000003.1, forward strand.
GATCTTCTTGGCGATCGCCTCGTCATTGGTCACCACGATGCCGCCGCGGGGGCCGCGCAGGGTCTTGTGGGTCGTGGATGTGGCGACATGGGCATGCGGGAACGGACTTGGATGCTCGCCGCCGGCGACGAGGCCCGCGAAATGCGCCATATCGACCCAAAGGTAGGCCCCCACCTTGTCGGCGATTGCGCGGAAGCGCGCGAAATCAATGCGGCGGGAATAGGCCGAACCGCCGGCGACGATGACCGCCGGCTTGTGCTCGGCTGCGAGAGCCTGGACCTGATCGTAGTCGATCAGGCCGGTGTCGAGATCGAGGCCGTACTGGACGGCATTGAACCAGCGCCCCGACAGATTGGGTTTGGCGCCATGGGTCAGGTGGCCGCCGGCGTCGAGGCTCATTCCGAGCAGAGTGTCGCCGGGCTTCGACAGCGCCAGCAACACCGCCTGGTTGGCCTGGCTGCCGGAATTCGGCTGGACGTTCGCGTAGGCGCACCCGAAGAGCTGTTTGGCGCGCTCGATCGCGAGATCCTCGACGATGTCGACGAATTCGCAACCGCCATAGTAGCGCCGCCCCGGATAGCCCTCGGCGTATTTGTTTGTCAGGACCGAGCCCTGGGCCTCAAGAACCGCGCGCGAGACGATATTCTCCGACGCGATCAGCTCGATCTCGTGCTGCTGGCGAGAAAGTTCCTGGCGTACCGCGCCGGCCACATCCGGATCCCGCTCCGCCAATGTCGCGGTGAAGAAATCCTCGAAGTCAGACGGGGCAACAGCGCTGGAGACCTGGCTCATTCGTGTTCTCTCCTGATCGGCGAGGCAGCGCGCGCCGCCTTTGACATGTCCGGTCTGGCCATATCACAGCCGTTCCGCCAGACCAATGCGCCAACCCCCAACGCGAACGGGCCGGAGACTTGTCGCCCCCGGCCCGAAAATTGCGTCACTCATTCACGTCTGGAGCGTGGAACGGGTGTCAGAAGCCGTCTTCGCCCCGTGCGTAGGGGTTCTGCTCGTTGGCGGCATAGGCGGTCGCGTTCACATCGCTCATCGCAAGTTGCTGTGCCCCGTCCCGCTGATAGATGTCGTCGCGGAACTGGACCACAGACGGATCAGTCGCCCAGGCGGTGAAATAGCTGAAATAGACCGGGATGGTCGTAGTCAGATTGATATCCTCGCGCTGGCGCGATGCGATCACCTGTTCGATGCGCTGACGATCCCAGCCCGGCACGTCGCGGGCGAGCCAGACGATGAGATCGCGTACATTCTGCACCCGCACGCAACCGGAGGATTCGAAGCGCAGCAGCTCGGAAAACAGGCTCTGTTGCGGCGTGTCGTGCATGTAGACCGCGTGCGGGTTCGGGAAGTTGATCTTCACCGACGCCATCGCGTTGATCTTGCCTGGATCCTGACGGAGCAGATATTTCACCGCCTCGTCGGTATTCCAGTCGATCGACTGAGGCGGAATTTCGTTGCCGCTGCCGTCGAAGATCCGGATGCTGTTGCGCTCCAGATAAGTCGGGTCCTCGCGCATCAGCGGAATGATGTCCCGGCGCACAATCGAAGCCGGCGCATGCCAGTAGGGATTAAGGTTGAGATTGGTGATCTTGGAATTCAGGATCGGAGTCTGGCGATCGACCTTGCCGACAATGGCGGTATGGCGCTGGACGACGCGGCCGTTCTCGACCGCCTCGATCGAGGCCGCTGGAATGTTGACCATGACGAAGCGCGCGGGGAGATCACCGATCATCGACCCGATCCGCGTAACGTTCGTCTGCAACTGACCGAGACGTAGGTCGGCCGGAACGTTCATCGCCCTGTAGGTATGGGTCGAGGCGACCCCGTCGGCCGGGAGCCCGTGGCGCGCTTGGAAGCGCTTCACCGCCGCGTCGACATAGGTGTCGAAGGCCTGCGACGCACCGGCGCTGGCCGGCAGATCGCCGGAGATCGCAAGACGCTGGCGAAGCGCGACGACGGCGGGCGACTGGACACCGAGACGCATTGGCTGGCCATCGGGCACCATCGGCCACCCGCCCATCTGGACGATTTGCTGGTAGTTGGCCATAGCGGCCTGCATCGACGCGACGGTGTTGGACGATAGCGTGGGTGAGTTGGATGCGACCTCGCGGACATTGGTACCGCGCGTATCGAATTGATCGTCCCAATTGCCACGGCTTGGCGCCTGAAGGAGATCGCTGAGGGCGTTCTGCGCGACGGCCGTTCCTGGTATCAGCGCCGCACCAGCCGCCGCCGTGCCTAGAACGAAGTTCCGGCGCGTCAGTCGTTGCCCGGTAAAATGCTCGGTTAATTTGGTCATGAGACCCCCTCGTCGGTCTGGCTGTGGCTCGCCGAAACACTAGCCGATCATGATAAATGGAAGCTGACCCCTGCCGGGCATCGGCGCGCCGAACGGCGTCTCCGCGTGCTCTATGGGTAACGCATTGCAATATGGCCAAAGCATGGAGTTGCGGGTGTTGGCGGATGGCGGCCCCTCACGCGTGACGCTTTTCGCACGATACCACCTCCGCGATCCGATCCGACCGTGCTATTCTGACGGAGCTCGGGCCGGCGGGACCTTATTCGAAGATGCCGCTCGTTCGTGCCGACATCATCTGATGCCGGGTCGCCAGCAGCATGATGATACCGCTATCCGCCGTTAGGTCCGTTGCCGCTGGCACATCGATCCATGGAGGACGTCATGTCGCTAATGATCAACGGGACCGCTCCCGACTTCCAGGCCGACACTACCGAGGGACGCATCAGGTTCCACGAATGGATCGGCGATTTCTGGTGCGTTCTGTTTTCGCATCCAAAAAACTTCACGCCTGTCTGCACCACCGAACTCGGTTATATGGCCAAAATCAAGGATGAGTTCGACAAGCGCCATGTGAAGATTATCGGCCTGAGCGTGGATCCGGTCGGCGAGCACGCCAAGTGGTCGCAGGACATCGAGGAGACGCAGGGCATTGCGCCCAACTACCCGATGATCGGCGATCCCGATCTGGAGGTCGCGAAGCTCTACGGAATGCTTCCAGCGAGCCTCACCGGGACGTCAGAAGGGCGTACGCCCGCCGACAACCAGACGGTGCGCAACGTCTTCGTCATCGGGCCGGACAAGAAGATCAAGCTGATAATGGTCTACCCGATGACCACAGGACGCAATTTCGACGAGGTGCTTCGGGTGATCGACTCACTCCAATTGAGCGCCGAGCATCGTGTCGCTACCCCTGTCAATTGGAAGCCCGGCGAAGATGTTATTATCGCCGGCTCGGTCTCGAACGAAGAGGCCGAGAAAATCTACCCGCAGGGCTGGAAGGCGCCGAAACCTTACATGCGTATCGTGCCGCAGCCGCGGAGTTGAGCACGATCTCGGCGGTGCGGTGACAGCGCCGACGCGCCGTCTGCCACGAGCGGTATCAGCACTGTCGGGATCAGAGGCGGTAGAGGATCTGATCGTTCCAGAAACGATCGAGCCGTTGCAGCGAACGGTTCATCTTCTGGAATTCCTGCTCGTCGAGTCCGCCGACCTTGTCGATGGAGCCGATGTGGCGATCATAGAGTTCCGCGACGATCGCTGCGACGGCCATACCCGCTTCGGTCAGCGACACGCGGACGGCGCGGCGGTCGACCCGTGACTTCTGATGATTGATGAAGCCGAGATCGACCAGCTTCTTGAGATTGTAGGAGACGTTGGAGCCAAGATAGAAGCCGCGGCTGCGCAGTTCGCCAGCCGTCAGCGTGGAGTCGCCGATATTGAAGAGCAGCAGTGCCTGCACGGCGTTGATGTCGGTGCGACCGTTGCGATCGAACTCGTCCTTGATGACATCCAGAAGCCGCCGATGCAGTCGCTCGACGAGTTGCAACGTCTCAAGATAAAGCGACTTCAGTTCGTTCTTCGCCGAGGGCTGCGTGGCGACTTCGCTCTTGATCTGGGCGTTCATAGTATTGCTCCGCTGTTGTCTTGATGGATGTTCTATTTCGACCCCATCTTGAGACCCAACTTACGCGACGCATCTAAAATTCGACTTAAACCGCAGGCTTAATGCAAGCTTACGATCACCCCAACAATATTTTTGCTTAACAAGATGTCTCTCGACGGATCAATAGCCGCGGGCCAGTCGCCGTTCGCGCCACGCCATGAGACGGAGAATTCCCAACAGTGACAGACCCGATCCATGGAATCCGAGCCGGAGCAGCTCGGAGCCGAACAGCTCGGGAAAGCCGAGATACATCACCGCTTCGACGATCGCGATCAGGACCCAGACGACCGCCCCCCAGCCGACAGTCATCCACAGCCCGATACCGGCAACCGGATAAAGCACGGCCAATGTCGGGGCCGCCATCTTCCACCAGATCGGCATCAGGTCGAAGCGCGCGAGGGGGCCGGCTTCAATGCCCACGAGCCGAATCCAATAGCCCACACCCGCAACGAACATGGCAACCGCCGACAAACGGCAGAGCCAGGTCGTCAAGCTGCGATTCAGGCTCCTGGCTTTGTCTTGCGGTGCAAGTTCGATCGTCACATCTGCCTTTCCCGGCCTGCTCGGCCTGCGAACGCAACGCCGCCGCGATGTCCCTGGGAGCACGGTCGACGATCGAAACCGAGGGCCAGGATTTTGCGACATGCCTGTTCGTGGCCGGACCCTATGGTCGCTCGGGTGACTCCGTCAATCTTGAACTCCTGCCCCCGACGGCATAGGCAAATCCAAGTCGGCGGCTCGTGGGTCCGTGTCCGCAGCACCAGGTGAGATATCGGCGCATATGTTCACGCGAAATCAAGAACGAACAAAGGACGGACGTCCCATGAGTCTGCCAAGCGCTTCCCTTTCGTCGATAAGCGAACGTATCGACGCCGCGACCGGCGGCTTGAGAATGCGGCGGCTGCGGCAGGCGGATTGGTCCCGGCGTCTGGTTCGGGAGACCGCCATCGGGGTCGATGACCTGATTTGGCCGATTTTCGTGCGCGACGGTGACGGCGAGCCGCAATCCGTGCCCTCGATGCCGGGCGTATTCCGTCTCTCGGTGAAAGGCTGTGTCGATGCCGCCCGCAAAGCCCGCGATCTCGGCATCCCGGTCGTCGCGCTGTTTCCCTACACCGACTCCTCGAAACGGGACGAAGGTGGTTCGGAGGCGCTCAACCAGGCCAATCTCGTCTGCACCACGAGCCGAGCGATCAAGGCCGCCGTGCCCGAAGTGGGTATCCTTTGCGACGTCGCTCTCGATCCCTATACGAGTCACGGCCATGATGGCCTGCTCGAGGGCGAACGGATCCTCAACGACGAAACCGTGGACATGCTCTGTCGCCAGGCGGTCGTCCAGGCGGAAGCCGGCTGCGACATCATCGGCCCCTCAGACATGATGGATGGCCGCGTTGCCTGCATCCGCGCGGCACTCGACACGGCCGACCATCGCGATACGTTGATCATGTCCTACGCGGCGAAATACGCCTCGGCCTTCTATGGGCCGTTTCGCGAGGCAGTGGGCTCGGGTTCGATGCTGAAGGGCGACAAGCGCACCTATCAGATGGATTGCGGCAATTCCGACGAGGCGATTCGCGAGGCGGCGCAGGATATTGCCGAAGGCGCCGACATGATCATGGTCAAGCCGGGCATGCCCTATCTCGACATCGTCGCCCGGCTTGCGGGGGAACTCGGCGTACCGACCTTCGCCTATCAGACGTCGGGCGAATACGCGATGATCGTAGCGGCGGCGCAAAATGGTTGGCTCGACGGCGATCGGGCGATGATGGAGAGCCTCGCCGCGTTCAAGCGCGCGGGCGCCGCCGGCGTGCTCAGCTATTTCTCGCCGAAGGTCGCCGAAATGCTGCGCCGTCGCTGAGCCGTCCTTCGGGAAGGTGTCGGCACGTTGCGCCAACGCGTCACGGTCCCCATCTCTGTCTCACGCAACCTGGATGACAGAGGGCCCGCCGTGATGGACCAAACCGCAAACCCGTCGAAGGATTTTTCGACCACCGATCTGGATGTGCCTCGTCTCTACGAGGGCGTGCGGACGCGCCGGATCGCTTCTTTCGTGATCGACTATGCCCTGGTGCTTTTCCTGTCGGTGCCGGCCGCGATTGTGATCTTCCTGCTCGGCATCGTGACGTTGGGAATCGCCTGGGGCCTCTATGCGGTGCTGCTGCCAGTGATCGCAATCGTCTATATCGGCGTCACCATGGGCGGAAACCGGCAGGCAACACCGGGCATGCGTTTTGCTGGCGTCCATGTCGCCCGCCTCGACGGCGAACGTGTCGATCCTACGCTCGCCGTTCTTCACGGCGTCCTGTTCTGGGCCTCGGCCTCGATCCTGACCCCGCTCGTTCTGTTGGTCAGCCTGTTCACCGCTCGCAAGCAGCTGCTGCACGATCTTCTGCTAGGCACTGTCGTCATTCGCGATCGCTGACCCCCCAACTCGTAGCGGCCACCCCTGCGACAATGTCCGGCAGGTCGTGCCGAATCCACCGGCAGCCTGGAATCGGATTAGACGCAGGTTGCCAACAAGGTGGCGGAGAACGATAACGTTCCGCGGTCAACGGAACGCGGCGCCACATGGATTCGATACACGTCTGGGCCACCTATCTCCTCATCCTGGCGAGCGTGATTGGCTATGCTTGGGAGAGATGGCCGATCGAAGCCGTCGCGGCGGCCTCGCTCAGCGCCTTCCTGCTTCTCTTCGCGATCGCCCCATACCGGGATGCCGCTGGCTTTGCGGTCACCAGCGGCGACCTGCTTTCGGGATTTTCCAATCCGGCGTTGATCACGGTGCTGGCGCTGCTGATTGTCGGACAGGGGCTTTTCGCCACCGACGCCATGGCGCGACCGACGCAGTGGCTGACCGAGATCGGCGGCTCCGTCGGCGCGCGCGCCATCATTATTGTGCTGCTCAGCGCGGCCCTGCTGTCCGCATTCCTCAACAATACCCCCGTCGTCGTCATCTTCATTCCGATCCTGACGATGCTGGCGACCCAGCGCGGCATCCCGCCGGCCCATGTCTTCATGCCGTTGTCATTCCTATCGATTCTCGGGGGCATGACGACGCTGATCGGTTCGTCCACCAACCTTCTGGTCGCGGGCGTCGCCGCTCGTTCCGGCATCGAGATCGACTTTTTCGATATCACCGTGCCGGGTCTCGTGATCGCGGTCGTCGGCGGGATTTACGTGATCGGCTTCATGCCGCGCATCCTCACGCCGCGCCAAGGATCCCAAGGCCGCGTCGCGGACGCCGGTGGCAAGCAGTTCCTCGGCGAGATCAACATTACCGAGGGCCATGCCTTCGAGTGGCTCACGGCGCGAGCGGGGCTGTTCCCCGGTCTCGGCGATCTGATGCCGCGCATGATCCTGCGCGGCGAACGAGCGATCCTGCCACCCTTCGACGACATCACGCTGGCGGTCGGCGACCGTCTGATCGTGACGGCGACGCGGCGCGCTTTTTCCAAGGCGCTGTCCACCGGCAATCTGACGGTCAAGACGCTGGATCCCTCGGCGGAAACCCTGAGCGACCAGGCCAACAAGATCGGTCCCGACATGGTGATGGCAGAGGCCGTGGTCGCGCCGGGCTCGCGCTATGCCGGCCGCACGATGCAATATTCGGGTCTGCGCACCCAGTTCGGCATCACGCTCTTCGGCCTCCAGCGCAAGAGCCGTATGGCGCGCTCCGCGCTGTCGGAAATCCGGCTGGAGCCCGGCGACACCTTGCTGCTTTGCGGACAGGCGAGCGCGATCGCGAAGCTGAAGGGCAACCACGACCTGCTGCTGCTGGAATATTCGGCCCAGACGATTCCGCAAAGCGCCAAGGCGGGTCTGGCCGCCTCTATCTTCTTCGCGATCGTTCTCATGGCGGCAACCGGCGCCCTTCCCATCGAAGTGCTTGCTGTTGTCGGTGCCCTCCTGATGGTCGCCACCGGGTGCCTGACCGTCGGCGAAGCGGCGCGCGCGTTCGACCGATCGATCTTCATGTTGATTGGCGCGTCGATCGCCGCGGCGGTAGCACTGGAACGGACGGGCGGTGCAGCGATGATTGCCGAAACCGCCATGACAGCGCTGGCGGGCTTATCCACCGCAGCGATCCTGTCCGGACTGTTCCTGGTCATCGCGATCATGACGAATCTGCTATCGAACAACGCCACAGCCGTTCTATTCACGCCGATCGCGCTCGACCTGTCGCGGCAACTGGGGGCATCGCCGGAGGCGTTTCTCGCCTGCGTCATTTTCGCGGCCAACGCGTCCTTCGCAACGCCGATTGGCTACCAGACCAATTTGCTGATCATGGGACCGGGGCGCTACCGCTTTATCGACTTCGCAAAAGCCGGTGTTCCCCTTGTGATCCTCGTGTGGTTAACATTCTCGATCGTGGCACCATGGTATTATCCACTATGAGGGAGGCGCGACGGCAGTGACAGTTCATCACCCGCAAACGCCGCAGTTCTTCCTCACCTCGCCTTCCCCCTGCCCGTATCTCAGAGGTCAGGCCGAGAGAAAGGTCTTCACGCACTTGGTCGGCGAGCGCGCCCCGGGCCTGCTCGATCTCCTGAGCCAGGGCGGGTTCCGGCGCAGCCAGAACATCGCCTACAGACCGGCCTGCGAGTCGTGTCGGGCCTGCATTTCCGTCCGCATATTGGTCGATGAGTTCAAGCCGAGCCGCTCGATGCGCCGGATCATGACCCGCAATCGGGACCTGGTCGGCCGGATGGGCGTGCCGGCTCCGTCGAGCGAACAATACTCGCTGTTCCGCCACTATCTCGACGACCGGCATACCCATGGCGGGATGTCGGAGATGAGCGTGCTGGACTATGCCATGATGGTCGAAGACAGCCAGGTCGACACGCGTCTGGTCCAATATCGCCTGCGGGGACCCGACTCGTTCTTCAGCGACCAATCGGACGGCGACCTCGTCGGCGTCGCGCTCAGCGACGTGATGGGCGACGGAATGTCGATGGTCTACTCGTTCTTCGAGCCCGGGGAGAGAGTTCGAAGCCTGGGCACCTACATGATCCTCGACCATATCGAGCGGACCAGGAAGCTCGGCCTGCCCTATCTCTATCTCGGCTATTGGGTGAACGGCTCGTCGAAGATGGACTACAAGATCCGGTTTCAGCCGCAGGAGCACCTGATGCCCAAGGGCTGGGAGCGCTACGAGGGCTGAGCGAAGCGGTCGTTGCGCGCGCTTTTTCGTTCGCGATCTTTCACCATCGCTCGCGATGATGATAAGGCGAGGCGTATCCGCAGTTGTCGCTGGCGCCCCCTCACCTATCCCGATCTGTCCAAAACGGAATTTGATGTCTGTCCCGCCGCAGCAAAGCGATTCGTCGCCGTCGTCATCCTACGCGCAGGGCCTCGCCCTTGTCGGCTTCGGCGGCTTCGTACTCTCCTTCGACATTCCGCTCATTCGGCTGTCGGAGAGCGCCTTCTGGACCGTCCTGCTGGTGCGCGGCGTCCTCACCTGTCTGGCCGCGGTGCTGATCTGGCGCATCGACCGCATGCTGTTCCCGCGCGACCAGAAGCTGATCGCCGGGCGCGCCGGGCTTATTGTCACGGGCATCTATTCGCTGGCGGCCGCGAGCTTCGTCTTTTCCGTCTTCAACACGAGCGCCGGCAACGTCGTCTTCATCCTCGCCTTCAATCCGATGTTCTCCGCGCTGCTGTCCTGGCGGATAGTCGGCGAGCGGCCGTCGACGGCGACGCTGCTGGCCATCCCCACAACGCTCTTCGGCGTTCTGCTGATCATTGGAGCCGGCTTCGAGACCGGCAACTGGTTGGGCGACCTCGCAGCGCTTGCCACAGCCTTCCTGATTGCGCTCGCGATCACGCTCGCCCGCCGTAGCCGGACCGACATGCGCTACGCGGCCGCGCTCGGCGCTTTTCTGCCGGCGCTGATCGCCGTCCCCTTCGTCGCAGTCGACGGCATTCACTCCGAAGCGATCGGGTGGCTGGCGCTGAATGGCGCGGTGATCATTCCGATCGCGTTGATCTGCCTGGCGCTCGGGCCGATGTTCGTGCCGGCGCCCATCGTCTCGATGGCCTATCTGGTGGAGACGGTGCTTGCGCCCGTCTGGGTCTGGATGGTGTTCGCCGAGCGGCCAACGGATCTGGCGCTTGCCGGCGGCATCGTCGTCGTCGGAACGCTCGTGGTGCATTCGCTGGTCGAACTCGGGCGCGCGCGGCAATCCCGGCGGCGCAGCATCGCGGTCGCGTCCCGCCACGTGTGACGGGAGCGACAGGCCCTTACCCGGCCACCTGTCGCGCCGACACAATGCGCGGCGACCTCAGCCTTCGAACTTGTTGGTCTTCGGAAAGCCCTTTGGCACCAACCGGCCGGCCTGCGCCCGGTCGCCGCGCCATTCCAGAAGTTCGGCTTCGGAGCGGGTGAACATCCGGCCGGCGGAATCCGACCACACCAGACCGCCCGCCATGCGGAACACCTTTGCGTCCGAGACCCCGCCATCCTTGTAACGTTGCAGCCGCACGCCCTTGCCGCGCGCCATCTGCGCTACCTGCGCCAGCGGGAAGACCAGCAGCTTGCGATTCTCGCCGACGATCGCGACGTGATCGCCCTCGCCGACCGTCGGCGCCAGCGCCAACGCGGTCTTGCCGGACACATTCATCAGTTGCTTGCCCTTGCGCGTCGACGACAGCATATCGGCCTCCGCGACAATGAAGCCATTGCCGTCGGACGAGACCAGCAGGCGGCGGCGATCAGGATCGGCCACGAAAGCGATGGCGATGTCCTGCTCGTCGTCGAAGTCGAAGGCGAGACGAATCGGCTCGCCCTGCCCGCGCCCGCCCGGCAGCTTGTCGGCGCCGAGCGTAAACGCCCGTCCGCCCGTCGACAGAAACACCAGCTTGTCGGTCGTCATGGCATGGAAGGTGAGCTTCAGGCCGTCGCCCTCCTTGAAGGTCAATGTCGAGAAATCCGCGAGATGCCCGCGCATGCCTCGCAGGAAGCCTTTTTTGGACAGAACGACGGTCACAGGCTCCTTCTCGATCAGCGCCACGGCGATGTCGTCGAGAGCCCGGTTGGGGGCGTCGGCGAAGAGCGTGCGGCGGCGTCCGAGTTTGGTCTTCTTGGAATAGGTTTCGCGGACTTCGCGAATCTCGCCGGCAACCGACGACCATTGTTGATCGTCGGAGGCGAGCAGCGCTTCCTTTTCGGCTTTCTCTTCCGTGAGGCGGTCGAACTCGCGCTTCAGCTCGAACTCCTCCAGCTTGCGCAAGGAGCGAAGGCGCATGTTGAGGATCGCCTCAGCCTGCACGTCGGTCAGTTCGAAGGTGCTGATCAGCACGGCTTTCGGCTCGTCCTCCTCGCGGATGATCCGGATCACCTCGTCGAGGTTGAGGAAGGCGATCAGATAGCCGGCCAGGACCTCCAGCCGCCGCTCGATCTGCCCGAGGCGATAGCGCGCCCGCCGCACGAGCACCTCGCGCTGATGGGCGAGCCACTCGCTCAGCACGTCCTTGAGCGACATGACCTTCGGCACTTTGCCGCCGGACAGCACGTTCATGTTCAGCGGGATGCGCGATTCCAGATCGGTCAGCCGGAACAGCGATTCCATCAAGAGTTCCGGATCGACGGTCCGGCTCTTGGGCTCGATGACGACGCGCACGTCCTCGGCCGATTCGTCGCGGATGTCGGCCAGCAGCGGCAATTTGCGCGCTTGCAGCAGTTCGGCGATCTTTTCGATCAACCGCGACTTCTGCACCTGATACGGGATTTCGGTGACGACAACGACATAGACGCCGCGGCCCTGGTCCTCTGTCTCCCAGCGAGCCCGGACACGGAACGAGCCCCGGCCGCTGTCGTAGGCTTCGCGGATCTGGGCATGACTGTCGACGATGACGCCGCCGGTCGGGAAGTCCGGCCCCTGCACGAAGCGCAGCAACGCATCGATCGAGGCGTCCGGATTCTCGATCAGCTTGAGCGCGGCGTCGCAGAGTTCGGCGGCGTTGTGCGGCGGGATCGACGTCGCCATACCGACCGCGATTCCGGACGAGCCGTTGGCCAGAAGATTGGGGAACGCGCCCGGCAGGACGATCGGCTCTTGATCCTCCTCGTTATAGGTCGCGCGAAAGTCGACCGCGTCCTCGTCGATGCCGCGCAGGAGCAGCGTCGCGACGTCGGTCATGCGTGCTTCGGTGTAGCGCATGGCCGCAGGGCTATCGCCGTCGACATTGCCGAAATTGCCCTGGCCGTCGATCAGCGGATAGCGGATGGCGAAATCCTGGCTCAGCCGCACCAGTGCGTCATAGATCGACGCGTCGCCATGCGGATGGAACTTGCCCATGACGTCGCCGACGATACGGGCGCATTTCTTGTAGCCCTGGCCAGGATCGAGCCGCAGCACGCGCATGGCGTGGACGATGCGTCGATGGACGGGCTTCAAACCGTCGCGAACATCGGGCAGCGCCCGCCCCATGATTGTCGACAGCGCATAGGCGAGGTAACGCTCCTCGAGTGCCGCCTTCAGGTCGATCGCTTCGATGTTGCCGCCGCCCGACGGCGGCTCTACAGCCTTGCCCATGCGGCTGGTCTAGGACAGGACTGCGACTGGAACAACTGCGGAACACGGTTATTCAAGGATTTGTGGGCCGTAAGGCGAGCGCCGATGCTCTAATTCCGTCGCTTGCCGTCCCTCCCCTTATCTCGACGTGCCTTCCGACCTACAATAGTGCCCGACAACGGCCCACATTCTCATCGCGCCGTAGCGCGCCCAGGTTCAAGCGGAAGGTTCTCTCATGCTCGCCAGGACAGGCATATCCCTCGCCACGACGACGCTGCTGCTACTAGGCTCGACGTCGGCATTCGCGGTCGACGCCCAGGCGTTCGCCGAGCGGCTCAAGGCCGTCGCGCAGAAGCAGAACATGTCGCTGACCTTCGACAGCGCGGAAGCGGACGGCGACAATGTCGTCCTGAAGGGCGTCTCGGGGGCCAAGGCCGATGAAAAAGGCAAGATCGCCGAGATCATTTTCGAGAACGTTTCCGGCTCGACCCCCGACGGATGGAACGTCGCGAGGATCGCATTTCCCGACTTCGACGAGACCGAGGATGGCGTGCACACGCGCATCACTGGTATCGTGATCGAAGACTTGGAACTGGTCGGCACGAACGCAACAGACGCGCCGGCGGCGATGACATTCTCCGACTTCTATTTCGAGGGCGCAACGATCGGCTCCGTCGACGTCGAGAAGGACGGCAAGACAGTCTTCAGCCTCGCGGATGCGTCCATCGGCAATGAGATCGGCGACGACGGCACCTTCACCGCGGAGTTCGACCTCGGCGATTTCACCGCCGACCTGACCGCAGGCGACGATGCGGAAGCCACGAAGGCGGTCCAGGAGGTCGGTTACGGCACGCTGAGCGGCGAAATCGCCGGCTCCGCCACCTGGGACCCCGCGAGCGGCCTCCTCGAGCTCGATCCGTTCGACATCAATGTGAAAGATGCCGGCAGCCTGTCCTTCACCTACGGAATTTCGGGCTACACGCCAGCGTTTATCGAGTCGCTGCGACAGCTGCAGCAGCAGATGGCCGCCAATCCGGACAATCAGCAGGCCTCCGGCATGGCCGTGATGGGATTGATCTCGCAACTCTATCTGAACTCCGCCGACATCACCTTCGTCGACGATTCGCTCACCGGCAAGCTGCTCGACTACTACGCCGAGAAGAATGGGCAGACGCGCGAGCAACTGATCGAGGGGCTCACCGGCATGCTGCCGATGTTCCTGTCCTACCTGCAAAATCCGGACTTTCAGAAAGACGTCACCGACTCCGTGACGGCCTATCTCAACGATCCGAAGTCGTTGTCGATCACCGTCGCGCCGGCCAATCCGGTGCCTGCGACACAGCTAATCGGCGCGGCGATGGGCGCCCCGCAGACCCTGCCGAGCGTTCTGTCGCTGAGCGTTAGCGCCAACGATTAAACGCCGGCGGCCCACGAATAGGGCCGATTTCCAGTTCTGCACGCGCTCCTCCTCCGCGCTCGGCGCGGAGGAGGAGCGCTTGATCAGCTTTTCGCCGCCGCCGGCGCCAGACGCAGGCCGAGTTCGCGCAGCTGGGCCGGACTCGCCTCGTTGGGCGCGCCCATTAAGAGATCGTGGGCCTGCTGGTTCATCGGGAACATGGCGATCTCGCGCAGGTTCTTGGCCCCGCACAGAAGCATGACGATGCGGTCGACGCCCGCCGCCATGCCGCCATGGGGCGGCGCGCCGTACTGGAAGGCACGGTAGAGCCCGCCGAAGCGCTCTTCCACGGTCTCCTTCGAGTAGCCGGCGATTTCGAAGGCCTTCACCATGGCTTCGGGAATGTGGTTGCGGATGCCGCCCGAGGCGATCTCGAAGCCGTTGCAGACGATGTCGTACTGGAATGCCTTGATCGCCAGCGGCTCGTCGCCTTGCAGCGCATCCATGCCGCCCTGCGGCATCGAGAAGGGATTGTGGGCGAAATCGACCTTCTTTTCCTCGTCCTGCCATTCGTAGAAGGGGAAGTCGATGATCCAGGCGAGCTCGAACCGGTCACGGTCGATCAGGTCCAGTTCCTCGCCGACCCGCGTCCGGGCGGCTCCGGCAAAGGGAGCGAAGGCGTCCGGCCGCCCGGCGACGAAGAAGCAGGCGTCGCCCGCTTCGAGGCCAAGTTGGGTGCGCAGCGCCTCGGTGCGCTCCTCGCCGATGTTCTTGGCAAGCGGGCCGGCACCGGCCAGCTTGCCCTCCTCCTCGCGCCAGAAGATGTAGCCGAGGCCTGGCTGGCCCTCGCCCTGCGCCCAGGAGTTCATCCGGTCGCAGAATGCGCGTGAACCACCTGTCTTGGACGGGATCGCCCATATCTCGACGGCCGGATCGTTGGCGATCATGCCGGCGAAGACTTTGAAGCCCGAACCGGCGAAATGCTCGGTCACCGCTTGCATCTCGATCGGATTACGCAGGTCCGGCTTGTCGGTGCCGTATTTGCGGATCGATTCGGCATAGGGAATGCGGCGAAAATTCTGGCTGACCGGCTTGCCGTCGGCGAAGCTCTCGAACACGGTGCGGATCACCGGCTCCATCGCCTGGAGGATATCCTCCTGCTCGACGAAGCTCATCTCGACGTCGAGCTGATAGAACTCCCCGTAGAAGCGGTCGGCGCGCGGGTCCTCGTCGCGGAAGCAGGGCGCGATCTGGAAATACCGATCGAAGCCGGACATCATGATCAGCTGCTTGTATTGCTGCGGCGCCTGCGGCAGCGCGTAGAACAGGCCATTGTGCAGCCGCGACGGCACCAAGAAGTCGCGCGCGCCCTCCGGCGAGGAGGCGGTGAGGATCGGCGTCTGGAACTCGAAGAAACCCCCATCGCCCATCAGCTGGCGCATTTTCGAGACGATCTGCGTGCGCCGCATCATGTTCTTGTGCAGCGTCTCGCGGCGAAGGTCGAGGAAGCGGTATTTGAGCCGGATATCCTCCGGGTACTCCGGCTCGCCGAACACCGGCAGCGGCAGTTCCCTGGCCTGCGACAACACCTCGATCTCGCGGGCGAACACCTCGACCGCGCCGGTCGGCAGCTTGGCGTTGACGGTGTCTTCCGAGCGCGCCTTCACTTCCCCGTCGATCCGGATGACCCATTCGCCACGGACCGTTTCCGCCACCGCGAAGGCCGGCGAATCGGGATCGACGACCACTTGTGTCAGGCCGTAATGGTCGCGCAGATCGATGAACAAAAGGCCGCCGTGATCGCGAATTCGATGGGCCCAGCCAGACAGGCGGACGGTTTTGCCGACATCGTCCTTACGAAGGGCGGCGCAGCTGTGACTGCGATAGCGGTGCATGGCATTCTCTCTTGGATCTGGCTCGTGTCCGGCCGCACGTCGGCGCGCGCAGGCACGGTTTGGCGGCTCGATTGAATCGCCGGCGACAAGCGCATGCAGCTTTCGTCCTGTCAAGATTTCACGGGTGCTGTGGCGCATCCGCCTTTCGCACGGCCCCGCGATCGGGCTATGGATATCGGATGCAAATGATCACCTCGACCGCAGACCTCGCCAAGGCCTGCACCAACCTCGCCACCGCCGAATACGTCACCGTCGACACCGAGTTCATCCGCGAAACGACGTTCTGGCCAGAGCTCTGCCTGATCCAGATGGCGTCGGACGATCTCGCTGTGCTGGTGGACCCGCTCGCCAGCGGGATCGATCTGGCGCCGTTCTTCGAGCTGATGGCCGATGAGAGCATCGTGAAGGTATTCCACGCGGCGCGGCAGGATCTGGAGATCGTCTACAAGCTCGGCGGCATCTTGCCCAAACCACTCTTCGACACGCAGGTCGCGGCGATGGTCTGCGGGTTCGGGGAATCGATCGCCTACGATCAGCTGGTCGCGCGGACCACCGACGGGCGGATCGACAAGACGTCGCGTTTCACCGACTGGCGTCGCCGCCCGCTCAGTGAGCAGCAGCTGACCTATGCGCTTGCCGACGTCACCTATCTGCGCGACGTCTATCGCGAGTTGACCAAACAGCTGGAAGCCGACGACCGCGGCCACTGGCTGGCCGAGGAAATGGCGATCCTGGCGGACCCGGCCACTTACGACCTGCACCCGGACGATGCCTGGAAGCGGCTGAAGCTGCGAGTGCGCAAGCCGATCGAATTGCAGGTAATGAAAGAACTGGCGACATGGCGCGAGCGCGAGGCACGCGACCTCGACAAGCCGCGCGGGCGTATTCTCAAGGACGACGCGATTTACGAGATCGCCCAGCAGCAGCCGACGGACGAACAGGCGCTCGGCCGCCTGCGGACGATCCCGAAGGGATTCGAACGCAGCGCCGCAGGGCGAGCGATCATCGCGGCGGTGAGCCGCGCGCTGGCGGTGCCGAAATCGGAGTTGTCACCCATTCCACGGTCCCGGCAACTGCCCGAGGGCACCGCGGCGGCGGTCGAATTCCTCAAGGTTCTCCTGAAGATCGTGGTCGAGGAAAAGGGCGTCGCGGCCAAGATGATCGCGTCGGGCGACGACCTGGAAAAACTTGCCTGGAAGGGTGAGGAAGCCGAAATCGCGGCGATGTCAGGCTGGCGCCGGGAGATCTTCGGCGAACGGGCGCTCGGGCTGCTGCAAGGCGAGACCGCCCTCGTCTATCGCAACCGCAAGGTCGAAGTGGTCGCGCTGGAAGGAGACGCGTGAGCTCGCGCGTCTACCGCACCTCCATGCGCAGCGTCTTGTCCACGGTCTTGGCGAATTGCTGGAGACGGCCTTCGGGCCGTTCCCCGATCAGCGCGGCGAGCGCGCGCGGGATCACCAGCGTGAAGCCCCCGCGTGGATCCTGCGCCCATTTCAGCTGATCGAGCACGCCCGGCATCGACGCCGTCAACAGATAGGTCGCGCGAAACAGCGATGCGAGAATGCGGGCGCGCGTCATCAGCCGCTCTTCGATCAGACGCTCAAGTTCGGGCAGTTGCATCTGCTCGAAACTGCCCTCGTGCCGGTAGTAGTTGGTCAGGCCGAGATAGGCCCGGCCGCGATGATCGACCGCCGGAAAAGCGGCGTGGGCGATGATCGAGAGAGATTGCTTGCCGCGATAGTCCGGATGGGCGCGCCAGCCGATATCGGCGAGAAGACAGGCGGCCTCGCGCAACCGCTCCTCCTCCTCTGTCTCCTCGATTCCGAACGCCTCGAAAGTTCGCCGGCTCCATTCGACGAGTTCCAGAGCATGGGCGGGCGAGCGGGACCGTAGGATCGACAATTCACGCGCCGACTCGATCAGCGGATCCTTGGCCTTTTCCGCGTCCGGTAGCAGCGAATAAAGATAGCCCTCGCGCACGCCGAGCGCCGACATCACGATCTTCGACGGCTTGAGGTGGCGCAGAACGCTTTTCAGAGCGACGGCGCCATAGCCGAGCAGCGGTCGGCGCGATTTCGAGACCGCGCCGATTCCCTGCAGCTTCTCGGAATCGCCGCGCAGGATGTTGTCGAGGAAATCCTCGATCCCGGTGGCGTCGATCTCGTAGCCGTGCATGACGTGCAACGGATATTTGGTCTGCGCCATGTGCAGCTTGGCCAAGTTGCGCCATGTACCCCCGACGGCGAAGAAGGGACGCCCCTCGCCTTTTCCGGCAAGAGCGCAGGCGGCCAGATGGCTGTCGGCGATCGCCTGGGCGCGGGAGATATCTCCCTCGGAGAGATCGCGTAGACGCAGACCGCCGAGCGGCAGGGTCAGACCGCCCTCGAACTGGCCGTCATGGATGTCGACCAGTTCGAGACTGCCGCCGCCGAGATCGCCGCCGATGCCGCCGGGCGTATGGAAACCGGCGAGCACACCCTCGGCCGCATAGCGCGCCTCGTCGGCGCCTGAGAGGATCACGATCGGGGTCCCAATCGCTTCTTCCGCCGCGGCGATGAATTCCGGTCCGTTCTGGGCCTCGCGCGCGGCCGCTGTCGCGATCGGGTGGAGTTCGACGACATGGGCCTGCTCGGCAAGCTTGCGAAAGCGCCTGAGCGCGGCCAACGCGCTTTCGATGGCTTGCGGATCGAGCCGGTTGGTCTGGGCCAACCCCTTGCCCAACCCGCTGAGAACCTTTTCGTTGAATAGGACCGTCAAGGTCCGGCAGTTGCCTTCGTAGATGACCAGACGGACGGAGTTCGATCCGATATCGACGACGCCAACGGGTTGGCGGTCTTGAAGCCGGCCCTGCGCCATCGGTTCAGTCAAAGCGCGCGTGGTCCGCGCGCTGCCGCGCGATAAGTTTTGGAGCATCCGTTTTCAGTGCTTTCCCGCGACCCGAAAGACTCGGATTGGTCATGAAATAGCGTTGGGCGTTGAACGGCTGTTCACCCGGCGAAGGAAAGATATGGCGCGATGTCCCGTCAGCGGCGACCGACCAGCTCTGCTGATTGTCGAGAATATTGCCGAGCATGATCTGCGACAGCACCTGACTGTGGACGGTCGGCGTGGTGATGGGAACCAGTGTCTCAACCCGGCGGTCAAGATTGCGCGGCATCATATCCGCCGACCCCATATAGACGATCGCTGCCTCGGAGGGCAGTCCCTGTCCGTTGCCGAAGCAGAAGATCCGGCTGTGCTCGAGGAAGCGACCGACGATCGACTTGACGCGGATATTGTCGGACAGGCCGGGCACGCGGGGGCGCAGACAGCAGATGCCGCGCACGACGAGGTCGATTTCGACGCCGGCCTGGCTCGCCCTGTAGAGCGCATCGATGATTGCCGGGTCGACCAGCGAATTCATCTTCAGCCAGATCTGACCCGGACGCCCCGCCCGCACATGAGCCACCTCGTCCTCGATGTGACCGACGATACGGCTGCGCATCGTCAATGGCGAGATCGCCAGCTTCTTGACCTCGGCGGGTTCGGCGTAACCGGTAATGTAGTTGAACACCAGCTGGACGTCATGCGCGATATCCGGGTCGGCGGTGAAATAGGACAGGTCCGTGTAAATTCTGGCGGTGATCGGATGGTAGTTGCCGGTGCCGATGTGGACGAAGTTGACGAGCTTTCCGTCCTCTCTGCGAACGATCAGCGACAGTTTGGCGTGGGTCTTCTTCTCGATGAAACCGAAAACCACCTGGACGCCCGCCCGCTCCAGATCGCGGGCCCAGCGGATATTGGCCTCCTCGTCGAACCGCGCCTTCAGCTCGACCAGCGCCGTCACCGACTTGCCGGATTCGGCGGCGTCGACCAGCGCCCGGACGATCGGGGATTCGTTCGACGTGCGATAAAGCGTCTGCTTGATCGCGATGACGTTCGGGTCCTGCGCCGCTTGCCGCAGGAACTGCACCACCACATCGAAGGATTCGTAGGGATGATGGACGATGATGTCCTTCTCCCTGATGGCCGCAAAGCAGTCGCCATTGTGTTCGCGGATCCGCTCGGGAAAACGCGGGATATACGGTTTGAATTTCAGATCGTCGCGCGGCAATTTGCAGATCTGCGACACCGAATCGAGCGCCAGCATGCCGTCCATGACCGAGACGCGCGACTCCGGCACGGCCAGTTCACCCGCGACGAAATTGCGCAGGGTCTCCGGCATGACCGAATCGAATTCGATCCGGATCACCGACCCGCGCCGTCGCCGCTTCAAGGCGCTTTCGAAATGGCGGACGAGATCCTCGGCCTCCTCCTCGACCTCGATATCGCTGTCGCGGATGATACGGAAGGTCCCCGCGCCCTTGACCCTGTATCCCGGGAACAACCGGCCGATGAACAAAGCCACGATGCTCTCCAGTGGCACCAGGCGGAGGACCCCCTTGTCGGTCGGCGGCATCTCGATAAATCGCTGCAGCGCCGGCGGCAGCCGCAAAAGCGCGTTCATAGGCTGGGAATCGCGCTCGCGCAGCAGGGCGAGGGCGATCGAAAAGCCCAGATTGGGAATGAATGGAAATGGATGCGCCGGGTCGATCGACAGCGGTGTCAGGACCGGGAAAATCGTCTCGTCGAAGTGCTTTTCCAGCCAGGCCCGGTCGTCGCGCTTGAGATCGCCAGCGCCGACGATCTGGATGCGCTCCTGCCGCAATTGCTTGACGAGTTCGGCCAGCGAGGCCTGTTGCTCCCCCTGCAGATGTCCCACATCGTCGAGAATCCGGTCGAGCTGTTCCTGCGGTGTCAGTCCGTCGATGCTGCGGACGGTGATTTTTTCGCGCACTTGACCGGCGAGACCGGCCACCCTGACCATGAAGAATTCATCGAGATTGTCTGCCGAAATCGACAGGAAGCGAACCCGCTCGAGCAAGGGATGCGACGAATTCTGCGATTCCTCGAGCACGCGGCGGTTGAACTGAAGCCACGAAATCTCCCGATTGATGAAACGGTCCGCCGGCAACTCGCTCTCGGCCGCCCGATCATCCTTCGCCGCCGCCTCTACCTCCGCCGGGGGTGTTTCCAGGATGACGGACGCCTCCGACAGGATCGGCGTGGTCTCGCCCGCATCCCGCTCCGGGACCGCGGATGCCGCAGCGATGTCGACGCTCGCCGGCGTGTCAGCCGAATGCTGAGCGTCCGTTTCCGGCCACCCTGACGCCGCGCCGGCGGCGGGCTTGCGCGTGCGGGGCTTTCTCGATTTCGCCCGTGGCGTCGGTGATGCGGTATCCATGGTCAGTCCTCCGTCGCGACCGGGTAGCGGGCCGGCACGACCGCCTGATGACGCACCGCTTCGCTCTCGCGGTCAAGCACCCGCTTGAGAAGACGCGTGCTTATGCGCTCCTTCGAAGCCAGCGCCTCGCGATCGACGGCAGCGACGACGCGACGTGCCGAATCGAGCGAGCGCTCCATGCGCTCGGCCAGATAGCGAACCATCCGCGGCGCTATGTCGAGCTGGCGATCGGCGAAAAGCTTGACCAGAACACCGGCCAACAGGTCGTCGTCGGGGGCTCCAAGCTCTGCGATCGTCGCCGCGCATAGACGCGAGCGAAGGTCGCAAAGCGTGAATGCCATTCCCGCCGGTGGAGTCCGGCTTGTCGCAAGCACGCTCCCGGCTCCCAGCCGCGCGGCGTTGACGAGGCCGAACAGGTCGGTCTCCGGCAAGCGCGAGCGGTCGAGATCATCGACGACGACACGAAATCCCGGCTGGTTGAGGTGGTCGGCCTGAGCGCCGGCCTCGGCAGTCCGCGCCCCGGCCCGCTCCGCCCATACATTGGCGAGATGCGTCTTGCCCGCTCCGGGCGGTCCCACGATCACCAGCACCGAATGCCGCCAGTGCGGCCACGTGTCGACAGCCGCGACAGCGAGCCGGTTCGACGCCGAGATGATGAGATCCTCCCGGGCGTGCGAGGCGGCATGGGGAAGATCGAGAGGGAGTTGGGACGACATAGCGGCCTTGCCCTATTCGCCGGCGCCCGAATGAGGGGCGCCTTTCGTCACCGGGGTCGACGCCGAGACCCCCTCGCCGGAAACGCGCATGGCGTCCTCCGCGACGGCGGGTCGGCCATAATACATCTCGCTTTGTAAATATTGCGTAATTGCAAAACGCGCCAGAACACCCACCGCCGCAGCGGCCGGCACGGCGATCAGCAGACCGACAAATCCGAACAGGGCACCGAAGGCGAACAACGCGAACATCAGCCAGACCGGATGCAAGCCGACTGACGCTCCGACCAGCTTCGGCTGCAAGATGTTGCCCTCGAAAAACTGTCCGACGAAGAAGATCGTCGCGACGGCGACGATCCAGATCCAGTCCGGCCAGAACTGCACCAGCGCCACGCCGACGGCGAGGACCAGGCCGACGGTCGAGCCGATATAGGGGATGAACGAGATCAGCCCCGCGAACAGGCCGATCAGCAGCCCGAAATTGAGCCCGGTGAGTGTCAGTCCGACAGCATAGAAGGTGCCCAGGATCAGGCTGACGCTGCCTTGGCCACGAAGGAATCCCGCCACCGAATGGTCGATCTCACCGGCCAGGCGACGGACAGTGGCGACATGCTGGCGCGGGATCCAGGAATCGACCTTGGCGATCATCCGATCCCAGTCGAGCAGGAGATAGAAGGCGACGACAGGCGTCACCACGAACAGCGCCACGAAATTGACCACGGCCAGCGACGAGGTCCAGACAGAGCCGAGGAAGGAGGTGATGAACCCGGTTCCCTCACTGACGATCTTGGCAAAATCCTGCTTCAGATTGCTCTCTTCTCCCGAAAATAGAAACGCCAGCGGCCCGCTTCGCGCGGCGGTGGCCAAGCCCTGCAACCGATCGAGATAATCCGGAACGCGCTCGGCGAAACTGGCGATCTGACTGCCGATAACCGGCACGAGGATCAGCACCGCGGCAATGAAGATCGCCGCGAACAGGACAAGGATGACCACCGTCGCGGCGACACGCGAAAAACCATGGCGCTCGAACCAGTCAGCGACCGGATCGAGGAAATAGGCGATCACCATACCGAGGACGAAGGGCAGCAGAATCCCGGAAAAAAGCCATAGCAGCAGCACGACCAGAACCGCGGCTGAACTCCAGAACAGCACCTGCCGGCGGATCAGCGCACTTCGGTCGTTCATGTCGGATCGCCTTCCTCACGCTTCGGATGACCGTCGGAGGCCATGTGCCGAAGCCATTCGACGAGATAGGCGGCGGCGGACAGCCCGGTCAAGGCCGTGGTGATCACGACCAGGACGACAATGAATCGTCCCAGAGACAAGCCGAAAGCCGGCTCTGCGAGCGCAACGCCCGCCAGGACGATCTGCGCCAAGGTGGTCAATTTGGAGACCATCAGCGGACGAACCGTCACCGGCTGCCCCATAACGTAGGACAGAAGCACGGCGGCGATGATGAGAAGGTCGCGGCTGACCACCGCGACCGCCAGCCAAGCCGGCAGTTGGTCGAGCAGGCCGAGGCCGACGAAAACCGAGATCAGCAAAGCCTTGTCGGCGAGCGGATCGAGGTAAAGGCCGAGGGTGGATTGCTGATCGAAGTGACGCGCGATCGCCCCGTCGACGGCGTCCGAGATGCCAGCGAGAATAAAGATCAAGAAAGCCAGTTGCCAATCGCCGTCGATCAATGCCCAGACCAGGATCGGGACGCCGAGAAGCCGGGCGATCGAGATGAAATTCGGGACGGTCATGCGGCCCCGCCCGTCGTCGAGAAAAATCGCTCGCTCGCCCACGTATCCATCGTGACAATTCCTCGCGTCATGGCATCGGGTCTTGCTCACGGGCCGCGATCATGTCAACTCGGCTGAAACGGGCGGGGACCATGACCGACACCAGCAACTCTCTGACGTACCGGGACGCGGGCGTCGATATCGACGCCGGCAATGATCTCGTGCAGCGGATCAAGCCGCATGTGCGCTCGACCCGGCGCCGCGGCGCCGACGGCGAAATCGGCGGCTTCGGCGGCCTCTTCGACCTCAAGGCGGCGGGCTACGACGACCCGCTGCTGGTCGCGGCGAATGACGGCGTCGGGACGAAGCTCAGGATCGCCATCGAGACCGGCCTGCACGAGACGATCGGCGTCGATCTCGTGGCCATGTGCGTCAACGATCTCGTGGTCCAGGGCGCCGAGCCGCTGTTCTTCCTCGACTATTACGCCACCGGGCGGCTCGACCCGTCCGAGGGCGAGGCCATCGTCAAAGGCATCGCGAGCGGCTGCCGGCAGGCCGGCTGCGCGCTGATCGGCGGCGAAACCGCCGAGATGCCGGGTCTTTATGCCGACAAGGACTACGATCTTGCCGGCTTTGCCGTCGGCGCCGTCGAGCGTCATCGCCTGCTTCCGGCCGGGACGATCGCAGCCGGGGACATGATCCTCGGCCTCGCCTCCTCCGGGGTTCACTCGAATGGCTATTCGCTGGTTCGCCGCATCGTCGAGCGGTCCGGCGCGCGCTATGGCGACCTGGCGCCCTTCGACGGGAACCGAACGCTGGGCGAAGCCCTGATCGAGCCGACCCGCATCTATGTCAAAGCGCTGCTTGCGGCCTTCGCCGAGACCGACGGGATCAAGGCGCTGGCGCATATCACCGGCGGCGGCTTCGTCGAAAACATTCCGCGGGTCCTGCCGGAAACGCTCAGGGCCGACATCGACCTGTTCGCGGTTCCGGTGCCCCCGGTGTTCGGATGGCTTGCCAGGGAAGGCGGCATCGCGGAGTTGGAAATGCTGCGCACCTTCAATTGCGGTATCGGCATGATCGTCGTCGTGTCCGAGGCCGACGCGGCGACGGTCAGCGCGATCCTGCAGAAAGCCGGCGAAACCGTCGTGCCGCTCGGCCGCATCCTGCCGCGCAAGGACGCGGCCGTGACCTTCAACGGCGCGTTGCCGCTACCATGAACGCGGTCCGCCGGCAGAGGATCGCGATCCTGATCTCCGGACGCGGCACCAATATGAGCGCCTTGGCCGCCGCTTGCATGGACCCGACCTATCCCGGCCAGATCGTCGGCGTCATCGCCAATCACGCCGACGCGCCGGGCCTGGAGACGGCGGAGCGCTCGGGCCTCACGGCCATTGCCGTCGAACAGAACGCCTTCGCAGATCGCGCCAAGCACGAGGCGGCGGTCCTCAAGGCGCTGGACGATCTCAAGCCGGACGTCGTCTGCCTTGCCGGCTACATGCGGATTTTGTCGGAAGGCTTCGTGCGGCGCTACAGCGGGCGCCTGATCAACATCCACCCGTCGCTGCTGCCGCTGTTTCCCGGTCTCGACACCCATACGCGGGCGCTAGCGACCGGTATGCGGGTGCATGGCTGCACGGTGCATTTCGTCACCGAGCGCATGGACGAAGGGCCGATCATCGCCCAGGCGGCAATCGCGATCGAGCCGGACGACACGGCCGAAACGCTGGCCGAGCGCCTCTTGCGTGCCGAGCACCGGCTTTATCCGCATGCGCTGAAGCTGGTGCTCGACGGCACCGTCCGCATGGCCAGCGGGCGGGCGATCACGAAGGGCTCGCGGAAATCGGCCGAGGACAACACGGCCGAAACGCCGCATATTCTCGTGTCTCCGGACGCCCGGCGGGATTGAAACGGGATTGGGAATTCTGTTTCAGATCTGGCGAAAACAGCTTCCGACTCATGTCGGAGATCCGTGACTAGTAGTCGGAAAGGCAGTTACGCGTCCTTTTGCGACGTTGAGGCTATTTTAAGCCCCGCCCGGAAGCTGCCCCTGGTTCAGCACCTCGCTATCAGCATCTGTAGGCTGGCTGGGATGCCTTCAACGACCTTCATTCACGCCGCGTAGTTTTCCGTCTAGCATCCACATGTGCGATGCCGGGCGGTTCGCGTTCACCGCTCATTGGAGATCGAGACGCATGACACTTGCACCATCGGAGACTAGCTTCTGGGCGAAATCGCCCCGGGAGAAACCGCCGCATGTTCCCGACGCCGAGATCAATGAGCGCTATGCGCGGGGCGAAGGCCGGATCGTCATCGAAACCAATCGTGAAAAGCTCCCCGGCTTCGTCGCCGCCCTGAAGCAGCCCAATTACATGGAACTCAGGCCATTTTATCAAAGACGACCGCGATGGAGTGCCGGAAAACAGAGTCTTCTCATAGAATCCTTCATAATGAACATCCCGGTGCCTCCCGTCTTTCTCTATGAAAAGGACTACAACGCGTATGAGGTAATGGACGGTCAGCAGCGTATCACGGCGCTGAAGGACTTCTACGCGGGCAATTTCGAGCTTGTCGGATTGAAGCAATGGCCAGAGATAAACGGCCGGACCTACCAAACACTTCCCGACAAGATACAAGCGGGCCTCGACCGCAGGTCCATAACGTCGATCGTGCTGCTCAAAGAATCGACGACCGACGAGGACGAGGCGTCCAGCCTTCGCGAGACAGTATTCGAGCGTCTGAACACGGGTGGAGTGCAACTGGGTCGGCAGGAGATACGCAACGCGCTCTATCGCGGACGGCTGAACAACCTCGTCGATCGGATGTCCCGGCTGCCGACGTTTCGTAAGGCGTGGAACATCCCACCCTATGTTGAGAATGAGATCGAGGTGACGCCTAATCTTCTCGATAATGCAATGTACGCGAAGATGGAAGACGTCGAGCTGGTACTTCGGTTTTTCGCCCTTCGTCACGCCGCTCATTATCGGAACGGTATGCAGGGATTTCTTGATCTCTACATGCGGAAGGCAAACACCTTCAATGACGCAGACATCGCCGTTCTAGAGCATGAGTTCGTCACCACCCTCAACTTGGCTTCGGATGTCTACGGCGAGTCTCTGTTCAGGCCATTCGATCGCGATACAGGGGACTGGATGACGTCGGCACAGAAGGCGTTCTACGACGCCGTAATGGTAGGAATGTCGTCATTTCTCGATCGCGCGGCCGCCGTCCTTGCCAAGGCAGAAGACATCCGTCAAGCGACGGCTCAGATGTTTAGGGATCAAGAAGAAGGAACCTTCACCGGCCGCGGCAACACCAAGGAGGACATCCAGAACCGGATCGAGTTGTTCACCAAAATGGTGGAGGGGGCAATAGCCTGATGCATACCGCGCTGCTTGATCGGAGCCTAAAAGCCTTCGTGGCCGTTCGAAAGCACGTTTCGTTCTCGGCAAATCTCCGCAGCCAGATCGGCGCATCAATGCTCGAGTGCAAGGCCGAGGGCGCAAAGTGCTTCGACGCCGGTAAGATCCTTGGAGAGGCCGCTGATGGGATCAATTGGCGCGTGATTGATCACTGCGCGGCGGTCACGAGGACGTACGCCCTCTTCGAATCCTTCGTGATGCAAATCCTGCGAGAGTACCTCGCGTTTCTCTCCGGCGCCTACACGCTCAGATCATTAGGGGATGAATTCAGCATCAGATACACCCGCGGCATCGGAAAGATCCTGCAAGAACAGGGCAAACATCGATATCGCGACCTTGACGTTGCAGCTGTCATCAGCGGCGCAAGCGACGCGATGACCGGCAAGTCGGGCTATCATCTTCAAGCCGAGGCGCTACTGAGGGCGGAGCAGAACCTCCGCATGAGCGAACTTCATCGTCTCTTTAGCGACTGCGGCTTGTCGGGAATTGAAAACTGGACGCCTCCGGAAACGCCGCAATTTCGTTCTGAAGGCGAATTGCTGGGACTTATGGCGATGTTTTTGGTTGGCGATGCTGCCGGTTCAGGTGTTGAATGACATCCGATCGGGCTGTCATCGGCTCATGCGGGCGCAGTTCGGCTGTCGAGCCATCGCCATCGGGTCATGTTGTAGGCCATGTTCGCCAGCGTGAGCGTGGCCTTTGCCCTGGCGATGCCGATGGTGCGCACGACCATCCCCATCGGCCCTTTCTGGTAGGCAAAGACGTGGACGCCTCCGGAAACTGGCGGATTTCGCTCTGACGTGATTCACTGACCTTGCGCTTTCGGGAGGTGTGGAATGTCGGGACAGATCGGGTTTTGGGATGTCCAGGATCGGCTTTTGCAACTCTCGCGTCACGGCGATCCTTTGGAGAAGCTCTCCGTCACCGTCGATTTCGAGATGTTCCGGGCGGACCTGGCGAAAGCGGTTCCCCGGGGCGAACGCAGCAAGGGCGGTAGACCACCCTTCGATCCGGTTCTCAAATTCAAGATGCTGGTTCTCCAGGCGCTGAACGGGCTGTCCCTGGAGCAAACCGAGTTCCTCGTGAAAGACCGATTGAGCTGGATGCGGTTCTGTGGGCTGGGTCCGGGCGATGCGGTCCCGGACGCCAACACCCTGTGGGATTTCCGTGAGGCATTGATTGCCGCCGATGCGCTCGACGCTCTGTTTGCCCGTCTCGATCGGGCGATCAGCGAGGCGGGCTATCTGCCGATGTCCGGCCAGATCATGGATGCCACCCTTGTCGCCGCGCCACGTCAGCGCAACACCGAGGACGAGAAGGCCAGGATCAAGGCCGGCGAGACGGCGAAGGAGATATGGAAGGACGAGCCGTTCAAGGCGCGTCAGAAAGACGTGGATGCCCGTTGGACGGTGAAGTTCTCCAAGGCCAGGCCGGCAGAGGACGGCCAGAAGCAGCAGATCGACA